>NZ_OGVD01000001.1:105000-684228 GCF_900258045.1 Sphingorhabdus sp. EL138 | reverse complement strand
GGCTCAAGGATCGAAAGATGCGCCATGTTCGCGGTGCACCGTTCCATCCCCAGACACAGGGCAAGATCGAGCGCTGGCACCAGACCTTGAAGAACCGCATCCTGCTGGAAAACTATTATCTACCCGGTGATCTGGAAAAGCAGGTCGAGGCGTTCGTCGAGCATTACAATCACGAGCGTTATCATGAGAGCCTCAATAACGTAACACCTGCAGATGCCTACTTCGGCAGAGCTCAATCCATCATCAAACAAAGAGAAAGGATCAAACAACTCACATTTAGAAAACGACGCTTGCTTCACAGCAAGCTGGCAGCTTAATATCGACCAACCAGATGGTGCCAAACTCTCACCAAAGTGAATGACACATCTGTCTCATTTTATCTGACGACTGACACTGACTCTCTAGCAACGGTGATCGCCCCAATAACGCATCCACTTCTTTGCATGTCCACTTTTTACCATGGCGCATGACAGGTCTCCTGCGCTTGAAGAAACGCACCAAGCTGCAGTTCTTTTACCGCCAGCACTTCCAACAGAAACACATTTGAGCGGTGGGCCTTCAACAATGATATGGCCATGTTCGCTTTTACCAGTTGGCTTACCTACAAAGCTAACCAGCGTATCCCTTGCTTGCTCCGCACTGGCATTGGGGCATGGATGACCGTTGGAACATGATCCGTCCATTTCCCTTGCTGCAATGCCTAATAGTCGAACTCTTGGGCCTTCTGCGCACCATATGGGGCCGTCACCATCCCAAACTCTAACAGGTGTACAAGTGAATGACTGCCCAGCGGCAACCAGTGCAAGAAATTGAACTAACATTGGTATGGCCTATCAGATAATTCAGCCATCCGTTACCCAACCGTATATCGGCCAAGCAACTATGAGACCCAGAAATGCCATCGCCGTCACAATGAACAGGGTGTCTTTGAGCTTCTTTCTGGCATCAAGCGACATTTCTATTCGATACTTCGATTTTACTCGCACCCGATACCATCCCTGTCTCTGTCCAGATGTGTGCCATAGCCTGGCTGGCCGCGACGGACGGGTGCCGCACCGGCGTTTCGAGCCGCGGTACAATTTGGGTAATAAGTGGATTCGTTGGAACGCTTGACTGCCTGAGGCCTCGTACTGCCCCTATGACAATGGCGGCCGCCATTTTTTCGATCATTGTGACAGCCATCAGCGGCGGTCCTACCCCCATGAGCGGAAGCGTTTTGACCTCCCGCCAAAGGAAGTATCGAAATTGCAAAGCTGAAAATGAGTAAATTGAAACGCATATACTCCCCCTGTGAGGGATCATGACTCACAAAAGTTAAAGAGTCGAATTGCGATTAAAAATGGCCGGAACAGTCAAACAAGCTTCCGCTGTTCACTTATATTCAGCCATTATATCTATTCGATATCCGCGTTCGAGATATCTTGGATAGTCCCAGATTCTTATTTGATTATAAGAACATCATTTAGTTGCCAGACAAACGCAGTGTGGCAGCCGAAGTCAAATAGCCACTTAGCTCGGTTCCCTTTTTAATATTGGCGCTTTTCCCTGTAACCACAAAGGCAAGCGTCCCAATTGCAATCGCTGCAAGAACGGTTTCAGTCGTCCCTCCCTTGCCGCGTGCACCGATAGTTCCCTGCAACCTCAAAGTTCTGTTTTCCAGTTCTGCATATAGCAACCGCGCTTCCAGTTTGCCTGATCTTCCAAAAGCTCCCTTTTTGGTAGCTTTGACAAGTTCGGCCATAACCCGTGTGTCTTTTGGAATTATCTCTGCACCATCAATTTCTAACGGTTGGGTTGTGAGCAAATGAAACAGGTCGCCCTTAACGTGCGTCTTGGAAGAAATAGCTTCACCCATGACCATTGGAATTTCCGTACCCGCAGGAATTGTAGCAGTCGTAACCGATGCATCCGGAGTTTGAGCGGATACGGGTTCGGCGATCAGCGTAAACAGTCCGGCAATCGCAGATAGCAGCATAAGCTTATTCATCGCGCGGAATCTCAACGTCATCGACTGTGAACGCCGTCATTAGCTCGCCAGCTTTAATCTTGGCATTGTTGCCCTTTGCAAACAAACCAAACGGACCGAGTGCAAGAACACCCATCACTGTCTCTGCCGTTCCGCTCTTTCCCTTGGACGTGGTGCCTCCCGAAATGGAATATTTCGATCCATTGGCTTCAACATAGAGAAGATTAGCAGCCAACTTTCCAGATTTCCCGACATTACCACTGTCATCTGCAGATGTAACCTCTCCCCATGCCGTGGCACCAACGGGAATGACCACCTGTCCGTCAAGCATAACGGGTTTATTCACTCTGAGTTTGAACTTGTGACCAGCCTGATGGCTTTTCGTGGTGACTTCATTGAGAACCATCAGGTGAACGGGAGTGTCAGCTGGAAGTATCCAAGGTGCCCGAACTTCTATCTCAATCTCTTGATCTTCAACTTTTGATGCAGCTTCGACTGGAGCTGTATCCTCCGCTTCAGTCGGAGCTAACGACTGAACCCCCAAAACGAAAACCAATTCAATGATCATATGCTCCCCCGCAATATATTCAGTACTTCTTGGCTCAACATGAAACCAGGGTCAAATAGTCATTGACTTGTCTGTCGTTACATAGAAATTACGCTGCATATTTAACAATGGGGGAATGAATATGAACACCAATCGATTGGCAACATTGCTAGCAGCAGGCTTTTTTCTGGCTGTCCAACCAATGGCGGTAAATGCAGGTGAAAAAACAGACTTTATTGTGGTCAATGAAGAGATGGGTGTTCCTGTTTTCCCGTATGATATTACGGACAAACCTTACAAGATTGTTGGGCCAGTCAGAGCAGGCGTGCGTAAGGCAACCATCTTCAGCAAAGAACCTTCGCAACAAAAAATATACAATGAGCTTTGGGAACGCGGGGAAAAAATGGGCGCAGATGCAGTGGTCAACGCAACCTACGGCGACAGCCACATCACTGCTATGAGTTGGGGCAAAACCAACGCCCTGGCCTTCGCAGTGAAATTTTTGACCGCAGAAGAAATTGCGGCGGGCGAAACAGGCGAGACGGCCATAAGCCCATCTGAATATACGAAAGAGATGTTCAAGAACGCCAACAAGAAGCCTAAGAAATAGACTGAGCCTAAGTGTTGAGAGTTTAAGATGGCCGGGGTGACTGCCTCGGCCATTCATTTTCAGTCTATCGCAAGTATTGTCCGCTTTGGATGCAAAGTCGACATTGAGTGAAAAGCTCAACGGTCTTGGTCCGCTAGCGCGGGATGAAAGCAAAACTCGGTCAAACTGATCCATTATGGCTGTAATTCTGATCTTCTCTGTCCGAAATTGTAAATGCGAGTGCGTTGCTTAATCCATTGAATTGTCCCATGTTTAAGCGTCGCGCTTCGAAACTGGATTAGTAGAATTTTACTAGGGGCATAGTAAAATGTCGAAATCGGATGTTTTTTCCGGCTCGAGTCATCGGGTCAGTTCTTTAAATCGTTCAGACGATTCCATTAGATTGATGGAATTTGGAAAGCGTGAAGCAGCATCGCTGTTAACGCACTTGCTGGATTGTGTTGTCGACCTAACCGGCTGCTCTGACGCCATGCTCGTCGCGTGGACGGATGGTCGTGCAGACATAATTTCATCTGTTGGCGTTCCACTATCTGCCAGACTGCGATGGAATGAGTTTGATCTGGGTACGAAATGGCAGCGCCAGATCGTCAATGAATTTGAAGTCCAGGACGCTCTCAATGATCCGTGGCTGCAGGATGAGAAATTCATTCAAGATGTGGCCAAATGGCGTTATGTTGCCAATTCACCTTTGCTTACAAGCTGGTCAGACACGATCTTTACAATCATGTGTTGTGATCCTGTCCCGGGCAAGATGCGCGAACAGGGCTTTCGTTTGAAGATCCTATCCCGGCTGGCGGACGTTTGTGCGAACGAGCTATCGCTGTTGCTGGATTTTTCAAATTTGATGGATGATGTGGAATTGGATAAAATTGATTCCTCTTCATCCGCCTTTTTTCAGGATAACGGTCAGGAATTTGTGCGGGAAATTGACGATAGGAACATAGTCAGCGACTTTTTAATGAACACGTTGATCAATGACCGGCGATTGTTGAGGCGCAAGGAAATAGAATATCTGGCGGTCTATAAATGGCGCAAAACGATCAAAGCGGAACAAATAAAAGCGATGCGAGCCATTAAAGCTTATGGCTCTACAAATCTTGAGCAGCAAATGGCCGTTGATTTGGCGCAGGCAACAACCCGTTTGCACGGAACGGACACAGTTAAGATAGTGACAAATGTACCGTGTGGACATAGCGGAAAAAAATGTCTGATCAGTAGAGTAGCACCATTAGTCGCCGAACAACTTGATCTCCCCTACTCGCAAACTTTCGCCTCTCTTCCCTCAGCGGGTAGCTCTCATCCAAAGACCAACCTTTCTCGACCACGCATGCGGCTCATCAAGAAACCTAGCGTCCCAATCCTGCTGCTGGACGACATAGCTACGTCCGGGCGACATATTGAGGAGGCCGCGACTTTGTTGCGTAAATACTCATCGACTGTATTGCCTATAGTGTGGTTGGCTGGTTGAAGGTCCGATTTCGGGATATTGTAGACATGAGAAGAACCCAACTGAAATTCATGCGAACGTGGTAAAGCAGTTCGCTTTCCAAATTGCTCTCCTCTCTTCATCGAATGGCTTGGTTCTGATCCGTTCCCAAAGTCAAGATCACCAGGTAAACATCTGAGACAATCACGCTTCGGAATGATGTTGACCAACCAAGAATTGGCTGGCCGATGGGAGTCCGACCAAGGGCCCCACTTCATCGGGACAAGGATCAAGCCTATCACCATTTTCGGGCTTACATTTCAGAAAACCGTAATGTTGTTTATTTATGGCTTACGGGAGTTGAGGTAGAACCCAATAGGGTGGTTTTGTGGAAAGCGAAGAAGCCAAGCCAATCGTCCGCTGTGCAATTTACACTCGCAAAAGCACGGAAGAGGGACTCGATCGGGAAGTCAATTCTCTGGAAGCCCAACGCGATACCTGCTCAGCGTATATTCGCAGTCAACGTCACCGAGGATGGGTGGAGCTTGCCGAACAATATGATGATGGAGGGCGATCAGGAGCAAATCTCTCCCGCCCCGCCCTTCAAAAGCTGATGGCTCATATTGAGGATGGACGCATTGATGTTGTTGTTATCTACAAAATCGATCGTTTATCGCGTTCGTTGCTGGATTTTGTTCGGTTGATTGACACCTTCCAGCGATTCGACGTTGCTTTTGTCAGTATTACCCAAGCGTTTGACACATCCGATAGTATGGGCCGTTTGGTTCTAAATGTACTTTTGACATTCGCGCAATTTGAACGAGAGCTGATGGCAGATCGCATCAGGGATAAGTTTGCGGTTCTCAAGCGCAAAGGAAAATGGACCGGAGGCAGAGCACCCTTCGGCTATGACAAAGTCGATAAAAAATTGGTAATATTTGAGCCAGAAGCAAAGATCGTCCGTGACATCTACGAACGTTACCCCAAGGCTAGGTCAGGCAACAGTCTGCTACAACAATTGCGCGCCGAAGGCGTCCACAACAAGGTTCGAATAACACAGGCTGGTCGCGCTGAGGGAGGACATTTGTTCGGTCCCGGAATATTGCACCGGGTTCTCACAAACCCCCTTTATCTGGGTAAAGTCGACTATGACGGTCAATGGTATGAGGGCGAACATGATGCAATTGTAACGCAAGCCCAATGGGATCGCGTTCAGACAAGAAGAGCGGAACGACACGAGTGTCAAATTCCCAGAAGACGCACAAGCGCTATGCTTCAAGGAATTCTATTTGATACCTATAATCGCAGAATGCACCCTGAGCTTGTCGAGAGAAAAGAGAAGCGATTTCGATATTATGCAACGGAACTTTCTCGCGAAGGTAAACGTCAGCGACTAAAGGTGGTCAGAACCGGTGCCGATGAAGTTGAAGCCTTGGCTGTGGCGGCGATCCGTGGACTGTTGGTTGACCGTCCAGCATTATCCGACGCAATTTCTGCTTTGGGCCAGTATGACGGCAAGACCTCTATGCTGTTGGGCAAAGGCCGTCAGATAGCGATCAAGCTGGGCAGTCTCGATCCACAGGCCGTTAACTCAGTGGTGCGAACAATTGTCAAGCGGGCTGAACTGGATCGAGAACGGTTACGTCTCTTTGTTTCCTGCTTTGAACTAAGCCGATTGTTGGATTGGGATGCAGTGGGCTTGTTCAAGGCTGGCGGGCAAATACCTACACGATTGCAGTCGAGAACATATCCATTAGATGCTCCTGCTGCGATTGTGCGCGAAGCAAGACAGGTTTGTTTGCCAATTGCAGTTGCATCCAACGCTTCAATGACAGACCCCAATCAGAAACTATTGAAACTGCTGGATGACGCCAGGGATGCACAAGCGGCCGTTTACGCGAACCGTGAAATGACGTTTGACCAAATTGCTCGTCAACAGGGTCACGCTCCGGCTGCCTTTTCGAGATTGGTTCGTCTAAATTACCTAGCACCAGATATTGTGACAGCCATTATAGATGGGACCCATCCACCAGGACTGAAAAGGAGTGAGTTTCTAAAAATGCCAGTGCCGCTAGATTGGTCACAACAGCGGTTGGTGTTTGGCTTTCCGGCACAACCGCCTGATGGTCAAATGATGAGAAACACCGCGAGGGGTCATGCACCGCGACGAAGCGAGTTATAAGAAGATCTAGACGCTAGGCGATTAGTATCAGCTTTGGGGATAAAGCAGGCTCCACCACCCCTTCAACATAAGATGAATTATCAACCGTTCCCCAAAGTCCGCTTTGCGCTCCAACACCAGCCATTCATATCTGCCTTTGCCGAACCCAAAGCAGTCATTGAGGATTATGCGATTTCATCGTCACCCTCAACTTCGCCCACGCCAGGAATCACCGCAGGTGCAGGCTCTCGCGGCGGATTGGCGGGACGAAACCTCGCACGGAAAGCGTCCTGATCGTTTAGTTTGATTAGTACCGGGTTTTCGCACGAAGACGCCTTCCCGAAAACCACTGCGTGGCGCGGCTGCAGCGAAGGAAGTACGGCTGCGTAGTCCGATCCAATATAGTTACCTAGGAAGTCCTTGCCTGTGTCATCAAAGGTCCGCATGGCGAAGATGGTGTTGCATTGGTTGAGGATTGTCTTTGTCACGTTGGCCGTTCGCTGTGTGATGAGCAAGCAACCGAGTCCGTACTTCCGACCTTGAAGGATAGCTCGAGCACTCGTCGCTGTGGCCATCTTGTCGCCTTCAGCTGCGACTGAATTCCACTCTGGAACTAGCGAGTGGGCCTCTTCGTAAACTAGGCAAAGACGCGCTTCGTCGGTCATCCCGAGTTCTTGCGACACAAACAACGCCGCATCAGAAAAGATTGCGGTGATTTCAGACGGCGTTAGGTGAGCTAGGTCTGCGTTGCCCTGATACATCCCAGACACCTGTTTCGTCACGCGAAACTGAGCTGGATTGATCACCCACAAATAATGGTCGTCGGCGGGAGCCATGAATTCTCGCATTTTCCCGTACACAGCTTGTTTGAAGCGGTGTCTTGAGCCTCCTTGCTCCTTGTTCTGATGTGCGACGCCACCTTGCCCAGCCGCCGCAAGTGCATCACGCCGGACTTGCTCGTGGGCTGGGTCAATAAAGTCCCCGAGGAGGTCATCATATTGATTGGTCAAGTCGAGGCAGACCACCTTAATGCCCTGCGCAATCATTCGCTCGACTAGCTCAATTGCAAGATAGCTCTTTCCCACACCGAGAATGCCGAGGATCGCTGTGTTGTGTGTTACGCACTCAGATGAATTGAGACGGACACCATATGGAGTGTCCGGGAAGTGTCCTATGCAGTCGTCTACTGGGCCATCTTCGGGCTCCTCGAGCAAAAAAACTGGGGCATTCATTCGAGGCATCCAAGGCACATGGCAAAACCGCCGACCGTCATTGTCCCAAGTGCCAATCTTGCGGGCCTTTGCCCGCGCATAACCGTACTTGTTCTTCTGTTGGACAACTTCATCACGGGTTACACCGTCCACCACCTGATAAATTACACTCTGGTTGTCCCCGATCCGCGCTTCAACTAGTGAACCCTCAGCCAACCCAGCCTCGTTGATGACCTCAAACTGCAGGTACTCTGGGATCGTTTCCGTATCTACAATTCCGCATAAGCGGTCGATCCATTGGAGCGCCCGAATGTCAGCCTTATCTTCGTCAGTTACTGTGATAGACACCGCCATGCTATCCGCAGCATAAGTGTTGACATCGTGTAGTGCTGCAAGGCGATTGGGTAGCGATGTGGTGAGAACTCTAAGAAGATTGCCTTCATCGCGCCCGACGTAATTGAGGGCTACACCTAACTGAAGTGGACCGTGCTGGTCAGAGAGTACCATTGGTGTTCCTTGGGCAATTGTGCGCGCCTCGGCCTGTCGAACTAGGACTATTCCGGGCGACTGGTGCGCTGCCACCGAGCCGATTAGGTCAGCTCGATCGATAGGCTTCGGCCGGTTCAGGAACCACAGGCCGTACTTGAATAACGCCTCCACCGGACGGAAAACTGTAATGATTAAGAATGTGACAAGGATCGCAAATACTTCCACCTGGGCATCACGATGGAATAGCCATGCCGCAGATGCGATGAGGACACCGAATAGGATGTTAGGGCTCCCTAAGCTGACTACAGCTCGTTCAAAAACTCGCCAAGTTGTTGACGGCTCGTCACTCAAGGGAGGGCGGAAAATCAACAAGAGGATGGAGACTAGTGAGACGGTTGCGCAAAAACCGATGGTCGTTCCGAGCACATAGGCATCGGTTGACCAAGGGGATACTGATGGCAGAGCGGAGACCAACGCCAACAGTGCTGTTACGCCGTTGATGAAAGCACCCGAAGGTGGTGTGAAATACGGATTAATTATACGGCTGCCGAAAAGTAGGCTGGCGATCCCACCATATAACCAAATGGCGTTCTCGTTCGGCTTCAATCCCGTATCTATGAGTGAAAACTGAACGAGGAGCAAAGCGAAGATGTAAAGTACTAAAGCAACTGCCCTAATTTTTACCTCAGGAATCAAGATTTTTCTCCCAATTTACTGACTCTTGACATGCATTTTGCGAGGCAGCAAGCCTAGGGAAAACTTTACTTGTTTGTAATTAGGCCATAATTTGACGACTTGGTGTAATTATTTGTTGTGATCGCATAGTCCATCAATCGATCCAGAGTTGACCAACTATCAATTAGCGGGTTTTGCAGAATGTATAATGTAAGCAGAGATTATGACCGCGTTCTTATTTAATGAAGATCACCCTGACATGGGTTCCATATTTGGCCCCAAGTGTGCCGCGCCAATAATCAAGGTGATTGAGAATACACCAAGTGCTCCCGCGTTAAGGCTCCTGAGAGGCGGACTTTTGCATCACCGATACTGCTATGAACTTACTGAAATCGAACTCAGCACAAAGGACGACCGCGTTGGAAAGCTGGGTGTGAGTTCATCATCGCAGTCCTATTCTCCTAGCAAAGATCGTCTGATGAGTATCATCTGTGATTTGGCCGAGACAATGGCTGAGTGCGGTTCCAGTATGCCGGTTGAACAGATTCAAAATATGCTTGGGAAGATGAATGTCTGGGTCGTCGCAATACCAGACTTAACGCCCGATCTGAGAAGCCAATGCGAGCAGGCTTTGCAAGCCTTCGGCCCATTCTTAGGTTGGGTGGAAGTAAACTGGGACAACCCAATTCATCACGATCTATTTGCAGAGTCGCTATTCCGAGACATGTTCGTGAGTGGACAGGGCCTTTATTGTCAAACTGATTGGCCTGTTGGTTCTATAGACTGGGAAGACGATGAAGCGATGGCCGCTGCGTACCAGTCTAAGAACACCGCGGTTTTGTTGAGCCCCGAACAATTCGAAGCGCAAGCACCACCTATGCCTTCGATGGGAACAATTGATGAGCGTGGACGCCTCTCAGTTTCTAGGATGGTTGGAGAAGAACCACACCACCGTGAGAAGGTTGGAAGACAACTCGCCGGCGCTTCCAGTGCAGCGGTTGGCGGCTTTGTAAATTTCAAAACAACGAAGCCAGACGGAGGGTTGGAGTTCACTGTACCGGAACAAAAGCTGACTGCTTATCTTTTGAATCTCGATCATCCAAAAGGTGGAGCCAAAGCACAGTTCTTCAAAGACAAATTGGATATATCAAAAGAGGACTGGCGGTACCTTGCAGACCAATTCTGTCAAGCTGGGCAGCATGCAGAACTCTATCGTCTCGACGTGACTGGCTATGGCGTAATGCATGGGGCTCTAGCCCTAATAACCGGCCGAAACGGGCAATGCGCAGTTGTTGAAACGGGTTGGAAATTGGGAGAAGATGGACCTGCCCAGTTCATAACCGCTTATCCGGGAGATGAAACCGAGGCTGCATACTTAGAACCTGTGGTTGGGCGGGTGCCTTCTCTGGATTGCCTACCTCCCCAGCGTTGGCAGCAAATCCATGAGCTAGCACATAGCGAAGGTATGAAGCGGGCCGAAGCCAAACAGCCGACACCCATGGTTTTGGAAAAATATGGCACCATCTGGGAAGGGATGTGCGGTTTTGGCTGGGTCTTTCTTCCCGATGCACGCAAGCCATTTCCCAAATGGGCGCTTGAGAACAAGTTAGGCTACCCATCCCGGCCCGGCGTCCACATCAGTTCGAAAGTCATAACCCAGTCAATCGACAAGAATTTCTCATATGCTCAAGGTTACGCTGAGGTCCTTAAAGCCAATGGCATTGATTGCGAGGCGCAGAGTCGGCTGGATTAGGGCCACATCTCAATCATTCGTTACCACCTCCGTCCAAGCCAAATCAACCTATCGAGTATCCTAAGCTGGTTGTCCGCATTATCACGATTTGCGGCCCAAAGCTGACCTTCGGCAAACGGCCCAAAAGCGGACATTCGCTACTAGGGCGCAACAAGCTCCAAATGCGCTACTTTTAGCGCCATGGCAAGTTCATAGATGGTCACAATGGTCGGATTGCGCTTTCCGCGCTCAAGATCAGAAATATACTGCTGAGAGAGCCCTGATAGCTCACTGAGCTGCTCTTGTGTCAGCCCTTTTTCCTTCCGGATCCGACTGACATTGTCACCAACAAGTTTTCGCATATCCATGCAAGAAACCATTGGCTTGTCTGGGTGCTCTTGTTTATCAACTATAGTATGTAAATAGTTGGAGATAACAAATGGCTGATAGCAAGGTGACAAAAGCCCTTACCGAAGGAATGCAGATCCCGTGCCCCAAATGCATGGAGCCGATGAACATAGTGGGGCAGCGTTGTCCGAACTGTCAGTTTGAGTTTTCTGAAGAAGAGGTAAGGGCAAATATTGCTTCCAAGAAAGCCATTCCAAAAGGCTGCCTGACCGTATTCGGGGTACTCGCCGCCATAGTTGTCGTCATAATTCTGGTGGCAGTTGTAGTCGGGCCGGATCAGAAAGCTGTTGCAGAAAATCCTGCCAAAAAAGAACCAGCTGCTGAAAAACCTGCTGCCACAAGAAGCGGAAAAATCAGTGCAGGGGAGGAATATACATGGAATCAGGTCGCCAAAGAAGTTGTGGGCAAGAAGCTCCGCGATCCGGATTCTGCAATATATTCCGATATGAAAGTCTATCCGGGAACTGAAGATAGATCGACAATCATTTGTGGCTACGTAAACTCCAAAAATGCATTTGGCGGTATGACCGGTAGGCAGAGATTTATCGCAGGCGGTACTGTTATGTTGGAGGAACAATTTACGAAACAGCAAATGAATATTGCCTGGAACAGATTCTGTAGGTGAGGGTGGCCCATCAAGCTAAATAGTTACCGAGCGGTTTTATGTGAGACCTTTACCTGTCTCGACTGTGTACCCGCTCAATTTCTGCATGATCAGTTTTCTGAAGGCCTTCAAGCAATTCGCTGACGGTTAGGCCCATAGCTGTCGCCAGTGTATGAACGGAATTAATCGTTGCATTTTTTATGCCGCGTTCAATGCTCGAGATGAATGTTCGGTGCAAGTCAGCACGATCGGCAAGCTCTTCCTGGCTCCAACCTCTTTGTCTGCGTTGTTCCCGAACAAGCAGGCCAACTCGCTTCTTGATTTCCATGTGTATCAAGAACCGTGATGCGGCCTATTAATCTACAGTCTACTCATCTCATTTTCAACTTGACTGTTGGTAGGTTGCATGGCTGTACACAGTCATGAATGAGATTAATAGACTACAATTCAATCCTATCTCTCCAAGAGAGGTGAGGTACATCAAGTTGGGGCCAAATAACGCATGGGCTGCATCAAGTTTCCAGAATAATCGCATTGAATTCGGACATGGCGCTGTCCCTCATGAGTACGCTGCAGCAGGTGATTGGGATCGTGTCCGTGCTTGCTGGGGTGGCGAGATTTCAAAGGGAAAAACCAGCGATTATCTGCGCGAAGTCAATGATTTCTATACATTGGGATCAGGCTGCCTTTGGATAACTTTCGCTGATGGCCGATTATATTGGGCATTTGCCGAACCAGATGTTATTCTCAATGACAGGACGTCTGAAGCTATTGGTTCTCGGCATAGGCGGGTTATTGGTTCATGGCAGTGTGTTGACAGGTTTGGAAAAACACTCTGCATGGATGATATTTCGTCCAAACTCACCAAGACTGCGGCCTATCGCCAGACGATCTGTCGTGTCGATGCCAAAGACTATGCGCTACGCCTCATAAATGGTGAAGAGAATCCTGAACTGAAGATAGCTAAAGCAGCCCAATCCGACTTCGTGGCCGCGCTATGCCCACTGATACAATCACTTCATCAAAATGATTTCGAGTTACTGATTGACTTGTTGTTCAGCCGACTGGGCTGGGTCCGCATCTCTGGCATTGGCGGCAATCAAAAAGACACAGACTTTGTTCTGGAACAACCGGCAACCAAAATGCGTGCCCTGGTTCAGGTAAAATCGGCAGCAGATCAGAGCGTTTTAGACAAGTGTGAGAGGCAGTTTTCTAATATGCCGGGGGATATTGGTTTCTTCGTCTGCCATTCGCCAACTGATAAGCTTCAGGCGCGCGGTGATCTCAATATCTGGCAGGGATTTGAGCTAGCAGAACGGGTTGCTGAAGCTGGTCTAATTGATTGGATCTTCGCGCGTGCATGTTAAAGCTGCCTAAGCCGTTGTTGGCATTTTCAAACCGAAGGAATTTTGACGCAAATGTAAACTAAGGCTTTATTTTTGTTTGCATTTTTCTGTTTCATATATTATATCTCAAATATCACAAAGATGTCTTGACCCATCTAGGTCAGCGTAGATGTCTGTTCCGTGATCTTATGTGTTGTTCTTTCTGTGACTGAGCAACAAATGCCTTTCTGTGACTGGCATATAAAGCATTCACAAATCGACAATTGAGCCGGTGCTGCCCTGTTGCGCGTGATCGTGCTAAGCGGTTCGCGCACAATTCAGTGGCCTGGCAACGAAACCTTTTTGGAGTTTGTCATGAAAGACATATCAAATATTATAGCCCGTCAAGTCACAGGCCTCAAACCCGCCAAGCGCAATGCGCGTACCCATTCGCCGGCGCAGATTAGACAAATCGCTGCCAGCATGGAGCAATTTGGATTTACCAATCCTGTTCTGATTGATGCAAACGGCCAGATAATTGCAGGTCACAGCCGCGTTGAAGCCGCCAAGCTGCTGGACATATCGGAAGTCCCAACGCTTTGCCTCGATCATCTAAGCGAAGCGCAGGTGCGAGCTTATGTCATTGCAGACAACAAACTTGCAGAAAATGCAGGTTGGGATCCTGATATTCTGGCGCTCGAGTTCCAATATCTCGACTGCCTGGATCTTGATTTTGAACTCACCATCACAGGCTTTGAAATGGCCGAGATTGACGGGATGCTCGTGATTGAGCCGGAGACGGAAGAACCGGATGTTCCGGAAATATCCGATGGCCCAGCGGTGACGCGGCCAGGCGATTTGTGGACCATTGGAAAGCATCGCCTCTATTGCGGTGATGCTACGCATAGACAATCTTTCGACGCACTGTTTGAAGGTTCCAATCCGGCGCAGATGGTCTTTACCGATCCACCTTATAATGTACCTATTTCAGGACATGTTTGCGGTCTGGGCACCGTCCAGCACCGTGAGTTTGACATGGCATCGGGCGAAATGACCGAACAGCAATTTGAAGATTTCCTGAAATCAGCGCTTGGTCATGTTGCTGCCGCGTCAATTGATGGCTCAATCCACTATGTTTGTATGGACTGGAGGCATATGACCGAGCTGCTGTCAGCTGGAAGTACTTCCTATGATGAGCTCAAAAACCTGTGTGTCTGGACCAAGACCAACGGCGGCATGGGTTCGCTTTATAGATCACAGCATGAGCTGGTATTCGTTTACAAAAAAGGCACGGCCCCGCACATCAACAATGTGGAGCTCGGCAAACATGGGCGGAACCGGACCAATGTTTGGCAATATCAGGGCATTAATAGCTTCGGTGACAGCCGGGATGAAGATCTAGCCACGCATCCCACGGTCAAGCCGATAGCAATGGCCGAAGATGCCATATTGGATTGTTCCAAACGTGGCGGGATCATTCTGGATGCCTTTGCCGGCAGTGGGACCACGCTGGTCGCGGCGCATCGAGCTAGCCGTGTCGGATATGGCCTGGAGGTAGATCCTGCCTATTGCGATGTAATTGTTCGACGCATGCAGGAAGAAACAGGTGAGGCGGCTGTACTGCACGGCACCGGTGAGACTTTTAATGCCCGCGCTGAAGTGGCTGATGAGAAGGAATTGGCCGATGCCTAAAGAATATGATGTGGGCTACAAAAAACCGCCAAAGCACAGTCAGTTCCAAAAAGGAGAGAGTGGTAATCCTTACGGCCGCCCTAAAAAACGCAAACAGGAGCCGGTTCATGATCCAAGTATGATTTTGGCGGAACCGGTGACGGTTAAATCCAATGGTAAGACGAAGAATCTATCGGCGCTGGAAGCTGGTTTACGTAAAAAGACCCAGGAAGCGCTAAAGACTACATCGACGCGGAAACTCCTGAAGGCGATCGAAATGTTCGATCAAGCAGGCTTGGTAAAGCGACCTAATGATAAGAAACATCATTCCGTTCTGCGCATACCGCGGCGATATGACAGCCAAGAGTTCATGGAAAGATTCCAGAAGGAAGGGCCGCCGCCCTGGGATGGACCGGATGATGGCTTGCCGATGGATGAATCGCAAACCGATCCTATTTCAAAATATGGAGTATCCCATGACTGATAAAGACAGTGATCAAAGCTCAGCGGGTTACGGCAAGCCCCCTAAAGACCGACAGTTTGCACCTGGCAATAGCGGCAACCCCAGAGGTCGACCGAAAGGGGCAAACAACAAGGCTACCATATTACGCGAGATTGCCGACGAAGAGCACCGCGTGACCATTGGCGGTGAAACCAAGCAGGTAAAAACCATCGATCTATTGTTCATGCGATTGCGCGAACTGGCGATGAAAGGTGATGAGAAGGCACTTGATGCCTACACGGATTGGTTAGACCGCTTTGAGCTCGAATCGCAATCCACTTGGTCATGCGGGCTGCTGTTAGGTGAGGGCTTTTACGGCCCGGGTGATACCACACTCACAGTTGAACAGGTGGATGGCACCACCTCCACTTGAACTATACCGTGTTCAGAGCACCACTGCTGTCCAAAACACCTCCAGTATTATTGGATCGTTACTCTTCTGATTCCCATTTTGCTCCCTTAGTGGACATGACCGCTTCCTTCCGATTCGGACGGTATTTATTTGGGTTTTAGGTCCTCGATAACGCTGGCATTAACCCAGAAGATGTCGACATTTCTATATTTATCTGAGGTAATATCTCGCTGGAAGAAAAGGTATTTTCCATCAGGAGTCACCCTTGCCCCGAATTCTCCAGCCACTGTGTTAATAGTATCGCCCATCTTAATTGCTTCGCCCCAAGAACCATCAGGCTTTCGGAAACTGATAAAAAGATCGGCGTTCCGAACAGGGCTATCTCTTTGACCATCCCAGATAATGTAGCTCTCATCCGGAGCAATAAAAGGGTGCGCATTCCATCTTCCGGTATTGATTTCTTTTGGGAGCGGTTTCGGGTCTTCACGTTTTCCATCCAGCTTTCGCGAATAACGAAGAACACCATTGCCGTCTCTGGTTGCTTCATCAAAAACATAAGTGCCCTTGGATGAAGTAGTAAGTCGCATAATGCGTATCTCTTCGAAAGGAGAGCCCAAGCTTTTTAATTCGGACCATCCGGTCTTGGTGCGTTCTTTGTACCGCTTGCCCAGATGCATGACTTTTCCATCAGGAGAGATGAATGGCTGGCCGACTCGGGGCGATATCACTGCTTCCTGCCATCGGTTGTTTTCATTTGTAAAAACAACAAATTCCTGTGCTCCGCTCAGCCCATTCTCTCTAATATAGTAAAACTCATTCATATCGGGCGTGAAGACACCTCCAACTTCCCAACCTTTTGTAGAAACAATACCCGGCGCAAAGACTTCGGGCGTCAGACCAGGAGGCTTTTGTCCGAGATACCGGCCTGGATCGCTACTTCGTTCTGATAGCCACCTTATGCCTCGTATAACGGTCTCCGGAAATGCGGAGCCATGGTTAGAGTCATCGATGATTGTCAACCCAGCAAAATTTAAGCCCGAGTTTCCCTTTTGCCGAAAGGCCGAACCCAGACTTTTGGTGCGGTCCATCTTATCTTTTTCTAGCTCTCCGATGGATAGAAAGACACCTGTATTTGGTGGATATTGAATGGAATTCAATTCGGTTTCTAACATTTCCAACCGCGCCATAGCTGCCGAATTGAGGGCAGGACTGCCAATAATATAGTTATCGAAACTGCCCGGTTTGGCCAAAAGGATATACGCACCAAACACTCCGCCTAGTGAGTAGCCAAAATACGTGCGTTCCCCCGGTTTTGTGCGATAACTGCTTTCCACATATTGAATAACATCATCGCGAATAAACGAAAGATGCCTTGCCGCCTGTCCAAATTGATATTTGTCTTGAAGTTCAGAGTTTCTTGACTTGACTATCGAGTAGTCCCGAAACCGGCTTTCGTGGGCCGTTTCGCCTCCTAGGTTTTGCTGCCATGATATCCCAACCAGAATAACTTCCGGCATCAAATATTCGGTAGCACCGGACAACATTTCCATATGCCAGACAGCATCTGTGGCGTAGATTACTGGATATTTCGTATCAGTGTTTTTTGCGTAGTCTTCCGGCAATTTTATGTAGAGTTCATATTGCCTATCGGCACCGCTATCGTGGATTGGTACTACCTGTGTTCGCGGCATGTCATATGGTTTTTGTTCGTTTGCCTGCGCAGTCGCAAACGGAAATAGAAGCAAGAAAATCCCTAGGAAGCACTTTTTAAATCTCATAACATCACCCATCATAGTTTTGATTCATGCTCAATTCGTAAAAGCTGGCAATACCCTCTCGGCCACCATTTGCATCGTGTTGAATTCATTGTCATGGGCTGTGGCCACAACCACCAAATCAAGTTCATCAATCGCAATGATGAACTGTCCAAATGCACCCTGAGCAGATGCCGTAGAATAGATTTTGCCACCGACTTTCATGTCGGTCTGCCACAAATAATAGCCGTAACCAGGATTAGAAATGTTATCGCCGTTAAAGAAGGCACCCTCATCGCTGACTTGGGTAATCCTCGAGGCCGCTTTGGCGACAAACGCTTCAGAAATCAGTTGTTCACCATTCCATTTACCTTTGCTCATGACCAGAGTGCCCCATTTTACCATATTGCGAGATGTCATGCCTGACCCATTGCCGCTTCTTGGCAGTCCGCCGATGGCGGTCCGCCAACTGTATTTTGCGATGCCCAGTTTATCGAGAAGTTCGGTTTTGATAAAATCGTTGGCTGTGCCGGGTACGGCCGCATCAAGGACCTGCATGACCATCATGGGGTCTATCCCATTGTAATCAAAACTTTGAGAATCCGAACTAATGGGCGCACTATGCTCAAGGTAAGCTTGAATCATCTCCAGGGTTGTTAAGCGGTTGGCATTTGCTTCAAGCTCCTCGGTTTTCTCTTTACTGACGCGAATACCCGAGCGCATCGTCATTGCCTGATTAAGGGTGATTTTTTCAGCACCTGGGGCAAATTTTGAGGAATCCAGATCCTTCAGAAAACCTACTAACGGTTTATCCAAGTCAGCCATGGTCAGATAACCCATTTCTATAGCACGACCAATCGCCATGCTGGTGTAGGATTTGGTTGCGGACGCTTGGGGGTGAGGCAGATCAATACGGCCGCGCAAGTAGTAAGACTCAAACAAAAGCTTACCTTTGTGGGTGATCAGCAGGCTATCAAATTTGCCAAGCTTACCGTCAGCAATCTCCTGTGCCAGATTGACAATCATGTCTTTGTTGCCGCCATCGACACCAAGCTCACCAACGACAAGCCCATCTTTTTTGCTGATCGGGGTTGTATCGATATAGGCATTTTTAAATGTAGGAATGGCGAAAAATCGACCTTCGGCTTCGCTGGCGACTTCATTGGTGGTAGCCACTGGTGCGAAGTTGTCATTTTCTTCGGCAGCGGCCAAGTCAGCAAAGCCCCACAACAAGGCCATCGCTAGAAAATGTTTGAATTTTGAATTGACAGTCATCCTAATCTCCTAGATTTTCATCCATAGTCACGTCCGCGATGTACGAAATCACCGCTTAAGGACCAACACAGTAGCCGTCATCGAAGGCCGGTGGTCATG
The DNA here is from genome assembly GCF_900258045.1 of Sphingorhabdus sp. EL138. GTDB lineage: Bacteria > Pseudomonadota > Alphaproteobacteria > Sphingomonadales > Sphingomonadaceae > Parasphingorhabdus. The sequence goes on along the minus strand of NZ_OGVD01000001.1, from coordinate 665,421 downwards.
GCAATAGATTGAAACTTCACCGGGGTCTGCGGCGAAAAAATCAACCGTTTTCATCGTCCCTCGTGTCACTTCGACCATCTCATTTATTTTTGGCCCCGTTATCAGAATTGAATGTTTGGGGCCGTGAACTCCAACAAAATTCAGCCGAACATGGTCACCAGAGAATACGGTCATCTGAGAGGGAGCAAATACAAAAGACCGCATCTTCCAGCGACCACGATCGTCCGGTGATGTTAGTTGAAGCCCACCACCTTTGGGTAAACGACTATCCGGAAATGGTTCGGGTGGATGTGATTCATCTCCATTAATATTGGCGTTGCCATCAAAATGAACCGAGTGAACGTAAAACTCTTTGACATTGCTTGGTTTTGATGGCTGGACGCCAGCCTGCGCGGGAAGTAGTAGCATTACCGCAGCACTGAAAACGGATAAAATTCGCGGCAATGTATCGCGCATTACATTAATCTCCATGCTTTTACCGTTGATCAAGAGCTCAATTCCAGTTTCAAGTTTGACGACTAGAATTTGAAAAGGTTCCAGCGGATTGGAAAACACTGTTGGCGCCCTATCAATAATCAGAGCGTTTCAGAAATCAGGGCGTTTCAGACCAATCCCCGGCAATGGATGTAATCCGAACACAGTTTTTCCGCCTAGCTCACTCTGATCGTGATTACCCCAATCGAATAAAATTGAAGTACCGCCTTCTAATAAACGAAACTTTTCGGAGTTTTACGCGTCCAACCTGTAGCATCTGAAGAACTTTTAGGATTTGTCCGAATGAACTCTTGTTTGAAAGCTGATCGAGCGGAGCACCAATTCAAAGTGCCACTTTTTGTGAGCGCGGTCGCGCCTTTTCAGCTTCATATCAGAATTGCACAAGGCGAGGAGTTGTTGGCTGATCAAGGTCTCAACGTGATTGATCAACAAAGCAGTATGATCAGCACCGGCTGTGAAATTGAAATTTGCGACACCATGCCTATACGGGTCAAAGGGCAGATAAAGAGTGTCAACAGAACTGGTAATTTTGACGCCACGTTTGTTCCGGTCGATCTGTCGCCGTGGACAGGAATTCTCCGCGATAGAACGTTGGATTTTGGCGCACGGCTGGACCGATACCAAAGCAACATCGCCAAACTTTCGCCAAATTCTACATCATATGAATTTACAATCGAACACAGAGAGCTCCCTGTCCGGGATATGGCTGCACGCGTTGCAAAGGAGTTAGGTGTACCGGTGCCACCAGAACTCTTGGCATTCGTGACACGCAGGGCCATAGTCAATACCGACAGTTACTATGAGGGCCCGGCTAGCAGGTGGCAGTCGGAAAAAGAGAGCGCCAGATGGCCTAGTGTAACTGAGGCAGAAATTGCTGAAGGAACACCCCCTGAATATCTTCCCGCGAAAGGCACCGACGTCCGTGCGTTTTATGATCGCGTGCGTGTGGTTTATGTCAATGTTGGCGATGGGATCGCCTATATTATATGGGACCCGACAGCATGTGAAGATCAGCCAGCGTTTTTTTGGATAGAAGAAGACACTGGTGAAACAATAGCTTTCGAATATTCCGATGGAAAACCAGTAAGCGCACAAGATGCGCTGCTCGCGCCGTTAGATTGGTCGGACCGGTGGGAATATATGCGAACTGAATGGCTCGATGAAGATTGGGCTGAGCAAGATTACTGGCTGGTACAGGCAATCGAAAAAGCTGGCTTTGATCCAGCGGACAAACGCATTCTTCCCTTCGGTATGAGTAATACCCAAGGCCATCTCATAATATATTTCGAACAACGACGTAGACTGCCGCTATTGCGCAAGGTTGTTCCACAGTTTTTTTCAAAAACCAAAGCTGGTGGCCGCGATAAATTGGTCAAAATTGTTGATGAAAGGTCAATTGGTGAATCCAAGGTCTAAAAGATCGGTATGGTAAAAGACCTGATCTACCCGTCTTTTTGCAAGGTACTTTTCGGCGGCGACATGATAATTTGGAAACTCGGGAACCTTTGACAACATATGTCGTCAAACGGGGTGAATACAAAGGATGCCGATATGAATAGTGTTGCGCAGGACTATGAAGAGATGAGTGATATCCAGCTGGCGCAGCGTGCTGCTCTCCGCGATGAGATTGCAGTTACATTGGTTACCAAGCGTAACAATCAACGTATGTTTAGGGCGGCATGGAGTGTTTTGCGAAATCATGCTGATGCCGAAGATGTGGTCCAGGAATCTTATCTGAGGGCATTTCGTTCATTGCAGAGATTTGAAGGAAAATCGTCACTTTCTACATGGCTAACGAGAATAGTATTAAACACGGCAATCGATCGAAAGCGATCCAACGATCGTAAGATGAAGGCGCTCGAAAGTCAGGATATCGCGATCATTGATGCCTATCGATCCAATTATTCATCCAATAGCGAGGCCAGTGATTTGCCAAGTTCTCAGCTAGCCCGCGCTGAACTGTCAAAGTTTTTGAAATCAGCCGTTCGGCGTTTGCCGGATCCGTATCGGACAGTTTTTGTTTTTAGGGATATTGAAGGCATGTCCATTACAGAAACTGCTGAAGTAATGGAAATTCCCCCTGCCACAGTAAAAACCCGCCTGTTTCGTGCAAGACGCTTGCTGCGAAAAGACATCGAAGCAGAATTCGGTGACGTTTTTGACGATACAATAACGTTTGCTGGAGTCGACTGTGAGGCCATGACCACCCGAATTGTCGGTGAAATTTGCCCCCATAAAACTGGAGAAGAAGAATGACTGCAAGTGAACTTACAATGCCCTCGCGCCGTGCATTAATTGGCGGGGCTAGCAAGACGCTATCCGTTGCCGGACTGGCCATGATCGTCAGCGGTTGCTCATATGCCGCAGCGCCGACCAGCGCAGGTGCTACAAGCCAGGATGTCGAAATACTGAATGCAGCAATAGCGTTGGAGCATGAAGGAATAGCGGCATATCAAATAGCTGCCACAAGCGGTTTACTGCAACCTGCGGTTGTTGAAATTGGAGTTACGTTCCAAGGCCATCACAAAGGCCACCGTGACCTACTTATCAAAGCGGTGGAGCAGCTTGGCGGAACAGCAACAGAGGAGCAATCTCAAGATCATTATGTAGAGGCTCTCGGCGTTGCTTCTTTAAAAAATCAAGAGGATGTTTTGCGTCTTGCATTAAAACTCGAGCGCGGTGCAGCGAACGCCTATCTTGGACTGATACCGTCACTCGGGAATGACTTCCACCAAGTGGCAGCGCAAATGGCCGGAGATGAAGCATTTCATGCTGCTATTCTTGCGAGTGCGTTGGGGGAATCAATCCCCAAAGCCCCTCTTATGTTTGGCTAGCTTTCAGAACTTTAGCGCAATTTGGAATAGTAACTATGGGTACCAAAGCAAGCACCTGGGTCGGCATTGGACTGACAACAACAGTGATTGGCGGAATATTGCTGGCTAACGGGTCGCAATCCCAGCAGCAAACCCGCCATGTGGCCGGCAATGTAGCAGAGATAGCTCCCTCCATCCCTTCTCTTGCATTGCCGGTCACCATGGCTGCGGCGTCCAATCATGCCGCTGCTGGAAAGAAACTATATCAGGCCAAATGCGGTGCGTGCCACTCGCTGGATAAAAATAGGGTAGGTCCGCGTCACAGAAATATTGTCGGTAAACGAGCCGGAACTGTATCCGGATTCAGATACAGCAATGCGCTCAAAAAATCCAAACTGACTTGGACGGCTAAAAACCTTGACGCTTGGCTAGCAAACCCATCGAAGCTTGCGCCGGGAACATCAATGGGTTTTCGTCTGACCAAAGCGGATGAACGTTCAGCCATTATTGCATATCTAAAATCAGTGTCTCGCAAGGCCAAATAGAAGTTGGATTGAGCTAGCGAATAAGAAGACCCAACGTGTAAATATGGAGACTTGATGTGGCGCCAACCGCACTAAAAACACCTGCGCAAATTTATAGCAGTAACGAGAATGATGAAAGCCATGTGTCCCGCGCAGAAGCTGAACTGTCTGTTCGACAGCTAATCCGTTGGGCCGGCGATAATCCAGACCGAGAAGGCTTGCTAGAGACGCCAGCGCGAGTGGTAAAAGCATTTGAAGAATGGTTTTCTGGTTATAATCAGGATCCAGCCGAGATCCTGTCGAAGACTTTTGAAGAGGTTGAAGGTTATAACGACCTTGTTCTTCTGCGCGGTGTTCGCCTGGAAAGTTACTGTGAGCATCATATGGCACCAATTATTGGCACAGCACATGTTGCCTATCAGCCTGACTCAAGAGTTGTTGGCATCTCAAAATTGGCGAGATTGGTGGAAGTTTATTCCAAGCGTTTGCAGATTCAGGAAAAACTAACGACCCAAATCGCAAATACGCTCGATGCGGTTCTCAAACCCAAAGGAGTCGCAGTTATGATTTCTGCGGAACATCAATGCATGTCTACACGAGGTGTGCACAAACATGATGTTGACACAATCACCAGCCGGTTCACGGGTTGTTTTGAAACCGATACGGGTCTGCAAAATCGGTTCTTTCAACTTGTTGGATAACAGATCCACTTTTGATGAAATCGTGTTCGGGCGCAGGTCCAAACGATGAAACGCAGAGTAAGAGGAACAATATGAAACAGTTTTTAAACCTAATCGCAGCATCATCAATCGCAATGTCTGGGGTATCGTTCGCGCAAGCGCAGCAGAGCTTGAAGGCTTTAGCTATCGGAACAATTGTAATTCCGGCCGATACAATCGTAGTTGTTACGCCAATCGAGGAAATTACTTCCAAAAAGATGAAAGAAGGAACGAAGCGGAATTTCCGTGTTGCCGAAGCCGTCACTAGCAATGGCGTGACTGTTATTCCGCTCAACGCTCCTGTTGAAGGAACCGTAACATGGCGCACGGGCAAAGGTATTTTTGGCAAATCAGCAAAGTTTGAAATCACCTTTGACAAAGTTGCAGTCGATGGGACTGAATATGCTTTGCGCGGAAAGCATCGTCAGGAAGGACGTGGTAACACTGCTGCTGCTCTTCTGGTTTCAGGTATCATTACCGGTAAATCAGCAGTTATGGTTCCTGGCCAGCTTATTAATGCATTTGTCTCCAAGGATATTTCGATCAATAACTAAAAATCATCGAAAACGACGCGGTAAATTGGCCGGGTTTTTGCCTAGTCTTTTTACGTCCAATATATGACCTAAGAACAAAGTGATAGGTTCTATTTTTATTCCGGTTCTATTAAGGCGTATCTATATTTTCACATATTCCTCTGTTCACGTTGGCGCTGTGCCCATAGACTAAATCACCCCCGTACCAACCTCCGATCATCAAAGTTGCCAAACCTGCAACCGAAAGCCCCACCGGTAGGCCCGTAAGAAAACCCAATTCTCCGTCCTCAAACCTCAATATGACGGCAAAAATATATATACACCAGCTGCATATCATAATGGCAGCATGTCGAACGATATTGTCAAACAGAGTTGATTGTGTTTTGAGCAGTTTCCCAAAATCCCATATCCCAGCCGCAATTGTAAGAACTGCTGTTGCAATGCCAATCACCAGCAAAAGCGTTGAAATTGGCCACAAGGTTTCAGAGTGAATATCTAAGCCGGCTGTAACATCTAAACCAGTACCAATGCCAAGGGCGCCGATCGGGAAATGCGCCAGCGCTGGATGCAATGGGTGCAATTTTATCATCCTTTCGATCAGCCCAGAGCCAGAGGTATTAGAGTCAGTACGCCTGCAACCGCTGCCAGAGCATGCACCACCACTATGGCTTTAGGAGGCAATGCTTTGCGTAGATGATAGGAGGCAAGTAAAAAGCCACCAAGTGCCGCGGCAACCAATATTGCTAGTGGCGTTACTATACCTGGAGATCCTTGCAAATAGGCTGCGATCAATAACAGCAATCCTCCTGCGCCCAATCCTGCATGCAGAAGTGAGACGCTCCAAGGCGCTAGATTTCCACCAAGTATTTTAACCGCCATGTAGATTCCACCTAGCGCCGCAATTCCAAATACAATAAGAGCGTATAGTTCCATGTTATTTTCCTCCTGAGTTATTGTTTTTCCCAAAACAAATTTATGGCCTCGCTCACCTCATGCGTGCGTTCCATTTGTATGAACAAGCCTCCTCGTTCAATTTCCACTAACGTCACGCTCCCGCCTAAAGTGTCACGTAACCAGAAAGCCCAGGGAAGCCCGAAGTAACTGTCTTCAGTTCCCCAAACGAGCAAGGATGGAGTCTTCAGTTCCTTTAGTTGCGGTTCATATTTTGCCAGTTCATCTTCGGACAGGGACAAAATAAACCGTTCGAATTGCTTTCTTCCATTCTCGCTTCCAAAACACGGTTCAAGCAGTTCTGCGATATCTTCCTGTTTCAGATTTTCGGGATTTTGAAAGCCGCGTCCGGGAAACTGACTGCGAGCCAGATCAATATTGGACATCATTGACGCTATGAGATTTCCCAATTGTCCATCTTTTGCTAATGGAATAATACGCCGCAGGTCTGCGGGTGGCCCGAGATTATAATGCACGTCGCAGTTCGTTAGACTCATACTCCGTACCATTTTGGGGTATTTGATCACGAATAATTGCGCAACTGCACCTCCAAAATCGCTCGCGATAATGTCAACTTTGTCATGACCCAAAGTTCGGCAAAAATTTGCTATCATTTCCGCCTGACTATCCAGAGAAAGGTCTTGACCCTCAGCCGCTTGGGTTCGGCCGTGCGCTAGTAAATCTGGTGCGAAGCATTCTCGAACAAACCTTAATTTATTTATCAGCGGTCGCCAAACAGCATTGTTAAGCATCAACCCATGAATAAAGACTGCGGGCGGCCCAGCGCCCATCGAAACAAAAGAAACAAGGCCTTCAGCTAGAGCAACGTTTTTACGTTTTTTGTGATATGATTCTTGATCCATATTTGTCCGTAAAATTGTAGGCAGAAACAATTAGACGAGAGTGGGTGAGAAAAGTTTCGATCTATGGCCGATTTCCAAGTAATCGACTTATATGTTGGAGATTCGATTGGGCGCAGCCCGAATCCGCTGCCCGTTTTTGCGCCCTTAGCGGACATTGGCGCTGCGGCTGCTTTATCTCGAAAACGAACATTAACAGTAGTTTTTGGAAATCGGTACAATGTCACCGTTCCCTCACTACCAAACTGCTCATTAGCTGGAAAACCTTAGAAGGAAGGTATCTCGAACAGGGAATCTGAAATCCCTGTTCAAGGTTGCGATTACCCTGATCAAGCGCACAAACTTCCCTGATACTGGAAAAACGATTCCCTGATATCAATCGGGAGATTTGGTCAAAAAACCATATATTCTAAATGGTTGACCGAGGATTCGTTGTAGTCCTGTCCAAAAAAACTGAAAATTCCCTGTTATTGGCACCCAATAATAGGCAAACTCCAACCGAGACCCGTTCTCGACAGACTGCACCGCGCACCACTTTTTTCCCAAGTTTTCATTGTCTCCGGATTTTGCGTTTGTGCGCATGAATAGTAGCCATATTTCCGCAGGTTAGCGATAGGGCCCGCTTTATACTGTCGAAGAGAGACCATTTGTCAGCGCCGAACACTGCCACAAAAGCCCATTTATCTCGATGGCCCAAAACGCTGGCACCAGATGCACATTTGGATTTAGGCGGTTTTGCGCTCTAGTTGAAACCGAGGAGCTGGCGCTGTGCTTTCCAGCAGAGCGGAACATTGCCAATGCGCAAGATCTTGCGACCAGTCAAATCGACGGGCTGAGTACCATCAACTATTGCCGAGATAATATCAGGTGCCAGATAGCTTATGCGAGCTAGCTGTTGAATGTGCCTTTGGTTGTATTCCGAAATCATGGGGGATGGTTCTCGACGAACCAGAAAACCCTGAGCTGCAAATGCATGAGCAACTAATCGAAGTAGAATTGGATCGGGCTCTCTAGAGGCCGCTGCGGTATTAATCGTCGAGCGATTGGAATTTTCAAATCTGTTCGATTTCATCGGACGGTATCGAGTCGGATCATATGATTCGACAACGAGGATCAGTTTGCGGATTCTTGCTGCCCAGTTAACAAAAATCAGCAGTTCATTTGCCGTTCACGCAATGGTTCAGCCTGCCGTCATCAACGTGAAAATTCCATGAAACCAGAGTGAAGGGGCACTTAAAAGCCGCCTTCTCCCGTTTACACTGCTGTCACTTTTCGAAGATCAGGGGGCGGGGCAATTACTGAGCGGCGATCTCATCAGGGTCAAAGCGGATTGCATGACTGAAAGGGTTTTTATCATGAGTATCAAGACGATGGAGAGTATGAATTTCAAGACCGCCAAGCGGGCTTTTGTTACAAGGAATGTTCGCATCAGTGATGCCAAAGGCTATCGCAGCGACCTGAAACCGCGAAATGGAGATCTTTGCGTTGCTCGGGTGAGCAAGATTGGGCATCACCAGCGTATAGAGCAGCCAGATGGTCGGCGCGCGCGGATGTTTCCTGGCGATATGATCATTGTCGCCTATTCAAACCGCTATGCGACGGATCAGTTCGAAGGCCGCGTGCCGGACAGCGTTGAACCTTGTTCTTTGGTAGCTGCCGGTGGCATAGCCGCCAGCTTGATTTCACGGCACAGCAGCACCAAAAAACCAACTGCTATCGAGCCGCTCGGAATTCTGTGCAGGGCCGACGGCAGTGCCATGAACGTGATGGACTATGCGCTTGAACAGGCAGCCGTCGGGCGTGCGGTCCGACCTCATATGGCGCTTGTGGTTGGATCCGGTATGAACGCCGGTAAGACCACCACCGTTGCCGCCATTATCAGAGCAGCAAAACAGGCCGGCCTTAAAGTGGGTGCGATCAAGATAACCGGCACAGGCGCTGGCGGCGATCTTTGGTTTTATAAGGACTCCGGTGCCAAGGTTACGATCGATTTCACCGATGCTGGCCATGCCGCAACGGTTGGCCTTACTCTGGCTCAGCTCGAAACAATCGCACAAAAGCTCTACGCCGAGGCCAGCAAAACCTGTGACATCATCATCGCCGAAATCGCCGATGGACTGTTCCAGACCGAAACTGATCTGCTGATGAAGTCGCCGAGATTCCAAGCGATGGTTGACAGTGTGTTGTTCGCCAGCGGCGATCCCATGGGTGCACTGGCCGGTGTTCGGCACATTCGGGCATTGGGTTTGATACCCAGCGCCATATCGGGTGCTCTGACGGCCTCTGATCTGGCCGCGAAAGAAGCCGCAAAGGCCACCGGTTTGCCGGCGCTGACGCTGAGTGAGTTCGCACAAAATGAGCAGGTCCTGAGTACAATCATGAAACCCGCCCGAATTGCGAAAACGCCGGTTTCCGTGGAAACCGTCGAAGGCTTTGGACTTGCAAGGGAATATTCCGATGACAGCCGGTTTACCGCAGCTAGTTAACCGCAATCGCGGAACCATCCTGACCATATTGGTCCTGAATGGTTTCGCGCAGGCGGCGGCCATAGGTGGCATTGGTCTAGCATTGAAGTTCCAATTTGATGCGATGCAACATGCAGCTTCCGGTCTGACCACTTTGGTTGCACCAGCAGCTATCATGGCGGCCCTGGCGTTGGTCATTGCCGCTCTGAAATGGCGCGAACGCATCGATATGGAAAGACTTGGTCAGGACTATGTCTTCGAAACGCGGATGCGAATTTTTAGTCATATCAGCAGCATGTCCGCCCAGGGCATCGAGGAGCTCCGCAAAGGAGTAGTGATGCTGCGTTTTGTGAATGATCTGACGGCTCTGCGCCAATGGATCAGCATGGGTATCGCAAGCGCCATAGTTGCCATGACGATTTTGGTGGGCGCGCTGGCATTTCTAACCGTTATCAATCCGATGATCGGACTGGTTTCTCTGGTTGTGATGTTTGTGGGCGCTGCATCCATTTTACTGACCGGCAAACATGTGGATCATACCATTCGCGAGGCGCGCCGCCGCCGAGGCAATATCGCTAGCAATATCGCAGAGAAACTAGGCAACATGGTGATGATCCAGGCCTTCGGACAACGGCGTACAGAGCGCAAGAAGCTCCGCCGGCAATCAAAGAGCCTGAAAAACGCTATGGTGGCTCGGGCATCTGCGACCGGACTTGTCCGCGCTCTGGCCTATCTGGTTACCAGTCTGACACTGGTCGCGGCGATGGGAGTAGGTGCCTTTGCAATATATAGCGCAACGGCGACCATGGGAGAAATTGTGGCGGCTTTCGGGATTTTGACGCTTGCAACCCCGGCGCTGAGCGGATTTGGGCGATTGTTCGAATATTGGAAAGATGCGGGCGTTGCGCGTGAAAAGATCGGTTCGATCTTTCAACGGGGTCCAGCCATTTTTCCTTCCTCCAGCCGCAAGCCCTTGCAGAATGTCAAAGGCGAGCTGCGCTTTGATAATGTTTCCTCGGGTACGGTCATCCGGGAGTTCTCCGCCACAGCCAGCCCGGGGGCAGTGATTGCTGTCAAAGGCATTAGCGGTAGTGGCAAAACAACTTTGTTGAGATTGGCCCAGCGTCTCATTGATCCTGACGCTGGCTCTATCCGGCTGGATGGCCGTGACATATTGTCAGTCCGCACCGGCGAATTGCGTAGAACGATCTCGATTGCATCCAGTCTGATGCCGCTGATGCGCGGCACCATTTGGTCGAATATCGCCTATGGATGCGTTAAAGCCTCACCGGAAGATATTCGCCGGGCAGCATATAGAGCCGGAATAGCAATCGATAATCCCTATGCCGCGTTGCATTCGGAACGTGCAGTGCATGAGCAGGGCACGAATTTGAGCGCGGGAGAACGCGCCCGCATCATTCTCGCCCGTGCTCTCGTCTGCAATCCCAGGGTGCTGTTGTTGGACGAACCAGAGCAGAATCTGGATGAACTTGGCATTGCAGCATTACGACGGGTGATCAGTACTTTCGAAGGCACGGTCATAATGGCCACCCATGATCAGCATCTGCTCGGCATGGCAGATGACATCTGGACCCTCGCCAAGCAACGCGGCCCGGCGCTGGATCGCGACAAGGATGATCAACAAACGCAAACCGGCCTTGCCGAACCTTCAAAAATAGAAAGACATGGATATGGCTTATCTCGAGAAACTAACTGTAAGAGAAGATGATATTCCCTCTCCGGACATAAGGGACCGAATACACATCCGCGGGCGTATCATGGCCTTGACTACGCGAGGACCTTGCGGGCTTTCCTATTTCATCTATCGACCGCGGCAAACTTTCGGGCAGGCTGAAAAGGTGATCTTTTCAATCCATGGCTATACGCGCAACGCGCTGCAGCATGCCGTGGTTTTACAGGAACTGGCGGAAGAAAAGGGTATGACCATCGTCGTCCCGCATTTCACCCGCAAGAAGTTTCGCCGCTATCAGCAAGTCCGGTCACATGGGCATAATCCTGCACCCGACATCGCGTTGATGGAACTGATAGATGAACTGCGCGAAATCGAGGATCTTGACCTTTCAACGATCCGTGCAGTTGGTTATTCTGGCGGTGGCCAGTTTCTTCATCGGTTGATGATGCTGCATCCTGATATTGTTGGCCGGGCAGTTCTTTTCGCGCCTGGTTGGTACACGATGCCCTATGGCGGCTACTCTTATCCGCTAGGGTTTGGACAGTCCAAGAACCTGGGAGATCGGTCGCTTTCTCTGGACGGATTTTGCAATGCCGAAGTGCTGGTATTGGTCGGTGATAACGATACCGGTCGCAGCGCGTCACTGAATCAAGACAAACAGATCGACTATCTGCAAGGTCGCACTCGGGTTATCAGAGCCCAGACGTGGGTCAGGGCGATGAATGCGGAACTCCCATCCGATTGCAGCATCAAACTGCAGGTGTTGAAGGGTCTGCGTCATGGGTTTCGCAGGAATTTTGAGACCAAGGGCTATGGTCGCCTCGTTCTCGATCAATTGCTTGATGAAGTCCCTGCACCGCCGGAAACTGATGAAAGCCAGAGCTCTTGAAACAGGTTCTCTGCGTGTTCGTTGGCGGCCTTGCGAGTTGCTTGCCGGCTTCTGCCTTGGCAGGGGAGATTAACGCGGGCTCTGACGGTATTGAACTGGAGTCCGGAGAGTTTCGCCTGACCCTGGGAGGGCGACTTCATCTTGACGCAGTGGTTTCGGACAGCGACGTCACGAATATCGAGGATGAAGTCGATATACGCCGCTTGCGCTTGGATGCCACGGTCGAGATTGGCGATGACTGGCGTGCGAAATTTGACACAGATGTTGGAGGCATCTCTACCGGCTTGCGCAATGTCTGGCTTTCCTACAGCGGCATCGACAATCTAACGATCCGTGCGGGAAACTTTACAACGCCGTTTCTCGGCGAAAGACAAAAAAGCTCGAACAATCTGAAGTTCCTCGAAAGATCGCTTTCGGCCGCACTGGCGCCGAACTTTCGTGCCGGAGCCTCGGCCACCTACGCCGGCGACAATATCGCCGCAACGGTCGCCTATCTTGGCAATGCGATTGATGCCGGGGATGACAGGCAGCCGAGGGAAGATGGAACAAGTCTGGTCGGAAAACTGGTCTGGGCACCGATCAGAGAGCGCAGCAAAACTCTATTTGCGGCCACCGCCATTGATCACCGCAATCTAAACGCCGGAGCCCGAACCCGCGTGCGTTCGACGCCGGAACTTGGCCTAAGCTTTACCCGCCTGATCGACACCGGCAATCTTCGGAATGTAGATGGTTATACAAATATCGCTGTCGAGGCCGGATTCGCTCAGGGGCCGTTTGTTGTAACAGGCCAATATTTGCACCGATTCAATGATTCCACCGATCTCGGCAATCCTGAATTCTCGGGCGGGTCGCTTGAAGCTGCTTATGTCCTGACGGGCGAACGGCAGCGGTTCAGCCTGTCGAGCGGAAGCTTCGGAACAATACGGCCATCCGGAAAATGGGGAGCGGTGGAACTGGCCGCAAGGATAAGCTTCCTGGACCTTGAGGACGGCCCAGTAACCGGCGGCAAGGAAATGAATATCAGTATGGGCACCAATTGGTATCTGGGAAAAAATGTGAAAATCGCGCTAAACTATGTGCACGCAAGGGCCAATCCGGGTCGCTTTGGATTTTCGGAATCCGTTGATGCTTTGGCAACTCGGTTTCAGTTGGCCTTTTAAAGACGAGGTAGGAGTGTTTGTCATGCCATATTCACAGGACAGTCCTATTTTAACATGCTGGTCAGAGCGAATCCCGGAAGGTGGCAAACATGAACCCCCCGTTTAGTGGAAGATTTCCGCAAATGTTCTTTAACTCGCGCAAATTGAAAATGTCGTTTCGTGTGCGGTTGTTTACGACGCTCGGTGCCTTGCTGATGCTGGCAATTTCTGCCAGCATAGCAAATTTCTACGGCACCACCCGATCCAGTCTGTTGTTCGAACGCAACCAGCTCGCGAACGATGTCGTCCACAGTTACAGCGAAGCAGCAATGCTCACCGAGCGACTGGTAAAAAAAATGACCGTGGCAGTCTATCAACCACCGAACAGTTCGATTGCGCACATCACCGAAGTAAAATTGCAGATCCAGACCCAGCTCGACATGGCCCGGCAAAATATTGCCAAGGAAGTGGAGCTGGTCGGAAAAATCGAAGATGAAGCGCAGGAGCTGGAAGAGCTGGCAGGGTTGGAAAGGTTGATTGGTAGGGCAATCAACCAGTTTGACGAGATTTTGCTGCTCCGAGATTCCGGCCAAACGGAAATGGCCCAAGAACGATTTATCGCCGTTTTGTCGAGCCAGATTGAAAGCCAATTTTCGGAATCCATCAACGCTCTGCTTGCGGAAGAACGATCGGAAATCAATGAAGCACAACGCGATATCGAAGCTCTCGGGCAACAACTGAAGATTTTCGCCAGCATCATCATCGCACTGGCATTGCTTTTTATCATGCCCGCAGTGCTGCAGCTCGCGCATATCTTCAACCGGTCCATGAACCAACTGCAGGAAGGCCTGGATAACTATGGCCAGAACCGCTTTGACTATAAAATACCCCATTTGCCGGCGCGCGAATTTGACTATTTGGGGCACCGGTTCCACCGAATGGCAGAGCAGATCGGATCTGCGCAGGAAAAGCTTCTGACTGCCAACGCCGATCTCGAGGCAACAGTTTCTTCGCGCACCGAAGAGCTGGAACAGGCCAACAAATCTTTGGTCGAGAAAGATGAGGGCCGGAAAAGGCTATTTGCCGACATCAGCCATGAATTGCGAACACCACTCACTGTCATCCGGGGAGAGGCCGAGATCAGCCTGAGAGGAAAGAAGAAGACGGCGGAAGAATATGAGTCCAGCCTGCAGCTTATCGTCGATCAGGCCATTCACACAGGGCGCTTGATCGATGACTTGCTATTTGTCGCACGCTCTCAGGCCGGGGAATTGAAACTGGTCAGAAAGCCGCTGGACATAGTCCGGCTGGTTGAAGAGAAACACCACGCGTTCGAAGCGCTCGCAGCCCGCAAGAATATCTCAATGGAGATGGAGCGGAATATATCCGGGCTAATCGTTTCAGGGGATCAAGGCCGGATTGGCCAAGTTCTTGCCATTTTACTCGATAATGCCATTCGATATGCGCCTCTAGACAGCGAGATTTTGATCTATTTGAATCGATCGCCCGGAGGGATTGCAATTACCGTCGACAACGTTTCCGACGCGGTCAGTGAGGAGGATATGCGCTATATTTTTAATCGTTTTTACCGCGGAGGCAATGCCGGAGAGATCGATGAAGGCACTGGATTGGGGCTTCCGGTTGCGAAGGCTATTGTCGAAGCTCATGATGGGACCATCGCCATTGAGCAGAAGGACAATGACATCATCTCGGCGACGGTTGTTCTCCCGGCAGAAAAGCAGATGAGGGTCGTGTCATGAGAATTTTGATTGTTGAGGATGATCTGCGCGTGGGCGACTTTATCAGTCGTGGTCTGAAATCTGAAGGCTATGTGGTCAAGCTGATTGATAATGGCGTGGCCGGATATCGGGATGCGCAAGCCAATGAATATGAAGTCATTATTCTGGATTTGATGCTGCCGGACATGTCCGGAACCCAAATCTGTCAAGCGTTGCGCAGCGAAGGCGTCTCGACACCGATTATGATGTTGACCGCCATGGATTCTATGAATGACAAAATCACCGGCCTCCGCATGGGTGCTGATGATTATATGACCAAGCCATTTTCTTTCGACGAGCTGGTTGCAAGGATAGAGGCGCTGGGACGCCGCGCCATCGGCTATAGCGAGGGCAATAGCATACTTGAGGTCGATGATCTGAGATTTGACCTCAAAGCCGTGCGCGTATGGTGCTGCGACAAAGAACTGACCTTGACTGACAAGGAGCTCGCAATTCTGGAGCTTCTGATGAGCAAACCCGGGGAATTGTTCAGTCGCGAACGGATATTGAGCAATGTTTGGGGGATGGATACCGACCCACTGACCAATGTTGTGGATGTTTATATCGCCAAGCTGCGCAAGAAAATTGATTGCAATCCCAAAGCACCTCATATCGAAACTGTGCGTGGCCGCGGCTATCGGCTTTCGAAATCGTGTGACTGAGGCCTTTTCGATATCATCCGGGAAAGAAGTAACGGGATCGCCTGAAAGCCTCTCTCGGATCCATGCTGGTCTCCGCTTATGCGTTGCCCTTGGCCTAGTCGGATCGATCATGCTTGTCCCGCAAAAAGCCGGTGCATCTGATACGGAAAATGAATTTGGGGGACAGGAAATGCTCTTCCTGCTTGAGGAAGCCTATACGCAGGAAAAGGGAGAATGGCAGATCGGTGTATCGCTAGGCCAAGCACTCGAAGGGGCGGATGAAAGACAATGGGAGTTCGAGCTCGAATATGGTCTGACCGATCGCCTGCAAGTTTTTGCGGAACTGCCTCTCAGAGATAGCCGAAGCGGCGGCATTGGCGATCCCGAAATTGGGCTGGATTACGCGCTGCTCAAGGATAACGGTGACAATATTCCTGAATTTACAATTGGTGCAGCCCTGACCGTTCCAGTCGGCGAAAATGATAGTGGCCCGGGTAATGGCGGTGTCGGATATCAACTGAGCGCCCGGCTCAGCAAGGCGCTGACCACCGATTTTTTTGTTCATGCGCTTGCAGAATATGAAGCGGTTCCCAATGCCCGGCAGGATGGTGAGGATTTTTCGTTGCGTGAATATGCACTCGGAGCTGGATTGGCTTACTCCCCCACAGAAGGACTATTCCTGGTCGCAGAATATCTGTGGGAAAACGAACGCGAAAAACAGAATGACGTTATAGAATCAGAATCCGAACACTTGCTGTCTGCCGGTATTACCTATGAATTCGACAATGACCTATCCATCGGGCTGGGTGGTGCGTTCGATCTGAACTCCCATGCCGATGCACAGCTCTTCGCCCTTGTACAATGGGAATTCTAGCGAGTATTTTTGCGACGTTTCCAGCGTCCGCTTTCGAGATCAAACGGACGTCATCTAAACGTCTGGATTTGGGGCGCAAAGCGGAAGTGATTTTTTGAATCCGTTTCATGTGCGAAAAAGCGAACCCCGGAATTCGTCAGAACCGCACACCGACCTGGACATTGATTTTGGGAGATCGGTCAGCGCTTTCGAAACGGTCTTCATTGATTGGCATGGCGGTTTCGATGTTGAAGTCCACTGGCCCCATCTGCGTACGGATACCTCCGCCAGCAGATGAAAGGGATCCGTCACCAAAGCCGGTGTCGATATTGGTAACATAACCGCCGTCGACAAACCCGTATAGCTGGACCCAGTCCAGCCAATTTGTGACGTTGTCAAAACCTTTGCGCAACTCCGCAAGGCCCATGATGCCTTCATCGCCAAAACGTTCGCTGAAATCATAACCTTTGCCGAAATAGGGACCGCCGATCGCTATCTCATTAGCAGACAGTAGAGGGCGCGAAGCGATTTGACCATTTCCGGCGATACGCGCTCCGAAGCCGTGACCAAAGTCCAGAATGGCGTTGACCCAGGCATTCGCCTTTGTGAACTCGCCGCTGCCATTGAACCGAGAGTTCAGGGGGTCGCCTCGGCGGCTCGCGCCCAATATGCCAAGCCCACGGGTCACACCGATGCCGCCGTAAATGCGGCCAGAACCGATTTTGTGATTACCGGTAAAATTGAGTGCAGCCGTCGCGATCTTGTCGTCCTGGAACCGGACACCGTCCTGCGACTGTTCAACTTCAAGATAGGCGAGCTCTGCATTGAGCCAGAGATTGAAATCATTGCTGCGTTTAAGCGACTGGCTAGCGAAGATAGACGCAAATCGACTGCGACCTGTATAATCGAGTGACCGTAAACGGCCGCCCGACTGTGTCCGCCCAGCGGAAACGGAAAAACCGACAACAGTATCGCCATCGCCAATTGTGTTGGCATATTTCAAACTCACGAAGTTGAGCTCTTTGGGCTGGGCAACAGTGGTGATGACGCTGCTCGTCAGCACGTCACTGTCGGTTAGCAGGCCAGCTATATCGAGCTGCAAACGGGCGCGGACAGGGCCGAGAGCATCCGGCCCGTAATTATCCAGCGCAGCATAGCCGCGAGCCTTCTGTTCGCGGACCGTGACGACGAGCACCCCGCGACCTTCTTCCCGCAGATAGGTTGTATTTCGAACTGTAATATCTGGCAGATCACCAGCGAGTAGCAACTGTTGCTCGACAAGTTCTGATTGGGCGGCTTCGCATTTCAGTTTCAGCAATATTCTGCGCAATTTTTTGTTGCGCGAGCCAATGATCCGCACTTCGTCAATGGCGCCCGGATCCAGTCGGACCTTTACGACGCCAACTTCGACCGATTGCGGAGGTATAAACGCACTGGCAAAAATATAACCTTCCTGGCGCGCCATCTCGGACACGGAGCTGGCCAGTGACTTCAGCACTTCTTGTGTGGCGCTTTGCCCAATATATTGCTCATATCCCGAGGCGAGCCTTTCCGCGGCAATAGGCAGTTCGCTATCGATATTTATGGCACCAATCATAATGGCATCCCCATCGACTACTGAGTTTGCCTGTCGATTTTGAGCCACTGGCAACACCGATTGTTCCGACAGGGGATTCTCGGCGCGCTGGCTATTTTGATCGCCAACGCTTTCAAAGGGATTGGCTGCTTGCTGTGCAGAAGCACCAGTGCCGGAACAGGCAAAGCCAGCCACCAATACAAGACACCCCAAACGCAACAACGTACACTCCGACAATTCTAATCGAAGGTCCGTTTACGTCTAATGTCTTAGGAAAAGCTTATCGAAACAGCTGTTTAATGAAAAATTCAGGGTGTTTCTAAACGAGAAGTTCGATCATCTTACTTAAAAGCTTGAACGAGTGGGAAAAGTTATCTCACCTGTTTGAGGAAAGTATCGATGCATAAACTGGCCAAATTCATAGCAATTGCAGCATTTGCAACAGGAACCACCGCCCATGGCGCGACTCCGGAATGGAAGCTTTCTGAAAGCAATGGAACCGTTAACATATTGCGATCGGGCGTATCGAAAATTGCCATTGCTGGTGGCGATCTTCGTCCCGGTGACGTTATCCGCACAGGGAAAAAGGGCCGTGCTGTCCTGGTCCGTGGCCAGGAATATGTGGTGGTTTCGCCAAATAGCCGGCTGCGGATTAGCGAGCCGAAGAAAAGCGGCGGTGTCATGCAGTTCTTTGAGGAGCTGGGCAACGTCATTTTCCGGATCGACAAGAAGGGCACTCCACATTTTGGTGTAAAAACACCTTATCTGGCGGCTGTTGTAAAAGGCACGACCTTTAGCGTCACGGTGACGGAAACCGGTTCCGCGGTGCAGGTTACCGAGGGTGCCGTGCAGGTTTCTACGCTAGACGGAGGTGCAACACAGCTATTGTCGCCCGGTATGATCGGAATGGTCAAAAATGGTGACCAATTCCGGCTTTCGATCACAGGTTCGGAAGAGAAAACAATCATCTCGCCAAACGGGCCAGCTGAAAGCTCGGGAACAACGGCCTCAGAAGACGTGATTGCCAGCGACATCGCCACTGGCGGTTTCGAAGGTATAATCGAGGCTCCGGTCAGTGAATCTCCGGTATCGCTGAGTGAATTGACGGGTGGTCTGGTGAACAGCGGTTCATCGACAAAAGCCAATGTGCAAATGGCTTCGGTCAATGCGCCCAATCTGATTGATCTGGCGCTGTCCAATGCGAGCACGAACGGTGTCCCCGGCACATTTGGCAATGGCAACGGTGGTGGCAACGGCAACAGCAGCGGCAACGCCAATAATGGCAATGCAGGCGGCAATGGTAACGGCGGCCGCAGTGCCAATGCGAGTAACGGCAACACGGCTGGCAATGGCAATACCAATGGCGGCGGAAGCGCCACTGCGAGTAACGGCAACGCGGCCGGTAATGGCAACACCAAAGGCGGCGGCAGTGCCAATGCGAGCAACGGTAACACGGCTGGCAATGGCAACGCCAATGGCGGCGGAAGCGCCACTGCGAGTAACGGTAACACGGCTGGCAATGGCAATGCCAATGGCGGTGGCAGTGCCAATGCGAGTAACGGTAACACGGCCGGTAATGGCAACGCCAAAGGCGGCGGCAGTGCCAATGCGAGCAACGGCAATACGGCCGGAAATGGCAACGCCAACGGTGGCGGAAACGGCAACGGAAACAACGGCAACGGCAATGGCGGTTCCAATGGCGGCGGTAACGGAAACGGCAATAGCGGCAAGGCGAACGGGCATTCGAAATAAGGCTTAACGCGACAGACGCGTTGACAGTGCCTGAGACCAACAAGCATCAGTCCGGTTGATGACAAGTTAACTAAAATTACAACCATCTGTTCTAAAGAGGGATTCTCGTTTTCAGGGAGACCGTTTTGAACGGAAAACTGCCTTTTGTTGATCTGTTGACCGCGCACCGGCTCTTGGTTGCGTGGGCACTGGCATTGCTTTCGGCGGCGTTGCTGGTCATGGCGGGTATCGGCGGCGATGTGGAGCAGCGTTTTCAGACTTTTCGCGCGGAGATCCTGGAAAAACCTGCTTCGGGGGACTTCCTGCTCGTCGAGATTGATGCAAAGTCGCTTCAGGCCCTTGATCGCTGGCCATGGCCGCGAAGCCATTATGCCGAAGCAATTGATAAGCTGTCCGGCCTGGGTGCCGAGCAGATTGTGTTCGATATCGATTTTTCTGCGCACTCTACGACAGAGCAGGACCAGGAATTTGCAGAAGCCATCGCACGATCAGATGCCTCTGTCGTGCTTCCCACATTCCGGCAGAAAGATGCCGCCGATCAAAGCCGCTATGTCGAAAGCTTGCCAATCGAAGAACTGCGCGCGCATGCTTTCCTGGCGTCTGTTAATGTGCATCCCGATAATAATGGGCAACTCAACACATACAGCTATGGCACCGTAACCGATGGCACTGTCCGCCCATCGCTCGCCAGCATGCTCGCCGATTCCTCTGGCAATATTGAGAAAAGCTTCGCGATCGATCAATCCATAGACCCAAGCACCATTCCCCGGCTCAGCTTTATCGATGTGCTTGAAGGCAATGTTCTTCCGCAGTCTATAGAGGGAAAGAAAATCCTTGTCGGCGCCACTGCAATCGAGCTGGGTGACCGCTACCCCATCAGCCGGTTCGGCGTGGTGCCAGGTGTCTTGATCCAGGCGTTGGCGGCAGAAACAATGTTGCAATCTACCGACATGGCAAATTTGGGGAAATGGCCTCCCCTCATCGCCGCTTCTGCATTTCTCATGATACTGGTCCTGTCGGGACGCTGCTCTCACACGATGTTGACCGGCGCAGTCTGGATCATCGGACTGGCTTTGTTTGCCAGTATCCTGGCGTTCGAAAAAAATGGCTATCTGACTTATTCGAATGTGCCGGCGCTTTTTTTCCTGCTCATTTTTCTTGTGCTTGAAACATTCTCCCGGACCCGATTGGCTTTGAATGAAAGTCAATTTTACAATGAAACCAGCAATTTACCCAACGAAACTGCTCTCCAACAGTGGTTGAGAAAGAATGGCGGGGCCAATATCGCCACGCTGCGAATTTCGGAATTTCGCGATCTGTTGGTGGTTACTGATGTTGAGTCCCGGATTGAATTATTCGGAAATATTGCTGAACGGCTCAAATTTCTGGCGGTTGACGGCTGTGTATATCATCTCGATTCCGATATTTTTTCCTGGATCGTCAAAGACGAATATCGTGACGACATTGCGGCCCATTTTGACACGGCGGCCACGCTTTTTCATTCTCCGGTCATCGCCGGCGGCTCAAAAGTACGACTTGATGTCAGTTTCGGTATCAGCAACGAATCAGTCGACAAAGCAAAAATAGCTTCCGAACAGGCTGCCAATGCAGGTAAAAGGTGGATGTGGCACGATGCTGTAAAAGCCAGCGCGGTAGGCGAAAAGCAAAGCCTGCTCGTCGATTTGGATCAGGCTCTGGCCAATGGCGATATCAATATTGTCTATCAGCCCAAATGGGACTTGAAGGAAGACGGATTATCCGGAGCGGAGGCGCTCGTGCGCTGGAACCATGCGGAACGCGGCAGAATCAGCCCGGACCTCTTTATTCCAATGCTGGAAAAAGCCCGCCGGATCGACGATATCACCTTGTTTGTTCTGCAATCCGCATTGCTGGATCTGGCCTCCTGGGAAGACGCCCGACCCGGCTTGAGTTGTTCGGTGAATATCTCAGCGCAATTGCTTGGCGACAGCATGTTTGTTGAAAAAGCCATTGCGCTGGTGGAGGCTTCCAAAGCCCCGAATCAGCAAGTGACCTTTGAAGTAACCGAAACGGCGACGCTGGCAGATCCCGATTTATCCATAATGGCTTTGCAACGCATCAGAGATGCGGGGATCAGGGTTTCCATTGATGACTATGGTACCGGACAGTCTACGATGAGCTACTTGCAGCGTCTTCCGGCCGATGAAATCAAAATCGATCAAAGCTTTGTGAAGACCATAGTCACTGAAAAATCCAATCAGGTGATCGTCAAGTCAGCGATTGAAATGGCGCATGCCCTCGGCTTCAAAGTCGTTGCAGAGGGCATCGAGGACGAGCATTGCTTGAACCTGTTGACCAGAATGAAATGCGATATCGGCCAAGGTTGGCACATCTCCAAACCGGTTACTGCAGATATTTTCCGGGCCGCCTGGCTTGAAACGACAGCCCTTCAGGAGCGCAAATCAGCTTAAACCGCCTTTTCCTTTCGCCTTTTGGTTTAATGGGTTAGGTGATTAATCGGTTAACTTCTGGCGGTTGCTTTCGTTAATGATCGTCCGTTAGATTTCAAAGTCGTTTCAACGGGGCAAAGTCATTGAAAGAAGTTTGGTGGGTGAAGATTACCGGTGGGGCAGAACCCATACAATTTTATGCGGGCGTAACGAATGTAGATCAGCTGATTGAGCTTGCTGAGCGCAACGGCTTCACAATCGATCTAGAGGATGTCTCAAGGGCCCCCAATGTAATGGGTGTCAAAGCAAATGAATGGAAAGCTGTACCTTGAAATAGCTCCAGTTTTTAGTTCCAATTTTTATGTCGGCTTTCACTCAAAAGCGGACGCCAGTCGAAAACGGGCTGGCGTCCAGCATCGGTCAAATCTCCGTCTTCTCAGCTAAGATCAGCGCATCTTCGATATCGACGCCTAGATAGCGAACAGTGTTCTCTAGCTTGGAGTGGCCGAGCAGGATCTGAATTGCCCTAAGGTTTCCGGTGGCCTTGTAGATGATCGAAGCCTTCGTCCGGCGAAGCGAATGCGTTCCGTATTCCTCAGGCCGCAAACCAATCGCCTCGACCCACTCATCAACAAGCCTAGCGTATTGGCGTGTGCTCAAATGTCTTGAGTGATCGACGCGGCTTGGAAAAACAAAGCCTTCGACTGACCCGCCTCTGCGTTCCAACCAACTGAATAGACTTTCACGCGCATCAGATGCAATCTCAAATTGAACTGGCCACCCTGTCTTGCGCTGCGTAATTGCTGCTCGCTTTCGTATTTCAGGACCGTTGACTAGATCGCCGATCTTAAGCTCTACGAGGTCACAACCTCTTAGCTTGCTGTCTATTGCAAGATCGAAGAGCGCACGATCGCGAATACGTTCTTCGCGATCAAGAAAGAACCGGATCGCCCATATCTGTTTTTGATTGAACGGTCTTTTGGGACCAATCTTCGCGCCGAAATTCCATGGCACGCGGTTTTGTGCAGCAGGATCAAATTGTGAATACGTCATTTGCTTTCTCCTTGGTCGGAATGACCTCGGAGAACATCCGCTTCTAGGAGCTAAGAAATCGAATACCTACGTCTTAGACTGGGGCGCAAAGCAGACCGTCCACTTTGCGCCCCAATATCGGACGTTCCGATGGAGTCTTCTATATCCTGAAAGCGGACGTCAGGACTTTATGATAACTCGAGCCTAAGAGGTCTGTAAACCAATGTTCCCCTGGTTTACTGTTGGTCAGCAATGTAAATATCTGCGGCCAGCCAAACTATCTAAAACATATAATGGTCATCCGGCGACCCTTGCGTTACCAATATTCGCTCTGTCACTTAGTATCTCCGATGAAAGCAAAGTCTATGGCGACGCAGGAAGTTTTCAAACATGATGAAAGTCGCAGTTCGGCTGCGTTGATGTCAGACCAAGACATAATTGCGCGCATATTTGATCATATCGACAACAAAACTACCGATGTTGGCCAATCCAGCTGGAAGGAGCCAACAAAAAACTATCAATCTGCCGAGCGACTTGATGCAGAGTTGGCATTGTTACGTACACGTTGGGTCGTCTTTTGTCCTTCTGCGGCATTGCCTAAATCAGGCGACTATATCGCGAGGGATACAGCTGGAATCCCATTGGTCGTAGTCAGGGGAAGCGATGGAAAAGTCAGAGCTTTTCGCAACGCATGCCGGCATCGCGGCGTCCAGATTGCCACTGGTCAGGGTTGCACCAACGTGTTTGTATGCCCTTACCATGGTTGGTCCTATGGCAATGATGGGGCACTTCGCAGCGTGCCCCATAAGGAAGGGTTTCCTGACTTGAACAAGGAAAATCGCGGCCTAGTTTCTGTAGATTGTTTGGAAAAAAATGGACTGGTGTTCATAAAGCAAGGCCCGAGCACCAATGGCGTCAAAGATGAGACCGATTTGCCCGACTTAATCCCGGACGGATGTCGCGTCATCAAATCGGAAACATTTGAAATTGAGGCGAATTGGAAGCTTCATCTGGAGAGCGCTTTAGAGGGCTACCATATCCGTTCAACCCACCAGACAACTTTCTTTCCGGTTCAATATGACAATTTAACAGTAGTTGAATCATTTGATCAGAACAGCCGAATTGCTTTTCCCTATCAAGCCATTGAAGGATTACGGGATAAACCAAAATCAGCTTGGTCATCCAACGGCAGGATAACTTTTGTTTATCACCTCTTTCCCAACATCATTATTTCAACCTTCCCAGATTGCATGCAAGTTGTAATCTTGGAACCACTCGGACTTGAATTGACGCGCCAGCATATGTTTCTGTTGTCCGATTGCGCGGAAGAGGGAAAAATACTGCACGCTATTTTAGAAGGACAGGAATTTGCCAAAGCGGGCGCTATGGAAGATCGCGAGGTAGTTCTTGGCGCACAGCGCGGCTTAAAAAGCGGCGCAAATGAATTTCTGGAATTTGGTTTGTTTGAAAGCGCCATTGGCCGATTTCACGCGGCACTAACTGGAGAGCTAGCGAACTTAGCCTCATAACAAGGCTGAAATTGTTCATCCAATTCCAAGTGTGATCTGTGTCCGCAATATCCCGAAAGCGGACGCTAGACAGTTCCATAAATTCCATTTTTCCCCAATTACAGCAGGCATATGGGCGACTGCATCATTGCAGCGCTGAAATCTTTCGAAACAACCTGATCCTGAAATCAGGCGCCGCATCTGCGGCCAGGCACAAGTAGACACCGGTAATTGACTGTCGGCGAAACTGAGGCAGATCAAAATATCCATTCGACCAATCCTGACGGGCCAATCGGTAGCTACCATAGATATGCTCACCCAATTGTTCTGATGAAATCTCGCCCAGCAAAAGACCTTTAGCTTTGGCATCGCGGCAGATCGCAATCGGTTGTGCAACGAATTTTGCAAAAACCCCTGTTTCACTGTCATGCTCAAACAAACCGCTACGATCGCCGGCAATAAATGCTGCTCGGTAGTAATCTTCATCAGTTGCAAAAAGTTCGGCAAGCCTGTCGATCTGAGCTTCAAACGCTGCCTCAACCTCGCTTGTATCAATATTTGCTTGCGCCTCGTCAATCTTGGTCAGGAGATCGCCGATGATAAGGTTCAGTATGTCCGGCTTTCCACCGATCAGGTTGTATATGGTTGGCACGGTCACATCTGCGCTAGTGGCAAGGTCTCGCAATTTCAGAGCGTCAAAGCCTTCTTTTGCGATGGTCTGCCTCGCGGCTGCCAAAATGCGCTCCTTTCGTTTTCGTTTATTTGTAGAGCGGGCAGATGGTTGTACTGAGCGTGCCGTTGTTTCCATTTGGACACCATAAACTGTGTTCGATCTTGACTCAAGATTTTAACGGCGTTAAATATTTTAACAACGTTAAAAAGAGGAGACGATTCGTGTCCAAGTTCGATTTCAACAAATCCATCGAAGCCTGCGCTTCCTATTATGGTGACGAAGCAGATGCGGTAAGAAGCTATATGAACGAGGGACTGGAAGCAGCACTTGCCTTGCCGAACCGTGGTCCCATTCGTTTCAATGAGGATGGCTCCCTTCCGCAAGACATCGCTGATGCCTATTCACAATATGGTTTCTATGTCTTTGAAGGGGTGATTGACGAACAAGAACTCAAAGATATCGAGAAAGATATGCAGGACCTGCGAAGCAGGTTTCCGACCCATCCGGGATCAGAAGTCGATTCAAAAGGGCGTCCCGCGATCGGCTTGGACAGCAAGGCGCCGGGCCTTAACTGGAGCAAGCCACTTAGCGATCCGCTTGGCGGCACTCAACTTGCCAATGGTCGCCATCAGGTAAAATTGAAAGAGCTCGATGCAGCGGATGATGCACCTGAAGCCACTCCATTCATTCTGCTGGGTTCCCTCAGGTTTTCTGATGCCGCGCTTCGCACCTATGGCCATCCTGAACTTTTGAAAGTTGCCGCATGCATTAATGGAGAGGATTTTGCACCTTTTAACGAATCTCTGTTCATCAAGGATGCAGGAGTAGGCGCAGCAGTTTCCTGGCATCAAGATGGCGACACATATTGGGATCATCAGGACTTTGATGAAAACATCCACGGTTTCAACTTCATGGTACAGCTGTATGGGAGCACGCCGGTCAATGGCGTCTGGGTTGTGCCTGGCACACACAAACTGGGAAAGATGGACATCAAGAAGATGGTTGAGGAGTCGGGCGGCGAGCGACTGAAAGGTGCAGTACCAATTGTCTGCGCACCGGGTGACGCGATTATATGCAACAGGCAGCTTGTTCACGGTTCTTTCGCCAATACCGGCTTCGAACAGCGCCTGACGGTTAATTTTGGATTTCACAAACGATCGTCTGTTCTGGACGTAAAAGGTGCCGGTATCCATTGCCCTGTCGAGACTTATGATCAAGATCTGATAAACGAGCGATCAAAGGTTATTGGATATGCGATCGATGCGCGACGGAAGAAATATCCGGATGAACAACCTTATGTTTACAAACCCTTTCTTGAATCGGGTGAAACCCATGTTTGGAATCCCGAAGCGAAAGCCAGCCTCAAAGACTATAATGTGTACGATCTGAGTATCTAGGGACACCCATTCTCAATTCGCTTTCCGAGGCAAGTTTTACATGACCGATCAGACTAAAATACTGGCGATGCATCCCGAAATGCACACGCTGTTTCCCAACAAGCCAGATCGCTGGGAATTTATCGACACGTCCGAAGACATTGATCAGGTAATTTCCAATAACGGGCATGCAGTAGAAATTCTGCTCTCGGCCAGCATTGAAAAGCTCGACAAAGATATGCTTGGCCGCTTTCCAAACCTAAAAATGATCGCCTCGATCTCGGCTGGATTTAGCAACATTGATCTCGATGAATGCAAAGCCAGAAGTATCAAGGTAACAAATTCCCCCGGAATGAATTCCGGAGATGTCGCGGACGTTGCCGTGACGATGATGACATCCCTGCTTCTGAAAATTCCGCAGAATCACGACTATGTGATGTCAGATAGCTGGGTGACCAAAGCTGGTCCGCTTCGCCACTCGTTGCGGGGTATGTCGGTAGGTATCGTTGGATTGGGTTCAATCGGTAGAGAGGTTGTCAAACGTCTTGAACCATTTGGTGTTGAACTAAAATGGTGGGGGCCGCGGAAGAAAGAAAATGTCGAGCTTCCCTATGTCGCATCTCTGGATGATCTGGCCGAACAATCACGCGGTTTGATAATATGCTGTCGGCCCGATCAGTCGACCTATCATCTTATCAACGAGAGTTTGCTTAATCGGTTGGGTAGCGACGGCATATTGGTCAATGTCTCAAGGGGCAGTGTGGTCGACGAACCAGCGTTGATCGCCGCGTTGAAATCGAGATCCATAGGTGGGGCAGGTCTTGATGTATTCGATCCTGAACCAACTAGTGGTTCCAGATGGACAGATGTGCCCAATGCCATCCTGTCCCCTCATCAAGGCGGATCCACATATCAGACACTATTTGCTCAAGCCCAGCTGGTTCAAAACAACATTGAGAATTTTCTGGATGAAAGGCCATTGCTGAGCAGCGTGCTATAGAATTTAACGTCCGCTTTTGCGCCAAAGCGGACACTAACGTTATGACCGCTTTGCGCCCCAATCTCGGACGTCAAGATTGACTCCGTTGTATCCCGAAAGCGGACATTTTTGTTATCCAGTTTGGCAGTCAGAAATATGCAACTAGCGGAAGCTCAAGGCATGGCAGCCGTTCCCAAAAAACAATTCTGGAGTACTACCATCATCTCCCGCAAAAAACCGCTTAAAGAGAATTCACTGACTGCTTGGCCCGAAGGTTTCGAAATGGATTTGATCGGCAGGTGCCCCGCGTTCTTCCAACCCTGATTGGATCGTAGCGAGAAATGCTGTCGGGCCGCATAGCATGTAGTGTGCGTCGGGGCCTGCGCCCAGCCCGATCAACCCTTCCGGCGTGATCCGTCCAGGAACATCGAATTCGATACCCTCGTTGTCGCTTTTCAACGGCTGACTGTAGTAGATTACCTTTTGCAGATTCTGATGCGCATCGCGACTATCCAGCCGGAACATATGTCCGAAATCCAATCGGTACAGATCACAAACCTCACAGTGACAATGGTTATATCATATTCGTTAAACTTCATCAGTTCAGTGAGAATGACACCAGACAGTTTTCCATCGACACAAATACAGCAGGATTCCGAGAAACCGAAATAGCTGGGGTTTGGCAACTACCTCTCCACAGTTTTGAGCAAGGGCATTGTGCTCTGATTCGACTAAATCCGGGTGCAGTTCTTGATCCAGATACCGGCTTGCCGGGTGATGAGTTACTGGTGCTGAATATCGCGACTTTAGTCATTAGCGTATCGTGTCCGCCAATTGCGCGCGGAATTTCGGATGCGCCAATTCGATCAATGCCTCGGCCCGCTGAGTCAATGATTTGCCTTTAAGGTCGGCAAAGCCATATTCGGTGACGACAATATGCGTGTCATTGCGCGGCGTCGTGACCGGACCATCGAGCGTTGGCACGATCCGCGACACAGTCCCGTTCTTTGCCGTGGACCGGCAGGCGATGATGGATTTACCGCCTTTCGAAGCCGTGGCACCGCGGACAAAGTCCAGCTGTCCCCCCGCGCCGCTATATTGGCGGCCCATCAGATGTTCCGAATTGCAGGCACCACCAAGATTGACTTGCAGCGTCGCATTCACCGACACGACATTGTCATTCTTGGAAATATGGCGCGGGTCGTTGACAATATCGACCGGCGCGCTGTGCATGGTGGGATTATCGTCTAGAAAATCATAAAAGGCGCGATCTCCCATCGCGAAGGTAAAGACACTACGGCCATGATAAGTGGTCTTCGCCTGATTGGTCGCCGCTCCGCATTCCGCCAGACGCGCCAGGGCTGGGGTCATCAATTCTGTATGGATGCCCAGATCCTTGCGATCCTCCAGCAGCGCACAAACCGCACTAGGCAAAGTACCGATCCCCATTTGCAGACAGGCGCGATCATCAATCATGCCCGCAATGGTGGATGCAATCTTTTGTTCCTCTGCGATGATCGCCGGGCAGGTCTCCTCCCCGAGTGGGACATTATTCTCAACTATGGCATCAACCTCAGAAATATGGAGCAGTGACTCTCCAAAAACCCGGGGCATTTTCTCATTCACCTCAACGATCAGGTTTTTCGCGCTTCGGGCTGCGGTTGATGAATAGTCGTTGCTGGTGCCAAAGGTGAACCAGCCGTGGCGGTCCATGGGTGATACGGTTGTGATAAAACTGTCGAGCGGGACTTTGTCTCTCAGCAATTGCGGTGAATCGCTGAATGCGACGGGCACGAATTCAACCGGCGGGATGCCTTTGCGGGAAGCATCTTTAAGCAGCGCCCGTTCTATGGAACTGAGGAACATGCAATGCGGGCGGACATGGGCCAATAGACCGGGCCGCAGCACGGTTTTTCCGGCATGGGCCATGGAGTGAAAATACCACAGTTTGAGATCGCTCAGATCGCCTGCCTCCGCGCGTGCCGCCAAAGCGGACAGCAAAGCAGGCGGTTCGGCAACCGCCATGCCCATGGCGATATGGGACCCTGATGGAATGCCATATACGGCTTTGGCGGCGCTGGTCAGCTTGGCCGCATATTGCTCTTCGAAAGCCATCAACTGGCGATCAGGGCTGCACGGCGATTTTCAGCACGCCGTCGCGTTGATTGGCAAACAGGTCATAGGCTGTTTCGATATCATCAAGTGCAAAATGATGGGTGACCAGCGGGCTTGCATCGACACGGCCAGACCCGATCACATCCATCAACCGGCGCATACGTTCCTTGCCGCCGGGACAAAGCGTGCTGACAATGGTGTTGTCCCCCAGACCGGCCGAAAAAGCATCTAGCGGTATCGTCAGGCCTTCGGAATAAACGCCAAGCGAAGACAGTGTCCCGCCAGGCCGCAATACCCTGAGTGCTCCTTCAAATGTCTGTGTTTTACCCAAGGCCTCTATCGATACGTCCACTCCGCGACCATCTGTAATCCGCATGATTTCGTCGACGGGATCGACCTTGCTGAAATCGATAACATGATCCGCGCCCATGCTTCGCGAAATGTCCATCCGTTCAGGAATTGATTCGACCGCGACGATAGTAGTGGCGCCCATCATTTTTGCGCCAGCCGTTGCACAAAGGCCGATGGGGCCTTGCGCGAACACCGCAACCGTGTCGCCAATTTGAATCTTGCCCGATTCCGCCCCGCTAAACCCGGTCGACAGGATATCGGGACACATCAACACCTGTTCGTCGGTCAACCCATCCGGCACCGGCGCAAGATTGGCCATCGCATCCGGCACTTTGAGATATTCTGCCTGTGCGCCGTCAATTGTATTGCCAAACCGCCAACCCCCTACGGCTTTCCAGCCATGATCATCTTGACCACCGCATTGAGAATGAAAACCGCACATCGAGGCATAGGACGTCCCCGTCGGTGTGATGGCCCCTGCGATCACCCGCTGGCCTTCTGTAAACCCTTCAACCGCGGAACCCATTTTTTCAATGATTCCAACTGGTTCGTGGCCAATGGTGAGGCCGCTTTCCACGGGATATTCACCCTTCAATATATGGATATCCGTTCCGCAAATGGTCGTCGTCGTAATTCGGATCAACGCATCAAGCGGACCAATGTCGGGAATCGGCTTTTCACCCAATATGATCCTGCCGGGCTCGATGAAAATCGCCGCTTTCATATGGTTTTCCATTGGGGGCTCCATAGCAATGTCAGATATGGGCCGGAAAATTAAGGAAAATGAGTGAAGGCGTCTCTACGCAATTGCGCGTAGTATCGATCGTGAGCGGCGCGGCCATTCCGTAACAATACTTATCGCTCACGCGACGCTTGCGGCCTAAATTCCCTATTCTCACAATCAATTATAGGCAATTATGGGAAGATCAGCGTGCTGAAACTTGGGGACAATTTGCAGGTTGTCAGTGTCAGCACAAAAAAGCTGACCGGTTTCTGCGCCTAATGTCCCTGCCTTTGGAATCCGCGACGATAGAGCGCGACAGCCTTTATTCCATCCGCGGTCTGACGAAAATCTATGGTGAAGGACCAACCGCGGTTTCCGCTCTGCGCGGCGTCGATCTGGACCTGCCAAAATCCGCCATGGTCGTGTTGCTCGGAGCAAGCGGGTCGGGCAAGTCTACCTTTCTCAACATCATCGGCGGGCTGGACGAAGCAACCGCCGGAACGGTAATGTTTGAGGGGCAGGAGCTGACCGCGTTCGACCCGTCTGCATTGACCGAATATCGGCGCAATTCGGTCAGCTTCGTGTTTCAATTCTACAATCTGGTCGCCTCTCTGACCGCGCGGGAAAATGTTGCGCTGATCACGGAGATTGCCGAAGACCCGATGAGGCCAGAAGAGGCACTGGCCATGGTGGGGCTGGAAAGCCGTATCGATCATTTTCCGTCCCAGCTTTCCGGTGGTGAGCAGCAACGCGTTGCCATCGCCCGTGCCATTGCCAAGCGGCCGAAAGTCATGCTGTGCGATGAACCAACAGGAGCGCTTGATAGCGAAACCGGGGTTAGGGTTCTGGAGGCGCTGGATCAAGTCAACCGGGAGCTTGGTACCACGACGTTGCTCATCACGCACAATGTTGTGATTGCCGATATGGCCGACAGGTTACTGCGCTTTGCCGATGGAGCGCTGGTTGAAGATCGCGACAACACGGAGCGCGTCGCGCCGTCGGCGATGCAATGGTAAGCCCACCAACCTGGCTGGGGTCGCTGGACCGCAAACTACTGCGCGATATTTGGCGCCTGCGATCGCAGGCACTGGCCATCGCACTGGTCATTGCCGCCGGGATCGGGATGGTGGTGATGTCGTTCGGCATGCTCCGCTCTCTCGAGGCCAGCCGCGATACCTATTATGACCGCTACCGCTTCGCCGACATTTTCGCATCTGCCGTCCGTGTGCCCGATAGCCTGCTGGAGGACATTCGCGCGATTGATGGCGTCAGCGTCGTTGAGGGCCGCCTGACCAGCGGCGCGACGCTTGACATTCCGGGGATATCCGAACCGATAACCGCGCGCATACATTCTTTGCCTGAGTCCGGCATGCCGGCTGTTAATGCCCTGGTCCTGCGTAGCGGTCGGTTGCCGGATCCTGGCCGCCCAGACGAAGTGCTTGCCAGTGAAAAGTTTGCCGAGGCCGCCCGCATAGGAATTGGTGATGATATTGATGGGCTGCTCTACGGGACCAGGCAAAAATTTCGCATCGTGGGGACCGTGCTCTCCCCCGAATATGTCTATGCCATCGGCCCGGGCCAGATATTCCCGGACAATCGCCGCTTTGGCATATTGTGGATGGGACAGGAGCATCTCTCCGCCGCGCTGGATTCGACCAACAGCTTCAATGAAGCCCTGATCCGGTTGGAACGCGGTGGCAATGTGCAGGACGTGATCGACCGGGTGGATGTCATCCTCGAACGCTATGGCGGACGTGGCGCCACACCGCGGAAAGACCAGCTTTCTGACCGTTTTCTGGAGAATGAACTGACTCAGCTCAGCAGCATGACCGCCATTCTTCCACCGATATTTCTTGGCGTCGCGGCCTTCCTGATAAATATGGTCCTGTCACGACTGGTGGAATCGGAGCGGGAGATTATCGGCCTGCTGACTGCCTTCGGTTATCGCAGCCGGACTATCATGTTTCACTACGCCAAACTGGCGCTGGTGCTGTCTCTCCCCGGGCTTGTGCTCGGCCTCTTGTTAGGTTCATGGATGGGTCGGGGACTGGCCGGCCTGTACCAGGATTTTTTCGTCTTCCCGTTCCTCACCTACCGTGCGGGCTTTGACGTGTTTTTCATCTCCTGCATGGTTGCGATTTTCGTTGTGTTGCTGGGTGCAGCGCAAACCGTCCGACGGATTGGCAAGCTGACCGCTGCCGAGGCCATGC
The DNA here is from genome assembly GCF_900258045.1 of Sphingorhabdus sp. EL138. Taxonomy (GTDB): domain Bacteria; phylum Pseudomonadota; class Alphaproteobacteria; order Sphingomonadales; family Sphingomonadaceae; genus Parasphingorhabdus. The sequence continues at coordinate 632,343 of NZ_OGVD01000001.1, read as the reverse complement.
GTCCGCCGGTGCCGCCCAATTATTCCGGCGGGTTTGCCCGATTGGTTGGACGGATTAAAGGGCTGGATGAACCGACGCGAATCATCCTGCGAGGGGTGGCTCGCCGGCCCTTGCGATCCATGCTGGGATCGGTCGGCATCGCGGCTGCGCTAGGTCTGTATATCACGTCTGCCGGATCTACGGACAATGTCCGCATGATGTTTGACCTGATGTTCGATCAGGCCAATCGAGCGGACGTTAATGTGGTCTTTTCTGAAGATCGCGATGATCGAGCTCTGTTTGAACTTGCGCGATTGCCCGGTGTGATGCGGGTCGAACCGGTGCGCTATGTCGGTGCCAAACTGAGCGCAGGTCATCGTTCCAAATCCGAAACGATCACGGGGATGAAACCGGCTAACGATCTTAACCGCTTGGTCGATTTGGACAATGGCGTTGTCGAACCGCCGATGCAGGGTCTGATGATATCCTATAGCTTGTCGAACGAGCTAAATGTCGGGCCAGGGGATCTGGTGGATATTCAAATCACTGACGGACGCCGACCCCATGTCACCATGCCGGTGACCAGCATACTCAGCAGTCCGGTGAGCAGTCCAGCCTATGTCGATTTCAAAAATCTGGGCCCGATCATGCGGGAAGGAGCATTGTCTTCCGGCGCCTATCTGAGCGTGGACGCGAACGAGACCGACAAGCTGTACCGGCGGCTGAAAGACATGCCAATGATTGCCGGTTTCTCTCAACGAGCCGCCGCTCTGCGCGGTAGTGAGGAAACGATTGCCGAAACTAGGGGTATCGTCCAACTGTTCAACGTCGCTTTCTCCGGCCTTATCGTCTTTGGCGTAGTCTATAATAACGCCCGGATAAGCCTCGCCGAGCGCGCCCGTGATCTCGTTTCGCTCCGCGTGCTCGGCTATCGTCGATCCGAAGTTTCTTATATATTGTTGGGCGAGCTTGCGCTCATCGTATTGGCCGGACTGCCACTCGGCATGATGTTCGGATATTATCTGTCGAAGCAAATCAGCGAAGCTGTCAGCGGGGATCTCTTCATTATCCCCTTTGCCCTTTCGGCCGCCACCGTCGCTTTTGCAATATTGGTTGTGCTGGCAACCGCCGTATTGTCAGCCATATTCGTCAAGGGACGGCTAGACGGGCTTAATCTTGTCAGCGTGTTGAAAACGAGGGAATGAAGTAATGGCCAGTAAACAATTCCGCCGCCCGGGGCCAAAAATCCTGATCGGAGCAATCATATTGCTGATATTGGTTGCGATTTTCTTTGCCGTCCGCACTCCGCCGATTGATGTCGATACCGCAGAGGTGGTTGAAGTCCCGCTGCTGGTGACGATCGATGACGAAGGCGAAACGCGGGTCCGCGACATATTTATCGTTACCGCACCGATTAATGGCCGGTTGCTGCGGGTGGAGCTGGAAGCAGGCGATGAGGTCGTGGCAAGCCAGACGGTGGTCGCGCGCATGATGCCGGCGCAACCCGATTTTCAGAACCCGCGCAGCGAAGCCGAAATTCGTGCAAAGATCAGGGCACTGCAAGCCACCGTGCGATCGTCTGCGGCAAGGATCAACCAGGCCAAAGCGGATCGGAAACTGGCAGCCGCCAATTTCGAGCGAACCGACGCCATATTCAAACGCGGCTTTGCGACGAAGACCGAGCATGATGCAGCCAAGGCAGCGCGCGACAGCAGCGTCGCGCAAGTGACAGAAATTTTGCAAGCTCACGAAACCGCCCAATTCGAGCTTAAAGCCGCTCAGGCCAGTCTGATGGGTCCATCCTTTGGCAATGGCCGGGACAACGCACTCAACATTACGTCGCCCGAAAGCGGATCGGTGTTGCGGGTAACGCAAGAGAGTGAAACCCTGCTGGCCGCCGGAGCAACAATAATGGAACTGGGTAATCCCGCTGATATTGAGATTGTCACCGATCTTTTATCCAGCGATGCGGTTAAAATAAAGCCGGGTAACGATGTGCTGATCGACAATTGGGGTGGTGAGCGTCCGCTCAAAGGCAAGGTTCAGCGGATAGAACCGTTCGGCTTCACCAAAATTTCGGCCCTCGGCGTTGAGGAACAGCGGGTGAATGTTATCATAGACTTTGTCGATCCTCAGACGGCAAGGGAGCGCCTGGGCCATGGCTATCGGGTGATAGTCCGGGCGGTCGAATGGTCTGGGGACAATGTTATCCAAGTGCCGATTAGTGCATTGTTCCGTGACGCTGGAGACTGGTCTGCTTTTGTGATGGATAATGGGAAAGCAAGGCTGGTTCGGGTAAAGGTCGGCCGAATGAATGATGAGCGCGCACAGATCACAGAAGGCTTGAAAGAAGGAGAAACCGTAATACTGCATCCGAGTGAAAAGATTGAGGACGGAACAAGGATCAGACTAAGAAAAGGCTCTGACGGTGGATAGCACAGGAACGGCTTTTCCAAACTGAGCAACAGCTTCAATGTTTTTTGAACACAAGAGTATCGCGGCGGTAGATGTCAGGGTGAAAAATCAAACTGGCATCGTCGGTCCCTTCCACCGTAAAATAAGCGATATAAATCGGGATGGATTCAGCCATATTCAGCGCTTTGGTGTGACCTGCATTCAATATTTCGTCTACTTCTTCACCCGAATGATCATTTGCCAATAGTGTTTTGGCAAAACCGATGGCGTCGTCCACCCTGACACATCCGTGACTGTAGGTTCTGACATCGTTGGCGAATAGTTTCTTGTTTGGCGTATCGTGTAGATAGACCGAATGAGCGTTCGGCATGATCAATTTCATCAACCCCAATGCATTGCCTGGCCCCGGTTGCTGGCGATAGCGACCGTTTTGGAGAACATAGCCTTTCCGGCGGGCGGTTGCCGGACGATTACGAACCATCGCGCCGATCCCTTCAGCCACGATCGAAGAAGGGATTTCCCACCAGGGATTGAAAATGACACCGCTGACTTTGGCATCAAATACCGGTGTCGGTGTCTCTGTCTTGCCGACAATAACAGGCCACGAGCGTATTTTTCTATGATTTTCCCATAGTGTGACTTCAAAGCTGGCGACATTGACTATCAGATAGGTTTCACCGAGATAATGCGGCATCCAGCGCCATCGTTCCATATTCAGAGCTATTCGCGCACGCTTCTGTGAATCGGTTTCCGTTCTCAATGCTTTTTTAAGTGCTTGATAATGAGGGTTTTGCGGTTTGTACGCGTCGTATAATGGCCCAAGTTCGTTCCTGCGTAGTGCCAGAGCTATCAACTTCTCATTGTCAATCAGATGGTCGCGGCTTTTGATATGCCACTGTGCGCGGCTCAAGTCCTTAAGGCATCCATCCAGATATGTTCGTGCGAGCTGTATGGCGGCAGCAGTTGCGGCACTTCCGTCTTCAAGAGGAAAATTACTTGATATCTGGCAATCGCCAAGGCTTTCCGCCGGCATATCGTTGATCAGCGCCTTCAAATGAACGACTTGAGCAGGAGTCCATTGCATCCGATTTTGTGGCTCAGCCGAAGCTGTTTCAACCGAGAATAGAACAGCGATGAAAATAAGCAGTTTTCTCATTCTCCCCTTGTTTCGGGCGCGCTTCCTCCCCACAATCAGTATATCTACCTAATCCCAAGCATACCGGATTCTGTTAGAATTTTAAGATGAAACGCAGAACATTACTGAAAACAGGCCTGTTGGGATTTGGTGCTTTGGTAGCGCCTACACTGCCAGCTATCGCCAAAACGCCGTCACTGCTTGATCCCAATTTGCTGAAAAAGGCCAAGGCGGCTCTGGACACACATCATCTGCCGATCAAACACACTGATGTGATCGGGATTGCGGATTATGCATTGCATTCGGCCAAACCCCGCTTTCATCTGGTCGACCTGATGAACGGTCGTACGACATCATTTCTGGTCGCGCATGGTAGGGGATCGGACAAAAGACATACTGGCTGGCTACAAAAATTTTCCAACATACCTGGTTCAGAGGCTTCTTCGGGTGGGAGCTATGTAACCGGGCAGGCTTATATTGGCAAACACGGCCGTTCCCGCCGTTTGGCCGGACTGGACCCAAGCAATGACCTAGCTTATCAGCGCGCCATCGTGATCCACGGCGCGTGGTATGTCGATAGCAAGATGGTGAAACAATACGGAAAAGTAGGGCGCAGCCAAGGTTGTTTCGCTTTTTCAGAAACCGATTTGGACCATATTCTGCAGCGGCTTGGCACCGGGCGAATGCTTTTCGCTGACAAGGGCTCAAACGAAATCGGTACTGCACTGATTTAGGTATATCTGCGGATAGCATCCTTGAGCACGGCAGGTGAATTTGGTTTTAGTCTCAACGGAATTGTCATGGCTCAAATAGTGCAACAAAACCCGGGGCGCCCGAACGAATTGCCGACCTCGCCGCCATCCGAAACCCCGCCACTGGAACCGGACCGGATCGACGATCCGGGATCACCCGAAACACCGCCCCTCCAACCAGAACAACCACCCCAGCGGCCACCGGAATATCCCGTGCCTGACGAACTGTCCGATTAATCTAAAGCCCGATGACAGCGATGAAACGATCAGTCCAACCGATCGACTAGGGTTTGGCCCCATTTTGCGCCCACATGGCCAAAGCACCTATGGCGAGACCTGCGCCCGTTGCGGCCACTATGCTTGCAAAGGGATGTTGCTGCACTTCACTGGTAATTGCGTCTTTCCTCTGTTCTCCAGCCTCGCGGAGCTGTTCACTGCGTTCCCGCAACAACTCACCTTTTTCCTTGAGCGTTTCTGCAGCTCTTTCGGTCCATTGCTGCATCCGTTCGGATGCATCGTCGGCGAGATCGTCCTTCAAACCGCGAATGTCTTCTTGCAGGCGTTCCAGATCGCTGCGGATGACAGCAATCTGACTGCCATAGTCGTGATCATGTTGGGGATGGCTTACCACTGCTTCTTCATTCATGGCTATCGTTCCTTCTTGTTTGTTTGATTGTAACACCTGTGGCGCAAATTATGCCCTCAGGATGACCCGGTCATTACGTAATAGCCACTAGATCGGCGGATCCGGTTATCAGCGTTTCGGCCATTCAATCGTCGGCCCCAGATCGACCATGACTTGCCGTGCATTGAAAACCTTCTGGCCATCTTGCGGCATTGGCCCTCTGCCCATTTTTATCTCCGTATGCGCTTCGAATTTTTCGACTGTCCGGACATCAACATCATAGGTCCAAAACCGGCTTCCGACATGAGGATGCCAGGTGGTCCAACCACCTCCGCGATAATAGCGCCAATGCGGCTGCCAATAGAGATAGCCCGAACCATACCAGGGGTCATAGCGCGGCGACCGATCAACATAGGTCCGCCGGTCCCGTTCGGTCCGATGGTCGATCAGCATGAACCATTCATAGCCATTTTGGTCGGTAAGCTCTGCCGCGCGGTAGAGCAGATAGCCCTCGACGCGATCGCGCGAGGTAAAAATATTTCCGGCGAAACCGACCCGATATCGATCTTCGGCCAACCGTTTGTCTGAATAGCCGCCAGAAATTTTCTGGCCAAAGAGATTGGGCTGATAGGGCGTTGCACTGGCACAGGCGACCAGCATTAGCGTCAGCATCACGGTCAGGATCGACCGGGCGCGCGCGCCAAAGGAGCGCAATAAGGGCATGATTAATCTCCCACAAGTCTGCACTGCTGGTCGGAACCAGAGCACCACAGTTTCCACCGGCGGGTCATTCCTGTCTCTACGTATTTATTCGGAGCGAGGGTGTTTGACCTGGATCGATTGCCAAATTCTTTTGATTATATCAGCCCCCTTTCGCGCCATATATCTTCACCATTATCAGCCGCGTCCTGGTGGTTGCTCGCTTCGATAAGTTTCTTGCATGCGGTGTTTTGGGACAGAAAAACCTGGCCCGTTAATTCATCAAGAAAGTGCGATCTTTTCAGGCGGTCCATAACTGGCCCTTTCACTTCGGAGAAATGCAGACGGATATTGGCGTCATCAAGCCTGTGATTGACCGCTTCGATGCTTTCCAGCGCAGATGCATCAATAGCATTGACGGCCGAGCACATCAGGATCACATGACGGACGTCCTTGTGGTCAGCGACCTGTTCCAATATGAATTCTTCCAGCCAGCGCGCGTTGAGATAGGTTAGGCTTTCATCGATCCTGATTGTCAAAATACGCGGATCGGTGAACACCTTATGGCGGTCAATATTACGAAAATGCTCTGTTTCGGGCACGCGTCCGACAATCGCGGCGTGGGGCCGCGAGCTGCGCCACAAAAAAAGCGCAAGGCTAAGAGCGACGCCTGCGATAACGCCGGGTTCAACCCCGGCAAGAAGAGTAATGCCAATGGTTGCTGCCATCGCAGCAAAATCGGTTTTGGAGTAGAGCCAGATGGTGCGCGGTGTTTTTAGATCAACCAGACTGAGTACCGCGACAATGATGGTTGCTGCTAGGGTAGCGATCGGTAGCGAAGCCAGAAATGGCGTGAGAAACAGAGCAGCGATAGCGATACCGATGGCGGTAAAAGCACCAGCGGCTGGCGTTTCAGCACCGGCATCAAAATTGACGACTGATCGCGCAAACCCACCGGTCACTGGATAGCCACCGGAAAATGCCGCGGACAAATTGGCTGCGCCCAAACCGACCAGTTCCTGATCCGGGTCGATACGCTGGCGCCGTTTTGCAGCCAGAGTCTGCCCGACCGATACTGATTCAACAAAGCCGATAATGCTGAGTAGTAAGGCCGGAATGGCGAGTTTCTGCCATAGCTCGAGATCAATCAATGGTACAGAAAAGGGTGGCAGGCTCTGTGGAATATCGCCAACCACTTGTACGCCTTTGGCCTCCAACCCCAGCGCAATCGTGGCAATTGTCGATACCGCAACGGCGGTGATTGGTCCGGTTTTGGCAGTCAGATCTGCAGCGCGGGGTTTTAACCCAAGGCGTATGAGAAGCGGCTTCAATCCCTTTCGAACCCAGAACAGAAAGGCGGTAGCCAGCACGCCTATGACAAGCGTCGGGACATTTACTGTGCCGATCGCCGCGAACAGGCTTGTTATGAGCTCAGGCATCGCAGCGCCGCTGGCTTTGACGCCAAGAATGGATTTTAACTGACTGGTTGCGATGATGATACCGCTGGCGGTTATGAACCCGGATACTACCGGATGCGATAGCAAATTGGTGAGAAAGCCGAGTTTGAACAATCCCATCAGCAACAGGAATAAACCTGACAGCAGCGCAAGCACCAAAGCGGCTGCGATAAACTGAGCGCTTCCTGGCGGGGCGATGGTACTCGCGGCGGTCAGGGTCATAAGCGATACAACTGCAACAGGACCAACCGCCAATGTTCGGCTGGTGCCAAATATCGCATAGGCAATCAGCGGCATGATCGACGCATAAAGCCCAATCTGTGCCGGTAACCCTGCGAGCATGGCATAAGCCAGGCTTTGCGGGATCAGCATGATCGTGACAATTATGGCCGCAACCCCGTCGTTGGTAAGGGTGGTCGCATTATAGGTTCGACCCCATTCGAGGATCGGAAAATATCTCGACAGCTTCATTTGCACGTCAATTCGCACCAATATGATGCGGTTTGACCATCCATTCGCGCCCCTTGAGCATCCCATGCCAGTAAACCGGCGGCAGGATCGTATCCTTCAGCAACCATGCCAGCCGGGAGGGGCGCGTGCCATTGATCAACCATGTGGGAAAGCTCGGTAACAGCTTTCCGTCATAGCCGAATTCGGCGAGGATGATCTTGCCGCTTTCCACTGTCAGCGGGCAGCTGCCATAGCCATCATAGTCGGCCACTGGCGGCTTGCTTTCCAATGCGGCCAACGCATTGACTGCGACCACCGGTGCCTGCTTGCGTGCGGCCGCCATGGTTTTGGCGTTGGGTGCGCTACAGGCGTCGCCGAGCGAGAATATATTCGGGTATGTCCTATGTCGCAATGTTGTCTGATCGACATCGACAAAACCGTTTTCTGCGGCGAGCGGGCTTGATCGTATGAAATCGGGAGCGCTTTGGGGCGGGACGACATGGATCATGTCAAATGCTTCCTGTATGCGCTTGATCCTGTCTCCGTCTTTTTGTTCGAAAGTCGCGGTTTTGGCATCGCCATCAACGGCGACAAGCGTCGATTGAAAGTTCAGATGCGCATCATAGCGCTCGACATATTCCATCAGCGCCGGCACATAGTCCTGCACACCAAATAGCACCTCGCCAGCATTGTGAAATTGCACATCAATTTTTTGCAAAATGCCTGCCTTTTCCCACCGGCTGCAGGACAAATACATGGCCTTTTGCGGCGCACCGGCACATTTGATCGGCATGGGCGGCTGTGTGAACAGTGCGCGCCCCTTCCCCAAATCCCGAACCAGACTATTTGTGTAGGGGGCAAGATCATAGCGGTAATTGGACGTGACGCCGTTTGTCCCAAGCGCCTCTGGCAGGCCTTCTATCGCGTCCCAGTCTAATTTGATCCCAGGGCAGACGATCAGCACATCATAGCTGATTTTTTGACCGTCTGCCGTCAGAACAAGCTGGCTCTCTGGATCGAATGTTTTGGCTGCGGTCTTGATCCATTTGGCGCGGCTGGGGATCAGGCGTCTTTCTTCACGCCGGGTGAAGTCCAGAGAGAACACACCGCCGCCAACCATTGTCCAGCCGGGTTGATAATAGTGAACGTCAGACGGCTCAATGATGGCCAGTGTAACATTCTGGTTGCGCTTGAATATACTCGCAGCGGTCGCAATGCCGGCCGAGCCGCCACCGACAATGACAATATCAAAATTGCTTTGCTCACTTGCCGTGACTGGTCCTCTAATATTTCCATCACTTGCCATTGAACATCCTTCCCGATGATTTGCATGGATCAGTTTGTAACGCGGTGGGCCAGCATTCCTGCCAACATGGCTGCAACGAACACCAAAGCGGGCAGGGGATTGATGGCTAAATCAGCCAATCCCGGACCGGGGCAAAGACCGCTTATGCCCCAGCCGGCACCAAACAGCACCGCTCCGATCGCGAGCTTGCGATCCAATTTCTGTGTTCCCGGCAAGGAAAAATGGGCGTCTGCAAATGGCTTTTCGATCCGCCGCTGGACCAGCCATGCGATTGCCATCGGAATGATCGCGCCGCCCATGACAAAGGCAAGCGTGGGATCCCAATTGCCAAAAAAATCGAGAAATCCCTGGACGCGCGCGGGATCGGACATGCCGGAATAGGCAAGGCCAGCGCCGAATATGCTACCGGCAACAAGTGCGATAAAAAAGCGGATCATAGCAAGCCACCCAAGCGCATCAGCCCAACCGTCGCAAAGCCGCTTGCCATAAAGATTGCCGTAGCGGTGAGCGAACGCCGCGAGAGCCTCGACATGCCGCAGACACCATGCCCACTGGTGCAGCCTGAACCGAGCCGCGTACCGAACCCGACGAGCAGGCCGCCGACAATCATCGGGACCACCGATGGTGGAAAGCGCGTTACAACACCGCCGGTTGCAAGGGACACCAAAAATGCTCCCAGGGGCAGGCCGATGACGAAAGCGATCGCTATGCTTCGTGGCGCGCCGCTATCTGCAATAGCCGTCGCCCGCGCCGCAAGTCCGCTAACGCCGGCGATACGCCCAAGGCCAAGCAGCATCAATGCTGCGGCAGCGCCGATCATCAGACCGCCAATAAGGCCTTCAACCGGCATCGCGTGAGGAAAAGCGGCGAGCATCAGACGCCGTTCAACGGCAGTTTGAGATAGCGGACACCATTATCCTCGGCCGGCGGCAGATGACCCGCACGCATATTGACCTGAACCGATGGCAGGATCAGGCGTGGCATATCAAGCGTTTTGTCACGCGCGGTTCGCATCCTGACAAAGTCATCCTCGCTTATCCCGTCATGGGCGTGAATATTGCCTTCCCGCTGCGCAGCGACCGTAGTTTCCCAGACATATTGGTCGCGACCTTCCGGCAGATAGTCGTGGCACATGAAGAGACGGGTGGTTTTGGGAAGCTCTAATATCCGGCGGAGTGAACGAAATAGCTGGCGCGCGTCACCGCCCGGAAAATCAGCCCGGGCAGAGCCGTAGTCGGGCATGAACATGGTGTCGCCAACAAACACCGCATCGCCGATCACATAGGCTATGTCGGCCGGTGTGTGACCCGGAACATGCATTACCGTCACATCGATATTGCCAATTTTGAACGTGTCGCCATCCGCAAAAAGATGATCGAAATCAGACCCGTCACGTTGAAATTCGGTGCCTGCATTGAACAGCTTGCCAAACACTTGCTGGACGGTGACAATATGCTCGCCAATGGCAATTTTTCCGCCGAGCTTCTCCTGCAGATAGGGCGCCGCCGAAAGGTGATCTGCATGGGCATGCGTTTCCAGAAGCCATTCAACCTCCAGGCCCTGATCCTCCACATACTGGATCACATCGTCTGCGGATTCGAAAGATGTTCGTCCAGACGCGGGGTCAAAATCAAAAACACTGTCTACAATCGCTGCCTTTTTCGTTTCTTCATCATGGACCACATAGGTGACTGTGAATGTCGGTTGGTCAAAAAATGCCTTGATCATGGGGATGTTTTGCTGCGCTGAAGACACTTGATTCGAGGCATGAGTAAGTACCGAGTCGGTCATGGGATATCCTCTTACATTCATAATTACATAAATCGTGTAATACATTATATATGTTGCGTCAATGGGATCGCGATGCCAAACCGGTGCCAGAGGAAGACAGAATGACAGAAGAACAACCCAATATCCCAACAATGCTGCGCGTCGGCGATACGATTCCCGACTTTGAAGCCCGTACGACACATGGCCCGATCAAGCTGTCCGATTATCGGGGCCGTTGGTTGATATTCTTCTCCCATCCAGCTGATTTCACGCCAGTATGCACGACAGAATTCATCGCTCTCGCGAGCAAGGCGGATGCCTTTGAGAAACTGGATTGCGCTCTGGTCGGTCTATCAGTTGACAGTCTATATTCGCATCTGGCGTGGGTACGCGTCATTCAGGAACAGTACGGGGCAGCGATATCCTTTCCGATCGTAGAAGATCCCAGCATGGCCGTCGGCAAAGCCTTTGGCATGATCGATGAAAATGCGACTGACTCTACTGCGATGCGCACAAGCTATTTTATTGATCCCGAGGGAGTCATTCGGGCAACGACCTGCTATCCCTACAATGTCGGGCGATCGGTTGATGAAATGATCCGCCTGCTCACCGCTTTGCAAACAGTTGCGGACGGAGAAGCTCTTGCGCCAGAGGGGTGGCAGCCTGGCGAAGACCTGCTTGCAGTGCCCCCAGCCTCCGTTGCGGATATTGACGATAGTGAAGACTGGTTCTGCCGAAAGGTGACCCCGGCATGAGCGCACTGTTCGAAAGCCGGGAATTGGCAGACCGCGCCAGTGAAAAATTGAAAGCCTATGCACAGCCGCAAAGGCTTATGATCCTGTCATTTCTCGCTGGCGGAGAAAGTACGGTCAGTGAAATCGACAATGCAACGGGCATCGGGCAGCCCGCGTTGAGTCAGCAATTGGCCGCGCTTAGACGAGCAGAAATTGTGAAGACGCGCCGGGATGGAAAGCAAATCTGGTATGAGCTGGCCGATGATACGGCGCGTTTGTGCGTCAATACCATGGAAGTTATATTGAAAGATAACCCTGATAAACAGCAGCTCTTGGAAGCTGCAGCACCTGAAACGCTCCACAAAAAAGGTGGCTGTCCAACCGCTGGAACCGCCGGCTTTGCCAAAATCCTTTAAGCGGCCGAATGATTGGCCGTTCCTCACTCATGGACCAGCAGCAATCAGATCAGTACTTCAGCAACTGTCGCTGATTGAACACGGATTTTGAGTCCGAAATCCTACCGCAGTCTCAAACAGAGGAATCGTTTTCAAAACCAAAGTCCGCTTCCGGGACAAAGCGGACATTATTACGACCATGATCAATTTACTGGACGAAACTGTCCGATTGTCCTTGGTTAGAATGGTAAGGCGCCACAATTGCTTTCAATTTCATCTCCCGCGAAAGCCGCCTTGACAAAGGATAACGTGTCGCCAGTTGACCCTGGAACAACGGCGCGGTGGTCCAGCGTAGGGTAGAGTTTCGATACGATATTAGATCCTGCTTTGCAGGCGCGCTTGACAAATGCCGACTGCATGCGTGGCGGGGTGTCCTTGTCTTTTGCACCCGTGCCAACAAATGTCGGAACGGGAAGTTTGAGTGTTGGATAGCCCATTTGGGAAAAGGCCGAATAAAGATGCTCATCCGGAGCCTGTTTGAACACCCTATCATGAGTTAGTTTTTCTGCGATCACCTTGGCTTTCACGTCTTTATGGCAGGTATTTTGAACGGACTGGGCAATGGGCATGACTTCATCGGATACATAGTCGCCCAGTTTGAATTCCTTGTTGATCCGTTGAACCAGCGAAAGGGCGAGCAGATTATATCCCAACATCGGATCAACCCGGTCTCGCGGACGGCTTTCTTGCAGAGCAATCAGGGCCTCGGGAGAGAAAAATGGCACACCGGTTGCCACCGCACCGACGATATTGACATCCGGTGCATATCCCTCGGCATAAGCCGCGGTGGCTATGGCAGCACCAGCGCCTTGCGATTGGCCGAACAGAACGACCTTGTCTGATACCGGAAATTCGGATGACTGGACGGCCCGAATGATGTCGAGATTACTATAGGCTTCCGGGCGCGTAGCAAGATAGGGATGCGTTCCGGCGGTTCCCAGGCCTTGATAGTCGGACGCAACCACAGCATAACCATTCTTGAGCCAGAATTCGAGATGATCACGATCCTGCTGCTGCCTTCCATTCCAAGACGGAGCGCAGATGTCCGCTATCCCGACCGTACCATGTGTCCATGCCATAAGCGGCCAGCCGCCGGCTGGCGCAGCGCCTTCGGGCAAAAACAGAACGCCGGAAACGGGCAATAGCGCCTCGCCATCCAGCCCATCGGTTGACGAATACAGCAGGCGGACATTCTCGCCCGCTCCGGGATTGGATTGTTGCTCGTTCAACGGTTCTTTTCTCAAGAGCATACCCGGCGCTGCCAAGGCACCGTCATAGCTGTAGAAATCTGAGAGATAGCTGTCACCCAGCGTCATATTGGAAGGTGGGTTATCCGCCTTTACCATTGATGCTGTCTCGTCCATGGTCGAACAACCGGCCAACAGCAGGCTTGAGGCAATCGCTACAATTTTTAGACTATTCTTCATAAACTTGGCTTTCCATATGGATGGTCATGTTATTAGCTGGATTTCACATCGCGAAAGGCAGTGTTGCGATCCAGATCCGGCCCCTTGGGCAGGTTCAATACCCGCTCGGCAATGATGTTTTTCTGAATTTGGTCAGTGCCACCGCCGATGCTGTTCATATAGGCCTTGGCTGCGTCGAAATTCACATTAGCGGCGTCCAGGCTTTCTTCACCATCGAGCAATGCCTCGTTGCCCATCAAATCCGTCGCTATGGCCGCTTCGCCATGCTGGATACGCGACATGGCAAGCTTCCCCAATGACATGAGCGACGATGATCCGTTTTTCAGTATCTCTTCCTTTGCCCGCTCCATGTTCAAATTGTTAAGCTCACGATAGGCTAGCGCCTGAGCAATTTTCTGCCGGACGGCTGGATCGTCATATTTGTCATATTTGCGCGCCAGTCTGATCAACTGCGGTTCACTGTCTGCCTTGGACTTGCCCTGGCGCTCAGTAATACCTTGCCCCATGATCAGTCGTTCATAGGCAATGGCGGTCTGGAAAGATGTCCAGCCTTCATTGAGATTGCCGATAATATGCGAAGCGGGAACGCGCGCTTCAGTAATGAAAACCTCGTTAAATTCGGATTCCCCGGTGATCTGGTTGATCGGCTTTACCTCAACACCATCCTGCTTCATGGGGAACAGAAAGAACGTGATGCCGCGATGCTTGGGCACGTCCCAATCTGTCCGAGACAACAGCATGCCATATTCGGCTTCCTGCGCGTTCGAGGTCCATATCTTCTGGCCGGTGATGACAAACTCATCCCCATCCGGGATCGCTTTTGTCCGAACGCCTGCAAGGTCCGAACCGGCATTGGGCTCTGAATAGAGCAGGCAGCAAATCGGGCCTGTGAGCAGTGTTGGCAACATCGCGCGTTTCAATTCATCGCTGCCAACCTTGAACACCGTGATGGCACCCAAATGAAAGCGGTCACGCGAATGGCCCGGCGCCTTGCACTTTGCGAAAGCCTTTTCGATTATTCTGGCCTGTTTTTGACGAAGGCCCAGTCCGAACCATTCGGTCGGCCAGGTCGGCACGCAGAAACCTGCTTCGAAAACTGTTTTGAGCCATGTTGCTTCGTCATAGCTGCTATCGCCTTTTGCGCAGCGGCGATCTGAATCCCAATGCGCATCGAGCCATGTATCGACAGCATTTTCTATCTCTTCCGGCGAGCTGTTTCTATCGCATATGGTCATAAAGCTGCCTCCCGCGCTTTGAGATATTGTTCCCGGTAGTGATCAGAATGTCCGAACAAAGGGATGCTCGCGCGCGCTCTGCGCCAATAGAGATGCGCAATATGCTCTTCAGTATAGGCGATCCCGCCATGCATCTGGATGGCCTGCGCAGAAACAGCGCGAAAGGCATCTTTGCAAGTGAAAGCGGCAAGCGCGACAAACTTTGCAGCATCAACAGACCCAGCATCTATCATTCTCGCGGCAGTTAGGGCTGCAGACGTGGCAGATTCGACTTCCACCAACAGCTCCGCGGCCATATGTTTCATGGCCTGAAAGGACCCAATCGGGCGTCCAAATTGATAGCGCGTGCGCAGATATTCCATCGTGATGTCGAAAATGGCGCGGGCCGCCCCCGCCTGTTCGGCTGCTGCGGCTGCGATGCTTCGCATCGACGCCTGCCCGAGGCCGGAGGGTGCAAGGCCTTCCAGCTTAACCGCTTTTGCATCTGTTAGATGCAGTCGTGAGAGCCGCTGGGCCGGGTCATTGCTGGTCATGGGACTAACGGACACATTTTCAGAAGCGCTGATCAGATAGAGGGCTTGTGACCCGTTTTCCATCGTCCCAAGCAAATGATAGTCGGCATGACCGCCATGCGGCACGTAGGAAACGTCCCCACTAACCGCCCAGCCATCATTACCATGTGTTGCCGACAGGCTGTTTTCGTCATCGGCATAAGGGATGCAATCACCCGCTCCGCCGACCGAAACAACAAGCGTGCCGCCGGAAATTTTCGGGAGCAATTCCCGTTGTACCGAAACAGGTGCGAAACGCGCAATCAGTTCTGCGGCCACCACGCAAGTTGAAACATAGGGCACGGGTAGAAGTTTCTTGCCGATTTCCTCAGCCACCAACGCAACGTCAACGGCACCGCCGCCTATGCCACCCAGATCTTCGGGGACAGCAATACCGAGCAGGCCCATTGCCGCCATCTGCCCCCAAATGCCTTCATCATAACCGCGTTCCGACGCTATTCCCTGGCGCAGTTTTTCCTCATTCGCGTTGGTTTCAAGAAATCTGGCAAACCCGTCTCGCAACGCTTGGCGATCATTGTCTGAAATCTGGCTCATGTTGTGATGATCCCCTTGGCGCCGAAGTTCTGGTTTTGGGCTTTACAAATCAGAGGACTCGCGTCATAGAATGAAACCCGAACAAGTGTTCGTGTTTTAAGCAAAGCAAATTTGCAGAGTCAAGACACTGTTCGGGGAGGGGGAATTTAATGTCAGGCATCGTCAGGAAAATGCCAAAATCCGTTGATTTGCGACGTACCCCGCAACAGGGGCGCGGCAAAGAAAGCCGTTCCAGAATATTGGATGGCGCCAAGAAAATTCTTTCACAAGGTGGAATTGAAAAGTTCAACATGCGTCGGATATCTGCCGCATCCAGCGTCGGATTGAGTACGATTTACGATTATTTTCCAAGCAAGACATCGGTTTTGCAAGTTTTGCTGGAAGAGCGTTTGAAGCTGCAACTCGCCATATTTGACCATACGATTGCCAATATTCCGGCGGAAGCAAAGCTACCCGAATTCATTGATACCTATCTGCAAAATATGCGCAGCGAGGGCATGTGGTCCGCTTATGATTCCGGACTTAATGCCGCTGCTAGACAAGATGATAGTCTGCAGGATCTGTTCGATTGGCATGAAGAGGAAACGATCGACCGTTATGTCCGTGCATTTCGATTGGCAGGGTCCAATTGGGCCGACGCTGATCTGCGTACTGCTGCGTCTTATCTGATTTCGATTTCTGCTCAGTTTGAACCAGGGGCTGTGCCGTCGACGGACAAAGACGAGCGAAAGCTGATGCTAGAGCTGGTGCATCAGACCTTCGCCATGGTCCTCAAAAAACTGCTGGATGGGGGAACCAAACCAAACGGTTAATGCCAGTCGGGAATGAATAATAAAAACAAGTTTCATTTGTCAGGGAGAACAAAAATGAAAAATCTTAATAAGTTACTGATGGCTGTCATGTGCAGTACAGCCATTACCACGCCGGCATACGCGCAAGATCAAGGTGCTGAAGAAACAGTTGATGATAATGTCATCATCGTGACCGCGACGCGCCGCGCCGAAGACGTGCAAGATATTCCGATTGCTGTGACGGCGGTTAGCCCGGTTCAGTTGGAGCAACAAGGCGTTGTCAACGTTCAGAATATCGGCAGCGTTTCCCCAAGCTTCTCAACCTCCAATGCGCAAACCGCATCGGGTACGGTTGTGCTGCGCATAAGAGGTGTCGGTACCACATCAAACAATATCGGCTTTGAATCCGCGGTCGGCATCTTTGTCGACGGCGCATATCAGTCCCGCCCAGGCGTCGCGCTTGGTGAGTTTGTTGACGTCGAACGTGTCGAAGTCCTTCGTGGCCCACAAGGCACCCTGTTCGGACGCAACACTTCGGCCGGTGCTTTGAATATCACCAACAAGCGTCCAGACCTGGATGAATTTGGCGGCTTCGTAAACGCGACCTATGGCAATTTTGATCATATCAGTGTGCAGGGCGCCATTAACGCACCAATTATCGAGGATACGCTCGCATTTCGTTTGACTGGCGCTTATCGCCAGCGTGACGGTTTTGTTGATATTATCGACAGCAATGGTGGAAGTGTTGGTGATTCCAATGATACGAAGCAATATCTGATCCGTGGCCAGTTGGGCTTTGAAAGTGATAGCGGTATTCAGGCGCGCTTGATTGCTGACTATTCCAAGAGCACGGCGAGCTGCTGTGCTGCGATTGAGGTTCTGCAATCTGGTATCGAAACGGCAGGATTATTCAACGCAGTGGGCCTTGGTCCGCGCGGCGGTATGGCCGGACCAGATGTTGCTCTGACTCCGTTCGACGTCACGGCAGCACAGCGTGCCGTGGACAATCGGATTGCAACATCCGACCAGCGGGCTGACCCGTCCAACGATCAATGGGGCATTACGGCGGAAGTCGAAGTTCCTATCAGCGACAGTGCTGACGTGATTTACATCGGTTCCTATCGTGAATATCGGGCAGAAGAAGCTTACGATTCTGACTTCTCAGGTCTGGATGTCTTCAACGTCCTGCCAGGCAGCGACACGGCCATTGATACCATGACGCATGAACTACGTATTCAAGGCGAAGCCTTTGATGGTGCGTTGAGTTGGTTGGTCGGCGGTTATTATTCCGATGAGGATATTACGCAGTCCACCAATTTCGGACTGGGTCAGGATTATGACCGGTTGGTCGGTGCGTTGCTGGCAGCTGCTTCTGGCGGAGCCACATTGAACCCGGCAGACCCTCTTTATGCTGGCGGCGCGACCTTCTTGGGTGCGACACCACTCCAAAATCTCACTGGTGTTGATCCCTCGACAGTGCGAACCACCAATGCCTATACGCAAAGCAGTAAGAGTTGGTCGATTTTCACCCATAATACGCTGGAAGTGGCGCAAGGGCTGAAACTCACCGTTGGTCTGCGCTATTCGGATGAAAGCAAGGATGGCTCCTTCACGCAACCAGCGATCACCAACAACGTTTGTCCGGCAACATTGGGACAATTTGCGGCGGGCAATATTGTTCCAGACCCGACTCTTATTCCGACGGTACTTGGCCTTGGCTGTTTTGCATTTGTGGCGCCAGCCATTGGGTCAGATGCGATTGCATTCCCGCTGCCACGGCCTTTCGTCAGCGAGTTTAATGACGAGGAGCTGATCTACACCGGTAAAGTGAGTTATGAATTTGCTGATCCGGTAACGGTTTATGCAAGCTTCACCCACGGCTATAAGTCAGGCGGGTTCAACCTGGATTCGACCGCTGCCGCCGGCGGTGCAGACCCGCGATTTGCTTCGGAAGAAGTGGATGCCTACGAGGTTGGTCTAAAAGCCAAATTCCTGGATGATGCGGTGACCCTGAACGTTGCCGGTTTCCACGAGGAATTCACGAACTTCCAGGTTCTGGAATTTACCGGAGCGCAGTTTACGACGTTCAACGTGCCCAGCGCGAAATCAACCGGCGTTGAAATTGAGACTGTCATTCGTCCGGATGAGAATTTCACAATCAATGGCGGTTTGACCTACACGGATGCAAGATATCCGAGCGATTGTGCTGGTACACAAACCTCTCCCAATGTTCTGAGCCTGTGCGGCAACTCGCTGACCAATGCTCCGAAATGGGTGGGTATCATGGGGGCAACCTATGATCGTGACCTTGGTGACAGCCTGAAATTCTTCGTCAATGGTCAGCTTCGGATCGAAAGTGATCGTCGGACATCAACGCAGGCGATCGTTGTTCCCAATGCTGCAGCCATTACAGCGGCGGGCAGCGTACAGGCGGCTGTTGATGCAGCGGCTCTCAATCCGTTCGATGTTCAGGATGGCACGATCAAAATCAACATGCGCGCTGGTATCGGCGACATTGATGATGCTTGGGGCATTGAAGCCTGGGTGACCAACCTGACCAATGAAGTGACGCGCGGTGTTACGTTCAACACGGTGCTGCGTTCAGGTTCACGTTCGACCTTCATTCAGGAACCACGCATGTACGGTTTGACCCTGCGCGGAAAATTCTAAGAATTAAACAGTTTGGGGGCATTTCGTCACCACAAGGAGGGGCCGGTTTTCCGGCCCCTTTTTTTGACCTCGGTTGATGCCGGTTGCGCAGTGCGATGATCGGTGCAAAAGTCCGGCTATGAATAGCTATAGTTTCCAAACGGTACCGGTCCTGCATTTTGGCGAGGGCTGTCTTTCAATGTTGGCTGATCAAGTCGCTGCGCTTGGCGGAACCCGTCCGCTGATTGTCACCGACAAGGGCATTATCGGCGCTGGTCTTATCGCTCCTGTAGAGCAAGCGCTGTCCGATGCTGGTCTGACAGCGCATATATTTGATGCGGTCATAGCCGACCCGCCTGAAGTGGTGGTCGAGCAAGCCATTGATTTAGCGGAGAGCGCTGATGTCGATATTGTCATTGGCCTGGGCGGCGGTAGTTCACTGGACACCGCTAAAGTTGTAGCAGCGCTGGCGGTCGATAATGCGCAGGTGCTTTCGGACATTTATGGTGTGGGCCAACTGGCACGCAAAGGCTTACCGACGATATTAATCCCGACGACATCGGGCACGGGTTCCGAAGTGACCGCCATCTCTATCCTGACAACGGGTGAGACGACCAAGGCCGGAATCGTGTCGCCGCATCTGTTTGCCGACGCCGCCATACTCGACCCCACGCTAACACTTGGTCTGCCAGCCGCCGTGACCGCAGCTACGGGTATAGATGCGATGGTCCATGCGATAGAGGCTTATACGGGCCGTCATGCGAAGAATCCGGTGTCCGATATGCTTGCGATTGAGGCACTGAAACTGCTCACCGCCCATATTGAAACCGCCTGTTCGGACGGCGCCAACATGGTCGCACGCGAGGCCATGTTGCGCGGCTCTATGCTGGCGGGACAGGCTTTTGCAAACTCGCCGGTCGGTGCGATCCATGCGCTTGCTTATCCGCTCGGCGGGATTTATCATATCCCGCACGGCCTCTCCAACGCGCTCGTCATGCCGCATATCATGCAGTTCAATCTGGAAGCAGCGGCCTCGCTCTATGCGGAATTGGCCGATGCGCTGGATGTGCCAAAAACGGGTCCGAATAGCGCGGAAGCCCGGGCGCAGGAATTGATCGACTATCTCGAAGGGTTGGCTGTGAAGGTGAACGCGCCCCGTCGCTTGCGTGAAGTCGGCATCGCTGAAGACGCAGTCGATGAGCTGGCTGAGGCCGCCATGTTGCAGACCAGATTGCTGATCAACAATCCCAAAGAATTGGACCTCGCCGATGCCAAGCGGATCTACGCCGATGCATGGTAAAGAGCGTACCCCACCACCTGTGTGGGATGATTATCGCGTTGGTTCATCCATCACCACTCGCTGGAATGACAATGACCCTTATGGTCACGTTAACAATGCAGTCTATTATTTCTGGTTTGATAGTGCGGTGAATCGCTATTTGATCGAACAAGGTGCGCTCGACATTGAAAAGAGCGATGTCATCGGACTGGTGGTCCAGACTTCTTGCGAATATTTTGCGCCTATTGCCTTTCCCGATCTGGTTGAGGCACGCATCCGCGTCGAGAAGCTCGGTCGGACCAGCGTGACCTATGGAGTCGGTTTGTTTCGCGGCGATGAGACGACCGCATCGGCGGCAGGCAGCTTTACTCATGTCTATGTGGACCGGGAGAACAGGCGACCAACGCCGCTGCCCGCGCCCTTGCGTTCTGCGCTGGAATTGATAACCCTTTAACTGAACAGTTAAAGGACCAACATCATGCGCCACGCCGCTGATACCGAAGAACGCCAGCAGTTTCGGGACATGATCCGGCGTTTTGTCGAATCCGAGTTGCAGCCTCATGCCGATGAGTGGGACGAAGCAGGAGAAATCCCCTGGGAAGTCCATCAAAAAGTAGGCGCGCTTGGCACCTGGGGCTTTGGTGTCGCTGAGCAATATGGCGGGCTTGGCTTCGACGACATGTACATGCGCTGCATCTGGGGAGAGGAGGCAGCGCGCGCCCATAATGGCGGTACATTGGCGGCGCTGGGCGGGCGCAGTATCTCTATCGGCCCGATCGAGAAACTGGCCTCTCAGGACATCAAGGACCGTATTCTCAAGGACATTGTCCAAGGGCGGGTTGGCTCCAGCCTAGGTGTAACCGAACCGGGCGGCGGTTCTGATGTGGCGAACATGAAAACGACGGCGCGGCAAGATGGCAATCACTGGGTCATCAACGGGTCAAAAACCTTTATTACTGGCGGAATGACATCGGATTATTTTGTCGTCGGCGCCCGGACCGGTGGGGAGGGATTGAACGGGATTTCGCTCTTTCTGGTCGAGACGGATATGGAGGGGTTCTCCCGCACCGCGCTAGACAAGAAAATGGGCTGGTGGGCGTCGGATCAGGCAACGCTCTATTTCGATGATGTCCGTGTCCCCGCTGGCAATATGCTCGGCGACGAAGGGCGCGGTTTTATCCAGATCATGCACAATTTCAACTATGAACGGCTCGGCATGGTTGCTCAGTGCCTGGGGATGATGCGGGTCTTGCTGGAAGAGTCCATCACCTATGCGCAACAGCGTGAAACTTTCGGGAAACCGCTGAGCCAGCACCAGGTTATCCGTCACAAGATTGCCGAGATGTCAGCCCGGGTTGATGCGACTGAGGCTTGGGTCAATCAGATTTGTTTTCTGGCAGAAAATGATCGAATGCCGGTTGACCAGATATGCAAAGCCAAGTTTTTCAGCACCAAGAACCTGGAATATTGTGCTAGCGAAGCGATGCAAATCTGGGGCGGCGCTGGCTATTTGCGGGGTAATGTCGTCGAACGTTTTTACCGCGAGGTGAAAGTCATGGCGATTGGCGGCGGATCAGAGGAAATTATGCGCGATCTGGCTGTGCGGCAAATGGGTCTTTAACACAGCTAGACTTTTTTGTTTGCCAGCCCGATAGCATTTCAATGTCTGTCCATTCCGATTCCCCGTCACAAGGCGCACCAATACTGCCCATTGGATCCGTGCTGACGGGCTTGGCCTTTTTTTGCCTGATGGACGTCACGATGAAAAGCCTCAGCATCTCGCTGGGCGCTTATAATGCGATATTGTGGCGGGTGCTGCTCGCGCTTGGCCTGGTCAGCATATTATATCTGGCGCGCCGCCCGAAAATGCCAGCTGGCCCAACGCTGAAAATCCATTTGCAGCGCGGAATCATAACAGTCTTCATGGCCTTCCTGTTTTTCTGGGCATTGATACATGTCCCTATTGCCGAAGCGGTGGCGCTTTCATTCATCGCGCCCATTATCGCGCTGTATCTGGCGGCCGTGTTTCTAGGGGAAACCATTCACCGCAATGCAATTTTCGCGTCTGTTCTTGGTCTTGCCGGTGTCGTCGTGATTGGCTGGGGTAAAATGAGCGGCGATTATACCGATGAAGAGCTGCTCGGTTTCGGGGCCGTCCTGTTATCGGCGCTGCTTTATGCGGCCAATCTGGTGATCCAGCGCAGTCAGGCTTTACTCGCAGACCCGATCGAGATCAGCTTCTTCCAGAATCTTGTGGTCGGGGTAAGCTATGGGCTGGTCGCTCCGTTTCTGGCTGTCGTACCGGATGTCCAATATGCGCCGGAATTTCTGGCAGCCGCTTTGCTATCGATCATTTCTGCGCTGTTCATCGCCTGGGGCTATGCGCGGGCGCAGGCCCAGGTGTTGATCAATCTGGAATATAGCGCCTTTGTTTGGGCCGCGATTTTCGGATGGGTTTTCTTTTCGGAACCTGTCAAGCTGCCGACGATATTGGGTACGGTGCTGATCGTTGCAGGATGTATATTGGCTACCCGTCGCGGGCGACCCGTTGCCCATGTTGAAACGACAGCAATCTGATGGCCCCGTGCCGCTAAAAATCAAGAACCGTGATGCGCGCCGCCTGTGGCTGGACCGGCAGGGTTTGGCCCGTACGCCAACCGGTTCGCTCGATCTGCTGCAAATCATCACCGATCTCGGCTTTGTTCAACTCGATACGATCCGTAATGTCACGCGCGCCCATCATCATATCCTGTGGAGCCGCAACCAGAATTATCGCGAGCCGATGCTGAATAATCTGCTGGCAAATGAGCGCACTGTTTTCGAACATTTCACTCATGATGCATCGGTATTGCCGATGGAATTTTATCCACTCTGGCAGCGCCAGTTTCGCCGTCTGGGAGAACGGGCGGGCAAGCATAAGGTGATGGCGGAAGAAGATATCGCTGCGATCAAGGCGCGGATAGCGGACGAAGGGCCTTTATCAACCCATGCCTTTGACACGAAGGTCATTGGGAAAAAGGAAATGTGGGCGCGGCCGCCGCATAAACGGGCGCTGGATCAGCTCTGGTATGCCGGGGAGCTTGCGACATCGCACCGGGATAAATTCGTCAAATATTATGACCTTGCCGAGCGCGTGGTTCCGCCTGCATATCGGCAAATGGAGCATAGTGACGCGCATCAGATGGACTGGCTTTGTAAGGCAGCGCTCGACCGGCTGGGCTTTGGAAGCTTAGGCGATATACAAAGATTCTGGGCGGCGCTCGACGCCCGGGAAGTCAGGGCATGGGCAGATACGGCTTTTCATCATCTGGTTCCAGTCGAGCTGGAAACCGTCGGCGGTGACTGGGTCAGCATGATCGCTCGGCCGGACATTGAAATTTTGCTGTCCAATCTTTCCCCGCCAACATCGCGGCTGCGCATATTGAGCCCTTTTGATCCTGCGGTGCGCGATCGTACCCGGCTTAGCCGGCTATTTGGTTTTGACTATCGTATCGAAATTTTCGTCCCCGCCGCCAAACGGCGCTGGGGCTATTATGTTTATCCGCTACTGGAACGGGACCGGTTTGTTGGCCGTATCGAGTTAAAAGCAGACCGCAAAGCGGGCCTGTTGAAGGTCATTCAGATATGGTCTGAAAAGGGGATAAAATGGACCAATGATCGCGCTGGCAAGCTTGATGCCGAGCTGGCGCGTCTGGCACGGTTGATCGACGCCGATCGTGTCGAATGGCATTGCGGCCGGATAGGCCGCTAGAGCAGGTCTCTATTTTACGATACCGCTAAAGCGCAGCTCGCCTGACGCACCCGAAGCAATCGCCTGATCGAAAGTCCAGCGAATATGCGTAACATCACTTGGCTGGGCGGCACGGGTAACACTGGTGTCCGGGGCATCGGCACTTTCGCTGGCCGTATCTGTTACCGTCAGTTCGGTTAATTTTCCAAAATTTTGGCCGCCGTCTACTGACACCAGGGCCCAATCCTCATTGACGCCGGTAAAGGTCACGGCTTTGTGAACCGGATTGTTGACAACGAACCCCGTCACCGCTGCGTCGCCAGTGTTACGATATGTGTTTACAAAAACGAGCTTGTCGCCGGGAATTACCTTCACCTCGGTCGGCTTGTATAATTTTGTTGATTCCTGTCCGGTTGCATCCGGTTCGGTCCGCTCCACGAGCACTGCGCTTTCAATTTTTACATTGGCACGCAGATCAGCGCTCTGGATGGCAGCTTGCAATGGCGCGGCATGTGCTGTGGCGATACCGGCCATCAACATACCGGCGACAAGAATAGCTTCAATCAACAAGGTCTTTATACTCGACATGATTTTACATCCCCACATTGCTGCGGCCCGATACGCAGGGCCGCTCATATCCACCCGCCGAATA
Organism: Sphingorhabdus sp. EL138; assembly: GCF_900258045.1. GTDB lineage: Bacteria > Pseudomonadota > Alphaproteobacteria > Sphingomonadales > Sphingomonadaceae > Parasphingorhabdus. The sequence goes on along the minus strand of NZ_OGVD01000001.1, from coordinate 607,697 downwards.
TGGTAGAACTTGGTTAACAACCGGTTAAAATCAATCATCAGGACATGCTGAATGGATAGGCGATCAGCGGCTCATGCCGACCCGTTTATGCAATCATTTAGCAGATTGTCCGTCTAATTGATTGGCTTGCCGGAAATTTCAGCTATTTTATTAGCTTCCTTTGAACCGAACGGCTAAAGCACCGGCTATGGGCCTGACCGCGTATCGTTACTGCCTTTTCATGTTGCTGGTTGGTTGTATGCTGGTGGCCTTGTCACCGGTCGTATCATCGCCGGCATTTGCACAAAAAGCTGAAACCGAAAGCCAGGCTGATGGCGTGGTCGGCGGTAACGATACCGATACTTCAAGCGACCTGGAGCCATTGGATCCTGATAAGCCGCTGGCTGAGTTGCCTGACTTTGGTGTCGAATGGCCGGAACTTGACGCTCCGTTATCCGACAGTCCGGCACTGGAAGAACCGGCTGTGGACACGGCCCGTGATGTGGAGATGGATCGCCGCCTTGCCGAAGAAGAAATTTCTGAAATTGAAGATCAGGATATCAGGGCCGAGGCCGAAGCCGAGCTGGAGCAGGGCATTGCCGCCAGTTTTCAGCCTGATGACAGTTTGGCAGAGCGCCGTTACGCGATAGCATTCACGGGATTGCCCGACAATCTGAGCACAATGTTCAACCAGCGCTTTCAAGCGCTTTCTGCCTTGGAGGAATATCGGGGCGATGAAGCAAATTTTGCCCAGATCAAGCGGCGTGCGGAAACAGATCGCGAACTGGTTGAGCGCTTGCTGCGTATCGAAGGCTATTATGATGCAATTGTTCGTAACAGCTTTGCGGCGGGACGGGGCACTGACATAGATGTAACAATTGCTGTTACGGCTGGCCCCCAATATCAGCTCGATGCAATCACGCTGAACGGTCTGGAGCAAGCGGGAGGCAGTGATGCAGAAAAATTCCGCAATGCTTTCGGGCTGCAATCGGATGACGTCATCAATAGCGACCGGATCATGGAAGCACGGGCCAGGCTGGACGAGGAAATGGCTGAAAACGGATATGCCTTTGCCGAAACTGCGGAGCCGGAACTGACCGTCGACCATGCGGAGCGTAGCGGTGATCTTGATATCGTCGTTACGCCTGGTGAGAAGTATGTTTTCGGTTCGATCCTGATGGACGATACCGAGTTGTTTAGCGCTGATCATGCCGAATTGATCGCGCGTTTTGATGCAGGCGATCTCTACCAACAATCAGATGTTGAGGATCTTAGGCGCGCCTTGATTGCCACCGGACTGGTATCGACGGTCACACTTCAACCCGTAGCCGCAGGTGATGAAGAAGGTGTCGTGGATATCGCGGCCAGCGTCACGGCGGCACCGCTGCGCACAATATCGGGTGCAATCGGCTATGGGACGGGGGAAGGACTGCGCTCGGAAGTCAGTTGGGAACATCGTAACTTATTCCCGCCGGAAGGACTGATCCGGCTGACCGGTGTCTTGGCGACACAGGAACAATCGGGCAGCATAACCTATCGGCGTAACAATTTCCGCCGCCGGGACAATGTTCTTAACGGTCAGGTCGCGCTTAGCAATGTTGACAACTCAGCCTTCGAAGCGCGCACATTCTCTGTCTCGGCCAGTCTGGAGCGGCAAAGCAATCTCATTTTTCAAAAGAAATGGAACTGGTCAGCGGGGATTGAACTGCTGGCATCGCAGGAACGCGATATTGATGGCAATATTCAGACAACATCGCGGGACACCTTCTTCATCGGCTCCCTACCCCTAACTTTGGCTTATGATGGCAGTGACAATCTGCTGGATCCGACCAACGGTTTTCGCCTGAGCGCGCGATTGGCACCAGAGGCTTCATTGCAGTCAGGCAGTTTCTTTTATGCCCGCAGCCAGATTGATGGCAGTGCCTATTATCCTGTGTCGGATAAAATTGTTCTGGCCGGACGGGCAAGATTGGGCTCGATTGTCGGTGCCGGCAGCAACCGGATTGCTCCATCGCGCCGTCTCTATTCTGGTGGTGGCGGTTCGGTGCGCGGTTTCGGTTTTCAGCGGATCGGTCCGCGCGACGTGAATAACGACCCTTCCGGTGGTCGCTCCCTGGTCGAATTTTCACTGGAGGCGCGCGTGCGTGTAGATGCATTTGGCGGCAATTTTGGCGTCGTGCCCTTTATTGATGCTGGCAATGTTTATACGAACTCGCTGCCTGATTTTACCGGGCTGCGTTTCGGTACCGGGTTGGGCGTGCGTTACTATAGCGACTTTGGGCCCATCAGGGTGGATGTCGGCACGCCAATTAATCCGCAGGAAGGAGATTCCCGGATCGCCGTCTATGTATCGCTGGGTCAGGCATTCTGATGGACAGTGAAGAGCCCATCCTGGATGTTGAGGCGGCCAAACCTCGCCGCAGGGTCCGCCGCGCCATCTGGGGGTTTTTGGGATCGATTTTGCTGTTCGGTATCATCGTTCTGGCTGGTGCCGCTTATTGGTTGGACAGCGATAGCGGCCACACTTTCATCATCGACAAGGTCGAGGCACTGGAGCCCGAAGACGGCCTGCGCATCGGTATTGGCGCTATTGAAGGGTCGGTTTACGGACAGATGGAGGTCGTCGACCTTGAGCTATCTGATCCCCAGGGTGTGTTTTTCCAGGCCGGCCGCGTCGGGGTCGACTGGAATCCGCTGGCATGGATCTTTAACGAGCTGAACGTTTCCAATGCGGTGGTTACCAAAGCGCGTCTGGACCGACTGCCACAGCTTATTGATACACAGGAAGATGGCCCGCTGCTGCCTGGTTTTGACATCTACCTGGGTGCTTTTCGGGCGGATAATCTGGCTGTCGGTAGAGCCATTACCGGTGAAGAACAGCGCGCTGATCTGGCCGGCGCCGTTGATATCCGGTCCGGGCGCGCGATGATCACTCTCGATGCCGCGACGACGCGCAGCGGCGACAAGATAAACGTGATTCTCAACGCGGAGCCAGAGCGCGAGAAACTTGACCTGAATGCCGAGATCACGGCTCCGGCCGGTGGCGCGATCGCTGGTTATCTTGGGTTTCAACAGGATTATGCGATCACGCTTGCTGGTGATGGTGACTGGGCGAAATGGGATGGCAATCTGTCGGTAACCAGTGCTGACCAGCAGCTTGCTGACATGACGCTGGAGGCTCGCGACGGACTGTTCGGCTATGATGGTAGTGTCGCGTCGGCCTTGCTGCCGTCCGGATTGGGGCAAAGATTGACCGCACCGCAGCTGGCGATCAATGGCAATGCGTCGATCGAGGATCGGCTTGTCATGATTGATTTGATGGCGCGTTCCAATGCCGCAACCGTAACCGCAGTGGGGGGGATTGATCTTGCTCGCAACGCTCTGGATGCGCTGCGGGTCGAATTTGATGTGGGCAACCCCGGGGCATTGGTTGTGAATATGAAAGCGCAGGATCTGGAGTTGAAAGCGCTGCTCAATGGCAAATTTTCGGAGCTGCGCTACCAATATCTGCTGACCGCACCGCAGCTGGCACTTGGCAAAACGCTGCTGAGTAATGTCAATGCATCGGGCGAGGGGCAGCGCGATGCCAATGGTTTTGATGTACCAGTGGAATTGGCAGTCGGCTCACTAATCGGCAATGGTGACCTCCTGAAACGGCTTTTGTCAGGGTTTAATGGCAAGGCCTTTTTGCGGTTGGAGAATGGACGACTCTATGCTGACAATGCGGTTATCACTACAGATACCGCACGAGGCACGGCTGATATCGAGGTCCCTTTAGCGACCGGCAAATATCAAATTGCAATAGATGCACAGGCGCCGGGATTTGCTGTGCAAGGCGTTGGTGTGGCGGATATCATAGCGACAGTTGTGTTGGAGCCCGGTGCAGGCGGCCTTGCGCTGAACGGCGATGTCACAGCCAATTTGCGGCGGTTCGACAATGTCTTCCTGCGCGAATTGGGCGGCGGCCTGCCGGTGGTGAAAACGGGTCTGGCGATCGGCGATGACAAGAAACTACGCTTCACTGGTCTTGATATTCAAGCACCCAAGCTTGGTTTCAAGGGCCGCGGGGTGCAGCAAACCGCGACCATATTCGAGTTTACCGGCAGCGGTATGCATGACCAATATGGCCGCTTTGATCTTGACCTTGAAGGACCATTGGCCCGGCCGCAGATTGGAGTCCTGCTTGATAGCCCGCTACCTGCTGCGGGCCTTGCCGCGGTGCAAGTCAATCTCGACCCGGTGGACAATGGATTTGCATTCTCTGCTACGGGCGGATCGACGCTGGGTTCTTTTGATGGCAATGGAGCGATTATTACCCTGCCGGGACAAGATACGCTGGTCCGTGTTGAACGACTGAAAGTATCTGACACGTTGGCAACTGGCACCATTCGGCCCACCGCATCAGGCCTGGCCGGCAATCTGGCGATTAGCGGCGGCGGCGTAGACGGGAATGTCCTGTTTGAACCCGGTGCCAATCGCCAACTCATCCAGGCGAAGCTGACCGCCAAAAATGCCCGCTTCGATGGTGAGCCGCCGATATTCATCCGCACAGGCGCGCTGGATGCCGATGTCGTTCTGGTCGAGGGTCGATCAGATATAACCGCAACCGTGCGGGCACAAGGAATTAGTCAGGGCGACCTGATGGTGGGCCGGATCGCGGGGAATGCAAAACTGACAAACGGGACAGGTAACGCCACCTTCTCAGTTGCGGGTACGCGTGGCAGCACGTTCAATTTTCAGGCGAAGGCCGATATCACCCCGGACCGGTATGTGATGACAGGTCAAGGTCTGTTTGAAGGACGGGTTCTGAAGCTTCGCCGTCCACTTGAACTGCGCCGTGTCAGTGGTGGTTGGGCTGCTTCGCCGACAATATTGACCTATGGCCGGGGTTCGGCCCGTTTCTCGGGAATATGGGCCAGTGACTCATCCCGGCTCGATCTGACGCTTTCCAAAATGCCGCTATCGCTTGTGGATATTGTCAATGATGATCTGGAGCTGGGCGGAGAGGCCAATGGCACTGTCAAACTGACTCAGACCGGCTCGCAAATGCCTGTTGGTGATGCCAAGCTGACGATCAACGGCCTGACCCGTTCAGGACTTATTCTGACTTCCACCCCGGTAGATCTGGGTCTCAATGTCGCGGTGTCCGCACGAAATGCAGCGGCACGGGGGATTATTAAATCGCAGGCCAAGACGATCGGCCGGCTTCAGGGCCGGATAACAGGCTTTGGCGAAGGCAATTGGAAAGAGGAATTGCTGCGCAGTCCGTTGTTTGCGCAGGCGCGTTTTAACGGCGCGGCTGATGCGCTCTGGCGACTAACCGGGGTAGAGACATTTGATCTGACCGGTCCAGTTGCCATGAGCGCTGATGTCGGCGGCACACTTGCCAATCCGGAAATTCGCGGGACCGTTAACACCACCAATGCACGGCTGGAAAGCGGACTGACCGGAACTGTGATTTCCGGTATTACAGCAAAAGGGCGGTTTGACGGGTCACGGCTGGTCCTGCCCAATATAACGGGCACTACCAGGGGTGGCGGATCGGTAAGCGGCAACGGCAATTTCAACTTCGCGGTCGCGCCGGGTGAAGGCATTGGTATCATGCTTGACCTCACCGCCCAACAAGCGCGCTTGATAGCGCGGGATGATTTTGCCGCAACGGTAACTGGTCCAATTCAAATTCGCAGTTCTGCCGAAGGCGGCCTGATATCTGGTGATGTAACCCTCAACCGCAGCTTCTTCCAATTTGGGAATGCCAGCGAAACAGCAGCCTTGCCGCAAATCAAAGTCCGCGAGATTAATCGCCGGGCCGATGAACGCCCCCGGGTGGTTAGCAGCCGTCCCTGGCGGTTTGCGCTCAATGCCAACGCGCCCAATCGGCTGCAGGTTGAGGGATTGGGCCTCGACAGTGAATGGCGGGCCAATTTTAAAGTTTCCGGTCCCGTCGATAATTTTGCGATGATTGGCAGCGCGAACCTCATTCGCGGGAACTACACTTTTGCTGGTCGCCGTTTTCAGCTCGAACGCGGTCGCATTCGTTTTGTTGGGGATCAGCCCCCCAATCCGGTGCTGGATATTGAAGCAGAGGCGGATCTGACCGGCCTTAATGCCACAATCAATGTTACCGGCACCGGCAATCGCCCCGAAATCGCCTTTAACAGCATACCCGCTCTGCCGCAGGATGAGCTGTTGTCGCGCGTTCTGTTTGGCGCCTCGATATCTGACCTGTCCGCACCAGAGGCTGTGCAACTGGCCGCTGCCGTTGCTTCTCTCAATAGCGGCGGCGGGCTCGACCCCATAAACCAGCTGCGCAAGGCTGTCGGCCTCGACCGCCTGCGCATATTGCCGGCAGATGTCACCACCGGTCAAAGCACTTCCATCGCGGCGGGGAAATATATTACCCGGCGGGCCTATGTCGAGCTGATAACCGATGGTCAGGGTTATAGTGCGACGCGGCTGGAATTTCAGATCACTCGTTGGCTGTCGATATTGTCCAGCATCTCAACATTGGGACGACAGAGCGCGAATATTCAGATATCCAGAGATTATTGAGAAAGCTTATAATCGCATGCAAATCATCAGAGAACTGGGCCCGCTGCGGAACGCCTTGCAGAATATCCGGCAGGAAAAATCAACATTGGGTTTGGTTCCAACTATGGGTGCCTTGCACGCGGGTCATATGAAGCTCGTTGAGACTGCAACGGCTCAATGCGATGTTGTTGTGGCCTCTATTTTTGTCAATCCGACGCAATTCGGCGAGGGCGAAGATCTGGATGCCTATCCACGGCAGGAGGCGGCCGATGCCGCTCTTTTGGAAGCGGCGGGTGTGGAGCTGGTCTGGGCACCGACAGTGGATCAGATCTATCCTGATGGTTTTGCCACCAATGTCAGCGTCAGCGGAGTAAGTGCTGGCCTGTGCGGCGGGTCACGGCCCGGCCATTTTGACGGCGTCGCGACAGTGGTTGCAAAATTGTTCAATCAGGTTCGGCCTGACGCAGCCTTTTTTGGCGAGAAGGACTACCAGCAACTGGCTGTCATCAGGCGGATGGCACGCGATCTTGATTTCACGCATGATATTGTCGGTGTGCCAACGGTTCGCGATCCCGATGGCTTGGCTCTGTCTTCTCGCAACGCTTATTTGACGGCCGGCCAGCGCAGTCAGGCGGCAGCTTTGCCCGACGCCATGCGCGACGCGGCCGAGGCGATAAAAGGCGGCGGCGACGTTACCAGTATCTTGGGCGAAGCAGAGGCAAAAATACTGGCATCTGGCTTCCATGAAGTGGATTATTTTGAGCTTAGAAATGCCGATACGCTTGAAAATATGACGGTTTTTGACAATCCGGCCCGTTTATTGGCAGCGGCGCATATCGGCAGCACCAGATTGATTGACAATATCGCTGTAACTTAGGATCAGCGCGGGATGCGTTAACCTTGCAAATTTGTGTAAAATATCGGTTTTATGGCGTTTTTGAACTCTGCCGGACAAGTTTCTGCAGGTTCCGTTAACCATTCTTTTAAGAAATTGCTGTGAAAGTCCACCTGTCGCCAAATGAGGCGCAATAGGAACAGGGACTTGAAGACTATGGGCAACAGCATGAAAAGCGCAGCCTTTTTGATAGAAAGCCGGCTCGCAGAAGCGGCACGGGGCAGCAGCAACGCATATTTTGATCTTGGTGTAATCTATTCCACCGGTTCGGAAGGTGTGGACGTTGATCTGATCGAAGCACATAAATGGTTTAATCTGGCGTCACTATCCGGCCACGATGAAAGCAAAGTTTGCCGGGCAGAAATTTCACTGGAAATGACCGCTCGCGAAATTGCCGAAGCACAGCGCGAAGCGCGCAGCTGGTTGCAGGAAACCTCGCGCCGCGCCGCTTAAAGCGCCTAACCGGATTTCTTGAACGGCCCCATTTCGGCCAGAAATTCAATATCGGCGGCAACCGCCCGCCGTTCCCGGTCCAGATAGTCGGCTATGGCCGACCGGAAACCGGGATCAACAATATAATGAGCGGACCAGGTCGGCACGGGTTGATAGCCGCGCGCCAGTTTATGACTACCTTGCGCTCCTGCCTCGACATATTTCAAGCCCCGCGATATGGCTGCATCGATGGCCTGATAATAGCAAATCTCGAAATGCAGAAGCGGCACATCACGGCTACAGCCCCAATAGCGACCGTATAGAGTCTCTTCACCGATCACATTCAGCGCGCCTGCAATCGGGATGCCGCCCTGAACCGCCAGGATCAGCAACAGCTTTTCGCCCATTTTCTGGTGCAGCAAATCAAATGCGGCGCGGGTCAGATAGGGTGTTCCCCATTTGCGCGCGCCAGTATCCTGATAAAACTGCCAGAAATAGTCCCAATGTTCATCGGTGATATCATCGCCGGAAACATGGATGATTTCTGCCGCTTCCTGCGCCTTCCGGCGTTCTTTTTTTATCGCCTTGCGTTTGCGCGATGACAAGGCCGCGAGAAAATCGTCAAAGTCGGCATAGTCATCATTGCGCCAGTGAAACTGGCTGTCCGTGCGGATCATCCATCCGGCTTCGCGGAAAAAATCGAGCTGGTTTTCGGCTACAAAAGTCGCGTGAACCGAAGAGATGCCGTTATTGGCAGCCAGTTGCTCGGCGGCGCGCAATATCGGTACGGCCATGGTTTCGTCTTTCAGCAGCAGGCGCGGGCCGGGCACAGGCGAGAAGGGGGCAGCAATCTGGATTTTCGGATAATATTGCCCGCCAGCATTTTCAAAGGCATGGGCCCACTGCTGATCAAAAATATACTCGCCCTGGCTATGGGACTTTAAGTAGCTGGGCAGGCAGGCCGCTATCTTTCCCGTTTCATCCTCGATGATGATGGGAAGTGATTTCCAACCAGTCCCGGGTCCGACGCTGCCCGATTCCTCCATCGCCGAAAGGAAGGCATGGGATATGAAAGGATTAGCCGTACCCGCGCAGGCATCCCATTGATCCGCCGACAAGCCAGCAATATCGTCCGCCACGCGGGCGATAATTCCGGTTGGATCGTCGGTTGGTGATGGAGGAGATTCTGACATGTGATGTGGATGCTATCAGGTCTGCGGCATCTCATAAACCGGTTCGTCAGCATGTATCGCTGCGATTTTCTCCTGTTGCGCTGTGCGGACCGTCCAAGTGACGACTGGCAGGCCTCTCTTGCGGTTTGATGCAGCAAAGGATGATGGAAAATCGCGTACATCATAAGCCAGAAAATCAGGCTTTGCCGTCCATAGGCTCTGATGCCGTGCGATCCGTCCTTTCAGGTTCTTGCTGCCCTCTTCCGTCACGACCAGTCCGCGCACGATATGCGCCGCATTTTTGCGAAACCAGGCGGATACCAGCGGGTTGAATGACATGATCGCTGCTTTGCCCGTATAGCCTTCCAGTGCTCGTCGCACAGAAAGGCACAAGGGACCAACCCGCATATCATTGGACTTGATTTCGATCAGTATCGGCACCTGCCCGGCGACTTGCGCGAGTGTAGCGCGAAGGCGCGGGATTTTTCCATGCCCATCATTAAGGTCGATCTGGTCAATGTCGCTGGCGCGCAGATTGGCCAGCCTGCCCTTCTCTCCCGTCAAGCGGTCCAACTCAAAATCGTGAAAAACGAAGGCAGTGCCGTCTTCGGCGGCCTGCACATCACATTCAATGCCATGGCCTTGTCTTATAGCGGCATCAAAGGCCGCCGGACTATTCTCCAAAACACCGTTTCCGTGCAGCCCGCGATGGGCATAGGGCTGGCCTTTCAGGAATGCGACCCGGCCTGGCTCAGGCGCCGGTGCCAGCAGCGCATCAAGCCGGCTTGAGAGCGACAATAGCGTCCACCTCAACCGCAACGCCAAGAGGAAGTGCAGCGACACCGACAGCGCTGCGCGCATGTTGCCCGGCAGCGCCAAAAATGATCTCCATCATGTCAGAGCAGCCATTGGCGACTTTCGGATGATCGGTATAGTCAGCCGTGCTGTTCACGAACACGCCGAGTTTTACGATTCTATCAACCCGGTCCAGTGATCCGGCCGCCTGCTTGATCTGTGCCGCAATCATCAGGGCACAGGCTTTAGCCGCCTGCTGCCCTTCTTCAAGGGTCATGCCATCGCCCAACCGGCCGGTAATCAGCTTGCCATCGGTCATTGATACCTGGCCGCTAATGTGTAGGAGACCGTTGACTTCCACGGCCGGGACATAGGATGCGACAGGCGCGGCGGCCTTAGGAAGCTCTATGCCTTTGTCGTTCAACGCTTTTTCAATATTGTTTGTCATGGCACCAAATCAATCATGTCTTGGCAAACTGGTCAAGCTCTTCCGGCGGCAAATCTATGGTTGGCGCGGCTTTTCCAGATTCAAATTTGTCGATGATCCAGTCAAGCGCATCAGACCAAAGGTCAATGCGGTCATGAGCGGCGGGATTGGTCTTGATATGCTTGGCCAATATCGGTTCACCGACCATTTGCAATCGCCAAACGTCAGGCGCATATTTGGAGACGCTGCCATGTTGATGTCCCAGATCATCGACAAATACGGTCACACTGGGATTATGATCGGCGACAATTTTCGCCAGTGGTTCACCCTTGCCGCCCTGATTGCAATAGACGGGAAAATCAATCCCGACCGCGCGCAACTGGGCTGCTCGGGCATCCCTGCGATCATCGAGAAGATTCGTCAGGATCACGACATCAGCGGTTTCGGATAACCTGTTTATGGCTTCGACAGCGCCATCTATCGCACCCTGCCGATGCATTTCACCGTCAAAAAACTCCTTGAGCATCGGCCAGACAGCATCCTGCGGGACCAATGTGCCATCATGCTTGTGGCGCAGCGCGTCAACAAAACTGCCGGATTCCAGGTCGAAATGGATATGTTTGTCGGCATCCAGCCATTCGCGAAACGGCACGACCATATGCAGCAATACTTCGTCGCAGTCGCTTATCAGAAGCGGCTTCTGGCTCATGTAAAATCTCCGGGATTATTTAGATATTGGGCCGCGGCGGCCAGTTTTTCAGGCGGAACGCCGATGGATTCCGCGCAGGCAACCAGATCGGGTTCATGATTGGCAAGAAATCCCAAAAGCGAGGAAAGCATCGCCGGGTCTTCCAAGCCAGAGCGCAGCTCTCTCGGGTCCAGGCCGGTTAAGGCGAGCAGGCGCTGTGCACGATCTTCGTCCTGCAAGACCCAGCCGAGGGCTTGTAGCGCCAATATTTCGGTTTCTGCAGAGATATTGCTATTTGTTTCCATTTCGGCTTTCGCCTAAAGGGTTAACTGGGCGTTTGGAAGGGGCAAGTCGCACCGTGGCAAAAAGAGTTCTGGTCGTAGAAGATAATGAGCTGAACCTGAAACTGTTCTGCGACCTGCTGCGCGCGCACGGTTTTGTTGTCGAACCGGTGAAAGATGGCCGCGAAGTGCTCGATAAGGCGCGCAGTTTCGTGCCCAATCTGGTGATCATGGATATCCAGCTGCCGCACGTCAGCGGCCTGGACCTGATCGAGCAGATCAAGAAGGACGGACAGCTCAAAGTCATACCCATCATGGCGGTCACTGCCTACGCGGGCAAGGGTGATGAAGACCGGATTTTGACTGCCGGAGCAGAGGCCTATGTTTCAAAGCCCATATCGGTGGCGAAATTTATCGAATCGGTACAGGGCGTCCTGCAACGATAATCGCGATTCAGTTTTTCAAATTTTCAGCAAAAAAGCTTATTTGATTTTCGCTTCTTTGAATTCGACATGCTTGCGCACAACCGGATCATATTTGCGCTGCACCATTTTTTCGGTGAGATTGCGCGGGTTTTTACGGGTTACGTAGAAAAAGCCGGTATCCGCCGTGCTGACGAGTTTGATTTTTACATTGGCTGGTTTCGCCATGGCGCATTCCTTAAAAGCAATTTTCTGAAGGTGCGATTTGCCCAAAAAAGCTGGTGCAATCCGCAGCAATTGAGCGCGCTAATGCTGAAACCCGCGATGATTGTCAAGAAAAAGCATAGGAACGGCCCGTCTGAAACAGTCCCGGCACCATTTACTGCCCATTAACCATATTTTTGCATGGTGCACCGGTAAATGAGGCAATCCTATGGATCATGATCAAAATCTACTCGTTCAGGCAGAAATGCTAGCTTTGCTGGAGGGCATGCCATCTTCTCTGGTGGAAAAGCATCCGGTGCAGTTTCTGATGCATCTGGATCAAATCCGGCAAAAAGCGGCGCAGTATCATTTGACCGCCTTACATGATCTTAGCTGTACGTTTGAATCAGCACTGCAACAGGCGCTGCAAAGCGGTAAAGGAGTCATTGTCGCCGAGTCATATCTGGGTGCCATGCGGGATGCGTTGAAATGCGGACCACTGAACAAGGCTGTGGTGGAAACGTTGATGGCCAATGTAGCGTTGCGATTGGGCGGACAGCCCTAACGGCCAGTCTGTGGATGCATTCCTGACATCTTTATTCGCGCTGCTTGTGGCGGAAATTGGTGATCGGCCGCAGATTTTATGTGCGGCGCTTGCCATTCGCTATGGGCGTGTCACTCCGATAATCTGGGGGTTAGGACTGGCAACGCTGCTCAATTGTCTGATTTCCGCACTTGGCGGTTCTGTGGTGAATGAGTGGATTAGCGAAGAGCCGCTGCGGCTTTTCTATGCTCTTTCTTTGCTGCTTGCAGGCATTGGTATGGTGGCTTGGCGGCGACCGGTTGATCTGCTTGAAAAATGGTCTCTGGGGCCGTTCTGGACATCATTTCTGGGTCTTTTCATTCTGCAATTTGGCGACAAGGGCCAATTCATACTGGCAGCGACAGCCGCGCGTACCGATGCCTGGGTCTTTGCGGCCGCCGGTGGATGGATTGGCGTTATGCTCGCCTGTGTTCCAGCCTTGATATTTCAGGAAAAACTGGCGCAGATGTTGCCGATCCGGACCATCCGCTACACGGGTGGTTCCATATTTCTGATAATCGGTTCGATCATGGCGCTTAGCGCCTGGGGGATATTCTAAAAAGCGGGAAATCCGATTAAAATATTATTTATATATCGATAAATACGATTATATAAAGCCAAGCTTTGCGTTGGCCATGTCGGATGTAAACGCCTATTTTGCTCTCCATAAAGTCCAAGAATGATGGAGAACCGATATGACAACTGGTGACAATGCAAGAAAAGCGCTGGCCGAATCCCTGAATACAGTGCTGGCAAACAGCTTTGCGCTATATTTGAAAACCAAAAACTTCCACTGGCACGTGTCCGGCCCGCATTTCCGCGACTATCATCTGATGTTTGATGATCAGGCCGCGCAAATCTTGGCGACGACGGATGCAATTGCCGAGCGTGTTCGTAAAAATGGCCAGCGGACGCTGACGTCTATTGGTGATATTGCGAAACGGCAGGATATTGCAGATAATGACGCTGGCAAAGTTTCTGCGGAAGATATGCTGAAGGAGCTGCGTCAGGACAATCTGGCGCTGGTGGAAAATCTGCGAACCGCGAAAGAGCTGGCTGGCGAGGCTGGTGACAATGCAACAGACGGCATTATCGACGACTGGACCGACCAAGCCGAAGAGCGGGCGTGGTTTTTACTTGAAAGCGCACAGAGCGCCTGATTTCCGATTGGCAAATCGTTATGGAAGGGCCGGTGGACGAAAGGTTCCGCCGGCCTTTTTCATTGATGCCTGCCTGTCAGACAAAAAAATAGCGGACTTTCGCCCGCTAGATTTTCTCATTCCAGCCTGTGGTCAGGTTGTAACGACTATTTGGAAACCAGATTAACTGCTGCGGTTTTGCCGCGACGGTCCACTTCGAGTTCAAACTCCAGCTTGTCGCCTTCTTCCAAGCCGCTCATGCCAGCGCGTTCGACAGCCGAAATATGGACAAATGCATCTGGCTGGCCATCATCACGCTGGATGAAGCCAAAGCCTTTCATGCTGTTGAAAAATTTGACGGTGCCGCTTGCTTTCTCGCCGGTCAGCTCACGCTGGGGTGGCCCGCCGCGATCTTCGCGCGCGACAGGTTCCGGAGCCTCAATCAGGTCACCTTCAATCTGAATATCAGATGCGGAGACTTTGCCGCCGCGATCAACCAGAGAGAAACGCAAGCCTTGTCCCTCCGCGAGGCCTTTAAGGCCAGCGCGTTCAACCTGACTTATATGCACAAATACGTCGTCACCGCCGGTATCCTGAACAATGAAGCCAAAGCCTTTCTGGGCATTGAAGAATTTCACCTTGCCCGTGCTTTCGCCCACAACCTGATCAGGCATTCCGCCTCCGTGGCCGCCGCCATGGCCACCACCGCGCTGTCCGCCGCTATAACCTGTATCCGGCCGCGTATATCTTTCTACTGGAGGGCCGCTATCACCTTGATACCCATCAAAATTCTCATCGCCAAAGCTATCACGCTTGTCCCGGCCTCTGCCACGCCGGTTTCTGTCAAAACCCATTCTTGAATCGTCTTTCACTTCGTCCGATAAATCAAATCCAATGTCGTAGCGGACGATAGCCCGAGCATTTTCCTACGCGAATCCCGATACCGCGCGGCGTAACCATATAGAAAAACCAAAGCTTATGCGAATAAAAATCCGCATAAGGTTAATTTCGGTTGAATCATATAAGAGTCAAATTCGATCGTTTAAAAGAGCCAGGTCTTTGGATCGGCAATAGGTTCCTGTTTCTGGGCTTTTAAAAGCGCCAAAATGGACCGTACCAAAACCCAGATCGCCAAGGCAATCAGGATAGGAATACCTATCAACACGATCGACAGAACAATCCCGATAACACTGCCAATCAGGCCGATAACAAAGGTCATGATGTGAAACTGCAAATGGCTCTCTTCCCAAGTGCCGGCCACTTCGTCTTTCCAGACAAAGGCCAGAACGACGCCGACAATGCCGGTCACGCCAACAAAGAAACTGGCAATATAAAGCAACGATATTATTGTCGCTTTGTTCATGTCAAAACCGCCTGATGCCGGTTCCGGTGTTTGGTCTGTCATCTCGATCTTCCCCTCTTTAAGGCTTCAAATTCTGAACTTTAACAGCAATCTAATTCTTGCTGTTTAGCCTGTGGTGCGGCACATACTATAGCCATGAGTATTATTTTTAAAAGATTTTCCGGTCCAACAGTGCGGAGCGAAGCGTAATGGCAGTATTTTTCCACGAAGAAGACCTGCCCGAGGGCGTGTTGGCGGATGGGCCAGTGGCCGTGGATACGGAAACCATGGGCTTGCAAACATTGCGGGATCGTCTGTGCCTGCTCCAGATTTCGGACGGCAACGGAGACGAGCATCTCGTCCGGTTTAGTCCCGGTAGTGACTTTGCGGCGCCGAATTTGAAACAGATATTGGCTGATCCCACCCGGACGAAGCTTTATCATTTTGCGCGTTTTGATCTGGCCGCCATCGAATATTATATGGGCGTCATGGCAGAACCGGTTTTTTGCACAAAAATCGCGTCACGACTGATCCGCACCTATACTGATCGCCATGGTCTGAAGGAGCTGGTCCGTGAGCTATTGGGTCAGGATATTTCCAAACAGCAGCAGTCCAGCGATTGGGGAGGACCGGAGCTGAGCGATGCACAGCGGGATTATGCAGCATCCGATGTCCGTTTCCTGCACCGGTTGAAAGACGAGTTGGAAGTTCGTCTGGAACGGGAAGGACGCACCGCGATGGCGCAGGCCTGTTTCGACTTTTTGCCGCACCGGGCGCGGCTTGATATTGCCGGTTGGCCGGAAATCGATATTTTTGCCCATGCCTAGAACATTATGCGGTTCAGCAATGATAAATTTCAACAGGTGCTCTGCGTTTACAGATAGATGACTACCACGACCGAACATATCAAAAACAAGCGTCAGCAATTTGCCTCCCCTGGGGGGAGCCATGACCGTAATATCAGGCTGCTGCGGGTGATATTGCCGCTCGGCGTCGGCGCCTTGGGTGCGGTATTGGCATTGGCACCTTTTACGACCGGCGGTGAGCTCAGCTTTGTGCTTGATAAGGATAGTGTCGATGTTGCCAAAGAACGGATGCGGGTAACCGAAGCACTCTACCGCGGTGAAGATAGTCAGGGCCGCCCATTTTCGATCAAGGCGGGATCTGCAGTGCAGAAAAGTTCACAAGAAGCGGTGGTGGAGTTAAATGATCTATCGGCGCGCATATTGTTAAGCGACGGGCCGGCCCAAATTCGCGCCGGCGCCGGCCGCTATAATATGGACCGGGAGGATGTCACGGTGCCAGGCACTGTTCAGGTGGAAAGCGCCGGCGGATACCGATTGACCACCAATAACGTCACGGTGGACCTGCAAAGCCGGTCATTAAAAAGTGACGCGCCGGTGGAAGGCCGCACGAACCTGGGCACCTTTCGGGCTGATAGCCTGAAAGCTGACATGACCAAACGAACAGTTACACTGGATGGCAACGCAAAGTTGCGTATCGTCCAAAACGGACTAAGAGGGCGATAGATGATCAAACGTTCTTTTCTCGCAGCCTCTTTGGGGGCGTTGGCGGCCACCGCTGGTGTACTGACATTGGCTGGCCCTGCTCCAGCGCAGGTTTTTGGCGGGCATAACAGCAATGCACCGGTGAATTTCGATGCCGGACGCATTGAGGTGCAGGACCGGGCTGACCGCGTAGTTCTTTCTGGCGCGGTGCGCGTTGAGCAGGCGGGCCTTGTCCTGAACTCGGCGCGGATGACGGTGGCTTATCGCAATACCAGCGGCATTGAGGTTGACCGGATTGATGCTTCTGGCGGGGTGACGATCCGCAAAGGGGGTGACACTGCGAGCGGGAACGTCGCGATTTATGACCTGAACCGCCGTCTGATAACATTGGTCGGCGGTGTGACACTGACGCAGGGCAGCAACAGATTGTCCGGTGGCCGGGTGATTATTGATCTGGCGTCAGGCCGTTCGACCATAGATGGCCGTGCCGCCGGTGGCTCCACTCCGGGCACCCGCGGATCTGATGGCCGTGTCTCGGGCACATTCACCGTGCCCCAGCGTACCGACTAAATTTCTCCAAATCGGCGATAACATTAATTTTTGGACCAAGTCTTGCGGTGTTTTATAGGCAGATTGGCGATAAAACATGGCTCTTTCGCGCCAAAAAGAACCATTTTCGATCAATCATGCATAAAGCTTGCCAATTTCGAGTGAATTGGGCCATGTTGTTAACCATTATACAATCTAATCAGGTTCAAACAGGACCTGAACCGAAGGACCAAAATGAACGACGCGACCATTATTGAAACGCCAGCCGTGGCCGACACCGGTTCCGCAATGGCGAGCGACGCCATGGAACATGGCCTGGCCGTTGTGTCTATTGCCAAGAGCTATGACAAACGCTCGGTCCTGTCAGATGTGTCGCTTTCGGTAGGACGCGGCGAAGTCGTAGGCCTGCTTGGCCCTAATGGTGCGGGTAAGACTACCTGCTTCTATTCAGTCATGGGGCTGGTGCGCCCTGATGCGGGCCGGATCATGCTGGATGGCGAGGATATCACGCCGCTTCCCATGTATCGCCGGGCTATATTGGGACTGGGATATTTGCCTCAGGAGACATCGATTTTCCGGGGGATGACAGTGGAGCAGAATATTCTGGCCGTACTCGAAATGGTCGAGAATGACAAAGCGGTCCGGGCAGAAGCTCTTGACCGCTTGCTCGACGAATTTGGCCTCACAAAATTGCGTAATTCGCCCGCCATGGCACTGTCTGGCGGTGAGCGCCGCCGATGTGAAATTGCCCGGGCTTTGGCGGCCGACCCCTCCATCATTTTGTTGGATGAGCCATTTGCGGGCATTGATCCGATTTCGATTTCCGATATTCGCGATCTTGTGGTGCAATTGAAAAATCGCGGCATCGGTGTGCTGATCACCGATCACAATGTCCGCGAGACCCTCGATATCGTGGACCGGGCATGTATCATCTATGATGGTCAGGTCCTGTTTGCGGGCAGCCCGGACGCGCTGGTCAAAGATGAAAATGTGCGGCGGCTGTACCTTGGCGAGGGCTTTGCGCTGTGATTAGGACGAGGCCGATATAATGGCATTGGGGCCGCGTCTTGATTTAAGGCAGAGCCAGTCACTGGTGATGACGCCGCAATTGCAGCAGGCGATCAAGCTGCTGGCATTATCCAATCTCGAGCTGGAAAATTATATTGCCGAAGAGATTGAGAAAAATCCTTTGCTGGACACCGGCGAGCTGAGCGCTGAAGCCAGAGGGGATGAAGGCGGCGACAGTGCAGCAGACCTCTCTCCGGAGCCCGGCACACAAGGCAGTGACGAGATATTGTCTTCTGGTCCCGCCGAAGCGGAATCGACGCTCGACATGGCGGGAGATGCAGATCAGTTTTCAAACAATAGCCTCAGCGAAAGCGATGGCGCTCTGGACGGCGGTCTGGGATTAAATGGCCCCTCTTCGTCGGGCAGCGGTGCTGTGGGCGGTGAGGCGCCGGACTTTGAAAATATGCTGGTGGCCGAAACAACGCTGGCGGAGCATCTGATGGAACAGGCCGGCGCTATATTGTCTGGCAAGGATCTATTCATTGCGCAGCATCTTATCGACCAGATTGACGAATGTGGCTATCTGCAGGCTGATCTGCTGGAATTTGCGCATAGGTTGGGCGTGCAGCTGGACGATGTGAAGCGCATATTAGCCGAGGTCCAGAGCTTGGAACCCGTAGGCGTTGGTGCGCGGGATCTGGCGGAATGCCTGGCGCTGCAGGCCAAGGAAGCGGATCGTTATGATCCTGCGATGGCGCGGCTGATCGACAATCTTGATCTGCTGGCCAAAGGGGCCTTGCCACAACTGAAACGCATGTGCGGAGTGGATGATGAAGATCTGATGGATATGATATCGGAAATCCGCGCCTATGATCCCAAGCCCGGTTGCAAGATTGGCGGCGGGGATGTGCAGGCGGTTGTACCGGATATTTTCATTGCGGAACGCGGAGGCAAATGGCTGATCGAAGTGAATAGCGCTACACTGCCCAAGGTACTGGTAAACCGCACTTACTTTACCGAGTTGAAAGACGGAGCGCAGGACAAGGCGTCCAAGGAATGGCTCAATGACTGCCTTGCCGATGCCAGTTGGCTGGTGAAAGCACTGGATCAGCGGCAGCGGACGATCATCAAGGTTGCCACCGAAATTGTGAAACAGCAGGAAAATTTCTTCCGCCAAGGGGTGGAGCATTTACGACCGCTGACGCTGAAAAATGTGGCTGACAAAATCGAGATGCATGAATCGACCGTTAGCCGGGTGACGTCGAACAAATATCTCTCCTGTTCCCGCGGCACGTTTGAGCTGAAATATTTCTTCACCAGCGGTATTCAGTCCTCGACCGGAGGAGAGGCGGCGTCGGCCGAAGCGGTGAAGAGCCATATCAAAGCGCTGATAGACAATGAGGATCCGAAGAAGATCCTGTCGGACGACAAGCTGGTCGCTCTGCTTAAAGAGAAAGGCTTTGATATCGCCCGGCGTACGGTGGCCAAATATCGCGAAGCGCTGGGGCTTGGTAGTTCGGTGCAACGCCGTAGGCAAAAGGCGCTTGAGGGTAAGGCGGCCTAGCCTGCCCCTATCTCCTTCCGTAACACAATAAATTCCAGCTCCTGCGTCTTCGGCAGACCATAGCGTGGATCATCAAGCGGGAAGGGGCGCCGCTCACCGGTCTGGCTATATCCCCGCCGCTCATAATAGGCGATCAGGTCGGCGCGCTGGAGGATGACGGTCATTTCTATCGCCTGCGCCTGCCAGTGCTCGGCAACATATTGTTCCGACGCGTCGAGCAATTTTTTACCCAGTCCACCCGCTTGGCGGTCAGGGTCAACCGTCAGCAGGCCGAGATAGGCAAGGCCCTTTTTGACGCGCATCAGTTGAACACAACCGGCAATGTCTTCGCCATCCATGGCGAGCAAAATGACCTGGTCTGTGCCCGCAATAATTTCCCGCAAAGCCTCTAAATCGGTTCTCTGACCGCCCAGCAAATCCGCTTCGTGGGTCCAACCGCGCTTGGCGCTGTCACCGCGATAGGCACTTTCCACCAATCCATGCAAGGCAGGTAGATCCTGCGCATTTGCTGTGCGCATATTCATGCCTTGCACCGTCATCG
Source organism: Sphingorhabdus sp. EL138 (assembly GCF_900258045.1). GTDB lineage: Bacteria > Pseudomonadota > Alphaproteobacteria > Sphingomonadales > Sphingomonadaceae > Parasphingorhabdus. Next base: position 587,637 of record NZ_OGVD01000001.1, on the reverse strand, counting down.
TTCAGCTCCCATCTGCCGGCCGCACACCTTCGGCCTCGATCTGATCATCACCGATCAGCAGCCCGGTGATGATGACCTGCTTTTCCACTTCATCAATTGGCGTGCGGAGCAATTCCAGGCGATAGCGCCGACCATCATCGGATTGCAGAACAAAGCCTGAGCCATCACGGATCAGAAGACCGGTATATTCGCTGTCGTTCGGATTGTCTTTCATCAGGCGTCTGCGAGTAATGCTTCGCTCAATTGCCACAACCGTTCGGCTGCATCATCGTCACAGGCATGCGGCGCAACACAGGCAAAGGGGGGCGAATTTTCGTCCATCAACTGGGCGACATCGCAATCCTCACAGTAAAGCCCGTGCTTGTCATTCAGCAGCGGTGATGTTGCAGCCCACAGGCTGGTCGTGCAGCCTTGCGCCGGTGTCTTGAAACCCGCCTTCGCCAGTTCCGATGGTTCGCCATCTTTATCCAGCCAACCCAATTCAATCTGCTCCTCCACCGGCAAATGGCGTTGCAGCGGTGTAAAAATGCCGCCCGGATGGACCGAAAAGGCTCTCCCGCCAAAACCTGCCATCCGCCGGCTGAGTGCATTGGCGAACAGGGCATTGGCGCTCTTGGACTGCGCATAAGATACCCATTTATTATATTCGCTATTTTCAAACGGGATATCTTCCCACAAAATGCCATTGCGTTTATGCGCGATGGACGACAACGCGACAACGCGCGGCGCATCGGCTTTTTCTAGCAGGGGCATCAAGCCTTTAGTCAGGGCAAAATGACCCATATGATTGATGCCAAACTGGCTTTCCCAACCGGGTCCCACACGCTCCAAGGGACAAGCCATGATGTCGGCATTGTTGATCAACAGGTCCAACTGACTCAGGCTACCACACATGGCATCGGCAAATTTCCGCACCGAAGCAATGTCCGACAGGTCCATGGTCGCAGAAGAAACATCACCTTCCACACCCGACAGATTGTCTGCCGCCTTGGCCTCATCACGCACAGGCACGATCACTTTCGCACCCTTGGCGGCCAGCGCCCTTGTGGTTTCCAGACCAATGCCGGAATAGCCGCCGGTGACAATCGCGATCTTGCCGGTCAGGTCAATGTCAGCCAGCACCTCATGCGGTTCGCTCTTCGCTGGAAAGCCGGAACCGAGTGGTTTCTGATCTGCTGCTGCCATATGGAAATATCCTTCTATTCGGGTTTATGCCCCACTATCTCTGACACAGGCATATAATCATAGCCCAAATCTTCAGCCACGGCGCGATAGGTGACATGGCCGTTCCATACGTTCAACCCCTCGGCCAGATGGATATCATCGCGCAAGGCCGCTTCCCAGCCCTTGTTCGCAATGGCGAGGGCGTGGGGCAGGGTGACGTTGTTCAGCGCATAGGTAGATGTCCGCGATACCGCGCCCGGCATATTGGCCACACAATAATGCACGACATCATCGACCACATAGGTCGGGTCCTGATGGGTTGTCGCTTTGGACGTTTCAAAACAGCCGCCCTGATCAATCGCGACGTCCGCGAGTACCGAACCGGGCCGCATGGTCGATAGCATGTCGCGGGTCACCAGCTTGGGCGCTTCGGCTCCGGGGATCAGCACCGCTCCGATAACCAAATCCGCCTCGGCGACACATTCGGCCAGATTGGCTTTGTTGGAAAAGCGCGTTTTGGCACGCGCTTCAAAATAATTACCCAAGGTTTCCAGCACTTCGGGATTGCGGTCGAGGATCGTTACGTCCGCGCCCAGACCAGCGGCCATCTGCGCCGCATTAAAGCCAACCACGCCGCCGCCAATGACGGTAACCTTGCCCGGCGAAACACCCGGCACGCCGCCGAGCAATATGCCGCGACCGCCATGGGCTTTTTCCAAAGCCGTCGCGCCCGCCTGGATCGACATGCGCCCGGCGACCTGGCTCATTGGTTTGAGCAAGGGCAGACCGCCCGAACCGGTGACGGTTTCATAGGCGATGCATGTCGCCTTTGACTTAACAAGGTCGGCGGTTTGTTCCGGATCGGGAGCAAGGTGGAGATAGGTGAACAAAATCTGCCCTTCCCGCAGCATCGCCCGTTCAGCAGCCTGCGGTTCCTTAACCTTCACCACCATATCGCATTGCTCAAAAATATCGGATGCCTTGGCGGCGATTGTGGCGCCAGCAGCTTCATATTCGGCATCGTCCGCGCCAATGCCGAGGCCGGCGCCGGTCTCAACCAGCACATCATGACCATGGGCGGATAATTCCCGCACCGATTCCGGGGTCAGGCCGACCCGATATTCATGATTTTTGACTTCTTTGGGTGTTCCAACGCGCATGATCGAGTCTCCTAAATATGTTCAGCCGATAATAGCGCAAACTGGGTAAGAATAATTTCGAAATAGTTGTTTCAAAACCCAATATGATGAAATATATTTCCGAAAAATCACAAGATCATCGGAAAAAATTCAATGGATCGACTCGATATCGCATTGTTGGAACATATGCAGCAGGATAGTCAGGTTCCGCTGACCAGCTTGTCTGAAAAAGTCGGTCTGTCGCCATCTGCCTGTCATCGCCGGATCAAGGCGTTGGAAAAAGATGGGGCGATTAAACGCTATGTTGCGGAGTTGGATAACCGCAAAATCGGATTGCAACTGGATGTATTCATAGAGATTCGTCTGACGGCACAAACCGAAATATCTTTTTCGGCCTTTGAAAGTGCAGTTCACCAGATTGACGAAATATTGGAATGCCATCTTATGTCTGGCGAAGCCGATTACCGTCTGCGGGTCGCTGCGCGGGACGTTGCCGACTATGATGATATTCATCGTAATTGTCTGGCGCGCTTGCCCGGCGTTGCTGCAATGCATAGCGCTTTTGCGATTCGTGCGATCAAGAAATGGTCGGGCTATCCGGTGGAGCGTTTACTGGGTTAAAGCGGCTTCATACGTCGAATTGGCACCGGAACTGTGCAAATATTGCCATAGCCGCCATGAGCTTCAATATATTGCAGCAGGGACGGGCTATAGCTGGCAAGATATTCATAGCGCGGCTGTTCGGATACCGGCAACTCGCTGGCCAGCTGAATTGATGTGATCTTTATATGCTCGGATTTGTCGGCATAGAACCCGCCCGCCGCGGTGCCGAGCGGCAGGTTGGTGACATGTTCCAGCCCGTCGATCACCCGCCCGACCATGCCAAAAGTCATGTCGAGACTGCGGGCCGCTTCACCAGTGACGATGGATATTTCCGCACCGGTCCCGGCATCCGGCGGATCATAGTGCGCGGGCGACAAGGCGCCGCGGCAGGTCAACGGAAAGGCCTTGCCATTCTTGGTACCAATCGGCCAGCCTGCGCCAAAGCCGACTTTGCTGCCATAGCTTTCATAAATCATCTTCATCAGCGGCCGGATCTCCGTGCCCTGATATTGATTGCTATAGGTGACAGCAGCATCGAGCGCAGCCATATCGGTATTGCGCTTGGCCCCCAGCGCCGCGTTGAAATAGTCGCTCTCCGGCACGGTTTCCAGATTCTTGGGAACCTGTTTATTGTCAGGATTGCCGCCAAATTGAGTCACGAAATCCTTGGCGACCCGATAGATTTTTGTCCCGTCCCACCAGCGCTGGGCAGCAAATTTGCGAACATTGCGGACATGTGCACCGGACATTTCGGCGGGGATCAGCTGGATCACCGCCTGCCGGCTATTGCCCTCGGCATCGTCGGGCAGGGTGAAGATCATCAGGTCACTGACCGGAATGGGCAGCCAGTGATCAGCGGGCGCGGCGTTGAGAATTTTCTCCGGTGTGGGCTCAGGCTGGGCCGCCTCTTCCTGCGCACGGGCAGGAGCGGCCATCTGCGCCGCTCCGGTCATCAGGGCGGCGAAAAGAAGAAGCATGGATTTTGTGTTGCGAAAAGGGGGCATTTCAAGAGGTTCCTTTTTCAAAGTTCACACAATTCACAGGGTGGTTTTCTCGCCCGCATGGCAGATTGCTCCCTTGGCATCGCGGATGCCGATGGCAGGCTGCGCATAGGCACGACCGAACCTGTCTGGCGGACCAAAGTTCACACAAATCACACCCCGATCATTATCTGCTGGTAGTAAGCAGCGCGAAGGGAGGGATGCAGAATTTGACATGGCCGGAAATTATCGTTTTCGCCGGCAGTAGGAAAGGCAAAATTCACACTTCTTTGCTGGCGCGGTTTAATCCGCCTTCACCCGCCGTACCGGCACCGGAATATTGCAGATATCCGCTCCGCCAGCTGGCTTGATAAAAAACGGATCGCGGCGATTGGCGCGGGCATCGGCATATTGGGCAAAGGCTTTGCTGGCGGTGTCGAGATATTCGAACCGGGGCTGCTCGGCATCGGGCAGGGCGGTGCCCAGCCTGATCGACCGGATTGGCACGCGTTTCTTGGGATCGGTATAAAAGCCCAGCTGCCCCTTGCCGCGTGGCAGACTGGAGAGATGCTCAATGCCTTCGACAATCCGCCCGACCACTGCAATATTGCGATCCAGATGGCGCGGCGCATGGCCGATAACGGTGTAGAGTTCGGCGCCTGTGCCGGTATTGGGCGAGAGGTTACGGCCAACGCCGACGGCCCCGTAGCAGTGGACGGGCCAGGCAGTATCCATGTCGGTTTGGTTAAACTTTATTCGATTTGCTTCCTTACCGACTACTTGATTGTTCATAGCAATCCGCCAGCCACTAAAATATCCGGTTTCTGGTGTATAAGCATCTTGGTTGGAAAAGGTCCTTATGAGGGGTTCGCGAGAACCTGTCTTTCCGTTGATGGTTATGTATCGAACAGTTTTTGAGTACTCACTCTCCGGCACCTCAACCAAACCTTCCGGCAAAGCCTTCTGCTCCGTCTCGCCCGATTCCGGATTGTCGTACCCTGCATCGCCCCATTGTACGACATAATTGTCCTGCACCCGGTTGATGCTGGTGCCGTCCCAGAATTTCGCTGCGGCGAGTTTGCGGATATTGCCAATCCAGCCTTGCGAGAAAGGCGGCGGCATCAGCTGGATGATCACGCGGCGCGCTTCACCCTTGGCATCGGGTGCCAGATCCATGACCAGCAGATCGCTGGCCGCTATAGCCTGCCAGTCGCTCGCTGGCGCCGCATCGACTATCGCATTGGGGCTGGGATATTCTTTTTTTTCAGGCTCTTGCGCTGAAAGGGAAGAAGCCGCCATCAGGGCGACAAGCGATGTGACGAATGGATATTTTTTCATGATCCCACCCTAACCCCAAGCAATGACTTGCGAAAGAGCGATTCGCACACTAGGGGAAGCGGCGCTGTCAGAATTTCGACCGTCTGATGATTCTGACCAGCATTGCGGAGCCGTGGCAGAGTGGTCGATCGCGCACGCTTGGAAAGCGTGTATAGGGCAACCTATCGAGGGTTCGAATCCCTCCGGCTCCGCCATTTTTTCCTAAGCCAAATATCCGGTATGGGGCACAACGCTGGTCTGGCTTATCCCAGCACCGCATGATTGCGCTTGCCATCGGAGGTAATCGTAACCTTCTCGCCAATCAGATCCCTGTCTTCCGGCGGGTTGTCCAGCAGGCCGATGCAGGGCACGCCATTTGCGTCCTGTAACCACAAGGTCGCGGCTCCGGCGACACCTTTTACATAGGGTAGCGCATAGCTTTTGATCACGCCATCACCTGACGCGAAATGATCGGGCTTTGTCCCTTCATCGGGTGGCAGGGCATTGGGCGTCGCGATCCGGTCTGGTGACCATCCGCCTGCCAGTGGCTGTGCCGCGTAAATGCCAACCGATTCCTTGTTGATCGCGCCGCCGTTGGCTGAGATCATGCCGGGCTTGCTACCATCCTGGCGCAGTGCCTGCACCAAAGCGACAATGGCATGGGTGCTGTAACTATTGCCGGGTCCGCCAAAGAAGCTCAGCCCGCCGGTCAGCGTGTAGCTCGCCAAAGCCCGATCGGGTTGGTTCAGCGCCTCCATCACCAGCGACACCGCGACCGGGAAACAGCTGTAAATATCAATCGGACCGATATCGCTCGCCTGCCGCTCGGCAAGGTCGAGCGCCTTACTCACCGCCCATTCGACGGCAGGGGATCGCGACAGGTCCATTTGCTGGCTGATGATCGGGACGCTCGCATCCGCGCCGCTGTGCAGGTAGATCATCTTGTCTTCGGCAATGCCGAGATCTTCCGCATGACCCGCAGTCGTGACGATTACCGCTGCACCCAGAGCCACTGCATCCTGCGCCACCATCCAGCGGCGATAAGGATCATTAAGCTGATAATTGCCGCCATCATCCTGCAGCAATAGTTCCGCACTCCAGTCTTTCGCAAATTGCGCATGCTCGCGGGTGGCGGCGACCGAGGAGAAAGCAGACCATAGTTCTGCCATTTCCGCTGCATAGCTTGCCCGGTCCATATTGAGGCGGCTGCGACGCGCGTTCTCCAGCAGGCCATAGGCCATCGGCATGGAGATAATCCCGTGGCGGAACTCATACATGGTGAGCACCGGAAATTCCGTGCGCTTGTCGACAAAGTCCCGATCCGAAGGCTGGTTCCAATCCATCTCATGGCCGGCCTTCTTGGCGCGCTTCACCGTGCCGATGGATTCCGAACCGCACAGAAGAGCTGCCTTGATTTTCCCTTCGTGCAGTTGGACCGCGAGCTCGTTCAGATGTTTTTGCGGACTTTGACCGCCGACATCGCCGTAAATCAGCTGCGCCGGATCAAGGCCAGCCGCCTGCGCAATCGCATCGGGGAAATTGTTCGGAGACCCATAATCATGCCCAACGCCGCTGTCATAGAACAGGCGGGTGGCGAGGAGACAATCAATCGATGCGCCGAGCTTGTCTGCCGCGCCGCTGTCGGTCAGTGCGGCTTTTGCTGCAGCCGAAGCCAGGTCAACCGGCGAGGGCCATTCCAGCCCCAATGCCTGCTTCAGCGATTGCCCGCTGGCTTCCCCCACACCAATAAGAACAGGTGCTTGGCGGTCCGAAATTGTCATGCGTGAAAGTCCCTCAAAATAAACAGTTCATCGATCGATTAAAACTGATAACAGACACGCATATTCATGCACCTAATAATTTGAGGATAAATTGATGAGCGGATGGCCGGAACTGAAATGGGATGTCGAACCAACCGGGCCGCTAAAGGGCCTGAAAATACTGGACATGTCTACGGTTGTTCTTGGCCCGTTTGCGACTCTCAATTTTGCCGACATGGGCGCAGAGGTCATCAAGGTTGAAAATGACAGCGGCAAGTTTCCCGGGGACATGATGCGCCATGCCGGCGATAGTCCGACCGGTGATCTCGGCCCGATTTTCACCTCGCTCAACCGCAACAAGAAATCTATCACGCTCAATGCCAAGGAAGAAGCCGACAAGGCGGTGATTGTCGAGCTGCTTAAACATGCTGATGTGTTTTTCCATAATGTTCGGCTCGCCGGAATGGAGCGGCTGGGCCTGGATTATGAGTCGGTCAAGGCAATCAACCCGGGCATTGTTTATGTTCATTGCGCGGGCTTTGGCCAAGGCGGTGAATATTCCCACCGGCAGGCTTATGATGACTTGATCCAATGTTCCTCCGGCTTTGCGTCGCTGTTTGAAAAGCGCGGTGACAGCGGGCGGCCCCTTTATATGCCGTCGCTGGTCGCAGACAAAACCATCGGGCTGTTCGCGGTCAACGCGACGCTGGCGGCCATGTATCACAAGGAAAAAACCGGCGAGGGCCAGTTTGTCCAGGTACCGATGTTCGAAGCCTTTACCTGGTTCAATATGGTCGAGAATCTATGGGGTGAAACCTTCATTCCCGGCAATGGCCGCCTCGCCTACACGCGTTCGATTAATCCCAATCGCAAGCCTTATCCGACCAAGGACGGTTATATCGGCCTCGTTCCTTATAGCGACGGGCAATGGGAAACCTTCTTTGAGCTGGGCGGCAAGCCTGGCGTGTTTGAAGAACCGCGCTTCGCTACCTATTCCGAACGCACCAAGAATATTACTGCGCTCTATGCACTCATTGAAGAGATTGCCTCGACCAAGACAACGGACGAATGGCTGGAGCTGCTCGACGAGCATAATATTCCCGCAATGCGCTATAACCAGATGGCTGATGTGCTTGAAGATCCGCATCTCCAGCAAGTCGGTTTCTGGACCGAGCGTGAAGGCGAGAAGATCGGCAAATATCGCTCGATCAAGCATCCCGTCCACTATTCTGCCAGCCCCGCCAATATCTATGCCGATCCGCCGACACTGGGCGCGGACAATGACGAAATCCGCGACGCGGTCGGACTACCCAAAACGGAGGATGCATCATGAGCGACAATGACACAGCACCGGTTCACGTCATGGCCAATTTCACCGTCCATGATGCGGCCAAATATCGCGTCTATGAAAAAGGCTTTTTCCCGATTCTGAAAAAACATGGCGGGACGTTCATTACCTTTGATGACGACAGCACTACCTTTGAAGGCAGCGCACCGCCCAAAGGGCGCGTGGTTCTATTCAAATTCCCGAGCGCGGCGGCTGCGACAGCCTGGTATAATGATCCCGACTATCAGGCTTTGTCCGAACATCGCCGGGCCGGGACGGAGCTCAAATTCCTGACGATGCTGCATCCGATTCCTGAGCAGTGATCGATTCGATAGTTTGCAAAAACTGCCGTCTACCTAAACGATAGAATCAAAAAAGCCCCGAGCAATTTCTTGCCCCGGGCTTTTTTAATCCAATCTGATCGACTGGATCAGCTGGAATAGTACATGTCAAATTCGACAGGCGCTGGCGTGGTTTCCAGACGGCTGACTTCTTCCCATTTCAATTCGGCATAAGCGTCGATCTGATCCTTGGTGAACACGTCGCCTTTGAGCAGGAATTCGTGATCCGCCTCCAATGCTTCCAGCGCTTCGCGTAGCGAGCCACAAACGGTTGGCACTTCAGCCAGTTCTGCTGGTGGCAAGTCATAGAGGTTCTTGTCCATCGCGTCGCCAGGGTGGATTTTATTTTCGATACCATCGAGACCAGCCATCAGCAAAGCGGCAGCCGAAAGATATGGATTAGCCAGCGCATCCGGGAAACGGAATTCAACGCGTTTGGCCTTGTCGCCTGCGCCATAAGGGATACGGCAAGAGGCAGAACGGTTGCGGCTGGAATAAGCCAGCAGCACCGGTGCCTCAAAGCCTGGAACCAGACGCTTGTAGCTGTTGGTCGTGGCATTGGTGAAAGCGTTACATGCCTTGGCATGTTTGATCACGCCGCCAATATAGTGGAGGCAGGTTTCGGACAGGCCAGCATATTCATTGCCGGCGAAAAGCGGCTTGCCTTCTTTCCAGATCGACATGTGGGTGTGCATGCCGGAACCGTTATCATCCTTGATCGGCTTGGGCATGAAGGTAGCGGTTTTGCCATAGGCGTGAGCAACCTGCTGCACGACATATTTATAGACTTGCGTCCGGTCAGCGGTTTCGACCAGTGTGCCAAAAGTAATACCCAGCTCATGCTGCGCAGCGGCCACTTCGTGGTGATGCTTGTCCATGGGCAGACCCATTTCCATCATTGTGGCAACCATCTCGCCGCGGATGTCCATGGCGCTGTCGACGGGAGCAACCGGGAAATAGCCGCCCTTGGCGCGTGGGCGATGGCCCATATTGCCAATGTCATAGTCACGGCCGGTGTTGGTCGGCAGCTCGACATCGTCAATTTTATAGCCGCTGCGGTCATAGCCATCTTCAAATTTCACATCATCGAACATGAAAAATTCAGGTTCTGGTCCGACATAGACAGTGTCACCGATGCCGGTGGACTTCAGATAGGCTTCGGCGCGCACCGCGGTGGAGCGTGGGTCGCGGCCATAAAGCGAACCATCACCGGGCTCGACAATATTACAGACCAATACCATCATTGGTGTGGCTGAAAACGGATCCATATATACTGCATCAAGATCAGGGCGCAGGATCATGTCGGACTCGTTAATCGCTTTCCAGCCTTCGATGGATGATCCATCAAACATGAAGCCTTCTTCCAGAACATCTTCGTCTACAACTTCGGCGCACATGGACAGATGTTGCCACTTGCCGCGTGGATCAGTGAAACGCACGTCGACCCACTCGATCTCATGCTCCTTGATCATTTTCATGATGTCTGCAGTAGTATTGCCCATTATTTCGTCCCTTGGTTTGTTTTGAATTTATTGAAAGTTAAATTGCGTCGCTTCGCTCTTTATCGCGCTGCCCTAAATTGCATCGCTGTCGCGTTCGCCGGTGCGGATACGCAGCGCTGATTCGACTGGAATGACGAAGATTTTACCGTCGCCAATGCGGCCGGTTTGGGCGGCGGTGGAAATGGCTTCAACGACTCGTTCAGCGAGATTATCATCAACGACGACCTCGAGCTTCACCTTGGGCAGGAAGTCCACGACATATTCCGCACCGCGATACAGCTCGGTATGGCCCTTCTGGCGGCCAAAACCTTTTGCTTCGGTGACAGTGATGCCGGATACCCCCACCTCATGAAGAGCCTCTTTGACTTCGTCGAGTTTGAAAGGCTTGATGATCGCTTCGATCTTTTTCATTTTATTCGTTCCTGTCCCGTTTACTCAAGTTCTGGCATGCTTATGCAGCACCAAAATCGGGCGCACTTGCCCGCTACAATTCAATTACCATGCCAGTTTGGAATCGTGAAAAGAATCGCCGGTAAACTGCTAAAGCTAAACCGTGACAGTTTCAATGCCGCCCAAAAAACGGGCATTTTTGCCATGCCCTGCCTAAATATTAGGCAGCCCTGAGCCGCATTATCTATCGAGCAATTGGCGCACTGACATCGGCGACATTGGCCTTGGTCCAGTTGGATCGATCAATCACATAATGGCGCAGCGCCTCGACCTGATCAGGCTTTAACTGCGATGAGAAGCTGACCATGCCATGCTGCTTCAATGCGCCGCCAGCGATAATAGAAGCCCATGCCTCGTCACTGGCTAAGGTTCCGGAAATGCGCAGGTCTGGAGTAAAGCCATTGCCGACCGCGCTGTCGCCATGACAGACCAGACAGAAGCGGCCGTATAGCGCTTTGCCCTCGGCAACCTGTTTCGGTGTTCCGGTTGGCTCCGGTGGATCCCAAACGACTTCACCTTTTTCCGGCAATGCAGGCAGAGCGGTCTTACCGCCGAGTTTCATCACAACCAGCCGCGGGATATTTGGCACCATGCGCGATGCGCCGCCCGCGACCCCGGCGACCAATGGGAATGCGCCGCCCTTGCTGGTCAGGAACGCGACATATTGTTCGCCATCTATCATGTAGGTTGAAGGCGCAGCGACAATGCCGGACTGCATGTCCATGCTCAAAAGCTCTTCACCGCTATCCGCCGCAAAGGCCTTGAACAGGCCAACGCTAGTGCCTTGAAATACCAGATTGCCAGCGGTTGTCATGGTGCCGCCATTCCAGGCAGCGGGATAATCAACCGACCAGGCAACTTTTCCCGCTTTAGGGTCAAAGGCAACCAGCTTGCCGGTCGTGGCAGCAATAGCCGCCTTATAGACATCCTTGTCATCGGGCAGCTGGCCAATTGCCCAGCCGATGCCAACGTTAAAGCCGAGTCGTTCACGCTTTTTGTCAAGATCAGAGGTTGGTACTTCGTACCCCTGCGGGATTTGCTGGGCCGGGATATAGACCAGTCCGCTTTTCGGATTGTAGCTCATCGGGTGCCAGTTATGCGCGCCGAGAGCGCCTGGGATGGAAACAAACGGCTCGCCGGTTTTATAGAAACGTGCTTCCGGCCTTTCTATTGGCCGGCCGGTTTCCAGATCATAGCCTTCGGCCCAGTTGATATTGTCGACAAACGGTTCTGCGCTCATCAACCGGCCATTGGTCCGGTCGATGACAAAGAAAAAGCCGTTTTTGGGGGCGTGGAACAGCACCTTGCGCTTTTCCGTCAAGGCCGTGGCTTCGCCATCTTCGGTTTCTTTGGGCCAGTCAATCTCGGCGATAATGATATGCTGCGTAGCGGTATAGTCCCAGGTCTCGGCGGGCGTTTCCTGATAATGCCAGAGATATTTGCCGGTATCGGGGTTTACCGCAACAATGGATGACAGGAACAGGTTATCGCCCTCTCCGCCGGAACGCAGCCCGTGATTCCACGGATTGCCATTGCCAACACCGAAATAAAGCTGGTCGAGTTCTTCATCATAGACGATGCTGTCCCAAACCGTTCCGCCGCCGCCGGATTCTTTCCATTCTCCGTCACCCCAGGTCTTGTTGGCGGCTTTGGCGAAAATCTCGTCGCTCGCCGCCCCATCCGCTTCACCTTCAGGGTTGGGAACCGTGTAAAACCGCCATTTCTGGGAACCGTCCGATACATTATAAGCGGTCAGATAACCGCGCACGCCAAATTCGGCGCCACCATTGCCGATGATCACCATATTTTTTACCACACGCGGCGCGCCGGTAATTGTGTAGGGTTTGCTATTGTCGGTGGTTTGCTTTTCCCACAACCTCGCGCCGGTATTGGCATCCAGCGCAATCAGGCGGCCATCAATCGTGCCGAAGAACAGTTTGCCACGAGAAATGGCTACGCCGCGATTGACGACATCGCAGCAGGCATCCACGGCCTTTTCGCCAGGCACCTCGGGATCATAGGACCAGAGTTCCTCGCCGGTTTTTGCATCATAGGCAAAGACTTTGGACCAGGCTGTGGAGATATATATTTTGCCATCGACAACCACGGGGGTCGCTTCCTGACCGCGTGCATCAGGTAAATCCTTGAACCAGGCGATGCCAAGCTCGCCGACATTGCTGTCATTAATCTGGTCAAGAGGACTGTGCCGCTGTTCTTTGGCGCTAAAGCCGATATTGCTCCATTCTGCGCCGTCAGCTGATACGCTAGCATCATCGCTCGTCTGGCTTTGGCAGGCGGCCAGCAAACAGGTTGCAAAAAAGAGTCCCAGACGGCGCATCATATTTCTCCCGAGCCGGTTTTACCTTCATGGGCAAAACCTGATTTAACTGACTAGCTAAATTTCAACGCTGCGGTCAAGGCTGATGCTTGTTTATGCGTAAGGCGGGCAATCCAGACCGGCGGGGCTTTTGGTGAAAATCTCGCAGCCGGTTTCTGTTATGCCAATGCTATGTTCGAACTGGGCCGACAGGGAGCGGTCGCGGGTGACGGCTGTCCAGCCGTCCTCCAGCATCTTCACGGCATATTTGCCGATATTGATCATCGGCTCAATGGTGAAGAACATGCCGGGACGCAGTTCCGGCCCCGTACCGGGCCGCCCGGCATGGACAACTTCCGGGGCATCATGGAACATTTGACCCAGACCATGGCCGCAAAAATCGCGCACTACACTATATCGATTACCTTCGGCATGGGTCTGGATTGCGTGCGCCACATCGCCCATGCGATTGCCCGGCTTGGCTTGTTCAATGCCCAGTATCAGACATTCATATGTCGTCTGGACCAGTCTGGAAGCTTTCACAGGTGTCTTGCCAATCAGGAACATGCGGCTGGTGTCACCGTGCCAGCCATCGACGATAACAGTCACGTCAATATTGACGATATCGCCTTCCTTGAGTTTCTTGTCGCCCGGAATCCCGTGACACACGACATGGTTGATCGAAGTGCAGCAGCTATGGGTAAAACCGCGATAGCCGAGGGTCGCAGGCACGGCACCTTCGCGGAAAGCATGTTGACGGACCATGTCGTCAAGCGCGCCAGTGGTCACGCCCGGCACAACGTGCGGCACCAGCCCATCGAGAATTTCAGCGGCCAGCCGGCCGGCCTTGCGCATGCCCTCAAAGCCTTCCGGACCGTGCAGCTTGATTGCGCCGGTGCGGCTTTGCGGGGTGGTATCTTCTACAGTCAGATAGTCAGTCATAGGTCACATATATGGATAATTGGCAGGTTTGACCATGAGAATTTTGGCAGAAATTTGGGATGGGGATCAGCGATCATTCCGGTTTTGCGGAACAAAACTGCGTGGCAGGCTGTTACCCTGGTCATCGAAATCATTCCCGGCCTGGGCAGAATCACTCATATGCCGGTAGATATAATCGATCACGATTTCGATTTCATAGAGCGCACCCATCACCAGTAAGCCGCGGCGCGGTCCGTCTGGCGCTTTGACATACAGGCCGGTCAAAGTGCGTTCAGCGCCCGGTGCGGTGTGATCCACATAACCGGTATCAAATCTTTCGGCCCGACGGTAATCAAAAACACCTTTTTGGCGATAATTCCAGTCAGCATTTTTGCCAGCAACGATCCGACCATATTCGATCGTCTGCGTGTCGCTGTCCGCGATCACCCGCCTGATACTGTTTTTGCGGCTGAGCATCAGCCATAACAGACCGAGACCAACCAGCGCAAAAAGACCGGCAACAGGATAGCGCAGGGGCTCGCTCGCAGCATCCATGTTCCAAGTGACAACAAACAACCCGAAAGCGATGAACGCCAGTGCAAAAGCCAAGCCGGCCATGAGCGAGACCATGCCCGGCGGTGCGGCATTTTCGTCTATGATCAGGCGTGGGCCGTCCTGGGAAATGGAGAGGGTTGCGTCATCATCATGCAACGCCGCTTCAAAACCAAATTGTCCCAATTGAATGGTCATAATATTCTCCCGTTGGAGAGGATCTGATGCACCCCATCTCAGTTTAGGTGCCGGACCTTACCAAATTGCAAATGGCCGTTGATGATTTGCCGAACTGCTCTATATCCAAAGGCCATGAACACAGCCCGCATTTACACAGCCGCCCTGATCGTCATTGGTGACGAGATTCTCTCTGGCCGTACGCAGGACAAGAATATCGCGCAAATCGCCAAGTGGCTGAACGTGCAGGGCATCAGGCTGGGCGAAGTGCGGGTGATTGCCGACGATATGGACGCCATTGCCGAAGCGGTGAACATCTTGCGGGCGCGCAACGATTATCTGTTCACCACTGGCGGCATTGGTCCGACCCATGATGATATCACGGTGGACGCCATCTCCAAGGCGTTGGGGGTCGATGTGATTATCCATCCGACCGCACGGGCGATATTGGAACGCTATTATGCTGACAAAGGCGGGATTAATGAAGGCCGCTTGCGCATGGCGCGCGTGCCCGATGGCGCAGAACTGATCGAAAATCGCATGTCCGGTGCGCCCGGAATAAAGATCGACAATCTGTATCTGATGGCTGGTGTCCCGCATATTACAGCCGGTATGCTGGATGCTTTGACCGGTACATTGGAAGGCGGCGCGCCGCTGCTGTCCGCAACACTAGGGGCGTGGGCGCCGGAAAGCGAAATTGCCGATGTTCTGACCGCCGCCGAAAATGCGCATGAAGGCTGCCAGATCGGCAGTTATCCGTTTTTCCGCAATGGTACGGTGGGCGCGAATTTCGTGGTCCGCTCCACTGATGCAGAGGAGCTGGCGACCTGTACGGCAGCGCTGAAATCCGGACTGGAAGAGGCTGGTTATGAGGTAACCGACGGCGGTATCTAGGCTTATTCGCGCATTGCTTTTAACGCAGCACCTGCAGCAAAAGGCGTAATCGCGACCAGCAGCAGTGATACGGCGCTCAGGAATAACAAAGCGCTACCGCTTTGATCGGCCAGGCTACCGGCTCCAAAGATCAGCAACGGAATGGCCAGCGGCACCAGCAGCAATCCACCCAAAGCACCGGCACCTTTCAGGCCCGCCGTCAGGGCTGCGATCATTACTGCGAGGCCCGCGAGAGCAGGAGTGGCAATCGCCAAGCTGGCGAGCAGGGTGATCAGCGGCGGGCCTTCCAAGCCCATTAGACCACTGGCGAGCAAGGCTGCGAACAGCAATGGCGGCCCAAAAGCCAGCCAATGGGAGATCAGCCGGGCAAAGGCGATGAACTCGTCGGTAATGCCGCGCACGAGCAATTGGTCATGGAAGCCATTGTCCAGATCCGGCTGCACCAGCCTGTCGAGCGGCAGGAGGGTCGCAAGCAATGCCGCGATCCACAATATGCCGCCACCGGTCTGCAGCAGCAGGTCGCGGTCCGGCCCCACAGCAAAGGGAAACAGGGTCGCCGCCGAGAGATAGAAAATCACCGGCAGCCAGGTCCCGCCGCTGGCATAGCTTTGCCGGACATCACGCCAGATCATCGTTCTGAGCGCGCCGATCATAGCGGCGTCTCCATCTCTTCCAGCGCTGCTAGTTCAAGTTGGAGGTCAAAGGAAATCGGCAGCGCGATATGACTTGCCGCAAGGATAATGCCGCCGCGCTCCAGATGGGCTTGCAGGCTTTTTCCAAGCAGTTCCACCGATGCGGTATCAAGACCATTGGCCGGTTCGTCCAGCAACCACAGGTTCGCAGCGGTCAGAAATGTCCGGGCAAGCCGTGCGCGTTGGCGCTGGCCGGTCGAGAAGTAGCGGATCGGCACCTCGGCGAGATGGCCCATGCCAGCTTTTTTCATCACGGCCGTACAATCATCCTCTGCTCTACCATCCAGCCTGGCCCAAAACCGGAGCGCATCCTGCAGCGGCAGATTTTCATCCAGCGCCATCCGGTCATCACATATGGCAACCGATGCCGGAACATGGATCATGCCCGAAAATGGCTCCAGCAATCCGGCAATAAGTCGCAGCAGGCTCGATTTACCGACGCCATTGGGTCCGGTCACCAGCCCGGCTTGTCCCGGTTCCAGCGTAAAATTCAGATCGCGAAACAGCAATTTGTCACCGCGCACGCACGAAAGAGCTTCGGCGCGCAGATTATCGCCGCCGTCTATCCGCATTTTGGTTGACGCCCCTCGGTTCATGGGGAAGACTTAAGCCACGAAATGGCGGTAAAGCCAAGCAAGGAGTATCGAAATATGGTGGCCCAACTAAATGATGCTGAACGGCAGGCCGCTCTGGCGGCGCTGCCTGACTGGGAATATGACAGCAAACGTGATGCGATCAGCCGGAAGTTCAAATTTGCCGATTTCACCGAAGCTTATGCCTTTATGACGCGCGTGGCGATCCATGCCGAGAAAGCGGATCACCATCCCGAATGGTTCAATGTCTATAATAACGTCGACATTACGCTGACCACCCATGATGCAGGTGAAAATGGCGGATTGTCTCAGCGCGATATTGATCTGGCGAAAACCATTGAGGATATTCTCTAGCTTTTATCGTCTACCCCAGCGAGAACATTGCCCAGATCGGCGAGCTCGACGGATTGTTTGCGCAGCCGGCCTGGCATCCAGCGTGCAGCGAAGGCCAGCTGCTTGGCCATTTTATTGACCGGCGTATGGACCTTTTTGCCATGGACGGCTTCCCAAGCTGCCGGGCCGATAATTGATACCGGACTGACAAGCACACCGCTTTCTTCCAGCCGCTCCTTGCCCGTCTGATTGGTGCCTTCCACCACATCCGAGATGATATTGGTGTCAACAAAGCCGGGCATCAACGAACGGGACTTGATGCCATATTTGTTAAATTCCAGATCGTGCGATTCCGCAAGGCCGCGTACGGCAAATTTGGTTGCACTATAGACACTGAGGTCGGCCACACCGTAGATACCGGCAGCCGAAGCCGTATAGAGCACACAGCTGTCGGGCGTGTTCTTAAGCATTTCAAAACAGGCTCGTGTGCCGCTGATGCAACCGGTAAAATTGATCGCGACCATCAGGTCGATATCCTCGTCGGTCATCTCCTGAATCGGGCCGCCTTCTCCGATGCCGGCATTGTTGAACAGCACATTCATCGTTCCGGCGGTAATTTCGCCGAAGTCGGCGACGGCAGATTTCCAGTTGGCGCGATCTGTTACATCCAGCCTGTGGATCGAACTTTGCCCTTCGGGCAGCAGCGATGCGGTTTCAGTCATCCCGGCATCATTGATATCGGCAATACCGATATACCATCCCTTGCCCGCGAAATAGCGAGCGACTTCGCGGCCCAGTCCTGACGCGCCGCCGGTGATGAAGATTGATTTCTGTCCGCTCTGATATGCCATTTTTGTTCTCGCCCTCTCATCTTTGTCTTATTGACATTAATGTTTGTTCGAGCGGTTTTTGGCGATCAGGTCAAGAGCGATTGGACATATTGAGTAAAGCTGGCCAATAGTGACTATAATGATTTCAACCTTTTCTGCCTCCGGTCCGGCGATCAGCCTCAAAAATGTCAGGCGTAGTTATGGTACGGTTACGGCCGTGGACGATATTTCGCTGGAGATCGCGGCGGGCAGTTTTGTTGCGCTGGTCGGGTTATCCGGATCGGGCAAGTCCACTTTGTTGAAAATGATCAACCGGCTGGTCGACCCCACCGCGGGTGAGGTTTTGATCGCGGATGACAATGTGAAGGCAATTGATCCCCATATTTTGCGCCGCCGGATTGGTTATGTGTTCCAGAATATTGGTCTTTTCCCGCATATGACGATTTCGCGCAATATCGCGATTGGGCTCGAGCTGGCAGGTGAGAAGGATGGAAGAGCAGAACGTGTCACCGAATTGCTTGAATTAGTCGAACTCCCTCAGGAAATGGCTGGCCGGATGCCGCATCAGCTAAGTGGCGGGCAACAGCAAAGGGTGGGCGTGGCCCGGGCGCTGGCAACGCGGCCGGGCTTGATGCTTATGGATGAACCCTTTGGCGCGCTGGATCCGGTCACGCGGGACAGCCTGGCTGGTCAATATAAAGCGCTACATGAGAAGCTGGGCCTGACAACGATAATCGTCACCCATGACATGGCCGAGGCGCTTTATCTTGCCGACCGGATACTGGTTATGGAGGCGGGTCAGATCAAGGCAGATGCGACGCCAGCGGAACTGTTGTCGGGCAGTGTCGGCGATGAAGCCGAAGCCTTGGTCGCCATTCCCCGTGCGCAGGCGGCGCATCTCATCGCGCTGGGCAATACGGACGGAGCGAAAAAGACATGACGGAGGCATGGCAACAGGCCTTTGTACGGGTTCCGGAATTGCTGGCGGCCCATGTGCAGCTCAGTTTCTCCGCTTTGCTGCTTGCCATGGCCTTGTGTTTACCCTTGGCCATATGGGCGGCGCGGGCGCCGAAAGTGGCTGCGGTCATTCTGGGTTTTGCCAGTCTGGTCCAGACGATTCCGGCATTGGCCTTGCTCGCGCTATTCTATCCCATTCTGCTGGGGCTGTCGGCTTTAGTCGGCGGAGAGATATCCGCGCTTGGCTTTTTGCCGGCCTTGCTTGCGCTTACGCTTTATGCGCTGCTGCCAATTTTGCGCAACGCGGTCACTGGACTGACTGGCGTGGCACCGGCCGCAAAACAGGCGGCGGACGGGCTCGGTATGACAGCGGCACAAAAGCTGCGTCTGGTGGAAGCACCGCTCGCAGCGCCGACCATCATGGCCGGTATCCGCACTGCCGCCGTCTGGACTATCGGAGCCGCGACATTGTCCACAACCGTGGGGCAGGCCAGTCTCGGTGATCTGATCTTTGCCGGCCTGCAGACTCAAAACTGGACATTGGTGCTTACCGGTTGTTTCGCCTCTGCAGGACTGGCGATTATCGTCGATACGCTGCTTGGCCTGATCGAGCGCGGTATCCGGGATCGCCAGAAGCTTATGGTGTGGGGCAGCGGGGCGGTTATCGGTATTGGCCTGGCCATTGCGTTGTTACCAATGCTGGCCGCGCGTGACGATGTCGTGGTGATCGGCGCGAAAGGTTTCTCCGAACAGTTCATATTGGCGCGGCTGATCGGTTCGCGGTTGGAGGAATCAGGCTATGAAGTCCGTTATCAGGACGGTCTCGGTTCGGCCGTGGTGTTTCAGGCGGTGGCGTCGGGAGATATCGATATTTATGTCGATTATTCCGGTACGATCTGGACCAACCAGATGAAACGGTCAGATACGGTGCCTGCCGATGACATGGTGAATGAAATTGCGCAATGGAGTGCGTCTGAGCATGGCGTGACCATGCTGGGTGCTCTGGGGTTTGAAAATACATATGCCTTTGCGGTACGTCCTGAAGATGCGGCAAGCAGACGGCTCACGACACTTGATGACCTTGCCCGCATTTCTTCCGACTTTGCATTTGGCACCGATCTTGAATTTCTCGAACGCCCGGAATGGGAGATGGTCAAGGCCGCCTATCCAATCCGGTTTAAAGAATCGCGCTCGTTTAATCCGACCTTCATGTATCCCGCTTTATCGAGCGGGGAAGTGGATGTGATCTCGGCCTTTTCTTCGGACGGCCGCATAGCGGCCAATGGATTTGTCGTGCTCGAAGACACGAAAGGTGCGGTGCCGTCCTATGAGGCGATGATACTGGTTTCTGAAGACCGCAGCGGTGATGAAAGGCTCATCAACGCGATCAAGCCGCTGGTCGGCGCGATCACTGTGGAAAATATGCGAGAGGCCAATTATAAGGTCGATCGTGAAGCCGACAAGCGCTCCCCCGGACAGGCGGCGCGCTGGCTGGATGAGCAGACCAGGAACGGGAAAGATCAGTAAGTGACAAGACAGTTTTTTGTAAGGTTCCGGCTGCGTCTTCTGGCCATTCTGATCCCGTTCTTCATGACCGCAATGCCTGCACAGGCACAAGTGGCAGTGACCTTTTACTCCCATGATTTTGGCAAAAATTTTCCGCACGCCTTTTTTGTGATGAAAGGCAAGCTGCAGAACGGCGAGACCGTGGATACCAGCTTTGGCTTCACCGCGGTCAATATCTCGCCCGGAATTTTATGGGGATCGGTCAAGGGCAAGGTAGAGACGCCCAAGCCCAAATATATCACCAACAGCAATCCGCATTTCACGGTGACCGTTGGCGATAACAAATATCGTGAGTTGATGGCGCTGGTTAAAAAATGGCGCGACAAGCCTCAGAAAAGCTACAGCCTCAACAAGCGCAATTGCGTCCATTTTGCCAGCGAGGCGATTGCGATATTGGGTTATCAGTTCAATGCGAAAACCAAATTCTGGAAAAAACCGCGATCCTTCATGGAAGAAGTGATGGCGCTGAACCCCATGCTGAAGAAATAGCGTCCGGCTGTTCGAAAGCTACATCACCATTGTGTTGTAATGATGCCAGATGAAAATGGCGACCGACCCGCGATGCGGCGACCAGGGCAGCGCAATCTCTCGCAAGTCCTGTTCTGATGGCCGCGTGTCATGGCCCAATATGTCGCCAACTCCGGCCTGAATGGCGAGATCGCCAGCGGGCCAGATATCGGGACGGCCCAATGCAAAGAGCAGATAGATTTCCGCCGACCAGCGACCAATGCCTTTGACTTGGGTGAGCCGCGCAATGGCCTCCTCATCGTCATCCGGCAAGTTGTTGAGGTCCAATCCGCCGGACAAAATCAACTCCGCCAGACTGCGCGCATAGCCCTGTTTCTGACGCGACAGGCCGCAAGCGCGTAATTCATCAAAGTCGGTTGCGATCAGCGCTTCTGCCGGACAGCCTGCGCCCAATTTTGCTTCCAGCTTGTTCCAGACAGAGGCCGCGGAAGCCACGCTGACCTGTTGACCAACAATGGTCCTGAGCAATGTCTGGTAACCTTTCGGGTTGATGCGTGGTTCGGGATAACCGGCTGCTTCGATGGCCTTGCCGAGGACCGGCTCGACTTTGCTGACCGCATCAAGGCTGGTCTTTATCGTCTCTTTTGATAGGCCCATTGCGGCTCTGCCTCAGCTTGCAGGCCGTTTGGCCTCTTGATTCTTTTTGATCGAGCGGACATAGCGTGCCGGATTTTGAATGAAAACAGCTTAAGGGGTTTATATGCCAACCATCCACGTCACCGGTCGTACCGGAGAAGAGAAGGCCGTTACCGTCGATAGCGGTATGAACGTCATGGAAGCGATCCGCGATAACGGCTTTGACGAACTGCTGGCACTATGTGGCGGCTGCTGTTCCTGCGCGACCTGCCATGTGCATGTCGATGCGGACTGGAAAGACAAGCTGCCTGCGATGAGTGAAGACGAAGATGATCTATTGGAAAGCAGTGATCACCGGGATGAGTTTTCCCGCCTGAGCTGCCAGATCGAATTGAATGACGATCTTGACGGTCTGAAAGTGAAAATCGCCGAAGAAGACTGAGCTGAGCGAAATCCATGCAAAAAAAGGGGAGCCGCTGAGCTCCCCTTTTTTGTGCGTCGCATATATTCAGTCAGAACCTGATCAGCGCTCGCGGCCCGTCCTCGGACTGGGCATTCTTGCCGATGTTCCAGCTCATAATTTTCCGATCTCCATTTTCGGTAAATCCATCAACGCTGTTATTGTTGACGACCGTGCCATTGGTTTCGACGGTCAAAACACCATCAATTTCAGAAATTTTCGGCGCTTTGCCACCGCTTTCTTTCATCATCATCACGTTGAACAGGCTGCCTTGCCCAGCAATGCCGGGGGTCAGCATCTCGATGGCGCCATCGCTACGCCGGATGAGCTGGAAGAAAGGATATTGCATCTGTGCATCAGGTAGGACCGGGAAGCTGAAATAATTGCCGATAGGGCCGGTTTCGCTATATTCGACATCGAAGATATTGCCGCCGGCATGCTCGACCTTTTTCCAGCCCTGATATTTGCTCAGTTTTTTGGCAAAGGCGGCCATGCTGTCGTCATCACCCGGGATGGGCCCGCCGAAAAAGGCCCCTGCCATCGCGGTTTCTTCTTCATATCGCTTCTGCTTGCGGGCTTGCGCGCGATCATATTGATCTTTTCGTTCGGTAATTTCTTCCTCGGTGCAATCACGATCAACGACATCATAAGCAAGTTCGCTGGCATCAATCGAAGGGTCGGCATCTTTCCCATACCTATCATAGTCATCCCCATAAACAGGACGCTCGGCTTTTACTTCCCCGCTGCTTTTGTAAACCAGATCGCGGCATTTCAGCTTGGCTGGGTCAAAGGGTTCGTCGCTCGGCTTTTTAGCCCTGCCATCATCGGGCATGGTCATTTGAATCTGGCCAGTATAGCCGAACTCATAGCGATCGCCGTCAAGGATCTTCAGGTTCGCATTGAATTTGCCGGGCAATAAAAAGCAACCCGATAACAGCAAGGGGGCCGATAGGGCGGCTACAAATTTGAACATCTGTTTCATCTAATTCTCCCGGTCTCGTGTATATTCTGCGTAAAGAGCGATGGCTGCTGCATTGGATACGTTCAGACTTTCCATTTGCGGTGCCATCGGAAGCCGTGCGAGAGCGTCGCAATGGGCCGCGACATTTTGCCGCAGGCCTTCGCCCTCAGCGCCCATAACCAACGCCAGCTTGCTTTGCCCCATGACACTGCCCAGTGTTTGTTCGGCTTCCCCGGCCATGCCGATGCGCCAATATCCGGCCTCGGCAATTTCATCCAGTGCGCGCGCCAGGTTGACCACACGCACCCAGGGGACAATTTCCAGGGCGCCGGAAGCTGATTTCGCCAGTGTCCCCGATTCAGGCGGCGCATGGCGGTCCTGAGTGACAATGGCGGCGGCATCAAAAGCAGCGGCAGAACGCAGGATTGCTCCGACATTATGAGGATCAGTTACCTGGTCCAGTACCAATATCGGCCGGCCTTTGTCAGCCGCTTTATCGAGCATGTCACCCAGCCAGATTTCTGGCAGAGGATCCACATCAAGCACCATTCCCTGATGCGGCGCATCGCGCGGAATTATCCGCCCCAGATCGGCGACGTCGCTATATACCACGGCCAGGTCCTGCGGAAGGTCAAGTGTTGCCAGAGCTTCTCTGGTTCCCGATATTTTCTTGGTGAAGCGATGCGGGTTGGCGAGCGCGGCCTCCACCGCATGCCGGCCCCAGAATTTCAAACCACCACCGGTTTTCTTCACAGATCTGTTTTTACGTGCCATATCGCTCTTTAACGGCTTGGCTGCGATGGCACATCTCTTTTTTTGCATGGTAAATATGTGATTTTGGATGGGCAGGCATTGACACCGGGCTATGCTTTCGTCATTGAGCCGCATCTTGCCGAAAAACGGTCAAGACAGGCAACCAAATGGACAGGTGGCCGAGTGGTTAAAGGCAGCAGACTGTAAATCTGCCCGCGCAAGCGTACATAGGTTCGAATCCTATCCTGTCCACCAGCCCTCACTAAGCCTTTGAAAGCTTATAGGTAATTGATTTAATAGGAGTTTTTTGACGTGATTGATACACGTGTATCATCCACGGAGGACAACTTGGGTAAGCTTCCAGAATATCTATTCCGACAAACAAGCGGCATATACAGATACCGTCGCCGCGTTCCTGACGCATTAAAAGGTCAAGTTGTAGACGGTGTTCAATTCCCGGCTAATGAATGGCTGCAATCGCTGGGTACTCGTGATCCTGTAGAGGCGCGCACAAAACACGCAGAGCTAGGAGCGCAGCTAGATAGTCAAATTGCCGAAGCTGAGCTAATCCTTACGGGGCCATCCGGCTTGACTGAGGCAGCGCGTATCCGCGAAGACAGGCTGGCTCGGGAAGCGTTTGAAGCTAAGCAGCGGGAACGTCGATTAGCCCGTGCACCCTTGAGAGCGGCATTAAAAGAAAGAATGCACCAATCTACGGCTGAGCTAACACCAGAAGAAGCCGCGATGGTAGATGTTGTGAGGGAGGCCAAAGAAGCGCGCGCGGAAGATGTTATGGCAGCTACGGCAACTGTGAGAGCCGGAACTGAGCGTATCGCTGGCAAGACCCTTGGCGATGCGATAGCATTCTATACTGAGCACCGGGTAGCAAACAAAAAAGGCTCTACTCAGAAATCCAATGGAACGGCATTTGCCTTTCTCATCGCTGTTCTGGGCGAGAGCGCGCGTCTGCCACAGATAACACGGGATGACGCTAGAAAGGCCCTAGCAATGCTTCATAGACAGCCATCTGCTCAATGGGCTGGCAAAGGTTTGTCAATCTATGAGCGGGCGTCATTGGCTGAAAAAGAGGGCTTGCCCTGTCTATCGTCCAAGACAATCCGCGATAGCTATTTGTCATTTTGGGGCGCACTGTTTCGGTATGCCGTGCAAGAGGAATGGACGGCGCGCAATGTTTTTGACGGACTAACGGTTGAGGTCGCCGGTAGGAAAACAGAGAAGCGTTTCCCCTACAGCGATAGTGACCTTACGAAGCTGTTTGCAGCGGAACCTTGGACGCCTCCTACGCCCTTGAAGGATGAGCTGGCTATTCGATACTGGGGTCCGCTTATAGCCTTATTCCATGGTCTACGCCGGGGAGAGATTGCCCAACTGGATGCAACCAAGTTTCAGGTTCAAAATGATGTAATGATGTTTGAGGTCACAGGGGACGTAAAGAACCGCAATGCTAAAAGAAAGTTGGCATTGCACCCTGAGTTAATACGGCTAGGTTTATTTGCCTTTGCGCAGCAGCGGTCATCGCATGGCTTACTGTTTGAAGGGCAGGCCGCCGACCGGCGAAGTATATGGGGCGATGCGTTCGGTGATTGGTTTGGCCGCCATCGTAAGAAATTGGGCGTTGGTCAAAGGGGGCAAGGGCTTCATGCTCTTAGACATAACTTTGAGGACGCCCTTCGAGAAGCGGAATTGCACCAAACAGCTATTGGCCAGTACCTAGCGGGTCGCAAAGCGGTTGACCAAGTAGGGGCCAACTATGGGGCCGGTGATAGCGCACAGCGGCTATTCGAAGCAATCAACAAGGTTCGTTATCCTATGCTGTCCTTCGAGCCAGCCTAGGAACCCCTTTGTATTAGAGCTCCTAGGCTGCGGCTTATACGGTACTGGCTTCCGACGCCGCTGCGGCCTGTCCCTCTACCGAAGCAAGAGGGACGCCGATAGCACGGGCTAATGCCTGACCTGTCTTTGGTGATCGGTAGCCGCCCTCTGCCGTTTTGAGGGCGGGCGTTGCTCCAATTGGTACACCGGCCCAACTACGTGCGCGCTGTTCTGACATTGATGCCCGCGCAGCGGTATCGCTAGACGGGATGGGCGCGCCCTGTGCTGGTGTTACATTAGGAGGCGGTGCGCTCGGTTTGACTGTAGCTTGTCCGGGTGCATTAAATGCAAAACTCTGATTAGGCACGGGTGCTGGTTCCGGGTTGGGGGCTGGTTCGGCCATGTCCTGCATTTCATCATGCGAAACCGCCAGAGCGTCATCTATTGTAAGCCCCGCTAACGTGTCCTCTGTGCCTTCTCCGTTGCGGATGGCTAGTGCCATGCTGTCCGCCACAATCATATCTTGTAGGGCGGATATGCCGCTGTCATCGCCGGTCTGAATGTACTGGTTTAGCGCTTGGTCATATTGAGCCACCGTTGCATCGTCACTGGCTTCAATCAGCCGCGTTACCTTATCGATTGACCCACCAACGCCGGGTTGTTTTTGAGCAAAGTTATTGAGCGCCATTGCGTATGCTGTCGGTGCTGGATGCCCGGTCCCCATTATTACCCGCGCCTCCTTGCCGATGATGTTGGCATTGAAGCCGTGGCCATGAATGATAGCGAGAGCTGCATTCACTTTGATGCGCTGCTTGTTTGATAGTGCGGTCATACCGCTTTCTCCTTAATGTTGTTTTGTTCCGCCTCGGCGGTATTTCGTATGCAGGATTGGATGTACAAGTAAGTTCGTTTGATCCTGTCACTGTCTAAATATGGGCAACCTGCTACCCTCCAGTCAGCAAGCGTTTCCGCTCCCACTAACCTTGCTTCGCGTTTCGATTGCGGTGACAGGTCGAGGAATGCGCGGGTTTGTTTACGGCCCAAGTAGTCCGGCCAGCGCAGGCGCAAGCGGTCTTCTGAACGGCAATGCTGCACAGAAACGCTTACGACCTGCCACGGGTTAGAGAAATTTCTATCACTCATGAGACAGGCGGCCACTGCGCCCCATTGGACATCAGCTACTGCCGCCTCTCCGAACCCTCCAGACATATTGCGCAACTCATCAAGTGTCTGGGGAAAAAGGTTTATACCGGTGTAGCCTTGCCCCTTGGGTTTATAACGTTTCTTACCTTGCGCGCGCACTACGATGACAAATATCCCCGTCGTATAGCTTGGATATACTGATGTATCGCTTCAGCGGGCTTGCCGGGTGCAAGGTCCATGATGCGCTGCGGGATTAGCTCTGGCTTAGCTTCGATCAGATATTTTAACGCGGTATCTGGCAGGTAACGGATGCTATGAGCTGAGTTTGCTCGCCATAGGTTACGGCGGGTGCTGCTATCATAAGACAGCGTCTCATAGGTCACTTTGTAGGTCATCTTAAGGAGACCGGGGTTGAGGTCTTCAACAGGTGCGCTGGACGTGATTGCCATGTTGCGGATGTTCGCAAAGGCGGCTTGCTGTTTCGCGTCGTGTTCATCGGCAAGTGCAACAGACAAATCTTTTTGCATATCTGTTAGCTCTCGCTCTAGCCGCTTCGCGTTAACCTCTGCATCCTTAAGGCGCTGCAATAATGCAACGTCGGCATTGGCCGCATTCAAGTCCTGTGTGATGCTAGTAATACGGTTGGCCAGGTCTCTTGTGTTTAAGGCGGGTGATTTTTTAGTCTTAGGCATTAGGGGTCTTTCGGTTGGGTGATCCGCGCATGGCGGCATTTGTTTTGCTCTGGCTTCTACGCCAAGCGTGATAGGTTTCGTGGGTGGCCTCAATGAACTGGCGATTGGCCTGAGCGGCATCTCGGTTCCTATTCAGCCAAAGAGGCCGTTTGAGTTTTAGTGTGCTGATAACGCTGCGGAGGGTAGCGCGCCGGTATTCAGTCTTAACGATGTAGTACCGGGCAATATCCCCTAGGCCGCCATCATCATCTAAACGAGCAATTAGGTTCTGTATTACAGCGGCCCTGTCCGGGTCCGCATAGCCATACGTGGCAATGATCGCGTCCCCGATACTATTAGGGCGCAACGATAATGTTGTCATGGTGTTGATGCTTTCAAAGATGGCAGAGAGGATCGTCGTCCGGGGGGTGTTGGGTATCTGCGACAGGGGGCATTACTCTGCGAAGCGCTGCAATACGTTCTGTAATCCCCAATTTCTCTGGCTCTGCGGGCTTTTGGTCACAAATTCCGGTAATGTTATCGGGCGGTGTGTTCACCTCAACAGAGGTATCTGGATATTCTCCCGGAGAACTTGTCCCCGCAATGGGAGATGAGGCGGGCAAATCAGTATTTTTCGGTCGGGGGACAAGTTCTCCTATATAACTAGTTATAGGTATATTAGAGATACTACCCGGTCCTCTTTCCACCAAATCACCGATCAGCACCTTAACAGTGGTAAGATTTACCCGCTGCGTTTTGCCACCGGCTGTAACCCGGATACATTCCTGCCCGTTGTGCACCTCTATTCGATAGCTACGCCCTCCGATGGTCAAGGCATTTGCTGAGCGCCAACCCGCATGACCAAATGGCTCTGCTTGCGGTTGGTTACTGGCCTTGTAGGACCGGACTGCCTTACGCACATCCGACATCGTCTTTGCAGTTTCAGGCAGCACAGCACCGCGCTTGTGGAGCAAGGCTGCTAACTCTTTCCTGATCGAAGGGGATAGCGGCTTGCTGAAATGATTGTCTGGGTTAAACATATCGGTTTGCAACTGAGCGTTCAGCCGATCAACATCGGTGCGGTTTGTAGCTGCTAGAGCTCCACTGTTGTCGAACCATTGGCTAACCCTATCGACCAATGCAGCTTTATATCCTGCGGGCTTAGGTTTGTAAGCCAAGGTGTCGATGTGGGTTCTAAGGTCACGAGCACCGGGATGATCTTGCTTGTATTTAGCAGCGGAGGCGACTGCTCCGTTAAACATTGCTTCTCGTAAGCGTTGGGAATGCGGTCTTTGGTCGTGGAGCGCAGGGGTATTTTGATTAGCCCCAGCTTTTTGAATTGCAGCTATACTGCTTGCTGGCAGCATATCCTGTTGGTTGTCTGTCATTATGTCCTTTTTAATGGCGGGATCATCGCCGGTTTATATTATTGTGAGAATGTCTGGTTAAATAGGCTGGGGTTGCAACGGGCTTCGGTTGCGGCTTTCGCAGCCAGTACCCTTTCAGGGGGAGCGTTATCCTTGCGGGCAGGGAGGGTAGTTAGCCGGGGCTGAGGATTGTCGGCGTGGTATGCGGTCATAGTGTTCCTCCGTGTTGCTCCTGAGCCGCTCATGCCCCGTGCAGCCCATGCAGGGTGCGGGATGGATAACAGGTCAAGCAGAGCGCGGAACGCTGCTATGCGGTGTCCGTTGCCGGTATAATATTCAGCTACGCCGGGGTGGCTAAGCCGTTTGGTTATTTCTGTATCATCAATCATGTTGACTTCCTTTTATGTGTATGGCGGGGTGACAATAATTTATAGATAGATAGGCCGCGTGGGTGCGGCGGTTTGATTTGAGTAAGGGGTACCCGGCCGATGCCAGCCCAATCTCCGCTACAGCCACCCAGCTATGCGGTATTGCAGACTGCCCAAGACAAGAAATTCGCAGAGGTGATCTGCTGACTAGACTGGCATCGGTTTAAGAAGAATATGCTTCTGTGTATGATGGTATCAGTTCATCTGTATGTGTGATGGTATCAATTCAAATGACATCGAGAAACCGGGAAATTTGTCGTTCTTACAATTCCCCTCAGCAGCGACGGAAAGGCCAAGCCATCGCCCTCCTCAAGCGTTGGAAATGTTCTATGTGCTAGATGGTATCAATTCGTCTGTCACAGCCTAGCCAGCAGGTTTTTAACGCTCGTCGGATGCCATTTGCCCCCACGTCTCGTTTGAATATGGCGGTCGTTAAGTGCGCTGGCTATAGCAGGCAGGGAACCATGCCCAGCGGAACGTATATCGTCGATCACTGGGGCAAGTTCCTGAGCAAACTTGTCCGCGTCACTTCGGAGTACGGCAACAGCATCCGTATTGCCCTTTCCAGCCCGTCTTAGTGCAGCAGCGCCGTTCGGGTTGCCGAGCCGCTTGCCAGATTTATAGGGTGTGCCGTCCGCTTTAGTCCAAGTACCGCGAGCCTTTGCTGCTTCTAATGCTTCCTTTGTTCTCCGACCGATAGCCTTACGCTCTGCTTGAGCAACGGCTGCCATGATATGCACTGTCAACTCATTTGCCTCTGGCATATCTGCTGCAATGAACTTGGCTCCGCTGTCCTGTAGAGCAGACAGAAAAGCTACCGAGCGGCTCAGGCGGTCCAGCTTGGCTACCACTAGCACAGCCCCAGTTACCTTCGCATGGCTCATTGCATCAGTAAGGGCGGGCCGGTCAGAACGTTTGCCACTCTCCACCTCTGTATGCTCAGCAATAATCTCCCACCCTCTCCCCTCGCAGAGAGATTGAACGGCTTGCTGCTGCGCTGCTAAGCCAAGGCCAGAGCGGTTCTGTTCCTCAGTTGAGACGCGGTAGTATGCAATGACACGGCACATAATCAGGCTCCTTATAAAAATGCCTATAGTTCGTTAGGCAATTTTATAAGGTATTGTCAACGGCTTTTTGTAGTCATCGGCTGGAGGTATGGGGGAAATCCGGGCCACGCCTGATCGGAGTTGCCCCTTCGCCTATCTCCATCATTTTTAGGCCGTAGAGCATACGGCTAAGCCAAACGGTGTGTTAGCGTCCGCTAAGGGCGCATCTGTGGACGTTAGAAGTAGAAAGCTGACAAATTGAGTTGTCTTGACAAGTTGGCTGTCTTTGCTCATCCGAATTATCGTATCAAGTAATGGAAATCCAAATGAAAACGTTTCTCATCCGGTTTCTTGCCGTGTTTTATGCTGTGTCGGCCTGCCAAGCTGTAACCGCAACCGAGATCACTCAACCCACAAAATCTGTTTCGATTGCCAAGCTGGTGGACTGGTGCAAGTCGGAACAGCCTGATCATCAACTTGCTTGTGGTAGCTCGCTAATCGGATGGCTGAATGGGTTTCAATCAACGGAGATGATGACCTCTAACTTCCTATCTAGGCAAGGAGTACAACTACCACGTATGGTGTGTTTGCCTGAAAAGTTGACTATCCAGCAAGCTAGGCGGGTGTTTCTCGGCTATGTCGAAGACAGGGTTCCTGAACGTCGTCGAAATCAGCAGTTCGGTGTGTCTCTCTTCATCGCTTTTGCAAGGATGTATCCTTGCTATGCCGGTGACATGAATAAATCTGAGAAATAAGAAACTCTGTATCTAAATGCTAATGTCCGCTTCCTATGCTTCATCTTCAACACTCCATCTTCTCTCAAAAGATTAAAGTGTTGCATCGACCGGTTGAAACCACCGGATATTACGGACATAAATAGAGGGTATCATTGTGACATTTGTTGCAGAAAATTTTGCAAAAAGTAGTTTCGAGCCAGTGGTTGATCGGGACCGAGGCTGGGCAGTAACTATCGGTTTATTGGATCGGGACAATAGAAAGCCAATATCGCTTTATAGCATCAATGATTTAGATTTGATTCTTCCAAGGGACCAGCAAGGGCGGACTATCGAAAACCCTAAGCAGAGAGCAACGCCACTCAGTGCAATCACAGCGGAATGCACTACTAGGATAGCTAGTCAAACAGAAATGGACCGAATTCCAGGCTTGGAAAAGGTCGTAAAATACAAGTTTTATAGTTCTGTTTATACTCGGGAAAATGAGCCGATTGCGCCTACTTGGAACGTGCCGGGATGTGATTGGGAGAGTAGCAAGGCTGTGTACGGTGAAGCGCTGTGCGCATGGGGTGAGGCGCGCAAAAAGAAAACTGCGAACGCAAATAAAATTCTACTGATGTTTGAGTAGGACTTTCTAGCGTCCGCTTTCGGGATATTGGGGACATACGGTTACTCTCGGTCGAAGATGCCACCCATGATACTGCATAGTGCCCAAACGCCCTTATCCGTATTAGACACTGGGAATTAACCGATGGTTTCAACAGTGAAAGCAACAACAGTACAGTGGGTATTTTTGCATCATCATGTGCGACCCATTGCGCTTGCTTTATCTGGTACACGCGTATAGTACACGCAAATCAGTTACGAATAAATAACGCCTAATAATCAATAGGTTGGATGGCGTCTCAGCTAGTCCTATCCTGTCCACCATTTTTGCCGAACAAAGCCGATCCTGGGGATCGGCGTCGGCAAAAATCCCGCAGCGCAAGCAAGGGTGGCCTGACGAAGCAAAAACGTTTTTACAAAAGCGGTAGTATTTCTCGCGACCGATCCGGTGGATCAATATAGGCAAACCTTTTGCTGCCTCTACAGTAATACACCCCACCAGCTCGAATAAAGCGCACTTCAAAACGGGTCCGCCAAAGGCAGTCCAATCCGCTCATGGTGCGTGACAAGTGTTGTTGCCTGTGGAAAGGGTGCCCTGATCAAAAATCGAGAATCGGGAGTGGATATGAAGAACCTGTTTGACGTGAGCGGCAAAGTTGCAGTTGTTTCTGGTGGATCGAGCGGTATCGGCGCCATGATGGCGCGCGGCTTGGTGGAGAACGGTGCCAAAGTTTATATCACCGCGCGCAAGGAAGAGCGGTTGATGGCCATGGCGGAAGAGCTTTCCAAGCTGGGTGAATGTATCGCCATTCCTGCCGATCTGTCGAACGTCGAAGGCATAGAGGCCTTTGTTGCGGCGGTAAGCGAGCGGGAAAGCAAGGTTGATATCCTGATCAACAATGCCGGTGCCAATTGGGCTGCGCCAATTGAGGACTTCCCTGAGAAGGGATGGGACAAGGTCATGGATATCAACATCAAGGCGATATTCTTTGCGACCCAGAAATTCCTGCCGCTGCTCAAAGCATCCGGCAATGCAGATGATCCGGCAAGGGTCATAAATATTGCGTCGATCAACGGCATAAGAAATTCCGGCATGCCAACCTACGCCTATTCCGCGAGTAAATCGGGGGTCATTCATTTGACCGAGCATCTGGCCACTGACCTTGCGTCTTATCATATCAATGTAAATGCCATTGCACCCGGATTTTTCCCGAGCAACATGACCAAGCAGATTGTTGAAAATGACGGAATGACCAAGATGGCCATTTCGCAAATTCCGCGCGGACGCATGGGTGCACCCGAGGATATTGCCGGTACCGCTCTTTATCTGTGTTCAAGGGCATCATCCTGGTTGATTGGCCAGACGATCGCGCTTGATGGAGGGATGATTTCACGGCCCTAGATGACGTTTATTACGATAACCATTGCGCAAAAAAAAGGCGGCCACTTTTCATGGCCGCCTTTTTTGTTTGATTTATGAGAGCAGTTAGAAAGTGAGCTTCGCACCAATTGTATAGCGACGTCCTAGGGCATCATATGTTGATGGATAGGTGTTGCCGCTGTTAAACTCGGTCGCACCAATGGTGTTCCCAACCAGCGGCGGTTTCTTGTCAAACAGATTATCGACCACGAACGTCAGATCCAGCGTATCCATGAGCGTCGTCTGCAGCACCAGATCGAAAATATTATAGGAGCCGATGCTTTCGAATTCTGGAAGAAAGCTACCCTGCAATGAAGGCTCGACTTCCTGACTCGAAATATATTTCCAACCCAGGGAAATGGATCCTTCCTCGCGTGACAGCGAAATCCGGCTGTTCGCCTGGAATTCGGGCTGGATGCTCTCGCAATTGACGCTGTAAAAGCCCACACATTCACGGTTTACGCTAGTTGGTGTGGCCTGGAACTTTCTGTCAAACGTATAGTTGCCGTTCACCTGCAGTCCCAGAGTGGCAAAGTCGAGATCTCGGCTATAATTGATGTTGAAATCAATTCCTGATGTTTCCAGTCGCCCAAGATTAGACAGATCAAGCAGAACACCGGGCGTATCACTTGCGCCGCCATTCAGACTGCCGTTCAAGGGATTGCGGATAACCAGAGCACATGCAGGATCGGCAGCGTTGGGCGGATTGAAACAAGGTTGAATGACGTCCCCAACCGTTGTCCGCGAAATGGCGTCTTTGATCTCGATATCATAATAATCGACCGATACGGTCAAGCCGGGAATAATGGCCGGCTGGATAATCGCGCCAAATGTAATGGTCGTGGCTTTTTCAACATCCAGATCAGGGTTGCCACCGCCGGTAAAGTTGATTTGACCTGCGGATGGGACCGGAATGGAACCGATGCTGCCGGCAGGCGCACCCTGAGCAATACATATTGCTGTGAGTTCTGCATTGCCAACAGGATTGGCGCCAGCACATGGGTCGACAGCGAGATTGTCCAATCCTGTAACCGGAGGCTCAAAAAGCTCTTCGATATTGGGAGACCGAACTGCGCGCTGATAGATACCACGCAGCTTCAGGCCATCTACTGGTTCCCAGCTGCCGCCAGCTTTCCAGGTGAAATTGCCGCCTGTGTTGGAGTAATCGGAATAGCGACCGCCAAGCTCAAGCGTCAGGCTTTTGAAAAACGGACGATCTTCGACAATGGGTGCAACGATTTCACCAAAGACTTCCTTCACACTATAGCGACCGGATTGAGCCAAAAAGGCCTCACCATTGCCGAGTACTTCATCGACCGTGCCAGTTGCAATATCGGGATTAATTGATGCGATATTCTCGCGATATTCGACGCCTAGGGCAAAATTGAGAGGGGTACCTGCCCAGGGTAACGCAAAGCCCGCATCACCGGAAACTGAACCGGTAACCACGGTCAGCTCGGTCTTTGTCGTCAAAGATACTGGCGGTGCTGAGAAGGCGGCGAAATCCGGCGAGATATCCTGACCAGTTGGACCGAATAGATTGAGCGGAACGCAGCCATTGGATGAATCCACGCAATTGTCCGCATCAATAGCGAAAAGCGCCTGCTGAACACGGGATCGCAAGCCATTGTTCCTCTGACTACGGACACGTTCGGACTGGCCATGTGTGGCATGGACATCCCATTCGATATTATCGACAATAGTGCCGCGAACACCGGCTTCGATCTGAAATACATTGGATTCGATGGTTTCTTCGCGATTGCCCTGTTCAACCAGCCGACGGTTAATTGTGACCGCCGGAGCGCGAAAAGCAGGATCGCTGGGATCGGTAACGCCAGCTGCTGCATCGCATTCTGCCTGAGAGATTCCTACGCCCTGCTGCGCACATATCTGGTTGCGGAGGTTGTCGGTCAGGAACGGATTGCTAAGCGGGAGATTATAGGTGGTGCCAAACAGCCCAGATGGCGCTGCCCGAATATCAACCTTGTTGTTGGAAAACAGTCCCTTGCCGTAAACTTCTATGCCGTCAGCCACTTCATAATGCGCAGCACCGAATATGTTGATCCGTTCCAGCGGCGTTTGATAGAGATTGAACGGATTGAAGTTAAACGTGTTAAACGGGGCGACCAAAGAGTCGGTATCTGGATCATATTGCATCCCGTTAATGGCGGTCGGTACCGATGTTCCGGATCCGAAAGGATTGCCGGAGACCGAACTGATCGAGTCGACACCGAAGCTGCGATCCGCCTGGAAGAGGGGATCGGAACTGTGATATCCGATGTTCAGCACCGCATTGCCGCGATCGTCTGCAAAATTGCCGCCGATGGTCAGATCAGTCCGGAATACACCGGCATCACTGCTTTCTGTGAGGCCATAGCTGGCTGAGATTTCAGCGCCTTCAAAATCCTGTTTCAACACGAAATTGACCACGCCCGATATGGCATCCGCGCCGTAGACGGTGCCGGCTCCCCCGGTTACAATATCGACCCGTTCTATCAACGCCAATGGGATGACATTGGTATCGGTAACCCCTGTTAATCCAGCCGGTACCACACGACTATTGTCAATGAGGACAAGGTTGCGGTTGCTTCCAAGTCCGCGCAAGTTAACCTCGGACGAACCATCATTGCCGTTATTGACAGACGAACCAATGCCCGCGACTACTCCGGGCAAATCCCTGATCAACTCTTCGGCTGTCAGCGAAGGGGCAAGGTCAATTTGATCGCGACCCAACACGGTAACCGGACTAGAAAGTTCCAGATTGGGATTGGTGATTCTCGATCCTGTAACGACAATCACATCTGCAGCGTCATCGGTCTCTGCGCCTTCCTGATCTTGCGCGTTGGCTGTTGTTGCCGAGACCGCAACAGCGACTATGGCTACTGAAGTTAGGCATTTTTTTATGGTTTGCGTTCTGAAATTCGGCCGCATTGCTGGCTCCCTTGGTTAAATACAGGGGAAACCAAATAAATAGAAAGAGCAGTTCAGCAATCAAATATGACAGTATTTCGAATATTACCAATTCAATGAAGTTTAAGTGCAACGGTGGGTCTACACTATTGTGAAGGTTAGATTTTTTCTAACATAGTTTATTCCGCGACATTGGTTGAAAACGAAAATTCATTCGATTTCGGATGAAATGACGACCATGACATTTTTTGCATATTTTCTGCCGACAGGGATTTCATCACTGTTGACTAGTCGGAGCATGCGGCTGCCATTGCTGCTCCGCTTTATTGCTACGATTCGAGGGTCGTTCACGGCTGCAGACCGGTGCACGCGCAAGAATCCTATCGCGCCATTGCGATTTACAAAATCACCGATCATCTGACGATAAGGATAAGATTTCTCACTCGTGTATAGGCGGACATATTCCCCTTCAGCTTTCACCCAGTTGATATCATCGCAATCCACCCGCACCATTTCGCCTCGTCGGGGAACCCAAAGATAGTGATTTTCATCGACTGCCCTGGAGCGCTCCTTTCTTAACTGGTCGAGCGTTTTACCGAGGAGTGCCAATCGTTGACCGGCTTCGCGGTCGGCGCAGGCTATGCGCGCGCGATCTATTGCTTCTACCAGACGGGCATAACGAACCGGCTTTGGGATAAAGTCGAGTGCGCCGGTTTCAAAGGCACGGATCGCAAATTGTGGATAGGCCGTTACAAAAATTACCAGCGGCACCGTGTTCGCATTGTTACGAAGTGAAGATGAGAGATGTTCTATGATATCAAAACCGTCTAAACCCGGCATTTCAATATCGAGCAATATGAGCTTTGGGCCGAGTTTTTCGACCAGTTCCAGTGTTTCCTTGCCATCGAAAGCCTGACCAACGACTGATACACCCTCCATCCGGTTCAAA
Source organism: Sphingorhabdus sp. EL138 (assembly GCF_900258045.1). Lineage (GTDB taxonomy): Bacteria > Pseudomonadota > Alphaproteobacteria > Sphingomonadales > Sphingomonadaceae > Parasphingorhabdus. The sequence goes on along the minus strand of NZ_OGVD01000001.1, from coordinate 550,837 downwards.
AGCCCTACCAGACGGGAGACGGCCAAGGGCTCGTCATCGCTAATCAGCACGGTGATCGGGGTCATTGTCTGAACCTCAAGAGGGGTTCGATCCGCAGGGAGAGGAATGTTAGGATGGCTGATATTAGAACCGCCTGAACAATGAGCGCAACTGTGCCGGCTTAGAGACCTGTAGTGCGGCAATGGCCGCAATTCCATATGCCGTGTATCTGTTGCGATCGCTGGAATAGGGTAGCCCTAACTGTGGCAATAGTCAGACGGAGAGCGAACGAAATTGCTGCTGCGGGTCGTTCATTTGCCTGAGGATGTCGTTGGTTGTTCCTGCACCTTTTTGTCGGTTCTCGACATCTGTTCGCAGAATAGGTCGAGATATTTTACATCGTTTTACGTAAACTCCGACGTGCATTTGAAAGGTCGACCCCCCGGCCGATAATGATACAGGAGCGTAAAATGGTAGTCAGAGTAAAGTCTACGAATGAGAAGACAGATGCCAATGCAGAAGGATCCGCTTGGCGGCCCGCGTCATCTCGCCGCCTGATTTTGGATGCAGCACGGCGGAAGCTATGTGACCAGAGCTTTAGTGAATTTGCGATGGAGGTAGTTGCGGAAGAGGCAGGTGTTTCTCGGCGCACCGTCTATAACCAGTTTGCCAATCGTGAAGAATTATATTGCGCTTCCCGACTGGAGCTTTTCGAAAAAATTGATCTCGCATTGGCAGAAATTCAGTTCGATCCCGATCAACCGGTTGAACAGATGCTGCACCGGTTTTGTGAGCTCGGTATCGCAATCCTTCTATCTCCGGAAAGCTTGGAGCTCAGGGCGTCGCGTGCGCGTGACCGGCTCTCTTTTCAATGGATAGAAGAGCAATATACGCATCGCATTGATGATCCTTTGCGTCTGAAGATTGAACATTTTCTGCTCAACTTGATGCTCAAGGGTGATATTGAACAGACTGATCCCGCGCCTTTGGCGGAATCGTTGTTGTCGGCCGTGAACGCCTGTGTCGGCGACGACGGCAATGCTGAATCCAATTTGAAACAGCCGCCGGTGTTCACGCCGAAGGAAATTGCGGATATTTTCGTGAAGCGGTTGCCTTTGAAGAATAGTGAGCCGGCAAGTTAGATGGGATAAAGGTTCGTACTTCCGGCAGGTGCTGAATGACCTTTGCCCGAAGGGCTGATTAATCTGACGCGCCGCTATCGAAATCGATCGCGGCGCGTTTATCAAATAGCTCGACATTCGCTGCCGGTCATTTATCCCTTGTGGGATGGTTGGCCTGACATCTTTATGTGAACAAGAAGCGGACCTCCTGTTGTCACCGGAAGGCCAGTTCATTGAAGCGACCAGCCGGAGGCAGCGAAAACAGCGGGGTCAGTTTTTTACGCCTGCATCCTATGCGAACATTATGGTCGACTGGATCCAAACTGCTTCGCCCCGCACGGTGCTCGATCCGGCGGTCGGCACCGGTGTGCTGATCAATGCGTGTCAGCGGCGATCGGTCGGGTGTGCGTTTACCGGTTATGATATTGATCCGCTGGCACTCGAGCTGGCGGAAAAGAGGTTGCAGGGTGCTGCGCTATGTCACCAGGATTTTCTGGCGAGCGACCAGGGCGAACGATTTGATGCGATTATTGCCAATCCGCCTTACATCATCCACCGCGAATATGATCTTGATCCTCAGATAGCTGAACATATTGATCAATTGTCGGGGCAAAAGTTCAGCCGGCAATCCAATCTCTATGTCTATTTCGTGGTCAAGATTTGCGAACAGTTAAATGAAGGCGGCCGTGCAGCGATTATCATCCCGGCGGAATGGATGTCGGCCAATTACGGGCAACCGCTAAAAGCCTATCTGCTGAACAATGGCCTGCTTCACGCGCTGGTGACCATCGATTGCGCGGGGCATGCATTTGCGGACAATATGGCAACCGCCTCGATATTGTTGATCGAGAAAGACAGTAGCGTTCCTGAACTGTTACAAAGCCATTATGTACCGGTTGGAAAAGTCGCGACGTCGTTGGCGGAATTGCAGTATGATACTGAAGTAGTGCACCAGCGCTTGCCGACCGACGTACTGCGATCACGCAAAAAATGGGACGCACTGATTTCCCGGTCGGTCGCACCCCGTGCAGAAGGCAGCGTAAAACTTGGTGATCTGGTGACGACCAAGCGCGGAATAGCCACCGGGGCGAATAGTTTCTTCCTGCTTAGCCGGGCTGAAGCAGAGCAGCACGGGCTTGAAACGGGACGAATGGATCGCTGTATTGGGAAGACTGCGCAAGTGGCAGATATCTGTTTTACCGGTACGGATTTCGATGAGCTGGCGGAAGCAGGGCAAGCGTGTTTTTTGTTCAATCCAAAGGGCGATCTGACACCTGCTGAAGCGGACTACATCCGGCGCGGTGAGTGCGAAGGCATCTCGCTAAAGCACGGGCCGCGAACCAAGAAAATTTGGTATGCAGCCGAAACGCGTGAAGCTGCGCCAATTTGGGCAAGTACTTTTGGGCGTGGTCGAATGCGCTTCGTTCACAATGCTGCGAGTGTAAAGACGCTGACCTGTTTCCACGGCCTCTATCCCAAAGGCCTGACAGTCCGACAGACTCGCGCTTTGGCGGCGCTACTGAACAGCGATATGATGCAGCACAGGATTGCCGACCATGTCCGGCGCTTTGCGAGCGGCCTTATGAAGCTGGAGCCGCGAGACATATTGGACATTGAAGTCCCCGACATTCGGTTGGTGCCCCCAGAGATTGCCGAACGGTTGTCGGATTGGCTGGAAGGCGATACCTCAGACGGAAACAAGCGTGAAGAGGCCAGGCTGGATCATCTCGCCGCTATATTATTGCAGCATTTCGACAATCTATCGATCCGCAATAGGGAATAGATATCAAAGCCGTGGCACACCAAAAAAAGGCTGAACCAACACTTCCCCTTGATTTTGCAGGCGCGTCTGCGCATGGGTTTACGCAAGATATAGATCAACAAAAGGCCCTTTATGTCCTCTGAGAAACAAGCGCGAACAGGAACTGATTCTGCGCTGCGTAATTTTTTGGAAAGCGAAGCAGCGGGCGGCATATTGCTGATGTTCGCTGCAGCGCTGGCGATGATTGTTGCGAACAGCCCGCTTTATGACATGTACCATCATTTCCTGCATGAGTTGAAGGGACCAGTGCTATCCAAAAAACTCGGGCCGATGACGCCGCATCTGTGGATTAATGACGGATTGATGGCGATATTCTTCCTGCTGGTTGGCCTTGAAATCAAACGTGAATTTGTCGATGGCAGGCTGAACACCTGGGAGCGACGGCGCCTGCCGGTGCTCGCGGCTGCGGCCGGTATGGTGGTTCCGGCTTTGATTTATCTCGCCATCGTCCGCGACATGCCGGAACTCTACAATGGCTGGGCGATACCGGCGGCAACAGATATTGCCTTTGCCATTGGCGTGCTGGCACTGCTTGGACCCCGGGCGCCGACGTCGCTCAAGCTGTTCCTGGTCACTGTTGCAATTGTTGATGATATGGGTGCCGTCGCCATTATCGCTCTGGTCTATACGGCGGAAATCAACGGCGCAGCCTTGCTCGCTTCGGCAGTGATATTGGGTATCATGTATACAATGAACAAGGCCGGTGTAAAATCACTGATAGCCTATCTGTTTTTCGCTCTATTGCTCTGGTTTGCAGTTTTGCTGTCCGGCGTACATGCGACCATTGCTGGCGTGCTGGCGGCGATGGCGATACCAATTGTCGTGACGCCGGGTTCGCCCGATGCAGAAGACTCCCCACTACACAGACTGGAACATGGAATCGCGCCCTGGAGCGCGTTTCTAATCGTACCAATATTCGGTTTTGCCAATGCCGGTGTATCACTCGAAGGCTTGGGCGTGGAGCAGATATTTGCGCCATTGCCGCTTGGCATTGCCGCTGGTTTGTTCCTGGGCAAGCAGGTCGGTATTTTTGCCAGTGTCTGGATTGCGGTAAAAACAGGTTTTGCGCAGCGCCTGGGCGGGGCGACATGGCTGCAGGTCTATGGCGTTTCCATGCTCTGCGGTATTGGTTTCACCATGAGCCTTTTCATAGGTGCGCTTGCCTTCCCGGGCGAAGCGCTGTTGATTGAAGAAGCCAAGATTGGCGTATTGATGGGCTCGTTCCTATCTGCGGTTGTCGGCTTTTGTATCCTGCGCTTTGCGCCGCAACAGACAGCCGATGAAGACGAGCTGGCGGCTGAACCGGCCAAAGCGGCATAATGGCATTTCGAGGCAAGATCGGCCTTGCCTTGATGCTGTTGCTGTGCAGCTGCGCAGCGCCGCAAAATACAGTCTCACCCGCTGCTGACGTGGCGACAGAGAAGGTTGAACGCAGCACTGCCCTGGACAATATCGCAAGGGACTATGTCCAACTCACCCTGGAATTGGGCGAGCAGGAAGCGGGTTATGTCGATGCCTATTATGGTCCTGCGGATTGGGCAGCGGCAGCGAAAGCGCAGCCTCGCGATATGCGGGAATTGGGCAACGGGATAGTGGATCTGATGCTGCGGCTCGATGCACTGCCCGCCAGCGACGATGCTCTGGTCGAAGCGCGTAAACGCTTTTTGTCTGCGCAGCTTGAAGCGGCTCTAACCCGGCATGCCATGATGCAGGGGGAAGTTTTCCCCTTCGCAAAAGAAGCCAAGGGCCTTTTCGGAGTCACACCAGAATTTCAGCCTTTAAACAGTTATGATGCGGCTTTGGCGAAGATCGAGGCGCTAGTTCCGGGGGATGGACCGCTGCATGAGCGGGTCGAAGCCTATCAAGAGCGATTCACCATTCCGACCGACCGCCTGAAGCCGGTTTTCGATGCCGCGATTGCGGAATGCAAACGCCGGACCGCAGTGCATATCGCCTTACCAGCCGACGAAAATTTCAAAATGGAATTTGTCACTGGTAAAAGCTGGAGTGGCTATAACTATTATCAGGGCAATTTTCAGAGCCTGATCCAGATCAACACAGACCTGCCGATCCGGATCAGCCGCGCCGTCGATCTGGGCTGTCACGAAGGTTATCCCGGCCATCACGTCTATAACATGTTGCTCGAACAACGCCTGACGCGCGAACGGGGCTGGCAGGAATTTTCGGTTTACCCGCTCTACTCGCCGCAATCGCTCATTGCCGAGGGTTCGGCCAATTACGGCATTGATCTGGCTTTTCCGGGCGAGGAGCGTCTTACCTTTGAGCGCGATGTGCTTTACCCGTTGGCTGGCCTCGATCCCGCTACGGCGGCGGATTATTTCAAGCTGCAACAGGCGCTGAGCGAGCTGAAAGGTGCACGTTTTGTCATCGCACAAGCCTATCTCGACAAGACTGTTACCCGCGCGGAAGCACTGGCCCTGATCCAGAAATACCAACTGGTTAGCCGCGAACGGGCGGAACAATCCCTGTCATTTAATGATCAGTATCGCAGCTATGTGATCAACTATGGCCTTGGCCAGGATATGGTTAAGGCCTGGGTCGAGAAGCAGGGTGATGCTCCGGTATGGCGCTGGAAGGCTATGGAAAAACTGCTCAGCGAGCCGATGCTGCCGGATGATCTGGTGGATTGAAACACAACGAAACGCCCGACCCGTCGCCAGACAGGCCGGGCGCTTGATCAAGAAATCCTAGCTCTGCAGAGCTTTCCGGAAAGTGATCTTGTCGTCACCATCTGCGTAGAAATCACGAATGCGTGATTCCTGATCATATTGGCATAGCCGATAAAATTCACGGGTGCGAGCCAAGGCGTCCGTTCCTGATGTTTCCACTATCAGAACACGCTGCCCTCGGGCAATCAGATGATCTTCGATATGGCTCATCAGGGCGGCTCCGACGCCTTCGCCCTGAAAATCAGGATCGACCGCGATGAGGAGCAGATTCCACGTCCTGTCGGTCATCTCTTCCGGCCTACAATAGGCAATGGCCTTGGCATTGTTCTGATCATCACTGCTGTCAAAAGTAAGCCATATTTCAACATTCCCCTCATCATGGAAAAAGCTGGCGATCATATCGTCGAGCATTTCTGATGGAAACATATCGGTTGCGTCGATGACCCGCTTCAAAGCCGGGATGTCGTCAGGGACGATCGGCCTGATCGGATTGTGCTTGGGTTGGTTCATTGTTTTTCCTTATCTGTTGTCGAGTTGAGGGCGTACAGACACCCTGCCGAGATGAGAGATGCGATAGGGGCTACCCCTTCGGGACATGATCAGCCGCCTGCGCCGGAGACGCGCAAAGACGTCAAGCGTGCAGTCGGACAATATGTAACCGTCCCGGGTCACACACATCACTTCATCGATTTTGCTGTTTTTATTGCGTTTGTGGCGGATATGCCCGCCTTGAGCGAGCGCGTGAAGCACGCGTTGCTCGGCTTTGGAAATGTTCATTATATTTACTCGGAGATTAAAACATAATATGCGAGAAAACAGCCCATGCGCCAAGCGCACCGGTTTCGTCGCTGCTGTGATTTGAAACGCTAAACCGGTTTCAAATCAGCTGGTTATTGCAATCTCTAACAAAAACGCTCCGAGTGTAGATAAAGGCATTTTGCCTTTGCGAATCCTGATTTATTCCAGGAATCCCAGAATTTCAACATTTTTCCATCACTTATGGCCAAATTTACACTGGCGTTAACTTATCGCTAACCAATTTCGTTCACTCCGGTTTCTGAAACATGAACTGGCACTGTCGAGTGCCGTGTTTTTGAACAGGGACCAACTATATGACCGAAGCGACCAACCCCGTAGATGTAGCTATTATCGGCGCAGGACCAGCCGGCCTGACCGCCGCTTATCTGCTGAGCAAGAAAGGCTACTCCGTCAAAGTGATCGAAAAAGATCCGAACTATGTCGGCGGGATCAGCCGGACGGTGGAATATGAAGGTTTTCGTTTCGACATTGGTGGTCACCGGTTTTTCTCCAAATCCAAGGAAGTAGTCGATCTGTGGAACGAAATCCTGCCCGACGACTTTATCCAGCGGCCGCGGATGAGCCGCATCTATTATGAAGGCAAATTTTACAGCTATCCGCTGCGCGCATTTGAAGCGTTGTGGAATCTCGGCGTCTGGCGTTCGACCCTGTGCATGGTCAGCTATGCCAAGGCGAAAGTCTTCCCAAACAAAAATGTGAAGAGCTTTGAAGACTGGACGGTCAACCAGTTTGGCTGGAAGCTCTATTCGATCTTCTTCAAAACCTATACCGAGAAAGTTTGGGGCATGCCCTGCGACGAAATGTCTGCCGATTGGGCAGCACAGCGTATCAAGGGCCTGAGCCTTTGGGGCGCGGTTGTCGATGGCTTGAAACGCTCTTTGGGCCTTAACAAGAAACCCAATGACGGCATGGAAACCAAGACTCTGCTGGAAACCTTTCGCTATCCTCGCCTCGGCCCCGGCATGATGTGGGATGCGGCGCGTGATTTCGTGCGGTCCAAGGGCAATGAAGTGTTGATGGGACACAGTCTGAAGCAACTGGCGCAGGATGCCGATGGCAACTGGCGCGTTTCGGCTGCGACTGAAGATGGCGAGACGGTTATCAATGCCAAACATGTAATCAGCTCCGCACCGATGCGTGAACTGGCCACCCGTATTCACCCGCTTCCTCAGTCTTTGCCAGAAGCGCAAGAACTGAACTATCGCGACTTCCTGACCGTAGCTCTGATGGTCAAATCCGAAGACCTGTTCCCGGATAACTGGATCTATATCCATGATGACCGGGTGCAAGTGGGCCGCGTACAGAATTTCCGTAGCTGGTCCCCTGAAATGGTGCCGGATGAATCGATTGCCTGTGTCGGTCTGGAATATTTCTGTTTTGAAAATGATGGCTTGTGGTCGTCGACCGATGAAGACCTGGTCGAGCTGGCCAAGAAAGAAATGGCAATCCTTGGCCTGTGCAAGCCCGAAGATGTTGTGGGCGGCGCTGTCGTGCGTCAGGAAAAAGCCTATCCGGTCTATGATGACAGCTATGAGGAAAATGTCGAAGCCATGCGCAGCGATCTCGAAGAGCGCTTCCCGACACTGCATATGGTCGGTCGCAACGGTATGCATCGCTATAACAATCAGGATCACGCGATGATGACTGCAATGCTGACGGTTGAGAATATCGAAGCTGGATCGCGCAAATGGAATGTGTGGAACGTCAACGAAGATGCCGAATATCACGAAGCTGGTGATGAAGGCGCTGAAACCGTGATTTCCGAAGACCGGGCAGCCGCGCTGGAAAGCATGCGCGATGTTCCGACCCGGATTGAAGACGACGCAGCGGCAGCCAAGCCTTCCAAGGCGGCTTAAGCGAGATGGAGCGCAGCGGCCAGGATAGACGGTCTACCGTCGGGCTCTGGGTAGGTAATCTGCCCGGGCCACTGGCTTTGCTGAACCGTTTTTCCATCACCCGCTATTTGCTGGCGAGCATTGTCAGCCTGGCCTTTGATGTCGCGCTGTTCATGGTTCTGGTCGCTTTCGCGTCCGACCCTGGATGGGCATCGGCGGCAGGCTATTCGGCGGGGATAGTCGTGCACTGGCTGATTTCATCAAGCTTTGTATTTCCCGGTAAAACAAGAGAAGGCGCTGCTTTGCAATTGCAGCGTGTGGGGTTCATTGCCACGGCCATTCTTGGCCTTGGTATCACGGTCAGTATTGTCAGCTGGCTTACTGATCTCGGGACTTTGCCGGTTATCGCCAAAGGCGCAGCGGTTTTTGTAAGCTTTTTTGCGGTCTATTTGACGCGGAAATTTGGAGTATTCCGGTGACGGCACTTACAATGGAAGCCCCACGGGCTGGTCTGTCAGCAGATTTGAAAAGGTTTCTCAACTGGTCATTAATCTGGCTTGGTTTGGCCAATATCCCGTTTATGGCAATGTGGTTTGTCGGTGCGCCGCCGCGCTATTTTGAAATTGCTTTGGCTGGCCTTGTCGGCTTGGTCGTCAAGCGCATGCCGCGCTTCATTCAATGGGCTGCCTTTACCGGTATCATGGCCTATTCCATTCTTTCCTTTGTGGCAGGTTTGTTCAATCTCGGGATGAGTTCGCTCCTCTATTCGATGCAATTCCTGGCCGAGATAAGGCCATCCAATTCGGTAGAATATATTGCGGCTGCGATCGTGATTCTCGGCATATTGGTGGCAAGCTGGTTTCTGCTAAAGCGCGATACGAACTTTTCGAAACCGCTATATATTTTGCTCGGCGGTGTTTTAATTTTTGGTCTGGCTGCCACCGATTTTGCAATGGGACAGAGCATGCGCGGTCACTATTTTCGCGAAGCTCCAATTGGCGCCAATTTTGAATCCGCTGCTGAGAAATCCGGTTTTGCAAGCCGCGCTGATGGGAAGCGCCATCTGGTCCTGATCATGGTGGAATCGCTTGGCGTGCCCCATGACAATAAGGTTATGTCAGACAAGCTGTTCGCCTATTATGACAATAGCGCCATTCAGGCACGCTATGATGTGAGCCAGGGAACCAGCCTCTATTATAACAGCACCACCGCAGGTGAATTTCGCGAAATGTGCGGAAAATGGGGTGATTATTATGAGTTGCTCGATGCTGCAGATGCCGCAAAGCTGAATTGCCTGCCGGCCATGCTTGCGACAAAAGGCTATGCTACGCACGCGATGCACAGCTTTAAAGGCGAGTTTTTCAAGCGCGCGGAATGGTATCCGAATATCGGATTTCAGACGCGTGAATTCTGGCCAGAGCTTCAGGAAAGAGGCGCAGAATGGTGCGGCGGTGTTTTTGCCGGCGCTTGCGATAGACAGATTCCGTCCATGCTTGCCGAGAACTTGAAACGGGCCAAACAACCTACTTTTCTCTATTGGTTGACGCTAAATGCCCATCTGCCGGTGCCGACGGGTCTCAATTTGAACGCTGATGACTGTCAAAGAGTGTCAGCCGAACTGGCCAGCGATTTTCCGATGATCTGCCGCCAATTTGCGATTTTTGACGATATTGACAAAGCGCTGGTTCAGGAGATCACGGCCAGCGATTTCCCCGACGCGGATATATTGATTGTCGGTGATCACATGCCGCCCTATTTTGACAGGCACAACCGGTCCCAATTTGATCCGGAGCGTGTGCCATGGCTATATTTGAAAGCCAAAGGAAAGCCTGAAAGCGGGGAATGACCGTGACCGACCGTTTGCGTGGCAAACTTCCTTTATTCCTGATCTGGCTTGCCGTTTCCGCGGTGATCAGCGCTGTGTCTTTCGAACAAATTGCATCAGGCATAGGCTGGGGCCCGGACGATCAATTGCGTCAGGTACAACTGCGCGACTGGCTGGCTGGCCAAAGCTGGTTCGACACAACCCAGTATCGTATCGCTGCACCAGATAGTCAGCCGATGCACTGGCCGCGCCTGATCGAGCTGCCTCTGGCATTAGTGGTTCTGGCGCTTGGCCCAATCATCGGTCCCGCTGCGGCCGAAACGGCTGCTATGACCATAATCCCCTTGTTAGCGCTTGGCGTCACCATGTGGTTGGTCGCTAGGATCACGGAACAGTTTTTTGACCGCAAGATTGCACTTCTGTCTGCGGCTTTGACGGCCACCGCTGTCCCGGTTATCGCGCAGCTACGGCCTATGCGGATTGATCATCACGGGTGGCAAATTGTGTTGGCGCTGGTCGCCCTCTGGACGATGTTCTGGCCCGAAAAGCGCAAGGCGGGGCTCGTCATGGGTTCCGCACTGGCGTTATGGCTGTCTATCTCGCTGGAAGGTCTGCCGCTTTCCGTCGCATTCATCGCGTTGCTGGCCTGGCGCTGGATCATTTCGCTTGATGAAGGCGTCCGGTTGTTCTGGACGCTCGCCGGATTTCTGGGCAACAGCATTATACTTTTTCTGCTCAATCACGGCCAGTTTGATGTGGTGCGAAACTATTGTGACGCGATCGCCCCGGCACATTTGTTGGCCTGTTTTGCAGGCGCGATTATCATTCTGCCGGCGATAAAGTTTACACCGGTTTCGTGGCTGGTGCGCTTAACCGCTCTCGCATTTTCCGGAATAGCGGCGTTGAGCATATTCTATACCAGTGCGCCGCAATGCGTTGGCAGTGCCTTTGGTGAGCTGGACCCGCTGGTACGCGACTATTGGCTGGTCAGTGTGCGGGAAGGACTGCCGATCTGGGATCAACCGGGAAGAGAGATTGTATCACTATTTGGCGGATCGATCATCGTTGGTCTTGGTTGCTTGATATACATCCTTTGGAAACGGCCTGATGCAGCGGACAGGGAAAAGTTCTTCCTGTTGGCTTATGCCCTGGTCTGGGCGTTTGTGGTGTCCTTGCTGGTGCAACGCGCCGCAGCGGTGGCGGCCGTCTATGCCTTGCCCTTAGTGGGTTGGGCGGTTCATCATGCTTTTCGCGCTGCGCGCAAGATAGAGCGTCCAGCCAAGCGGATATTAGCGACTGTGGCGGTCGTATTTCTGATACTGCCCGGCCCGTTGGCTCTGGGGCTTGTGAATGCTGCCAGTGGCAATCAGGAAACTGGTGATAACAAGAAAGCTGCAAAGTCGGATGTCGCACCAGCTTGCGATTCAGCGGAGTCACTAGCGCGGCTTAACGCGTTGCCGCGTTCAAATATTGTTGTCCCGTTTGATTTCGGCCCTCAGATACTGGTGCAGACACCGCATAATGTGCTAGCCACTAGTCATCATCGCAACGATGCTGCCATGGCTGACCACATCCGCATTTTTACGTCAAAACCTGCATTGGCGCGGGACATATTGGCGGCAAGAAACATAGACTATATTGCGATATGCCCAGAAGAGTCCGAATTGAAGCTCTATGCTGGCAAGCATCCCGATGGCCTTTGGGCCCGATTGTCGGAGGGGGAGCAGCCCGATTGGCTGCGATCTGTCCCATTACGGGACAGTGATCTGGTGCTGTGGCGCGTGGTACCGAAAGAGTTGCGTAACGGAATGTAAAATAGGATAGCTATCTGTATAGATTGGCAAAACCGGGACGGAGGAAGACTTATGGCTGAGATAACCGGACTAGGCGGAGTGTTTCACATAGTGAAAGATCCGGCGGCAACGCGGCAATGGTATAAGGAATTTCTCGGGTTGGACGGAGAATATGGGCCGATGCTCAGTTGGGCCACTGAAAAGGGTGATAAGCCTTATAGCCTGATCAGTCACTTCTCTCCGGATACTGACTATCTTAAGCCCAGCGAGGCAAAATTCATGATCAATCTGCGCGTCGATGATCTGGACGCATATGTCGAACAACTGAAAGCCAAAGGTCTCGAAATTCTGGGGCAAGTCGATGAAGGCTATGGCAAGTTCGCCTGGATTCTCGATTGCGACGGCGTCAAGCTGGAATTCTGGCAACAGGTGGAAGCACCCGAAGCCGGCGGCTAAGAATTTGTCCGTTTAAGCCGGAATGAATTTTAGCGCCAAGCCATTGATACAATGGCGTTTGCCGGTCGGCTTTGGGCCGTCGCTGAAAATATGTCCGAGATGCCCGCCGCAGCGACTGCAATGCACTTCGGTTCGCGGATAGCCGATTTTATAGTCGGTTGATGTACCCACACGGCCTTTGATCGGAGCCCAGAAACTCGGCCAGCCGGTGCGACTGTCAAATTTGGTCTTGGACGAATAGAGTCCAAGGTTGCAGCCCGCACAGGCAAATATGCCTTGTCGTTTTTCCTTGTCCAAAGGACTGGAAAAGGCGCGTTCCGTACCCGCTTGACGCAAAATCCGATAGCGCGCCGGGCCTAGCCGCTTTTTCCATTCTGCCGGCGTGCGGGTAATCTTGAATTTCTTGCTCGATTTGGCGTTCGCTACACTGCCGAATATACTGGCAAAGCTCGCCACACCATAAGCACCTGCGCCGATCAATCCGGCGGTCACAAGTTTGCGCCTGCTAAGACCTGTCATGTTCCATCTTTCTCTGCTGTTCGACTGATATTCGGTCGTCAGGCAAAGATGGTTACAATTTATTGGCTGAACAAGGGCTTATCGGGTGTCAGTCCGAACCTAATATTTGGAAAGCTTTACCTGCATTTTGCGGAAGCCATGAACGAAACAGGCGTGGACCCGCTTCATCTCTCCGGTCAGATTGACCTGCATCCGCCGGTTGGCCATTTCTTCGAGCAAGATACGAATCTGAAGCTCGGCCAGGCGCGCTCCGACACAGCGATGGATGCCATAACCAAAGGCGAGATGGCGACGCGCATTTTCGCGATCCACGATCAGCTTATCGGCGTCGGGAAATACACTCTCGTCTCGATTGGCCGAAATATACCACATGATGAGCTTATCGCCCTTCTTGATATCATGTCCGAACAGATCGGCATCCTCGGTCGCCGTCCGCCGCATGTGTGCCAGCGGTGTCTGCCAACGGATGATTTCCTGCACCGCATTGGGAATAAGGTCTGGGTTCTGCTGCAATTTTTGCCGCTGATCAGGAAACTGGTCGAGACCATAAGCCAGGCCGGACATGGTGTTACGGGTCGTGTCATTGCCACCTACGATCAGCAGCACGAGATTGCCCATAAATTCCATCTGATCCATGTCTTTCATGGCTTCGCTATGGATCATCATGGAAATTAAATCGGGTGTCGGCTCAGCATTGACCCGTTCGTTCCAGAGATTTTGAAAATAAGCACCCATTTCATAGAGAATTTTCTGCCGCTGTTCGTCAAGCTCCGGCGCGAGTGACAATTCCACATCGCCGGCCCAGTCCGACCAATAGGTCAGCAGCCGGCGGTCTTCCCAAGGGAATCCGAAAAGAATCGCCAGCATGCCAGTGGTCAGCTCGATAGATACCTTGTCGACCCAGTCAAATTCCTTGTCCCATGGCAAGCTGTCGAGCACTTCGGCTGTGCGATGACGGATCTCATCTTCCATCCGCTTCATTTCCGTCGGCGTGAAGGCCGGGGCTACGGTGCGGCGTTGTCCAGTATGTTTGGGACGGTCCATGGCGATGAACATCGGCAATTGAAAATCGGAATCTTCGCGTTCTTCGGCAATGGTTATGCCGCCGTTATTCATATCGGAAGAATAGAGTTCAGGAAGCGCCTCGACATGCTGGATCGTCTTATGATCACAGATATTCCAATAAGGGCCATAATCCGAATCTTCGACCTTGTTTATCGGCGCATTGGCGCGCATCTCGGCAAAAGGCGCCCGCCATAAATCCTTGCTGTAGAGATCGGCCTTGCTGACATCGCGCGGATTGGGATTGGCATCCGCAACCGGCGGATTATCTTTATACCAAGCTTCCAAAGCCTCCGAAGCGGTGGGGGAAGTGGTAAGGGTTGATGCGTCTAGGACGGGACTGGTGGCCATGATTCTCTCCTGCCGTTACCGTTTTGGGCAATCGGTTGCGTTTCAAAACCCGTTTAGTCTGCCTTTATTGACAGCAATGTCAACGGACTTTCGCCAAATGGCGGGAATCACAGGAGTATTTCCGTTCGCAACTTAGCCGCGAATCCGTGCCAAAAGGCTTTTCTTCCGTCCGCTGTTACCTGACTTCATCACATTGCGGCGGAACAACGTCACGCTGAAGCGGATGATGATCAGCGTGAACATAGCCTGCCAGATTAACGCCACGCCATGCTGCCAGATATTGTCCATCTGCGCCGCCCGCGCGATCATTGCGAAAGGAGAACTGAACGGAAAAACCACCGCGAACCATTCGATCGGTTCGCCCAATTTGGTCACCGTAAAGGCAGCCAGAAAGAACACTAAGAGCTGCCCCATAGTGACCGGCATGGACAGTGTCTGCACTTCCCGAACCGTGGTTGCCATTGCGCCGATGCCCAAAAATAAAGAACCCAGAAGCAGATAAGCCATGGAGAAATAGAGGACCATCAGGACGCAGAATAACGGCCAGCCCACTGCCGGGGCTGGCAGACTGGGCATGCCGGACAAAATAACCGAAGCGCCGACAAAGCCCAGTGTCGACCAGACTGTAATGCCGACCAATGCCATGCCCAGCATCGCAAACAGCTTGCCGAGGAAGATCGCATCCATAGGAATGGCGGCAGCAAGAATCTCGATAATCTTGTTGGTCTTTTCTTCCACCAGATTGGATAGAACCATGCCGGCCAAGATCATGGTGAGCAGGATAAGGATAATCTGCCCGCCTTGCCCGACCTGTATTTGTGTCCGTTTTTTTGAGCTGCCGGTTGCGGCGACAAAATCGGTTCTGACCTCTACGGGATTGGAGCCTGACAAGGCGGTTTCTGACAGAAGCGCGACTCTACCGCTCCACCGTTTGACATCGCCCTCTGACCCTGTGAGCAGCGGAGCCTCCAACGATCCTGAAATAATCGCAGTGAGAGGTTTGGATGCGGTGTCAAGTTTCGCCCTTATGTCGGGATCCGACGGGTCAGCACCTTCCAGTACCAGCAATTCCGGTATTGCTCCATTGCCCAGACTTTTTGCCAGCGCCATGCGCGCGTCAGCCAGTTTCGCAGCCTCGGTTTCTTCAAGAGCTACGCCGATAACAGGTCTATCGATATCCTGTCGGACCTGCTGGCCCAATCCTCCTGCGGCTATCCCGATGATCAGCGGGAAAAGTGGCCCCAGCAAAAAAAAGAAAAAGGACTTGGAAAAGATAATCGCGGCAAAGTCCCGGCGAGCAATGACAAAAGAGGCACGGACGGTTTCTATCATGCTGATTCTCCTTCCAGAGCGTTATCCTCTTCCATCTTCTTGGCGACCGCTTCCCCCGCGATATGGACAAACGCGTCATGCAGGCCCGGCCGTTCAATGGACAGCGACTGAATGCCGGCGTCGCCTTCTATAAGCGCACGAAGCAGGGGTTCGACACCGCTTTCGGGCAGGGTGAAATGCCAGTTATGGCCCAGTGGTTCGCAATCGTCAGGAATGGCGGTGCGCCAAGGCCCTTCAAGATTGCGAGTTTCCAGATGTACTTGTGGGCGCAGCCTGTCGCGGGCCGTTGATACCTTGCCGGTAAAGGGGATTTTGCCGTTCGCGACAATAGCGATTTCTTCGCATAAACGTTCGGCATGGGCGATAACATGCGTGGAAAAAATGACCGTTACGCCTTTGTCTGCCTGTCCGCGGATCAGGCGTTCCAGCTTACCCTGGTTTAGCGCATCGAGACCGGAAAAAGGCTCATCGAGAATGATCAAGTCCGGTTCGTGAACAATTGTGCCGAGCAATTGAACCGTTTGAGCCATGCCTTTGGACAGTTGGCGGATCTGCTTGTTCGCCGCATCGCCGAGACCATGCTCCTCCATCATCTGGCGACCGCGTTTACGCCCTTCGGCTAGCGGCAAACCGCGCAATGCGCCCATGAAAGCAATGGCGTCATAGGCCTTCATGGATTGATAGAGACCGCGTTCTTCAGGGAGATAGCCGACCTGATGGGCTTTAGTAATCGGATCAGGGGAACGGAGCAAAAAACGTTCGCCTTCATCGGGGTCGATAATGCCGAGCAACATGCGTAGGGTCGTGGTCTTGCCTGCGCCGTTGGGCCCCAATATACCGAAAATGCTCCCTTTCTTGATGGTCAGGTCGATACCATCGACCGCCGTTTCGCCATCGAATCTTTTGACGATATGGTGAGCTTCAATGGCATTATTGGGGGTATTTACTTGTGCGTGGGAAGTCATTTACGGCTTTCCTAATGGGGCGCGGTCGGTGATAGTGAATTGCTATGCCTGATGACAAGTTAAGAATAACCCAAAGCCTGGAAAAAATGGCGCGAGAAGAGGGCTTCGCCGCCTTTGGTATTGCGCCCGCCGCTTTGGCACCAGTCACAGCCAAGCGTTTGCGGGACTGGCTCTCGGGCGGCCAGCATGGCGACATGATCTGGATGGAGAGCCGGGCTGACGAGCGAGCGAGCCCGGAAAATCTCTGGCCGGAGGCGCGCTCGGTGATCATGCTGGGGATGAGCTATGCTCCGGCGCGCGATCCGTTTGCCCTTGAAAAAATACCGGATCGTGGCCGCATATCGGTTTATGCGCAAGGCAAGGATTATCATGATGTGGTCAAAAAAGCACTGAAACGCATCGCGCGTTGGTTGGTGGATCAAGTTGATTGTGAGGTGAAAGTATTCGTCGATACCGCGCCGGTGATGGAAAAACCGCTCGCCGAAGCAGCCGGTCTGGGATGGCAGGGCAAGCATACCAATCTGGTCAGCCAAGGCCATGGCAGCTGGTTATTTCTCGGCGCGATTTATACGACCCTGGAATTAGAAGCCTCGACCGGGGGGCAGGATCGCTGCGGGAGTTGTTCTGCGTGTCAGGATATCTGCCCGACCAATGCCTTTCCGGAGCCTTACCGGCTGGATGCCAAGGCTTGCATTTCCTATCTGACGATCGAGTCCAAAGGCCCTATTCCGCTCCAATATCGCAAGGCCATAGGTAATCATATTTACGGTTGTGACGATTGTCTGGCGGTCTGCCCGTGGAATAAATTTGCCGAATCCGCAGCGGCGAACAAGGCGTTTCTACCTCGCGCCGAATTGGCAGCGCCCGCCCTTGCCGATTTGCTTGCCATGGATGATGCAGGTTTTCGGCAGATATTTTCCGGATCACCGATCAAGCGGTCGGGCCGTAACCGCATGGTTCGCAACAGCCTGATCGCGGCGGGGAATAGTGGAGATGTATCCTTGGTCCCGTCGGTTACGGCTTTGCTGGATGATGAGGATAGCGTAGTGCGGGGATCGGCGATCTGGGCATTGTCGCAGCTTGATTCCACTCAATTCGATCGTGAGAAAGAAGGGCGGATGTCAAAGGAGAGAGATACTGATGTTCTTTTGGAATGGGAATCAGGTCAGCCTAACGCACCCGCAGCGCGTTGACACATGACACGCGGTCCACCTCCGCTCCGTCGCTGCGCCGGGTGTCAATGTGGGTAACCCTGCCCTCACCGCCAGTTTTTTCCGGATAGAGATAAGCATCCAGCACACAGGCACCGCTGGAAAATTGTAGTTTCCTAGCGGGCGGCTCTGCCACATCTGCCTGGGGATTACCGAATAGCCGTTTCAGCTGATTGGCGGTTTTACCCATGACCAGTTCCAGCCCCTGAACATTGCTGAGCGGAGATTCCGCTGCGGTGGGCAAGCTTGTCGGTGTTGTCACCGCGCCGCTGGAAACACAAGCGGACAGGACAGGAACTGTGGATAGAATGATGAGCTTGCGGATCATGTCAGTTGCTTTCTTCCAGAGCAGTTTCACGTTTCTTGTGAACCAGATGCGTAGCCATAGCGGCTCCCAAAACCGGCGCAAGAAAATTGACAAACGGGACCGCAAGCAACAGCGCAGTGGTCAGGCCGAGCCCAAACCGGGTTACCTTGTTGATCCGCCATTTCTCATCCATCTGCGCAAGATCGCCGATATGGCGGGCGGCAACCATATCCTGTAAATCCCGTCCGATCAGGATCGCATTGACCGCAAAAAAAGCAATCGGTGCGCCAATGCCGGTAATCAGCAACATGACATAAATGGGTGATGCCAGGAGATTATAACCGATGGCCCGGCCAACTGATGCTAGCCCCATTTTCAAGCCAAGCATATAGCCTGGCGGTTTAGCCAGTTCTGATCGGGATGGATAGTGCTGCGCCTCAACCGCATCGACGATATCATCGGAAAAAATGTTGAGCACAAAGATCGCAATGACGCGAAAAAGAAATATGGCGGTGAGCGCCGTGATAATCGCCGCAGCTGCCGCCGCCCACCAACCGCCATCATTCAATGCGGTGAGCGACAATATCCACGCGAGCAGAAAATAGGCTCCCACACCGAAAACGGCCAAGAGCAGCAAAGAGATGATGAACACCTTCAAGAGCAGCGACAATATCCTCCGGTCCGATAGCTGGCCGATGGAGAGAAGAAAGGCGTCAATCATCCCAAACCCATGTCATGAAATTACTCTTCGGGTCAATTCTGCTTGAACCGTTAGCGGCTTGCCCTTAACGGACAGCGCTTATCTGCTCGCCATATAAGGACATGTTTATGACCACCGAAGCCCGTTACGATATTGTTGCCGTTGGTAATGCCATTGTTGATGTGATTGCGCAGGCAGACGATGCGTTTCTGGAGGAGGAGCAGCTCAACAAGGGTTCCATGACGCTGATTGATGCAGAGCGGGCGACACAGCTTTATCGCGACATGGGCGTGGCGCGCGAAATCAGTGGCGGTTCCGGTTCGAATACACTGGCCGGAGCATCAACGCTTGGTCGGCAATGTGCGTTGATTGCGCAGGTTGCAGATGATCAGCTCGGTGAAGTCTTCACGCATGATATCCGCGCCACCGGCATTGATTTCGATGTACCGCCGCTCGGCAAGGAACCGCCGACAGCACGCTGTCTGATCCTGGTGACGCCCGATGCGCAGCGCACCATGAACACTTTTTTGGGCGCTTCCCAGTTTTTGCCCCCTGCGTCTGTCGATGCCGATCTGATTGCCAGCGGTGCAATCCTCTATCTTGAGGGCTATTTGTGGGATGCCGACGAGCCTAAAGCGGCAATGGCTCTGGCCATTGATCTCGCCCGCAAAAATGATCGCAAGGTAGCATTCACGCTTTCGGACGGTTTTTGCATCGAACGGCATCGGGATGATTTCACGCGTCTGATCAAAGACGGCATGATCGATATTCTTTTCGCCAATGAGGCAGAAATCAAATCACTATGCGAAACCGAGGACTTTGATGCTGCTGTGGCACAAACCGCTGCTCAGGTTGAAACTTTGATTGTGACGCGCAGCGAAAAGGGCGCAATCGCAGTTCAGAATGCAGAGACCTTTGCAGTGGGAGCCGAACCAGTTGAAAAGATTGTCGATACGACAGGGGCCGGTGATTTGTTCGCCGCCGGTTTCCTCAGCGGTTATATTGAGGAGCGCTCGATGGAAGATTGCCTGACCATCGGTGCGATCGCCGCAGCAGAGGTGATTTCCCACTACGGTGCACGGCCCGAGGCGGATTTGCGGGAATTGGTGAAACAGCGCCTGGGCTAAATCGGCAGGCTGTTGACCACTTAACTCTTCATCTTGAACAGTGCGCGGTCTTCCGGCCCGAACCCCCATTTCCAGATGACCCAGGCATAGCTGCCCAAAATCATCGGGATACCGATGATCAACTCTGCCCATTCCGGCAGATAAGTGGCGAGATAGCCCACAGCGGTAGCAGCCATAACGGCAATGATGAGCGACCAGCGCCATCCATTGACCGGCGCTTTGAGCAGTTTTGACAGGAAGATGGCTTTGACGATCGAAGCATAAGCCAGCGCGACCATCAGCGCCGCAGCGACCGAGGCTGCTTGAAATAGCGGCGGCCAGCCCAGTCTCATGCAAATCTGAATGAATGCAACGCTGAGCGCGGCCTGTAATAACAACATCGATAGCGAGATGAGCAGATTGCGATGACGCGCGATATAGACGAGCGCTGCTTCGCTAACCACGGCTGTTGCTGCAACCGCCTCGGCCGCCAAGAGAAATGCCAGCGCGCCGGTACCGCCAACGAAATTGGGGCCGACCAAGCCCATCACGGCTTCGCCGGGAATGGCGAGTGCCAGTGCGATTCCGGCTTGTGCGGCGATGATCCAGAAGCCGACCTGGCTGACCTGATTGGCGATAGCCTTCATATTGCCCGCCTCCAGATTGCGGGTAATGACGGGTCCCAATATCGGGTCAAAACTGGTTTTAAGCTTCTGTGGCAGGCTCGCGACCTGCTGTGCGATATAGTAGATGCCGACAATGGCAGGAGAGGCAAAAAGGCCGAGAATGGCAAGGTCCAGACGCCGCGATCCCCATTCGGCGGCATCGGCGGCAGCAAGCGGCATATTGCGTCGTGCCAGCTTGGCGATAGCGATCGGTTTGGGCCGCCAACCCCATGGCAGGCCGTAGCTTTTGAACAAGGGCCAGAGCGATGCGAGCAAGGCCGCAATCATCGATACAACATAGGAGAGAATCAAACCGTCGCGCAGCGAGTAGTAGGAGAACAGAAAGGCGGCGATGCTGATCGTCCAGGGCTCCACTATGGACCGGGCACGGACAGTCGAAGCGATGTCATAGCGATAGGCCAAGGCGGCAAGCGCAATATCTGCACCTGCAATGGTGAAGATCACGAGCGGTAAAAATCGGTCGAGGCCGTTAATTTCACTGTTCGGAAACATGATTTGAGGCACCAGGATCAGCAGCACCGCCGCCAACATCGATGCGAATAGACTAACCAGCAGTCCATCCCAAACAACGTGAACATGCGGACGTTTCGTGCGGCTAAGTTGCTCGGCCAACCCGCGCTTCAAACCGAGGGTCGCCAGCTGCGCTGCAAATTCCACGATCAATATGGCGTAAGCAAAGCGGCCCAAGGCTTCCGCCCCGTATATCCTTCCGGCGATGAACAAGAAGGGCAACCGGGCCGCTAACCGCAGTAAGAACCCGAAAACATTGGTCCGACCACCTTTGGCTAGCGCCGCGATATCTTCTTTACCATCTTGCTCGCCTGACGCTGCGGAAGGTGCGCCATCGGCGGCTGATTCCTTGCCCGTCATCGGCTCTGATGACGTGCCGGAAGATGCGCCTGATGATTCCGGGCTGGTCAAAAAACAAATCTCCGGCTGGTAAAGCTATTCAAAAAATGCGGGTTAAAATGCAAAGACGGGCTTTACCCCACTCAACCGGGCTTGTCATCTTTTGTACTAGCGCTGCTCTGAGACCAGAGGACGGCGCATCAGTTGAGCAACGATGGATTTTGAATCGGTTTCGCCAGCAAGCAAGGCACAAACCGCATCGACAATCGGCATATCAATACCTCGCGCTTTTGCATCACGTTGCAGCACCGCCGCGGTAAAGGCGCCTTCTGCAACGGTTGCGCGGTCTGATAAAAGTACCTTTGCAGACTGCCCCCTGCCCAATCCTTTGCCCAGCGAGAAATTGCGCGAACTATCGGATGAGCAAGTCAGGACGAGATCGCCCAGGCCACAAAGGCCAGACAGGGTTTCTGCACGTGCACCGCGCGCCGCGCCATAGCGGAGCATTTCGGCAAAGCCGCGACTGATAATCGACGCGCGGGCATTTTGACCGAGGCCGGCGCCCTCGACCACGCCGCAACCAATAGCGAGGACGTTTTTCACCGCCCCGCCAATTTCCGCACCGGCTATATCGTCCGAATAATAGGGACGGAAAGAAGGTTTGGAGATCAGCGGATTGAGCCTGCCCCAAAGCACTTCGCTATCGCAGGCCAGCGTCAAGGCAGTTGGCAGTCCCTGGGCGACTTCATGGGCAAATGTCGGTCCGGATAAAACTGCCAGCGGGTTATCTGGCCGAATATCCTGAACAACCTCGCTCATCAATTGCCGGGTCGCCTCTTCAATACCTTTGCTGCACAGGACCAGGGCGGCTTTGCTATCGGGTAGATCCATTAGACTGGCCCGTAAGTGCTGAGCAGGCGTAACGATCAGCAAGGCCTCGCAAGACGCAAGTTCGCCCATATTTTTTGTGGCGCGAATATTCTGCCGCAGCGGATAGCCGGCCAGGAAGGTCTGATTCTCTTGGCTTTCGTTGATCTGTGCGACTACTTCGGGCTCGCGCGCCCAAAGCAACAGCTCATCCTGCCCTTCCGATAGCACCTGCGCGAGCGCAGTGCCCCATGCGCCGGCCCCGATTACACCGATTCTCGCTTGGGCTTTGGTCATGCTTTCACACCTGCCCCGCGCGCTTTTTCGGCGGTCGGATCGAGTGGCCAGCGGGGGCGGGCAACAAAATCAAGCGGATCGATTAAACCTGCCGCGAAACGCTCGGCGCCCGCCCAGGCGATCATGGCCGCATTGTCGGTGCATAGCCATGAGGGAGGCGCAGTAAATTGCATGCCATGATCCGTTGCCAATTGCTCCAGCATCGCCCGAATAGGCCCGTTGGCCGCAACGCCGCCGGCAACCACCAGATGGGCGACTCTTCCATGGTCGTCTATCGCCTTTTCCAGCCGGTCTTGCAGGCAATCAACCGTCGCTTGCTGGAACGCAGCAGCAATATCTTCCGGCCGGTGCTCACCGCTTTGATGGGCTCTGACCACCGCGCTCTTGAGCCCTGCAAAAGAGAAATGCGGTTCTTTCGATCCTTTGAGTGGGCGAGGCAGCGGCACCGCTTCTGCATCACCGGTTTTGGCTAGCGCTTCGACCTTCGGTCCGCCGGGATAGCCGAGACCCAATATTTTTGCGGTCTTGTCAAAGGCTTCACCCGCTGCATCATCAATTGTTGTGGCCAGTCGGCGATATTGCCCGACGCCATCCACGCGCAAAATCTGGCAATGCCCGCCCGAAGCCAGCAGCAGCAAATAGGGGAAGTCGAGATCAGCATTGGCGAGGCGCGGCGAAAGCGCATGCCCTTCAAGATGATTGACCGCCACCAGCGGTTTATCAGCTGCCATTGCCAGCGCTTTGCCGGTGACCAATCCGACCATCACACCGCCAATCAGTCCTGGTCCGGCGGTCGCTGCGACTGCATCGACTTTATCCAGCGTCAGACCGGTTTCGGCAAGTGCTGCGTCGATTAGCGGCGTTATGATCTCCGCATGGGCGCGGGCAGCAATCTCCGGCACCACACCGCCAAAGGGAGCGTGCGCCTCTTCCTGACCCGCCAGTTTATGGGCTAAAATCTCCCGATCTGACGTGACCAATGCCGCCGCTGTCTCATCGCAGCTTGATTCAATGCCCAAAATTATACTCATATTCCTTTTACTTAAGCCATGGTGGGATTAGGACAAGGGCCATGACGGGTGACGGTGATAGCAAACAAGAAAAATTGGCGGGCATTGATCGGCCTTTGCGGATAGGCACGCGCCAATCTCCGCTTGCCATGGCGCAGGCCGAAATGGCGGCTGCCGCGATATTGTCAGCGCATGGCTGGCGGCCCGACCAGGTTGAGCTGGTGCCCATGGTGGCAAGTGGCGACAAGATACAGGATCGCGCACTGGCAGAACTTGGGGGCAAAGCGCTGTGGACCAAGGAACTCGACCGGGCGCTACATGACGGAGATATTGATTGCGCCGTTCACAGCATGAAAGATGTCGAAACCGTGCGGCCAGACGTTTTCATCATCGCGGCGATGATGGAGCGGGCGGATACCCACGACAGACTGATTGGTGCGAGATCTATCGACGATCTACCGCAAGCTGCGATCGTCGGTACCGCTTCTCCGCGGCGCAAGGCCCAATTGCTGCGGCATCGTAGCGATCTTGATATCCGGCTTATTCGCGGCAATGTTCAGACGAGGCTGCAGAAAATTCAAGATGGTGAGTATCACGCCACTTTGTTGGCTGCCGCTGGCCTGAATCGTTTGGACATGGATGACATCGGCATTGATATATCTCCGGATGTAATGCTGCCAGCACCGGCTCAAGGTGCGATAGGCATCGAAACATTATCCGATTCCAGCCATTTGCGCCGTGTTCTCAAAGAAATATCCTGCTCAAACACATCACGCGCGGTGACGACAGAACGGTCGTTCCTGAAAGAACTGACTGCCGATTGTCATAGTCCGGTTGCAGCCTCAGCGACTGTTGACGGTATGAGAATCCATCTTCGGTCAGAAATATTGCTGCCTGACGGCAGTGAGTGCATCAGCGGAGAATCCGAGTTTGATGCAGGAGACGTTGCGGCTCCGGCACGGCTAGCGCGTAAGCTGTTGGGGCAGGCCAGTACAGAATTGAAAAATATTTTTGGTCGATGACGAGTTCGCTTATTATTCTGCGACCGATTGAGGGTGCTCGCGAAACCGCCGAGAAGGCCGAAAAAATGGGTTTGTCGACCATTGTCGATCCACTATTTGAAATCGAACCAATAGTCTGGGAGGCACCGCTGGCTTCCCAGTTTGATGCCTTGATGCTGACAAGCGCCAATGCGGTCAAATATGCTGGCTCTGCGCTCGAGAAATACAGGAAATTACCCGTACTGGCTGTGGGAAAAGCAACCGCCCGGGTCGCTCGGCAGTCCGGTCTGGATGTCGCGGAAATCGGAGAGGGCGGCGCGGAAGAGCTGCTGGAGTCACTTCCCTCCGATCGGTACCGGAAAATCCTGCGCCTGACCGGTAAGGATCACGTCAAAACAACGATTTCCGGGCGTGAGCTCGTCCTGCGCCGTGTCTATCAGGCCCGTGCCATGCCATTAGGGGAAAAGGCACGTGCAGCGCTAAGGCAGGGTCACGTGGTTTTGCTCTATTCCGTCCGCGCCGCAAATATGCTGAATCAGGAGCTGGATCGTCTTGGCATCGATCGGTCGGCGAATGATATCGCAGCTCTATCACCCAATATCGCCGAGGCCGCCGGAGACGGGTGGAAAACCGTGCAGGCTGCGAAGCGACCCACGGACGATGCTTTACTGTCTCTGGCTGGGCGACTATGTCTGCGTTGAGCATAATATCTGATATTGGCGGTTGGCGCAGAATGCGCTGGCAGGATGTAGGAAAATTGAATGAGCCGGGACTATGAAAAAATCGCTTCGTCAGGGGGGAAAAGCAATTTGACTCGCAATGTTCTGGTGCTGATGGTCGTTGCGTTTGTCGGCGGGGCAATTCTCACCGGTTGGGTTTTTTCACGCTACAACCCTTTTGAGACCGGCACGGAAAGTGCTGTTGCAGCAACCGGAGCCAAGACCGCTCCGGCGGCGGTTGCTGACGACCCTGCCTCGGCATTGGCGAAACGGATTGATGCGGACGGAACGGTATTACCGCCGCCACCGGTAAAACCCGTGCCAACAGAAATTCCCGCACTGACGCCCGACAAAGAGCGGGCGTTGGCGGTGCGGGTTGCAGACCTTGAAGACCGGCTGTCGCGGATCAATGTTCAAGCACAGGCAGCGTCTGGCAACGCGGCGCGGGCAGAGGGTTTGTTGATTGCTTTTGCCGCTCGCCGGGCGCTCGACCGCGGGTCCCCGCTCGGTTATATTGAATCGCAGCTTCGTCTGCGCTTTGGTGATGCCCAGCCAAAGGCGGTAACAACAATTGTGAATGCATCCCGTGAGCCAGTGACTCTGGAAGAGTTGGCGACAGGTCTTGATGATATCGGCCCGTCTTTGACCAGCGGTTCCAGCGGCGAAGGGTTTTGGACGGATTTCAAGCGGGAAATGTCCGAACTGTTCGTGATCCGCCGTGATGGAACGCCGTCTCCGGTGCCACAGCAACGACTCATCCGTGCGAAGCGTTATGTAGAAAACGGTAATATCGATGCTGCGATTGCAGAGATCGAAAAATTGCCGGGCACAGACAATGGTGATGAGCTGACCAGTCAATGGATGGAAAAAGCACGGCGTTATAATGAAGCGCGCCGGGCGTTGGATGTCATAGAAACGGCAGCGATACTGGAACCGCAGCAGCTGCGCACCGCAGAAGGAGAAAGGGTTGATCAACCTTCTCCGCTAGCACCAGTAACTCCAATACCAGCGCCCTGAGCGCTTATTCGGGCGGCAGGAACAAGTCTGCGAGCGTCTGCGGCACCCGCACCGGTCTGCCGCTTTTCTGATCAATAATGGCCCAGTTGGTTTTGGCAGATACCTTCAACTTGCCATCTGCTCCTGCAAAACTGACATTACGCCAGAAACGCGCGCCTTTGGGCGGGTCTGAAATCCAGGTGCGACCCGTTACCTTTTCGCCAGCTACGACGTTGCCACGATAGTCAATTTCATGTCTGGTTACGACCCAGATGTAGCGCTCAATATATTCCGGCGGTGCAACGGCCTGCCAATGCGCCGTCGCGAGTTCCTGGATCCAGCGAACCCAAACCGCGTTATTGACGTGACCCAGCTCGTCAATATCCTCCGGTTGGGCTACGATCTCTAGCCGATGCTCGGTCATTTCTCTGCTTCTGTCATACCCATCTGCCACAAGATAAACGCAAACTCCTCTGCGACTTCCTCAATCCGGTTCCAACGCCCCGATTTGCCGCCATGGCCCGCCCCCATATTGGTTTTGAGCAGCAGTATATTGTCATCCGTTTTGGCTGTGCGCAATTTTGCGGTCCATTTGGCAGGCTCCCAATAGGTCACGCGCGGGTCGTTAAGGCCGCCGGTGATAAGCATCGGTGGATAGTCCTGCGCGCTGACCTGATCATAGGGGGAATAGCTGCGGATATATTCAAAGGCCGCCTTGTCAGTGATCGGATTGCCCCATTCCGGCCATTCACCGGGTGTGAGCGGCAGGCTTTCATCCAGCATGGTGTTAAGCACGTCAACAAAAGGCACATGGGCCACAACTGCGCCCCATAGAGCTGGATCACTATTGACAACCGCGCCCATCAGCTCGCCACCGGCAGAGCCACCCGAGGCGCTAATCCGCCCCTTGGTGGTATAGCCTTTATCTGCCAGTCCTCTGGCAACATCGACAAAATCGTTGAACGTATTGGTCCTCTGCATCAGCTTGCCCTGCAGATACCAGTCGCGCCCCAGATCGTCACCGCCGCGGATATGCGCGATGGCATAGATGAATCCGCGGTCGACCAGGGACAGTCTTGTGGTGGAAAAGCTTGGCGGCACGGCGTAGCCATAGGCCCCATAAGCATAGAGGTGCAGTGGCGCGCTGCCGTCCAGTTTTGTGCCGTTCTTATAAACCAGTGATACCGGAACCATCGCGCCGTCTCGTGCCCTTATGGTGAGACGCTCGGTAGTATATTGAGCGGCATCGTAGCCGGAAGGAATTTCCTGCACCTTCAGTGTTGCAAGTTTTTTGTCGGCAAGCGTGTAGTCATACACTGTATCCGGTGTGACCATCGATTCGTAGCTCAGCCTGAGCTTTGCCACATCATATTCCGGATTGTCATCTAACCCGGCATTGTAGCTTGCCTCGGGAAAAGCGATACGCTCCACCTTTGTTGGATCGGTGTATGAGCGCATCTCTACCTGATCGAGACCGTTTTCGCGGCCTTCGGTGACATAGAAATCCTTAAAGGCGGTCATATCGGTCAGGTAAAACTCGTCTGACCCGGCGATCAGTGTCGTCCATTCGCCAGGATTATCGAGCGAAGCAGTCGCCAGCCGGAAATTCACATGATCATCATTGGTGAGAATATAAAGCGTTCCGTCATGCTCCTCGACGGAATATTCACGCCCTTTTTGGCGCGGTGAAATCAGAATCTGCTCCGCGGTCGGATTGTCGGTCGGCACCAATCGCACTTCGCTGGTTTCATTATCACCAGTGGCGATGACGATAAAATTCTCCGATTGGGTCAGGCCGATGCCAACGGTAAAGCCGTCCTGCTCCTCTTTGTAGAGTTCCAGATCATCCTTGATGTCGGTGCCCAGAACATGCAGCCGGGCATTGTCGGTGCGCCAGTTTTCATTGGCCAAGCCATAGAGCAGGCTTTTGGAATCAGCCGACCAGACAAGGCTGGATAGAGTCCCGGAAATGACGTCAGGCAATTCTTCCCCGGTCGCCAGCACACGAAAATGCACGTCAAACCGTTCCGATCCATTATCATCATAGGAATAGGCAAGCAGTTTGCCATCTGGAGACACGGAAAATGCGCCAAGGCGGAAATATTCTTTCCCTTCCGCCAGTGCATTTTCATCCAGGATAAGAATGTCATCACCGCCAGCAGCAGGTTTGCGATACCATTTCTTATATTGTGCGCCTTGGTCAAAGGCGGTCCAGTAGATCCAGTCGCCGTCCTTTTGCGGGACCGAACTTTCGTCTTCCTTGATCCGCGCTTTCATTTCCTTGAACAGCTCGCTGGTCAGCGCTTTCTGGCCGGCCATATTCTGTTCAAACCACTTATTCTCCTCTTTCAGATAATCGAGCACATCTTCGTCATCGATCTTCGGATAGCTTTGGTCTTTGAGCCAGTGATAGGGATCGCTGATCGTATAGCCATGGCGTTCGTAACTATGGGGTCGCTGCTCGGCGACAGGTGGTTTTTCCATTTTCTTTGTCATGGTCTCTTCTGTTGTTGGAGATTCAGCGAAAGCGGGAGCAGCAGCCAGATTGGCGGCAAGCAGGAGGGGGAATAATATCTGTTTCATAACGCCTCTCATCTGTGAAATCGGTGGCGGAAATCGTCTAAAACACCTATGTGTTTGGTAAGTCACTAATTCAAGGAGTTTCGCAGCCGATGTTGATGTCCACTTATGAAGCGCGGCTTGCCGCCCTGCGCGAGCAAATGGCCAAAGATAATCTTGATGGCTTTGTCATCCCGATTTGTGACGAGCATATGAGCGAATATGTCGGCGACTATGCCCAGCGTTTGTCCTGGCTCACGGGTTTTGGCGGCTCCGCGGGTTCTGCGGTCGTGCTGAAGGACAAAGCTGCGATTTTTGTGGATGGACGCTATACTATTCAGGTGCGTGATCAGGTCGATGGCAATCTTTATGAATATGTAGGCACCGCGGATAAAAGCGTCATTGACTGGTTGGGCGAAAATGCGCCGGAAGGCTCATCGATTGGCTATGACGCATGGCTGCATACGCAGGATTGGGCGAAATCGGCCAAGGCTAAGCTGGCAAAGAACGGTGCCAAGCTTCTCGCCGTAAAGCCCAACCCTATTGACGCAGTCTGGGAAGATCAGCCAGAGCCATCGCTCGCCAAGCTTGATGTTCAGCCTGATGAATTTGCCGGGAAAAGCGCGGCGGACAAGCGTGCAGATATTGCCGTCTGGTTGAAAGAGGAAGGTCTGGATGCAACCGTCATCGCTGCGCTCGATTCGGTCGCTTGGGCATTTAATATTCGTGGGAAGGATATTAACAATACCCCGGTCCCGCGTGGTTATGCGATTGTCAAAGCGGATGGCAATGCAGAGTTGTTTGTTGCGCCAGAAAAATTGACGGATGAGGTCAGGGTGCATCTGGGTAACGCGGTTGCACTCCGCGACTATAGCGAGTTTCCTGATGCATTGACGGAATATGGCGGCAAGAAGCTCGGCGTCGATCCGGAGCGATCGGTAGCCGCGATATTTGAGCAGCTGGAAGGCGCTGGCGCTCATATCGTCAAAAAGCGCGATCCGACCATATTGGCCAAAGCGATTAAGAACGAAACCGAAGTCAACGGCCACAAAGCAGCTCAGGCTCGCGATGGCGCGGCGCTCAGTCAATTTCTGCACTGGTTTGCACAGGAAGCGCCGAAAGGTGGTCATGACGAACTGTCGGTCGCAGCCAAACTCGCAGAATTTCGCGGAAAATCCGACAAGTTGATGGATCTGTCCTTCCGTACAATTTCCGGTGCAGGGCCCAATGGAGCGCTTTGTCATTATAGCGTGAACGAGGAAACCAATCGCAAGATTGAAACCGGTACACTCTATCTGGTCGATAGCGGTGGGCAATATCGCGATGGTACGACCGATGTGACGCGAACTATAGCGGTCGGTGAACCTACGGCGGAAATGATCAAGCGCTATACGCAGGTGCTGCAAGGGCATATCGCGCTGGCAAAGGCGGTCTTCCCCAAAGGCACCACGGGCGGGCAGCTCGACATATTGGCGCGGCAATATCTTTGGGCCGATGGCGTCGATTATGCCCATGGCACAGGCCATGGGGTAGGTGCCTATCTGTCGGTGCACGAAGGACCACAACGGATCGCTGCTTTTGGTGGATTTGCCGAACCCTTGGTTGCAGGCATGATCTGCTCCAATGAACCGGGTTATTACAAGGATGATGCTTTTGGTATTCGGATTGAAAACCTGATCCTTGTCGAAGAGCGGGAAGTCGCTGGGGCAGAACAGGACATGCTGGGTTTTGAAACATTGACATTTGCGCCGCTCGACCGGCGGCTGATTGATGTCGCTATGTTGTCCGACAGCCAGCGCCAATGGGTTGACGATTATCATGCGCAAGTGCTGGATATTATCGGACCGCAGGTCGAAGGCGATGCGCATGATTGGCTCAAGGAGCAATGCGCGCGTCTTTAATCTACCGCTTTAAACTATATGCTGACGTGCTTCGTATTTAGAGCGGAGCGCCAATATCAACGGACAAATTTCTTCATGACAACAGATACTAACGACCCGCGCGCCGGCTTTCGCCTGATCACTCCTGTCCGTGTGCGCTATGCCGAGGCGGACATGCAGGGCATTGTGTTTAACGCAAACTACCTCGCTTTTGCTGATATCGGCGTAACCGAATATTTTCGCGAGCTCGTCGGCGCCACGGGCAATGAAGATTCGCCTGGCAGGTTTCTGGAGCTATTTGGCGGAGATAACTGGGTGCGCCATGCTGAAGTTGATTTCCGGGCGCCCGCCAAGGCCGATGATCTGATCGATGTTTGCCTTCGTATCACCCGATTCGGCCGGACCAGCTATTCCGCCGTCGCCCATATTGTGCGGGAAAATACATTGCTGAATGTCGTCAAGCTGACCTATGTCTGGTTTGACCCGGCGACAGAAGAGGTTACCCCCGTGGCACAAAGTTTCATTGATGCAGTAACAGATTTTGAGATTATCGAACCGGAACGGGCAGCCGTTACTGTCTAGCGATCCGCCATCTGGGCCTTTACTCGGGATCAGCCGATTTCAAATCCTTGGCCTGTGTTTTGCGCCGCCGCAAATTGGCTCGCAATTGTTCCGCAAGGCGATCGGCTTTCTCGACCTCCTTGCGACGCTTTTCTGACTTGGGCTGTGGCTTAGGCATAGATAATATTTGCCAGCGAAACAGGAAAATTGCAACTGCGCTTGACAAGTCCTTAACCCTTTCGCCATAGGCGCGGGGCCTGAAGCAGATGGCTTCTCGCAATAAAATCAGTGCTGCTGTAGCTCAGTGGTAGAGCGCGTCATTGGTAATGACGAGGTCGGGAGTTCAATTCTCCCTAGCAGCACCATTTTTCTTTCCGGTTTAAAGTTTCTCCGGCGATACCGGCGAATAGCACAATTAATCCCTAAGTTTGCGTAGCTTAGCTGCCGCTGGTTGTATGAACCTGGGTCCAGAGACCATTTGTCACCCACTGTTTCGATGCAGATAACCGATTTATCTCCATGCCCCGAAAAGCGGATCCCAGATGCACTTTTGATAAATGAGTGATTTTGACCTTATTCACACCCAAACAAGGTGCGTTGTTCTTGCCAATCGAGCGGGATCTTTCCGGCGCGCAAAAAGCGTCTTCCGGTCAAATCGACATGCTGGGAACCTTGAACAATTGCTTTGATGATATCTGGCGCTAGATAACTCAGTCTAGCAAGCTTCAGTAAATGCCGCCGGGAATAGTCCAAAACTAACGGCGATGCCACGCCGTCGATCAAATAGTCTCGTGCTGCAAATGCATTTGCAACCAACCTTAGTAGCACTGGATCGGGTTCGTGTTTAGCAGGACCATTATCAGGTGCCACTGCCAAACGAAGGTTAGATCCTTTGCGAACCAGCTTCGCTTTAGCTGAAATCATGACCACCTCCTGCCGGTCAGCCAATCTCAAGCTGATCTTCACAACATCGTCGTTTACCCGGACTTTTGCTTTATGTGTGAGCAGGAACTTCCTTCGTTCAAGCATATTCATGGATGGCAGAGCTTCAGTGGTTTTGCTGTATTGTGCGAGCAACTTTTGATCCTGTGAACTATCGGTCGCTCGCTCCAAAAGTTTTGTCACCAGGTTTCTGGCAATCGCCTTGACAACGGTGTTCTCCAATTCGCCAGCGGGTAGATGCCAAGCCGAAGTCTTGTCCTCCAATGGCTTGAGACGCGTGGAATAATATCGATAACATTTTGAACCTTTGTTCGCCTGGGAGGGTGACATGGGACGTCCGTCGAGGTCTGTGATCATGCCGGTCAGCAGGCTGGGATTGCGTGTTCTTTTTCCAAGTGACTTGTCCCGGCGATTGCGTTTGAAGACTGCTTGTGCCCTTTCAAACAGTTCCTCTTCGATAATCGCTTCATGCTCGCCGTTATAAATTTTACCTTTGTGGCGTATCTTTCCAATATAGATCGGATTGTGCAGCATCAGCGTCAGCGCACCCGTTCTAATGTGATTACCACCCAGAATTTTTCCGCTCGATAGAACGCGTCTTCGTGTTCTGAAGTTCCGTCTGGCAAGATCATCCACAAGTTTTGGAACGGATTTGAGTTCTATGTAACGCTTGAAGATATATCGAACCTCTTCAGCCTCACCTTCCTGGATCAGCAGCTTACGATCTTCAACCTTAAACCCATGTGGGACAGCGCCACCCATCCACATGCCCTTCTTCTTCGATGCTGCAATCTTGTCACGAAATAGCTCACCGGTTACTTCGCGTTCAAACTGCGCGAAGGAGAGCAGGACGTTAAGTGTCAGTCGTCCCATGCTAGTTGTGGTGTTGAAAGATTGGGTCACACTTACAAACGAAGCGTCATTCTCATCCAGTATCTCAACGATCTTGGCGAAGTCAGCTAATGCACGGGTAAGCCGGTCAACCCTGTAAACCACGATGACGTCGATCTTGCCGGCTTTCACATCATTAAGCAGCTGAGCTAGAGCGGGACGTTCCATATTGCCGCCAGACCAACCACCGTCATCATACTGTTCTACAACTGATTCCCATCCTTCGCTGGCTTGGCTCAATATATAGGCTGCACAAGCCTCGCGTTGAGCATCGAGACTGTTGAAGTTTTGCTCCAAACCGTCCTCGGTTGATTTGCGAGTGTAGATCGCGCAGCGCTTGCGTTTTACTTGTTCAACCATTTTTGAGCGCCTTTGGTTTGTATCCGCTTCGCTTCTTCAACCCGAAGAAACGAGGGCCAGACCAATGCGCGCCGGTTATCTCCCTCGCGATATGGCTGAGGCTTGCATAATGACGCCCCTCAAACTCAAATCCATCATCGCAAACGAGGACGTGATAGCTTTTGCCATTCCAAGATCTGACCAGTCTTGTTCCGGTCTTGAGAGAGATTGCATGCATATGACCAGCTTTGCCGGTTCGTTCAATGCGCTTGCGAAGCCGTTTGATCTCACGTTTGGTAGCACCAGTAAGGCTCCCATGTACGCGTTCCTGCAAGCGGTTAGCGATCCCGCGTCTGAGCAGGTCCGGTCCGATATCGGGTGCAGGCGACTTAAAGATATCCCGCCATACAGATCGCAATTGGGCAGGGGGCATGGCCATAAGTTCCGCCAACCGATCGTCGAGCACGGTCATGCTGCACCTTTGACATCTTTATCACTTGGATTTTGCGTGATGCGATAGGCAGTACTATCTTCGCCGCGCTGTTCGCGTGTGAGCACATAGCCCTTTTTGCGCAGGCCGGTCAGGAACGCACGAACGCTATGCTGTTGCCAGTTTGTTGCCTTGCAAATCTCGTCGAGAGTAGCGCCTTTCGATCTGTACAGCAGAGTTATAACCTTCGCGGACTTGGTTTGTGTTTTTGATGGCATTGAGGATCTCCAGCTTGGCACTGGATGTTCCAGCGCTTCCACTGACCTGAGCCGCGGATCGCTACTACGAGCGGGCGGCGTGTCGAATCTTGTGATGGCGATATCAACACCAATGCTCGAACAAACCCCGAAGTCCAGTCGTTTATCTGCGAAATTGTGAAAGCTGCATGTGGACTTTTATGCGGTGTCGAGCATGGGTTGGGACATGATTAACTTGGATGAATTCGAACCGATAAAGGCGCGATCGGGCTTGTTCGCTCTGATAACGGCCGGCCTGGAAGATGCTCATGAATTGGCTGTGCAAGGCCAACGGACTAAGGTGGATCGTTCTGAAGTGTTGAAGATACTAGAGAGAATAGTCGATCAAACTAATCAGATAGAAATCCTGCTGATGGCAATCGGCGCTCTTGAAGAATGACGGCTTTGCGCCCCAATCTAAGACGTAGGTCTACAAATTCTTAGTCTCGGAAAGCGGACATTCAGACGCGGAACAAACTCGGCGCTTTTCCGGTCCATTGCTTGAATGCGCGGCGGAAGTTTGTCGTTTCGCTATATCCCAGCCGAACGGCAATCTGGTCGATATTCATACCTGTGTTTTGTAGATAATCGAGAGCCAGGTTTTTCCTCACGTCATCCTGAACACGCCTGAACGATGTATCCAACTCGTCAAGCTTGCGGCGCAAGGTTCTGGAACTCATTGCGAGCATGGATGCAATTTCTTCCATGTCCGGCATCTCACCGGGATTGCGCAGCAACTCTCTTCTGATCGTCAGGATGAAATCATCTTCGCCGCGGTATCTTTTGACCATTTGTTCGGCTAGCTGGAGGCAGATTTTGGCGCTGGCGGGGTCAGACGTGCGCAGCGGCTGGTCGGTTGGTGCCCTAGTCCAAAGGATGTTGCCCGGTTGTTCATAGTGAACAGGGCAATCGAAATATTCGTCATATCTACGCGCATAGACCGGCTTAGGATAGGAAAGATGAATTTCCAGTGGGCGCAGAGGTTCAGCCAGATATTCGGAAGACACCCGCCAGATACCGACAATATTCTCCTCGACGCAAAAAGGTATCAGCCGATCAGCCGGGTAGATGGGGTCCATCTGAATTCGCTGCCGGCCATCTTCAATTCTGGATTCGGAATGCATCAGGCTGGGTGCAGCCTGATAATATTTGGGGCCTATCTGGGCCGCTTCTTTTTCCGTCGCACTGCTCATAATCGCATAGCCGAGCGCGCCCCATGTGCCGACGGTTTCCGCGTCCCCTACCTTCAAACCTAGCCACGGAATCGGGGACAATCGCAGTGCGACATCGATCAGGGCAAACATTTCATGAAAGGTCAGCAGAGCTTCACCATCGGAAATTTTTTCATCACCGAAATCGAGTTTTTTGAAAATGTCAGATTTTTCGATTCCCTGACCCTGAAGAATATCGAATATCAGATTGGCAATCTGGTTGGACAATACCGATCGATCAAAAATGTCTGGCCTATTGTCCAATGCGCCTGTCCGAAAATGATCCCTAATTGTCCCCTGCTAACCTGTGGGCACCTATAAATCCAGCCTAATCAGGCTTCAGATCAACCACAGGAGCAAGACATGGCCATACCCGAGACTATCAATCATCAGGACAGATTACTCTCAGTCAACATCAATGAGCAGGAGCCTGTTCAGCACCCCACCGACGGCTACTTCATTCAGGCGCTGTTTCTCGACCCCGAAAACGGCACCTGGGTGCTCTATGCGAAATTCCCGCCCGGAACGCTGCTGCCGCGTCATTTCCACACCGGCACCGTCCACTTCTTCACCACAAAGGGGACGTGGAACTATGTCGAATATCCGGACGACAAGCAGGTTGCGGGCAGCTATCTCTATGAACCAGGCGGATCAATCCACCAGTTTTCCGTGCCGAAGGATGCCGGGGAAGATGCCGAAGGCTTCATGGTGGTGACCGGTGCCAATGTAAATTTTGATGATGATGACAATCTGATCGACATCACCGATGCCGGAGCCATTGAGCAAGCCATCATGGGCGTCTGCCAGATGATGCAGCGCGATGCGCCGCGTTACATCAAACCGGGAGCCTCAGCAGGCTTTTCTTTCGGATAAATCTTAAATTGGAGTGGAAACCATGAAAGTTGCTATCATTGGCGCTGGCATAGCCGGTCTTGCCGCAGGGCATGAATTCACCAAACGTGGCCATGATGTCGAGATCTACGAGGCATCTGACAAGGCTGGTGGCCGGGGGCAATTGCTCAATCGCCCCGGAACGAATGACTGGGCCGATGTGGGGTCGCAATATTTCCATTCCAACTACAGCAACGCGCTCAGGATCATTGATGAAGTAGGTCTGACGCCGAAGCTTAAGAAAATCAAAGGCGCCAGCCGCATGTTCACGGGCGATGGGCCGGAGCAATCCTATCTGCTCAGCCCGCGCCTACCGTGGATGAGTCCGGGTGGAATTTCGGGCAACTTAAAAGTGGCGCTTTACCTCGCAAAGCTACTTTTGAAAAATCGGTCGCACACCTTTGCTGCCGAAGCCGGACAAACACCCTATGACAATGAACTGGCGATGGATTCGGCCTCAGCGACATTTGTTCAAGATCATATTGTCCGTATGTTGACGCTCATTGGTGGCCTGAGTGAACCAGCCGATCATGATGTGAATATGCTGCAAATCTACCGGCTGGTGAAAATCATCCTACTGACGGATTATGTCTCGCTGGAAGGTGGCACCGCCACGCTCCATGCGGAATTGGCGAAACGTGCAAACATTCACTATAACAGACCGGCCAAAACACTAGTTACTGAAAATGGCCAGGTGACCGGTTTTGAACTCGAAACCGGTGAGATCGTTGCAGCTGACCATGTCGTTGTGGCCGCTCATGCCCCCCGAGCCGCTGCGCTGGTTCCTCCCGAATGGGAACAGGAAAAGAATTATCTGTCCAGCATTGAAATGCCGCCCGCCATTCTTGTTTCGCTGTTTCTCGACTGTGAGCTGGAAAAGGACGTCTGGACCTATTTCCTGCCGTTTGAAGATCGGGACAATCGCAACAATGTGACCTTCTGTGTTGACACGCACCAGAAAAGTCCCGGCAACACACCATCGGGCAAGGCAACCCTTCAGGCCTGGATCATCAGTCCGCAATCAGAGCCTCTAATGGGTAAAAGTGACGATGAACTCGGAAAGATTGCACGCCACGATATCGCCAAATATCTACCGCATGTCGACAATCATATCGAGGGATATGCCGTGACGCGTCACCAGAACGCTATTCCACAATCATCGACCGGACATAATGAAAGAACACTCGCTTTCCTCGATTCCGTTGATCAGAGGCACGGCGTGTCCTTTTGCGGCGATTATATGTCCGGCGGATACATGGAAAGTGCTCTTTGGAGCGTGGAGCGTGCCGTCAAGAAGTTTACGGATCAGCAAGGCCTGAAGTTGGCCGCCTGAACCATCAATCAATCAAACCAATGGATGATCGACAATGGCCTACCTAAATCCATCAATTCCCGGACGAAAACTCGCTGCAGTTTCGGCAATCATTTCGCTTCCTTTTGCCTATTTGACGCAGGCGCTGTTCATGATGGCTTCCGATGGTGATGTTGCAATGTTTCATGACGGACAGCAGATGCTTAATCTGGCACAAGACAAAGCCAGCATGTTCTATGCCGCCATGTGGACGGATATATTGGGTTACTATCTGATTTTCTTGCCGGTCATCATTTACGCATGGAAGATAGTACGCGAGATTGATGAAAGCTTGACTGACATCAGCTTCCTCTGCGGGTTGATTTACTGCCTGCTCGGTTCGTTTGGCGCAGTGAACATGGCCGGGGCATTTGATGCGCTATACGCGAGTTACGCAACTTTGCCGGTATCAGAACAAACTCAGGCAATCGCCGCATGGGAAGCCACCATAGCCGGTAACTGGCGCGGTTACTGGCTACTGGAAGCGGTACTGGCCGCAATCTGGCTTGGCGGACTGGGGCGTCTGCTGATCGTTGCAGGACTCAAAGGTTTGGGCATTGGCGCTATATCTCTTGCCATTATCTGGGTGGCGCAATTCAGTCTGTGGCAGGTTGGGACAGTCGAAGCATCTGATGCAGCCCTTGCACTGGTTGTCATCCTGTCACCGCTCTGGGCGGTTTGGCTGGGACTGACATTGCTGCGTCTCCAATCGAACACAATCACAACATCCCCGAACCAGGAGAAAATGGCATGACTGACAATCCCTGGTTCTATCCCGACAAGGTCAGCGCTGGTGCGGGAGACACCGTGACCTTGTTCGCGAGCGCACCTGCTTCACCCTGCACGTTGACTGTAAGCCGGATCGGCGCAGCGGTGGAGCAGGTCGCCAAATTCGAGAATATCAATATTGCGCATCACGAAACGCCCGCCGATGCAGATACCAACGGCTGCGGTTGGCCTGTTGCATTTTCATTTGAAGTCGGATCTAACTGGCGAACCGGATTTTATGACCTTACCCTAACTGGACCGGATGGTGCTAAAAGCCAGCATTTCATCTGCGTGCGCAATCATAACGCGGCCACCAAGGCCAAGGCCGTTCTGATCCTGTCCACCAATACCTACGCAGCTTATAACTATTGGGGCGGACGGAATTCCTATGCTGATGTTGCGGGATTGATGACGGGCAAGGCGACACCAGATGAATCGCGTGCGGGAGCGATTGGACGGCTTTCCCGCATGCGTCCCTATCCGCAGACCATGTTTGCACCCCCGGGCGATCCGCCGCGACTGATCAACTATGAACCACGCTATGTCGGACAGATGCCGATTCCGGGCAGCCTGGAATGGATGCAGGAACATCAGCCGACACCCTATGACGGTTCCACCTGTTTCCTCAAAAAATGGGAGCATGTCTTCACGCGTTGGGTGGAGGAGCAGGGTTATGAAATCGACTTTCTGACGGATCATGATTTTGAAGACTATCCGGATGCGCTCAACGACTATGAAACCGCAATGGTGGTCGGTCACAGCGAATATTGGTCGGTGAACCAGCGCTTTGCCGTTGAGCATTTTATTCAGCAGGGCGGCAATTTCATAAACTTCTCCGGCAATTCCTGCTACTGGAAAATACGCTGGGAAGATGATGGCAAAACCATGATTGCCCACAAATGGGCGGGTGAAAACAATGACCCGCTCTGGGCCAACCCAACTACGCGCAAGGATGCCACACATCTCTGGTCGCATCCGGAATTCGACGCACCGGAAGCGAGATTTCTTGGCTTATCCTTCCTCTATGGTGGCTATCACCGTATTGCCATGTGCGCTGCTCGCGGTAGTGCAGCCTACACCATATACAATGACGAGCACTGGGCGCTTGCTGATACCGATCTCTACTACGGCGATTGTATCGGCGGGGATGTGCCCTTGATCGGTTATGAAAATGACGGTTGCCCGATCCAGTTTGGCGAAGATGGCCTACCCAAACCGGGCGGTGGGCTGGGCGTGCCGGAAAATCTGGAAATCATCGCCATGACCCCGGCTACGCTGGCAGAATCAGATCGCAGCCCTTTCCCCAAGGTTATTCCACTCGAAGACCGGGAAATCCTGACCCGCGTTACTTTCGGCGAAGATACACCGGATAATCGCGGCAAACTGACGCGCGGCCACGCCGTTATGGCGAGTTTCAAATGCGGAAAAGGCGAAGTGTTCAACGCTGGCACCACTGAATGGGTGCACGGGCTTGCCGCTAGTAATCCCTTCATCGAGAAAATCTCACACAATGTTCTGAGCCGCTTTGGTGTAACACTGGCCAATGACGGAGACGATTAAATGGCCAACGCAAAATCCGATGCGTATTGAACGCCGCTTCCAGTCAAATTTTTACAAACGGTTTTCCCGCTCCACAATCGCTGGATTGTTATTTGAGTTAGATTAGCTTTCTGATGTCCGTTGACGGGATGAATCAGACGTAACCAGACCATCCGCTTTCGGCCCAGGTCCAGACTTAACATTGACAGGATTGTCTCCGCCCTGACGTCCGCTATGTCCTGAAAGCAAAGTCTGCTGATCAATCCGCCCAGATTTCCAGGTGGTTCTTCCGTTCAACCCGGCGGCTGGTTTTCAGGTCCAGAATTGGTTCGAGGCCGGTTTCGGCAAAGAGCGCACGAACCAACTGTTGATCTGGCCTGTCCAGGCCGTCGACCCAATCTGTCAGGCGCTGGAGCAGGAAAAAGCG
The DNA here is from genome assembly GCF_900258045.1 of Sphingorhabdus sp. EL138. Taxonomy (GTDB): domain Bacteria; phylum Pseudomonadota; class Alphaproteobacteria; order Sphingomonadales; family Sphingomonadaceae; genus Parasphingorhabdus. The sequence continues at coordinate 510,434 of NZ_OGVD01000001.1, read as the reverse complement.
ATAGGGCATTACCGCTGTCGTGATCTCATGTCCGCGCCAGTTAAAACTGGTCATGCCGATTCCCCGGCCAAGTCGCATTTTGCTGGGATCGACTTCCGAATTTTTCTCCAGCCACTCGTTGGAGAATTCAACATGGGCGGTGATTTCTCTCAGATATTCATCGGCGACAAATTCCATCAGGGATTTCAGCGTCCCGGGGATTTTGTCATCAGCAAATAGCTTGCCGTCAGCCTGTTCCATCTCTTCGTCGATAAATGTCTCCGCCATGTTCATTCGTTCGGTCCAGCGGAACACCCTTGGCGCGCTGGTCTGCATCAAATGGAGGGGCTTGGGATCGCGCGCCAGATGTGGATAGAGCGGTCCGAACAGGCCAAAGTCACCGATGGTCGGATGGCCGCCGAGCAGGAACGGCGTCTGTTGCAAATGTGCGTTAAAGCGACCGAGAAAATCGGCATAGCTCTCTTCCACGGTCGCAAATGTCTCCGGTGTTACCCCAAAAGCCACGGCCGCTTTTCGCATCCGTCCGCTGGCATGGTCAAAAGCAGCTGCCTCTCCTTCTGGGCCTAATCCATCGGGTAGTACATCACGAAATGTATCGCGCAGGAAGGGTAGGTTTACCGCATCAAAATTCCAGCGATAATGCATGGCTGGACGCAACAAGCCCTCACCGCCAAACAGCTCAAACAGATGTGCCACTGCGCGCATGACCGGTGTTTGCGGATAGATAGATTTTTCACTTGCGGCGCTTGCTTCAAAATGATCAAGAATGACCGTGCCGTCCTGAAACAATTCCCCCCCCGGGGTTTCGACAACCGGAATGATCCAGCGATTGACTTTCGGTACAATCTGCTCGGTAAAGCGCTTGCCGCCTGCTTTTTGCTCTACAAACGGGATATGGTTCTGCCGCATGTAGGCGCGCACTTTGCCCGTATAGAGCGATCCGGCCATGCCGTAGAGAATATGGGGTTTGATCATTGATGCAGTTCTTTCGACTGAGGAAGATTAGAAGCGATAGCCACCATTGTTGATGCGGTCATGCTGGTCGGCACCGAGTTCGATGAAGTCCTGTTGTCCCGGTTCAAGGAACCAAATCGGATCGTTCACTGCATCAATATCAAAGCCTTCCTTCACCAGCTCAACCTTGCGGAATTTAAACGTACCAGTGGTCTCTGCTTCCGGCTGAATGCGGATGAACAGCGGTATTGCATAAACTGGAAGATGCGCTGCCAAATGCTCACGCAGCCCGCCAATATCAAATCCTTTGCCTGCGGTGATGGCCGCCATGCCCGCACGCCCCTCTGTTTCAGGAACCTCCACACCGTACACGTTGGCGAGATCAATGCCCGGATATTTGGATAAAGCATCACAAACTTCGTTTGTTGCTACATTCTCCCCTTTCCAGCGAAATGTGTCACCGATACGGTCAACAAAATAGACATAGCCTTCGGCATCACGGCGCATGAGGTCTCCGGTTCGAAACCAGCGGTCGCCGGGTTCAAAAACATTGGTAAGAATTTTGGATTCGGTGGCTTTCTTTTCATGATAGCCCGAAAATGACTCGCGCCCGCTGGTCCCAATTCGCCCAAGAGCCTCACCGGGTTCATCAGTATCTGTCTTGATGCAAAATCCGTTTGCGTCGCGGATAGGCTGTTCTTCGACGACATCAAATTTCACAAAAGCAACACCCATCTTCTTTTCAATCCATTTGGGCATCTGGCCGACGGCTCCAATTTTTCCGTCAAAATTGACGAATGCGACATTGCCCTCCGTTGAGCCATAAATCTCGTGCATGGTTGAGATCTGGAACCGATCAATGAAGGATCGCCAAACGTCACCACGCAAGCCGTTGCCAAAACCGGCGCGCAGTTGATGGCTTGTTTCTTTGGGGTGCGGTTCAGCATTGACCAAATAGCGGCACAGCTCACCAATATAAACGAACAGGTTCGCACCATTGTCGGTCGCGTCATCCCAAAAAGCGGAGGCTGAAAATTTGCGCCGCAATATAACGGTTGCGCCCACGTAAAGCGGGCCGGTAATGCCCATGCCTCCGCCGGTAATATGATACAGCGGGAGAACATTATAGACGCGGTCTCCGGCTTTAACTCCGCTTAACGCAATCGCTGTACGCGATGTACCGCGGATGCGCATCTGCGTGATTTTTGCCGCTTTTGGCAGACCAGTGGTGCCCGATGTATAAATATACAGACAAGTGTCAGAACCGCGAATATGCGAACGAATTGCCGGATCGGGGCGATCTGTGCTGTGCTTTGCAAGTTGGGTTTGCAGGTTTTTTCCTATTTTGCCGTCAAAGTCCCAGATCACCATGTCATCAGCAAGCGTATCCCTTATGGCTTCGGCTCGCTCGGCCTGAACGCCGGCTGCAATAATTGCCTTGCTGTCCACAATGCCGACGCAATGCTTGAGCCCGACACCTTCCAGATTGGTATTGATCAACGCAGTAATCACACCGATTTTCGATAGGCCGAACCAGGTCGCCACAAAATCCGGGCGATTTTCCATAATCAACGCAACGGTGTCGCCAGATTGAAAACCTTGCTCGATGGCCCAGTTGGCAATCTGATTAGCGCGCTCATCAAAAGCGCGATATGTTAGAGTTTGTCCTTCAAAGACGAAAACGGTGGTATCCGGCGAACGATCGACTGTGGCTTCAAACTCATCGGCCATTGTTACAGGCGAGTCCGGCTGCAAGTCCTTTATGCTGCGTAGAACACTGGAAACGCGTCTGGCAAAAACAAAATTTCTCTTGAAGCTTTTCAGCATTTTTCAATCTCCAGAATTTTCATGGAAGAAACTGTTTAGCGTCAACTGAGGAAATTATGAGAGGAAATATTATATTGACACTAGTTGTGTCATATTAGATGATGGCCGTCAAGAGTATCTCTAACCATGAGGCCCGCCATGAAAAAGAAATTGCTTACCATCTTTGGCGTGTTGACCCTAACTGTGGTCATATTGGTGATGGCTGCTCCGTCCATCGTGCACGCGCTCGGAATGCATCCTGATTATGACGGGCCAACCTACAAACTGCCCGGCAAAAAGGCGCTCATCATCGCCACCAATCATGGCGTGCTCAACAATCCGGGTGAGACGACGGGCGACCCCACCGGGGTTATGGCATCGGAGTTTACCCATCCCTATTATGGTTTTCTCGACGCCGGGATGGATGTGGACGTTGCGAGCATCAAGGGCGGCGTAATTCCCGTTGATCCACAGACCCTTGGCCGGATGGTTATCACGGCCGAGGACAAACGTTATCTGGAAGACCCGGTCCTTCAGGGCAAGATCAAGAACAGCATCAAAATCGATGATCTGGATTTCACACAATATGATGCAATCTTCATATCGGGCGGCTGGGGTGCGGCTTATGATCTTGGCTATTCCGAAAAGCTGGGAGAGAAAATCAGCGAAGCCTATCTTGCCGGAAGGCCGATAATTGGTTCCGTCTGTCACGGGGCACTGGGGTTGATCAAAGCCAAGGACGAGGGCGGGAACGCCATAATCGCTGGCCGGAAAATGACCGGTGTCAGCGACAAACAGGTCAAGGAACTGGGTATCAACATGACCCCGATGCATCCCGAAACGGAGCTTCGCAAGGCGGGTGCGCTGTATGAAAGCCGGACCGCCTTTCGTGACGTGTTTGCGACCTATGTAGTTGTGGATGATGAGAAGCGTTTTGTGACCGGACAGAATCAGAATAGCGGCCATGTCACCGCCCACAGGATGATGGGGATCATCTCAAATCTGCCTGCCGCCCCGGTACCCGAAAATGAGGAAACGACAGAATGAAAAAGCATCTGCGCACCGCCCTTTGGGTGCTGACCGGTCTGATTGCGGTGAATTTTCTTGTTACAGGACTGCGCTGGGCCGTCGCTCCGTCGGGCGCTGCCGAAGCGTTCAACATGTCTTTGTTCAACGGCGCAGCTCTTAGCAGTCAAATCGGTGATATTGGCGCATTCTTTATCGGTCTGGGGCTGTTTGTGTTGCTTGGTCTGGTGACCAAAAAGCGCGAATGGTTTTTGGCAGGGGCGATACTGGTTTTTGCCGCCGCCATATTCCGGACCCTGGCCTGGCTTTTTCACGGAGCCTCTTTGATGATGCAGTTCATTGTTCCGGAGATTGTGATCGGTACATTGTTGCTCGTTGCAGCGAAAAAACTGACTGCTGATCACCCGCAAAAACCGGAATGAAGAAGATCATTTTCAATCTTTTCCGCGTAGCTCTGGCCAGTGCGCTTTTGACGGTTTTAGGCACTGCCGTCAGTGCCCAAACTTCCCCGCCCAATATAGTTTTCATCCTCGCCGATGATCTCGGTTTCACCGACACTGCACCTTATGGCAGCGAGATTAACACGCCGACCATATCTGTGCTAGCGGCCAAGGGCTTGCGCTTTTCCAACTATCATACCGCAGGCAGCTGCGCGCCCTCGCGTGCGATGCTGCTGACCGGTGTTGATAGTCATCGGGCGGGGGTTCCGAATATCCCTGAAATGCTCCCGCCCGAGCAGACACAATACTCCCATTATCGCGGCGTTCTGGGCCACAATGTCGTGACTATTGCGACGTTTTTGCAGGATCAGGGCTACCACACCTATATCGCCGGCAAATGGCATCTGGGGATGACGCCGGACCTGCTGCCCAGCGCACGGGGATTTGAGCGCAGCTTTATCATGGCCGATTCCGGCGCGGATAATTGGGAACAGAAACCCTATCTGCCAATCTATGAGCAGGCCAACTGGTTTGCCGATGGCAAACGGACAACACTGCCCGATGATTTCTATTCCTCGCGATTTCTGATCGACAAGACCATAGAGTTTATCGATGAAAATGCGGGCGATGGCGCACCGTTTCTGGCCTATGTTCCGTTTCAGGCCGTGCATCTACCAGTACAGGCGCCGCAGGAATTTATCGATCGCTATATGGAAACCTATAATGGCGGTTGGGACCAGTTACGGCGACAGCGTTATCTGAAAGCCGTTGAGCTCGGCCTGGTTCCGGGGAATAGCGCGATGGTTGATATGCAAACCACGGCGGACTGGAACAAACTCACGCCAAAACAGAAAAAATATCAGGCCAAACGCATGGCGGTCTATGCAGCGATGGTCGAGGCAATGGATTTTCACATTGGCCGCCTGATCGCTTATCTCAAAGACATTGGCGAATATGAAAATACAATATTCGTTTTCACCTCTGATAACGGCGCCGAACCGAGCGGACCAGCCGATCCCGATGCCGTTGCGACCAGATTTGTGCTGGCCAGGCAGGGATATGAAAATGACTATGAAACACTGGGCCTCAAAGGCAGTTTCAACAGCATCGGCCCCAGCTTCGCCAGCGCGGCTGCATCGCCTTTGTCTTATTATAAATTCTATTCTGGCGAAGGTGGCATGCGCGTGCCGCTGATCATTGCGGGAGAAAGCCTGCCATCGCAATCCGTCATGACCCGAGCTTTCAGTTTTGCCACCGATATAGCGCCCACGATCCTCGAGCTGGCGGGAGTGGAAAAACTTCAACCGCGATTTGGTACCCTGCGTTATGGAGGGCGGAAGGTTGAACCAATGATTGGACGCAGCCTTGTTCCCTTGATCAACGGTGAGCAGGACCGAATTTACGGTGCAGATGAGCTGATTGGCTATGAACTGGGTGGAAACAGCGCGCTGTTTCAGGGGGATTACAAGATCGTTCTCAACCGGGGCCCAGTGGGCGATGGGCAATGGTATCTGTACAATATTGTCGATGACCCCGGTGAAACGCGGGATCTGTCAAAAAGCGAACCGAAGCGCTTTCAGGAAATGCTTAATGCCTATGTCCGGTACACGAAAGAAAATGGTGTGCTCCCGGTTCCAAAGGGCTTCAACGCGCAGCAGCAAGTCGCTCTCAACGGACTGCGCGAACAGGCGGGGCCTGCGATCCTGATCGGCATCCTTTTGCTGCTGATCATAGTTCCAGCTGGCCTTTATGCGCGCGCTAGGCGCAGATCAGAATGAACAGGAATGATATATGAAAAAATGGACGCTCCGTATCTCAGGCACTTTGCTGCTGTTGTTCCTATTCCTGTTCTGGCTAGCCTTTTTCTCGCCGCGCCCGCCGCTCACCATAGATCCGGCGACGCTGGCAGGAGACGGCAGCACCATCAACTATTGCGAAATGCTCGAACTTGATGGCAGCGGAAAAATGGCGGCGGACATCGCCAAAGGGAATACACCGGGCTGTGCCTATGATCATTTCCCGCTTCCCGTATTGGCAGAATGTACCGAGCCCCTTGTCGAGGGTGCGGACGATATGCGCGGACTGTGGATTGGTGTGGGCGGTGATGAGAATGCCAAGATCGGCCATCTTGAGCGTGTCGAGCAATGCGGCGACCGCACGGTCATAACCGCTGCCGGGATTATCCACGATTCCGGGACTAACAAAACTGGCGGTTTCAATTCAAACGACACTGAAGGCTCGGTGCTGTTTACCATCGGTGAAAAGGAATATTGCAACCGGACCTCTGCCAGCATGAAATGGCGGGATGGGAAGCTGGATTTCAATGTCTTCGGCTGGGGTCCGGTGGTTGTGCGCCGCTATATGGATGGCAAGCAGCTGGTGTGGGAATATGCCGATGGATCGACCACCAAAATGAACCGGCTTTGCAAATTGCCAGAGGAACATAAAACTCCCAAGCCAAGAGGCCCGCGCTATTCGCTTTTTGGGGATTAGGTCTCTAGCCTAGGTTCCCATTATAATCGCCTTGGCAAAGGCCGGTCTTTCAGTAATCCGCTGCACATAGGCCTTCAGGTTCGACATATCATCGGTCACGCAGCCCAGGCGGTTGCTCATAAATGCCGCATGGCCGAGCATGATATCGGCTCCGGAAAAATCACCGATTAGATAATCCTTGCCTTCCAGGGCTTCGTCCACCGGTTTCCAAGCCTTGGTCAGCAGGCGCTTGGCCTGCTCACGCACGGTTTCGTCCTGTCGATCGGGCGGCAGCAATAATGTGTGAACCACGATGGTGTTGACCGGCGGCATCACCATACCTTCGCAATAGTGAAACCATTGCAGGTAATAGGGGTAGTTCGGATCATCGACCGCCGGTTTCAAACCACCGTTTTTGTGGCGCTCGAGGATATATTCCACAATCGCGCCAGACTCGTAAATCGACACATCGCCATCTTCGAGCACGGGAATGCGGCCTAGCGGATGGCGACCGCGATGCTCATCCGATTTCAGATCCTTGGGATGAAAAGCCATAGCGTTAAGCTCATAGGGCAGTTCCAGCTCTTCAAGCAGCCAGCTGATCCGGCTGGCCCGGCTGTTCGGGGCAAAGTGCAGTTTGAGTGTCATGACATTATTTCCCTTGTGAAGCCGCGAGTTCTTTTGGAGTTACAAGGCCATCCTTGTTCGCGTCTACTCTTTCAAAAGCCCTGTCATAGGCACCGAAACGCTTGATCGTCGATGCCCGGCCAATATCGTCGGCCGCATTGGCATTGATGAATTTCCGAAACTCCGACTTTGTCAGCTGGCCGTCCTCATTGCCATCGGCCTGACTGAAATTTTCCTGGGCAGCCGTCCTGTCCGCGGCGGCGTTGAGCGCGAGGGCCGGAGACGCAATGGTCAGGGCGAAAAATGATACCGGAATCGAAAGGCGCATGGCTGGTTTCCTTTGTTGAATATTGTCAGATTGAAATCATGATGCCGCGGCTGGGTGAGACATTGTTATCAAGCATCTGCTTCCAGATCGAGGCGATTTCGTGCGCACCCGATATCTTCTCGATCGTTATCTGGTCTGAAACCGATTTGGCGATCTCGGCGCCGGCCTCAGAACCGCGTCGCCAGATTTCGCCTGCCCCCCATTCGGCGTCGCGTTTGGCAATGTGCCCGGGGGCAAAGAAGAAAGTGGGCACCGCACCGGGCAAGTCCTTGTCGCGTTTGCGCTCAGCCTCCCAGTGGGTTGCACCGACTATGCAACTTTCAACCATGTTGTCGCCCAATAGTCGATGTAACTTGCCAGTGAGCGGGCCATCCCCCGACATATCAACCCAAGCAGATGGAAGACTCGCTTCAATCTCGCCTTCATCGCCATAGGTCACAATCTGATCGCAACAATCGAGGCTTTCGACGAAACCCACGTTGCCGGATGATGTCAGGCCCACAACTTTTTGACTCACCGCGGGATCGTTCTTGAGTAGATGGGCCAGACCAAAGCCGGTCTTCGATGATACCGAACCGATAATAACCTGCTGCGCACCGAAGAAATCATTGTCGATCAAATAGTCATAGAGAACGAAGGAAGTGACGAAGAGCGGGAAAAGCAAGCAGCGCTCATTTTCAAGCGCGAGAAGGAAGTCCGGTTCGCCCCGTGTTCGGCGATATTGATTGTAGAGCGCGGGAAGCTCAGCGCGGTGCGGCGCCTCATCCATAAAGAAATCATCTGCCGTGCGACCGGGTTCCAGGATCACCTCGCTGGCCATCGGGAAGAAACCATATAGCCGTTCGCCTTCAGAAATGGCGTCGCTGCGTGATTCGACCACATCTCCCATCGCCCAGCCGGGGACTTTGCCCCATTCACCTTCCGCCGGGAAATATTTCCAATAACCAATCGCTTCGCCAGAAACGGCATAACTGACATTATTCGCCGTCAGCCCCATCTTGTCGACGGCAACACGAATCTGCCCGTCTTCAAGCGGCTTTTGGTCGCTTTCGACAACCTTTGTTTCGCGCAATTTGTCGCGGGTTACCCGTAGCTCGGTGACTTTGGTCATTTCAGTTGGTCTCCACTGATTTAAGAAATTTCAACGCCTCGGCGGCATATTCCTGTGGCACATCCTCAAGCAGGAAATGAGAACCGCCTTTGAGGATGACCGGTTCATAGTTCCGGGTGCCCGGAATGATAGGCCGCACGCTATTGAAGCCTTTTGGAGCGATCTGATCCTTGTCTGAGAATAGATTGAGGAACGGCTTTTCAAAGCTTTTGAGTTTTTGCAACGCGTGCCAGTTTTCGGTCAGCATCGGGTTGTCGTTCCGGGTCGGCAGCATCTGTGTGAACTGGCGGTTGCCGGTTAGATATTTCTTATGAGGGTAGGGCGCTGCAAAGCCGGCAACATCGGCCTTTGGCATGTTGGTTAGGGCAATATTGCTAAGCGTTTTCCAATGCTGCCAATTCTTCTTAAAACGGATGTAGAGCTGGAATTGGCGCAGCATCTTTGCGCCCGGACGCGTCATTGTCGCAATCGGTTCGTCGGGATCCAGCACAGGAAAGCCCGTGTTCGACATAATGACGCTGGCAACGCGGTCCTGATTGTCTGCAATCGCACGCAGGCCGATAATCCCTCCCCAGTCATGTAGGATAAAATGGGCACCTTTCAGATCCAGCTTGTCGAAGATCGCTTCCTCCACCCACGCTTGATGGCGCGGGATCGTATAATCCTTCATCTTGGTGGGCTTGTCCGAACGCCCCATGCCGATCAGGTCGATGGCGATGGCGCGATACCCATTCCCGGCCAGAACGGGGATCAGCTTGCGCCACATATAGGACCATGTCGGATTGCCATGGATCATTACAACAGGCTGGCCGTCACGAGCCCCCTCATCCACATAGTGTAGGCGTAGGCTTCCGCCTTCGGTATCTGACACATCAACATAGTTAGGCGAAAATGGATAGTCAGCAAGACCATCAAAACACTCATCGGGCGTACGCAAAACTTCCATTTAGATTCAGCCTATCTTGAGCAACAATTTGCCATGGTTTTTGCCTTCGAAGACCATATCGAAAGCATCGGGGAAATTTTCTATTCCCTCCACTATATGTTCGCGAAACTTGATCCGGCCCTCTGTCCACGCCGGCACGAGCCACTCCAGCGCTTCGGGCACGCGGTGCATATAGTCACGCATTGTAAAACCGCGCATGGTGAGGCTGTGAGTGACAACAGTCATGAAATTGGCCGGGCCGGCTGCGCTCGCGAAATCGTCATATTGGGAAATGCCGCCGCACACGACAATTCGGCCTTTATAATTCATCTGGTTCAATACGGCGCTCAATATATCACCGCCAACATTGTCAAAATAGAGATCAATGCCATCCGGGCAATTTGCGCTTAGTGCGGCGTTGATATCGTCGTTTTTATAGTCAATTGCAGCATCCAGACCCAGTTCATCGGTCAGATAGCCACATTTGTCGGAACCGCCGGCAATACCGATAACCCGTGCACCGGCCAGCTTGGCGGCTTGTGCAGCCACACTGCCAACAGCTCCGGATGCTGCCGATACGACTACCGTTTCGCCGTCTTGGGGCTGGCCGATGTCGGTCATGCCAAAATAGCCGGTGTAACCGGTCATGCCGAGACCCGATAGAAACATATGGGGCGAAACGCCGGGAAGTCCGATCTTGCGTAAGCTCTCCTGTTTAAAAACGCCATGCGTCTGCACACCGGTAAATCCCGTGACCTGATCGCCCACAGCAAGCCCTGTCGCCCGGGATTCCAATACTTCACCCATACCAAAGGCACGCATGACACCGCCCGGTTTCACTGGTGGCATATAGCTGCGCTTGTTGGTGATCCAACCGCGCATGCCTGGATCAATGGAGATATAGTCAAGCCGAACCAGCACTTCTCCTTCTTCAATGGAGCGCAATGGATCATGAGTGATGCGCCAGATGTTGCGCGCGTTTCCCTTACCTGGATAGTCTGACATCCGAATTTGTACTGGTTTGTTATCTGTCATTCCGTTGGTCCATAATTCATCGATATATTGACACTATATGTGCTATAATACCCAAACTCCTGCATATGGCAATTGCTTAATGGCATTTATAGTGCCATATCAATGGCTCGCTGCCGTCGCCGCCTGTAGTTGGAGAGATTTCTTGTTCAAAAAGCTAATTCTGATTTCAGCTGTTCTGATATCCGCCGTGATTGCTTCTGCTTTTCTGTTTCAGAAACAGATAGGAATGGCCTTGTTTGAACGGGCAATCGAAAGCCGGGTTGGAACAGACAATGTGGCTGGGTTGGAAGATGGCCTGCATGTTGGTTTGTGTGGAACGGGTTCGCCGCTTCCCAACCCGGATCGTGCGGGGCCGTGCAATGTCGTAATTGCCGGTAAACAGATGTACGTCGTCGATATTGGCGAAGGCGGCGCCCGTAATCTCAATCTTATGGCGATACCGGCGCCTGAGATTGATGGCCTGTTACTGACCCATTTCCACTCCGATCATGTTGATGGCATCGGGCCGTTGATGCTTTTCCACTGGACGCAGGGCGCGAGCAAGGCGCCGCTTCCGGTGCATGGACCGACGGGGGTGGAGGCGATTGTGGATGGCTTTAACGCTGCCTATGCTACTGACAATACATATCGCACGGCCCATCACGGTGAGAAAATTGCGCCTTCAACCGGTGGCGGTGCAGAAGCGCGACCCTTTGAAATGACTGGTGAAATGGCGGTAATCCTTGAAAAAGACGGTCTGAAAATCACAGCCTTCAAGGTCGATCATGATCCGGTTGTTCCCGCCGTTGGATATCGGTTTGACTACAAAGAGCGCTCTGCCTGTATCAGCGGTGATACGGCAAAATCAGCCAATCTTGAGCGGGTTTGCGAGGGTGCAGAGTTGCTTGTTCATGAAGCACTGGCCTCACATATGGTCAAGCAGATGACTGCGGGTCTGGAAAAACGCGGGATGGACAATGTTGCGATTATCACCAAGGATATAATGGATTATCACGCCACGCCTACCGAAGCAGCGGAATCGGCACAGGCGGCTGGCGCAAAACAGCTGGTGCTCAGCCATCTGGTGCCGCCTATTCCCAGCAGCTATTTCTACCCCGCCTTTCTGGCCGATGCACCGGATAAATTTGATGGGAAAATCACGGTTGGTGAAGACGGCATGCTGTTCAGCTTGCCGGCAGGCAAGACCAATATCGAACAGACACAGTTAAAATAGGATACGCATATGTACACTATCCACGGAGCGCTGGGCTCACCCTATTCGATGAAGATGCGCGCATTGATGCGCTATCGGCGGATCACCCATGTCTGGCAACATGGCGGACATGCACAACAACTGGCAGCGGAAAAAGTCAAAGCTCCGGTCATTCCGGTGATCGAATATCCCGATGGCAGCTTTCATAATGACTCAACGCCGGTTCTCTATGACCTGGAGGAACGCCATAAGGAACGCCGGGTGGTACCGCCTGATCCCGCCCAGGCCTTTATCGCGCATCTGCTGGAAGATTTCGCCGATGAATGGCTGACCAAGGCCATGTTTGGCTATCGCTGGCTGGAGGAAGTGGACCAGATCCAGATGAGCCGCTGGCTGTCCTTCGATGCGATGAAAGGTGGCGGGCTTGAGCAAAGCCAGGGCATGGCCGAGCATTTCCGGGGCAGACAGGTCGGCCGCATGGCGATTGTCGGCTGCAAAAGAGAAAATTTTCCACTGATCGAGGCCTCAACATGTGCGGTTTTGCAAGCGCTGGAAGATCATGTGGTCAACGAACACTATCTGTTCGGGGCGCGGCCATCACTGGCGGAGCTGGGGATCTATGGTCAGCTGTCCCAGCTGGGCGTGGATCCGACCGCGCAAGAGATGATGCGCAAAGACCACCCTTACACTTTCCGATGGTTGCTGCATGTTGATGATATGTCGGGAATTGAGGGCGAATGGGATGCTCCTGACTCGCCGTTCAAACCAGTGGTCGGCAAGTTGCTCGCCCAGGTTGGGGAGGTCTATGCCCCATTTCTGCTCGCCAATGCAGCTGCCATGGAGGCAGGTGAAGAGACGTTCAGCATTGAAGCGATGGGCAAGCCCTATTCACAGGGCACGTTCAAATATCAGGTCAAATGTCTGGCCGATTTACGCAGCCGTTATGCGGCGCTGGATGCCGATGCGCGGGCCACAGTTGATCCGATATTGGGCGAGAATGATTGCCTGGAATTTTTGCAATGATAGAACGGTTTCTCCCGGCCCGGTTCGACAATGTCTTTCCCGGGCAGAAGATTGCACTTTGGGCCTTCTATGTGCTGACAGCGGTAACCCTCTGGCGTAGCCAGCACCATATTTTCGCAGCCGATGGCGGGGCGCAGAGCATCGCGACCATCCCGCTCGATAGTTATTCTGATGGAGCAGCCGCAACCATTATCGCCATCTTTGCACAATGGGGCTTGGTGCAACTATTGCTGGGCATGGTCATGTTGCTGGCGGCTGTCCGTTACAATTCCATGGTGCCACTCATGTGGCTGATCGTGCTTGTGGAATGGATCGGGCGGGGATTGATCGGCCAGTTCAAACCAGTGGAAACGATCGGCACCGCGCCGGGCCAGGTCGGCAATATGATGATTCCGATCATCGCCCTTGTGATGCTGGTGCTGTCGCTCATCCCGCCACGAAAGGCAAAGGACTAGTTACCCAAGGCACCCGGCTTGGTCTTGATATTGAGCTGGCCCTGCAGACCAGCCGTCCGGTGCACCGAAATGGCCTGATATTCGGGCGACATGATCATGGTCTTCATAGCTTCCAGCGAAGGATATTCGGCCAGCGCGATCATATCCCAGTTTTCTTCAACTTCGCCCAGCATCAGGCCGGTGACCGGTCCGCTATAGCCCGGCTTTGCGCCAACGGCCGCAAGGCGTTCCAGCACTGCAGCACCATATAGAGCATAGGCCTCGGCGCCGCTGAGCCCGGTTTCACGACCGTCGGGATATTCCGCCTTCTCCTTGAATTTGAGCAAGTTCACCATGACGAACGCACCATCTTCCTTGCCCCCAAAAAATTCCTGCATGCGTTCGGGCGAAGGATTGACCTGGTTGACAACTTTCATGGTGTTGCTCCTATGATTTCATAAAATTGATAATGGCTTCGGACAGCTGTTCAGGCTGATCCTCCTGCAAAAAATGCCCGCCGCCCTTGATCGTGACATGCTCAACGCCTTTCGCGCCGGGAATGCGCTCCTGAAACTGGGTTTCACCGCCTTTTGTTACCGGATCACCGTCGCTAAATGCCGTCAGGACCGGCTTTTCAAATTTCTCCAGAACTTCCCATGCCTTGTCGTTGGCATCGCGGTCTGCCTGGTGATGCGGCAACAGGGGAACACAAGATGGAAACTTACGAGCACCGGCACTATGGTTCTCGTCGGGATGCGGCGCTTCATAACCGTCTAATATATTCTGGTCCGTGATACCGGAAAGAAGGTTGAATACCTCACGCACCGTAAATTCTGAGCTTTCAGCCGCATATTTTACCCAGTATAGAAAGGCTGTTGGCGAACCACTGGCAAATTGCTCCTGAACCATTGCCGCATTGGGAACGGGGATGGCGGGATAAAGTTTGCCGAGCATCTCGGACATTTCAGGCGTAACTATCTGGGACGATGGTAGACCGGTATTGGCGATAACAAGCCGGGCAAAACGATCCACATTGTCTGCCACGACGCGCAGGCCAATCAGCCCACCCCAATCCTGACAGACCAGAGTAACATCTGAAATATCCATCAACCGGAACCACTGGTTCATCCAGTCCACATGGTTCTGATAGGTATAGTCATCTATATGTGAGGGTTTGTCGGACCTGCCAAAACCGATCAGGTCGGGGGCGATGACGCGAAAACCGGCATCGACCAGGATCGGTATCATCTTCCGGTACAGATAGGACCAGGACGGCTGGCCGTGCATACACAGGATAATCTCTCCATCGCGCGGGCCTTCGTCGAGATAATGCAGGCGAAGCGCGGTGCCATTGGCAGCGGTCACTTCCGCATAATGCGGTTGAAAATCATAGCCGGACAGATTTTCAAAACGGACATCCGGGGTTCGCAAGATCTTCATTGGGAGGTTCCCTATTGTAAATATATTGACACTATATATGTCACTTATATGCAGTCAACTTGAATCAGTCTGTGGGCGCAGGCTTGTCGTTGTCGACCAGCCGGAATCCAATATGATTTGTGCCAAGCCCGCGTTCCTGAAACTGCCGGGCGGAGGGGCGATAGCGGGCGCAATAGTTGGCTGCACATAGATATGACCCGCCCTTGATCACCTTCACACCTTCGCTGGCATCCGCACGTACCCCGTCTCCACTGGTCCATTCCCAAACATTACCCAGCATATCATATAGCCCGAAGCCATTGGGCTTGAAGCATCCCACTGGTGCGCGCGTTGTGAAACCATCCTCACCCAGATCTCTGGCAGGAAAAACACCCTGATAATAGTTCGCCTGCGGCGCGCCGGCAGCATCTTTGGGTTCTGGTCGTGCAGCTTCGCCGCCGCGAGCCGCATATTCCCATTGCTCTTCGCTGGGCAATTCCTTGCCTGCCCATTCGGCATAGGCCAGCGCATCATCATAAGCGATCTGGACGACCGGTACTTTCTCTTGGCCAACTATTTTTTCATGCGGTCCAGAGGGATGTCGCCACTCAGCGCCCGGAACCCAGTGCCACCAACGCGGATCATCGTCACTCGGCACGTTAAAAACCGCCGAGCCGGGCTGCTGCATTTCTGCTGGCGCACCTTCCATTTTCGGTGGTTCCCGTTCGGCTAGCGTTTTATATCCGGTGGCTTCCACAAAGGCTGCGAATTGCGCGTTGGTTACTTCATGCGCATCCATCCAGAATCCATCCACATGGATTGTTCTGGGTGGTCCTTCTTCGCGATAGCGGGGGTTTTCGCCCATGGTAAAACTGCCTGCGGGAATCCAGACCATTTCATTTTCTGTGAGGCCAGTGCAAATCTGCGCTTCCGGATTTGTCACATCCTGCCCGCAAGCGGACAGCAACAAAAACAAAAGACCGGCTATCCTGATATGCACAATCTAGTCGTTAATATGCGCGATAATATCATTGACGATCTGTGCCATTGTCTCA
The DNA here is from genome assembly GCF_900258045.1 of Sphingorhabdus sp. EL138. Taxonomy (GTDB): domain Bacteria; phylum Pseudomonadota; class Alphaproteobacteria; order Sphingomonadales; family Sphingomonadaceae; genus Parasphingorhabdus. The sequence goes on along the minus strand of NZ_OGVD01000001.1, from coordinate 494,587 downwards.
ATCGTCTGCTTGTTGCTCAATCCCTGATCGTGTCTGAACAAACGCCAGCTATCGAAGCTTGTCGCTAGCAAAATCGCTCCGCTTCTTCTTTTGTCTCTCTGTACGGATTTGGGCAAAATGGCGTTCAGGGCATCGGCTTCATTTTTCATCAGCCGCTCATAATTTTCCATAAGCTGAACAGAATGAAAGCGCGCGAACATCGTGATCAGCCTGAAAGCAGAGATATTTTCATTCACTTCAGCCCGGCGCTCGATCAACTCAATCAACTGGTCTCGCCAATCGGCAGATTCATAGGGCTTGCTAAGCACCGGTCTCCATTGCTGATTCAGCAGTCGGTCTACCTCCGCATAAATGGAATCCATATCGTCAAAGTGCCGGAATACCGAGCGCAAACCTACTCCTGCTTGTTCCGCAACACGTGCTGCGCTGGGACTGGGATCGCCGGCTTCCATCAGTTCCATGAAGGCGGTGATGATTTTGGTACGGCTGGCCTGACTGCGTTGACGCCGACCATCGGGATCAGGCTTGTTAGCCTGAGTCAGTTTTCTTATCGCTGCACTTTGTTTTGCCATTACTCATTCCGCTTAATCTGTTTCAAGCTTTGGCATTTAACGCGCCAAAACACTACCCCTTTGCACGGCGCCTGATCTCGGCTGCAATCAGCCACAGCCGGTCCTGCCCCCAGACGGCCAAATCGGGTTCACCGTCGGTGCCTGACAGGCGATAGCTCGGGACGCCCCACAAGCCGAGACCTTTTACCATTTCATCCTGATGCCGTTCAACCATCGGCTTCCAGTCTTCACTGCCCAGATATTGCTGCGCCTCCTGCCAGTCCAGTCCGGCAGCTTCAACGGCCCGTTTCATGCCTTTTCTGGTGTGAAGCCCAATCCTCTTTGCAAAGGCATGCGCGAGCAGGGAAGACATGAGCGCCTCATCCTTGCCCTGCTGCACGGCCCAGGGGAGCAGCGAATAGGCCTGCCGCGTCGGCTCGCCAATCGGCGTTATCATCGGGCCAAAAGGCACGCCCAGAAACTCGCCTTCACGTTTGGTATCGAAAATAATGTACATGCCCTTGGCGCGGGTGGCTGGCACCCCGCGCATGATCATGGGCAGCACCGGTTTGTGATTGAACCTGATGCCACATTCGTTTTTGAGGGTGATCGTGCGGTCATAGATGATCGACGTGTAAGGCGAATTGAGTGAGGGGTAGAAATCGAGCATCAATCCGCTCGCATCAACGCCGCTGACATCTATATCAGGACGCGGGCAGATGAAAGGCAGATCGGGCGCTTTGCAGGCACCCAGGTCGCGCAAACGCTGTTCGAGATGGAATAGCCGGTCCGCACCCCAATACCATTCACCGGCATAATAGAATGTCGCTCCTGAATAATGCCCCAGTTCAGCGAGCCGCGCGCTGCCCTTATCCAAAATCGCGTCGATTGTTGAACCGTCAATTTCATTTCTGGCTTTTCCACTCCAAAGCCCCACGCTTTCGTCGAACAGCGCAGCCACAAATTCTTCACCTGATTTGGCCGACAGCGACAGGGCGCATGCCATTTGATTGCCGACGCTCGGCTGGATCGGTGCATCTTTCGGAAACGTCAGTCCATAATAGGGCGCAATCAATTCCGCATCGCGCCGTGCCCATTGGGCGAGTTTTTCCATCTCCGGCTGGTTCTTGCCGCCCGAGGCGCGGATCAGATGTGGTTTGATCACAACATCATAGCGCTCGGCAAAGACGGCCAGCACCTGCGCAGTCAAATGCGAATAGGGGTCATCCAGCTGGTGGAAATATTCCACAATATGCGGATCGCCGCTACGCTGCCGCTTCTTTTCCGCTTTCTCTCGGCGTTTGATGACTTGCTTGAGGTCAGTGACTTTATCAAACTGCCGCCGCATCAGGTGGCGGAGCCAGCTCGGCGGATCGACCATCAGGCGAGGATTGGGATTTTTGTCAGGCTCCAGCATCGGTGTTACGCTTCCTGTTTTGTAGCCAGCCGATCAGCTTCCACCCGACAATAGCGAGGATCAGAAAAAGCATTCCCAACATCAGGCGCACCTGTACAAAAGTAATTGTCGGCCGCGTGATGAACACCTCCGTATGGGCCAGCGATGCGGTCTTGAACTTGTTCCCCTCGACCATCCGCTCGCCACCAATCATATCAAGCAGGTCCCGCAAGGAACGGTACCGCACCACCGCGACCCGGTCGACCCGCTCGCCATATTTGCCCAGCATCAATCCCGCACGCTCGCTGATAAATACCGGATGGCCACCGCGTTTGAGCAATAGGGGAATCACGATCTCGCCATAGCGGGCTTCGGCTTCTTCCGCTTCCGGGCCTTTGGCGCGGGTTTCGAGATTGACCGCATAAAATTCCTTGCCGTCATCATTGGGGAGCATCGCGAGAAGATTGCGGCTCATGCTGCCCTCGGGCGTGTCTTCAAATTTGATACCATGTAGCTCTCAACCTGCGCCAGCATCTTTTCGCCCTCGGTCTGCGAAATCGGGTCGCCATTGCCGCCATACCAGATCCAGAATGAAGCATAGAGTATTCCTAGCAATACCACCCAGATAGTTTTGAATTTCACCACAGCGCCTTTCTAATTCGGCCAGAAGATATATTCATCACTCGCCTCGGCTTTTTCGGCGCGGGTTTTGTCAATCGCTATCGGGTTTTCCAGATTATAGGCATAGAGCGGCGGCTTGCGACCCTTGTGATGATCGGCGAGCAGCTGTTTCAGTTCAGCCAGTTTGGCAGGGTTCTTCTCCGCTAGGTTATTCTGTTCCGTCGGATCATTGGCCAGGTTGAAAAGCCAGTTTTTCTCCTGCTTTCCATTCACCTGCAGCTTCCAGTTCCCGGCGCGCACCACCTGATAATAACCGCTTTGCCAGAATATCGCATCATTGGGCCGAGAGATGGTTCCGGTCCCGGTTGCGGCGGGGAGCATGTTTTTTCCGTCAATGACTACGCTGTCTGGCAGGGTCGCACCACCGGCCGCCGCCAGTGTCGGCATCACGTCGATATGCGCCACCGGCGTATCCACGCGGGTGCCCGGCTTAATCCGGTTGGGCCATTTGATAAACATGGGTGCCCGAATGCCGCCTTCAAAGAGCGTGATTTTCCAACCGCGATAGGGCGCATTGACCTCTGGCAGACCAATATAGCCCGCTCCGCCATTATCGCTCGAAAAGACTATGATGGTGTTGTCCGCCAAGCCTTCTTCTTCCAGTTTCTCCATGATCCGGCCAACGCTGCGATCGAGTGACCGAACCATGGCGGCATAGACACGCAGCCGATGCGGTTTGATATTACCAACCGCTTCATAGTCCGCCTTTGTTGCCTGCAGCGGCGTGTGCACACCCCAATGCGCCAGATACAGGAAGAACGGCCGGTTCTTGTTCGCTTCGATGACTTTAAGAGATTCGTCCGTCCACCAGTCGGTCAGGTAACCGCCGGGTTTGAACCGATCCGCATCATCAAAACCATCATTGTGAAAGGAAGCCGCATATTGCATGCCTGCCCACAGGAATTTGTCGATCGGGTCAAAGTCTAGTTTTGCTTCAACCCCGTCTGGATCACCTTCCTCCAGAAACAGTCCACTGGCCATCAGCAAGCTTTCGTCAAACCCCTGTGCCAGCGGATTCATTTCCGCGTTTCTGCCCAGATGCCATTTGCCGATATGGGCGGTGTGATAGCCCTGTTCTTTTAGCAGCTCGGCGATGGTGATCTCGCTCCCCGGCAGCCCCATACCTTCATAGGGAACCGCATTGTCAGCAGCTTGATTATATTCGGGAGGAGGCAATCCGCTGTCCATTTCGCCGCTGATCGCACTCACCATGCGCCCCATGCCCGGCGGAGTGGGTGTAAACTCAAAGCCCGTACGCGTTGGATAGCGGCCCGTCATCAGCATTGCGCGAGATGGTGCGCAGGTGGCATTGCCGGCATAGGCCTGACTGAAAATCGCACCATCGGCAGCAAGCCTGTCGATATGGGGCGTAGGTACGCGGCCACCGGCGACCCCGCCGCCAAAGGTGGAAATGTCATTGATGCCAAGGTCATCGGCGAGAATGAAGATAATGTTGGGAGGGCGTTCCGAGGAGGATAGGGATACGGTTTTCGGACCTTGCGCCCATTTAATTGGCCGGTTGGCGGCAACCTTGGGATGCGTAAAGTTTTTTATATATGCGAGCATTAGCGATGTGCGGTTGAGATAGCCGATCACGCCAAGGCCAATCAGGGTGATTAGCAAGACGAGGGTTATTTTCTTCCAGTATTTCATGATCTTCCTTTTAACCTCCCCACAAACCTGTTCCTATATCAAAACTTGCCATCCCGATATCCCATAGGAAAAGAGACTGTGGTCCGGGCGCCAAACGAGCAAAGGAAGCATGCGCCTCCTGCTCGAAAAAATGAGGCAGGCAACTCCCCAAGCTGCCTGCCTCTTGTGATCCAACGGGAGAGAAGGATCAAAACCTAGAACTCGCCTCGAAGAGTGACGCCATACATGCGCGGCTCCTGAGATATGAAGGCGGACCGCGATCCGCTGCGGAGCGCAGTGTTGAAGGTAACGCCGCGCGCAATCTCGTTGGTGAGATTGGTCGCCCATGCCTCAATCGCCCAGCCACCCTCGGCTTGCTTGATTCCGACCCGCAGGTTGATTGTCGTGTAACCATCCTGAACGTCGAATGGCAGTAGCGATGTCGTTCCCAGCGCCGCTGCCGTGGTGGGTACTGTGCGGCCCTGTGTGGACGTCCGGCTGTCGCTGACTGTGCGGATCTGACCATTGAGGAACAGGTCGACCGAACCGGTGAGCGGTATATCGTAATTCGCCCCGACAATGGCGACGATATCAGGCGCATTGGTCAGGCTGAACCCGCACAGATTGCGGATCGACAGCGCCGCCGTATCCGGAGCACAGTCATTGGGATAACGCGCATCGGTATAGGCCAATGATGTGTTGATCGTGAGCCCGTCGGTAGGCCGCAGGACCGCCTCCAGTTCAATGCCCGTACTCTTCACCTTGGGCACGTTGAAGCTCTGAAACTGCGTTCCGGTGAACTCGAGAACCTGAAAATCGCTGAAATCCTGATGGAAGACTGCGAGGTTGGCGGTGATGTCGCCATTGAGGAAACGGCCTTTCAGACCGATCTCATAGGCGTCCACTTCTTCAGAGGCGAATGTCGGGTTGGAAGCGTTTACCCCGGCTGTCGCATCAAGGTTGATGCCACCGGACTTATAGCCATGTGTGTAACTGGCGTAGAGATTCACATTGTCGAATTCATAGCCAAGCTTGGCTGTATAGATCAGCTCGTCATCCTTAAAGGCGGTATTGAAGGTCTGCGGCAACGGCAGGGCCACCGATTGCGGCAAATCCGCCGGTGCCGTGAGAGGGAAGCAGCCCAAACCGATGACTGGTCCTACCAAGGCTGGAGGAATCGCTCCGGCCGCAGCTCGGGCGGCAAGCGACGAACAAACCGGATTGGTATTCGATGGCTGCGCAAAGAACCCGTCCTTCGTTTCATCAGAGTATCTGAGACCAAGGGTCAGATCGAGCCGGTCAGTCACAGCAAAGACATTATGAGTGAAGACCGAGAAACTCTCGCTGGACTGGCCGAACAAATTGTTCGTTATCGTCGTCGACGGGTCGAAACCACCAGACAGTACCGTGAGCGGATTGGCACCGAACATGCCGCCAGTAGGGCCGAATAAGGTTGCACCGACAAGCTCACCGTAGTCCTGTCCCAGCGCCAGGACCGGGCTGCTCAGAATGTCTTCGTCCGAATAGAACGCACCAATCAACCAGTCGAGCCGGCCGCCTAAGGCATCGCCCTGCAATCGCAGCTCATGAGTCATCGTGTCGATCGTGGTAGTGTTGTTGACGACCTCGAAAACATCGAGTCCGGAAAAGTCTGAGTCAAAAGACTCATTCGCTTCATATTCACGATATGATCCGATGTAAATCAGATCCACATTGTCGCTGATGGGTACCTCAATCTCGCCGGTAATGCCCCAATTCTCGACATCTGCCGTTGGTGCGCGGTTTAAAGTAACAATGCGATTGTCGAGCGCCTGCTGCGCAGTTGATTGATCGGATGGATTATTTGCCACAACCGGCGATGACATCCCGCCACGCGGCCCCAGCCCGACAAGGTTAAACAGGCCGGCGCTTTCAATCGGGGAACGCAACAGCTCGACTGCTCCGCAGCAGGAGCTCGTGTCTTTGGAGTAGTCTGCAATAAGGCGGCCTTCGATGCCGCCGTCGGTTGCAAAACCTAACTGCCCGCGCACCAGATAACGGTCGACATCGTTTGTCTCGTCGATCTCTGCGCCGTTCCCGTCGAGGACTGTGATGAAGCCGTCGCGCTTGCGATAGGCACCGGTCAGGCGCAAAGCTAGCGAGTCTTGAACCAACGGCACATTAATCGCGCCTTGCAGGTTGAACTGATCAAAATTGCCATATCCAGCATTTGCAAAACCGCCAAATTCATCCAGATCAGGGCGGCGATTGATGACATTGAGCGCGCCAGCCGAAGTGTTCCGGCCAAACAGCGTTCCTTGCGGTCCGCGGAGCACTTCGACGCGTTCCACATCGACAAACTCTGACAGCGCCACTCCGGGGCGTGATTGGTAGGCTCCATCAATGAAAACGCCCACCGCACTTTCGAACCCGATATTGTTGGACGTGGTGCCAACACCGCGAATGCGCAGCACGACCCCATTGGAAGCAGCCTGCGCTTGCGAAACATTGAAGCTGGGCGCGACACTGCCCAGGTCGGTGACGTCGACAACTCCCTGAGCATCGAGCTGCGCCGAACCCACTGCGGTCACCGCGATCGGAATATCCTGCACATCCTGCGCCCGGCGTGTGGCCGTCACGATAATGATGTTGCCGTCATCTGTTTCCGCACCGTCCTGCTCCTGTGCGGTTGCGGGCATCGTCATTGCAGTGCTGCACAGTCCGGCAATCACCAGTTTCCTTGCAAATTTCATGGCTTCTTCTCCCAACAATCATCTTATGGCATCTAAAGTGCCATATCTAGTTGGCACATATAGTGCCGATATATTGAGTCTGTCAACAAGGACGGAAAAGTGCACTTGATGGCCAAAAATCAATCGCGGCGAATTTCAGGGAACATCGAATTGCCTGACTGGTTTATCAATGACGTCGAATGTCCGTTTTCGGGATAAAGCAGTCATTGCTGAAAGAGAGTGAGAAGTCGCGTTTCGACTAACATAGCTACAGTTCCATCAGTCCAGTGATCTCCGCCAAGATGTGAGGGTGACTAGCTTTTCCCTGTTCTTTAGTTTAGGGAATTCTTACCTGTATCGCGCAGAAATACTGGCGTTCGGTTAGCCGAGAATGGCGGAATCCGTCGAAAATACCGAAATTTCCCTGTAAGTTCCCATAGAACAGGGAAAATCACACCTGAGACCCGTTCTCGAAGGACTGCACTTCGCACCATTTCTTTTGCTTCCTTGTTGACATATTCGCCCATCACGCTAGAGCGCTCTCCACAAATTGCGGTTCTGCAAAGAATCACAATTTCCGTCCGAGACAGCCGGTGAGGGGAATTTGCCTCTCTTAATTTCCAGCCTAGACGGGGATCAGTTTTTTCGTGAGGACACTCACGGGTTTGCAATCAGCGTTTTCTGGCGCGATCAAGCAACCAAAACCCCCCTTCGGATAATATAGGAATGGTTTCGATCATTTCTTTCGCTCGTCATACCGGTTTGTGCTGGAATGATGGTATTTAAGAAAGCGGATTGTGCTTCAAAAACGCAATCCACGTGAAGGAGCAAAATATGGATCGTGGTCAAAAGACCGAAGCCGTTGCTGCGCTGAACGCGACTTTCAAGGAAGCCGGGGTTGTTGTGGTGACACGCAATCTGGGTCTTACCGTGGCAGAGTCCACGGATCTCCGCGGAAAGATGCGTGAAGCTGGTGCAGGCTTCAAAGTCTCAAAAAACCGCCTTGCCAAACGCGCTCTGGAAGGAACCGACTATGCCCCGATAGCAGATATGCTGTCCGGCCCGGTCGCTCTTGCCACATCGGATGATCCGGTGGCGGCTGCGAAAATCGCAGTCGAATTTGCAAAGTCTAACGATAAACTGGAAATCGTTGGCGGTGCAATGGGTGACACCCTTCTGGACGAAGCTGGCGTTAAATCTCTGGCCTCCATGCCTTCTCTTGATGAACTTCGCGGTACGATTGTTGGTCTGCTTGTTGCACCACAAACGAAAATCGCGCGGGTTGTCAAAGAACCAGCTGGAGCCCTTGCACGCGTAGTCGGCGCTTATGCCGCTTCGGGTGAATAATTTTTTCCGAAATAATTGATTAGAAATTTGGAGTATATTAAAAATGGCTGATATTGCTAAATTGGTTGAAGAACTATCGAAACTGACCGTTATGGAAGCGGCTGAACTGTCCAAAGCCCTGGAAGAAGAGTGGGGCGTATCTGCTGCAGCTGCTGTTGCAGTTGCCGGCCCAGCTGCTGGTGGCGGCGAAGCGGCTGCTGAAGAGAAAGACGAGTTTGACGTCGTTCTGACCGGCGACGGCGGCAAGAAAATCCAGGTGATTAAAGAAGTTCGTGCGATCACCGCTCTTGGCCTGACCGACGCGAAAGCCTTGGTCGAAGGCGCGCCTAAGCCAATCAAGGAAGGCGTTAACAAAGCAGAAGCTGAAGAGATCAAATCCAAGATCGAAGCAGCTGGCGGTACGGTTGAACTCAAGTAATAGGTTCACCGAAATAAGCCGAACGGCTTATTGACAAGATCAAGGGGCGGTTTCCGTTTTGGAAGCCGCCCTTTTTGATTCCAGCTTCCTTGCAATCCATTTTTGTGTGGTATCGACAGCATCTTCCTTTGTTGTTTCGATATCGGGAGTCACTCCGGTCCCCTCCCAATTTCCGCCGGTATGGGGACTATAGGGCCTGGTTTCCGGGATCACGATATGCCAGCCACCGGTTAGGGGCACAGCATCGCCCAGCATATGCGCTCCGCCGCCGCTTGGAGAGCCAAAGACAATCGCTCGTCCCTGTGCCTGCAGCGAATAGGCAACGGCCTCTGGTGCGGAAAATGTGCTTTTATCGACAATGATGGCGAGCGGCCGTTCGGCTCCGTATCGCGGCCATTGCAGAGCCGGTTCTTTCGTATCCGGCTTTTTACCATGGCGGGTTTCGCGGTGCAGCGGCATTGTCGAACCCGGTGCCATAAAGGTCCATTGTACGGGCCATTCGGTTTCCGGAGATCCGCCGGGATTGTTGCGCAGATCGAGTATCAGGCCATCGCTGCTGCTCACCAGTTCAAAGGCAGCCGTTATTGCTTTTTCGGCCGTTGAAAACTCATAGAAATCAGTCAGGTGAAGATAGGAAATATTACCTTTTAACCGCTCTACCTGTTTGACACCAAATCCTCTGGCCGGTGCACCATCTCTCCATTCTTCCAGCCAGTCATCTTCTCCGGCCTGAGAGGAATTCGGAGCATATTCAACGAAGACATGGCCGTCGTTTAGAATAGCGCGCAATTGTTTGGTCATGTGCTTTGCAAAGGCCTCGCTATCGGTACAATGTTGATAGAAAGTGCCTTCGTGCAGTTTTTTCCTGACTGCGGCGGCCGAGCGGGTTGCAACATCGGCAAGAACATATTTGCGGTCGATCGCCTCTGCCATTTCGGCGACTGCGGCCCGTTCTTCGGTGCAATCTGCCGGTATTGGCTGCAGTGACAATAGGAATGCTGATATCATGGGTCTTTGTCTCCATCGGTGAATGCTGTTTCAATACGCTCAGCAAAGCTCAGCCGGTCGAGCGCGTCATCCAGCGCGTCTAGTTGCTTGAGAAAATCGGGCGCCGCTTCCATCAATAATGCTTCGGCGGCCTGATCCACCACGCGGGATATTGCCGATACCTGCTCCAGCTTTTCGGCACCGGTGGGGGTCAGGTGGAGTATCTTGCTGCGCGCATCGTTTGTGTCTGTCTTGCGCTCCAACAGACCTGCTTTTTCCATGGCGCGCACAACCTGAACCATTGCCACATGGCTTTGGCCGAGCATTTTTGTCGCATCACGGCTGTTCATCGGGCCGTGCTCGTCGAGCAGCATACCGAGTGCAAACCAGCGTTGTTCAAAGTCCAGCTCGCGGCGGTAAACTTCGGTCACATTACTGTTCAGCCGTTCAAACAGGCGTCTGATGCGCGTGCCAAGTGTCTTTATTCCTGCGTCGCGGAGATAGTCATTTTCCATATATGTAAGTTGTTACATATATTCTGGAATGTCAAGGCAGTTTGATCACCAACCGCAGGCCGACGATGTCTAGGCCGGGGTTTTGATTGCGGTTGAACAGCTGCGCATGGCTGACATGAACCCAGCTTGCTTCCAGATCGACACGCTCCGACAATTGCACGCCAGCTGCCAGTTCTGGCTCGAATAATATACGCGACCCCAATTGGGTTTGCGAGCCATCCGCTGCAAAGCGCAAGGATGGGCCATCATGAATGGCAATGCCGATCCCGGGGCGCAGGTATATTTTTTTGCCGATTTTCCAGCTCAAACCCGCCGCTACGAAACTGGTGTCACCGGTACTGTTGATCGATGCAAAAACATAAGGCGAAGGCGCACCGATGACGGACAAGGCCTCTATGCGCTTGCCGCGATAACCGGCTTGGAAATTTACACCTTCTTCTCCGATTTCAAAGGATAGGGGGGTATCAACTTCATGGGCGGCTAGCCCGATAAATATCTCCTGCGCTGCAGCGGGTTGTGTGGCTGCGAACCAAGCAAAGGTGGTCAAAACCGATATGTAAAAACGTTTCATAAATACGGCCCCCGTTGCCGCTTGACGCCCGATCGCGGACTATCCATCAAAGCTATAGAATTGGTTCTGCATTTAGGGAAGCAAGCCCGAGCCCCAGTCTCCTATTGGGTCAGTTGGGTTGAGAGACCTTAACGGCTTGGCGGCGGAGGAATGAGGCGCGCGGGGCGGAAACCATTGCCTGATCACCAATGTTTATAGGAAGATTTCTACTCCTGATATCAAGCACAAGTCACTTAGATAAAAGGATATTATTCCTCATTAACTTTATGCAAACTCTCCTAATCTAATGTCCTGCCATAATTTGTAACATTGAGTAAATCAGGGCGCGCATATGGGAGAGACAATTACATTACAGCGTTTGCTGGGGATGCAGAAGAAGGTCTGGAATTTCAAGATCAATGCCGATCATGAAACGACAGAACTCGTCGCTCGTGAGCAGCTGAAATCTTTCGGACAGATATCGCGTATCGGGGCGCTGATAGCGTTGCCCCTGACTGTCTATGCCATGGTTCTGCTATTCTCCTATGCGGAGGTAGGCTTCATTGCGACAGCCTGTTTCTATGTCGCCATCTCCGCTTTTGTGAGTGTTCGTAATTTTCTCCGGCAGGCGGCATTGGACCCTGACACCGCAGACTACAAGGTAGCGATCAAAAACATCCATACCGAAAGTATCATCAGTAGTATCGCGTTTTCGTGTGTGCTGGCGATCCCGTTTGCTTTTGGGCAGATCCCCTACAATCTCGACATTGCAATACTTGCCATGGGCGCCCTGGTTGTTGGCGGATTTGTTTTTGGCAGTGTTCCGCGAGCGCAAACCTATAACCTGTCCATTACCACAATATGTTATGCAGGCGCATTTATCGCGGCAAAGGGATATGGCGGTATAAGTACAGCAATACTGTTGATCTTTTTTGCGCTCTGCATCGACTATATCTACCGGATGTTTTTCTTCAATTTTGTGCAGCGCCATTTGCATGCGGCGAAGCAAAAGGACGCAGCGGAAACTGTCCGGCTTTTGCTCCACGATTATGCCGAACAGAGTTCTGACTGGCTGTGGGAAGTGAATGGTGATCATTTGATCGTCAACCCATCGGCTCGCTTTGCTACAGCAGTGGACATGGAAATAAGCGAATTGCGTGATTTACCGCTTGTTGATCTGTTCGAAGACTCCATGGAGCGCAACCAGCTTGCCCAGTCTTTGGCGTCTGGAAAAGCCTTCCGTGATATCCATGTACCGATCAAGCTCGGCGGAGAAGAATGCTGGTGGCGACTATCCGGCCGGCGCATTAAGACCGCGGACGGGGAAAGCAGCCATATACGCGGCGTCGCAGCTGATATTACCAGCGCCAAGAAGGCAGAAGCCCGTGTTGCCCATCTCGCCCATTTTGACAGCTTGACCGATCTGCCGAACCGAGCTCTGTTTAATCAATCTTTGCAACGCTCAATCGGGCGGATGAAGAATGACCAGAAACTGGCTGTCCTGTATCTCGATCTCGATCATTTCAAAACAATCAATGACACATTGGGACATGGCGCCGGAGATCTTGTTCTGAAGGCGGTGGCCAACCGCTTGGAAAACAACATCGGTATTGAAGATGTTGTCGCGCGTCTCGGCGGTGACGAGTTTGCGATCTCTTTGCGCAATGTCGGCTCATATGAGGATGTCATGCAGGTTGCGGCGAATATTATCGATAAAATCTCGGAACCAGTGATGGTGGAAGGACAGCCGGTTGCCACGGGTGTCAGTATCGGGATTGCGGTGGCGCCGGATTGCGGCAATGACGGCGAGGAATTGATAAAGCATGCTGACATCGCGCTATATAATGCGAAGGAAAATGGCCGCGGCTGCGCTTCCCTGTTTGAAAGATCGATGCACGAAGCAGTGCAGGACCGGCGCAATATCGAAATGGACTTGCGGGCTGCACTGAAACGCAACGAGCTGGAACTTTACTATCAGCCACTGGTGAATATCGAGACCAACGAGACAATCGGTTACGAAGCTTTACTGCGCTGGCATCATAGCGAAAAAGGCCTGATAATGCCGGATGTATTCATTCCGGTGGCCGAGGATACCGGTTTGATCGTCCAGCTTGGCGAATGGGTTGTTCGGTCAGCTTTGTACGAAGTTGCAAAATGGCCAGAGCATCTCAGCGTTGCCGTCAACCTGTCCCCGGCCCAGATGCGCAGCCCGAATCTTATCCCGACGATTATCAATGCCCTGGCGGCAACCGGAGTGGCACCGCACCGGCTGGAGCTTGAGATCACGGAATCGGTGTTGATGAATGACAACCAGTCCAACGTGGAGCTGCTCCATAAAATCCGTTCTCTGGGTGTACGTATTGCGCTGGATGATTTCGGTACCGGCTACAGCTCGCTCAACTATCTGCGGAGCTTTCCGTTTGACAAGATCAAGATCGACCGGTGTTTTGTGGAGGAAGTTGACAGCCGCGAAGACTGTCGGGCGATTATTCGCGCGGTGACCGGCCTCGCTTCCAGTCTCGGTATGGTGACGACCGCCGAAGGGGTTGAACGCAGTGATCAGCTCAGCCAGCTGAAAGAGGAGGGCTGCGTGCAGGTACAGGGCTATTTGTTCAGCAAGGCGATGCCGGCGGCAAATGTGGAAGGCCGGGTAGAAACAGCATCAGCATCAGCGGCAGGGGCGGAGGCCAGCGAGATTGGCGAGCAAAAAAGCACCAAATCAAAGCGTTGCAAAACACCACGAAAAGCCCAGCAAAGAAAGGCGGGGTAGAGCCAGTCAGTCTGGCCCCGCTACTGACAATATTGTAAATATTTGATTGTTTTGCGTTGCTGCGGTAATATTTGTTTCTGAAGAGGAACGCATCGTGCAATTTGTTTTGAAAAACATCCTCCATTTTATGCCGCTGATTTTCGGCATCGGATTTCTGGGTCCATTGCTCGCGCAGATCATGCAGATGCTCGGCTGGCAGGCGCCGCTAGGGCTTGCCCCGCTGACACTGGGCTTGATCATCGGCGGCGCATGGGGTGCTTTTGCACAAATCAAGGGCCGCTGGATATGAGCGCGACCCTGACCGAAAAAGACCTGCGCAAGCAGGAACAGGCAATTGCCCGCAAATATGCCGACCGCTTGCCGTGGGAAGCGGTGGCATGGGGATTGGGTAATTTACTCGTCTGGCTATCGCTTTGGCCGTTGGTGTTTTTGGGTGTCATGCCGCTTTGGCTCGGTTTTATCATTGCCACGTTAAACGTGATGCTCTGTTATCTGCCGTCGCATGAGGCACAGCACGATATTATAGGACGCAAGGGCACCAAATGGCGCTGGCTCAACGAACTGGTCGGACATGTGTCAACCATACCGCTGGTGCTGCCCTATCGCGTAGCCAAACTGACCCATATCCAGCATCATCTGCATGCCAATGACCCGGCGCTTGATCCTGATATTAGCAGCAAGGCGCGGGGACCGTGGCATGCCATCTGGAAGTCCATCCAGAACCGCCAGCCTGGAGCAGAGGGCGGGTTCAATAAATATGGGGATGTTCTGCAAGACATTGGCCGCCCGGATGTGTTGATTGACGGCGCTCTGTATCAGATCGCCCATTATGGAATATTGATCGCACTGGCCTGGTCTGGTTACGCACCCGAGGCTGCCTTGCTGTGGTGGTTGCCCCGGCAAATCGGCCTTACCTATATCCAGTTTTTCTTAAGCTGGGCACCTCATCATCCAGCGGACAAGTCCGGCCGCTATCGCGACACCCGCGCTTTCAAAAGCACATGGGGCAATATCGGCTCGATGGGCATGCAATATCACATCGTGCATCATCTCCATCCCTATATTCCGCTAACTGATACGCCGCGCGCCTATCGCGAAATGCGGCATATATTGGAGCAGCGTGACTGCCGGCTGGAGGGGATTTAGACGCCCCGGATCAGGCCTGACCGGTCGGGCGGATCATCAGTTCTCCGATACAGACAGAAGGCGGCTGTTCGAGCACATAGGCGACACTGTCGGCCAGGTTTTCCGGTTCGAGAAACTCGAAATTGAACACGCCGCCCATCATTTCCAAGACCGATTCATCCTTGATGCTAGTGCCCAACTCTGTCTTGACGCCGCCGGGGAAAATAGTCGTGACGCGCACGCCATGGGCGGTCATTTCCTTGCGCAGCGTATCGCTCATTGACCGTACGCCAGACTTGGTCGCGGAATAGACGGCGCTGGAGGGAAAGGTCTCTAGCGCCGCGATAGAGGAAATGATGATAATATGCCCGTCCTTGCGTTCGACCATCGCTGGCAGCACGGCGTTAATGCCATAAAGCACGCCGCGCAGGTTGACGTCGATCATCCGGTCCCAGTCTTCGACATGGCCCTTTTGAATGAGCGACACTGGCATGATGCCAGCATTGCATATCAGTGCATCGACCTGTCCAAACCTTTTGATCGTCGCGGTAGCCAAAGCGTCCTGATCTTCACGGCTTCTGACATCAGTTGCATGAAAGGCGGCCTGCTCTCCCAGCTCTTCGACAATTGCTTGCAATCGGTCTGTTCGCCGGGCGGCGAGCATGACATTATACCCGGACTGCACCAATTTACGGGCAGTAGCTTCGCCGATGCCGCTGGATGCGCCAGTGACAATTACCGTTCTCATATCCATCTCCTGACCGCTGTTTGGAACCGAGTGTCGGTTACTAGCGGTCAGTGAGCAATCGGTGTTTTTGCTAGGCCGAGAGCATCCCTATTCCCGTCATATGGTCGAGATAAATCGCGGCATCGCGGATATCGAAGATGAACGAGAACAGGATCACGGCCGTGATCAGGCCTGTCCAAAAGCCATATAAGGACCGCTCTTTCATAAATGGCCGGTTTTTGAGCAGAAGATACAAAGCCGGCGACCAAAAGATCAGATGCATCAAGGCAATCAGTCCGGACAACGGCACAAGCCCCAGTGTCGGTATCGCAAAACCGCTGACGAGCAGACTGGTAATGAAGCCGCCGACAACCCAGCGGGCTTCGACGCGTTTCCAGACAAACAACAGACCAAGCGCAAAGCTGGCCAGCATGATCATCAGCCACACCTGCACCCATTGCGGCGCATTGGCCTGCCCATCGGCGTCCCAGACTTCCAGAGCGGTATGGCCGGACGGATACCCGGCCGCTGCCTGTGCGGAAGTTGCTGCGATCAGACCGAATCCCAGTAAGACCCAGAGCAACATCTGTTTTTTCGAGACAAAGGTGACCATAGCAAACTCCTGACATTCCGCTCCATCAGGGAAACATCTCAAGCTTGCGATGCGTTAAGTCAAGTATTGCTGTTAGCCAGCTACCCAATTGCCATGAAATCCCGGCGGGATGCGATGTGGTATTTGTATGACCGCTTGCGGATTGCCCGTAAAGTCATTGGCTTTCAGGATTTGTAGTTCGGTGGTCTCGTTGTTCATGTCGATCACCAGGCCGATCAGCCAGCCATCATCTTCTGCACTGTCAGCAGACCGCGGCACAAAAACAAATTCTCCGGGATGCCGGTTTTCACCAAAGTGACGGACGGCCGTTTCACCGGTTTTCAAATCATGTTTGAACAGTTCGTTGCCGGCCATGTCGAGCTGATCCGGTTCACCGGCGAGAGCGATGCTGTAGATATAGCGATAGTCGCTGGTGGTAAGCCGTTCGTCATAGCGCGGGAATTCCTGGGCGCGGTCGTTCAGTATTTTGCGAGCTACTTTCTTGGCTATTGGATCAACGGTCCAACGTTCCAGCCGTGACCATTCGCCGCCGGGGCCAAAGGTGGTGCGGGCATAGGTGCTTTCATGCACGACCACATCAACAATGACCTTGCCATCGTCTGTCTCAAAGGCGTTGGCCGGGTGATAGACATAGCAGGGATCGACATCGCACCAGATTGTGTCTGCACCAGAGCCATTGCGTGGGCACAGGCCGACACGGGCTTTATGATCGGGGTTCCAGTCATAGGGGAATGCATAGCCAGCCAGCATGCGCTTCATCGAGAAGGTCGCAGGCAGATCAAAGACCAGCACATGGTTTTCGGTGATCTGGCAATCGTGGATGGACGGCCCCTGGTTAACCGGAATGGGTTCTTCCCGCTTCACCTTGCCATCTGGTCCCAGCACCACATGCCAGACTGTGTCCATAACGGGCGCATCATAGCAGATTGCATGGATCTCACCGGTTTTGGGGTCGAAATGCGGATGAGCGGAAAAAGCGTTTTGCAGCGTGCCATCGAACGGGTTGTGAGAAACCGTTTCCAGCTCATCGGTCAGTTCAACCGGAAAGCCGCCGGCTTCAACAATCGCAAAGGTTCTGCCGCCAATTTCCACGATATTGGTATTGGCGGTGTCGGTACGCGGTTTGCGGGTGCCGGGTTTGCGCTCTTCGCCCAGCGCATCACTCACAGCGTTGGAGCGGATCCAGCGATTGCGATACCATTCGGCTTTGCCTTCTGTGATGCGGATACCATGTGCCATGCCATCGCCCACGAACCAGTGGTAGCTGGCCTCGTCGGGCGCGGTTACGGGATTGGGGCCAATGCGCAGATAGCGGCCGTCAAGCTGTGCAGGAATTTCGCCATCCACTTGCAGGTTGGCGAGGGTTACCTCTTCCGTCATCGGTTTGTGGATACCGGTCAGATACGGATGCCCGCCTTCCGGTGCTTTCATCCGCTTGCGATTGAAATTCGCGACTGCGCCCATCACGGGTGTGACGGCAGAGCGGATGGTATTTTCAATAACGCTGGCCATGTTCAATTCCTTCTTAGTTAAACCAGATATCGGCAGCGGTCATTCCCGCTGCGAGAAATAATAATATGCCGCCGGGATGCGGACGCTGGAGGGCTGCAAAATTTCCAATCCCGGATGCGGTGAAAATCAGGATAGCGAGATATCCGATCAGATCGCTGCCGCCCTGAAGCCGGTTCAGCAAAACCACGATACCCAGGCTGGCCCAGACCAGCGAGTGTAGCTGGAACATCGCCCATGTCAGATGGCGCATCGTCGGCGCAGCCAACAGACCATCTGTTGGTTCAGCAAAAAGCGGCTTTAGCACCGCCCGTTGCCCGAGAATGTAATGGGCCGCTGCCACGGTAACTGCGACGATAGCAGCAGCAATTGCAAAAATCAGCATTGGTGCAAACTCCCCTTGGCTTACCGACTCCAAATGTTTATGCTGTTAACATGAACGTTAAAGATAACAGTGTCAACATTAAAGAATCTCCTAGGGACGCCTCCAAGGAATCAGGTGCTTATCATCACGGTGACTTGCGCGCTGCGGCCATTGCGGCGGGCATGGATAAATTCGGTGGACAAAATCATCCTGATCTCGGGCTTCGTGCGCTGGCCCGGGAACTGGGCGTTTCCGCCACAGCGCTCTACCGGCATTTCCCCAACAAGGACGCTTTGCTTGATGCGCTGGCCCTTGAGGCGCTCAACCAGCTTGGCACGCATCAAGCGCAGGCAGCGCAATCTGTGGGTGGCGGCCGGGAAGGGTTCGGAGAAATGGGCGTCACTTACGTGCGTTGGGCTGTCGAGCATCCGGCGCTGGTGCGCCTCATCTATGACCGGGTCGGCAAGGTGGATCTCGCCGCCGGCAACCCAACCAAGATGGGTGAGGCCTTCTATCAATTGCGTGCCGGCATTGCCGCGACGATGTCGGAAGATATTTCACCGGAACATCGGGCGACGGCAACGCTTCATGCCTGGTCACTCGTTCATGGACTGGCGATGCTGATCCTCGATGGTCAGGTGGAATATGACCCGGATATGATCCGCAAAGTTGTAACTCTTGCGGATTTTGGTCTGGAATAGCCGCTAGGTCGTACGAACGCCTTTGATGGTCAGGTAAAGCGCGGTTGCCACCAAGGCGATCAGATTTGATACCATGAAGCTGGCAGTGACGCTGCTATGTCCGATGATCGGAATGAAATCGCGCAAGATGATGGCAGTGGATACGAATAGAGATGCAAACAGACCCCAGCCGGCAATCAGCTTGGGGATGAGACCGGATTTCAAAAAGAGATAGAAAAAGCCTGCCTTGGACACGCTCGATAACACTAGAGCGAGGTGAAAGGATGTATAGTCCGAGGTGGCCTGCAAGCCGGTCAGTAGCAATCGCTGCGATTCACTCGCCATCTGTGCATAAGCGATATCCCCGGCTAATTCCGCCGCATTCATGTTAAAGACCGCACCCAGCAAAGATAGAATGGCTGCAGCAATGCTGACGATCAAACTCCAGGCGGCCAGCAATTGTCCGGCTGGTCGCAGGAGCAGAAACAGCCCTATGCCAATTGTGGCTTCCAAGCCGAACATCACGAGCGCGATATAGGATTTGGCCCGCAATTGCGTTTCGGCTTCCAACATATTTTGTGCCGTTGCGACAACATCGGCTGACAGGTTTATGTCTATGCCCTGAGCGACAGTCAGTGCACCCGCCATTCCAACAACGATAGTGGCCAACAGCGACCCGCCTACAATTCGTGCCAATGGGGGGAGATCGAGCGGCAAAATTTCAGTTGAAACAGTCATATCAGGGTGTATTGCTTAAATAATACACTAATGTCAACCGCCGTTGCTCTGACCATCATCATAATGCAATATATCGCCAGGCTGACATTTGAGCTCTCGGCAAATGGCATCCAAGGTGCTGAACCGGATTGCCTTTGCCTTGCCGGTTTTCAGGATCGACAGATTGGCGATGGTGATACCCACTCGTTCCGCAAGCTCGGTCAGCGTCATGCGCTGGTCGTGCAGTAGATCGTCGAGTTTGACCTGAACGGACATCAGATGGTGCCGTCCAGCTCGTCGCGCATATCTGCGCCGCGGTCAAAGACCCGGGCCAGAACGATCAGCAGCAGCACCAGCAATATACCCGAAAGCGAGATTCCAAATTCGCCAGAGACCACCATCTTCTCACCTTCTTTGACCTCGCCTAGCAAGCTGATTATAACCCCGATCAACGCGCCGAGCACCCCGGTCAGGATCTGAATCACGAAAATGGCAATGCCCATACCGCGCAGGCGCAGACCATTGGTCCGGTTGAATGGATCACCCTCGCGGACGGAAGCGAGGACTTTGCGCAGTCGATCGATAGTGAAATAACTTAGCAGCATGATCAACAGCATCACGAACACAAAGCCGGCCGCCACCCAAAGCACAGTGTTCGGTGGCGCGTTCACAAACTGCTCACCAACATCAGCCAATATCTCCTGACCGAAAATCGCCATGACTGGCAATGAAAGCACCAGAACTACAGATGCGAAGATCACCGCCAGGCGAAAAAAGCCGAGCAGCAGGCGTGCCGATTTCAGGACGATATCTTCCTCTCCTTTGGCCGCGATATTTGTCATGATAGTCTCCAGTGATTATTGAATTACGATATATGTTTCGTTGCTTATCAATACAGATTTATCGATAAACGTCAAGTGATTTATTGATTATCAATAAACTTCGGCTTATAGGCCCTCGTATCAAACCTTTGACCGAGGATATCATCAATGACGCTTATCATGTTTCTTCATATCAGCATGGGCACCATCGCCGTGCTGGCTGGCGCTGCCGCTCTGATTGTTCGTAAAGGTTCGCGAGTGCATCGCGGCATCGGCAATGTTTTTCTCATAACCATGACGATCATGTCCGCCGCCGGGATCTATCTGGCTCTGGTTCTTCCAATGGCTATTTCGGTACTGGTTGGGGCTTTCACCATCTATCTGGTCATCACATCCTGGATGGCGGCCCGGCAAAATGATGAAAGGATAAATCTGTTCCACTATGTCGCATTGGTCGTCACACTGGGCGTCGCGGCTGGTGGATTGTGGTTCGGTCTGGAGGCGCAAAACAGTCCAGATGGACTGAAGGATGGATTGCCGGCTTTCCCGCATTACTTTTTTGGCGCGCTGGCGCTGTTGGCCGCGTTGGGAGATGCAGTGATGATCGCCCGGCGCGGTATAGCGGGTAAACAGCGTATTGCCCGGCATTTGTGGCGCATGTGTTTTGCCTATTTCATTGCTGCCGGCTCCCTGTTCACTGGCCCGGGAGCGACCGCTTTCCCCAAGACCATTCGCGACACGGGCATATTGTCTGCGCCAGAACCCATCATCCTGTTAGTGATGCTATTTTGGGCGATCCGCGTGCTGGCAACCAAATGGTATGAAGGCAAACCGGTTTGATACCGCTCTACTGTCTCCAGTTCCTCCAACAACGGGCCGGACTTCCCTTGACCGATTTCCAACATCTCCCTATATGAGCCGCTCACCACAGATTTCGAGACAGGGCGTGCAGTTGCGCGGCGCGCCAGAAGAAATGAAGTCTGACCGGTTTTCAGGACGCTATGAGCTGCGACTCTCCTCCCCGAAGAAACGGGTTTGAGAGGCCGTGGCTTTTTGTTCTGGAGCGCCCCACAACATTTGGTTTTCCACCGGCTAAGCGTTTCATAAGTGACGCAAATCCGGTGATGGCGAGAAGGCAAAAATACATGGCGACGAAAGCATCTTCGGTAAAGACAACGGCTCTCACACCGACCCGAAAAAAGCGTATCCGCAAAATCTTTGGCGACATTCATGAAGTCATCGATATGCCGAATCTCATCGAGGTTCAGCGCGAATCATATGAGCAGTTCCTGCGCTCCGATCCTTCGATCGGTTATGTTTCCGGTCTGGAAAAAACGCTGCGCAGCGTTTTCCCGATCCGCGATTTTGCCGGCACCGCCGAAATGGATTTCGTCAACTACCAGCTCGAAGATCCCAAATATAATGTCGAAGAATGTCGTCAGCGCGGCATTACGTACGCAGCGCCGATGAAAGTGACGCTGCGTCTGATCGTCTTTGAAGTCGATCCGGAAACAGAAGCACGCTCCGTTCTCGATATTAAAGAGCAAGACGTTTACATGGGCGACATGCCCTTGATGACCAAGAACGGCACGTTCGTCATCAACGGCACCGAGCGTGTTATTGTCAGTCAGATGCACCGTTCGCCCGGTGTGCTGTTTGACCATGACCGCGGCAAGACCCACAGCTCTGGCAAGTTCCTGTTCGCTGCTCGCGTTATTCCTTATCGTGGTTCGTGGCTCGACTTTGAATTTGATGCGAAAGACATCGTCAACGTTCGTATCGACCGTAAACGTAAATTGCCTGTGACCGCGCTGCTGCGTTCGCTGGGTGACGCGATCATCGAAGTAAAAGAGAAAAAGCCGCCGTTCAAGGTTGGCGAAATGGTGCGCGTTGCCGGCATGAAGCAGCCTGCTGAAATCATTGAAGTTGAAGGCAACCGGATTACGATCAAAGAGCCAATGGGTGCGATCGAAATCCAGGGCAAGATTGAAGATGAAGGCCGGACCAAGAGTGCGGAAATCACAGGCATCCTGAAACAGGGCTATTCCGAAGAAGATATTCTCAACGAATTTTACGGGCGCATTGTCTACAAGCGCGCGAAAGACGGCTGGACCATTCCTTTCGTAGCGGAGCAATGGCGCGGTCAGAAGCCGACCTTCGACATTGTCGATGCCGATAGCGGTGAAGTTGTCTTCGCCAGCGGCAGCAAAATCACGCCGCGCGGTGCCAACAAGGCTGAAAAAGACGGCATGAAAAATGTCGTCATTCCAACAGAAGAAATTTTCGGCCGTTATAGCGCGTTCGACCTGATCAACGAGAAAACCGGTGAGATTTATATCGAAGCGGGTGATGAAGTAACGGTTGAGAATCTTGAGAAGCTCGACGGTGCCGGCATTGACCAGCTCGAGCTGCTTGACATCGATCATGTCACAACCGGTCCATGGATCCGCAACACACTGAAAGTTGACAAGGCAGACGACCGTGATGGCGCACTGTCCGACATTTACCGCGTCATGCGCCCTGGCGAACCACCAACCCGCGAGACGGCTGAGGCTCTGTTCGAAGGCCTGTTCTTTGACCCTGAGCGCTATGACCTTTCCGCCGTTGGTCGTGTGAAACTCAATATGCGCCTCGATCTTGATGCGCCGGACGACTACACAGTTCTTCGCAAAGAAGATATTTTGGCCGTCGTCAAAACTCTGGTCGATCTGAAAGACGGCAAGGGCGAAGTTGATGATATCGATAACCTTGGGAACCGGCGTGTACGTTCGGTTGGAGAGCTTCTGGAAAACCAATATCGTGTTGGCCTGCTGCGTATGGAGCGTGCGGTTAAAGAACGCATGTCCAGCGTTGACGTGTCCACCGTGATGCCGAACGATCTGATCAACGCCAAGCCAGCTGTTGCAACCGTTCGTGAGTTCTTTGGTAGCTCGCAGCTCTCTCAGTTTATGGATCAGACCAACCCGCTTTCGGAAGTCACCCATAAACGCCGCGTATCGGCGCTTGGGCCCGGCGGTCTGACGCGTGAGCGTGCCGGCTTCGAAGTCCGCGACGTACACCCAACCCATTATGGTCGTATCTGTCCGATTGAAACGCCGGAGGGTCCGAACATTGGTCTGATCAACTCGCTGGCATCGTTCAGCCGTGTGAACAAATATGGCTTTATCGAAACGCCTTATCGCCAGATCAAGGACGGCAAGGTCACCGATGAAGTGGTCTATCTCTCCGCGATGGAAGAGCAAAAGCATACGGTGGCTCAAGCCAATGCTGATCTCAATGCAGATGGCAGCTTTGTTGAAGAGCTGGTCTCGGCGCGTGAAGCGGGTGAATTTTTGATCGCTCCGCGCGATCACATCACCCTGATGGACGTTTCGCCGAAACAGCTTGTGTCTGTTGCAGCCTCGCTCATCCCGTTCCTGGAAAACGATGACGCCAACCGCGCCCTGATGGGATCGAACATGCAACGACAGGCTGTGCCGCTTGTGAAAGCAGAGGCACCATTTGTCGGAACCGGTATGGAGGAAACCGTGGCTCGCGATAGTGGCGCAGCGATTGCGGCCCGCCGCGGCGGTATTGTCGATCAGGTCGATGCGACGCGGATTGTCATACGCGCAAAGGGCGACGTCGAAGCAGGCAAGTCCGGCGTCGACATCTACACCCTCCAGAAGTTCCAGCGTTCCAACCAGAACACCTGCATCAACCAGCGTCCGCTGGTGAAAGTGGGCGATATTGTTCAGGAAGGTGATACGCTGGCCGACGGTCCATCCACTGATATGGGTGAATTGGCACTGGGTAAAAACAGCCTCGTCGCCTTCATGCCCTGGAATGGTTATAACTACGAAGATAGTATCCTCATTTCCGAGCGTATCGTGAAAGACGATGTCTTCACTTCGATCCATATCGAAGAATTTGAAGTCATGGCCCGCGATACGAAACTGGGTCCTGAAGATATTACCCGCGATATTCCGAATGTCGGAGAGGAAGCGCTGCGCAACCTCGACGAAGCGGGTATCGTTTATATCGGTGCTGAAATCGAGCCGGGCGATATTCTTGTCGGTAAGATCACGCCTAAGGGTGAAAGCCCAATGACGCCGGAAGAAAAGCTTCTCCGCGCGATCTTCGGTGAAAAAGCTTCCGATGTTCGTGACACGTCGCTGCGTCTGCCTCCGGGCGTTGCAGGGACCGTCGTCGAGGTTCGTGTGTTTAACCGCCACGGCATCGACAAGGACGAGCGGGCGCTGGCTATTGAACGCGAAGAAATTTCGCGCTTCACGAAAGACCGTGATGACGAGCGCGCCATTCTGAACCGTGCAACCTTCAACAGCTTGAAAGACATGCTGATCGGCCAAACTGCGACTTCCGCGCCTAAGCCGATGAAGAAGGGCGCAGAGATTACCGCCGAAAGCCTGTCCGAACTGGACAATGCCGACTGGTGGAAAATCGCGGTGAAGGATGACAAGGTTCAATCCGACTTCGAAGCAACCCGCGGTCAATATGACGAAGCGATCAAGGAAATTAACGAACGTTTCGAAGATCGCCGTGAGAAGCTGGAACGTGGTGACGAACTGTCTCCTGGCGTCCTGAAAATGGTCAAGGTCTTTGTCGCTGTGAAACGCAAGTTGCAGCCTGGTGACAAAATGGCTGGCCGTCACGGAAACAAAGGGGTTATCTCCCGCATTCTTCCGCAAGAAGATATGCCGTTCCTGGAAGACGGAACGCCGGTTGATATCGTGCTGAACCCATTGGGTGTGCCATCACGTATGAACGTCGGCCAGATTTTCGAAACTCACTTGGGCTGGGCCGCACGTGGTCTGGGCGAGCAGGTGACGAAAGCGCTCGAAGAATGGAAGCTGGCTAATCCCGATCCACAGGCGGCAGCACCGCCCGATGCGGTGAAAGAGCGGCTCAAGACCATTTATGGCGAGCAATATCACGAAGATATTGATGCCCGTGAGCCGTCCGAGATTGTCGAGATGGTTGGTCACTTGCGCAATGGTGTTCCGATGGGAACGCCGGTGTTTGATGGTGCGCATGAAAGCGATGTTTCCGACATGCTGGAACTTGCTGGATTGGATCGGAGCGGTCAGGTCAACCTGTTTGACGGACGGACCGGAGACAAGTTCGACCGTAAGGTGACAGTGGGCTATATCTATATGCTCAAACTGCATCACCTGGTTGACGACAAGATCCACGCCCGTTCGATCGGACCATATTCTCTCGTTACGCAGCAGCCTCTGGGCGGTAAAGCCCAGTTCGGCGGACAGCGCTTCGGGGAAATGGAAGTCTGGGCACTGCAGGCATATGGTGCGGCTTACACGCTGCAGGAAATGCTGACGGTCAAATCGGATGACGTGATCGGACGGACCAAGGTTTACGAAGCGATCGTCAAAGGCGACGATACTTTCGAAGCCGGTGTGCCTGAAAGCTTTAACGTTCTGGTCAAGGAAATGCGTTCGCTTGGTCTCAATGTCGAACTCTCCAGCTTCGGTGACGAAGATGAAGACGATGATGATGACGGTGTAGCGATTGCGGCGGAGTAAGGCGGGTAACGTCTCACTCTTCCCAGCATTTCAAATTTTGGGCTAAGGCCCCGAAGGAATAGAATATGAACCAAGTAACAAATTTCGCAAATCCGATCGCAAAGCCGGAAACATTTGACCAGATTCAAATCGGCCTTGCTTCACCAGAGCGTATCCGCAGCTGGTCATTCGGTGAAATTAAAAAGCCGGAAACGATCAACTACCGGACGTTCAAGCCAGAGCGTGACGGCCTGTTCTGTGCGCGTATCTTTGGTCCTGTCAAAGATTACGAATGCCTGTGCGGTAAATATAAGCGCATGAAATATAAAGGCATTGTCTGCGAGAAATGCGGTGTCGAAGTCACAGTAACCAAGGTTCGCCGTGAGCGCATGGGTCATATCGACCTGGCTGCTCCCGTCGCGCATATCTGGTTCCTGAAATCATTGCCAAGCCGCATCGGACTTTTGCTCGACATGCAGCTCAAGCAGCTCGAGCGAGTGCTTTATTTCGAAAGCTATGTGGTTATCGAACCCGGTCTGACGCCGCTGGAAAAATTCCAGCTGCTGACCGAAGACGAGATGCTTGAAGCGCAGGATGAATATGGCGAGGACGCTTTCTCTGCCGGCATCGGTGCGGAAGCCGTCAAGATCATGTTGCAGGACCTCGATCTGGAGCGTGAAAAAGAAGATCTGATGGAAGAGCTGGCGACGACCAAGTCGACGTTGAAACCCAAGAAGATCATCAAGCGCCTCAAGGTTGTCGAAAGCTTCATTGAATCCGGGAACAAGCCGGAATGGATGATCCTCGAAATCATTCCAGTGATCCCGCCAGAGCTGCGCCCACTGGTGCCGCTGGATGGTGGCCGTTTTGCAACGTCCGATCTCAACGATCTCTATCGGCGGGTTATTAATCGGAACAACCGTTTGAAACGCCTGATGGAACTGCGCGCGCCGGACATCATTGTCCGCAACGAAAAGCGCATGTTGCAGGAATCTGTTGACGCGCTGTTCGACAACGGCCGTCGTGGTCGTACCATCACCGGCGCGAACAAGCGTCCGCTGAAATCCCTGTCCGATATGCTGAAAGGCAAGCAGGGTCGTTTCCGTCAAAATCTGTTGGGTAAACGCGTCGACTATTCCGGTCGTTCGGTTATCGTGACCGGCCCTGAACTGAAATTGCACCAGTGCGGTCTGCCGAAGAAAATGGCCTTGGAATTGTTCAAGCCATTTATCTACGCGCGCCTCGACGCCAAGGGCCTATCGATGACGCTCAAACAGGCCAAGAAATGGGTCGAGAAAGAGCGCAAGGAAGTCTGGGACATCCTTGAAGAAGTGATCCGCGAGCATCCTGTTATGCTGAACCGCGCACCGACACTTCACCGTTTGGGCATTCAGGCATTTGAGCCGGTCTTGATCGAAGGTAAAGCGATCCAGCTTCACCCGCTCGTCTGTTCAGCGTTTAACGCCGACTTTGACGGTGACCAAATGGCTGTCCATGTTCCACTGAGCCTTGAGGCGCAGCTGGAAGCACGTGTCCTGATGATGTCGACCAACAACATCCTGTCACCAGCCAACGGTAAACCGATCATTGTTCCTTCGCAGGATATGGTTCTCGGCATCTATTACCTCACCATGGATCGCAAAGGCGAGCCAGGCGAGGGCATGATGCTGGCCGATATGGCTGAAGTGCATCAGGCGCTGGAAATTGGTGCGGTGACTTTGCACTCCAAAATCACCACCCGGGTTCCGCAAACCGATGAGGAAGGCAAACCTGTCCTCAAGCGTTTCGAAACCACACCGGGCCGTTTGCTGATTGCGGAATGTCTGCCGAAATCACACAAGGTTCCGTTCGACATTGTGAACCGCTTGCTGACCAAGAAAGAGGTCGGCGACGTGATTGACCAGGTTTACCGTCACACGGGCCAGAAAGACACGGTGCTGTTCGCGGATGCGATCATGGATCTTGGTTTCCGCCACGCGTGTAAGGCCGGTATTTCCTTCGGTAAGGATGATATGATCATTCCGGACTCGAAAGATGCAACGGTTGAAGAGACCCGCGCTTTGGTTGCTGACTATGAACAGCAATATCAAGATGGTCTGATCACGCAGCAGGAAAAATATAACAAAGTGATCGACGCCTGGAGCCGTTGCGGTGATCAGGTGGCGAACGCCATGATGGACGAGCTGGCGGCGACGCCAGAGGACGAACATGGCCGTGAGCGTCAGATTAACGCCATCTATATGATGAGCCACTCTGGCGCCCGTGGTAGCCCAGCCCAGATGAAGCAGCTGGGCGGTATGCGCGGACTGATGGCCAAACCTTCGGGCGAGATTATTGAAACACCGATTATCTCGAACTTTAAAGAAGGCCTGACGGTTCTCGAATATTTCAACTCGACCCACGGTGCGCGTAAAGGTCTCGCCGATACCGCTCTGAAAACCGCTAACTCCGGTTATCTGACGCGGCGTCTGGTGGACGTTTCGCAGGACTGTACGATTGTCGAAAATGATTGCGGCACCGAAAATGCACTGGAGATGAAAGCCATCGTCCAGGGTGGTTCGGTTATCGCATCGCTTGGCGAACGTATCCTGGGCCGGACCATGGCTGAAGATATTGTTGACAGCAAAGACGATAGCGTCGTGATCAAGGCCGGCACATTGCTGGACGAAGCAGCCATCAAGGTGATCGAAGAGCTCGGTATCCAATCCGCACGCATTCGTTCGCCATTGGTTTGCGAATCCAAAATGGGCGTTTGTGCGACCTGTTATGGCCGTGACCTTGCTCGCGGTACACCGGTGAATATCGGTGAGGCTGTTGGCGTTATCGCGGCACAGTCCATCGGTGAGCCAGGCACGCAGCTGACGATGCGGACCTTCCACATCGGCGGTGCGGCACAGCTTAACGAGCAGAGCAATCTGGAAGCTGTGGCCGAAGGTACGGTGCAATATCGTGACATGCCGGTGATCGAAGACAAGAACGGACGGTTCCTGTCGCTCGCTCGCTCCGGTGAAATCGCGGTTATCGATGATGAAGGGCGTGAGCGCAGTGCTGACAAACTTCCATATGGTACCAGCCTGCTGGTCAAGGATGGCCAGAAGGTCAAACTGGGCGATCGTCTGGCCGAATGGGATCCATTCACCATGCCGATGATTACCGAGAAACCGGGTGTCATCAAGTATCAGGACGTCATCGAAGGCAAAACGATGACCGAGCAGACCGATGAAGCAACCGGTATCGCACAGCGTGTGATCACCGAGTATCGTGCATCGGGCCGCGGCGCTAACAAAGAGGATCTGCGTCCGCGCTTGACCCTGCTTGATAGCGAGAGCGGTGAAGCTGGCCGGTATATGCTGGCCAATGGCGCCACACTCTCCGTGACCGATGGTCAGGAAGTGGTTGCTGGTGACGTGATCGCACGTGTTTCTCGCGAAGCTGCGAAGACCCGTGATATTACCGGTGGTCTGCCACGTGTTGCCGAGTTGTTCGAAGCACGTATTCCGAAAGACAATTCAATCATTGCGAAGGTTTCTGGCCGCGTCGAATATCTGCGCGACTATAAGGCCAAGCGTAAGATCGCGATTGTTCCCGAGGAAGGCGAACCAGTAGAATATCTGGTGCCGAAGACGAAAGTCATCGACGTTCAGGAAGGCGACTTCGTGAAGAAGGGCGATAACCTCGTTTCCGGTTCGCCTGATCCGCATGATATTCTTGAGGTCTTGGGCGTGGAAGCGTTGGCTGAATATCTGGTTGCGGAAATTCAGGAAGTCTATCGTCTGCAGGGCGTGAAAATCAACGACAAGCATATCGAGACGATTGTTCGTCAGATGCTGCAGAAAGTTGAAATCACCAATGGCGGCGACACAACGCTTCTTCCCGGCGAACAGGTCGATCTGGAAGAGATGCTCGAATATAATGCGAAGCTGACCAAGAAGCAGGTTCCTGCCGAAGGTAAGCCGGTTCTCTTGGGCATCACCAAGGCGAGCCTGCAGACACGGTCGTTCATCTCAGCGGCTTCTTTCCAGGAAACCACCCGGGTGCTGACCCAGGCGGCTGTCGAAGGCAAGAAGGACTCGCTCATCGGTCTGAAAGAAAACGTGATTGTTGGACGTTTGATCCCGGCTGGTACGGGTGCTGGCATGAACCGGGCACGGATTGCGGCCACCGGCCGTGACGCTGCGCTCCGGGCGCAACAGCAGAAAATTGCTGATGCCATGGCTGCTGCCGATGATCTGAAAGCGGAAGAAGCAGCGGCTGTGGCTCCTGCTGCGGAAGAAGTGTTCGATGCGCCAGCCGCAGAAGAAGCGCCAGCAGCGGACGTTGCGGTTGAAGAGGCTCCGGTCGAAACGGGTGACGAGGAAAAATAACTTCTCGCTCTTTGTATGAAAAGCAAAAGCCCCGCTGGAGAAGATCCGGCGGGGCTTTTTCGTGTCCAAAATGTTTTTTTAGGCGATCAGCTTGGCCGCTGTCCGGGCCACTTTCTCACCCAGATAGCGTGCGCCATCCAGATCGTTTTGATGTGGCGTCCGGCTGCCGTCACCACCGGCGACTGTCGATGCGCCATAGGGGGAGCCACCGACGATTTCCTCGCTGTTCATTTGTCCGGCAAAGCCATAGTCCAGACCGACAATCGTCATCCCGTGGTGGAGCAGATTGCTTAGGATCGAATATTGTGTCGTTTCCTGACCGCCATGTTGCGAGCCGGTGGAGGTAAAGGAAGCGCCGACTTTTCCGACAAGCGCACCTTTCATCCATAGTCCGCCGGTACGATCCCAAAAGGAGGCCATCTGGCTTGAAAGGCGGCCAAAGCGGGTTGGCGATCCAACAATAATGCCATCATAGTCAGTCAAGCTGTCGGGTTCGATCACAGGGTGCTCTTCGTTGGCGCTGAAACCTGATGCCTGCGCCACTTCTGGTGGGACGGACTCCGGCACGCGGCTGATGGTCACATCCGCACCAGCCTCGCGCGCACCGTCTGCAATTGCCTGCGCCAGAGCATCTACATGACCATAGGATGAGTAATATAGGACCAGTATCTTCGTCATTTTCATTCTCCTTTTTGAGTTTAAGTGAAGGGGCGCTCGTGGTTCAGGGGATATGCAAGCGCCCCTCCTTCGCGGGTGTTAGTTGTGCTGTTCAAAAGCCTCGACAAAGACGAGTTCCGCATCTTCCAATGCTTCGATATCAAGCGATTCCATGTCTCGAATAGCCAGGGCATCACGGGCAGCAATCTCTTCGCCATTGACCCGCAATGTGCCAGCCGAAGCGACCAGATAGACATGGCCGTCTTTGGCGACGTCGTGCCGGATCACGGCCCCTGCTTTCAGCGTTGCGCCATAGAGCCGGGCATCGGCGCGGATCATGAGAGCGCCGCTGTCGATGTCCTCGTCAAAACCGCTGGCTAATATTTCGAGTTGCCCGGCACGCTCGCCCTTGGGAAAGGCTTTCGCATCCCAGCGCGGATCACCACCCGGTGCGCGGGGTTCGATCCAGATCTGGAAAAGCTGTGTCTGCTCGTCTTCCAGATTATATTCGCTGTGGGTCACGCCGGTGCCAGCGCTCATCACCTGAACATCGCCTGCGGCGGTGCGACCTTCATTGCCGAGAGAGTCGCGATGGGTAATCGCCCCTTCCCGGACATAGGTGATGATTTCCATATTTTCGTGCGGATGCATCGGAAACCCTGTCTGGGCAGCGATCTCGTCATCATTCCAGACACGGATCGGACCAAAGCCCATGCGGGCGGGGTCCCAATAACGGCCAAAGGAAAAATGGTGCCTAGCCTGCAGCCAGTCGTGATTGACGTGGGCCAGTTCATCAAATGTGCGTTTCTCGATCATAATCATTCTCCTGTGTTTCGGTCGGCCCCGCTTTCCCTATCGGGTGGCGTTTCCGTCGTGCTTGAGAATGAGATAAGATGATTTTTTTGTTTCTAAAATAGAATATAAAGAAATTGATTGTTTCCTATCATTATATAATACGACAGTCATGAACCTTCCTGATTTTGAGGCATGGGCGATATTCGCAGCAGCGGCGCGGCTTGGCAGCTTTACCGCCGTTGCCCACGAACTCGCGATCTCCAAGCCGACAGTGTCCAAGGCCGTTACACGATTGGAGGAGTCGCTCGGCACGGTATTATTTCATCGCACCTCCCGGAAAATATCCCTCTCCACCGCGGGGAAAGCACTACTGCCATACGCACAGGCGATAGCAGTGGATGGAGAGGCGGCGATGGAGGCTGCGCGCGACACTGCTCATTTACTGCGCGGACAGATCCGGTTAGCCGCGCCGCTCAGCTTTGGGCTGTCCCATCTGGCACCGGTCATCGCCGATTTCATGTGTGAATATCCCGAGATAGCGGTCGATGTGCAGCTTAACGATGCCCGGGTTGATCTCGTGGAAGAGGGTTTTGACGTAGCCATTCGTATCGCGGAGCTACCGGATAGCAGTTTGCGTGTCGTTCGCCTGCGCGGAATGAAGGTTCATTGCATTGCATCGCCGGACTATCTGAAACGCCGCGGTACGCCGACTAGGCCAGAAGAGCTCGTAGACCATGATTGCTTTCTTTATTCCAACGTGCCCAACCCGGAAATGTGGAATATGAAAGGACCGGAGGGACAGAAAACATCCGTCCGTCCCAGATGCCGGTTCCGAAGTAACAACGGTGATATCATGCTGCCGGCGTTGATTGCCGGTCGCGGCATTGGCTATCTGCCGGACTTTTTATGCCAGGACGCGATTGATAGCGGGGCTTTGGAGGTCATATTGCCTGACTGGAGCTTCAATGAGATAGCGCTCAACCTGATGATGCCACCATCGCCTCATCGCCCCGCTCGGGTCAATGCGCTGATCAATCATTTAAAAAAACATCTTCGCTGAGCACGGCGGCAACGGTAAAATCTACTGTCCTACATCAAGCGGTTCCTATATGGTTTTCCAGATATCAGATGCGCGATGGTCGGCAGCATGGGCGCTTTTCGTCGCCAGGAAAACAGGGTGTAAAATTTTGGGCGATTCTGTGTCGAAACTGCATAAACCCGTTCATATTGAGATGGATGAACCTATCTGACCATGCCGCTCGAAACCATCCTGCTCTTCCTGATTACCGACCTCACCTTCTGTTTTACGCCGGGGCCGGCGACCATGGTGACGGTCAGCCACGCCCTGCCTGCGGGGCGGCAGGGGGGTATGCGAGGCGCGCTCGGGCCAATTGTCGGGATCAACGTTGGGAACTTCATCTGGTATGCGCTGACCGCCTTTGGCTTGATCGCGATGATACAGGCATTCCCTTCTGCCTATGCGGTCCTGCGTTGGTTAGGGGTGGCCTATCTGGCCTGGTTGGGCATCGCCATGCTTCGCGGGGCAAGGCAGAATCTCAACGGCTCCGCAGCCACCGCAGAGGGGTTCAAGCGCGGTTTCCTGAGCGGTTTGGCCGTGCATATGTCCAATCCCAAGGCGTTATTCTTTTACACCGTCATCATCCCCCCCTTTGTTGACCCGGCTGGTAATTTGTGGGTGCAGTTCGGGATATTGGCTGGACTGACCATATTCACCGAAACGGCTGGTCTGACCTTCTACGCGGCGCTGGCGTCACGTGCGCGCAGCCTGGGCAACGCCGACCGGGTACAGGATATCTTCAAATATGTGGCGGCCGCCGTCCTGGTTTGTGTGGCGCTTGTCATGGCCTTCCTGAATCTCGAAGAGGCCGGCATTGATCTGGCGTTCAACGGCGTGAAAGGCGGGTTCGGTTAGATGAGGCCTATGGTGCGCTCTCTATACCTTCTTTCTATCGCCACTCTGGCTGTGCAACCGGCGTCAGGCAAAGCAGAGTCACCGGAAGGTCAGGCGATGGATGCGCAAACTGTGCTGGCGCTTAAATCCTTGCAGCTGCTTGACCAGCGCATGCATGCTACCGGCTATCGACTGGTCTCGGCCAACGCGGAATTTTGCAAAGAGACCGTCCCGCATCTGGGTGTCCTGCTGCATGATATCGAACAATATGGCGACCCAGCGACGGCGCGATTTGCCTTTGGTTTTACTAGCCCGATCGCCATTAACGCGGTTGCTCCCGATAGTCCGGCTGCCATCGCCGAACTGGCAGCGGGTGATGGTCTGAAAGCCATTGACGGGATAGCGGTGCAGGATATTGCGGTCGATACTGAAAAACTGGCCAAGGAGAAGCCGGAATATCGACGGATTGCGGCGGTGAAAGCGACGTTGATGGAGGCGGGTGTCGACGGTCAGGCAGAGCTTGTGGTGCAAAGGGGCGGCGTCAATCAGATGATCACCTTGGCGCCTGTTGAGACATGTCCCAGTCAGTTTCAAATTCGGGTCAGCGGCAAACGCGAGGCTTCTGCCGACGGAAAGATGGTCAGTATTTCATCAACACTAGCAGAATATGTGCTGGATGATGATGAACTCGCTGCAATCGCGGCTCATGAACTGGCCCATAACCTGCTGAAGCACCGCGAACGCCTGAACGCACAAAAGGTCAATCGCGGCTTTTTCGGGCAATTTGGCAAGAGTGCCGGGCGGATCAAGGCGGCAGAGATAGAGGCAGATCGGTTATCAGTCTGGTTGATGGCTAATGCCGGCTATGATCCAAAAGCGGCAATCCGTTTCTGGACGCGCTATGGCAAGCAACATGGCAAGGGTATTTTCTCTGCATCCACCCATTATCGCTGGAAGAAACGGGTGAAATTATTTGAAGAGGAAATTGCAAAAATGCAGGCGGTGGAGGCTGTTGCAGGAAAATATGCGCCGCCATTATTGGCGGTAAGCGAACCCAACTAGTCGGTGATCCGCTTTAGTCTTCCTTATAAGCGCGCTTGCACTCTTTACGCTCTGCCTTGGTATCGGCCTGTTCAAGGCAGGCATCGCGTTCCCGTTTGCGTTCCGCGAGCACCTTGCGACCGAGATCTTCTTCTCTCTCGGACTCTGTCTGTGTAGTGGCATCCACCGCAGTTTCAACGACCGTGCCGGCGGCCTTGAACGGAGCGGTTACAATTTTGCTGGCGACGCAGCCGCTCAGCATGGCGAAGGCGACTGTTGTCAAGAGAATGGACGATGATCGCATGATAATCTCCTTAATCAGACTTGTGCGCTCCGGCCAATGAAGACCAGCTGAACAGTTGGCAATCCTATGATTTTGCCAGTAATTTCTCGGCAACAGTGCGGATGTCATCACCAATTTCGGGATGCGCGAGCGCGAGAGCCAGATTGGCTTCGACATAGCCCGCTTTCGAACCGCAATCATAGCGGGCGCCATCAAAGGTCATTCCGTGAAACGGCTGTTTGCCGATCATTTGCGCCATGGCATCGGTCAGCTGGATTTCGCCACCAGCGCCTGCTTCCTGCGTCTCGAGGATACGCATGACTTCGGGTTGCAAGATATAGCGACCGGGCAGGATGAGGTTGGACGGTGCGGTGCCGGCGGCCGGTTTTTCGACCAGTCCTTTTACCTCGGTGATTGGACCATCGCGGTAGCCCGGATCAATCACCCCATAAGAGGGTGTATCCTCAATCGGGATCTCCAGCGCACAGATGACATTGCCGCCAAGCTTCTCATAGGCGTCGACCATCTGCTTCATACAGCCGGGGCTGCCGACCATGAATTCATCTGGCAGGAAGATCGCGAAAGGTTCGTCTCCGATAATATCCCGCGCGCACCAGATTGCATGACCTAGCCCAAGTGGCTCCTGTTGCCGAACAAAGACGCTGTTGCCGGGCGTCAGGCGGGTACCATCAAGCACCGAACCATCTTTGCCGCGATCACCCATCGTGCGTTCCAGCTCATAAGCAAGATCGAAATGATCCTCGATCATGCCCTTGCCGCGTCCATTGACGAAGATCATCTGTTCGATACCGGCTTCCAGCGCCTCATCCACTGCATATTGCAGCAGCGGGCGGTCAACGATCGGGAACAGTTCTTTCGGCATGACCTTGGTCGCGGGCAGGAAACGGGTACCCATGCCGGCGACGGGGAAAACGGCTTTCTTGATCGGTTTCATGGAAATGGCTTCAATCCTTCAGTTTATCCGCAAAACTGGTGCGCAGCTTTTGCAATTTCGGCGGGATGGTTGCTACGCAATAAGGATTGCCGCGTCCTTCATCCGCCCAATATTGCTGGTGATAATCCTCTGCTACATACCAGGTTGCCGGCCCTTCTATCGTGGTTACAACGGGTTCCGAACGCTCTGAGCCCGCCCGTTCTATGCCCGCGACAGCCGCAGCGCGCTGATCATCATCCAAAGGAAAGATAGCCGATCTATATTGCGTTCCGATGTCATTACCCTGCCGGTTCAGCTGGGTCGGATCATGGGTTGCAAAGAAGATATCGAGCAGATCGTCATAGCTCACCACATCAGGATCAAATCCGATTTTAATCCCTTCCGCATGGCCGGTCGTACCAGAGCAGACCTGACGATAGGTGGGATTGGCATTATCCCCGCCAATATAACCGCTTTCGACGCTGTGCACGCCAGCTATGTCATTGAACACTGCTTCGGTGCACCAGAAACAGCCACCGGCAAAAATCGCTTCCTGCATTGTCATAAACTCCTTTTAGGCGGACGCCACTTGGTCGGGGACAGGGGTGCCGCCATTTTTCTGTTCCTCATCACGCCGCGCAATAAGCAAGTACATAGCTGGGGTCACAACGCGGGAAAGCAAGGTCGAGCTTATCAGACCACCGATAATGATGATCGCGACCGGTGCGTAGAGAGTTCCACCCAGCAAGGCCAAAGGTAGCAAACCGCCAATGGCTGTAACGGATGTCAACAACACTGGCAGGAACCGGACCTCACCCGCTTTTTCAATGGCTTCCCGCAAAGGCATGCCGCGTTCCCGCAACTGGGCGGTAAAATCGACGAGCAGGATGGAGTTTTTAATCTCTATGCCAATCAAGGCAATGAAGCCGATTACGCCCATAAAGCTCAGCGCTTCACCTGTCAGATATTGGGCAATCAATCCACCAAATGTGCCCAGTGGAATGACGCCTGCAACCACGATTGTCTCTCTGAAGCGACCAAATTCGGCAACTAGAATCGCCAATATCAAAAGAATGGCGGTGAAAACAATCGGACCCAGATCACCAAATGTGTCGCCGATAGACTCGCTCTCCCCGCCAATGGAGAAAGAATAGCCCTCTGGAAAATCGATTTTCTGGATTTCCGTCACCGCCTCGTTGGTCACGATGGACGCAACTTCATTATATTCGAGCTGCGCTGTGACAGTAACGGATCGTTCCAACTGGCGGCGCTGAATTTGCGGAGGTACGTTGGTGAGTTTGGGATTGGTGACTTGTGACAACGCGACCGGATCACCACTGCGTGTGGCCAGATAAATATCATCCAGGACCGACACAGGCTGCGTTTCCTTGAGCGGCAAGCGCACCGTGACCGGATAATTATCGCCTTCCTCATCCCGAAAAGTCGCCGCCCGTTCGCCGCTTATCGCCAATTGAATCGCCCGGCGTGCTTCTCCCGGCGGGATGTTAAGCAATGCGGCTTTTCTCTCGTCCAGTCCGATATCAAGATCTACTTTGTCTGTTCTGATCGGGTTATCAATGTCTCTGGCGCCCTTGGTGTCGCGCAGGATGTCCTCAACCTGCCCGGCCAGATTTTTGAGGACATCGAGCTGTGGCCCAGATATCTCAATGGCAACGGGTGCTTCAATCGGCGGACCATTTTGAAAGGGTTCCAATTTTATGCGTGCGCCGGCAATTGCATCAAATTTCGTCCGCAAGCGCTCGACCATTTCCGGTCCGTCGTCTGCGTCCCAATAATCAAGCACCGCCAGCACTTCACCATAGTTGCTGCGCTCTGCACTGACAAAAACATTGTAGAATACCTGCGGATTGCCAGCGCCGATATTTTCCGCCCGGACTTTAATTGATGGTTCTGCCTCCATGATCTTAGCGACCTGGCTGACTATCTCACCGGTTTGATTCAGGCTGCTGCCCTGTTCGGTTTCCACGGATACCCGGAAATAGGGAGAATCAGAATTTGGGAAAAGCGAGAAACCCATAAGCGGCACCAATGCGAAGGCAGAAATGCATAGCAGCATGGCTATAGAAACAGTCCGCCGCGGTGCACCCAGAGCGATATGCAAGAGCGGGCTGTAGAAGGTCTGTATTCTGTCATTCAGCCAGCGGAGCAGGGCGTTGCCCTCCGGATTTTCATCCCGGCGCAACAAGCGACTGGCCAGAAACGGGATCAACGATAATGAAATGACCAGAGATGCCGCCACGGTCATCATGATCGCGAGATAAAAGGAACGGGTATATGAGCCCGCCCCACCCGGCAGGAAGAGCAGTGGCGCAAAAGCGAAGATAAGAACGAAAGTGGATCCGATAACAGCGCCGCGAATCTCCAAAGTGGCTTCGATAGCCGCCTGCGTTCGTGTTTTTCCCATGCGCAGATGGCGCGCGATATTTTCTGTGACAACAATCGAGTCATCGACCAAAAGGCCCAGTGAGACAATGAACCCGGCGATGGAAAGCTGGCTGAGATTATAACCCATTGCATAGAGAACGAGCAGACCTGATGCCAAAGACAAGGGGATAGAAATCATCACCATGGCCGATGCGCGCCGACCAAGCGGCAATAAGGTGAAAATCACCAACCCGACTGCGATGGCAAAGTCGCGTGTCAGTTCATTTAAACGGCGCGTGACATCGCGGCTCTGGTCAAATTGCAATGCCAGTTTGATATCCGCGGGCAGAGTGGCCTTTTGATTGACCAGTTCTGATTCCAGTTCTTTCCGTAACCTGGTTACATCGATGCCGTCTTTTTGCGTGGCGGTCACGACTATGGCGCGTTTGCCGTTATGCCGTGTGCGGTAAATTTGCTCGGCCGCGCCCCATTTGACACTTGCTACATCTTGAACGGTCAGCAATGCGCCTCCCGCTGCGCGCAGCGGTAAATTGCGAATGGTTTCCAGACTGCGAAAAGCGCCACCCGCTTTGACATTGAGCCGCCGATTGCCACTTTGCACAGCTCCACCGGGAAGCTCGATCCCGCCTTGTCTCAAAGCATCCGCAACCGCGCTTGCCGGGACCTGCAGTTCTGACAGGCGCGCTGCATCAATCTCGACGCTGATTTCTGGTTGCGGCAGGCCAAATATCCGCGCTTCGCGAACGCCGGGATAGCGCGTCAGATTATCAACCAGATCATCAGCATATTTTTCCAGCCGCCGCCATGACGCGGTTTCGCTGACCAGAGCGAGTTGCAGCACCGCGGCCTCCGTGGTGCGAACCTTGCGGAATTCCAGACGTTGGAGATTTTGGGGCAATGTTTCGCGAATGGCATTCACTTCGCGAACAACATCGTCAAAATAGCCTTCCACATCCCCGGTCCAATCGGTAAATTCGACTGTGATTGTGCTGCCACCGTCGGTGCTGTTGGACCGGACTTCCTTTATATCATCCAGGCTTTGAACAGCCTCCTCGATCGGCTTGGCAATAGTCTCTTCCATATCCTGTGCATCGGCGCCGGGCAGAATGGCGATGATGCTGACAACGGGAATGGGGAAATGCGGATCAACGGCGCGGGTAATATTCGACAGGGCGCTGATACCCAGCACGACAAGTAGCGCGAACAGGATAAGGGACAGCTGCCAGCGCTCTATGACGAACTTAGCAAGCATCTATAGGAATCTCGCCAAAGAATATGGGGGTCTTATCATTTTTTCGTTCTGATCGGCTTAATGACATTACCATCGCGTAATTTTTCGACGCCGCGCGCAACCACAACGTCGCCCTCTGCTAGTCCGGAGGATATTTCCAGACTTTTGTCAGTCAGTTTGCCGATGATAACGTTGCGCGCTTTGACCCGTTTTTTCTCGTCTACGACGTAGACCAGGCCTTCGCCGGACCGCACACCAAATATTGCAGTTGCCGGAACAGCGACAGATCCATCGCTGTCGCGTGACACTTCAATATCAACCGTGCCCAACTGACCGGAACGAAGCCGCTCATTGGCGGGCAGCAGGAAGCTGATCTCAAAGGTTCCGGTCTGCTCGTCCGCCCGGCCATCCTTTTCACTGACAACAGCCTCGAAGGGTTCGTCTGAAACCGCAGATATCGTCACATTGGCGCGCATTCCAACCCGAACGCGGGATGCATCGGCATCGGTCAACGGGACTTTCAATACAAAGCCCTTGTCTGTTTCACCGAGGACCAGGACGGTTGTTCCGGCGTTCACAATTTGCCCCACATCGATATTTCTGCTCAGAATGATGCCGTTACTTGGCGCATGAATATGGGACGTTCTGCTTGCAAAACTGTTGGCGTTGACCTGCGCCTTGGCGGCACGCATCGCCGCCTCGGCCTGTTCCAGGCGCGCTTTGGTGACCCAGCCATCGGCAAATAGCGACTTGATCCGTTCAAAATCCGCTTCTGTCCGATCCAGTTCTGCCTGAGCCGATTCCAGATTTGCAGACACGGTGCTGTTGTCCAGCGCTGCCAGAGTAGCACCACGTTTAACCCGGTCGCCTTCTTCATAGCGCACCGACGCAACTTGCCCCGATGTCGTAAACCCCAATTCCGTTTCCCGCCGTAAACGTACAGTGCCGGCGGCGGTTATGGTTTCATTCTGGCTAGCGGCTTGGACGGTGATTGTTGCTGCCGGAATAGGGTCTCGGTCCTTCGGTTCTTCCTCCTCGGTTCCACTGCAACCGAACAACAAAACCGTCGCTATTAACGCCAGAGATTTTTGAGTACGCCCCGCCATATATTCCTATCTCGTCCCCTCCCGACGACCCTTCATAAGTCGCGAAACGGCCGTGACCAACAGAAAATTGCGATTTGCAATGAAAAGGGCCGGATCATACGACCGGCCCCCTGGTTTTTTCGTAATATGTTGATGAGAATATTAGTCTTTTGTGTCGGCAGTATTTTGACCATCGCCACCAACAATTTTGTAGGTAATTCCTGCCAGTATGGCGCCAACAATGGGCGCGACCCAGAATATCCAGAGCTGCGACAGAGCAATCCCGCCTTCGATCAGCGCAGGGCCGGTGCTTCGCGCCGGATTGACCGACGTGTTCGTCACCGGGATACTGATCAGGT
Source organism: Sphingorhabdus sp. EL138 (assembly GCF_900258045.1). GTDB lineage: Bacteria > Pseudomonadota > Alphaproteobacteria > Sphingomonadales > Sphingomonadaceae > Parasphingorhabdus. The sequence continues at coordinate 453,887 of NZ_OGVD01000001.1, read as the reverse complement.
GGATGAGCGTCAGTCCGAGACCAATTGCCAACGGCGCAAAACCAGCTGGTGCACGACCATCAGTTGCACCCAAAATGATCATCAGGAAAAAGAATGTCAGCAATATCTCAATCGCTACCCCTGCGCCCATTGTGTAACCTCCAGGTGAATTTTCACCGACACCATTGGACGCCAGACCATTAATCGCGATATCATAGTCGGCATTGCCGGATGCTATGACATAAAGTGCCGCCGCCGCTGCAACTGCGCCGACGACTTGCGCGATAATATAGACCGGAATTTCATTGGCCGGAAAGCGCCCGCCAGCCCAAAGGCCGATGGTCACGGCTGGATTGAGGTGACAACCACTAATATGCCCAATGGCATAAGCCATGGTGACCACGGTCAGACCAAAAGCCAGCGAAACGCCCAAAAGGCCGATACCAACATCCGGAAATGCCGCAGCGATAACCGCGCTTCCACACCCGCCAAAAACAAGCCAAAATGTACCTAGAAACTCTGCTAATGATTTTTGTATAGCCGTCATATTCTTGACCTCCCCAAGAAATGTTCACAGCCTCTATTGAGCTGCGCGTCCGCTATTTACCGTAATTCAGCTGAATTTCCTAATCTGAGGGCGTAAACCTATGTAAAAGATCAACCTTTTTGGGCCGCGCGGTTCAACCGGTCATTTATGGCTGCGCCAATACCGGTGCTCGGAACGGGGGCGACAGCAATAAGCGGGCGATCGCTGGCGTCGGCAACATGCAGGGCGGCGAATAAATTTGCCGCCGCTTCAGCCAGGTCGCCGTTGACAGAAAGGTTTGTATCGCCAGCTATGTCGCCAAAACCGATATGATAGTCATCGGGGCCCGCTTGTGTCGCATCAAGGCGCACAGATTTATTGGGTGCATAATGGCTGGCAAGCTGCCCCGGGGCTTCGATCTTTTCACCTTGATGATTGACTGCCGTCTTGCCTGTGCTTGCCTGCAGCTGGTCTGATGTCACAGGGCCTGGGCGCAATATCTGATAGTCGTCACCCCTGATCGCGACAATGGTTGACTCTATGCCGCTTTCACAGGGGCCGCCATTCAGTATCATGGGTGCGGCCTTACCCAAGCTATGTTCGACATGCTGCGGCTTTGTCGGGCTAATGCCACCGCTTTTGTTGGCGGATGGAGCGGCAAGGAATAGCCCTGATATGTTGAGCAATTTCTGCATCAAGGGATGTGCCGGGCAGCGTAAGGCGATGGTGTCGAGACCGGCCGTTACGGCGGGGGCTACCGGGCAATCTGGCGTTTTGGGAACGACCAAGGTCAATGGCCCAGGCCAGAAATCTTTGGCCAGTTTGTTCGCCAGACCATTGAGCAAGCCCAGTTCCCCGGCGGCTTCGGTACTCGGCACATGGACAATCAATGGATTGAAATCCGGCCGACCCTTGGTTCGGTATATGTCTGCTATCGCGCTGGCGTTGGTCGAATCGGCAGCCAGCCCATAGACGGTTTCGGTGGGAACAGCGACCAGTCCACCCGACCGCAATCGCTCAGCAGCGGCGGATATCGCCTGTGTGCCGTAACGTCGCGCATTATCGTCAATATGATCATTTGAGCCGGGCATGATAGGGCGCTATAGCCCAGCGAGATTTCAAGCAATAGCGGATACCAGTTAGATGAGCTTTACAGCGCCCAGCAGAGAACAAAATTTCGTCCTGAAACATATCGCCAATATCGGCGCGCTTGCCGAGCATGAGCGCTTTGCTGGTGCCAGCGAAGACATGGTCGAGGCCATTGTTGAAGGTATTGGCCAGTTTGCTGCTGGTGAATTTGCACCGATTAACCGGACCGGCGATACGGTTGGTGCCAAATGGAATGATGGCGCGGTGACCATGCCTGCTGGCTTCAAGGAGGCTTATAGTCAGTTTGTCGAAGGCGGCTGGGCATCAATCGATGGTCCCGAAGAATTTGGCGGGCAAGGCTTGCCCTATTCGCTGTCCGCGCTGATTCTCGAAACCTGTGGAGCCGCCAATTTCGCTTTCACGCTTTGCCCGATGTTGAGCTTTGGTGCGGTTGAAGCAATCCACGCCCACGGCAGTGATGAGCAAAAGGCCACTTATCTGGAAAAAATGATTTCCGGTGAATGGACCGGAACGATGAACCTGACGGAACCACAAGCCGGATCTGATGTCGGTGCCTTACGTTCTACTGCAGAGCCGATCACCGAAGGGGAGCATGCCGGGAAATACAAGATCAAGGGTCAGAAGATCTACATCACTTTTGGCGAACATGACCTGACCGACAACATCATTCACCTGGTGCTGGCCCGGACACCGGGCGCGCCCGAAGGTACAAGGGGCATTTCTCTGTTTATCGTGCCCAAATTCCATCTGGATGCTGAAGGCAATAGCGGCGCGCCAAATGATGTGACCTGCGTATCGATCGAGCATAAGCTGGGTATCCATGCTTCACCTACCTGCGTCATGGCCTATGGCGAGAATGACGAATGTATTGGCGAAATGATTGGCGGCGAATTTGGTGGCATGAAGGCGATGTTCACGATGATGAACAATGCGCGGATCAATGTCGGCTCACAAGGCGTGCAAATTGCTGAGCGGGCAACCCAGCAAGCCATCCAATACGCTAATGACCGGGTGCAATCGGCCCGCGCCGGTAGCGGCAGCAGGGATTCGGTTGCGATTATAGAGCACCCCGACGTGCGCCGCATGCTTCTGCGCAGCAAGGCGCTGACACAGGCGGCACGGGCACTGCTTTATTATGCAACATCCCATGTTGATGGTGCGACATTGGGTATCGAAGGCGCGAAATCACGCGCCGAAATTCTGACCCCGCTGATCAAGGGCTATGGTACCGACATTGGCAACGAAGTCGCTTCCATCGGTGTACAGGTGCATGGTGGCATGGGTTTTGTCGAGGAAACGGGCGCTGCCCAGCATTTCCGTGACGCCCGGATCGCGCCGATTTATGAAGGCACAAACGGCATTCAGGCGGCGGATCTTGTCGGCCGGAAACTTGGCCTAGATGGCGGCGATGCGATGATGGCGCTGATCGCGGATATCAAGACGGAAGCTAAGGACGAAGACGCCCTGATGACATTGGCCCTGATGGTGGAAGATATCGCCAGATGGATGGCTGGTGGTGACGCCTCAATTGATGATCGGCTCGCCGGCAGCTATCCGTTCATGACCATGCTGGCGACGGCGACATGCGGCATGCTGATGAAAAAGCAGCAACGCATTGCCGAGGCAGAATTGGCCGATGGCAATGATCCGTTCCTGAAAGCGAAACTGGTGACGACCCGCTATTATCTCGATCATCTGGTTCCCGAAGCCATCGGCCTGAAAGCCGCCGCAATGGACGGGGCGGACATATTATATCGCCTCGACAGCGAGGAACTGGTCGCCTGATATGACGGATGGGGAGACTAAAGCAGCGCTCCATCGGATCGCCGATGCTTTGGAGCGCTTGTCTCCTGTTCCCTGCGCTTCGGCTGATATCAGCTCTGGACCAGCCTTTCATTGGACCGGCGAAATCGTCCAGGCAATTGAACGGTTTGCTCCCATCTCGCTGGATCTGCTGACCGGAATAGATGACCAGAAGGCGCGGTTGCTGGAAAATACCACGCGTCTTGCCAACGGTTTTGCGGCTCATGATGTCTTGCTGTGGGGTTCGCGCGGCATGGGCAAATCTGCTCTTGCTAAGTCGGTGGTCCGCGAAATGCATGAGGCGGGCAAAGACATCGCGATGGTGGAGGCGAGCGCTGACATGCTCGAAACGCTGCCTGATCTGTTTGCGGTCCTCGGCAAGGCGGACCGTGCGTTTATCCTGTTCATTGATGATATCGGGTTCGACGAAGGCAGTGCAGCTCCGCGTTTTTTGCGGTCCATGCTGGAAGGCGGCGCGGCGGCGCGTCCCGACAATGTCCGGCTTTATGTGACGTCGAACCGGCGGCATATCGTTCCACGTCATATGGCGGAGCAGGACGATCCGATCAATCCGCGTGACGTGATTGATGACAAGCTGGCACTATCGGATCGCTTCGGATTGCGACTGGGTTTCCATGCCGCGTCACAGGATGATTATCTGGCGATAATCAATCGCTATGCCGAGGTCCACGCGCTTGATTTTGACAGCGAGGATGCGCTGTTATGGGCCAAGCAACGCGGAAGCCGGTCAGGCCGGGTCGCTTGGCAATATATTGTAGAACTGGCCGGTCGGGCCGGAAAGTCGATCAGCTAGATTATTCGGCCTGAGTTTCAGCCTTTGTCGCGCCGGGCTTTGAAACCCGCCAGATAATCCCGCCGACATCGTCGCTCACCAGCAAGGCTCCGGTCTGGTCAAACTCCACCATAGTGGGGCGACCGCGTGCCTTTTCTTCGTCATCGATAAATCCGCTCAGCACCATTTGCGGTTTGCCTTGCGGTTTGCCTTTTTCATCAAAGTCCACATAGACAACATCATAGCCGGATAGCGGTTTGCGGTTCCACGAACCATGTCTTGCCACGACAGCACCGCTGTCAAACGGCGCGCCCAGAGCTTCGCCGTTGGAAAAGGCCAGTCCCAGAGGGGCCACGTGGGCGCCAAGGCCATAATCCGGACGCCGCTCATATTGACGATGATCCAGATTTTTTGGTTCAACGCGCGGGTCGACATGACCGCGCCAGAAATGCCAAGGCCAGCCGTAATGGGAAGCAAAGACCACTTCGGTCAGATAGTCCGGCACCATATCGCTGCCGAGCATGTCGCGTTCATTGACGACGGTCCAAAGTTTGCTCGAAACCGGTTCATAGGCCAGACCGACCGGATTGCGCAGCCCATCGGAGTAAACAATCTTGTCATTGGTCGCCAGTTCAACACGAAGAACAGCGGCGCGCTCATTCTCCGTATCCATTCCGTTCTCGCCGATATTGCTGTTCGATCCGACAGCGACAAACAGATATTTGCCATCCGGGCTGGCGATGAGATTGCGGGTCCAATGGTTATTTGGTGCCTTGGCGTTAAGGTTGGCGACTTTGCGGCCCTCGTCGGTAATTTTCGTATCACCGACGGTATAGGGATAGGCCATGACATCATTGGTGTTCGCCACATAAAGCGTGTCGTCGACTAGCGCCATGCCGAATGGCGAGTTGAGATTTTCGAGCAAGGCAAATTTCTCGTCCACCTTGCCATCCGCATCGCTGTCACGCAGCAGGCTGATCCGGTTGGCAGAAGGTGTTCCGGCCCCCGCCTTGCCCATCAGGTTCCGCATGATCCAACCTTCAATACCCTTGTTGGTGCGCGGCGGGCTGTTGGTTTCAGCAACCAATATGTCACCATTGGGCAGGCGCAGCATGGAGCGAGGATGATCCAGCCCTTCGGCAAAACGCTCAACCGTCAGTCCCTCTGCTGCGACCGGGCCTTCGCCGGGTTTCCATGGGTCGGCCTCAGCAATATTGATCGTCGGGAATTTTTCTGTCCGTACATTGGTAATCGTCGGCTTCACGCCGGTGGTCGCTTCCAGCGACAGTCGGGCAGTGTCGCCGCGCGTCACATAATAGCCAGCGCCGATGACCAACAGGATGATCAATATCGATATATTGCGAATATGTTTTAGCATTTTTCAACAATAGGAAGCGCCGCGTCTGATGACAAGCGCGCTATTCAGTTCTGTTACCGGCTAGTCGGCTTCAACCGTCATTCTGACGATCGAAATACCAGATGGCGGTTGCTACAAAGGCACCGGCAGCTAGTCCGCCGAGGAACCCGATGGAGGGCTGGCCCAGCAATCCTCCCGCGATGACGCCAATGATACAACCAGCCGCCAGAAAAAAGCCGCCAGCACTCTTGTTTGACCGGCCTGCCGGTTCCTGACCGTTCGTCATATTGGTCCCCTAACAATGATAGCGCTTCACGATCACAGCGCCTTGCAAGCATGCCATGCCATGGTCAGCGATGATTGGCCAGACCAGTCTGCTTATCAAAAGATAAGCTTTTGTTCACCATCGCTTTTGACGGAATTTCCATTCCTGTTCCCTAAACAACTGGCTTGTCGAGCGTGGCCGTAGCGGCGCGATTTTAGCACAGGAGCCTGTTTTGCAACTACCCGTATTCATAGACTCCACCAACTTTTCCGATGCTGAGCAGCTGATCACCAATTTTGGTGAAGAAGCAGGCCTGGAGGCGGCCAACCGCGCTGATCAGAGTCGGGCTCTGGGCAATCATATACACTATTGCAAATGGCGGCAGGTTGAACGCCTTTGCGTCTTTCTATCTATCGATCAGTCAATAGGAACATTGCACTAAATGACTGATACATAACCTGCTTTATCGCTTGGGATTGCAGATAATGTCTGCCGATCCACCGGATCTCACACTGCAATTCGGTCTTCCATCGATGCGAATCTTGCCGGTGCCGCTGTTCGAGATATTGACTTCTTTCTCAACGAAGACATGGCTGCTCGACGGTCCGCGATGTGTCAGATCCAGCGTCTCTACAGTCAATTGCGAGCCATCAAATATACTGGAACCCAAAAGGCTGATCCGCGCTTTGTTGGCCTGACCGGCTATGACGATCTGTCCGCCACCGTTCATCGCGATATCCAGCATATCGCTATCGACATCGTTAATTGTCAACACGCCAAAACCGCTCAGACGCACTTTGGACTGACTCCCGCCCAACCTGTCGAGGGATACCGTGCCTGCCCCGCTATGGTTGATTGTCTTTATATCATAGGTGCTAAGGGTGATCGTCACCGGTTCATCCGAAGAAAAACCGTTATTGCCTCCGGGCTTGGGCGTGACCGAAATAATCAGCTGACTGCCGCTTTTGCGCAGAGACACGCGGTCCAGCGTTTCCCGGTTTGCTGCCTCGGCGCTTGCCGATACGCCGCGGTCGGTTGTGATAAACACATTGACGCTGCCAATGATTCGAACATCTTCAAAGCTTGAAATAGAAAACTTGCGCTCCGCTGCGTGCGCAGGCGCAGCCAGCATGGCAAAGCCGAGTGACAGCATGATAAAGAGATTTTTCAAAGAAAGGTTTCTCGCAGAAAGGTTATTCATAGCGGCCGTGCTTCTCCAAATTCCATCCAGCCCAACCATCTGGGCGTCTTCGGGGCATAATGCCCGCCATCTTCATTCAATGCGAAACCTTCTGCCGCGAATAATTTCGAGACCGGGCGGTGTAAGTGGCAACCACCGGCGATATGTTTCCATACCGGCTCAATCCGCTGCTGCCATTTTTCCGGACCTTTGTCGGGTGCGCGCCCATGTTCGAGGAACAGGATTTTGCCGCCCGGTTTCAGGACCCGCCGCATTTCTTTCAGGACTTGTTTACCATCCTGTACTGAACAAAGTGTAAAAGTGGTAAGCACGGTATCGAAACTGTCATCGGCAAAGGGCATCGCCTCCCCGACACCGTCCAATATGTCCATTTCGAAACCGCGCTCCTTGGCTTCCTTGCGCGTATAGTCGAGCAGTTCGGCGGAGGGATCGAGCCCGGTCAGTTTGTCGACCCTGGATCGATCATAAAATTGCAGGTTGATACCACCGCCGCAGCCCAGTTCGAGGACTTCGCCCTGTGCCTTGGGAACAATTTCGCTGCGATCTTTCATCACCGCGGGTTGTGAACAGGCAAATTTTATCAGCCTCGGAACGGCATGTTTTTCCCAGAAATTAGGCATGGCTGCGCTCCCCCTGAACCGAAAAACCGGAAAGCCTGTCCCTGATCATCCCGGCCTGATCCGTGACATGCTGCCGCTCCAGACCAAAGTTCACACAAATCACAGCCCCTTTTTGTCGTGCAGCCTGGCGTGCAAAGTTCACACATTTCACACAGCTTTTTTGCAGGTTGCGAACAACCCGAAGTCCACACAATTCACGCCCTCTGTCTCTGCGAAAAGCGGGCAGCTGTGGCGCCGGTTCGAAAACCGCACCATATCTGATTTGATGGTCTTTTCTTGTCATGATGACCCTCCCCAAAGCCTGTGCAACCAAGGTTAGCAGAAGGTCAATCAGGTAGGAAAGGGAAATCAGCTTAGGCAGTTACCCGCAGGTTATGTCACCGGACCCTCTGGACTTGGTATTACAGGTGGCGTCACCATGGATACGAATGTCGCCTGATCCGACGACCGTGGCATTGACCGTGCCGTCAGAAGAGAGGGCAACATCACCGCTGCCGGCGACCTTTATCGTCGCGTTTTCGGCTTTAAGCTTCTTGCCGCTGATGTCGCCGGAGCCCGCTACGGATATGGTGACCTCGTCGGCTGTGCCAGCAATAGACACATCCCCGGAACCTGCGACTTTGGTTGTCAGCGACGCCGTTTCTATTTCAGCAATATCGATGTTGCCGGACCCGGCGACACTGATTTTCGCGCTTTCACCATTCATATTGTCTACCTGCATGTCGCCAGAACCGGCCAGCTTGGCGCTTTTCAGGGACGGCGCACTGACATAGACTGTTGCGCCCCTATAGTTGCCGCTCCACATGCTGCTATTTTTTTCGCGGCCGATTTTCAGCTGCCCGCCAGTGACCTTGTAGCGCAGTTGTTCCAGCGTATCAGCATCGCCCTCTGCCCGGATCGAGAAGTCCGCGCCGGTGGTGAAGATGACATTATCCGGGCCCGCGAGAGTCACACCTTCAAATTCGCCAGGATTCGTATCGGAAGTCCCAATTTGCGTGCCGTCGGAGAAACTGCTTTTTCCCGCGTTGCCAACCGCGCTGGCGATAGAGCCTTCGCAGGCTGAAAGAGCTAGGAAAGGAATGACAAGTAACATTTTTTTCATGAGGGCCTCCAATGTGTATTGCAATTATAATACAGCAAGGCACTCCTGATGACAAGCGCCCAGTTTACATGCATATGGAGATATTGATTTTCTGAACCTATTTTGCAGGCTGGCGCACCGCCAATATGTCGCAGGGCAGATAGGTGATCAGCGCGCGCGCCATGCTGCCCATCATATTGGCACGAAAGCCGCTTGTCCCATGCGTGCCGATAACCGCAAGGTCGGTATGGCGATTTTTGACAGCCTGCTGGACGACGCTGCAAGTGTCACCATATTCCACGCTATAGGTCAGGTCTTTACGGATTTCCGGCGAGATTTTCAGACCCTCCATGAATTTCGTAATCTGCAAATGCTGTTCGGTACGAAATTCCTCCGTCACCTTGTCGGAGTGAAGAAAGCCTTCGAACGGTACGTGAAAGGCGTTGATGATATGAGTCTGCTGTTCCGGAAACAGCGCGCAGCCCTGTTCAATCGCATAAGCTGAAGGGGATGAGAAATCGCTGGCCGCAACAAGACGCTCATATTCGGTGGTTGCGCGATTTTTGGCGATCAGCACCGGCAATGGGCTGTGATGTATAATACGTTCAAGCTGTGTGCCCATGACCAGGTCACCAAGACGGCCAATCCGGGCCACACCAGCGACAATCATGGCTGATTTGGTTGCTTCGGCATGTTCGATAATCTGGCTGACCACATCACCGCGCTCGACTATAATCTCCGCTTCCATGTCATAGCTGGCCAGATCCATTTCGATCTCTGCAGAAGCCGCCTGAACGGCTTCGCTATCATGGCGTCCTTTTTCCAATACATGGAAAACCACCAGCTTGGCACCGCGTGTCTTTGCCAACTGGATGGCGCGGTCCATCGGCCGGTCACCGCGTGCGGTCAGGTCAGTTGTAAGAAAAATAGTCTGATCGGATGTAGTGGACATGGGGGATGTGCCTTTGCATTTTTTTTAGAATATTATCAGTTGTAAATGCGGTTATCACGCTGTTTGCTATTCCGTTAAATCGATTGATGACCTCTCATTCGATAGGACCCGTCTATTCCTCCTGCACCTTGTCGGTTTGCCATGTGCGCTGATCATCCACGATGGCGCGCGCGGCTTCCTGGGGAAAACCGATATTGGTGAGAAGTTGCTCGCACAGTTCCAGACTGGCCTCGACCGTTTCGGGTACCGCGCTTCGCGCACCGCTGGCGCGCAGGTCCTCGGCATGGCTGACATCGCAGGCGCGCGCGATAATGGGGATGTGCGGCCAGTCCTGATGGACGGCCTTGATCACATGCTCTGCCGATTCCGGTGCATCCATGGTGGTGGCAAAGGCGGCTGCTCGTTCGATGCCGAGATGTTTCAACAGGTCCGGCTGGCTTGCATCGCCGAAATAGACCGATGCGCCTTTAGCACGCTCGGTTGCGACGAGATCAGGATCGCTATCGATGGCAACATAGGGAACCCGCTGTTCTTCCAGAAGCTGCGCCAGTAAGCGGCCAACCCGGCCAAACCCGCCGATAATTACCGGATGTTCATCGTCGATGCTGGCCGTCATGTCGCCGTTTTTCGCTTCGCGCTGGCGCAGCATTTCGCCAACCCGTCGTCCGGCGATCGCCAGCAGCGGTGTCAGGAACATCGTGACAATGACAACAAGCAACATGAACTGCGCGTTGGCGGGGTCAAGCAGGGAAAAGGACAGGGCAGCCGCGATCACGACAAAGGCAAATTCACCCCCCTGACTCATCAGGATCGCGGTTTCGGCGGCGACATCCTTGGGCAAACGATAGGCGCGGGCGAGCGCGAAAAGGATCGTTCCCTTGATCGCAAGCAGCCCGAATGCCGACAACAGCACCCACTGGATATCCGCCCACACCGCCATGATGTCGAGGCTCATCCCGACTGAAATGAAGAACAAACCCAGCAGCAAGCCTTTAAACGGTTCGATATCACTTGCGATCTGGTGCCTGTATTCGGTTCCGGCGAACAGCAGCCCGGCCAGAAACGCGCCCAGCGCCATCGAGAGCCCGGCCAGCGCGGTCAATGCGGCGGTGATCAGGACCAGCAGGATGACAGCCGCCATGAACACTTCGCGGCTGCCAGTGCCGCCGACAAAGCGCAAGAACGGGCGCACGGCGATGCGGCCGATCAGGAAGATCAAAGCTATTACCAGCACCGCTTCGCCTATTGCCTTCAGCGCAGCAAATGCCAGTGATCCCTCGATTGTCGCGCCGGCTATGCCGACGAAAAACAGGATGGGAACCACCGCGAGATCCTGCAGCAGCAGCACGCCGAAACTGGCTCGGCCGGCGGGGGCGCTCAGGCGCCGTGTCTCGGTGAGCAATTGCATCACCAGCGCCGTGGACGAAAGCGCGAGACACAGGCCGAATATTGTGGCGGCGACCAGCGTATTGCCAAAAGCATAGGCGATGCCGCCAATGACAATCGCGCTGACCGTCACTTGCGCGGTGCCGAAGCCGAAGACAAGCCGGCGCATCCCCCAAAGCTGTGCGACCGAAAGTTCAAGGCCGATGGTAAAGAGCAGGAATATAACGCCGAGTTCGGCAAAGCGGCGGACGCCTTCGACATCGGCGATGACCATCAATTCCAGCACCGGTGTTTCGCCGACCAGTCGCCCGACCCCGAACGGCCCGATTACCAGACCGACAAACAGGAAACCAAGAACCGCACTGATGCCTGCCTTGCGCACCAGAGGGACAACCAGTCCGGCGGCGACCAGGAAGATGATGGTTTCCCGAAGATAGGGTATTTCAGGATGCACGGGTCAGGCCTCTGCGGTTGTCGCTAACGGGGGGCTGGAGCGGGAACAGGCTTTCCGGGTCGTTTCCCTTGTTTTCAAGACGTTTACGTTGGTGCCAGAGCAGTCTCTAGCACCGCCATTCTGCCATTGGATTGATTTGAGTCAATAGCTTCCAATCCGTGAAGGTGTATTGGCCAGGCCAGCCGTGACTGACCGCATATGTTCAATCAAAAGGGGAAACAGCCATGTCCCGACCAGCCGCAACCGGCCATGTTGTCTGGCATGACCTGCTGACGAGCGATGTTGGCAAGGCCTGCGACTTTTACGCCAAATTACTGGGTTGGACCTATGAAATAGAACATGCCGCCGAATTTGTCTGGAAGTCCGGCGAGGCGGATTATCCGCTTATTTTGTGCAATGGAGCAGCCCATGGCGGACTGATAGAGATCGAACCGGATCAGCGATCTTGCTGGCTGACATATGTGGCGGTTGATGATGTCGATGAAACCACCAGACGATCCACAAAACTCGATGGCACAATTGAAAGGGAACCGTTTGATATTCCTGGTGTCGGACGAAGCGCAGTGGTGCGGGATCCGCAAGGCGGTCTGATCTGTCCGTTCGTCGCGAGCCATGACTATCCCCCACCGCAAGGCGTCTTTATTTGGGATGAACTGCTAACGACGGATGATTACAGCGCACGGGCATTTTACGGCAGCCTTTTTACATGGGCCGCCAGGCAGACCGATGCTGGAGATAGGAGTTTTTATACCAACTTTGTAGAAGCAGGCGGCAACCCGGTAACGGGAGCTTTGATCATACCCGCAAAACTGGACGTTGCTGTGCAATGGGTTCCGTACATCCATGTGACGGATATCAACATATCGACCGAAAGGGCCACATATCTGGGTGCCAAACAGTTACTCGGTCCAGCGGTGACGAAAGGTGTCGGCAGGCGCGCATTATTGCTGGACCCGACCGGTGCCCTGTTCGGGTTGATGGCCCCGGAGGGCTGAGCCATGAAGACTTTATGAGTCAGATTATATTTGCATGATCAGGGCTTATCTCTAATTTGATGAAAGCCCCTGCAAATGAAAGCCGGGCGTAGTTGAATCGACGCGGGATAATAGCAGATTCTATCGATGCTGACAGTTGCCAGTTACAATATACACAAGGCCGTTGGTACGGACCGGCGGCGCAATCCCGGACGGGTGATTGAGGTCCTGAACGAACTGGATGCGGATATCATTACACTGCAGGAAGCAGATCGCCGTTTTGGTGCACGGGCAGCAGCAATACCGCCGCTCCTGCTGGAACAATATAGCGACTATCGCGCCATTCCGCTGGATGTCCAGATCGACTCGATGGGCTGGCATGGCAATGCGATACTGGCGCATAAATCGGCAGAAGTGATTGCCCATGATATCCTGCATATCCCGTATCTGGAGCCACGTGGCGCGGTGATGGCCCAAATTGCCATCAAGGGTTTCGATCTGTCCATATTCGGAATGCACCTTGATCTGTCCGGCCTGTGGCGCCGCCGCCAGGCCGCCACCATTATCAAGCTCGCCAGGCAATATGGGGCGGAGCGACCAACCATATTAATGGGTGATCTCAACGAATGGAGCGCCTCAGGCGGCTGTCTGCATGATTTTGGACGCAGCTATAATTTCGTTGATTGCGGTCGCAGCTTCCACTCGCGCGGCCCGATTGCCCGGCTCGACCGGATCATGCATTGCGATCAGCTAAAGGCCGTGGCAGGCGGTGTGCATGACAGCGCTTCAGCCCGAAAGGCATCAGACCACCTACCGGTTTGGGCGCGGGTCGCGGCGGCCTGATCGCCATCTTTGGAGGGGCACCATAAGGGGCATTACGGATAGAAAGCGATGGTCCCGTTTGACATAGCGCGGACCTCATCTTCCCCCGTAAATTCAGCTACACAAAGCTAGCTGCAAGGAGCCCCCGATGTCCGATCAAACAGCCAAACCGACCCTTTCGATAAAGCCCAAGAAACCGGAAACGGATTCAAGTCACGATCTGATCGTCAGCAAGTCAATCCCGCTCACCACGCGCAGCGGGTTTGAATTTCATGTCCGCCCTGTTGCTTCAGCCGATAAGGAAGCCTTGGCGGAATTTTTCAGGCATGTGACCAGAGATGACTTACGTTTTCGCTTTCTGTCTCCGATTCCCGAAGTGGGCGATGAGATGTTGTCTTATCTGGTCGACGTCGATCATGACCATAAGGAAGATTTTCTCGCTTTCGACATTGACGACAAGACCATCGTCGCCAGCGCCATGATTGGCGCGAATGAGGACAAGTCGGTCGCCGAGGTCGCGATTGTCGTCCACGCCGATTACAAGCACCGCGGCATGAGCTGGACCTTCCTGGAATATGTGGCAAACGAAGCCCGGCGTAGCGGTATCAAGAAACTGCAATCCATTGAGAGCCGCGAAAATCATGCGGCAATTGAGTTGGAGCGTGAAATGGGATTCACAGCGAAAAGCTATCCCGGCGATGCTACGCTGATGCTGCTGGAATTTGACCTGAGTGCCGCTGCCCCCACAGAGTAGCGGATTCAGGCCTGATGTTTCTCAAGCATTTTGGCCAAAGACTCTGTTTCATGTGGGCCGAAAGCCTTGTCGATCTCCGCCAGTAATTTCTGGCTCGTTTCGGTTCTGAGATTCTGCCGGATCACTCCCAATGCCCGCGGGGCGGCGACAAGTACCAGACCAACTTTGGAATCGCGCGCTATCTGGTCAATTCTTTCGGCAGCCTCTCGGGCGAACCGGTCTTCTGCCTGCTGGTGCAAATCAGTTTGTTCATAGGCCTCCTTGCGCGGGCTGGTGCTTTGCGAGCTTCGGCCTGGCCTGTCATCACCCATGTCGGATGATTTTGGCGTGGGGCTCTGATGCTCTTCAACAAGCTCCAGTGCTGGCTTGAAGGCTTCACCAACATTGCGAAAAATCGACATGCGCGATCCATCGACCGCGACAATCAAGCTACCATTGCGTATCAGCACGTTTCTTCCTGTTTTGAGTTCACGGTCTATGCTGCATTCTGATACAGTGTGTTACAAGTTAATTGCGACAAGCTGAAGTCAACATATTATCGTCGATAGTATCGCTGCTCAAAGAGGCAGGCTATCCGCAGAGTTACGTAAGTCAGTGCTGTACCGGTTTGGCGTTTACCATTTTGCCGTCCTCTGCTGCAAAGCCGATACGCAGAGCCTCGGCGAGGCTTCGCACGCGCAGCTTTTCCATCATGTTGGCGCGATATATTTCTACTGTGCGCGGCGAAATGCCCAGATCATAAGCAATGGTTTTGTTGGGATAGCCGGTCATCAGGCCGTCCAGCACATCGCGCTCACGTCCGGTCAGGCAAGCAAGCCGTACCTTGGCTTCGGATGATGCCATTTCTTTCAGTTCACTGTTATCAATGCGTTCAAACGCTTCCGTCATTGCCGCCAAAAGCGCTTCTTTTTCGTAGGGTTTTTCAAGGAAATTTATTGCACCGGCACGCATCGCCTGCACTGCAATTTCAACATCGCCGTGACCGGTCAATATCACGACCGGCATATCTATGCCTTGCTTGACCATCTCTTGCTGAACCTCGAGCCCGTTCATTTCCGGCATGCGGATATCCAGCAATACGCATCCCCGCTCGGCGTTTTTGGCAAGCTTCAAAAAGGCAATTCCCGATTCAACCGGACGTACCTGGAACCCGGCATGGCGCAGCATGAAAGACGCCGACCGGCGGACGGCATCGTCATCATCGACAATATAGACCAGGCGTTCATTGGACATCAGAATGCTCCTCATGGGATTTCCAAAGGGTTATGCGGAAGATCGTCCCCCCTTCCGGATTGGGTGCGGCGCTGATTGTACCTTCGTGCGCTTCAATAATCGTGCGACAAATGGAAAGTCCGAGACCCATGCCGCTGTTTTTGGTGCTGGTGAACGGGTCAAAAATCTTGTCGGCAATATCCGGATCGATGCCTCTGCCAGTGTCTGATATTGCTATTTCGACTTTGTCATCGGGTATTGAACGTACGGCAATGTTCAGATGTTTGACCGCGCTGTCGGCCATCGCTTCAATCGCGTTGCGCATCAGATTGATCATGACCTGCTGAATCTGCACCCGGTCGGCAAAAACGTGATTAGTGTCAGGGTCGATCTCGATAGATGATTCCACTCCCTGATCATGAGCGCCTACCAGACCGAGGATTGTCGCATCCTCGACAAGCTGGGCAATGGACAGTCTTTTGCGGTTTAGTTCGCCTTTGGACACAAACTCTCTCAGCCGCCTGACTATAGTGCCGGCACGCAGGGCTTCCGATACGCTTTCGCGCATGGCTTCATAGAGAGAATCTTTATTCTCCTCTGCGCCGCTATCGAGCATGTCGCGCGCTGCGGACAGATAATTGGTGATGGCCGACAGCGGCTGGTTGATTTCATGGGCCAGCGCAGAGGCCAATGTCCCAACGGCGCTGAGCCTGGACGAGTGTAACAAGTCGGTTTGCAGAGCCTGCAACTCGGCCTCGGTATTGCGTGCTTCGGTCAGATCAATAATGAAGCCGGTAAACAGGCGCTGGTCTCCTGCCTTTGCTTCACCGACTGCAAGCCGTATTGGAAAGACCGTACCGTCCTTTTTCTTCCCCTCCACGGTTCGGCCTATGCCGATGATCCGTTTTTCACCTGTACGGATATAGCGATCAACATAATTATCATGCTCCTCACTATACGGGGATGGCATGAGTATGCTGATATTCTGCCCGAGCAGCTCGCCTTCGCTATAGCCAAACAGTTTTTCCGCCGCCGTGCTAAACGAGGTGATGCGGCATTTTTCATCCATCACCACCATCGGATCAGGAACGGTCTCGAGGATGGATTGCAGCACTGATGTGGATTGCTCCACGGCGGCAAGCGTGTTGCGCAATTCGGATATGTCACGTGCAGTAATGACCGCAGCACTGATAGTGCCATCTCGTTCGTGAAGCGGAGCGAAACGCAACTCCAGAACATGTGATCCGCCATTGTGTAGCAACAGTTCGATATGGACCGGCTTGCCACGGGACTTGCTATCACGATCGAAGACGGAGGCGAGCGCTTTTTGAAAGGCAGGGCGACAGGATTTGGAAATCAGCGTCAGCGGATCGCTGTCCGGCAGATCGTCAAGCCGCTCCACGCCGATCATACGAAGTCCGGCCTGGTTGATATCAATCAGCTGTCGATCCGGGCTGATGACCATGATATATTCCGGCAGGGTCGACAGCACGGCTTCGAGATAGGCCGACCGGTCAATTTGATCCAACCCGAATGCGCGCATCGTGAAAAGCTCCTTCGAACCCTCGAGGCATCGCCTTTACTACGAATATCTAGTGATGCCAAAATGTAAAATGCTGACGCGATCTAAGCATGACGGACAGCCTGAAGCGAAATACGTAAAACTACGTAGGGAACTCCACTGATTTCCTGCCGCGGCCAAAAATAATAATCGTCCTTTCAAACAAGGGGCAAAGAGCTGCGAGGCCGAATGAAGATGGACCGAAGCACTCGAAAGAAATTGAAAGATCCCGATCAACGCCGCCCAGTGCTGGTTGAGGAGGTACGCAGGTCGCCTTTCTATCCCTTGAAACGCCCCTTCCCCCTACCCCACCCCGCGGGCGCAAAAGGAGGGAGGGCGGCCTGCACCCATTTCTATAATAATTTCAAGGGGCAAGCTTTTCAAAGATGACCGACACCAAAACGACAAACAAACCCATCCTTCTGGCAACAGACATGACGGCTCGCTGCGACCGCGCTTTTGATCGCGCGCTGATGCTGGCGAAGTCCTGGAAAACGCGCTTGATCGTAGTTCATGTGCTGGACCCCAAACAGGCGAAGAAAAAGGGACTCGTACCAAAGGAAGCGCGAATCCAGCTGGAAGAAGAGTTGCCCGAAACGGATGTGGATGTGGAATTCATCATCGAAATGGGCAATGTCGGGGAGCTGGTAATAGAAACCGCGAGGCGGGAACGCTGCGGGATGATTGTAACCGGCGTGGCTCATTATGACGGGTTCAGTGATGTTTTCCTGGGATCGCCTGTGGACCATATCGTCCGCCATGCCGATGTCCCGGTGTTGATCATCAAGCGCAAGCCGGTAAAACCCTATCGCAGTATAATGATCGCGACGGACTTTTCCGATTGTTCGATGACCGCCCTCAACACTGCGGCTGAATTGTTTCCAGAGATACCGCTTCATCTCGTCCACGCTTACAATGTTCCCTATAGCGGCTGGTTGAAGTCGGATCAGGTGGCACAGGATATCGGCTCCGAAGAAGCCAAGTTGATGGAGCGCTTTCTGGCGCAGACCACGATCGACAACGCCACATTCAAACGCCTGAAGGCTTCCAACGAAAAAGGTGAACTTGGCGTTGTCTTGTTTAAGAAGATCAAGGAATTGAAATCCGATCTGGTAGTGTTGGGGACGCATGGCAAAAGCGGTTTCATGCGCGCCAGCATGGGCAATAATGCGCGGGTGCTTCTGGGCTGGCTCAAGCAGGATGTGATGATGGTGCGCGACCTACAATAAGGCCGTTGACAGCGCTTTAACGCAGCTTTTCCTGCTGATAATTTTCCAGGGCCCGTTCGAGCGATTTCAGCATTTTATCGCGGTCCTGATCAGACGGTAGGGCCCGGACCTTTTGCTGGACCGAAGCGCGCAAGGCCGCGAGCCGTGAAGTCCAGTCCTGTGGCGCGATGAGCTGCGCAGCATTGCCGCGACCCGGTTTGTGCAAACGGGCCTGTGTGCCCGCAGGCAAGGCCCATATTTCACCCAAAGCAGGGATGACCGGCTCACCATAGCGCTGTGCTTCTTTGCAATCGCCGGCCAAAGTCTGCAGTGCCTTTTCTTCTCCATGGACAAGGAACAGGGAGCCGGAAACCGGATCATGATCTTTGATCCAACGAAGAAGGCCCTTGCGATCAGCATGATTGGAATAACCGTCCAGCACCGCGATATCGGCGTTGACGATCACATCATTGCCGGAGATGCGCACCATTTTCTCGCCTCTCTTCAAAACCGAACCCAATGTTCCGGCGACCTGAAAACCGGTAAAGAGGACTCGTGATTGCCGCCTGGGCAGGTTGCGGATCAGATGATGGCGGATCCGGCCACCTTCGCACATTCCGGACCCGGCAATAATTACAGCTCCCGTCATGTGATTCAGCTGTTTGGATTCCGCAACGGATTGGATGAACCGGATATTGGGACGTTCGAGCAGATCGGCGCCGTTGTTGCGATATTTCAGCATCGCCCGCGTGACTTTTTGGGCCAATGGTGCGTCGAGGAAGACGTTGACAGGCGGCAAACGTCCGGAGTCAAACAAAGCCAGAAAGTCCTCCAGAATGACCTGCGTGCGTTCTACCGCAAAGGCCGGGATGAGCAGATTGCCTCCGGACTTCAGGCTGTCCTCGACATAGGCAGCCAAGGCCTCCCGGCGCTCACTCAGCAGCGTTTCTTCCCTTTCCCTTGCGCCATAGGTCGCTTCACAGATGACATGGTCATACCCACCCAGTTCCTGACCCACACACTGGATTGCGGTGCCCGACCCGACATCGCCCGATATCATCAACCTTTGACCGCCTATGTTTATCTCCACTGACGCAGAGCCCACAATATGGCGGGCATCCCATAACCGGAACGAGACATTATGGCCCAGATCGATTTCCTCGCAGTAATTAATGGTGGTGATGTTGCTCATCAGCTTCGTAATATCTTCGCCTGTATAAAGCGGAAAAAATGGCGGTAAGCCTGCGCGGTCTGCGCGCCGGTTGCGGCGTTCGACCGACGCCGCCTGCAGTTTCGCAGAGTCCATGAGCAGTGGCTTCAGGATATCAGCGGTTGCCGCCGTGCAATAGGTTGGTGGGTTATAGCCATGGCCGTAAAGGCAAGGCAGCCGTCCGCTATGGTCCAGATGCGCGTGGGACAGGATGATGGCATTGATTTTTCCAATATCGAACGGCAGCGCTTCATAGTTTAATCGTTCAAGTGACCGGGTCCCCTGAAACAATCCACAATCGACCAGGATTGTCTTCCCTGCACCGTTAATTTCAAAACAACTGCCCGTAACCGTGCCAGCGGCCCCGTGGAATGTAATGGTTACGCTATCGGCCATTCAGCCCTCCCGGGAATTAACGGGATACAAGCAGCGGCATCGGGCAATCCTTGAACAGACTTCTAGTGACACCGCCAAAGAGAAATTCGCGTGCCCTGCTGTGGCCATAAGCGCCCATCACCATATAGCTGGCTTTGAGTGTATCGGCCGTGGACAACAATACCGCCTCGATCGAGGGTTTTTTGGCTGACATACTATGCACTTCAGAAGTAATGCCGTGACGTGAGAGATATTCTGATGCGGCGAGCGGCGGCAAATCGTGGTCCTTATCCTCGTCCACCGTCAAAATGTGGACTGCATTTGCCAGACGGAGCATCGGCACCGCAGCGCGCAGGGCGTTGCCAGCCTCAAAGCTGCCATTCCAGGCGACCACTGCCGTGCCGGTCGCATCGAATTTTTTCAGACCATCTGGTTGAACCAGCGCGGGAACGTTGGTGTTGAACAGCACATCGCCCAATATGCCCAGCGGAAGGACATTATCCTTGTCACCGCTGGCCGAACTTAGAACCATTATATCGGCCAGCGCTGAATTGCGCGCCAAACCGCGGGCCGGACTGGCATTGACTTCCTCATAGTGCCACGGGACGTCTTCTTCTGCCAAACGTGCTTCGATATCGTTGCGAAGTTTCTCATCGGCCGCTCGCGTCAGCTTCGCGACATCATAGACCACTGACATGCCGGTCACGCCATCAAAGGCCATTTGCGGATTGTAAGGATTAGCGCGCAAACAGTGGAGGTGTCCGTTCACCGCGCGAGTGATATCCAGCGCCGCCTGCAGCCTCGCCTCCAAACCGGTGTCATCGTTGACGTAGAGCAGCACGGATTTCATGATTTTTCTCCTATTTTTGATGATCTTCCACTCGGAAAGCATCAACAGGAGAAGTGTATCCCTATCATTTTTGGCTCTGTATAAGGGATGTTACGGAGCCCCCGGCACCGGCTCTAATCGCCATTGGCCCCGTGATCGGCCATCTTTTTCAGCCAGCGTTCACGATGTTGCGGACCACCATCAACATTACCGATCAGGGATGTAGAAACCGGGTCTACGCCGGTCAGGGCAAGAATATTGCGTTTGAAACTCCGCACACTGTGCGAAGCAAAATAGGCGCGATAGAAAATCGCTGGCATGCCCATTGTAACAACCAGGCGGGCGGATCGCCCGGTCAAAAGCTTTCTGGGCAGTTTCCGGTCGCCATCCTCGCCATAGTCCAGGGCAAAACCAGGGCGATAGGCCTGTTCAATAAAGGCCTTCAACAGCGCCGGCATGTCGCCCATCCAGAGCGGGTAGAAAAATACCACATGCTGCGCCCATTTTATGGCGTCTTGCCCTGGCTTCACACTGGCCGGCGGATCTTCTTCCATCCATTGTTTGCGGCTTTGCAATATCGGGATGTCTTTGCCAGCCAGACGGACTTCGCGGACCTCATGGCCCGCCTCCCTGGCCCCATGCGCATAGGCGGAGACAAGGGCATGTCCGAAGCGTGCCGGGTCGGGATCGGGATGGGCGTCGATAATCGCAATGCGTTTCATGGCTTTTTCTCCGCTATTCCTCTTCGCCTTTCTCTTGATCGGCCGGGCTTTGCCATTGGAAGGCCGCGACCAGCTCCATCAATGCTTCCTGCGCAGGAATATCCAGTTGGTGGGGATAGGACGCAATCAACCGTGCATCCCAATAACCATAATCAATCGCGGTCAGGCTGACATGCCAAGGTACGTTGTCTTTCTGACCGTCAAATATGCCCTGATAGGCAGACAGGTCTTCCCGCCCTGATACAAAATAGTCACCTTCTGACTCGACAGATGCGCTGGCATAATGGGACATGACCGAAGGTTTGATGATCCGGTAATGGTCACGCGCGGTCAGGTCTTCGAGATGGACGACGGCGATGTCGACCGCGACCAGCTGCTCGCCAATCATGCGTTCATAGCGGATCTGGAAATTGTCACCGGAGAAGTCAGTCGTCATCTCGCATAAGCGTCTGAACCCGCTCACTTCAGAAGGAAATACGAATCCGCTGTCCTTGTGCACGATGGCAGAGCCACCCTTGTAGGGCGCAAACGGATCGAAGAGCGGTTCCGAACCGATGACACATTCGGCTGTGGCTGGCGTTGCCGCGAAGCATAGCAAGCCTGCGCCAATCAAAAGACTGCGTGTAAAATGGTTGCGAAAAAACATGGTGTTTCCTCCTCTTTAGTTCCCAGTGGCCCACAGAAACCTATTCGTGGCAGCTGATCACCCTGAACGGCAGTTCGCTGCCGTCGGCCTCTGTAATGGTCAGATATTCACCGACCTTGATCGGATGATTTTGCAGCCCGAATATCATTTCATCGTCATCATCTCCGACCTTGTAGGAAAAGGCCCAGCCCTTGTCGGTGGTGATGACAACGCCATTTTGGTCGCGTTCCCCGGGCCAGAAGCGCCGGACTACAGGGCGTTTTTCCGCCTCACGAAGCGCTTGCGGTTCGATAAACCCCGCGCCGTCCAACGGGACACGGAACACATAAGCATGGGCTGATGATCCATTGGGATGTTCAGCGGTTCGGGCCAGTTCAAGGCGTATTGTTTTCCAAGTCATTCCCGATATCTGGCGGGAGATAAAGCCCGGCGCGATACGCAATATTGCGTAGTTGATCGGTTCAGACCTGGTGGATCAGCATCCAGGCATCTACGGCACGTCTGGCACGTTTTTCCTTATCGGCAGCGGTCATCTTGATTTTATGACCATAGCGCAGCAGCAAATCCATACGGCCCATCACCAACCCGGCAAACATTTCTGCAGATGCTTCCAAATCATCACTTTGAATTTCGCCCTTTTCAACAGAGGCTCGCAAGAGGGCTTTAAGACCCTCGGCCATTCTGAGGGGGCCGTTTTCCAGGAACATTTTGCCGATCGCCGGATCGCGTGTCACTTCCGCACCCAGGATACGTTCCATCCGAACTCTGTCTTCCCGCATCAGGAAGTCGAGCATCCCGCGTGCGGCATGGAGAAGGATATCGTAGAGGCTTTTCTCCGCCAGATTCGCCGTTACGAAATTTTCGCGCATCTTGGTAGATTCGGCACGTACGACCTGCGCAAACAGATTCTCCTTGTCCCTAAACCAGCTGTAAACTGTGACTTTGGAAACCTGCGCACGTGCCGCAATCGCTTCAATTGTGGCGGCCGAGAATCCGTTGGCAAAAAACTCCACTCGCGCAGCAGCCAGTATTTCAGCAATTTTTCGCTGGCTCGCCGGCCTGTCGGTAAGCGCATGTTTCTGAATTTTTTCCGTATTTGGCACGGCTATTTCCCCTCGTAACAACATACCTTACCAAAATGAACGCAATCGTACAAATAAAACGTTGACGTTCATTTTAATCGGTGGCAGTTTACACTCACTTGGCAGGTCCCAGGTCGTTTTAACGGTGCCCCTATTGTGACAAGCAAATTCGCTAAAATCCTTTTCTCGTCTTGCACGGCAACATTGCTGGCGGGTGGGTGTGTGAGCATGGCGCCCGAATCAAAGGCGCCGGAAATTGCCGCTGGTGTGCCGCAACAATTTAGCAAGACTGATGCGAGTGGTGCTTACGAACCGGCACAATGGTGGACGTCTTTCCAGGACCCTGTTCTCAACGCTTTGCTGGATGAGGCGCTGGCAGAAAATCTCGATCTCGCTGAGGCAGCGGCCCGATTGCGGGCTGCAGAAGCGCAGGCCCGTGTGTCAAAAAGCGGCCTTTTTCCGCAAGTCAACGCCGATGCTGGCAGCAGCTATTCTGATACACCAACCGCTGGAACCGGTTTTGGAGCTGGCGGTGGTGGAACACGTTTTCAGGTGGAAAACTACACGTCCGGTTTGGGTTTTTCCTATGAGGTTGATCTCTGGGGCAGGCTGCGTGACGATGCACGGTCCGCGCGAGCAGATGCGGTTGCTGCTGCCGCCGACTTGCAGGCCGCGCGGCTTGCTGTGATGGCCGAGACGATCACCAGCTATTTCGATATTGTTGATGCCCGTGATCAGATAGCGCTCACCACAAAGATTATCGATGTTCTGGGCGACCGGGTCCAGCAAACCGAAGATCGCTATCGCCGCGGCCTGGCAACGTCATTCGAACTCTATCAGGTGCGGCAGGACTTTCGCAATATTCAAGCCGGATTGCCGCAGCGTGAAAGGCAGTTAGCTGCGACCGAGGGACAGTTGGCCGTGCTGGTGGGTCGCTATTCCGACAATATGGGTGCTTTTCTGGGGCAAAAGCTTTCCCCGCAATTGATCTTCACCTCCGTTCCCGCTGGCTTGCCAATGGACCTGTTGGCCCAGCGGCCGGATATTTATGCCGAGGGCCAGCGGCTGGAAGCTGCACGGTTCAACCTTGGTGCGCGCAAGGCCGAGCGCTTCCCATCGATCAGCCTTTCGGCGGGTACAGGAACGCAAGCCGGTAACCCTTCAGGCCTGTTTGATATTTTCGATAAATGGATACTCAATCTGGGAGCCAATCTGACCGCACCCCTGTTTCAGGGCGGCAGGATCAGAGCGAATATCGAAGCAGCGGATGCCCAATATGCGCAGCAGGCGGCGGTTTATGCCCGAACTGTCCTCAACGCCTATCAGGAAGTGGGGACGGCAATTGAAGGCTATGAAGAAGAGCGGCAGCGTTATCGCTTTCTCTTCTCTCAACTTAACGAAGCAACGGCGGCAGCCGAATTGCAATCAAGGCGTTTTGCGACGGGCGTGGGCAGCTATGTCGACTATCTTGATGCCTTGCGTGCGCAATATCAGGTGCAGTCGGCCCTTTCTTCAGCGGCGCGCGATGTGGCGCTGGCCCGGCTGGCTGTGCACCGTGCGCTCGGTGGCAGTTGGGACACAAAGGCACCAGCAGATTTGATTGCTGATCAGGATGAACCCGTCATTCCCGCGCCTGAAAATCAAGGAGACAAATAGTGCATCGGCAACGCGTCATTGGCGGACTGATCCTGCTTGCAGCAATAGCGATTGCGGCGCTGCTGATTTTTGTGCGTTCTGGTCCGGAAGAAAAACCACCGGAGGAGAATATCCCGCTGGTCCAGGCCGAGCCTCTGGAAATTCGCTCTGGCAATCTAATGGTTCAGGGTGCTGGCACGGTACGTGCGCGCGAAGAATTGACCCTTTCTGCCGAGGTGGCGGGAAAACTGGTCTATGTGAATCCTCGGCTTCGGGAAGGCCAAAGGGTTGCGCGCGGGGCAACCTTGTTCCGCATAGATACGTCCGACTATCGCAACGCCGTGCAGACAGCGCAGGCCGATGTCGCATCGCAAAATGTAGCAGTTCTGGAGGCCCGGGAAGAAGTGGCGCTGGCCAAGGCAGAGATTGCCCGCTTTCAAGAGCGCGCGGCTAGTAGCAGCGCTTACGCGAGTGTGGACAGCAGCGACTATGCGGCAAGGATTCTGCCGCCGGATGAGTTGACAGTAAGTCAGGGTACCAACGGGCAGACGGTCAATGCAGCGCCGACCAACGGTCTGGCGACCCGCGAGCCGCAATTACAGTCTGCCCGGGCAGCTCTTCGTCGCGCTCAGGCACAGCTGGCGGATGCGCAAACCGCGCTCAGACGCACTACCGTACGCGCCCCTTTTTCGGGTGTGGTGCGCTCAGAAGAAATTGCGTTGGGCAGCTATGTCGCGCCTGGGCAGGTGCTCGGGTCTATGGTCGGTACGGCGGATTTCGAAGCGGTTATTCCGCTATCGGAAAGCGAAGCGGCGTTGATCCCGGCACTGTGGCGGTCAGGCAGCGGCCGGATCGAGGCATCGGTCTATTCTGATTATGGTGGAACCCGTTACCGTTGGCAGGCCTATGTTGACCGCGCCAGCAACGTGCTCAATCCGCAGACCCGGACGATTGATGTGTTCCTGCGTATCCCCAACCCGCTTCGTGGCGGCGCCCCGGCAGTGACGCAGAAACAAGGACAGAAATCAGCGGGTGCATCAGGCGCTCCGCCTTTGTTTGTCGGAAGCTTTGTCGATGCTGAAATTACGGGCCGGGCGCTGGATCGATATGCGGTATTGCCCTTGGCGGCATTGCGCCCCGGCAACCAGATTTGGCTGGTACGGGGCGGAAAGTTGCGCATTGTCAAAGTGAATATATTCCAGCGCACCGATACACAGGCGTTAATCAGCACGGCTGGCCTGGGTGCAAAGCCGGTGGTGATTTTGGGGGCGTTGAAAACCGCCACGGACGGACAGAAGATTCGGATTGCCGAGGATAGGCAAGATACGGCGAAACCGAAACCGGTCGCCGAAAAACCCAAGGGCAGCAAAAAAACGCAGGGTAAAACCAAAGGCACACAATCGGTAGCTGAGAAATCCGGAGCTGACGGAGCACAATGACCGAACCGGCAGATAAATCTGGCGTCCCTCCATCGGGTCCCGAAGTCCCCAGCAAAGCCGTTATGGAACAGAAAGGCATGGTCGCGTTCATGGCGCGCAATGGCGTTGCGGCCAATCTGTTGATGTTCTTCTTCTTCATTGCCGGAATCGCGTCTTTCGGAACAATTGTGCAGGAAGTTTTTCCGGAAAACAGCCTCGACACCGTGCAGGTGAGCGTTGTCTATCCCGGCGCCACGCCTGATGAGGTCGAAGAATCGGTTGTCCAGAAAATCGAAGAAGCGGTGGAGGCCGTCGACGGGGTAAAAAAAGTCACGGCCAGTGCGTTTGAAGGGTCGGGTCAGGTTTCGGTAGAACTGGAGCTGGGCACCGACATCGACCGCGCTTTGGACGACGTGAAGGCTGAAATTGACCAGATTCAAACCTTCCCCGATGAGGCGGAAGAACCAGATGTTCGGGAACTGACAACGCGGCAAAGCGTTGTAAGAATCGCGATATTTGGCGATGTGTCGGAAACCGCGCTCAAGGAGGTTGCCTATCAACTGGAGGACTCGCTCGCGGCGTTGGACGAGGTTTCGTTTGTCGATACCAGCTCGATCCGCGACTATGAAATATCGGTTGAAGTGCCTCAAAACACTCTGCAGGCCTTTGGCTTGTCCCTCAATGATATCTCGCGAACCGTCGCCGCGAGCAGCCTTGATAGTCCGGCCGGTTCGATTGATACCGATACAGAAGAAGTGCGCGTTCGCACTATCGGACAGAATTACAACCAGCAGAATTTCGAAGATATCGTGCTGGTCAGCAACGAAAATGGTGCGCTGATCAAACTGGGTCAGGTTGCGACGATCAAGGACGGGTTTGAAGATGCCGACCTGCTGCCTCTCTACAATGGCAAGCCGGTTGCGTTTGTCGAAGTGTTTCGCACCAGTGACGAACGGGTTCTTGATGTCGCGAAAGCGGTTCGCGAACATCTGGAGAATGATTTCGCAGGCACTTTGCCCGAAGGTGTGTCTTACGCCATCTGGAGCGACGATTCAGAGCTGCTCAATGACCGTCTGAGCCTGTTGCTCAAAAATGCGGCTATCGGCCTGTTTCTCGTCTTACTTTCATTGACGCTGTTTCTGGATATCCGGTTGGCAATGTGGACAGCGGTTGGCATTGGCGTCACATTTATCGGTGCTATCTATCTGCTCGACCTCGCTGGTTCCAGCATCAATATGTTCTCGCTATTCGGTTTCATTCTGGCGCTGGGGCTAGTGGTCGATGACGCCATTGTGGTCGGTGAGAATATCTACGCACAGCGCGAAAATGGCCGTACAGGTCTGGGTGCATCGATTACCGGGGCGAGACGGGTTACGGTGCCGGTGATCTTCGCGGTTTTGACAACCGTTGCCGCTTTCTCTCCGCTTTTTGCCATTGGCGGCGTGATTGGGAAACTCGTTGCGGATATACCGTTGGTCGTGATCGCGGTGCTCGTGCTGTCGCTGATCGAATGTCTGCTAATTCTGCCTTATCACCTCAGCCATCTGCCCGCGCCAGGCACGCCCAATCTGAACATCGTGACACGGTTTTTTGAACGGGTGCAGGCGAAGGTCGACCGGCACTATCAGGCCTTTGTCGACGGACCGCTGGACCGGGCGCTGAATTTCTCGCTGCGTATGCCCTATGTCATCGTGGCGGGCGCCGTCGCCACACTGATCCTGTTTGCGTCTTTCATTCCTGCCGGCATCATCAAAGTCGGGTTTTTCCCGTCGGTGGAAGCAGATGTAGTGACCGCCAATCTGGAAATGCCAGCCGGAGCGACAATCGAACAGACTGAGAGAATTGCCAGACTGATCGAGGAAGGCGGCCGCAAGGCCTATGCTGAATTTGAAGCGGAGCAGGATGATGATGAACCTTCCCCCTTGCGCGGTATATTCACCAGCATCGGACAAGCGGCCCGGGACGGCGGGCCGGAACCGACCAGTGGCAATTTGGCAGCCAATCTTGCCAGCGTGCAGTTCAGTTTTGTGCCGGGCGATCAACGCGAACTGGATGCCAAGGCGTTTGAGAGCGCCTGGCGAGATACGGTTGGACCGATAGTTGAAGCACGCTCGCTTGTCTTTGCATCGGAACTGATTTCGGTCGGCGCGCCGGTTAACGTCCAGCTATCCGACCCTGATCCGGCGATCGTGGATGCGGCCTCCGTACAGTTGATGGAAGAACTGGCCCGCTTTTCCGGCGTCTTTGATATAGAGACTGATCAGGATGAAGGTTTGCAGGAAATACAGCTGCGCCTGAAACCAGCGGCGCGAACCCTGGGTGTCACCTTGCAGGATGTCGCCCTGCAAGTGCGCGCTGCCTTTTTCGGGAGTGAGGCGCTGCGCGTCCAGCGCGGCCGGGAAGATGTCCGGGTTTATATCCGCCTGCCCGAAGAAGAACGCAATTCAATCAGCGATGTAGAGCGATTCCGGGTCCGGGTTCCCGGCGGTGAAGTGGCCTTGGCCACGCTGGCCGAGGTGTCTTTTGGTGAAGCGCCGTCAATTATTCGCCGGACAGATGGCCGAAGGGTAACAACCATAACGGCCGATATCGACGAAGATGTGGTAACAGGACAGGAAATCGCGGATGCCCTGAACAATGATATCATGCCGCAGCTGCAGGCGGATTATCCGCAACTCCTCTATACCCTGGGTGGAGAGCAGGAAGAACAGGCCGAGTCGTTTGGCGATCTTGGTAAAGCCTTTGCTTTCGCGCTGCTGGCAATCTACGCCCTGCTCGCTATCCCGTTCCGTTCTTATGTGCAGCCGCTGATCATCATGGCGGTTATCCCCTTTGGCATTATTGGGGCACTAATCGGGCATATCTTGCTGGGCCTACAACTGGTGGTACTCAGTATATTCGGCATTATTGCCCTGTCAGGCGTGATCGTAAACGGGTCGCTGGTGATGATCGATTTTATCAACGAAAACCTGCGCAACGGCATGTCGATTGAAGAGGCCATCATAAACGGCGCGAAATCCCGTTTCCGGCCAATCATGCTAACGTCGCTGACAACCTTTCTGGGTGTTGCGCCGATCACGTTCGAGACCAGTCTGCAGGCGCAGTTCCTGATTCCAATGTCGGCCAGCCTTGGCTTTGGCGTATTGTTCGGCGCCTTCATCCTGCAACTGCTGATCCCGGCTTTGGCCTTGCTCGAACATCGTGGCAAACGTCGGATTCAGGAGTTTGTGGCTCAACGGCGGCAGCCTCTGACGGAGAGTTGATCCAATCATTCGGCCATAATGTTCAGGCGTAATAGGCTACGCTTTGCATTCCAGTCGCCATCAATTGCTGTTCGCTGTTCCAGATGCTCATAAACTGGCTGCTCGCGCCGTGATCGGCGTGATGGGTTTGGGAATCAATCAACCACCAGCCGTCAGTTGTCGTGGGGTGGTCAGCGATAATATTGACCTGCCAGTTCATCGAGCTGACCATTGCGTTTTTGTCTAGCAGCCCCATGATCGACGGCGGCAAGCTATCCCCCATGCACAATATCTCCGCGATCGGATCAAGACCTTCACGGTCTTTGAGCCGCATCCAGCGGGTCAGACGGTTGGTCTTGATACTGGTATCGATCCGCTTACCGACAAACTCCATTTTTGAGGTGAAAAATTGCTCCGGTCCGCTGTGCAATTCCTCTTCTTTGGGAAGGGGCGGAAAGTCAGGATGCGTCATATCATGGCTTTTGATTTCAGTGTCTCTCTGACTGGCGAAGATGAAATTGCAGTGCAGGCCGAGTCCTTTTTCACCGAACAGCTCAGACTGGACAAATGCGGTATTGCGGCCCCGCCTGAGCATCTTCGTCTGCGCGGTTAGTGCGCCAAATAGCGGACCGGTAAAGGCAATTTGCGCAGAGCGCAGTCCGGGTAGCCCCTCTTCGATATGGCTCGCAGCATGATAAGCCAGCGCTGTTGAAAGGCCGCCAAAAGCGGTCCGGCCCTGGGTCCAGCCCTGGGGCAGAGTGACGGGATTGGCGTCACCGCCCGGTCCGCATTGTTCCAAAAGTGTAGCGAGGGTAACCGTTTTGACGGTTTTTTCGGTCATCTGATCTGTCATCAGAGCGGCTTATCGCGGGAAATGAACGAAATCCACTAATAGATTGATGCCGAGATTTACATATTTCTTAACTTGCCCTATAGGAAGGGTAGGATTTTCAATCTCTTACTAGGAGATATTTCATATGAGCTACAGCAGCACTCTTACCCGTGCCGATCTTTCTGATACCATGAATCGCCAAGTCGGGCTGTCCAGAGCGGATAGCGCCGTTATGGTGGAATCAATTCTGGATCATATGATCAACGCCTTGATTGATGGCGAAAATGTCAAAATTTCCGGTTTTGGAACCTTTGTCCTGCGGGACAAGGGCGAACGCACAGGACGTAATCCGAAAACCGGTGTCGAAGTGCCAATTGCTCCGCGCCGGGTACTGACGTTCCGCGCCAGCCAAACGATGCGCGACCGCATAATCGCGGCCGGGTAGTCTGAAAGGTCGAGTATAGTATGACCAAGGACAGTGACGCATTCCGGACCATTGGAGAGCTTTCGAAAGAGCTGAATATCAAGCCCCATATATTGCGCTATTGGGAAGAACAATTTGGCATGCTCCAGCCGCTGAAACGGGCTGGCTCTCGTCGCCATTACCGGCCCGAAGATGTCGAGATGGTCAAGACGATCAACCGCCTACTCAACGAAGAAGGCTATACAATAAAAGGCGCACGCAAATTTCTGACATCACGGAAGAGCAAGCCTGCGGCTCAAGCGGTTGCCAGTGCTCGTGTTGCGTCTACGAATGAGATGGCGGCAGGTGTCAACGGCGACAATGGTATGATGTTGAAAGAGTTGAAAACCATTCGTGACCGGCTGTCGAGTGCATTGAGCGAGGCATAGCTGACAGGCGGCGTTACAGCAGTTTCAGCGCTTTCAGCTCCTGTTCCAGTGTCCTCGCATCCCGAAAATAATGGCCCCTCATGCCCAGTTTTTCACTGCCTGCCACATTTTCCGGACGGTCATCGATAAACAGGCATTGATCAGCAGTAACATCGAAGCGGTCGAGCGCCAGCTCGTAGATTGCGGTATCGGGCTTCACCAACTTTTCGTCGCCGGACACAATAATATCCGAAAAGGAATCAAAAATTTTGGCCGTTGGACGGAAGCCTCGCCAAAATTCCGAGCCGAAATTAGTGATCCCGAATATCGGGACGCCATTAGAGACCAGTTGCTTCACCAGTTGCAATGAGCCGGCTACAGGCCCTGGAATAGTTTCATTGAACCGTGTCGCATAAGCCTTGATATGCGATTCATATTGAGGAAATTGCGAGATCCGTTCAGGCACCATCTCGGCCAGCGGCCGGCCGGCATCATGTTGGAAATGCCATTCGGGCGTGATGACATTCAGCAGGAACCAGTCCAGTTCTTCTGCATCGTCGATCAGCTTTTCGAACAGACAGCGCAAATCCCATTGATACAGGACATTGCCGACATCGAAGATAACCGTATCAATTTTGGAAATGGCAGTCATGTCTGCCACAGGACGAATTTAGCCTTGGCGCGCCTTGAACCGGCGATTCGTTTTGTTGATCACATAGGTGCGGCCACGACGACGGATCACGCGGCAGTCCCGATGACGGTTTTTGAGCGACTTCAAAGAGTTGCGGATCTTCATTTTGGTACCACGCCTTAATATTCTGAATTTCTTGAAAACAGCCAAAGCTGCATGCAGACGGTGCAGTTAGGGTTACGGCCCAGCAAAGTCAAGCATATAGGCGGCTTATTCTCCGCGTATTTCACCCAATTTGCGTTCCCAGGCCAGTGCATGGGTCACAATTTTATCCAAATCCGCATATTGCGGCTGCCACGGGAAGCTTTTCATGATCGCACGATTGTCTGAAATCAGCGAATCGGGATCCCCGGCGCGGCGGCCTTCCAGCTTGCGGGAAATTTTGAGATTCGTGACCCGATCGACTGCGTCGAGCACTTCGAGCACCGAGAAACCCCGGCCATAACCACAATTGAGCAGGTGATTCTGTTCAGGATCAGCGATCAGTGCCTCAAGTGCCAGCACATGGGCGGCGGCGAGATCGGAAACATGGATGTAATCACGCACGCCGGTGCCATCGGGTGTGTCATAGTCAGTACCGAATACCGCAACGCTGTCGCGCTTGCCCAAAGCCGCTTCCACCGCGACCTTGATCAGATGGGTTGCGCCCGCCGTAGATTGACCTGTTCGCGCCTCGGGATCTGCACCAGCAACGTTGAAATAGCGCAGCGCACAGAAATTCAGATCATGCGCCGCTGACACATCGCGCAGCATATGCTCGGTCATAAGCTTGGACATGCCATAGGGATTGATCGGTAGCTGGGGTGTTTGTTCGCTCACCGGGCTTTCTTCGGGAATGCCATAGGTGGCCGCGGTGGATGAAAAAATGAAATGCTTTACCCCGCCAGTAACGGCCGCATCAATCAGGCTGCGGCTTTTGGCGCTGTTATTGTGATAATATTTGAGCGGATTTTCAACAGATTCCGGCACAATGATGGAACCTGCAAAATGCATGATCGCGCCGATATTTTCGTCTTCCATGATCTTGAGAACCAGAGCGGTATCTTCGATATCCCCTTCATAGAAGGTCACATCATCCGGCACAGCCCAGCGAAAACCGGTAGTGAGATTATCGATGACCGCAACCGGCCAGCCGGCGTCTTTTAGCGCTAAAACAGCATGGCTACCAATATAACCCGCGCCGCCTGTGACCAAAATAGTGAAGCGCTCTGGCATATTGTCTCCTCAAAAACCCATAAAAGAGGCGTGATATCCGGGAAAAGTCGTTATCCGGTTAACCATAGAGCCATGCGGATGCAATTATTTACGCGCGAGTATCGGAATTTAGGCTAAGATAGCGCACAGTTGGTCGGGAGTAGCAGAATATGGCACGCAAAAAGCTTTTCGGGATCGCAATGTTGTCACTGGCAATGACCGCCTGTGTAGCATCCACACCGCCGGTGAACGTCACCCGTTTTCATAATGCACAGGATGCGCAGATAGTCCCTGGAACGGTAGCAATCGTCTCAAACTCCGAAGTGAGCGATGGCCGGGTGTTGGAACAGGGCACTTATGAAGCCGCTGTGCGCAGGGAATTGCAGCGCGTCGGGTTTTCTGATCCGGGCTCTGATGCTGCCAATGGCGAATATGTCGCCAGAGTTTCGGTCGAACAAAGCCGGTTGTCGGCGGATGGCGGCCGGTCTCCCGTATCGGTTGGCGTGGGCGGCAGCACCGGAAGCTATGGATCGGGCGTTGGTCTGGGTATTGGCATCAACTTGAGCGGCAAGCCCAAAGACAGGATTGCAACCGAATTATCGGTCCGCATTACCCGCCGCGCTGATGGACAAACAGTCTGGGAAGGCCGCTCTTCGGTAGAAGCCAAAGATGGTTCTCCTGCATCACAGCCCGGTCTGGCAGCATCCAAATTGGCTGAAGCGTTATTCAGGGACTTCCCCGGAGAGTCAGGAACCACTATCAGGGTGCCATGAGCATTCAAATCACCGCCGCTTTTGATAGCGGAAACATCGTCGTCCATGACATTTCCGGCACCAAAGCCGAGCTATCGATCCGCAAGGACAAGGATAGCGATTTCTTCCAATGGTTCCATTTTCGCGTCACCTGCGAAATTGGCGATACGCTGGAACTCAATATCAATGGGCTGAAAGATTCTGCCTATCCCCAAGGCTGGCCTGGCTATAATGCCTGTGTCAGTGAAGACCGAGAATATTGGGGACGGGCGGACAGCAGCTATGACGAAGACAAGGGCACGCTTTCCATAAGTTATACCGCAACCAGCAATATCATCTGGTTCGCCTATTTTGCACCTTACAGTATGGACCGCCATCATGATCTGGTTTCCGAAGTCGCCTCAGTAGAGGGCGTTACATGCCGAACCTTGGGCTTTTCACTGGAAGGGCGACCTATTGATTGTCTCACAATGGGCGAAGGCGACAAACAGGTCTGGCTCTATGCCCGGCAACATCCCGGTGAGAGCATGGCCGAGTGGTGGATGGAAGGCGTGCTGGAAATGCTGACCGATCCTGCCGACCCGCATGCCCGGGCGTTGCTCCAGAAATGCCAGTTTCACGTCGTCCCGAATATGAACCCGGATGGTTCATTCAGAGGGCATCTACGAACCAATTACGCCGGAACGAACCTCAACCGGGAGTGGCATGAACCCACGGCGGAAAAAAGTCCGGAAGTGCTGTGCGTTCGAAACGCGATGGATGAAAGCGGCGTTGACTTTGCAATAGACGCTCACGGCGACGAGGCGATACCGGCGGTGTTTATTGCCGGATTTGAGGGCATACCGAGCTGGACCGATGAAATGGGGCGCAAATATAACGCCTATCGCGACCGGCTCGCCGCCCGAACACCCGATTTCCAGACCGAGCTGGGCTACCCGACTGCCGCAAAGGGCAAGGCCAATCTCTCCATGTCTACAAATCAGGTCGCCGAGCGTTTCGGAGCCATAGCGATGACACTGGAAATGCCATTCAAGGATAATCGTGATTTACCGGATGAAGAACAGGGCTGGTCACCGGAGCGTTGTAAATTGCTAGCTCGTGAGTGCTTGGCGACGTTGGCGGAGTTGATAGACGAGATTTAGAGTGTTTTGACGAAAACGGTCTAAATTCCTGACTCGTCGCAAACCCACTCAACCCAGCGCTTAGCTAACAAATCTCTTGAAAAATCATTTAGCGCCAATTGATGTGCCCTTGCACCCATATTGCTCATTGATTTTCGGTCAGCTTCCGCTTTTTCAAGTGCATCTGCAAACGCGATTGGATCATCGGGCGGTACAACGATGCCACATAAATTTTGTTCTATCAATTCTGCTACCCATCCTGGATAATTGTTGAGTACTGGCAAGCCCGCTGCAATATAGTCGAAAAACTTGTTAGGCGACGTGCCAAAGTAGAATGCGGGGATGTTGGCTAGGATTTGAAGTCCGATATCTGCTCCAGCTAGCAGCTTGGCTAGTTCTGCCTTCGGCACTGGGTCAATGAAAAATATGTTGTTGAGTTCTTTCTCAGTCGCAGCTGAGACAAGTTCAGGCTTTTCCATTCCGCTACCGACCAAAAGAAATTTGATCTTATTGTTGCCTCGCTCTTGAAGTATTTCGGCAGCCCGTACGACTGAACCCAGACCATTCGCACGCCCATGTGTCCCGGCGAAAATTGCCACAAAATCATGTTGCGTCAATGGACTTGGACGATAGGCCGCAGTGCCAGGGTGAAACAGATCGATGTCACAACCATTTGAGATCATCGTTATTTTGGATTCAGCAACCCCCCGACGCCTGATTCCTGCTGCGATGCCTGGCGATAGCGCAATAAGTCGATCCGCACTCCTGTAAGAAAGCCATTCAAGACAGGACAGCGCTAACAAAATGATCGGGTTGCGAATGACTCCCATATCACGCGGTAACTCAGGCCAGAGGTCACGAACTTCGAAAATAAAAGGTTTGCGCCTGAGCCACCTTCCCACAATGCCCGGGACGCCAACAGTCAGCGGCGTGGATGTAGCAAAAATACGGTCATATTTTTCGCGTAGAACGATCATTATTGCGGCGAGCATGAACTTCACGAAAATCCAGGTTCGCTTAAGGAAGCCATCGTTGTTTGAGTAGGAGAGCTCACATTCGATGACATCTATTTCATCGACATACCCACGGCGTCGACCCTTTTCAAATGGGCCAGTTAGGCCGGTATCACCATTTGCATAGCTGCCACAGACCATGGTGACTTGATGGCCTTCCGCTATCAAGCGCCGGGCCATATGGTAAGACCTGATTCCAACGGCACCCTTCGCCGTGGAAAAATGCTGATGAAAATATAGAATATGCATCAATTCCACTCAAATATGCTGGTTATGACTGCGGGAGATTGTACTTGTACGTGCAATACTGGAAGTTCGGTCTTTTCCATATAATGCCGCGATTCATAGCCCGTCTCGAGTGCGATCGTCGAGAGTTCTACATTTGCGTTTATTTGCATTTTCCCGTGGCGGCCAATCAAATTTTCTCCTTCCAATCTCCAATCATCGGGAGCAAATCGCCACCGCAAACTTGCATGTTTTGAGAAACCCTTGATGGTGTCGACGACCTCCATCCTATAATTGCTTAGCGTAATTTTCCGATCATGATATCGCTTCTTGTAGTCAAGATACGATGCCTCAAACCCCAGAATGTCGTTATTTTTGTCCAATATTAAGTTTCGTTCTTTGGTTCGCAACCATTTTGCCAGGAGAAATCTGCTGATTCTCGGCATAGCTTCTTCGCAATCGAAAAGGATTGTATTGTGAGCTTTGCCGCCTCCAAAATAACCAATCCATTCTTCACCGTCGTTATAACTGTAAGTCCCTCCATCTCTGAGAATATTTTGCCCTTTTATCCACAAATCTACATGCAAGGCGTCGTTTTGACTGGGCCGGAAATTAAAGCGGGGGTAGCGGATGACCGCTTTTGCATCTTCTTTTCTGAGGACAGCATAGCCACCATCGTCAAATACCATATGATCTGAACGTTCAAGAAGCTGCTCGGGTTGTGAAATATCAAGCCATTTTGATGCGCTGTTATACGCGCCCTCGCCGGGTAGCGCTCGTTCCAAAAACAGAGCGGAGGCCAATTGTACGGCCGGCCGGTAGTCTCGATACTGCGTATCTGCAAATGGGATGAGTTGCGCTCCATCATTTGCGCCAATATTCGGCGCGTCTCCGTTCCGCAGATTCATCATCTGTGCCAGCCAAGCAGTAGCCGCGGCAGCATGGGAATAGAAATTCTCCGAAAAGCGAGGAAGATCGAACTTGCGGCGCCAAACCTCCGCAATCGATAGACAGTCCAGCATCATGCGGTGATAATTGACGGAATACTGGCTGAAACTCCCGTCCGGACCAATCAATCGGTTTACCCGCTCTTCAATGCGTTTGCGGCCAGTTTTCAGCCATTTAGTATATTGACTGTTGGGTTCCTTGTTGAGCAACCAGCTTGCACCAATGAACATCGCGACCGCTTCTGATGTGCCATGATTGTTATCCTGTGCCGCTGCATATGATAGGGTAGGCGCAATGCGCTGTACATGCGCCTCTGCAGTAGCATAGATCGCATTGCATGGCGTGAGATGAGAATCCATGATCATAGCTGCCGTAGCCAGATGAATTAGTCTGATGGAGGCTTCCTGACCACACTTCCAGTTGGGCCCCAGATACTGAGGATTGTTCCTGTTCCAATCCGAAAGCCAAATATTCATGCGCTTCAAACTATGCAAATCGCCGTTTCGGGCACGTTGAGCCATCGGTAGAAGCCAATGCCAGCGGGACAATTCCCATATAGTTTTTATGTCTCCAACCGATACATCAAAATCCGCGATTTCCCACCACGGCCGGAGAGGTTGTTGCAGCGATGCACCTGTCAGAAGATTGGTCAGCCAATTGGGAGGCGTATCTGCTATGTCTATAGGGATATGGCCAAATAAGTGACCGTTTTCTTTCCAATTGTCCGGGGGGTTCTCGCCGACCGGCGGAGACTCGGTTGGGTCAAAGAATTTGCCGTCTATCTTTACCGGCTTTAACGATTGAACCGGGTGGAAACCGGTTTTAAGGCCATAGCGGTAGCGCGCGACGCGCAACAGGTTTTCAACACCTAACGCCCAATATGTACCCAGTTTGGTTGCAATATCTGTCACTGATCGCGAAGTGAATTTGCAACGTCAACGGTGACTCTGGCGACTTCGAATATCTGCTCGGCAGGAATGGCAGAGCTGCCGTTTGCGATAGCTGCCAGAAACGCTTTCGGGCAGTGTTCTTGCCCTTTATTTTGGCGTGCCAAGTTCATTTTTGAGAAGCCAGGCCACCCGAAAGCCTTGAGACTCCGAAAATTATCCAATTGAAGTGTACGACCGGCGGCAAATACCTCTATTCGCTCTTTGGGGAAACTTGCGGCTCCATTTGCGAGATACATAATCGTCCCGAATGATCCATCTTCAAAGCCTAGTGTAATCGAAGCTTTGTCCGTTGTCACACCCATTGCGTGATTTTTGCCCATAGTCCGACCTTGTGATGAAACAATAGGAGAGTCCGCCAAAAACCGCATAAGATCAATAAAATGACATGCTTCACCGATTATTCGTCCCCCACCCACGTCTGGATCCTGGGTCCAATGCTCTGCTGGGATGGCGCCCGCATTCATGACCATCAAAAATGACTTGGGTTCGTTAACTTGCTCCAACAACGATTTCATCTTCAATATCTGTGGTGCAAAGCGCCGATTATAACCGACCATCAGATGATTATTGCCGCCATTGCTATGATTTTGGGCATAAGCTTCTTCCACTGCCGATACTTCTGTTCGTGTCAGTCCCAGAGGTTTCTCTACAAACACGTGTTTGCCTGCATTCAGCGCTTTAACGGTCAGATCGGCGTGACTATCGTGACGTGTCGCGATCGCAACGACATTAATGGCGTCATTGGTCAACATTTCATCGACGTCGCTGGAGGCTTTGGCGAAACCTGCTTTGGTGCCGCTTATAGATCCGCTCAATCCGCCCGAGCTTACGATTGTATCAAGTTTCGCGCCCGCTTTCTGGAATGCAGGTATCAAAATCCTAGATGCGTAATTGCCTGCGCCAATGAAACCAACGACCGCTGCTCCGGATGAATATTCATCTGTTTGTTTGAGCGGAATTGTTCTGCAAACGCGATCCTCAGCAGTTGGCGGATAATCAAGCAGCATACCAAGACTGGATTTGTCGCTAGTAAGCCGATCATAGGCATTGACCGCGTTTTCAAAAGAGAACCTTGATGAGATTAGCTCATCAGTGCTGACTGCTCTCCGCTCCATCATATCCAGTATCGCTTCAAAATTGCGCCCCTCTGTCCATCTGACGAAGGCCGCTGGATAATCATTGCCTTTTTCTTCATATTCAGGGTCGTATCGCCCGGGACCATACGAACAAGAAACCTGAAAAGAGAGCTCTTTTTCATAGAAGTCTGACCGATTGAGATTGAGGCCGGTCACTCCAACTAAAACAATCCGACCTCGTTTTCGGCTCATTTGCGCTGCTTGAGTCACAGGGTCCGTTGATTCAGTTGATGCAGTGATGATTACGGCATCAACTCCGCGGCCACGACTGAATGCCATACCCGCACCGATTGGGTCTTCGCCATTGGACGGATTACATATTTCGGCACCATATCCTTTGGC
This sequence comes from Sphingorhabdus sp. EL138, assembly GCF_900258045.1. Lineage (GTDB taxonomy): Bacteria > Pseudomonadota > Alphaproteobacteria > Sphingomonadales > Sphingomonadaceae > Parasphingorhabdus. The sequence goes on along the minus strand of NZ_OGVD01000001.1, from coordinate 414,635 downwards.
AATCTCCAACTTGTTCTGATCGAAATCAATGGCCAGCACACGACACCCTTGCGCAATCAAGAGTTGAATTGTCAGCAATCCGACAAGACCTGCGCCGGTCACAACTATCGCTTCGCCCAATGTCGGTTGGGCGAGCCTGATTCCCTGCAATCCAATACTACCAATGACTACAAAAGCAGCGGTATCATTACTCACATTGCTGGGGATGGGAGCGCACAAAGTTTGAGAAACACGAACCACGTCCGCATGAGGGCCATTCGAAACGACCCTGTCTCCCACTGCGAATTGAGTCACTCTGGAGCCGACATCTATGACGACCCCAACATTGGAATAGCCAAGCGGAATAGGTTGACCGAGCTTCGATCTGACCGCATCGACAGTCGTCATTAGTCCATCCGTTTTGACTTTGTTTAGAACGTCGGCAACCCGTTCTGGTTGCTTTCGTGCCTTTTGTAGCAGGGATGCCTTGCCAAAATCGACCAACATTCGTTCCGTGCCAGCGGAAATCAGAGATGTAGAGGTTCGAATCAGAACGTCATTTGGCCCAACCGCCGGATCCGGAGCATCGACAATTTGTGTTTCACCGGTACTAAAGTATTGAACAATCTGTTTCATGGTGTCCTAATAAGTTACTGCTATTTGATGGCATCTAGGTCGTCATCTTGCCGGATTGCTATTCCCCTAAACACACCGCCGGTTTCGGGCAACAAGTGAATGGAATGGCTGAAGTCGAGGTGTTCTCTGTATGGCAGGGTTCTTCAGGGCTTTGCTCCGAAAAGCATCGGATCAGTCTATCGCAAAATTGCCATCAATAAACTGGTCACACCATATCTGTAAGCAAAGCACAGCAAATATGGTGTAAGAAGCATCCACTTTCCCGGCATCATTGGCAGCAATAAGTTGTTGAACGGCCACAGGGTCGAACAATCCTTGCCGTTTTATGTTTTCGTCACTCAGCAGCGAGGCTACTTGACTCTTCAACGGTCCTTTTAGCCATTCGCGCAAGGGCACACCAAATCCGGTTTTCTTCCTGTAGATAATATCGTCGGGCAGAATTCCTTCCATAGCTTTCTTAAATATCCACTTTCCGGTTCCACCGCGTTGTTTGAAGTCATCCGGTAGCGACAAAACGGTATTTATCAAATCTCTATCAAGCAGTGGAACCCGGATTTCGACACTTGCGGCCATGCCCATTTTATCTGCATAATTAAGATTATGGTCTGCCAAAAAATGCTTGCCTTCCAAATATAACATCCGCTCCAGCGGAGAATGGCCACTGGGCAAACCTTCAAGAGACTTCAGCATAGGTGCAGACACATCATCATCCGATAATCCGGCCCGCAATTCTGGCGACAGCAAGCCCAAAGCCTCTGCAGGATCCAACCATAAAAAGTAGCTGGCCAACCTCTCGTCAACGTTCAGGTCCGCATATTGAAATGCTTTTCCCACCCGGCGAGATATGGGTGGAGATGATGGTAAGGTCTTGGCTGCGCTGCTCAAAATGGATCGGCCTGTTTTTGGTAACCAGGACCAGTATCTCTCCTGCATCAAAGCAAAATGGCGCCGATAACCAGTAAATATGTCATCGCCACCTGATCCTGATAGAAGCACTTTAATGCCCTTGGATCGAGCCAATTCGGCAATATACAGGGTGTTGAGTGCAGCAAAATCGGCTGTCGGCTCATCGAGAAAGTAAATCATCTCTCCCAATCGATCTATCATATTCCCTTCAGCTTTTATGACATTCAGGTTTACGTCTAGGTGCTTTGCTACGCTGCGTGCATAACGCAAATCATCGACTAATCCCTCCGCTCCAATTTGTTCGGAAATATCGATGGAAAAGCACTCAAGCTTTCCGGGTCCGTTATGGATACGGCTTGCGAACGCCGCAATCGAGGAAGAATCCAAGCCACCAGATAAGAAAGCACCTAAAGGAACATCTGAAATCAACTGTCGGCCAATGGCAGTCTCCAAGGCATCTCGAACACTTACAACTGCTTTCTCTACCGAAATTTCTTGCTTTGTGCCGGGAGGTGCAATCGGATCAAAGAAGATCGCTTGATTTACCTTCTGACCATCTTTGTACTGGACATATTCACCGGGTAATAGTTTTTGCACTTCATTTACGATGGTCTCGCGGCCGGGAGAATAGAGATATGAAAGATGATGAAGCACCGCCCTTGGATTGATGGACGGGTTTACAAAACCTCCTCGTATCAAAACCTTCATTTCACTTGCGAAGGCAACGCCATCAGACACTTCAGAATAGTATAGAGGCTTAACACCGACCGCATCGCGAGCCAAAGTCAATACTCGCTGATCCCGATCCCAAAAAGCAACTGCAAAAATGCCGTTTAATTTTTCGAATGCCGCAGTTCCTTGCTGCTCGAATAATTTTAGCAATACCTCCGAATCCGAATGACCCAGGAAGCTCCGGCCTGCAGCTTCCAACTCAAGGCGCAGTTCCTGATAATTGTAAATTTCACCATTGTAGACCATGATATATCGGCCGTCTTCAGAGACCATCGGTTGGTTCCCGGCGGGCGATAAATCCAATATTGATAGGCGGCGATGGCCAAGAAAAACATTATTCTCTTTGTCGCACCATTCGCCTGAACTGTCCGGCCCCCTGCGACGAATTATTGAAAGTGGATCCTTTGCTGCACCATCAAACGCACCAAGGCTGCCAAAAATTCCGCACATATTGTCAGCTTCCCGTCGATGATTTTTTGTCGGAGATCAGTTGATCATAGCATACGAAGGTTGAATACAGCACAAGAGCGATAAATGAAGCCAGTAAGGGCTGTCTCAGAGGGACGTTGATGTTGTTGCTAAACAGCAGGCATACGATTGTGATCGTAAAAAATGCTCTGACCAATATATACTCTCCCCCCTTTCCTAGAACCATAATGTAACCTGCGCAGGCTCTGTATAAGAACAAAATTACTACATATGCTATAGGTATAAAGAGAGCCAAACCTCCCCATGCAAGCGTATCGACATAATAATTATGGGCACTAGGGAAGTCTGTATAGAGTCCCAAATAGTTGTTGAGTGGTGACCGCATACCTGTGCCAAATAGTGGTTGATTTGCGAAAAACTCATAATATTGAGTTACTGCAAGATCTCTACCACCATAAGACTGCCCTGATTCAGTGAATTGAGAAAATTTGCTTATTGATGTGTATGTACTGCCCGCCGCCTGATCAGTCAGATATGTCAAATTGGATAGAAATAATATGATAACGGCAGGAAATGATATGCATAATACCAATAGCCTTGCTCTACTATTTATAACAAAAATCATAACTAAAGATAACAAAAACGCCAATATAGCTTCTCTCGAAGCCATAAAAGCTAAGCATGAAAAACCAATGCCTATAAATATCAATGTTTCAAAGCGGATAAAATTTATTATCCGGGATCTGGTTATCGATATCAATAAAATAAAGCTGAAGCAAATCATGGTGGGAATATAGACATACATTTGGTAGTGTCCTGGGAGTACCAAATTGCTTGAAATCCTGCCATCCTGCTGGAGCGATCCATAGATCAAGAATTCACCAACGCCAGCAGCAAATAAATAGAGGCCATTTGCTATCGTACCAAAAGCAATCGGTCGCAATACTTTCGGAGATATGGGGTTTAACTCAATCGCGAAATAGTATGACAGCCATAAGAATGGGAGACTCCAGACGACGCCCATGGCCAGCGGTTCAGTGACGCCATTAAAAATGGCGTTGAAAAAGCTTATAAATATAATCGCCATCACAATTGCTAAAAATCTAAAAGAGTTTTTAGTCATGTTTTGAATGATGGTCGGCAGCGTGATTAGTATCGAAATCAGGGTTAAGGGTATTCCTAACGTTGTGTCTTCAAATCCAACAATATTGTAGATTAGCGTAGGGTTAGTCGGGTCAATAAATATTGAAGTTGGGGCCAAGAAAAGTACGATTTTCAGACCCAGTGGTATGTCTTTGTCGGTTTTGTCGATGATGGATTTCATGTGCATCACTTCCGAATTTTGTGCCTAAAAAGGAACAACACAAATGAAGACAGTGAAGCTCCGGCTATGACGGCAATAACAGCCAATTCAATATCGGCCTGTTGTCCGAGAACTAAAAAGATTAGCGCGATCAGTAGCAGCTCAAGAAAATTGGTTATCAAAGCTAATATATAACGATTATATGCCAATAGGATTGTTCCACTGAAAACAACGTACGATTTCAAAGGCAATGTGGCCGTTAAGATCATCGCCGCCAATAATGCATCATCATATTCCGTCTCAATTGCAAAACGTAGCAGCGAAATTACTGCAATAATTATTGCTGCGATAAGTCCCGATCCCAACAATAAGCGCCTTTTTAGGATGTGTATCAATTCAGGCTGCCGTGTTCCGTCAGCTGAAACGAGTTGAGGTAATCCGTTTTGGGTTATTATCGTCAAGGGTAGGGTCGCAAAAGTCATAAGCAATGTCGCTACACCGAAATTTCCAATATCATCGCTTGCGGCGCTGTATATGCCAAGCAAAACGATGGGAGCGGCATCTGCAGCCATTCTAAAAATTAGTGAAAAATTGACCAGCGTGGCGCGCGCTGCAGTCTTAAGCAATGGCAAGAATTGGAACCTTCTTGTCCATTGGATTTTTGGCCAATATTTCATAGAAGCCGCCAAAATTGAAACGGCCAATATCAACTCACCGACCACCCGCCCAGATATCCAAGAGAAAAGTGTTTTCTGACCAGCTCCCACAAGATGAGCAGCAATCGCAAGTAGCGATCCAATGAACACCACTATGTAAATCCTTGGAACTATCATCAGGCCCTGACTGATGGCAGAGACGAGTCGTGTAATATTGATGCTTAAGATCAAAAATAGAGCAAAGGCGGCCAGTTCTTTCAAAGGCTGCACGAAGTCAAAGTCGAGAAGCAGCGTCGCAAGCAAAAGGATTGCAACAATCGCAATCCCTATTATCGGTAAAATGAGAAGATTGCGAATGGCCTCTCCCCGATGCTCAATATTGGCAGCTGCTGTGTCGCGCATCGCAAGAGTGGGTGCTCCAAAGCCCGCAACGATAACAAGTACAGAGACAACACTTTCAAACGTACGAATGGAACCAATTTCCGAAGGGTTCAGAATAAGTGTTGATAGACTTTGGCTGACCAATACCGTTCCTTGAACGGCGATCATCAAAACAAATAGAGGTAAGAAGCCACCGGACTCGAAACGGCTCTTCAGGTTGCGCAAAAAACTGGCCCCTAGCACAACCGGATCTCGGAGTGGCCTGTTGTCAGAACTCTACTTAAAAGCAATTTGATAGTCAGCCTTGGTCACGTTGTTAGGGGCATCCAATTCGTGCGGGAAACTCAAATCACCCTCTGAGCTGCCATTTGGATCGGAGAATGTAACTTCAATGACGAGGGGAGTTTGACCGGGATTAACATCCGCAAAGTTATTGCAATGCACATGTGCGACCCCCAAGGGTAGCTTGTCTACAAAGCGCTTTATGGTGTCAATATGTAGGTCAACGTCGTGAAACTCGATTACCAGACCGGAGAGCCTGTCAGCGACAGCAATCAAATCATCTAAAATCCGATATTCCCAACCCTCAATATCGATTTTCAGGAAAGCCCGTTGATCTGCAACGACATGCTTGTCGAAAATCGACTTCAGGGAGACGAAGTTTGGCTTCTTGTCATACCCTACAAAATATTTGTGATGGCGTTTTGATCCTGAAAAAAACAAGTTGTAGGTACTTAAGGCAAAAATAGAATGGAACAGCCTTTTCAGTTTGAAGAACTGTAGTGATGATTTGATCAACATTTTAAACAGGTCATACAGGCTTATACTGCCATCGAATGCCTCCAATGGAACATTGTTCACTTTCAAAAAAGCATCCTCAAATGACCAATCATCGCATATCCCAAGCGATATCAGGATGTCGGCATTTTCGACGTCCTGCTTAACCACCAAATACCCGCCGTCGCCATCGCTACCCAGTCTGACAAGATCAAATTTACCTACAGGTCGAAGAAATTGACCCAAAACAGCCTGGTTATTCATAGTTACTGGATACCTCTATCGTCGCGTGAGAAGTTTTTTGAATAGCGCAACCTCAAAAAAGCGCTGATTTCTTGTAAATATAGCGGTAGCTGGTCAAATTAACTGGATCGGCATATTAGCGCGATTTTATAGCTGCAGCATTATTAATGACTTCCTCCAAGGCGTTTCGTCGCCTGTTATATGAATACCTATCTTTTATCCAGTTATGCCGCAAAACATCCTCTTTCACATCAGTCGGTGCTTCGATCACAGCCGCCATTCCGGCTGCGATAGCTTCAATATCATTTGGGTCAACGATTATACCATCTGGGCCTGCTACCTCGGGGACAGCACCCCTGTTAGAGGTGATGATGCGCGCGCCGCTCGCAACCGCTTCTGCTATCGCTAGCCCGAAGCCCTCATATAGCGAGGGCTGAATATAGGCAACACAATGTCTATAATGCCTAATCTTGTCTTCCTCGGACACCATACCCAAAAACTCGACTTTTCGTTCGACACCCAGTTCTCGAGCCAATGCTTTTAGGCTTTTAGTATATTCAGAGGTTTTGCCGGCGATCTTCAAGCATGCTTCAGGATAATCTTTTGCTACTTGAGCAAAGGCTCGAATGGTTTGAGGTAAACCTTTTCTAATTGCATTCTCGCGGGTCGAAAGTGCAACAGCAAAAAAATAATCGCCTTTAGCTGCATTTGATGATGGGGTATATTTTTCCATATCAATAGCAAGGGGCACTAACGAAGGTCTCCGAACCTTCAAATTGGAAGTGACTTCAGTATATTCATATTGCGATATAAAAAGATTGGCGTTTGCAGCGCGCAACATCCCGGCAAGGATCAGCTTTTGCCAAGCTGGCCTATCCAAATAGCAGGTGCCAGGCAATTCTTCTCTGCATGTCGCGTAATCGAATGCCCCAGTTACAACGACTGGCTTTTTCCTCAACCAAGCCCTCGGTAAAACATAAGGTGCATGCCCCCACCACCAACAATAATAGAGGTCGGCTGTTTTATCGATCATTGCAGGAGAACCAGCCAATATGACTTCATGGCCCATTTCTCGGAGAAGCATGATATCTACACGATAAAATTCAATTTTATCGAACATCTCACGCCAATTTTCATGCTGGGAGAGATTAGCAAAAAAACATATCCGCACTAATTTTCAACTTACTATTTCTGTCAGTCCGAAGCCGCGTTATACATATTCCGAAAGATTTCAACTAAATCAAAATGATCCAAGTTGGGGGCGAGTGCGCGAAGCTTGGATGGGTCGCCGCAAAGATAAGTTATTTCGTTGTCTCGTACTAGCCGCTCATCCGTTTGAATGTCGATCATGTGCCCAGATATCTCAGCTACGATCTGAATGGTCTGCTCGATTGAGACGGCTTGTCCGGAACAAATATTATAGATCTCGCCATTTACTCCCTGGTCGAGCAACGCCTTATAAGCAGAAACGACAAAGCGCACATCTGATAGATCGCGGAAAACATCGGTACGTCCAAGTTTCAATGCAGTGTCGCGGCGCTTGAAGGCTTTTACAATTTTCTGGAAGACAAAATTTTCTGATTGACCGGGGCCGGTGTAGTTAAACGGTCGAGCGATGACGATAGGAAGCTTTGTAAACCAATGAAGGGCAGCCAGTTCGACGGTAACCTTACTCATCCCATAGTGGTTCATCGGCTGATAAGCTTGGGTTTCAGCAATATACTTACTATCGGCATTTCCGTAAACATTGGCGCTGCTAGCGATCACAACTTTCTTGAGGTTTATGTCCGACTTGCCCAACGCTGCGAGTAAATTTTCGGTACCCCTTAGGTTAATATGATAGAAATCGAGCGGTTCTCCGACAACGTGAGATTTCGCAGCCAAATGAACCACATGTGTCGGTAAAGTTTCTGTTATGGTCTTTAGAAGGCGATCGTTATCCAGAAGATCAACCTGGCGATAGTTATGAAGTTCGCTGTCTCGTTCTTGACCAATGGGGATCACATCGTGGCCGAGTTGCCGCAGATATTGCGTCAAATGGAGCCCCGTGAAGCCAGATGCCCCAGTGATCAGAACACGCATCAGTTAATCTTCTCCGCGCCAACCCTTTTCATATCTGCTTCAACCATCAGAAGACAAAGCTTCTCAAGATCGGTTGTTGGTCGCCAATTCAGCAATTTATCAGCTTTAGATGCATCACCAATCAAAAGATCAACTTCACTTGGCCTGTAAAAATCAGGGTTTATCGAGACGCGTTTCACACCTGTTGAACGATCCAGAGCAAACTCATCAACGCCTGTTCCCTGCCAATCCAAATCAATATTCGCGGCAGCAAAGCTCATTGTAACAAAGTCCCGCACCGAAAGCGTACGGTTAGTAGCAAGGACAAAAGTATCTGCCACATCATGTTGAAGCATGGCATGCATCCCTTGCACATAATCGTCTGCATATCCCCAATCACGTTTGGCATCAATGTTACCCAGCTCCAGGCGGTCTTGCTTGCCTAGTTTGATTCTTGCGACCCCGTCCGTAATTTTCCTTGTTACAAATTCTTTCCCACGAAGCGGGGACTCATGATTGAACAATATTCCGCTGCATGCAAAAATATCATAGGCTTCACGGTAGTTCACGACCATACTATGCGCGTATAGCTTTGCTGCGCCATAAGGACTTCTGGGATAGAATGCAGTTTTTTCGGTTTGAGGTACTTGTTGAACCAATCCAAACATTTCTGAGGTGGAAGCCTGGTAGAACCGTATCTTGTGATCGATCACTCTGATTGCTTCAAGTAGATTCACAGGGCCGATACCGGTTATCTGTGCGGTTGTAACTGGTTGGTCAAAAGATACGCCAACAAAACTTTGTGCCGCAAGGTTATAGATTTCGTCAGGTCGATATTTGTCAATCAGGCGAATGGCAGACCCGGAATCGGTGAGATCATATTCAACCAGTTCCATATTATCACGATGCGTGATGTTCAAATAATCCAGTCGCCAGAAATTGACCGAGCTTGTTCTTCTATATGTCCCGATCACTTTGTAACCATTACCAAGCAGGAATTTCGCCAGATATGCGCCGTCCTGGCCGGTGATGCCGGTTATGATCGCAACTTTCATCATATTATCCTTCTAAATCTGATTATAGGCTCTGTCAGACCGGGGTCTTGCCGCTCCAAAAACCTCTTACATCAATGATTTGCTTGCCTGACAAGGATTCTAGGGGGATATCCTTAAAAGCACTATGGTCGACCAGCAACAAGACGATGTCTGCTTGAGCAATTGCCTGTTTTGCCGATGTCAATTTAGCAGCCTGACCAAGAGATTCGGGAAGTTTCTCAATATGAGGTTCTACCGCTAGTACTTCCATTGCATTATTACGTGACAAAACTTCACATATATCAACGGCCGGGCTTTCCCTGAGATCATCTATGTTAGGTTTGAACGCTAGGCCTAGACAAGCGACCCGAACGGTTGTCATTGCATCACGAGATCGCAATAGCTCTGCGGCTGAATCAACTTTATCTACAACCCAATCTGGCTTGCCGTCGTTAACCAGCCTGGCCTGTTTTATTAATCTGGCTTCTTCTGGGGCGGAATGGATAATGAACCATGGATCAACGGCAATACAGTGCCCCCCTACGCCTGGGCCCGGCTGCAATATATTAACTCTGGGGTGCAGATTCGCCAGCTCTATCAATTCCCAGACTTCAATACCCAGCTTGTCACAGATCAGTGACAGTTCATTGGCAAAAGCAATATTGACATCTCTGAAACTGTTCTCCGCCAACTTGCACATTTCTGCGGTGCGCGCATCCGTACAAACAAAGTTCCCCTCCACGAATATTTCATAAAGCTCTTTTGAAAGCTCTGAACATTGAGGTGTAAGGCCGCCGATTACACGATCATTGGAAACAAGTTCCCTCAATATCTTTCCTGGCAATACTCGCTCCGGACAATGAGAAATCCGAATGTCTGAGTTACTCCCATAGATGTGCGGGAAGGTCATATCGGGTCGTTCGTCAGCTAACCATTCCGAGATTTTTTGCGTCGTGCCGACAGGTGATGTTGACTCGAGAACCACTAAGTTTCCAGGCTGCAACACTGGGGCAATTGCCTTAACGGCGGCCTCGATGTAGCTGATGTCGGGCTCATGATCATTTTTGAATGGCGTCGGAACTGCTATCAAAAAGGCGTCCGCCGGTTTCGCCGCGCTGACCGCTGTAAGATAGCCATCACTAACAGCAGCGTGGAGCATTTCGTCCAATTCCGGTTCCACAATATGGCTTTGGCCATTATTTATGCTTTCAACCGCTTTTGGGTTAACGTCCAGACCCACAACATGGTGTTTTCGCGATGCAATAATAGTTGCAGTTGGCAGCCCAATATAACCCAGGCCTACTACGCAGATTTTTTTGAATTTCATGATCGACTGCTCTGTGGCTTTCTTTATTGGCGCTTCGCGGACGAGTGCTCAACTAACCTTCGAACTATCCGGCCACAAGCATTACCGTCCCCGTATGGATTATGACTGCCACTCATTTTTGCATAGGCGGTTTGATCTGTCAGCAATAGCCGAACGTTATCCACGATCTTTTGCACATCGGTTCCAACGAGTTTGACGGTGCCAGCATCCACTGCCTCCATTCTTTCAGTTGTGTCGCGCATGACCAGCACAGGCTTGCCTAACGACGGTGCCTCTTCCTGCACTCCGCCGGAATCGGTCACTATCAGGTCACAGCGATTCATGAGATAGACGAAGGGCAAATATCCCTGCGGCTCGACAAGGTGGATATTCGATATTCCAGACAAGAACCTTTCAACCGGCCGTTGGACTTCCGGGTTCAAGTGCACAGGATAAACAATATCAACATCTGGAAACTCTTCCGCTATCTCGACCAGAGCAGCACAAATACGTTCAAAGCCACCGCCAAAGCTTTCGCGCCTGTGACCCGTCACCAAGATCAAACGAGAATCTTCGCGCAAGGTGGTGAAATTGTCTTTCATGCTTGCGCGAAGTTCTTCATCCTTATCAAGCTTGGAAACAACAAGTTTTAACGCATCAATGACTGTGTTGCCGGTGACTTCGATCGAAGAAGCAGGTGCGCCTTCTCTCAACAGATTTTCGGCCGCAGTTTCTGTTGGAGCGAAATGTATGTTTGCAAGTCGGCCGGTGATTTGACGGTTCGCTTCTTCAGGCCACGGAGATTGCAGATTATATGTTCGCAATCCCGCCTCGACATGGCCAATTTGGATGCCAGCGTAGAAGGCAGCAAGAGCTGTAGCGGTTGATGTCGTAGTGTCTCCATGCACCAGAACAAAATCCGGTTGAAATTCTGTGATGACCTCTTCCATTTTTTCCAAGACCGTCGTTGTAATGTGGGTCAGTCCTTGTCCTGCCCTCATTATCTTCAGATCTATGTCGGGTACTATTTCAAAAAGGTCATTAACCTGCTTGAGCATTTCAGCATGCTGTCCCGTCACACATACCATGCTTTTCAATTCAGGGGCTTCCGCTATTGCTTTCACCACAGGTGCCATTTTTATGGCTTCAGGTCGTGTGCCAAATACACTTAGTACGCGCATAAACTGTTCATGATTTTGTCAAACCTGCAACGGGAAAAGAGCGAATTGATCGATAAAGCTCTGAGTGTGAAAGACGCCTAAATAGCATATAAGATTCAACATTCAATAGCTCAGCAGAGCTCCATTCCACTTTATTGAATTTTCCGATAGAAGGGGACCCCTGAACCAACCTTTCTGGATGGAAAAGTGAAAAAATAACTGTATTTAGAGTAATAACAGCCAGTATTATAGGAATACGGGCTTCCAACGAGTAATCCAAAGGATCTGATATCATTACCAAATTAGCTGGTGTCTGGCCGTTCTTTTCAGGGCGAGAGATTGAGTCCGTTAGCCGTGTTATTGAGTCTGGCAAAGTCAATTACTGGACTGGGCAGGAAGGGCGGAGGTTTGAGACTGAGTTTGCAAAATTATGCGGGGTCAACCAAGCTGTGGCTTTGGCAAACGGGACGCTCGCCCTTGATCTAGCTCTCAAGGCACTGGGGATTGGGCCTGGCGATGAGGTTATTGTTACCCCGAGAACTTTCATTGCCTCTGTTTCATCTGTCGTAAATGCAGGAGCGGCCCCAGTTTTTGCGGACGTCAATCGTGATAGCGGCAATATTGATCCGACGACCATTGAAGCAGTTATCAGTAAAAAGACCAAAGCCATTATTCCCGTGCATTTGGCGGGTTGGCCCTGCGACATGGCTGGAATAACAGCTCTAGCCAAGGCTCACAGGCTTTATGTTATTGAGGATTGCGCTCAAGCCCATGGGGCCAAAATAGGCGATAAAATGGTTGGTTCCATGGGTGATATAGGAGCTTGGTCCTTTTGCCAGGATAAGATCATGTCAACGGGTGGGGAAGGCGGCATGGTCACAACCAATAGTGAGAATCTGTGGTCAAAAATGTGGTCCTACAAAGACCACGGCAAAAGTTGGGATGCTGTATATAATCGAGAGCATCAACCTGGCTTTCGTTGGCTTCATGAGAGCTTTGGTACAAATTGGCGGATGCTTGAAGTACAAGCTGCCATTGGCAGGATACAAATTGAGCGTCTAGAGGATTGGATCAAAAGGCGGAATCTAATAGCACGCGCGATTTCTCAAAAACTCGAACATTTTTCAGATGCGGTAAGAGTTCCGAAACCAGATCATAACGCTACGCATGCCTATTACCGTCTCTACGCCTACGTTAAACCCCAAGGTCTAAAAAGCGGCTGGCATCGCGATAGGATTGTAGCCGAGATAAATGAAATTGGTTTTCCTGCATTCCAAGGCAGTTGTTCCGAAGTATATATGGAGAAAGCGTTCGACGATACCGGCTTCCGTCCATCAAGACGGCTTCCAGTGGCCAGAGAGTTGGGCGAAACCAGTTTAATGTTTCTGACTCATCCGACTATTACGGACAAGGATCTAGATGCCTATTGCAATGCGATAGAACAGGTAATGGAGAGAGCTTCGGCTTAGGCCCGATATGACTTTCTGCGGGCCATTATATCTTCCATCGTAGATATCATAGTTTAGGAAAAACCTCGACTGTTAGTTCCCCCGCAACTGAATTGGTGAATTGGCCATAAGGCGGATTGTAAAATACGACTGATACAGTTTCGCTTTCTGTTACCCAGCCATGCAACTGAACCGCGTTGATCGGCTTGTTGAAAGAAACGCTGACCGCATCACCGGACTTCGAACCTGGAACAACCAACTTGTGGAGAGAGCTGTCACCGATTTCCATTTTTTCCATATTGTATTTCGTTCTTATGGTTATCGGAGAATCCCGCACTATCAGATTCTTAACACCTGCGCCGGTGTAGTTAGTGAATCTGAGTCGAGCGTCGTGATTTTCGAGATTGTCTTCGACAACAATCCCTCTGATGTTATTATCTGTGCAATAAAAGGCAGGAGCCGAACTGGTGGTATTGACATCCCCCATTAAGTTGCGACGAAAGGACCAATTTTCAGCGAACTCTTTCAGTTCAACTTTCAGCCCGATATTATTTATAAATTCAAAAGCTGTATTGACCAACGACGAATTGGAATTGCCACCGTCCTGAACAACGACCCTGGAAGAAGCCTCAAAATAGTTTGAATCGAACTTGTGTCCTTTGTTCCAGATAAAAGAATAGACATCACAACCGCCGTAGTTTCCCTGTATTGCGTTACCCCGAAACGAGCATAGCGAAGATTGATATAGTGCGATGCCGATACCGTTTCGCTCAATAACGTTGTCCACCACGGTAATGGTTGTGACGGCTTGCGTAAGCTCAATGGCGATGTTGTTGTAACGAAAATGGTTGCTTCTTATCGTTGCTCCGTAACCCAACCTGGTTTTGATCCCCACCCCAAAGCGAGCAATCTCGCAATTACTGATGGTTGAAGCTGCATCAAACTCCCAGTAAATGCCGGTCTGGCTTGAGTCGCTTCCTGCAAAGACGTTTGCCTCCGTTTTAAACCGAAAGTAGCTCAAGGGAATAGATGGGATCACTTCGTCGGGTACGCGCCCCGTACCAATGTATGAAAGATTATGCATAATCAGTGACTGTGTGTAGCCGCCTGAAACGGGCGCGTTCGCGCCGCCTATTAATCCGATACCTGGGCCAGTATACTGCAATACAGTCTTATCTTTACCTTCGCCGGTAATGATCACCACTGGTACCCTGGTAGTATCTTTTTGAAAAAGGGTGCCAAAATCAACGGTCTTGGCAAAGCGATATGTGGCTCGCACAAAAGGTACAGGGCAAACAAGATGTAAAGGTCGATTGGTCTTTAGCGCTGCGATTATTGCTGGCGTATTGTCCTCAACATTTATTCCGCCACCAAAATCTTCAAGCGAGACCGGCGCCTCCCTCAGCTTTAAATCTGAGCTTCGTGCCCGCGCGCCAGTCCCAGACTGTATAAATGGAGTTGCTCCATCGCTTTGCCGCGCGGAGGTAGAACTTCGCTTCGGAAGTTCCTCATCATCTTTATTCCGGGCGATTTGCTCGTTTTGTCGTGCGCTTGTCTTTTGGACCAATGCCATCGACGACATCGCAGTGATTATCGCTTTCAGAACGCCTCGCCGGTGTTTTCGATTGCTTTTCATATCTGGCAATAGCGCTAGTTTTCTTTCAACAAGCGCGCCGGATTTCCTGCAACAACAGCGTCCGCCGGCACATCTTTGGTAACTACCGCCCCCATCCCAACGACCGCCCTAGGACCAATGATCAGGGGCTTTTCAGGCGTACCCTGCTTCAGGACGGCACCGGCACCAATATATGCCTGGTCGCCAATGTGGACGTTTCCATTGCATTTCACTCCGGGGGCAAACGTAACATAATCTCCGATGATACAGTCATGCTCGACATAACTATAAAGATTGCAGTGAAAATGCCGCCCTATTCGTATGTTGCTAGTCAACGTTGTATAGGGCGAGAAAATGGCGCCCTCTTTGACTTCACAATCGGCCATTCTAACGTGCTCGCGTGCGACTACCGAATGAAAACGCAGACCGTCCTTTGCACATCGTTCGGCTAACCTTCTTCTAACCTGCCCATCTGCGATGGCTATTGTCACAAATTTGCTGATTGACGGCCGATCGAGAAAGTCGTGATAAGTAAGGACTGGGAAATCGTTCACTGATTCTAAGGCACACCCATCGTCGATAAAAAGCCTTTCACCATCAAATTCCTGTGTGCTTGAGCCCAACAAGGGCATAACACCCCGACCACATCCAGAAGCGCCGTAAATGCCATAGGATGTTGATACCATTAGCTTTTGGAGCCTGTAAATATGGGCATGGTTGCGTCATCGGCAGCATTTATGCCTTTGCGTGCAATCGTCTTCCCAAGCGTAAGAAACAATATCTTAACATCCAGCCAAAATGACTGATTGTCCACATACCAGACATCATATTTAAATTTTTGTTCCCAACTGATCGCATTACGACCATTAATCTGTGCCCACCCGGTAATGCCCGGCTTTACTTCATGACGGCGAAGCTGCTCTTGATTGTACAAAGGCATATATTGCATAAGCAATGGTCTTGGGCCGACCATACTCATGTCCCCATTCAAAACGTTCCAGAGCCCAGGAAGTTCATCCAAGCTTGTATTGCGCAAAAAAATTCCAAATTTTGTGAGTCTTTTGGAATCAGGCAATGGATCTCCCTTTTTATCAACAGCATTGCGCATGGTTCGAAATTTCACCATCATGAATGGAGAGCCTTTAATACCCGGGCGCTTTTGGGTGAACAGAACCGGTTTTCCCATCACCATCAATATAAGTATTGCAATAATCAAAATAAGTGGTGCTAAAAGCAGCATAAGAAATATGCTTACACATATATCAAAAATTCGCTTCATAACGCTTGCCATTTATTCACTGACAAATGATATATTAGTAATTGTCGCATCAAAACCGTCAGAGCCTTCGTTTGCGCGTCCGGAAATATCCAGCCAGTAATAGGAACAATTGCTTCGAATACCTTCCACCATCCTAACATTTTTTCCTGCACGTAATGGGATTTTTACCGGCTTGAATCTGGGTGTGATGGCTTGGGCACATTTTAACTCCGCGATCAATATGCCTATACCTTCTGGCGCAGAATTAAGAGTGGCACTAAAAATAAAATCTCCTGCGGGAAGCTTTATAAGCTGGCGCGCGAAGATGCCGCCTGCGCTGCCAATGGCACTGACGTTCATGGTGCCGTTTGTGCTATCTATATCTGAGCCGAAATCACCGTTGGACACAACCTGCCAATCCAACGGTGGATAAGTCGAAGCTTGTTCGAAGTTACCGCCGCGAACAAATGATCCCCCAGTGGCTTTCCGTCCCGTCAACCTATGATATAGCTGCAGCGCCTCATCAAATAACCCGGCTGCAACCAGATTTTGAATTAATGCATTGTCCGCATAGACATTTGCCGGGATTTTTTTCTCGTCAATTAGTTCCAAGCGCAGTGTCGCAGCGTTGCTTAAAGACGGTTTCTCATAGATAATTATTTCCCAGAATCGCCTTGCCCAAGGAGGATTTTTGGCGAGTAGTTTTGCCAGGGGATCGATAAAACGATCATCCGCTAACACTTTGGCAACTACCGGCAGAAAAGTCGATGAAGCGATACCGCTCGTCCGCATGGAGATATCATAATACTTAAGCACACCATCCAGATCATCGCGCTTTCCATTGTCAAAGATCATCCAAGCGCTTGTCAGACTGTCTCGCCTTGAAAGCTCGACGCTTTGCTCCATCAAACGTCGCCTGCTTTGCTCCTGAGCGCCCAGCGCCATAACTGTTACTGCGCTAGAGGCATTTGGTTCATGAGCGAAAGCGCGCTCGGCAATTTCTGTTGTGGAGGCATTGATTGAATCGGGAAAGCTGTTCTTATTGTTAATAATCGCTTCTCGAACGCTTCTTCCCGCAGAAGATTGCAATGCGAAGCCATTTATCGGCCAAACGGATGTAGCAAGTTCTGGTGCCTTTTTCTTGGTAATACCACCTAGAGATATCATTATGGAGACGAAGGCCAGCACGATCGCGATTGTCCAAATACCCAGCAAAGCCGAGACTTTGCGTGAATGGGGAGCGTGCCGAGATGGGTCTCGCTTTGGCATTTATGCTTCCACTTTGGCTCCATAGCTATATTGATAGTCATAGCCATATCCATAACCTGACTGCTGCGTCGAAACTTTTGTCACGATTGCTCCAAATATATGTGCCTTCGAAGATCGTACACGTTGTAACCCAGACTCAATACCCTTCATTTTCACACCATTCGCTTCAACAGTGTAAATAACACCTTCAACCGAATTGCTGAGCAAGGGTATGTCTGCAAGCCCCAACACCGGAGGAGCATCCACGATGATATGGTCAAATTCTTTCCCGAGTAGCACCACCAAGTCCGACATACGCTCACTGCTCAAAAGTTCCGCTGCATTGGGGGGTATCGGACCAGCCGTCATGGCGTGGAAATTCTCTATCGCTGTATTCTGGATCATATTCTTCATGTCATTCGAACCAGACAGGTAGTTGCTGAGCCCGGCTACATTTTCGATACCTAACATCCGATGAAGTGATGGATTTCGCATATCGCCATCTACAAGCAACACTCTTTTACCCGCACTTGCTAAAACAGAAGAAAGAGCGAAAGCGGACGTACTTTTTCCTTCGTTTGGACGGGTACTTGTCATCAGAAAGGACCGGGGAACGCCATGATCAGTCAAAAAGGACAAACTGGTTCTTATCGAAAGATAGGCTTCCCAGGCTTGAGATTTCTTGTCTTGCAGGGATGTAATGATATCTTCTTTGTTCAAGTCGGGTATCGACCCAAGAACCGCGATGCCCAGTTTGTTTTTCAATTCCGAGGGGTCCTTGATAGATTGGTCGACTTGCTCTGATACGAAAACATATCCCAGGGCAACCAGTAGGCCGGCCAGAATGCCAAACAGCAGGTTCAGAATCACATTCGGGCTTGACGGCCTCTCGGGCGCGCGCGCGCGATCAACTACCGAAATGTTGTTACTACCTACTCCAGCAACGCCAATTTCTTTATATCTCTGCAACAATCCGTCGTACAGCTGACGATTGGTATCCACTTCACGCTGGTAAATATTATACTGGATGGAGGTCCGCCGCTCACCGCTAAACTCTGCTTTCAAAAGTTCCACTTTTCGCTGTAGGTCTTGTTCACTTTTCAACGCTTCGCGATAGCGAGCAATCGTGCCTGACCGAGATCGTGCATCTTCGCGGGCAATACTGGCGTCAAGGTCGGCAATTTGTGACGCCAATGCTTTCGCTGCCGGGTATTCAGGTTCAAACTGAACAAGTAACTTGGCATATTCTGCAGCTGCTAAAGCTCGCTGTTCTCGAATTCCATGAAGAGCGAGATTTGCCAAAGAGTTTTTGTCAGTTCCGTTGGACTGAACTTCACTCGCCGCGGCTATTCTTTCAGCAGTCGCCTTAGCCAGCGAAGTGTTCAATGCTTCCAAATTCGCGGATGCCAATGTCTGATTGCTTATCGTTCTGCCAGCACTGTCCTGCTTGGAAGAAAGAGTCACGATTTCATTGTTGTCGGCATATAGAACCAGTTTTCGTTCTGATTCTTCAAGACTTTGGCGAAGTTGAGCCAGTCGCTCCAAAAGAAACTCTCTTGCATCGGAAGTTGAATCATATCGCCGATCAAGATTGGACTCAATAAATTCACTGACCCACGTATTGGCAATTTCACTAGAAAATTGCGGGTCAGGGCTATTGAAGCTGACATCAATCAGGCTGGAGCCACGGATGGGAGAGATGGAAACGTTTTCTAGCAGGATTTGGGCAGCAAGATTTTGCCTCTTGTTTCTCTCGGCGGCACTCATTCTATTTGTATTCGAGGCAATTAAACCGCTGTTGTCCGCATCAACACCAAATAAATCGAAAAATGATTCCTGCGAGGCCAGATTTTTCTGTCTTACCACCCGCTCTGCCAGCGAATGAGCTTCGAGAAGAGAATATTGGGTCTGGTAGAATTCTAGATTCTGACCAACATCATCATTTTTTACGCCTTCGACGTTTGTTACCTTGTCTTGCGTTCGGTTGATTTCAATCCGGGACGTTGCTGTGTAGTGAGGCGTCATAAGCAGCGTCGTGATTACGGATAAAATAACTGCCGTAATAATGATTACTATAATAGCGATTTTGTGGCGGAGTATGGCCTGCCAGTATTGTAACAGAACCGGGTTTTCTTGAGCAGCGCCCTCGTACAACCGTTTTTTATCCCGCTCTCGCTCATTGTTTTCTTCAAAAATGGTCATTCAAAAAGTACTACCTAAATTTAACGCTGACAAGATTATCTGTTTCAGTTTTGGAATAAAATGATCAGGGGTGTAGTTAGCAGCGGCGAGGCCTGTAAAAAGTCTTTGAATATTCTTCTTGCTTGGGAATCGCCAACAATAACGACATCGTTTGCAAAAACCTCTGGATCTGAATAGTTGCCGCGGCGGATATCCTTAAGGTTGTATAGGCCAGCCATTTGTTGGCCATCAGCATTACGAAAAATAACGACATCGTTAAGTTTAGCAAATTCTGTTGTGCCGCCCGCAGTTGCAACGGCACGCATCAAGGTCATTCTTCCAATTACAGGATAGAGGCCAGGCTTATCAACTTGTCCGTCAACGGTGATGACCTGACTAACCGTTTCGTCCAGATTGACCGTCACCTGAGGATCCCGAACATAACGACCGCGAAGCCTTTTTTCAATCTCATTTGCGAGTTCGTCAGGTGTCGAGCCCGCAGCCTCAATTACGCCAACCAGTGGAAAGGACAAACGGCCACTAGCATCGATCTGGACTTTCTTATTTAAATCTTCAATCCCGAAAACATCGATGTTGAGTTTGTCAAATGGCCCAATCAAATAGGGTCTGTTCGTTGCCAGCAAGTCTGCTCGTGATGGTTCCGGCAAATCGTCCGAAGAAACAAGTGTCACATTGGGACTGGAGCCTACAACTGAAGAGCCCGCACATGATGCAAGCAGCACGGGTAACAAAAGCAGGGGGAGGCGAATCAACATAAATACGAGTTTCCATTTTTTTCGAACCGGTTGATAGACGAGTGATCCGGTGACGTAAACCATCCGATTTGGTCTGTCGCTCATCTCGACCGTATTGGGCTTTCGTTCAATCGAAATTGCCTTCTCCTAACGGTTAGACCGAGCCGTCGCTTCAGAAAATACACAAAGAAAAACCGCTAGAACAGCCATCATGGATGGTACCCTGAGAGGGTAGTCACCGATGCTCGCTGCGACAAGAAACCCAATTATAGTGACCGAGAGGAATATGCGACTACGTCTGCTTTTTGTAATTGAACTATCAAACACTCGCCGACTTCGGGCAAGCAGCCACCCCAGAAATACAACAATTAGAACTACTACCGGCAACCCGCCCTCGATCAAAATTTGCAACCAATCGCTATGAGCTTGATTCAGATACTCTGCTTTGAGCAGGTCAAGTGGTTCAAAAATCTTATAGACATGTTCAAAAGACCCAAAGCCGGTACCCCACGGCATATATTCTTGAACCATTGTTAGCAGCGTCGGTAGAAGATCAAGCCTCAGTTCTGCCTGTGCATCACCACTTGTAAGACGATCAAATGCAGCAGTTCTTGATGCATAAAAAGCGGCGCCCACTATCGATACAAGCGTCAATATGAACGCCCCCGCAATCAAATTTTTGATAGAAAATCTCTGCCAGAATTTGAACTTTGACTTTCTCACTCGTTTGGTATTTTTTTTGGGCGCATCCGAAAAAAATTTGCCATTGTAAACGAATAGCAAGGCAAAAATAAAGGCGGGCAGTGCCAGTACAAGTCCGGCGCGAGAACCGGTAATAAAAATTAGTGGCAACAGCACAAATATTGATGCGATTGCCGCGCTGACTTTAATTGTGGCAGATTTCTCAGACCGCTTTATTGTTCCGGCATACCAGGCTGCGATAACTATTGCGCATGCCAGCAAGACAGCCTGATGATTTCGATTGGCAAACAGGCCAACAGCTTGTCCGTTGTTGGTAATTTGGTAGAAATACAATGGGCCACTTGAAGAGCCGCCTAACTGCAGCATCGCCAAAATGGCGCTAAAATATGCCAGTAATAATATGACTACAAGTGCTCGCCGTTGGTCGGGCCTCTCCAAATTCATGAATAGCAGCATCGCGGCTAGGGGGACAGACAGTGAGAACAAGCTATTGAGTGTTTTTGAAGGCGAAAGTGTGAGCGGACGCCACGGCTGCTCCATCCCTGCTAGCGTTGCGATATCAAAGTAAATCTGCCTTTGTGGCAATTCTGACCAAACCGAAGGCGGTAATGGTGCAAGTTGCAGCATCATAAGTATGGCTAAGGTAGCTAGCATAAAGACCGGGAGCAGGTTTCCAGTCCAACGCCTATGGCTCGAAACCGAGAAAGCATATGCCACGAAAATAATAGACAATGGCCTCAGCAACAAGAGCGATTGGATGTCATCTCGCGATCCGCCACCCATCAGAAAAATACAAACGATGAATAACGTAAACGCATAAAATCTAGCGTTGGCGGAGGATACTGCTGCCGGGAAAGCCGACAGCCATTTGGCTGTTAGCTTGTTCAATTTTACTGTTTTCAAGCCATATCCCATCTCAGTCTCAACCACGCTTCAAGTATTGCGCTCCGTTCTTGTCTGTAATCAAAATGACAAAAATTTGGTGCTGTGAGAGGTCGCTATAAGGTCTTCTGTGGAGGGCATCAATGACCTAAATGCGATCAGGGCTATTGGTGCTAGTCATGTTAATAGATGGCGGACACGGAGGGATTCGAACCCTCGAAGGACCGTGAGGCCCTTGCCTCCTTAGCAGGGAGGTGGTTTCAGCCGCTCACCCACGTGTCCGCACGACTGGCTTGGCCAAGGCCATGCGCTATAACGGGGCATCGCAGTGGCTGCAATGGGTAAAGTGCCTGCTGAAGCTGTCAATTTGGCTTAGTGGACAAAAACCATGCGGAACCTGGTCTGTTTAGCGCAATCCGGCCATGTTTGAAGCCAAACGCGGGTTCGAACACTCAACAGGTCGTAAAATCGACTCGGGTCGTCGTCCGTTCATTGCGTAGTCATCACGAAACGCCAAAGTCGAAAGCGGCTGGTATGGGAAGGAGTTTACCCATGTCTAAGTCGTGCCCAAAGGAAATGTTTGTGAAAAAAAATATCCGCGAGAGTCTCGGTTCGAGATTGCTTGGCCTGTTCGCCGTCGCCGCATTGGCATGCACACCAGCCATGTCGCCTGCATTTGCGCAGGTACAGACGATTGATCCGAATGACGCGATTGATGCTGATCTCGATACTCCTGACTATGATGGAAATTTTGAAACGCCTGAGCCAGAGCAAAATACTACCGTCAGCGGCGATATTAACAGCGACATCGCCCAACCCGGTCAGGTTGATGATGGCACAGGCTATGACGATGCCGTCAACGAGAACAGCTATGACCAAAATGGCTACGACGAAAACGGGAATGTTATCGCGAATGTTGACGAAGCGACCACTTATCAGGACGATGACCTTATCGGCGCGGCTGAGGGCGTATTCGGCAAAGGCGCCAAGGGCCTTGCCGGAGTTATTGAAGACATCTTGAAGAAACAGGGTCGGCCCAATGCCTATATTGCGGGGCGTGAAGCATCTGGCGCTTTCGTGGTAGGTCTGCGTTACGGCTCCGGCAAGTTGCACCACAAGATTGAGGGTGAACGACCCGTCTACTGGACCGGACCATCTATCGGTTTTGATGTTGGTGGCAACGCGGCGAACAGTTTTGTCCTAGTTTATAATCTCTACGACACTGAAGATCTTTATCAGCGCTTTCCTGCGGGGGAGGGCGCGGCCTATTTTGTTGGCGGTTTCCATGTGAGCTATTTGCGCAGCGGCGACAAGGTCCTGATCCCGGTGAGACTGGGTGCAGGTTTGCGGCTAGGCGCAAATGTTGGCTATATGAAGTTCAGCAAAAAGCAGAGATGGCTGCCGTTCTAAGGCGAATCTAAGCCGTAACGGCGCGCAATTTCTCCATGCGTGAGAGATAGCGCGCCAGTATATCAATCTCCAGATTGACCTGATCACCGGCTTTCAAATCTGCGAAAGTCGTGACGCTCGCGGTGTGCGGAATAATGTTCAGGCCGAAAATCGTACTGCCATCCGGCTGATCATCGACAGTGTTGACGGTGAGTGAAATGCCATCGACGGTGATGGAACCTTTTGGTGCCAGATAGGGCGCAATGTCGGCGGGGGCGTGGATGTGGACCGGATGCGAATCGCCCTCTGTTTCCACCGACACTATGTCGCCCACTGCATCGACGTGGCCTGTGACAATATGACCGCCAAGTTCATCGCCGACTTTCAAGGCCCGCTCAAGATTGAGCTTGCCGCCTTGTGACCACATGGATTTCGCGGTT
Organism: Sphingorhabdus sp. EL138; assembly: GCF_900258045.1. GTDB lineage: Bacteria > Pseudomonadota > Alphaproteobacteria > Sphingomonadales > Sphingomonadaceae > Parasphingorhabdus. The sequence continues at coordinate 391,114 of NZ_OGVD01000001.1, read as the reverse complement.
TTGGATATGCTTTCAGCTGAGATATCCACTGCAAACCAGTCTGACCCTTTGTCAACAACCGTTAAACAAGCGCCAGAGCAGGCTATGGATGCACCAATGTCAACGCTACTCATGTCATAGTGACAGGATATCACCAGCCGCAGATCGCCGCGCTCCTCAACCTTGGTTATTGTACCGATATCGGAAACTATGCCTGTAAACATGGGAAGCCTTTATAAAATCCAGGCCGCGAACTTAGGCGGCCCGTTCATATATCTCAAGCACATCGTTGCCCAAATCGCGGCGATCCAGCCGGGTCCATTGACCGTGAGCGACGTCAAGACTGCCAATGCCAATATCGCCAATGCCTTGTAAACCGCCGCCAATGATGATCGGTGCCCGATAAAGCAGTAAGCGATCGACCAGATCGGCTTGCAGGAAAGAGGCAGCGGTAGTAGCACCCCCCTCGACCAGCAGCCAGTTTGCTTGATCCAACTCCGCAATAGCCTGGGGTTCGGAAATTTCGGTCCAGTGATCTCCGACCTCCGCTTTGCCGAGAACCACCGGTTGGGGTGAGCGACCTTCCAATCCGGCAAGACGGACATCCAGTCCAGGATTGTCGGCCGCTACCGTACCGGCCCCAACCAATATGGCATCACACCGTGCCCTTTCGAGATGGGCATGCGCGCGCGCGCGGTCGCTGGTGATCCATTTGCTGGTACCGTCGGCCATGGCGATACATCCGTCCAAGGACAAGGCGAGTTTCAGCGTGACATGCGGACGGCCTTTTTCCATGCGCGCAAAAAATCCAGCCATTGCGCGGTGCGCCTGCTGTTCCAACAGACCGACAGATACGGAAATACCCGCATCACCCAAGCGATCGATCCCTTGCCGCCGAGTGCGTTCGTCAATATCCAGGGTTGCGACGATGACGCGCGCAGGCGCTGCTTCCTTTACAAGATTGGCGCAAGTCGGCCCGCGTTTGCTTTCATGCGCACATGGTTCCATCGTGACGTAGATGTCGGCCCCCTTGGCGGCCTTGCCCGCTTGTGCCAGAGCCATCGCTTCAGCATGCGGCCGCCCCCCTGGCTGCGTCCAGCCGCGGCCGACTATAATATTGTTCTTGACGATGATGCAGCCAACGTTGGGATTATCACCGGTTCGGCCGCGTCCGCGTTCCGACAAGGCGATCGCCGCCGCCATATAGCGTGCGTCACTCTGAGCCATCAGCATGTCAGGCCGGCTGGCCGTTCCACTTCCACTTCGCCGCGCGCCAATCGGTCCGCTTTTGCTTCGCGTTCAATCGCGTCAACATCCATGCCCGAGATTCGGCCCAACGATTTCATCGCTTCTCTGCGTTTCGTTTCCTGCTTGTCTTTCAGGCATTGTACGGCCCAGCGGTCTTTCATGATATCTTCGTCCGTGCGGTCAAGTGTCCAGTTTTCGACATAGATAACTTCTTGTGGAACATAGACGTCCGTATTGACCTTCGGGTCGATGATAAACAGGAAGAAGATGAAACCGGAACAGAGAAAGGCCAGAAAGGCCGGCATCGCCTGTTCCTTTGGACTCCGGCGCAAAAGAGTAATCAAGTCCTTTAAACCGCCGCCGACGGAAACATCTTTTAGCATCTTCATTATTGTTAAATAGGGTGCAAAAACGCGGATGACCAGCCCCGTTGCGGCATATTCTGTATCATCGGGGCTGGACTTCGCATTTTCAGGCTCAGCTGTTAATCTGGAACCGGACTTTCAGGGTCATCCAACTTTCAAAAGGCGCACCATCCTTCGTCGCCGGTTCGAAACGCCATTTTTTCAGGGCATGCCGTTTGGTTGCGGTCCAAAAGCCTTCGTGCGGACTATCAACCAGTTCAATCTGCTTGGCCCGACCATCGGTTCCGACGAGAACGCGTACAGTGATCATTCCTTCCTCGCCCATTCGCAGCAATCCGGATGGATAGGGCGGCTGAAACTGAGCGCTAAAGCGGTTATTCAATTTCGCATCTGCAATGACCGGTTCCGGAATGATCTCGATTGGAGCTATTGGAGTCGTAATCCGATCCCCTAAACTACCGATGTCTATGCCATCTTCGATACCGGCAAACGTTATCGCGGGCGGATCATTGAACACCGGTGGATTCACTATGGGTGTAACAGCCGTGACCGACTTTGGCGGTGGATTGGTCGCGACAATCGGCTCCTCAATCTTGGTGGCAGGTGTCGGCGGCTCTTTATCAACCTCGATCGGATAGGCCGTAATCACGCCCTCAAATGGTATCTCTGCGGTTATCGCAGGCAAAGCCATAGCGCCGGCAAAAAGCAAAGCGTGAACCCCCACGGCCAGTCCAATGCCTTTATAATTGGGTGGTTTATGCGCGTAAGTTGATGTGAAGCTCATAAGTCTGTCCTTTCATCCATCTCCTCGGATGACAGTGCAGCTGCCCCATTTATTGGCGCTATATCCCGCACCGTCATATGTGATGTTATACTATTACATATTTAAAATCAAGGACATGGCTCGCCAAAGCGGTGTAGGGTAGGGAAATCGGCGGCTATGAAAAGATGTTTTGCAGCCGTGCGAGGGCAGATTCTCGGCCAATGAGCGGAAGCAATGCGCCCATGTCCGGTCCGTGATCCAATCCGGTCAGCGCCTGACGCAGCGGCATGAACAATGACTTGCCTTTGCGGCCGGTGCCTTCCTTCAATGCTCCGGTCCAGTCTTTCCAGATCGTCTCTGACCAGGACAAGCCCTCCAGGGTTGTTCGGGCCTGATCCAGGAAGTCCTGATCTTCGGCCGACAAGTCGGGAGCGGCTACCGGGCCCGTCACCACCTGCCACCAGGCATCGATTTCACCCATATCATGCAGATTGGGCCGGACGACGTCCCAAGCCGCCGCAGACATTGCATCAGGCAGCCGATCCTGCACATCTTCATAGTCCAGCAGGTGCACTATCTTCTGGTTCAGCTGGGTCAATTCTTCGTCATCAAAGCGCGCTGGCGCCCGTCCAAAGCGTGAAAAATCAAAAGTTTCCACCAACGTCATAACGTCTGCAATTGGCTCCACCGGGTCGCTGGTGCCGATACGGGCAAGTAACGCGACAATCGATTGCGGTTCAATGTTGCGCTCGCGAAAACCGCCTACGCCCAAGGACCCCAAGCGCTTGGAAAGCTTGCCCTCTGTCCCCACCAGCAATGCCTCATGGGCAAATTCCGGTGTGTTAGCGCCAAAGGCCTGAAACATCTGAATCTGGACCGCGGTATTGGCGACATGATCCTCGCCGCGCACGACATGGGTGATGCCCATATCCATATCATCGATGGTCGATGGCAGCATATAAAGCCAACTGCCATCTTCACGGCGGATGACCGGATCGGACAGCAAGGCCGGATCAAAATGCTGGTCGCCGCGGATCAGGTCGGTCCACTCAATCGATATGTCGTGATCCAACTTGAAGCGCCAATGTGCCTTTCGGCCTTCTGCTTCAAAGGCTGCAATTTCCGCATCGGTTAGTTCCAGGGCTCCCCGATCATATGTCGGCGGCTTGCCGCGACCGAGTTGAACCTTGCGCTTCAGATCCAGTTCTTGCGCGGTTTCATAGGCGGGATAAACCCGGCCCGCTGCCTTTAACGTCTCGAACTGCTCTTCGTAGCGGTCGAAACGTGCCGACTGCCGCTCTTCGCTATCGGGATGGATGCCGAGCCAAGCGAGATCAGCGCGTATAGCGGTGACATATTCCTCCTTGGAGCGTTCCTTGTCGGTATCATCCAGCCGCAGCAGAAATTCGCCACCCTTTTTCTTGGCGAACATCCAGTTGTGGAGCGCCGTGCGGATATTGCCGACATGAAGATGCCCGGTGGGCGAGGGTGCAAAGCGGGTTTTAATGGTCATATCGTCCTAAATGCATTGGTAATGGGATAGCGCCGGTCTCGGCCAAAATTTCTTGTGCCCAGTTTTACGCCGGGAGGCGCCTGACGCCGTTTATATTCGGCTATATAGAGCAATTTTTCGATCCGTATCACGGTTTCGCGATCAAAGCCGCGTTCGACAAGATCAGAAACCGATAATTCTTCCTCCACCAGCCCGTGGAGCAGGGGATCGAGAACTTCATAGTCCGGCAGGCTGTCGCTGTCCTTCTGGTCTTCACGCAGCTCCGCGCTTGGCGGTTTGGTGATGATGTTGTCGGGCATGACAGGCCCATCAGGCCCCATGCCGAGCGATGGCTTGTTGCGATTGCGCCATTCCGACAGTTTGAAACAGGTCAGCTTATAGGCGTCTTTTAGCACCGAATAGCCGCCCGCCATATCGCCATAGATGGTGGCATAGCCGACGCTCATCTCGCTCTTGTTACCGGTGGTCAGCAACATATGGCCAAATTTGTTGCTCATCGCCATCAGCGTCACGCCGCGGATGCGTGACTGGATATTCTCTTCGGTAATATCGACCTCTTCATCGGCAAAACTACCTTCGAGCATGGCGTCAAAACCTTCGACTGCGGGCACAATTGAAATCGTGTCGAGCCGCGTGCCAAGCATCTGAGCACAGCTTGCCGCATCGTCGAGGCTTTCTTGGCTGGTAAAGCGCGACGGCATCATCACGCACCACACCCGATCCGCGCCCAAGGCGTCAACCGCCACTGCCGCAGACAGGGCGCTATCGATGCCGCCAGACAGACCAAGAATGACGCCAGGAAAGCGGTTGGCATTCACATAGTCGCGTAAGCCAACTATCATCGCGTTATAAATATCGGCCGGATGATCATCGAGCTTGTGAATCTCGCCGGGCGCGCAAGTCCAGTCCCCACCCTCATTCGACCAATAGGTATCAACGATGGCCTCGTCCCAGTCAGGAAGCTGGTGCATTACACTGGTGTCGCCGTTGAGGACGAAGCTCGCTCCATCGAACACCACTTCATCCTGGCCGCCAATCCGGTTGAGGAAAAGCAACGGCAGCTGTGTTTCCCGTACGCGCTGCGTTGCCACCTGGCCCAGCCGCCGATCATCTTTCTCAATCTCATAGGGGCTGCCATGGACAGAAATCAGCATTTCCGCGCCCTGTGCTTTCAGATGTTCACAGACGGTCGGGAACCAGACATCCTCGCAAATGGGCAGGCCAATTTTACAGCCGCGAAAGTCGATGGGTTCTGGTAGCGGCCCGGATGTGAACAGGCGCTTTTCATCAAACGTGCCGTAATTGGGAAGCTCAACCTTATATCGCACCTCTTTGATCTGGCCGCTTTCAAGCAGCGCAATGCCGTTATAGAGATGGCCCTTGTCACGGAAAATCGACCCTACCAACATGGCTGGCGCGCTATCTTTTGTCGCGTCGGCCAATCGCTGCAGTTCTGTTTCCGCACGTTCGACGACCGCCGGTTTCAGCACCAGATCTTCGGGCGGATAGCCAATGAGCTGCAGCTCCGGAAAGACAATCAGGTCGCTATCCGGTTTTGACCGATAGACGGCGATCATCGCGTCGGCATTGCCGCGCAAATCGCCAACCGCCTGGGTCGTTTGGGCAAGGGTGATGGTAAGCTTTGCTGTCATCCCGCCCTGATAGAAAGCAGTGCTGCGCTCGGCAAATGAATTGTTCCAAATGATTGACTAGAAGATCAACGATCCCATGATCCGGCCGGGTATGAAAGCAAACAGACCAGCAACCAAGAGCCCGATATAAGGGCCCTGCATCGCCCGGTAATGCTCTACAACATTGCCGCGCCGGATTTGCCAGATACCGTAAGGAATCGAAAGCAACGTCACAACCGAGAAGATATGGATGAAGCTTAGTCCTGTTCCACCAATGCCTTGTCCCGGACGACCGATCCAGAAGCTGACAATGGCGGTGGTTACCATCAATATCCCCCAGATACGTCCCATATGCATATGGAGCCGATCACCCTTTTTCCGCCACAAGATATAAGCGCCTAGCGGAAGGGCCGGGATTACAGTGGCAAGATGAATGATGACTGGCAGGCTGATCGATCGCTTTTGCGCAATCTCTACATCGGCGCTGTAAGCAAAGCCGCCGTAGAGGGAAGATAGTGCCATCAAAACCAACGTGGCCAATAGTGTTGCGCCGCCTACCAGAATGACATTCTGAATAGCATATCCGCTTTTCTTGAGTATCTCAGATTGCACTGCGCTTTTCGGCTTCGCCATGATTTCCCCGTTGGTTCAATTCGTTGCCGACCAGATTGGCTATCCGAAAGTGCAATTCCAGCTTGCTTACGCCGGTGGTTGTCTCTTATTCGTGAATTGCGCCAGAAACAGGCAATTTGCCCATTCACGAAGCGTCAATGGACAGGTTGGATGGCGGTTTGGGGGTTAAATGGGCGGCAGTGTTAGAAAATGGTCCGTGAGATGGATTGCTGTCGAATTGCTGGTCATGGCGCTTATCGGGCTGGTCTTCGGTTTCCTCGGTCCGTTTGGCACTTACGGGATGCCGGTGGCCCTGCGCCTTGCCTATTGGGTCGGCTTCATCATCATTGGCTATGCGATTTTCAGACCGGTTTCGATTAGCGCTGGATGGCTGCGGGAAACTATTGCCATGCCTTTTTGGACCGCCGAGCTTTTGGCAACGGCGATTGCGGCTTTGCCGCTTACCTTCCTGATCGGCTTCGCCATGTCAGGCATGCGGTTCGATCCCTCCTTTTGGGGCGACCGCTTTCTCATACTCTATCTGCAATGCGCCGTGATCGGTTTCGGCATCTTCCTTTTCATGCGGCTGCTCTTTGGGCCGGATGGGTCGAGCGCCGAAAGCGAAGGGGTGCAGGAACCGCCCCAAATAGTATCTGATTCTGCGAAAATTGCTCCGGTGCAGACAAAATTGCATGACCGCCTATCGGGTTTCCCTGACAGTATCATCGCTCTTGGCGTGGAAGATCATTATGTCCGCGTCCATGGCCCCGACCGCGCCGAAATGCTGTTGATGCGGCTGAGTGATGCTATCAGGGAAATGGAACCGCTGGAGGGAATGCAGGTCCATCGCAGTTGGTGGGTGGCGCGCGACGCCATTGTGACGTCAAAGCGCGAAGGACGGAATCTGCGATTGGTGCTATTTGGCGGGTTAGAAGTTCCGGTTTCCCGCGCCTATGTCACCAAACTGAAACAATCTGGCTGGATTTAACCGAAAGGCACTTTCGATTTGCGGCGCACCTGTTAAACGGAGCCTCGAAACATTCACATAGGGTCGGCGATTCTGATGCAATGGCTGGCCTGTTCGAGGGGAAGCCAATCAATGAAACTCATGTCCGGCAACAGCAATCTGTCGCTCGCTCAATCCGTAGCCGATTATCTGGATATCAAGTTGACCGATGCGAGCGTGAAACGCTTTGCGGACGATGAGATTTTTGTAGAAATCCATGAAAACGTGCGCGGCGAAGACGTCTTCATCATGCAATCGACCAGCTTCCCGGCCAATGACAATTTGATGGAATTGTTGATCGGTATCGACGCTCTGCGCCGTGCCTCTGCGAAGCGTATTACTGCCGTGATTCCCTATTTCGGCTATGCACGACAAGACCGGAAACCGGGCCCGAGAACACCTATTTCAGCCAAACTCGTCGCCAACCTTATCACTGAAGCGGGCGCTGATCGGGTGCTTTCGGTTGATCTGCACGCAGGCCAAATTCAGGGTTTTTTCGATATCCCTACCGACAATCTTTATGGTGCACCGGTAATGTCGGCGGACATTCAGGCCCGTTTTGCTGGTCATGAGCTGATGGTTGTGTCGCCGGATGTTGGCGGTGTGGTTCGTGCCCGCGCGCTCGCCAAACGGTTGGACAACGCGCCACTGGCAATTGTCGATAAACGCCGTGAACGTGCCGGCGAATCTGAAGTCATGAACATCATCGGCGATGTTTCCGGGCGTTTTTGTATATTGATCGATGATATTGTCGATTCCGGCGGAACGCTTTGTAACGCTGCGCAGGCGCTGAAAGATAAAGGCGCTACCGAAGTTGTCGCTTATTGTACCCACGGCGTTCTTTCCGGCGGAGCCGTGGCCCGGGTGAATGACAGCGCGCTTAAGGAGTTGGTGATCACCGATTCCATTGGTGCAACCGAAGCGGTTCAAGAATCGGATCGCGTGCGCCACTTGACGATCGCGCCTTTGTTGGGCGAAGCGATCAAACGTATTGCCGACGAAAGTTCTGTTTCGAGCCTGTTTGATTGATCTGAATTCCGGTTTCAAGAATCCCTAGGGGGAGGGAAAGCCATTGTGCCAAATCTAGAAACATTGATGAAATATCGCACTCATATTGCGGTCCTTGCGATCGCGATTTCGGTCTTCGCATGGATCACCGAGTTGGCAGGCTGGGTTTATATCTGCCCATATTGCCGTGCGCAAAGAACCGTAATCGGACTATTGGGGCTCCTTCTCTTGGCCAACCCGCAACACTGGCTAAATCGCTGGACATCATCGGTACTTGCTGTCCTCGGGCTGGTCGTCGCGGCCATGCAGCATTTCAATGGGTGGAAAAAGATCATGGCGGGAGAATTTTCCTGGGGTGAATATTGGTATGCAAATTCCTGGGTATTGTCTGGCTGTGCCCTATTTATAATAACAGGATTGATCCTTTATCTCTGGGCTTGGCGGCCTGCTAAACCGGAGTTATCTTGATTCGCGCTGTGTTTTTCAATGAGCGACGCTGGTCAAAGGACCATTTTGCTGCCAATTAAGGGAATATGACACCCAAGGATATCACTCTTGCTGAAAAGCTGGCCGATGCTGCGGGCGATGCCATTCGTCCCTTATTCCGTACGAAATTTGATCAGGAATCAAAGAGTGATTCGACCCCGGTAACCGAAGCTGATCGCGCTGCGGAAGCCGCGATGCGCAAGATTATCGAAACAGAATGCCCTGAAGACGGCATTATCGGCGAAGAATATGGCACGATCAACGAAGGTGCTTCTCGCCAATGGGTCCTTGATCCGATTGATGGAACCACCAGCTTCATCGCGGGGCGACCGATTTTCGGAACACTTATTGCGTTGATGCAGGATGATTGGCCGGTTATCGGGATTATTGACCAGCCGATAGCGCGAGAGCGATGGGTCGGAGTGGTAGGCCGGCCTACAACCTTTAATGGAGCTGCGGCTCAATCGGCGCGCTGCCGTGAGTTGAAGGATGCCGTGCTGGCAACCACAACCCCGCATCAGTTTGACGAGCATGACGCCGATCATTTCATGGATCTTGCGAGTAAAGTTGCGCCGCGCAAGATTATCTATGGCGGCGATTGCTACAATTATGGCTTGGTTGCCAGCGGCCATGTCGATGTGGTCTGCGAGGCAGGGCTCATGCTTCATGACTATGCTGCACTTGCACCGATTATTGATGGCGCCGGCGGGATGATGTGTGATTGGAATGGCGAACCGCTTCATGCGGATTCGGACGGTCATGTGCTTGCCATCGGCGATCAGGCGCGTGTCGATGACGTGCTGGAGGCTATTGCATGCAACCACTAGAGCCTGTCAGCAAAACACGGTTCGTCCTGCCGCCGCCACCGCTGCAACGCTATCTGACAACCTATTATTTCACCGATATTGAGAGTCCGGACGGGTCGGACATCTCGGACATGCTGCTGCCACAATGGGCCAGTGTCCGCTATATCCACTGCGGTAGCGTCAAAATGACAGTTCCTGACCACAAGCCTCAGGATTCGCCGCTGGCAGCAATGACCGGGCCGACCAGTTTGGCGGCTCCAATTTCGAGCAAATCATCACGAATTGCCGCAATTGGTCTGCTACCGCTAGGCTGGTACAAATTTGTCGGGCAACCCGCATCGCGGTGGGCCAACAAAGTGGTGGACGTTGAAACGGCGCACAAGTTCGACCTCTTTGCCAAAATCTGGAACGCCATCAGGGTTGCCGAGACCGAAGCAGAAATGATCGATGTCTTTAACCGGTTGTTGCTGGAAGCCCTGTCACCACCGGATCCGGAAGAGGAGCAGATTGAGGCTGCCCATCTGGCACTGACAGATCCTGATATTGACAGCGTTGGCGCGCTGAGTGAACGACTGCAAATGGATACCAAGCAACTGAGCCGATTTTCGAGCCGCGTTTTTGGATTTCTTCCGAAATTGCTGCTTCGCAGACAGCGTTTTGTTCGCACATTGGGTCAGGCCCTCATGAACCCAAACCAAAACTGGAGCGAGTGTGTCGATCTCAACTATTATGACCAGGCGCATTTCAACCGTGACTTCAAGCGATTCATGGGACTGACGCCGCGGCAGTATATGGCCCAGCCGCATCCCATCTTCGGGATCGGTGCGAGCGAGCGCACGAAGGCACTGGGGCGACCTTTACAGGCGATGGACAGGCCCGAAGACCCTGACTCTGACGATAATTGTAACGCTGCTTAACGAACAACTGCACAAAGCGACGATGAAACTGCATTATTTCTTGCATTTTGGGCGAATCTAGCTATTGCCGCCGTTCCGATGTGACGCACTGGCCAGTGTTGGGCTGCCACATGTGTCCGTAACGGTAACTTTTCAAAGGAGACCAAAATGCCCAAGTTGAAGACCAAAAGTGGTGTGAAGAAACGCTTCAAAATCACCGCAACCGGCAAGGTAAAGCACGGCGTAGCCGGCAAACGCCACCGTTTGATGAGCCATAACAGCAAATATATCCGTCAGCAGCGCGGCACCAAGAAATTGTGTGATGCCGATGCGCGGACAGTCAAGAAATGGGCACCTTACGGGCTTTAGTAGCTCGCGCTCCCATAGCTTCATAGAATTCAAGGATATAGAAAATGGCACGTGTAAAACGGGGTACGACCACTCGTACAAAACATAAAAGATTACTGGATCAGGCAAAAGGCTATTATGGCCGCCGCAAAAATACCATCCGCGTTGCGCGGCAGGCTGTCGAAAAAGCCGGTCAATATGCGTATCGCGATCGTAAAGTTAAAAAGCGGGCTTTCCGCGCCATCTGGATTCAGCGTATCAACGCTGCGGTCCGTGCAGAAGGCATGACCTATGGCACGTTCATTCACGGCACCAAGCTGGCCGGCATTGAGCTCGACCGTAAAGTCATGGCCGACCTAGCGATGAATGAACCCGCAGTGTTTAGCGGCCTCATCAAACAGGCGCAGGATGCTCTAGCGAAAGCTTAAGTGTTTAAATAATTTCAAAGAAGCGCCGGAGAGCAATCTCGCGGCGCTTTTTTATTGGGTTTTTCACCGCAGCCTGCTTTAGACGGTCAGCAGGGAAAATAGGGTAAAGTCATGAGTGACATCGAAGCAATTAAAGAGAATTATCTCGGACAGATAGCAGCGGCCAGCGATGGCGATGCCTTGGAAGCGATCCGCGTTGCTGCGCTGGGCAAGAAAGGCGAGATTTCGCTGCTGCTTAAAACGCTTGGCAAAATGACCCCCGAAGAACGCCAGAGTGAAGGCCCAAAAATCAACGGTGCCCGTCAGGCCGTGGCCGATGCAATTGCCGCGCGCAAGGACAGCATTGAAACCGAAGCGCTGAACGCACGGCTCGCCACCGAAAAACTCGACATGACCTTGCCGCCACCAAGCGCGCCCAAAGGCAGCATTCATCCGGTTTCGCAGGTGATGGACGAGCTGGCCGAGATTTTCGCCGACCTCGGTTTCTCGGTCGCTACGGGTCCGGAAATCGAAGATGACTGGCATAATTTCACCGCACTCAATATTCCGGAAACCCATCCGGCGCGCGCGATGCATGACACTTTCTATTTCCCGCAAACCGACGATCAGGGCATGCCAAAACTGCTGCGTACACACACTTCGCCCGTGCAAATCCGCACGATGATGGATGTTGCCAAGCAAACTAACGGTGAGGGCGAGCCGATTTACATTATCGCGCCGGGCCGCACCTATCGCAGTGATAGCGATGCCACCCATACGCCGATGTTCCATCAGGTCGAAGGCCTTGTGATCGACAAGAATATTCATATGGGTCATCTCAAATGGACACTCGAAACCTTTGTACGTGCGTTTTTTGAACGCGACGATATCGAACTGCGCCTGCGCCCAAGCTATTTCCCGTTCACAGAGCCCAGTGCCGAAGTCGATGTCGGCTTCTCGGTCGAAAAAGGCCGCCGGATCATCGGCGGTGACGCGCGCAGCAATGAAGGCGGCTGGATGGAAATCCTAGGCTCCGGCATGGTGCATCCCAATGTCATTCGCAATTGCGGACTTGATCCCGATGTCTGGCAGGGCTTTGCCTTTGGCTGCGGCATCGATCGGCTTGCCATGCTGAAATATGGCATGGATGATTTGCGGGCGTTCTTTGACGGCGATCTGCGCTGGATGGAGCATTATGGATTTGACGCGCTCGACGTACCCACATTGAGCGGAGGAGTGGGCGCATGAAATTCTCGCTAAGCTGGCTCAAAGCCCATCTCGATACCGATGCAAGCCTGACCGAAATTACCGAAAAGCTGACAGCAATCGGATTGGAACTGGAAGGGTTGGAGAACCCTGCCGATGCCCTGCGCCCGTTCCGCGTGGCCAAGGTCATCGAGGCCGGCCCGCATCCCAATGCGGACAAGCTGCAGCTGTTGAAGGTCGACGATGGCTCCGATGAGCCATGGCAAGTGGTGTGCGGCGCGCCCAATGCGCGCAAGGACATGGTTGGCGTATTCGGCCCTCCCGGCACTTATATTCCGGGCAGTGATTTCACGCTGAAACCCGCAAAAATCCGCGATGTCGAAAGCTTTGGCATGATGTGCAGTGCGCGCGAGCTGGAACTGGGCGATGATCATGATGGTATCATTGAACTGCCCACCGATGCGGCTGGTGCTGTCGGTACCAGCTATGCGGATTATGCCAAGCTGGATGATCCGGTTATTGATGCGGCTGTCCTGCCCAACAGACAGGACTGCATGGGCGTACGCGGCATTGCCCGTGATCTGGCGGCGGCTGGTCTCGGTACACTGAAACCGCTCGAAATCGGTTCGGTGGGGCGAAGCGGCGCAGGCCCCGATATCCGGACTGATGATGCCGAGGGCTGCCCGGCCTTTTATGGCTGCACGGTAACCGGCCTGACCAATGGTCCATCGCCGGACTGGATGCAGGCACGGCTGAAATCCGCTGGCCAGAAGCCGATCAACGCCCTGGTCGACATCACCAACTATGTGATGCTGGACCATGGCCGACCGCTGCATGTCTATGATGTGGCAAAGCTCAACGGCGGTCTGGTGGCGCGTAAGGCGAGGGCGGGCGAAAAGCTCACGGCGCTGAACGACAAGGAGTATGTGCTCGACGAGACCATGACAGTGATCGCCGATGACAATGGCGCGCATGACATTGGCGGCATCATGGGTGGTGCCGACACTGGTTCGGAGGAATCTACCACCGAAGTCCTGATCGAGTGCGCCTATTTCGATCCCGCTTCGATTGCCAAAATCGGCCAGAAACTGATGCTCACCAGCGATGCGCGCCAGCGCTTTGAACGCGGTGTGGATCCGGCATTTCTGGACGATGGCCTTGATATCGCGACCACCCTGGTGCTCGAGCTTTGCGGCGGCAAGGCCAGCGACATAACCCGCGCCGGGACACCGCCGACAGACATGCCGATGATCAGCTATGATCCCAGGCAATGTGCCGCCTTGGGGGGTATTGACGTTACGCCGGAGAAACAGAAATCCATATTGGAATCTCTGGGTTTCGCGGTCGACAACAACTGGCAAGTCACGCCGCCAACCTGGCGCCGGGACATTGCCGGTTGGCAGGATCTGGTTGAGGAAGTGGTGCGGATCGAAGGGCTGGATAGCGTTCCGTCCACACCGCTGCCGCGCAAAGCTGGCGTTGCCAAACCCACGGCATCGCCGGAGCAACTGGCCGAACGCAAGGCGCGCCGTGCGGCGGCCGCGCGCGGGTTAAATGAGACCGTGACCTGGAGCTTTATCTCCGACAAAGAAGCCGCGCCCTTTGGCGGCGGCACATGGTCACTTGCCAATCCGATCAGCGAAGAGCTGAAAGTGATGCGGCCATCCTTATTGCCCGGCCTGATTGCCGCGGCGCAACGCAACGCCGATCGCGGCGCATCGTCCATTCGCTTGTTCGAAGTGGGTCGGCGCTATCTGGAATCCACCGAGCATCAGACCATTGGTCTCGTGCTAGCGGGCGAGAACCGGGCGCGCAGCTGGCAGGCAGGATCGGCGACAAGATATGATGCTTTCGATGCCAAGGCCGAAGTACTTGCGATTTTGGAAGCCGTGGGCGCTCCTACGGCCAAGCTGATGGATTTTGCAGAAGCGGGTGGTCATTATCATCCCGGTCAGTCGGGTACGTTGCGGTTGGGTCCCAAGAAAATATTGGCTGCTTATGGCGTGCTGCATCCGTCTGTGACCAAGGCCATGGGCCTGAAAGGCACGGCGGTTGCCGCAGAGATTTTCCTCGATGCCATCCCGGTGAAAAGAGCCAAAGATCATATGCGTGAGGCCTTCGCCCCGCCCGTTCTGCAGGCAGTAACCCGCGATTTTGCCTTCATTGTCGATGCAGACCTGCCAGCCGGCGACCTGGTGCGCGCGGTCAAAGGTGCGGACAAAAAACTGATCACCGGCGCGCGCCTGTTCGACCTGTTCGAGGGTGCAAGCGTTGGTGAGGGCAAGAAATCGCTGGCGGTGGAGATTACCCTGCAGCCTATGGAAGCAACGCTGACCGACGAGGATTTAAAAGCCGTTTCGGACAAGGTTGTGGCCGGCGCCGCGAAATTGGGTGCGGAATTGAGGGGTTAGCCATTCGTCATCCTGAACTTGTTTCAGGATCTCAGGAAACAAGCCATATCAACAGAGATGCTGAAACAAGTTCAGCATGACGAGAAAATAGAGAATATTATGACCAACCCACGCCGCACATTTGCGATTATCTCTCACCCCGATGCCGGTAAGACGACGTTGACCGAGAAACTTCTTCTGAAAGGCGGCGCTATTCACTTGGCGGGCGAGGTCAAGGCGCGGGGCGATAACCGGCGGGCGCGCTCTGACTGGATGAAGATCGAGCAGCAGCGCGGGATTTCCGTGACCAGCTCGGTAATGACGTTCGAGCGTAACGGCATCACCTTCAACCTGCTCGATACGCCGGGCCATGAGGATTTTTCGGAAGATACTTATCGCACGCTGACCGCCGTCGACAGCGCGATCATGGTGATTGATGCGGCAAGCGGGATCGAGGCGCAGACGCTGAAGCTGTTTGAAGTCTGCCGCCTGCGCAGCGTGCCGATCATCACCTTCGTCAACAAGGTTGACCGCGAGGGGCGCGATCCGTTTGAGCTGCTCGACGAAGTGGCGGACAAACTGGCACTGGACGTCTGTCCGATGAGCTGGCCCACGGGCATGGGCGGGCAGTTTGAGGGTATTTACGACCTCGTCCGAAACCAGCTGCATCAACCTGATGGCGACAGCAAAAATTATGATGGCCGGGCGCAACAATTTGACGGGCTGGAGGATCCCAAACTCGCCGATGTGCTGAGTGACGAAGCGCTGGAACGACTGACCAGCGAGGGCGAACTGGCGCAGGGGGGCTATAATAGCTTCGATCTGGAAGCCTATCGCAACGGCGATCTGACACCGGTCTATTTCGGATCGGCCTTAAAACAATTTGGCGTGGAAGAGCTGATTGATGCTATTGCGGACCACGCGCCACCGCCGCGCCCGCAACCGGCCGAGCCTGCACCGATTGGACCGGATAGCAAAGACGTGACGGGTTTCATTTTCAAGATTCAGGCGAATATGGACCCGCAGCATCGTGATCGCATAGCCTTCATGCGGCTATGTTCTGGCGAATTTAAACGCGGCATGAAACTGACGCCGTCAGCGCTCGGCAAACCGATTGCCATTCACAGCCCGATATTATTCTTCGCGCAGGACCGCGAAATTGCCGATACCGCACAGCCCGGCGACATTATCGGCATTCCCAACCACGGGACACTGCGTGTCGGCGATACGCTCAGCGAGAAGAATCAGGTGCGGATTACGGGCCTGCCGAACTTTGCGCCGGAAATCCTGCGCCGTGTGATCCTGAAAGACCCGACCCAAACCAAGAAACTGCGCAAGGCGCTTGATGACCTGTCCGAAGAAGGCGTCGTGCAGGTTTTCTATCCCGAAATCGGGGCCAACTGGATTATCGGCGTGGTAGGGCAGTTGCAGCTCGAAGTGTTGGTGAGCCGCCTTTCAGCAGAATATAAGGTCGAGGCCGGTCTTGAGCCCGCTCCCTTCGAAACCGCCCGCTGGATCAGCGGCAATGATGAGGTGCTGAGCGCTTTCGCCAATATCAACCAGACCAGCCTTGCCAAGGATCGGGACGACAATCTGGTATTTCTCGCCAAATCCGGCTGGGATGTGAATTATCAGGAAGAGCGCAATCCGGACATCAAGTTCAGCGCAACGCGAGAGCGGTAAAGCAGAAACGGAACTTTCAAGAGACTTCGGTCAGGCGCAGGTAGGGCCGCTGTTCGTCCCACCCTTGTGGGAACAACTTCTCCGCCTCTTCCTTTTCAATCGACGGCGGGATGATCACCTTGTCGCCGGACCGCCAGTCGGCTGGTGTGGCGATGTTTTTCCTGTCCGATAGCTGCAACGCATCAATGGCGCGCAAAATCTCGTCAAAATTACGCCCGATGCTCATCGGATAGGTCATGATCAGGCGGATTTTCTTCTCCGGATCGATGATGAAGACCGAACGCACCGCCTCCGTATTGCTCTCATCGGGATGGATCATGTCGTATAATTTGGCGATCTTGCAATCCGGATCCGCGATGATCGGGAAGCGGACACTGGTATTCTGCGTGGCGTTTACGTCGTGAATCCAGTCCCAATGCTCCTCGACAATATCGGTTGAAAGGCCCAACGGCTTAACATTGCGGGCGGTAAAATCCTCGGCAAGCTGGGCCGTCCGACCCATTTCGGTCGTGCAGACAGGCGTAAAATCGGCTGGGTGGCTGAAGAAGAAGACCCAGTCATCCCCCGCCCAAGTGTGCAGGTCGATTTCACCAGTGGTGCTGTCGGCGACGAAATTGGGCGCAACGTCGCCAATATGGAGAGACATGATCATTTCCTTCGTTTTGCCGCGTTCAAGACGGGCCTGTGTTTCACGAAGACAAATGATGGCGACCACGTATGGGCGCAATCAGGGATATTACATATCAAACCGGATAGTGATCAGAAGATATAATGGATCGCAAAACAGGCCGCCAAACCTACCCCGATATTCAGCGGCAGGCCGATCCGGACAAAATCGGAAAAGCGGTAATTACCCGCCGTATAAACTAAAGTATTTGTTTGATAGCCAACGGGTGTGGCGAAGCTGGCCGATGCGCCGAACATCACCGCGACCAGCAGGCTGCGGACATCCACGCCGGTTTGCTCGGCAATACCAATGACCAGTGGCGTCATTATGACAGCGACTGCATTGTTTGTGGCGGTTTCGGTAAGCAGGGAGGTCAGCGAATATATCGCGATGATCAGCCACAACGGTGAGATCATATTGAGCAGCGGCAGCAGTGTGTCGACGATCAGTTGCACCGTCCCGGCATTTTCCAGCCCTTTGCCCACCGCCAGCATGGCGAAGATCAGCACCAGCACATTGCCATCCATGGCCCCCCATGCCTCTTCGCTGTCGATACATTTGGTCAGCAAAACCACCGCGACACCGAGCATCGCCAAAGCGGCAATCGGCATCACGCCCAATGCCGCGGCGACGATGATGATCGCGAGGGTAAGGATTGCGACTGGCGCCCGCCGCCGCCGGTAGGATCGCGCTTCTGGTTCCTGCAAGTGCACCAGATCGGCATTTTCCTGCAATGTGCTGATGGAAATATCATCGGTCTGTACCAGCAAGCTGTCACCATGGCGGATACGCGCATCGGACAGCGTCGGTCCGGCAATGTGACGCGGTCGCGACAGGCCCAGTACCCGCGCAGGCACGCGCGACAAAAAGGGCAGGCTGGGCAGGGATTTGCCGACAGACCGGTGGGAGGGGCCAATGACCAGCTCGACCAGCCGCGTATGTTCGTCACCCATCGGTACATCCGGTTGCTTGACGCCAGCATAGCCCAATGAAATTCCGTCAATTTCGGCGAGAGACAAAAGTTCTTCCTGCGTCACGGCGGCAACGAGCGTCTCGCCGCCTTCCAAGATGTGGTCGGAAAACTCGAACCGGTCGATATCGCGCCCGACACGGCGGCCGATGATGTCTACACCCGAATGGGTGAAGGCGCTGATGCTTGAAATCTGCTTCCCGACGAAAGCGCTGTCATCCCTTATCCGGATATCGGTCAGATAGTAGGATTCTGGCATCTGGTCTGACAGGCTTTCACTGTCTCGCTTTGGCAGGAATAGCGGCCCCAATATTGCGATCATGACAATCCCGGTTGCCGCAGCGATCAGGCCAACTTGGGTTATTTCAAACAAGCCAAAGGCCGCCTGCCCATTTTCCTGCGCCACACCGTCGACCAACAGGTTGGTCGATGTGCCGAGCAAGGTCAGGCTACCACCCAAAATGGATATATAGGATAGCGGGATGAGCAGCTTGCTCGCCGCTATGCCGGAAACCTTTGCAATTTTGCGCATGATCGGGATCAGGATGATGACCACCGGTGTATTGTTGACGAACGCCGATGATGCAAAAGTGCCGCCGAGAAAGCCACCTATTGCCATGAACGGTCGGTTCTCTGCCTTGCGCGCCGCAAAACCTGCAAGTGCCTCGATTACTCCGGTTCGCACCAGGGCACCGGACAGGATGAACATCGCGCCAATGGTCAGCGGCGCAGGATTGGAAAATACCGATAGCATGTCATTGCTGCTGAGAAGTCCAAGCAACAGCATTAATGCGGCCGCAACAACCGCCGTCACCGCCGGCGGGCGGCGCTCACCAACAAAGGCCGTGAAGAGAGCAAATAATATCGCCAATCCGACATAGGGTTTCGCGATATCCCAATAATATGCCCAATCCAAAACTCGCTCCTACGTTTGTCGTGATCGTCTCAACATCTAACAGGGTTTCGATGAGTGAATCACGCGTTTTTCAACTGATTCACCAAGCTATCAAGCTGCAGCTCGCCGTCTCTCGTTTGACCGCCAATATCCAGGAATTGCTGCATCTTTGATCGCGCGTCCGGTGTACGGATGAGTTGCTGGAAGAGGAATGATTCTTCGGCAAGGCCCTTGTCCGAGGGACCGGCGGCATTGTTGATCGATTGCTTGGCAAACCTGACCGCTTCGATCGGAAAGCCGGCGATACGCTGTGCCAATGCGCGAACTTTGCCATCAATGTCCTCTGCCGCATAAGTTCGATTCAGATAGCCCCAGCGTTCCGCTGTTTCGGCATCCAGATCTTCCCCGCCCAAAATGACTTCCATCGCCCGGCCATGACCGATGATATTTGCAAGGTTTTGGGTACCCGTACCACCCGGCAAGATGCCCAGCGGGACCTCCATCTGATTGATGATCGTTTTCCCCCGTACGCCAAAGCGAATGTCCATGTTCGATATAATCTCGTTGCCGCCTCCGCCCACGCGTCCTTCCACCTGTGCAATGGTGACCTTGTCCATCGAGCGAAAGCGCTGGCACATGACGTGGAAGGGATTGGGATCGGTGCTGCGTTCCGCAGGTCTGTCGACCGGAAAGGACAGGATCAGTTCGACGTCGAAATGCGCCATGAAAAAATCAGGATCGGCACTTTTGAAGAGAATGACGGTAAGATCGGAATCGGCCTCGAGCTCCTCGGCAAGCACCATCCATTCTTCGAAAAGCTGCTGCGTGATCAGGTTAATGGGTGGATTGGAGATGATGACTTCGCCCAGCCGTCCAGTTTTGGTGACTGACAATAGTTCGTAATCATAAGCCATTTACGTCCCCCCCCCCATGAAATCGCGATAGATTAGCGGCGCAATAGAAATACCGCATGTTCTGCAAGCAGATTGGCCAGACCGCGCCCGGTTTGCTTGTCGCCACTCAGGAACCATTGGCCCTCTTGTTTCAATTCCCCGTCGCGTACCAACGCGCGGAAATCGTCGATCGTTACGTGGTGAATATTTGGCGTATCATACCACGTTTGCGGCAGCAATCGTGTGACCGGCATCCGGCCGCCGATCAGCAGTGACATACGCACCCGCCAATGAGCGAAATTAGGGAAGCTGACAAAAGCCTGTTTGCCGATGCGCAGCAGTTCATCGACTATCTGATCTGGCCGGTGGGTGGTCTGCAACGTCTGGCTGAGGATCGCATAGTCGAAACTGGCATCGGGATAGGCGGATAGATCGGTATCGGCATCGCCCTGCACGACCGATAGGCCTTTGCTGACTGCGCTCGCAACATTGGCCGGGTCAATTTCAAGCCCCCGGGCATCGACCTGTTTTTGATCGCGCAGGGCCGCCATCAATGCACCATCGCCGCAGCCGATGTCGAGCACACGTGCATTGGGACGCACGTTGTCAGCAATAATCTGTAAATCGGGGCGGAGTTTGTTCATAGACTTTCCCCCGCCTTCAAAAACCCGTCGACAATTCGGTTCATCTCGGGGCTTGCCAACAAGAAACTGTCATGCCCAAAGGCGCTGGACAGTTCGACAAAACTGGCGGCTGCGCCTGCCGCATTCAGCGCATGGACGATGGTTCGCGATTCACTGGTCGGATAGAGCCAGTCGGTATCAAAGCTGATCAGGCAAAAACGCGTTTTGGATCCCTTGAACGCGTTGGCCAACGTGCCGCCATGGGCCTCGGCCAGGTCGAAATAGTCCATCGCCCGGGTGATATAGAGATAGCTGTTGGCGTCAAAACGATCGACAAAGCTGATGCCCTGATGCCGCAAATAGCTTTCCACCTGAAAATCGGCATCAAAGCCGAAAGTCTTGCTATCACGGTCCTGCAAGCGTCGGCCAAATTTTTCGGTCAGGCCTTCTTCCGACAAATAGGTGATATGCGCGGCCATACGTGCCACGGCGAGGCCGCTGCTCGGCGGATCATCGTCGGCATAATAAGCGCCGCCACGCCAGCGCGGATCGGCCATGATCGCTTGTCGCCCGACTTCGTGAAAGGCGATATTTTGTGCACTGTGGCGTGCGGCAGACGCAACAATCACAGCAGATTTGACCCTATCGGGATAAAGCGTGGTCCAGTTGATCGCCTGCATTCCGCCCATCGACCCACCGATGACGGCATGAAGTCGCTCAATGCCAAGATGATCGAGCAACAAGGCCTGAGCCCGCACCATATCGGCGATCGTGAGCACCGGAAAATCCATGCCCCAGGGTTTTTCGGTGGCCGGATTGATGGTTGCCGGGCCAGATGAACCCATGCAACTGCCAATCACATTGGCGCAGATGACAAAATGCCGGTCGGTATCAACCGGTTTGCCAGGACCAACCAAGTCCGTCCACCAACCGCCCTTGCCTGTCAGCGGGTGCTTGGATGCAACATATTGGTCCATAGTTAGCGCATGACAGATCAGCACTGCGTTGCTGGCGTCAGCGTTCAAATCGCCATAGGTTTCATAGGCGAGATCCACAGGCGCCAATTCGCCGCCGCTATCCAAAGGCAACGGTCCCAGCAAGCGGACCTTTTTGTCGAGCCCAAAACGCGCATCTTCACTCATCGGCGTAGCATTATCAGGCAGGCACAGACTAGCAAGCGTTTATAGGCGCTTAGCTCGGCGGAGATGAATACTGTTGTTGATCGTTCCGGATAGCGCGGGTAAGGCCGGGCCATGATCAAACCAGAGCCAAAATCTTATATCTCGGCGATTCACGCCTATACGCCCGGCAAGGCGAAAGCCGATGACGGGCGCGTGCTCGTCAAGCTGTCCGCCAATGAAAATCCGCTCGGCTGTAGCACAGATGCCAGCAGCGCGCTTGCGGCGCAGGCAGGCCACGTCGCACGCTATCCCGACCCGGCCAGCCATGCGCTGCGTGCTGCTTTGGCGGATACCTATGGCTTGGAAGCGGACCAGATCGTCTGCGGAACGGGGTCCGATGAGCTGTTGAATCTGGTCGCGGCTGGCTATGCCGGTGTTGGTGACGAGATTATCCACGTCAATTACGGTTTCATGGTCTACGAGATTGCCACACGCAAGGTTGGCGCAGAAGTTGTGATGGCCCCTGACGATGACTATGGCACGGACGTGGACGGGCTGCTGGCGTTGGTGACGCCAAAAACGCGCGTTGTCTATCTGGCGAATCCCAACAACCCAACAGGTACGATTACGTCCGACAGTGAGATTGAACGCCTGCATGCTGGTCTGCCGCAAGACGTCGTGCTGGTGCTCGATCAGGCTTATGGCGAATATCTGGACAATGACGGTGCCGGCAGTTTCGACCTGGCGCGACGACATGGCAATGTTCTGATTACACGGACTTTTTCCAAAATCTACGGACTTGCTGCAGAGCGCATTGGCTGGGCCTACGGACAGCCTCATCTTATCGATACACTTAACCGGATCCGCGGGCCGTTTAATGTCACGAGTGCCGGGCAGGCCGCGGCGATCGCGGCTCTGGCGGACCAGCAATTTGTCACCCACAGCCGCGAGCATAATGCCAGATGGCGTGAATGGATGACCGGAGAGATAGCAGCCCTGTCCAATCACGGCCTGCGCGCCATTCCATCCGCTGCAAATTTCATCCTGGTAATTTTTGACGGGGCGGTGACCGCGGAAACGGCAGACCGGAAACTGGTCGAGGCCGGCTATGTGGCCCGGAGACTGCCAGCCCAAGGTTTGGGACATGCGCTGCGGATCACCATTGGTACAGAGGAAGAAAATCTCGGTTTCATGGATGCCTTGCGCGCTATATTGGACGCCGCCGACTGATGCTGCCTTTCGCGCACATCACGATTATCGGACTTGGCCTGATTGGCTCTTCCATAGCCCATGCTGTGAAAGCCAGCATGCCGACCGCTCGCATAACGGGCTATGATGCCGACGCCGCAGTTCGTGCCCGGGTGCAGGAGCTGGGCTTTTGCGATGATGTCGCCGATAGTGCTGGCGCAGCTGTCATCGATGCCGACCTGGTGTTGCTCTGTGTGCCAGTTGGTGCCATGGCGTCAATCGCTGCGGACATGGCGGAAGATCTACCTAAAGATGCCGTGATCAGCGACGTCGGATCGTCCAAGGGCAATGTTATCGCCTCTTTGCAAGCCGCTTTACCGGGAGCGCGGATCATTCCCGCTCACCCCGTTGCCGGCACCGAACATAGCGGACCGGATGCCGGTTTCGCGACCCTGTTCCACGACCGCTGGTGCATATTGACCCCGCCCGATGATGCGCAGGAAGGCGATATTGAACGCGTGCGCGCTTTTTGGGAGAAATTGGGCGCAAATATCGAGATTATGGACGCCAAGCATCATGATCTGGTACTCGCGGTCACCAGCCATTTGCCGCATCTTATCGCCTATACGATTGTCGGTACGGCTTCTGATCTTGAGGATGTGACGCGCAGCGAAGTGATCAAATATTCCGCTGGCGGGTTTCGCGACTTTACCCGTATCGCGGCCTCCGACCCCACCATGTGGCGCGACGTGTTCATGTCGAACAAGGATGCGGTTCTTGAGATGCTGCAGCGCTTTTCAGAAGACCTCACCGCCTTGCAGCGCGCTATCCGCTGGGACAAGGGTGACGAGCTGTTCGACCTGTTCACCAAGACCCGCGCCATCCGCCGCCGGATTATCGAAGAGGGTCAGGATGATGCAGCACCGGATTTCGGCCGGAGCCACGAATAGCGGAAACGATTCTGCGGAGCAGGGGACAATTAGTTCGGTTTCCCGCCCTCTTTATTCGAGGTGATGTTCAGGCCCACGACCAGGAATTTTGCTTCTTTTTCTGCCACCGGCCGATGTTCCACGCCCTTGGGAACCGTGAACATATCGCCTTCCTTCAATGTTACATCACCGCTGCGCAGACCGATGGTCATTTCGCCGCTGAAAATGATGAAAAGTTCATCCTGGTCATCATGTTTGTGCCAGTTGGTCGCGCCGATACCCTTGGCAACCTTGAATTGCTGGCAATTGGCCTCGGTCAGGACCTTTTGCGACCAATATTCCGTCAGCGCGTCAAGCTCTTGGACTATATTAGATTTCTGCATCTTGCTTCTCTCTTTCGGAGATATGACCATCAACGGATGGCGGTCCACGGCGATGGTTATAGCACAGACCCGATATTTGATTCATCCCTAAAGCAAATTTTGAAACCCGGCGGCGTCTTGTTGCGGCTTCAATCTATTGGCCATTGAATATAGACCATCAAGGCCTGTATACGAGCTGTTGAATAGGAGGGCGATGAGATGCACAGAATTGCGACGATATTAATTGCCCTGATCGCTGCGCTTCATCTTTACATTGCATGGTTTGAAATGTTCGCATGGGTGACACGGGGACCGCAAATATTTTCCGTACTACCTCCTGACCTGTTCGAGCCGACCAAAGCGATGGCTGCCAATCAAGGGTTATATAATGCGTTTTTGGCCACCGGGCTTCTATGGTCGCTGTTGATCAAGGATGAGCAGTGGCGATTCAAGGTCGCAACATGCTTCTTGTTATTTGTGACCGTAGCAGGCATTTTTGGCGGGGTGACAGTGTCGCAGAGAATAATATTTGTGCAGACCGTCCCGGCTGTCATTGCATTGTTCTTTGTATATTTGCGCTATCGAAAGGCGTCTGAATGACGGTCCTCGAGGGTCCGTCTAACGCGCCGCCAAAACATCATCCGCTACAAAGGCGTTGGTTTTCCTCTCATAGCCAAATTGGCTGGTCGGACCATGGCCGGGGATGAAGGTGACGTCATCGCCCAGCGGCCATAACTTCTGGGTAATCGCGTTGATCAAGTCCTGATGATTGCCGCGAGGGAAATCGGTACGGCCAATCGAGCCTTGAAACAGAACATCACCGACCACCGCCAGTTTCGAGGGTTGGTGGTAAAATATCACATGACCCGGCGTATGGCCCGGGCAATGGATGACATCGAGCACCAAATCGCCCACGGTCACCTGATCACCATCATTCAGCCAGCGATCAGGCTCAAAGCTTTTGGCTTCCATCCCGTACCGCGCGCCGTCGCCATCCAGCTGCTCAATCCAGAAAAGATCGTCCTTGTGCGGGCCTTCAATCGGCAGGCCCAATTCCTCCGCGAGCATCCCAGCCTGTCCGCAATGGTCGAGATGACCATGGGTGATGATGATCTTTTCCAGATCAACACCATGCTCGGCCACTGCGGCTTTCAGCCGCGACAGATCACCGCCCGGATCGCTGAGCGCCGCTTTGTTGGTCTTGGTGCACCAAAGGAGCGTGCAATTTTGTTGGAGCGGCGTGACCGGAATGATCACAGCCTTTAAGGGAGCGTCTGTCATGAAAAGCTATTTGGCGGTGCGGCCGACAAGTTGCAAGGTTTGAATGATTCCTCCGTTTTGAATTCGTGTTTGTTTGAAGCTATCGTATCGTGCGCCAAAAACCGGTATGTTTGCTAAGGGCGCAAAAGCGGACATTGTAACTGGGCTTTTCGAAAGGCCGGGTTTGATCTTTAGTGGCGATCCACACAGGATCTTTATATTTGAGATGATACTTCCGGAATATTTCCAATCGCCGTGACCCAAGATAGTCGTCGTTTAGTCCAGATTTGCCTTGCAGGAGGTTCAAGCTCGTCCCGTTGATCAAGGCCGCCAACTCGCAGTGCATAGTTTGGATTATTATCGGTTGGCAGTCGAAACACTGGAGCACCGCAGTCTCCACAAAACGCATGACCGCGCCGTGACCCACTGTCAGCCACTTTGAGATAAACTCTCGGATCGCCCTGCAAGAGACGAAAGTTTTCCGGCGTCGCCGGTATCGCAACCCGGAAAGCAGAACCGGTTAGGGTTTGGCAATCTTGGCAATGGCAAATCTGAACGGATGTTGGATCCACATTGGCCTCGTAGATGATCTTTCCACAATGGCAATGTCCATCAACCTTCATTTTCTACTCCTGTTGGTCTTTTGAATGATCTTGTGTTCGGCTCGACTTTCGGTTGTTCCACTTATCCCATCCTGAATGGCCATATCACAGTTTTTGGGTCATACGCAGTTCGGTGGAGACAGCTAGAGCTGTTCGGTCAGGAGTGTCCACTTTCGGGGTATTGCGGTCTTTAGCTACGTGCGTTTCTGCCGACTTAATGGTATTGGCTCAAACTATGGCAAAGCTATCGAACGAGATGAGAGTGTTTGTGGCTAACCAGCGGCTTGGGTTTCTCGCCACAGTGTGTGCGGATGGATCGCCAAATCTTTCGCCGAAGGGGCTTACCTTTATCTATGACGATCAACGGATTGTAATAGGGGAAGTTAGGTCGCCCGGTACAATCGAGAATTTACATACCCAGCCAATTGCAGAATTGAACGTTGTTGATCGGAACACACGCAAAGGGTTTCGATTCAAGGGCAAATGTGAAGTTCATTCATCCGGGGAGGATTATGAGCATTTTCTTGCATTTCTTCGCAAGCAAGGGGCTCAATCTAAGATTCGCTCTGTCATCGTTATGGCCGTCGACGTGGTCAGTCCTCTCTTGTCGCCGGTATATGATGATGGCGCATCAGACATAGAAGTACGGCTTCAGTGGAAGCGGTACTATGATGGCTCGGAGTCTGACCATCCTGCAAAATAGCGGTTTGGCTAAGCTTTAGGCGTATTGTTGATCCAAAGTCGGAGCAATGAACCAGATCGCCAGTGTCCGCTTTCGGGATAAAGCGGACTATTGAAAGGACCCACTACCCGTGGGCCGATCACCCCTTACTCTTCATCATTTGGATAAGTTGCTGACCAGTTCTGCAGCCAGCGCGGTTCGGCCTGCATGACGACATCTTCCTTGATGGCGTAAATCCGGGGATAGAAGCC
Source organism: Sphingorhabdus sp. EL138 (assembly GCF_900258045.1). Taxonomy (GTDB): domain Bacteria; phylum Pseudomonadota; class Alphaproteobacteria; order Sphingomonadales; family Sphingomonadaceae; genus Parasphingorhabdus. Next base: position 364,324 of record NZ_OGVD01000001.1, on the reverse strand, counting down.
TGTACCGTCCAGTTCTCCATTTTTGATCCTGACCAGTTGATCGCGGAGGATTTCGATATCTGCGCGAGACTTTACGGGTAACTGGCCATCGTCTCCCGCATGGGCACCGCGCAAGGCGATATCGGGATTGTCGGCTGTGGCCCGGATGATTTTCTGCGCGGATTGCAGATAATCTCCCATGCTGGCGCCGGGATAATAAGCGGAAATATTACCAGCTGACATAAAATCACCGGTAAACATCATGTTATTAGCGTTATCCAATAGGGATATCGAATTGTCGGTATGGCCAGGTGTATATATCAGGGTCAGCTGGCGGTCTCCAAGATCGATTTCCGATCCCGGTTGGACCCATTCGTCAATTTTCCAAGCGGTTGGTTCCAGCCCTTCCGCAACGCCCAAATGTTCGCCCCAGCTGGGTTTGAACATGCCTCCTGTTGCACGTTCCCGCAAATGGGGGAGGTCGACAAGCGCGATGCGCTCGTAATTGCCTTGTCCGGTATGGTCATAGTGAAGATGTGAAGGAATGAAGGTTACCGGCAAGTCAGTGAGTTGCTCCACTATCGGCCGGATGTCATAAAAACCCACGCCTGCATCCAGCAACAACGCACGGTTCGTTCCGGCGATGAGATAGTTGACGTTCTTTGGCCAGGAATAGGGTTCGGCAACGGCAAAAGTGCGTTCATCCAGTTGCACGACATAAAAATAGGCATCCTGGCCAACGGATTTGCCATTGGCCGGAAGACTGGCTTCTTCAGATGGCAATATCCGCTCACCCGATGTGGCGAGTGGAACCAGAATCCGGTGGCGTTGCCAGATGCCGACAACAAGCAGCAATACGACTATAACTAACGCGATTCCGATTTTCTTTGCCATCACAGTCCCCTTGGAGCTGTGGATCACTTATTCTGATCGCGACGTCAATGTCCGCTTTCAGGATCAACCCGCCTTTGGCCAGCCCTCACAACCGCCGCCCGGTCCAAACAACCCGGCCGATGATATTCACCTCTTGTGGTTCCACATCATCCCAGTCAGGATAGCGATCATTGTCGCTACGGATCGACAATTTTCCGGAGGGGCGCAGGGCAAGCCGCTTTACCAGCAATACGTCATCCATGCGCAGGACATAGATTCCGTCTCGTAACGGTCGTTCAGCGGCGCTGTGGTCGACCATGATATCGTCGCCGTCGCACAAAGTCGGGTCCATGGAATCGCCGTCCACCGAGATAAGCGATAATTTGTCCGGGGCGCTGCCGAGCTGTTTCAGCCATTTTGCGCCAAAGGCCATGCTATCTTGCGGCGCTTCATCATCCGCCAGCGATCCGGGACCGGCAGATGCGCCCAGTTGGAGTTGTCGGATTCGCACCATATTAGCCGTGTCATTTTTCAGCGGACTGAAGTTGTTTTTGGAAGCAGCAGCGGTTGCGCCCAGATATTGCTCGTCGACGGCATAAAACTCCGCCAGTTTCCGGCGGTCATCCTCGTCCAGTTTGCGCGGCGTACCGCGCTTTATATATTGCTGGATGTAGGCCGGGTTCTTACCCAGCATCCGTGACAACGACGAAAAATCATCGCCATTTTGCCGGATCAACTGCTCCAGATTAGCACGTGGATCGCCACTGGATATGGGTTTTGCTTGAGCCATCACCGGGGCTTATCCGTTTTGGCCGAAAATGGCAATAGGAAATATCCTAGACATGTAGGAGATTACATTTCAAATAGGATTTTACCTATCCTCGATCGAGTCGGCGGCGCTGATGAGCAGGATGGGGCAGCCAGTTCCAACCGGAGAGAAGCAATGCATTTGTTACGCGAAATCGAAAAATTCATGCGGGAAACCGATATGCCCTGGACCAAATTCGGCCGTCTGTCGGTCCGCGATCCCCGCTTTGTGGAGGACCTACGCAATGGTCGTCAACCCGGTGAAAAAATTTCGCGGCGTGCGGAACATTTCATGAACAATTGGAGAAATGACCATGCTGCATGAGTCAAATGGATCGAGGAAATTGCTTATCAAACAACGTAGCGATATCGGGACGCTGCTGGTTGACCAAATCCAATCCCGGATCGGTTCCGACTACAGGGTGAAGATCATACGTGAAAGCCCATGGGCCAGCATTACCTTTTCCGGAACACGGCACAGTATCAGTATCACCGGCTCTGTTTCCGATGATTCCGAATTTCTCTACTCATTTGCCACCCAGCTCCAGGAACATAACTTTGACTTACCCGGCCATTTTGTCGCCGATTTGGTGGCGAATATTCCCTATATGCCGCCGCCGGATCATCTTGCGCTCGAAATACTGACGATCAAAGACCATGTCGTAAGCTATGACCGGCCGGTCTAGCGCCAGACAGCTTAAGACGGCTTAGCGCTGCGCAGTCATCTTCTCCAGCGTACCCAAAGCCGCTTTCAACGCAGCGTCCATATCCGCTTGACGGACGGCCGCCATGTCTTGCGGTGATTTCTCTACCTCAGAGAGCGGTGGTGATGCCATTACGGGCGCTTCACTGATCGGGCCGGCGGCTGGCTGCGTTTCAACTGCCGGTTGTGTTGACGTCATTTGAGATGACGTCATGACGGTTTCAGCTGGCGCGGGGGTCGCCGCAAAAGTTGCGGCCTCCAACTGCTTGAGGCGGCGTAGCCCGGACTCAAGGCGATCAGTCAGCTCGGCAATATTCAAATCCGACAAATCTTCTGCCGGAGTCTGCGCAATTGCTACCGGAGCCACCACGGGCTGCTCCACCGCTGTTTCTTCCGCAACTGCTGGCGTGTTTTCGGCAATGGCCTCGGTCGGAGAAAATGGAATATCAGCGAGAACCGGTGCGGCTGGCTCGACTTCTTCAAAAGGCTGGATCGCTTCTGGCAGGGGCGATGGTGCCTCGGCTTCGGCAAATATCGGAGGGCGTTCTGGCGCATCGGCCTCGCTATCGACTTTCCGCAATTGCGGCAAATCGGCAAGGTCCATCACTCTGGCCTTGTTCTTCTTCGGCTTTTTCAGAAACTTGGTCAGCGATTTTGCGTCGAATTTCGGCAGGCTGAACCGGCCCTTCTTGGCATTCGCCTCTTCTTCCAGGTCCAGTTCAATCGGACTGGCGGCATTAATTTGTTCTCGAAGTGCAACGCCCATGTCAGAGCTCCCTTTGCGATTTAGAAAGAAATATATGGCTGATGCGGAGACCAGACCTGCCATGACGGCGATCAGCCCGCGTGCGGTATTGCCTAGCGGCGGTGCTGCTGCCGGAAGGATTTCGGAAAGTCCGGTCGCACCGATAGCGCTTTCCAGATAGACGTGCGGCAGCGTGACAACGACCAGCGCGGCACCAACGCCTGCTGCAATCGCCATTACCGGCTCTTTGAACCGTGCCAGTTTCTGATCTGTGTCTTCCACGCTGTTCTCCGCCATCTCAGGCCGCCCGCTCATAGGATTTATGCGCGATCAACCTTTGGTAAACAGGTTTGTAACGCAAAATGTTTGACGACCAGTTACGATCTGCCTCAACAAATTTTCGTGCTGTCTCAATGGTTTGTGGCCAGAGGGCACGATTTTTCAGCAATTTGTCCAGTTTTTGGGCGATTTTTTCCGGTGAACCGGCCGGAAACAGGGTCCCGGTGACGCCATCCTCAATCAACTCGCGATGGCCGCCAATGTCCGATGCTGCAACCATCCGTCCCTGCGCCATGGCTTCCAAGGGTTTGAGCGGTGTTACCAGTTCGGTCAGCCGCATCGATTTGCGCGGATAGACCATGACATCCATCAGGCCGTAATAACGCTCCACATCTTCATGCGGCACCCGTCCGGTAAAGGTGATCGCGGAACTTGCGGATGAAGCCTCTACCTGCTCTTTGAGCGCCTGTTCCATGGGACCACCACCGACCAGCAACAAGTGTGCATCTGGAGACAGTTTTTTGAGTGACGGCATGGCGGCAACAAGGTCATCCAGCCCCTCATAATCATAAAAGCTGCCAATAAAGCCCAGCACGGATTTGCCCTTCAGCCCCAATTTGCTGCGCAATTCTTCGTCCGGAGTGGGCGGTTTGCCGAACAGGGCCATATCGACGCCATTAGGCGAAACGGTTATTTTCTCTTTGGCAACACCGCGCGCGACCAGATCTGATTTCAGGCCCTCACAAATCACCGCCACGGCATCGGCACCATTTACGACATGGTTTTCAAGCTGCCGCGTCAGCCAATAGCGCGGACTAGCCTCACGGCCCGTCCCGTTACCGACCGCGGCATCTTCCCAGAATGCTCTGATCTCATAGAGCAACGGCAGCCCGGTCTTTTGGGCCACCCGCAAAGCGGCCAATCCATTTAGCGCCGGACTGTGGGCATGCAGGACATCCGGCCGCCACTCCTGAACCACCTGAGAAATCCGGTCGGAAAAGACCGATATCTCGCGCCACTCACGCACCGGAGATGGACCTTGCACATCCGTCAGAGTGCGGAAGAAATCCAGCCCGTCGGCTTGTTCTAGAGGTGTTTTCGCCTCAAACCCGTGCTGGTCCTGGCGCACGCCGGTCACGCCGGCGACTTGCAGGCCGCTGGCGATCTGCGCCTTCATGATCGCCCTTGTGCGAAAGCAATATCCGCTATGCAGGGGTAGGCTGTGGTCCAAGATGTGCAAGATGCGTGTCATTGCCGCTGGTCCTGCCTGAAAAGGATTAACGTCCCGTCAACCCAAAACTTGTATCGCGTGCCTGAATATGCATGAATCTGATGCACCAGTGGATTTACAAGCCGGGGCCGCCTGAACCGATATGATCGACAACTTTTCCATCGCACTGACGCACGGATTGCTGCTGATTGCGGTATGGCGGCTAATTCATCGCCCCGATCTCGATTCTGAAGACCCGCCGGAGCCCGATGCCGAACCTGAAGGCTTTCATACAACACGGAACCAGCCCGATGCGTGATCTGGTCTTTGTCGCCTATCTGCTCGCCCTGCTCTTTCTGGCGTTCAAGCGGCCGTTCATCTTCACTTTGGTCTATGCCTATATCGACATTGTCGCACCCCAGCGGCTGAGCTATTTTCTGCTCAATTCCGTGCCGCTTTCGCTGATCGTGTTCGGCATGGCGTTTCTCGGGTTCATGGTGGCTGATGACAAGAAAGACGTCCGCTTTTCGGTGCGGCAGGGCGCGATGGTCATTCTGCTTATCTATTGCGGTTATACCAGTTTTCAGGGCGCTTTGCCGGAAGATGCGATGGAAAAATGGGACTGGGTCTGGAAGGCCCTGGTCTTCGCCATCTTCCTGCCGCTCACGCTTAGAACCAAGCTGCGTATCGAAGCGCTGACCCTGTTCATGGTCCTGTGCGCCGCGACCTTGATCATCACCGGCGGCATCAAGACACTGGGCTCAGGTGGCGGCTATGGTGCGCTGGTATTGTTGATTGATGATAATGCCGGGCTTTACGAAGGCTCGATTATTTCGATGGTGGCGATTGCGATTATCCCACTAATGCTCTGGCTTTCCAGACATGGCACGATCTTTCCCCCCGACTGGCGGGTCAAATATTTCACCATGGCGCTGATCTTTGCGGCGCTGCTGATCCCCGTGGGCACACAGGCGCGTACCGGACTGGTATGCATCGCCGTGCTGGCGGTGTTGCAGCTGCGCTTCGTCAAATACCGGTTCCTCTACGCCGGGCTGGCGGTGACCGTCGGTTTGATGGCGATCCCTTTCCTGCCGCAAAGCTTTTCGGAGCGCATGGGCACGATCCAGAACTACAAGGCCGATGAATCCGCCTCCACCCGGATCGCAGTTTGGGAGTGGACGATTGAATATGCAAATGCCAATCCGATGGGCGGCGGGTTTAACGTCTACCGGCTTAACAAGCTGCGTTACGAACTGGCGCCCGACAAAAAAGCCGACGAGCCGGAACAGGAGTATGACTACGAGCTGGAGGATCAGGGCCCGATTGAAGTGGTCGATGAAGCCCGCGCCTTCCACAGCAGCTATTTCGAAATGCTCGGTGAGCAAGGCTATCCCGGCCTCGCCCTGTGGCTGTTCATCCACCTTGGCGGTATCTGGCGCATGGAGGTGCTGCGAAGGCGCTATCGCAAGACGACCAAGGAAAGTGAGATGTGGGTTGCCCCGCTCGCCATCGCGCTGGAAAATGCCCATATAATCTACATGGTCGGCTCGCTGTTCGTCGGGGTCGCGTTCCAGCCGTTCGTTTATATGCTGGTCGCCCTGCAAATCGGTCTCGATACCTATCTTACTCGCCGTTCTCAGGAAGCGAAATGGAACCCGATCGCGAAGCGTGTTCCGGCCGGCAACTGGTCGCAAGCTGTATCCTGATCCCTAGCGGATCTTATCCACCACCACAAAGCAGATGACAGGCGCGCCCTGTCCGCTACGATCATCATATGACATTGCCCGCCGCTCCCCTTTCTGTCTCCGCCAGTACCGAACGCTGGCCAGTCAACGGGTCTTTCGTCATCAGCCGAGGAGCCAAGACCCATGTTGATGTCGTCATCTGTACGGTCAGCGACGGGACGCATCAGGGCGTCGGCGAGGCTACCCCGATCTATTATGAGGGCGAGACGGCCGAAGGCTGCCTCGCTGCCATAGAAGGTTTCGCCAGCGCCTATTCCAAGTTTGACCGGCTCACCCTGCTTGATCACATGCCAAGAGGTGCCGCCCGCAATGCGCTGGACTGCGCTTTGTGGGACCTGGAATGCCGGCAACATGACCAGCCGCTGTGGCGCCATGCCTGTTTGCCGGAACCCGGGCCGCTTGTCACTGCCTTCACCATCTCGCTCGGCGATCCGGCGCAGATGGAGGCCGACGCCCGCGCCGCTGCCGATACCCACAGCCTGCTCAAACTCAAGCTGTCGGGCAGCGATGACCATGAGCGGGTCGCCGCCGTCCATCGCGGCGCGCCAGAGGCCCGCCTGATTGTCGATGCCAACGAAAGCTGGAACGATCTCGACATTGCTGCCGAAGCCACCACGCTGGCCCAGTGGGGCGTCGAGCTGATCGAGCAGCCGGTGAGCGCGGGGCGCGACGATCTGCTTGCCGGTATTCGCTCTCCGATCCCGCTGTGCGCGGATGAAAGCTGCCACACCAGTGCCGATATCCCGGCTCTCGCGCCTTATTATCAAGCCGTGAATATCAAGCTCGACAAGGCCGGCGGGTTGACCGAGTCCATAGGTATTGCCGATGCGGCCGAGCAGGCGGGGCTGGAGCTGATGGTCGGGTGCATGCTGTCCACATCATTGGCGATCCGTCCGGCCTTTGCGCTGGCCCAACGGGCGCGGTGGGCGGACCTCGACGGACCGCTTCTTCTGGCGCAGGACCGGCCGGACGCCATGCAATTTGCTGGCGGAAAGGTGATGATCCGCACGTGAAGAGGCGCGGTGCTCCGCACTTGATGCGGAGCAAGGAGTAAGTGGGCGTGACAATCCTCCCCCGCTCCGCATCAAGTGCGGAGCACTCTCATCCAGCAGTGTCCGGGGCGATGAAATATGACAGGGTAACGTCTTTTCGGGTCGTTTTGGCTCCGGCCAGTTTATACAGTTTCGACACAGGATCGCTAAAAATAAAATCAACGCATTGTACGCGGGATATCGGGATTCAGTTCCCACATCCAGCTTGCGGCATATTCGCTGCTTTCCTTCATATAGTCCCGGGCCATTGCTGCGCTTTCGGGATCGTCTTCGCGCTCGCTATCCTTCCAGTCGAGCGGACCATGTTCCACACGATCCAAAATGCTATCCCATTTGGTCAGGGCAAATTCCCGCGCCACCGGATTGCGTCCGATGCGGGAGGGATTGCACATGATGAACCTGGTCAGATTTTCGTTGAACACGCGTTTTTCGCCAATCTGTTCACCCTTCCAGAATATCGGCTGCGCCACGCCGTTAATCGCGCGGTCAATCGCTTCATGGGTCACCTGCCGAATGGCATTTTCCAGCGCCGCCTCCCACGCCAGATCAAACGGCGTCCCCGCGAGCCGCGCACGTAGCTTGTAAGCACTGTCCCGTGACATATAGACGGACTCCGCCGCCGCAGTCACCGACCCGGACGCCGCGAGCGCCTCGAGAAAACGGCGCATCTTGGCCTTGGTCCAGCCATTATGCTGGGGTCTTAATGAGGGTTCCGGCAGAGAATTTTCGTCGGGAAGAAGGGAGGAATCGGTCATATCATGCTCCATTTGGTTTTTTCCTCCAAAAAATATAACCTATATGGAATATTGTAGGAAAGAACTATCTGGACGGGGAGGGCGCCCAAATTCCGAAAGAGGACTTCGGGACTGGATCGTTATACCGCGGCATTATGGCCGAGAATTATTGCCCGGTTTTTATGGCGGCCCCAACTGATCAGCCCCACCGCAATGATCATCTGTACTACCCCGTAAAATAACAGCGAGAACAGCACCATATCGCCAACCGGATCAGGTTCGCCCACTACCGCCGGGAACAGCGATGCCTTGAGCATGATCCCCAGATTAATGTTGCGGACAACCACTTCCATATCAATCGCCGTGGAATCGATGGAGGATAAACGCAACGTTCGACACACAAGCCAACTTGACACTGCCAGCACCAAAATCAGCAATATGATCGTCAGCATATTGTTCACGCCAAACATGTTGACATCCAGCCGTCCGGACATGGAGGAGCCAATGATGATCAATATTATTCCCAATAGAGAGCCCCGCACACACCATTTGGAGAATCTTGCTGCAGAACGCGGGAACAGACGCAAATAAACCATGCCCGCCGCCAGCGGCAGCAAAAGGTTTAACGCGATTTCCGTCATGATCTGCCCGCGCGGCATAATAAAGTCATCGGGCATATATTGAGCGATAAGAAATTCGAGGATCAGTGGTGTCGTTACCAGACAGGCTATGGTGGTTAATGCCGTGATGGTGATCGACAATGCCACATTACCCCGGGCAAAGTGCGTAAAGATATTGGAGGTCGTGCCACCCGGAATAGCGGCGATCAAGGCAATCCCGAATGCAACTCCGCCTGCGATGCCAAAAGCGTGAATAAACATAAAGGCCACGGCCGGCACTAACAGCAGCTGTATCAATGAACCGCTTGTTACGGCTTTTGGTTCGAACAGTATCTCTTTAAAATCCCGAAGCGTAAGCGTCGCGCCCATGCCCAGCATCGCAAGTACCAGCTGAAATACGGCGAACCAATATTCGTGCTCGATATAGAAAGTAGCCATTTGATCTCCAGCTTTGTTGACGCGAGTTGCAGTCGTCAATGACCTGCTTAGCGCAAGTTCGTTTCAAATATCCAGCTATTCAAATCCATCGTCATCAGGTCAAAAGAATATCAACCGACAGGTCATTTCCATTTTTCACAATTCACTTGGAATGAAGAGTTCATGTGATAATATTCTGTTTATGGATGATATCATGAAAAATATTGATGACAACGATCGAAATATCCTGAAAGCTTTGCAGCAGGATGCGAGCTTGTCGCTGGAAAATCTGGCGGCGCAGCTTAGCCTGTCGACCAACGCCTGCTGGCGGCGGGTCAAACGGCTGGAAGCGGACGGCATTATTGCACGGCGGGTGGCGATCGTGGAACCGGAGGCAGTTGGCCTTGGCATGACCGCCTTTGTTGCGGTGCGCACCAATGATCATAGCGACAAATGGCTGGAGAAATTTGCCGCTGCCGCATCTTCGATTGATGAGGTGGTCGAGTTTTACCGCATGGCCGGAGAGGTGGATTATCTGCTGAAACTGCTCGTGCGCGATATGGCGGACTATGACCGGGTGTACAAGAAGCTGATCAAGGCGGTACCCTTGTCCGACGTGTCAGCGAGCTTTGCCATGGAGCGGATTAAATACGAGACGGCGGTGCCTTTATAATTTGACCTCAAGCGCCGGGCGCGGGCATCCGCCCGCTTGGCTTTCCTCGCATAAGCTCGGGCGCGCGGTCGCGCTTGCCGACGCTATGCGTCGGACTGGTGACAAACTAGCGGTCATCTATCTGGCGCCTGCCTAAAGAGCATCGTCCGAGCGAAGCGAGGCAAGGGCGCCAATAATGGATGGCGTCCGCCGCGCCTTATTGGCGCGTAGCCAAGGGCACGGATGTGCCCGCCCGGCGCTTGAGGTCAAAAAAAGAATCCTTCCCCGTTAAACCTCGACCACTTCCTGCCGGATAGCCCCAAAAACCGAGTGCCCATCCTCATCCAGCATCTGGATTTTCACCGTATCACCAGCGCTCATGAAAGGCGTTTTCGCTTCGCCATCGGCAATGGTTTCGATCATCCGGATCTCGGCGATGCAACTATAGCCGAGACCGCCTTCGGACACTGGCTTGCCGGCGCCACCATCGGCATCCTGATTGGACACCGTGCCCGAACCGATAATCGTTCCTGCACATAGCGGCCGTGTTTTTGCCGCATGGGCGACGAGGTCCGCCAGACTGAAGGTCGCATCCACGCCGGCATTGGCACGGCCAAAGGGCTCGCGGTTATAGTCGACCTGTAGCGGCAGGTGGATCACCGATCCTCTCCATGCATCACCCAGTTCATCGGGTGTCACGCAGACCGGTGAGAAAGCGCTCGGCGGCTTGGACTGGAAAAAACCGAAGCCCTTGGCGAGTTCTCCGGGAATCAGGCCGCGCAAGGATACGTCGTTGCATAGCATGACCAGTTTGATGTGACCCGCGGCCGCTTCCGCACCAACGCCCATCGGGACGTCGTCGGTGATCACCGCAACCTCGCCTTCCATGTCGCAGCCCCATTTCGGATCGCCCAGCGGGATATCCTCACGGGGGCCAAGAAACGCGTCGGAGCCGCCCTGATACATGAGCGGATCACTGTAAAAACTTTCCGGCACTTCGGCACCGCGCGCTTTGCGAACCAGTTCGACATGGTTGATATAGGCGCTGCCGTCGGCCCATTGATAGGCGCGCGGCAATGGCGAATGGGCGTCATTTTCATGGAAGCGTTCGCATGGGACAACCTGATGCTCGACATCCCGGTAGAGGGCTTCCAGCTTCGGTGCGCAGTCTTCCCAATTGTCGAGGGCAGCTTGCAGGGTCGGGGCTATATTATTCGCTTCGCAGCAACGGGTCAGATCTTTCGAGACGACGACCAGTCGGCCGTCGCGTGTGTCATTTTTCAGCGTCGCGAGTTTCATAGAGTTCCCATCTTTTGTTGAAAACGGATAGTGCGCCGGAACGCGGCAACAATCAACATACGCGTTTAATGTTCGTCGCGGGCCTTCTCATGCAGCCATGCGGCATGTTGCGGTGCCTTTTTGGTGCGGTTCCATTCTTCGAGCATTTCGGGCGCGACGCGGCGCAGTTCCTTCATCTCCTCGTCGGTTCCGATATCACAGGCGATTTCCAAACGGTGACCATTGGGGTCAAAGAAATAGATGGACTTGAAAATGCCGTGATGGGTGGGACCCAGAACTTCTAGCCCCTCGGCCTCGGCATTGGCCTTGGCAGCCAGCAGTTCCTCAAGCGTGTTCACCTTGAACGCAATATGTTGCACCCATGTCGGCGTATTGGGATCCTTGCCCATTTCCGGCTGTTCGGGAAGTTCGAAAAAGGCCAGTATATTGCCGCCGCCGGCATCGAGGAAAATATGCATATAAGGATCATATTCACCGGTCGACGGCACTTCGTTTTCCGCAAAGGCCAGGTCAAAATCCATACCCATGACGCGTTGGTAAAATTCGGTGGTTTCCTTCGCATCCTTGCAGCGATAGGCGACATGATGAATGCCGGAAAGATTGGGTGCAGAGGTCATTCTGCGGGTTCTTCCACATTAAGCACGCCGCGCGCAACCTGATCGCGCTCGATGCTTTCGAACAGCGCCTTGAAGTTGCCTTCGCCAAAACCGTCATCGCCTTTGCGCTGAATAAACTCGAAGAAGACCGGGCCTATTTGCGGCTCGGCAAATATCTGCAGCAGAAGCCGCGGCTGGCCACCTTCCGTGGTGCCATCGAGCAATATCCCGCGACTTTGCAGCGCGCTGGCATCTTCACCATGGCCGGGCAAGCGCTCATCGAGCATCTCGTAATAGGTATTGGGCGGAGCCGTCATGAACGGCACGCCGAGTGTCTTGAGCCGGTCCCAACAGGCGACCAAATCGTCACAGATAAGGGCGATATGCTGAATGCCTTCGCCGTTAAATTCACGCAGAAATTCCTCGATCTGACCCTTGCCGCCTTCGCCTTCTTCATTGAGCGGGATGCGGATTTTGCCATCGGGAGCGGTCAGCGCCTTGGACGTCAGGCCGGTATATTCGCCCTTGATGTCAAAGAAACGAATCTCGCGGAAGTTGAACAGGGTCTCGTAATAATCCGCCCAATAGGCCATCCGGCCGCCATAAACATTATGGGTCAGGTGGTCGATAATGTCGAACCCTGCGCCGACCGGATTGCGGTCAACACCGGGCAGATATTCAAAGTCGATATCATAGATGGACAGCGCATCGCCCCGTTCTTCATCGGCATAGCGATCGACCAGATAGAGAATCGCTCCGCCAATACCGCGAATGGCCGGGATATGCAGTTCCATCGGGCCGGTTTCGACTGCCACGGGTTCCGCGCCTTTTTCCAGCAGATGCGCGTAAGCTTTTCGTGCATCCTTGACCCGGAAGGCCATACCGCAGGCTGACGGGCCATGTTCGCGGGCGAAATACCAGGCCGCCGATTTCGGTTCATAATTGATGATCAGGTTGATCTGTCCCTGCCGCCACAAATGCACATCCTTGGAACGATGCTGCGCAATGCGGGTAAAGCCCATGACTTCGAAAACAGGTTCGAGCACGCCTTTTTCCGGCGCACAAAATTCCACAAATTCAAAGCCATCAAGGCCAGCCGGGTTTTCAAAAAGATCAGCCATGGATGCATTCCTTACAGAGTAGAGCAATATAGTTACAAATGAAACTATAGCGGAGCCGACCACAGAAGGCAAGAGCGACAAAGCGGTCAATCGTGACTTGATCCGACGATGGTAAATCGCCAAATGGCAGAATTCAAAGTCAAAAAAGGTACGCCTAGTGATCCAGAAGATCAAAAGCTTGATCGAATCATCCCTGTTTCAAAATGCGATCATGGCGGTGATTGTCATCAATGCGATTGTTATCGGGCTGGAAACATCGGCCGGAATGATGGCATCGTTCGGCCCGGTTCTGATTGCTCTGGACCAGATCGCGATTACCATTTTTGTAGTCGAAATTCTTCTGAAGCTGCTGGTTTACCGCTTGCAGTTTTTCCGCAGCGGCTGGAATAATTTCGACTTTGTCATCGTCTCGGCCGCGCTGCTGCCGCTGGGCGGGAACTTTGCGATCCTTCGTGCGCTACGTATTGTCCGGGCTTTTCGTCTGGTCTCTGCGATGCCCAAGATGCGGCAAGTGGTGCAGGGCCTGCTTTCGGCGATTCCATCCATGGGATCGGTAATCCTTTTGCTGAGCTTGATTTTCTATGTCGCTGCGGTGATGGCAACGAAACTGTTTGGCGGCTCCTTCCCGCAATGGTTCGGTTCGGTCGGCGCGTCGCTTTATTCGCTGTTCCAGATCATGACTCTGGAAAGCTGGTCGATGGGCATCGTGCGCCCGATCATGGAAGTCTATCCATGGGCCTGGGCGTTTTTCGTGCCCTTTGTTCTGGTGACATCCTTTGTCGTGCTCAACCTGTTCATCGCGATCATCGTCAACGCCATGCATGAGGAAGCGGACGAAGAACAAAGCGCGCAGCGGGACATCATCCTCGACGAAATACGCGGATTGCGTCAGGAAGTGGCGGCAATGCGAAGTGACAAGACGAATTGATCAACCTTCTTTGATGCTGGAGCCAATATCCGGCTTCTTGCGATAGAAATGCACCTGCATCTGCATCGGCCCAACCAGGGTGACATGATGCAGTTGTTCCGGCTCGATCAATTGTCGATCACCCGTTGTCATCAGCCGCGTTTCCTGGCTTTCTTCAATCACATAATGAAGGCTCCCGCTGATTATCTCCAGCACACCCCAGGTACCAGCTTTCGTGTTGTGGGCAGCTTGTAGGGCCTGCGGCAAGCTGGTTTCATCGAAGACAGGTGTTGAGCGATAGGGTGCCGGTTCCGCCATTTCGGTTACATCACCGCCGAGCGGATGATAGCGATACCAACGCCAAACAGCGCGAACATCATCGGCACGATCAGCATCTGTCCATAAACCGCGCCAAAGCTCATCCGGCCGGTAAACGTGTCAAACCTGCCTTTGATCCACTGGCTCTTTTCGTTTTGACCTGACCCGCTCAAACTGTTCAGAGCAAAGGCAGTACCGAAATACATGACAGCATACAGGATGCTGATAGCGATCATGAACAGGGCGCGTCCGTCATGACCGGTACCCGCAACCAGACCAAGAAAGAATAGTGCATAGCTTGCGGCCATGCTGCCCCAGATAATGGCGGGAATACCGAAAGTGCGTGTCTCCGGTTGAACCCGCGCGACTTGTGCTGCCGCTTCAGACCTTGCTGGCTCGAAATGGAAGTTGTCGCTGTGGACGGCCATATTATTCTCATCAAGCAACATCGTTAATCTCCTTTTTCTGAGATATTTTGGGTAAGCCATCGCGGTGGATGGAAATGCCGGTCATCAGGCTGTCTGCAATTCGAGCCGCACGTTCGGACAGAAATTGGCAGGCAGCGGCGTTTGGCATCACCTCAGGTAATGCCTGGTCAAACAGAGCAAGCCAGTGATTGAAATGGGAGCGTTCGATATCCGGGATCGCCAGATGCTTTATCATTGGATTCCCATGAAACCTGCCCGATTCAATCGCGATCGACGTCCAGAAGTCTTTCATACGCGCAAGATGAGGCGGCCAGTTGGTGATCTTCTCATTGAATATCGGCCCCAGCAAAGCATCGCTGCGGATCCTTTCATAGAAACCTTCTACCAGATCGGAAATCCGCTCTTCGGTAATCCCGAGGGCTTCTGCATGGGCGGCTTTTTCTTCTCTGGCAGCAATAGTGTGAGCGTGTGGCATCAGGCGACTCGTTTAAAGAGGTATATAATATGCCTTTTATATCGGTCTTGAATTTAAAAGCAATATATAATATGCATGTTTAATGAGATTGACCACACAGACCGACTATGCGTTGCGGACATTGATGTTTCTGGCATCAAAGGAGGGCAGCCAGACGATTGACGATATTGCCTCCGCCTACGGCATTTCAAAAAACCATTTGATGAAAGTCGCGCAGCGCCTGGCCAGTGAAGGCTTTATCATCAGCCAGCGTGGGCGCGGCGGGGGACTGACCCTGGCCCGTGATCCCGCAGAGATTAACATCGGCGCGGTCGTTCGCGCGCTTGAAGAGGTCAGCCAGTTTGTCGAATGCAGCCCCGGCTCAACGAACAACTGTATCGTAACGCCGGTATGCGGCCTTTCCCATATGCTGGCCGATGCCGTAGAGGCGTTTCTAGGCCATCTTGATCAGTTCACCTTGTCCGATGCGATGGGCAAGAGGAACAGATTTGCGGATATATTCGAGGTCGCTTTGGCCTGATCCTATAGGACCTCAACCAGCAAATCGCTGCCCCAGTTCATACATGGCAATAGCCGCTTTTGCTGCTTCCCCGCCTTTGTCTTTCTGTCCCTTGTCCGCGCGGGCGAGGGCCTGTGCCTCATTCTCGACGGTGATAATCCCGTTGCCAATAGCGGCGCCGTCCAGTGTCAGCGCCATAATGCCGCGCGCGCTTTCGTTGGAGACGATTTCGAAATGATAGGTTTCCCCGCGTAGAACCACGCCGAGGGCAACATAGCCATCATATTCTCCGCTATCGATCGCAAGGGAGATGGCGCCGGGTACTTCCAGCGCACCTGGGACGGTCAGCATCTCATGCTCATGGCCAACTGCTTCCAGAGCGGCTTTGGCGCCATCCAGCAACATGTCATTCAAATGGTCGTAAAAACGTGCTTCGACGATCAGAAATTTGGCCATTATGCTGTCTCCAGTTCTTTCGTTTCGGCTGTGGGTATCGCCCGCTGGCCGACAATGCGCAGACCATAAGCGTCCAGCCCGACCAGGTCATGGCTGGTATTGGACAGCAATTCCATATCACTGACGCCCAGCTCGGTCAGGATCTGTGCACCGACGCCATAGTCGCGCAGCTGATCCATATCCGCCGGTTTCTCGCCCTTCAGCCGTGCGACTTGACGGGAATAGAAATCGGGTATCCGCGGGCTGATGAATACGATGATACCGGAACCGGCTTCACCGATAATCTTCATGGATTCGGCCAGCGTGCCGCTATGTGCACCGGTTTTGCCAAATACGTCGCTAAAAATCGCCGTGGCATGCATGCGAACCAATGTCGGATTGTCGGGATCGACATGGCCTTTTTGCAATACGATCTGTTCCGACTCCGTTGCGGTGTTGAAAAAGGTAATCGCCTTCCACTCCCCGCCCCAGCGGCTTTCAAATGTCGCTTCGGCCCGCTTCTGCGCAAGATGATCATGGCGCAGTCGATAAGCGATCAGGTCGCGGATCGTACCGATTTTCATCCCGTGATGCTGGGCAAATTCGATGAGGTCATCAAGCCGTGCCATCTCCCCATCATCCTTCATGATCTCGCAGATCACACCGGATGGATTGAGCCCGGCGAGCCGCGACACATCGACCGCTGCCTCGGTATGGCCGGCGCGCACCAGCACACCGCCATTGCGGGCCTGCAAGGGGAAGACATGGCCGGGTGTCACAATTTCACTCTTGTCCTTGGTGCCATCAATCGCCACGGCCACCGTGCGGGCGCGGTCTGCGGCGGAAATACCGGTCGTCACACCATCACGCGCTTCAATCGAGATGGTGAAGGCCGTCTCGTGCGCGGTCCGGTTATTCTGGCTCATCATATCGAGACCCAGTTCCTCAACCCGGTCCCTGGCCATCGCCAGACAGATAAGCCCGCGGCCATATTTGGCCATGAAGTTGATCGCGTCCGGTGTCGCCATTTGCGCCGGAATGATAAGATCGCCCTCATTCTCCCGGTCTTCATCATCAACCAGGATATACATGCGTCCGTTGCGCGCCTCGTTGATAATTTCTTCCGCCGTTGCCATCACGCTGTTGCCGCCGCTCGCGAGATATTTCTCCAGCTTGCCCAAAGTCTCGGCCGTCGGATTCCAGTCCGCCTCACCCAGCCGCCGCAGGCTGTTGGCGTGAAGGCCGGCAGCGCGGGCCAAGCCAGCGCGCGTTTCCTTGCCGGAATCGATCAATTCAATCAGTTGTTCTATCAATATCTTGCTCATGGAAGCCGCCTGTCTGTTATCTATGTCACGTTGGTATCACGCTGTAATGTGATACGTCCAGAGCTTTATCACATCAAATGTGATAGTCTGTGATGCGAGACTGGGTTCAGGGATGTCGAACCTGATTCAGCATGATAAATTTATTAGCCGTGCGGGCAGCTACAGAAACGCCCTGAGCTCTCCGACAAACTGGTCGAACTGGTCATGATGCAGCCAGTGACCGGCATTGGCAAAGCTTTTGACCGATACGTTATCGCCAAAATATTGCATCCGGCCATCCTTCTGGGGATTGCTGGCCCAGCTGTCATCGCCATAGTGCAACTGAGTCGGGCAGGTGATATTGCCCCATAGTTGCTGGATGTCGGATTGTTGCAGAT
This sequence comes from Sphingorhabdus sp. EL138, assembly GCF_900258045.1. Classification (GTDB taxonomy): domain Bacteria; phylum Pseudomonadota; class Alphaproteobacteria; order Sphingomonadales; family Sphingomonadaceae; genus Parasphingorhabdus. The sequence goes on along the minus strand of NZ_OGVD01000001.1, from coordinate 346,728 downwards.
CAATCGAATCCCAATGCTGTACATAAGGGTCGAATTTCCAGCTGTAACTGCCATCCTCATTGCGGATCACCGCATGCGTGGTCAGGTGCCGGGCCTGTTCGTCGGACAGGTGACCATTGGCGTCCTGCATCCGTTTGAGCGCATCCTCAAAAGTCGCATAGCGCTTCACTTGCCGTCCGGCGGCCTTGCGCTTTTCCTCGATGCTGTTGCGTACCCGCTGCAGCTGGCCGGTTTTCTCACGCTCGGCGAGCATTTCGGGACTGGGACCCAGTCCTTCAATCGCGACCAGCTTGCGCACCGTATCGGGATAGAGTCCCGTATAACGCAGGGCGATATTGCCACCCATGCTGTGCGCGACAATCGTCACCGGGGACAGGTCAAGCTGGTGGATCAGCTGCGCCAGATCCGTCACCATCGCCATGGTCGTGTAATTCCCATCGGTGCTCCACTGACTGTCGCCATGGCCGCGGACATCAGGCGCAATGATATGCCAGTCATCGCGCAGTGCCTGTGCCACCCAGTCCCAGTTGCGGCAATGATCCTTGCCGCCATGGAGCAAAATCAGCGGCGGCTTTTCGGCATTGCCCCAGTCGGCATAATGCAGCCGAAGCCGCTGGGAGAAATAGCTATGTGAGGCGGGGCCGACCAGATCCATATTCCATCCTGTCTGTTTGCGCAGTGAGAAACGCGAGATCATTGACCGAATATTCCGGTCCAAAGATCAAAGATGAACGTTTCTTTAGTCTGCCAAGGATGGTTCGACAAGCATGGCAATTGTTAGATGGCAGTCAAGCCGGTCACGTCAGGAGAAGCAGAGCCAACATACCGGGTTGACGGTCCGCGTCATTCCGTCGACGGACACCGAGATTATAGATAAAATCTTTCATTCAAGATTATCTTGGACACTGGTTTTGTAGATATTTTCGATATTGAGACGGAGTCACACCGGTGTTTTTCTTGAAAGCATGATTGAACGTCGCCTTTGATCCAAAGCCGCAATCATAAGCCAAGTTTATAATGGGTAGTTTGTCGCCATCAGCTAGAAGGGATTGCTTGAATGCTTCGATGCGATACCCATTGATATATTCGTAGAAACTGGCCTCGGCTTGAGAGTTAATCACCTCTGACAGCAACCTCTGGTTTATTTGTAGGTGGTTAGCGAGAACCGCCAGGCTCAAATCGCTATCTAGGTAGGGTTTGTCCCGAGACATGACCTTTTCAAGCTCTTCAAATAACAAGTTCAATTGCGCCTGATCGTCTTTTTGCGTCGCTTTCTTTTCCCGACTTTCGTAAAATCCGGTCGTTAAAGTCTGCGTATGCAGATAACCTTGCGTACCAATCCAATATGTGCCCAATGATAGGAACAGAAGGAATGGATAGTAGTTTGAGATGTCTAGCCTGTCACCAAACCATAAGACGTCGATCGCCCTTAAACTGAACCATAGAACGAAAAAAATCGTGTAGAGAAATACGGGTTTCTGCAACCAGCTCAAAGTTCTTTTGTGGATATCGGAATGGTTATCTCTGATCCATTTTGAATATTTCATCAAAGTCCGATTTGTCAGGAATAGATAAACGAATACGGATATCATTCCTCCTGCTTGCTCCATCATCCAGATGAGATGATCCGTATTAATGGGATCGGCAAAGAAGTAGAATTCGTGCCGTTGGTAAAACGGGCTGGAGTAATAGATGATTTCCAGCACAACCGGTAAAAAGTGGAGCAAATCTGGCTTGCCTGGATGGAACTGGGCATTGGTGAGCGTTTTTGTGTAGAGATAGAGCGATGGGCCGAGGCCGTACAACAGTTCCACTGATAGAAACGAGTAACCCAGCGACCTTATGAATCCCATATCGTGCAACACCACGCGCAATACCGGTAAGGTGTAAAATAGCAGCATCAGCGACAACATGATGTTGCCAGACTTGCGGTTTCTTTGAGACAAGACGAGTAACAAGCTGATCATCAAACCGTGTAACGCCCCAATCAGGACAACCAAATTCCAAGCATTGAGATTGAGAGATGAATCCATAAGGTGAGATAGCTGCCGGTTAAGTGATGCAGTGTCATCTCTCTTAGCCGAAGCGGTGTCTATGACCAAACAACCACAACCGGATTATTTCGTCCGGCTGCATCCAAACGGACGCCACCGGCTGTCTTCTGATCTAATCGGCAATCCGCTTACCAAACAAAGAGGTTTGTAGATGCTATACAGAATAATCCGCTTGGCTGTTATGCTGCCGTTCCTGCTGGTGTCGGGAAGCTGTGCGCTGCACGATTCAGAAATCCGGCCTAACAGCTCATCAGTTTCAGATACATTTGTAGATGCCCCTAGTCTGGCGAAGTATGTAACAATCATCAGGGACAAATTTGGAGTTCCGCATGTTTTTGGACCTACGGATGCCAGTGTTGTTTTCGGCGCTACTTATGCTCGTGCCGAAGATGAATTTCACTACATGGAGCAGGCATATATAAAGCTGTTGGGGCGGACCGCATCAGTTAGCGGATCTGACTGGCTGCCGTGGGATATTTTTCTGAGAAAGCTGGAAATCGAAAAACATTCCAGGCAGGAATATTTGGCTGCACCAGAGGAAATTAAGGCGCTGTGCGATGCTTTTGCCGAGGGCATGAACTATTTTTTGAAGACCCGGCCCGATATCAAACCCAAGTTGATCACACAATTTGAGCCGTGGCATGCCCTGGTCGGTTATCGTTTATTTCATGTCTCGGGCATTGACGGGAAAACCCAAAAACAGATTGGGCAACCCAATATTCTCGCTGCATTTTCCGGATATCTTGCCTCAACCATGTGGGCGATTGGACCATCCAAAAGCGCCTCGGGACATCCCATGTTGTTTATCAATCCGCATATTCCGCTCGATGCGCCTTATGAAATGTCTCTTCACAGCGGTGAAGGTCTGAACGTTTCCGGTCAGCTGGCATATGGAATAGGGATTTTACCGATTTCTGGCCACAATGGAGATATGGGTTGGTCGATCACAGCAAATGACCCTGACATCAACGATGTCTATGAAGAGAAATTCGTCGATAACGCCTCCGGCTTATACCAATATGGCAGCCAGATACTGGAAACCACGAAGTGGACTGAAAAAATTGCGGTCGCCGCACCAGATGGAATGACACACCAAGGGCATGTTTTTGAAAAATCTCGGCACGGTCCGCTGTTCGATGGACCAGAAGGCAAACGCCTTGCGCTAAGAGTGGCCAAGCTGTCCGAAGGAGGCGTGCTGGAACAGTTTTTCAATATGAGCAAGGCTCGCAATCTACCGGAGTTTAAACGGGCTATCGCTCCCATGAACCTGACCTATAACAATTTGATTTATGCGGGGCAGGACGGTCATATATTTTACGTCTATGGCGGTGCTATTCCTGTCCGCAGTTCCAAATTTGACTGGTCCAAACCTGTAGACGGCAGCAATGCGGAAACAGACTGGAGGGGTTTTTTCTCTCTTGAAGAGCTTCCACAGGTTGAAGACCCGGCTTCGGGTTATCTACAAAATTCCAACAGCGCGCCTTTTTTTTCTACGGATGGCAGTAATCCGGTGAAGTCAGACTTTCCGGCATATATTTTCGGATCCGACCGTGACACAGCGATTGCTAAGCGATCCAGACAATTGATCACGGCAGAGGAGAAAATAACACTGGGGCAATTGTCACAATTTGCATTCGATACTTATCTGCCCACCGCCTTAGCTGATGTCACGAAACTGAATGCGGAATGGGCACTATCTCCACCGGACGGCAAAAAGGCGGAACCGGAGTTGAAGGAAGCGCTGAATATCTTGAACAACTGGGACAAACGGGCAGGTGCTGACTCAATAGGGGCAGCGCTCTACGTCACCATGTTCCACATTCGCGGTGATGACTCAGCCTATCCGACAATCAACCGGCTCCGAAAGGCAACTGCGCTTCTGGAAAAATATCACGGCGACTGGCGAGTTCCATATGGCCATTTTAACAGGTTAAGAAGACCGGAACCCGATGGCAAAACCAATGAGCCGCTTTCGCAACATGATCTACCGTCGCCCGGTACGCCGTTTTATATGGGTGCGATCATGACGTTCAATACACAAAGCGAAGATGGATCAGGGAAAGGTTACGGTAATCATGGCCATTCCTATGTAAGCGTGGTGGAATTTTCTCCCAAGGTGAAAGCCCGATCAGTTATGGCCTATGGACAGAGTAGGGATCCGCAATCTGCTCATTATTTCGATCAGGCGGGGTTGTACGTTAGGCAAAAGCTAAAACCCGCTTGGTTCGATGCAAAAGATATCAAGAAATCAGCCATAAAATCATATCGACCGGGAGAAACCGAGTGACAATCGTGGGGGCTGGCTTTGGTTTTGAGAAAGCAACGTTCCTGGAAAGAGTGTCCGCTTTGCGCCCCTAGCGGACGTAAAAACATCACGGACCGTTCCGCTTAACCACCCTTCAACTCATTGCCGCTCAACCGCACGACATGTAGCAGGTTGGTCGATCCCGGCGTTCCGAACGGCACGCCGGCGCAGACGATCAACCGCGATCCCGCTTCGCCCAGCTTGTGGCGCAGGGCCATGCGTTTGGCCTTGGCGATCATCTCTTCAAAATCGCTGACATCGCGGGTGACGACGGCATGGGCACCCCATAACAGGCCGACGCGGCGCGCGGTCTGGCGATTGGGGGTGAGGACCAGCAGGGGTACCGAAGGCCGTTCTCTTGCCATGCGCCGCGCGGTGGAACCGGATGTCGTGAAACAGACGATGGCCGATGTTTCGATGGTCCGCGCGATATTATAGCTCGCCGCAGCCAGCGCATCAGCGGTTGTTTCATCCGGCACGGTTTCGGTGAAATGCACGCGCTCCGCATAAGAGGGGTCATTTTCGACCTGTGCCGCAATCCGGTCCATCATGGTTGCCGATTCAATCGGCCAGTCGCCGACCGCTGACTCTGCCGACAGCATGATGGCATCGGCGCCGTCATAGATGGCGGTGGCGACGTCAGAGACTTCGGCCCGTGTCGGCGTTGGCGACTTGATCATCGATTCCAGCATCTGGGTCGCAACAACGACTGGTCGGCCCAGCTTGCGGGCAGAGGCGACAATCTGTTTCTGCAATGGCGGGACCTGTTCTGGCAGCAATTCGACGCCCAGATCCCCGCGCGCGACCATCACCGCATCAGAAAGCTCCAGTATTTCATCCAGCCGGTCGATTGCCGCGGGTTTCTCAATTTTTGCCAGCAGGGCCGCCTTACCGCCAATCAGTCGACGGGCTTCGGCCACGTCCTCGGGGCGCTGGACAAAGCTCAGCGCGATCCAGTCGACATTCTGTTCCAGCGCGAAGGTCAGGTCCTTGCGGTCCTTGTCGGTGAGGGAGCTGACCGGCAGCACCACCTCCGGGACATTCACGCCCTTGCGATCCGAAATTGGTCCGCCGACAACCACCTTGGTCTCGACGCTCTTCCCATCGGCTTTGGTAACCTCCAGCCGGATCTTGCCGTCATCCAGCAGCAGCGTATGGCCAGGCTCCAGCGTCTCGATAATTTCGCGGTGCGGCAGGTTGACCCGCTTGGCATCGCCCTTTTTCTTTTGCAGATCGAGGGTGAATTTCGCTCCCGTTTTCAGTTCGACAGGCGCCTTGGCAAAGGTTCCGATGCGCAATTTGGGCCCCTGCAAATCAGCCAGGATCGTAATCGGCCGCCCTGCTTTCTTTTCCAGCGCGCGGATTGAATCGACATTTTTGGCATGGGCCTTGTGTTCGCCGTGGCTCATATTCATGCGAAATGCATCGACACCGGCCTTGTACATTTTTTCGATCATGGCCGGACTGCCGCTGGCCGGACCAAGGGTGGCAAGCACCTTTACTTTGCGGTCGCGGGAGAACATATGCGCTGCCATCGAAAATTCCTGTTTTGGTGCTTTAAATTCACGCCTGTTAGCCCCAAATCATGACAGGATAAAAACAAAAAGCAACGGAAGCATTTCACATGACAGAACAAATTTCTGATGCAGCGGCTGCGGCGGCCTTTCGCCGCCTGGTCAAGCATTTGCAGCACCGCCATGATGCGGAAAATATTGACCTTATGGGGCTTGCCGGTTTCTGCCGCAATTGTCTGGCCGACTGGGTCATGGAGGCGACCAATGACGCAGGTGGCAACATGACCAAGGAAGAGGCCCGTATGGCCATTCACGGCATGCCGTCATCCGAATGGAAGAGAAAGTTCCAGACAGAAGCGACGCCAGAAAAGCTGCAGCGGATGAAGGAAAGCGTAGCCAAGAATGAGAGCGTCGACTAAAGCGGCTACACGAATCCAAAAACATATTTTCTGGAGAATTTGAGAATGAGCGAAGGCAATGTTGCCGCAGATCAGCTGCGTCTGTTTATTGAACGTATCGAGCGGCTGGAAGAAGAGAAAAAGGGCATTGCCGACGATATTCGTGATGTCTATTCCGAGGCGAAATCACAGGGCTATGATGCGAAAATCATGCGCCAGATCGTCCGCCTGCGCAAAATGGAGACCCATGACCGTCAGGAAATGGAAGCCATACTCGACACCTATAAGTCGGCGCTTGGTCTCGCCTGAACGATCCGCTAACATCCCGGCTTTCACATCGGGAGAGCAAGCATGATTGTCACGACAACACCCAGCATTGAAGGAAAAGCGATCCGCGATTATCGCGGCATCGTTATTGGCGAGGTGATTGTCGGCGCGAACCTGTTTCGCGACCTGTTCGCCAGCATCACCGACATTGTCGGCGGCCGTTCAGGCAAATATGAAAATGTGCTGAAACGCGCGCGGGATGAAGCATTGATGGAAATGCAGGCCGAAGCGGCGAAGCTAGGCGGAAATGCGGTGGTCGGTGTGGATCTCGACTATGAAGTCGTTGGCGACAAGGGATCAATGCTGATGGTATCCGCGTCGGGAACTGCAGTCGTCACAGACTAGAGAATGTCCGGCCGCGTCAGCAGGACATAAACCAGTCCGCTGGTCGCGATCAGGTTATAAGCCATGTGCATCGCCATATTGGACCACCAGCCATAACGGATTCTGGCATAGCCCCAGATCAGGCCGCCCACTGTCTGTGGCAGGACAAAGGGTAGCAGCGCAGCCGGATTGTCACCGGCATAGTTGAACACGTGCACGGAACCAAAGAGCAGAGCCTGGCTCCAGAAGACCAGTGGGAAAATCCGAATATACCATCCCGGCACCGGCCGTTTCCAGAATATGATCACACCAATCAACACGGCAGCGGCAATCACGGCCAACAAAACCGCGGTGCCCATGGAAGCGGGACCGGGCCACCCCAATTGCTCATAACTATATGTCAGTCCCATCCACAGAAGCAGCCCGGAGACGGGGATAAGCAGCCGCGGCGAACCACTGAGCCACGAGCGGAACATCAGCTCTTCAACAATTGGTCCGGCGATAACAACGATCAGCAAAAGCTGCCAGATCGGGCGCTGGAACAGGCCTGCCATGCTGTTCGACATTGAGACATCAAAGGCCAGCATGACCGGAAATAGCAGGATCGCGAGTGCCGCGACGATCATGCAGTTGACCGCGAAAAGCCAGATGAGATCAGCTGGTTTTCCGGTCCTTTGCAATTCGTTATCCGCCAGTTTGGGCGTACGCAGAAAGGTCAGCAGATCGCGTGTGGTCGCTGTCAGTCGGCCGGTGGCCCATCCAATGGTTGAGTTGGGTTCGAACATGCGGCAAAGAGCCTCAATAACAATAATTCAGGTACGGACGAATCATATGGCAGGCCATAGTAAATTTGCAAATATCAAGCATCGCAAGGGCGCGCAGGACAAGAAGCGCTCGGCGATGTTCTCGAAACTCAGCCGCGAGATTACCGTGGCGGCGAAATCGGGGATGCCGGATCCGGACATGAACCCCCGCCTGCGCCTGGCTGTGAATAACGCCAAGGGCCAGTCCATGCCCAAGGACAATATCCAGCGCGCGATCGATAAGGCCTCGGCTAGCGAAGGCGATGACTATAAGGAAGTCCGCTATGAAGGTTTTGGCCCCGGCGGCGTTTCGCTGATTGTTGAAGCGCTGACGGACAATACCAATCGCACGGTGACCAATGTGCGCACCATCTTTTCCCGCAATGGCGGCAATATGGGCGAGAGCGGCTCGGTCGCTCACGGTTTTGAACGGGTCGGTTACATCGCCTATCCCGCGAGCGCTGGTGATGAGGACACGGTGATGGAAGCGGTGATGGAAGCCGGCGGTGATGACATCCAGTCTTCCGAAGATGGCCATGAAATCTGGACCGCGATGGAAGATCTGCACGAGGTTGCTGGTGCACTGGAAAAATCTCTTGGTGAAGCGGAAAGCGTGAAGCTGGCTTGGAAGCCTTCGGTAGAAGTGGAAGTCGACGCGGCCCAGGCGGAGACGTTGCTGAACCTGATCGACGCGCTGGAAGAAGACGATGATGTCCAGGCGGTGCACGGCAATTACAGCGTTTCCGATGAAATCATGGAACAACTGAACGCCGGGTGATCATGAAGCCATGATTATCTTGGGCCTCGACCCCGGACTTGGCACCACGGGCTGGGGCGTGATTAGCGCCGAAGGTAACCGGCTGTCTCATATTGCCAATGGGCAGATAAAGACCGATCCGAAAATGCAGCTGGCGAGCCGTTTGCTGAAGCTCGATCTGGAACTTGCCGACCTGCTGCTCGAATATAAACCGGATGCGGCGGCGGTCGAGGAAGTGTTTGTCAACTCCAATCCGCAAAGCACGTTGAAGCTGGGACAGGCGCGCGGCGTTGTATTGTTGGGTGCGTCGCGCTCGGGGCTTGAGGTTGGCGAATATGCAGCGCGGGCGGTCAAGAAATCGGTCGTCGGCGTGGGCAAGGCGGATAAGGATCAGGTGCAGGCCATGCTCAAAATCCTGCTGCCCGGCGTGAAGCTGGCTGGCCATGATGCTGCTGACGCTTTGGCCGTGGCGATTACGCACGCGCATCATCGAAAGCGTTGAGAGCAAAAAGAACAAAACAAAAACTCGACAGATTCGCCAGTCGCGCTAAAACACTATCATGATTGCAAAACTCACCGGCATTATCGACGAAATCGGCACGGACAATATTGTGCTGGATGTGAACGGCGTCGGCTATCTGGTCTTTGCCTCGTCGCGGACCATTACCGCCATTGGCGGGGTTGGCGATGGCGCGACCATCTATACCGAGATGCAGGTCAGCGAGACCGACATGCGCCTGATGGGTTTTGCCAGCGGGTCTGAGCGCGACTGGTTCCGTTTGCTGATCTCCGTCCAGGGCGTCGGCGGCAAGGTGGCGCTGGCGATCCTCTCTGCACTCGAACCCGGCGAGATCAGCCGTGCCGTGGCGACCGGCGACAAGGCGATGGTCGCGCGGGCCAATGGCGTGGGGCCGAAACTGGCGCTGCGCATCGTCAACGAGCTGAAAGACAAGGTCGGCGCGATTGCGACCGACCCGGTTGCAGGCAGCGGCGGCGCGATCCACGCGCCCTCGAACAACAGCGCCGATGCGGTGAGCGCGCTACAAAATCTGGGTTTCAAGCCGGCGGAAGCAAGCGCAGCGGTGGCGGCAGCCGATGCCGAGGCGGGCGAGGGCGTGACACTGGATGCGCTGGTGCGGCTGGCGCTGAAGAAGGCGGCGAAGTGATGGAAGGTATTGGTTTTAGCGAAATAGCTGCCGCATTGATAGGAGCTATCGCCGCTGGAGGGTTTCAAACAGTTTCAGCAATACTCGACAGGCGGAAGAAATCTGAAGCTGTTTTGACCGCAATTGCAAGTGAAGTTGATTCAATCTGCAGACTCATTCAACATCAACGATATCTCGAGGCAGTGGGAGAAATTGCAGCAGGCGTCGAAAAAGGAATGTGGAATGGTGAGTCATACGTAATCGATATCCGATCAAACTACTTTGCTGTCTTTGAGAGTTTGGCGGACGAGTTGGGGCACTTAAAACCCCACCAAACCCAGAAAATTGTCAACTTCTACGCATATTGCAAATCTGCAATAGATAGTACTCGTCCAGACGGATCACATGCTTTGGAACCGAAAACTGAAGAAGCTGCAATGAACATGGTTTCTGTTGCCGCGTTACTTCAAGCCATATTGAATTTGGGGAATGAAATCATACAGATGCCAAAGCTCGACATCTCAGCAGGTTCTCCAGCTTTGGAAAGTCAATGACCGAAGACCGCCTCTCCGACCCCGAACGCAAAGTCGAAGATATCGACGCCGCGCTGCGCCCCAAATCGCTTGATGAATTTATCGGGCAGGAAGCGGCGCGGTCCAATTTGCGTGTGTTTATCGAGGCTGCGAAAAGCCGGAGCGAGGCGCTGGACCACACGCTGTTTTTTGGCCCGCCGGGGCTTGGCAAAACCACGCTGGCGCAGATTATCGCGCGCGAACTCGGCGTCGGTTTTCGCGCCACCAGCGGCCCGGTCATTGCCAAATCGGGTGATCTCGCCGCGCTGCTGACCAATCTCGAAGAAGGCGATGTCCTGTTCATCGACGAGATTCACCGGCTCAATCCGGTGGTCGAGGAAGTGCTCTATCCGGCGATGGAAGACCGCGCGCTTGACCTGATCATTGGCGAAGGGCCATCTGCGCGCAGCGTGCGGATTGACCTGCCGCAATTCACCCTGATCGGGGCCACCACCCGCCAAGGCCTGCTAACCACGCCGCTGCGCGACCGGTTTGGTATTCCGGTGCGGTTGAATTTTTACACCACCGAGGAACTGGAAAAAGTCGTCCACCGCGCGGCGAAACTGCTAGGCCTCGATATCGCGCCCGATGGTGCCACCGAGGTCGCCCGCCGCGCCCGCGGAACGCCGCGTATCGCCGGACGTCTGCTCCGCCGCGTGCGGGATTTCGCCAATGTGGCAGGAGCCGCAAAGGTGGATCAGAAAACCGCCGACGCCTCACTCACCCGGCTGGAGGTCGACAGCATCGGCCTTGATGCCATGGATCGCCGCTATCTCCATATGATCGCCGATATTTACAAGGGCGGCCCGGTCGGTGTGGAAACGCTCGCGGCTGGCCTCAGCGAACCGCGCGATACGATCGAGGAAGTGATCGAGCCCTATCTCATTCAACTTGGCCTGGTGGCGCGAACGGCAAGAGGCCGCGCGCTCAATGATCGTGGGTGGCAGCATCTCGGTCTGAAACCGCCGGCTGGTAAGGAAGTGGACGGGCAGTTATTTGATTAGCATCATGTTTGGGGGGCATCATGATCTCACGCCGGAACTTTTCGAAACGTGCAGGGGCCTTGGGTGCGCTGACTGCATTTCCCAGCATTGCTGCTTGCAACGCTTCTGCTGAAATGGCGGGTTCCGCTTTCTGGATGCCGGAAGAGGCTGATCCGCACGAGCGCACTTTCATGCAATGGCCGGTCAGCCGCGCGGTGCATTCTGATCTGGTCTTTCTGGATATGCTGCAACAATCCATTGCTGATGTCGCCAACGCCATTGCCGAATTTGAACCTGTCGTGATGTTGATGGACAAGCGGTTTGAGTTAAAGGCGCGCCGCAAGTTGTCAGACGGTGTCGAAATCTGGAACATTGCCACAGATGACCTGTGGTGCCGCGATTCCGGGCCCTGTTTCGTGCGTGATGATGCCGGGAAATTGGCGGTGCGGCATTTCAACTTTAACGGTTGGGGCAACAAGCAGGTTCATGACAATGATGGCAAGATTGCCGCGACTGTCGCGGAGCGATTGGGACTGGAGTTGCTCGACAACAGTCTGGTCGGCGAACCGGGCGGACTGGAATCTGACGGTGCAGGAACCGTGATCGCGCATGAATCGAGCTGGGTGATCGCCAATCGCAACAAAGGCAGCAAGGCGGATATCGAAAAAATGATCCTGGAAGCCGTCGGCGCAGACAAGATGATCTGGGCGCCCGGCCTGAAGGACAAGGATATAACCGATTATCATATTGATGCGCTGGCGCGGTTTACAGAGCCCGGCACGATTTTAATCCAGCTTCCCGGCGAGGAAGAGTATCCCGGTGATCCGTTCACCAACGCGGCGCATGAAACCTATGAGATTTTGCGCAACGCCAGCGATGCAAACGGGAAACCGTTTGACCTGGAAATATTGCTGGAACCCTATGATATCAGGGTGAAGGCGGAAGATTTTGTGGCATCTTATGTCAATTATTATGTCTGTAACGGCGCGGTGATCGCGGCACAATTTGGCGATGCGGAGGCCGATGCCAAGGCACAGGAAACACTCGCCCGCCTCTATCCGGGGCGGGAGATCGTGATGCTGAACGTCGATCCGATTGGCGAATGTGGTGGCGGCATTCACTGCGCAACGCAGCAGCAGCCCAAAATTTAGACCGCTCCGATCTGCTCCGCACTCGCCCAGGTCGCATGCGTCCCGCTGCTGATCCGGTGGGGCAGGATGATTGTGCAGACCGGGCCGGCCGATATGTCCTTGGCATCGACGATGATGCACTCGCTGCGATCCTGCGCCATGTCGGTGATGAAGCTGATCAGATAGCCGTCATCCTCTGAACTTGCATTTTTGCGCGGGATGAACGGGGCTTCCGACCCGAAACGATCATCGCCAAAATAGTAACGCTCCGCCGTGCCGGTTTCCAGGTCGTGCTTGACCACACCGTTGAACAGGAACCAGCCGGGGTGACCGGTAACGCTATAGACATAGCGATAAGGCCCGCCGGCCACTTGCTGATTAAACATGCCGAACTCCACCGGATAGTCATCGAACAGCGTTTCTTCACGCGTCTCGCCGGTTTTCAGATTGAACCGCCAGCGGTGCAGTTCTGGTTGAAAACTGTGGAGATCGATGCTCGCGCCCATGCTTTCATAGCCGGACGGGAAATCGGTCAGCGGCTTGGGCACCGGCTGATTCTGGAAATAGCCGTCTAGCACCAGCTCGTCGCCCTCTTCAAAGGCATTGGCCCAGTGTAGCACATAGGTTGGCTTGGCCTCAAACCACATGATATCTTCCGGTTGTCCCATGCGCGGTATCACCCCGAACCGTGTCGGCTCGTCGGGATGGTAAGACGGGACATAGAGATTCTGTTCGATCAGCTCCGGTTTCCAATAGAGCGGGCAGTCGTTGAAGATCGCATAGTTTTCGGAAAATGCCATGTCATGCGGCAGGCGTGCGCCGGGTAATTCGACCGGAATGAAATGCTTGAGCTGATCATCCGGACCGACGACGCCATAGTGGAGATAGGGCGCCTTGGTGCTGTAATTAAAGAACAATAACTCGCCGGTTTTCTCATCCACTTTGGGATGGGCCGAAATACCGTCTTCGGGCACCCAGTCGGCGGTGCCCAGTGTTTCCAGGGTTTCCGGATCGAGCTGATAGCCTTCACCGCATTGGTAAAAGGTGGAGAGGATTTTCCCGGCATGGACAACAACATCGGTCGAGCTGCTATCCTTGACGCTGCCATGCGCACCCCAGCCAGGCCGTTTGGAATCGCTGGGCCTTCCCATGATCCCGACCCATAGAGGTTCACCCGCCTCCTGCTCGGCCTCAAATCCCTTGGTACGGACAAAGCGGTTGCGATAGCTGGCCTTGCCGTCCCTGATGCGAAGGGCATGGATCATGCCGTCACCGTCAAAGGGATGATAGCGACCGATGCTGTCATGCACCGGGTTTTCGGTATTGCGGATGTAAACGCCGTCTATATCCGGCGGGATCGCCCCGATAACTTCAAGCTGATCGGTGTCCAGTTCTTCAGATACCGGTGTCCAGGCGCCATTGCGATAGGGGTGGTCATTCGCTCCCAATGTGGTTTTGATCTGGTTTACCGGTATGTTCATCAGTCCCTCAGCAGTTCATTAATCCCGGTTTTTGATCGCGTTTGCGCATCAACGGTTTTGACGATCACGGCGCAATAAAGCGATGGGCCGGGGACGCCATCAATATTGGCCTTGGGCGGTGTCGCGCCCGGTACAACAACAGCATAAGGCGGTACTTCACCGATGTGAACCTTGCCGGTCACCCGGTCGATTATCTTGGTAGATGCGCCGAGATAAACGCCCATGGAGAGTACCGCGCCTTCGCCTACGCGCACGCCTTCGGCGACTTCGCTACGCGCGCCGATAAACGCGCCGTCTTCAATAATCACGGGGCCAGCCTGCAGCGGTTCGAGCACGCCACCAATGCCGGCGCCGCCCGAAATATGGACATTCTTGCCGATCTGCGCGCAGCTGCCGACGGTGGCCCAGGTGTCGATCATCGTGCCTTCATCGACAAAGGCCCCGATATTGACGAAGCTCGGCATCAGCACGGTGTTGCGACCGATATGAGATCCATGACGGACAACCGCGCCGGGCACGGCACGGAAACCGGCTTCGCGAAAACGGTTCTCGCCCCAATCGGCAAATTTGCTTGGCACCTTGTCCCAATAGTTTGCGCCGCCGGGTCCTTCGATGACCTGATTGTCGTTCAGGCGAAAAGATAGCAGCACCGCTTTCTTCAACCACTGGTTGACGACCCATGCATCGCCTTGTTTTTCCGCGACACGGGCGCTGCCATTATCAAGGCTGGCGAGCGCGGCATTGACCGCATCGCGTTCCGGCCCCTGACTGGTGATGCTCAGCGAGTCGCGTTTTTCCCAGGCGGCTTCGATGGCGTTTTGCAATTCGGTGGTCATGGTGATGTTTCTTCCCTGTTCAATGAGAGGCCAGTTACCCAGCTTTCCAAGTCGGTAATTTCATGATCGATATAGTCCGGAGCATGATCGCGTGCGCCCCATTCCGAACCGGTATTGACCCAGATGGTGGTCATGCCCAAATCTTTGGCCGGACGCAAATTACGCGCCATATCTTCGACAAATAAAGACCGTGTCGGATCAATGCCGGTGGTGTTGATCAGGCTGTGATAGGCGGCTTTTTCCGGCTTCGGAACCAGATCAGTGGCGAGCACATCGTGAATCTGGTCAAACAGTCCGCCAAGACCGCGATTGTCCAGCACCCGCTCGGCATAGGGCCGGTCGCCATTAGTAAAGACCAGCTTCTCGCCGGGCAAAGCCGCAATCGCGCTGTGCAAGTCTGGTGCATGAGACAGGCGGCTCATATCAATATCATGGACATAGTTCAGAAAATCCTGCGGATCGGTGCCGTGATGATGCATCAACCCCGCCAGTGTCGTGCCATGGTCGTGAAAATAGGCTTTCTGAATTTTCTGCGCTTCGGCGATATCGCAACCTAGCATTTCGGCGACATACTGCCCCATTTTTATGTCGATTAGCGAGAATAAATCGCATTCTGCCGGATAAAGGACGTTATCCAGATCGAAAATCCAGTGGTCGATATGCGAAAATTCCGGTGGCATGGCCACAGCGCCTAATCACTCCGCCGCACGTCCGCAAGCGCTGATCGATGTTAAGCTGTCGGTAACGCAGATTGCCTATAGCTTTTTGGTTAATCGGGAAGACGGGGTAATATGAAAAAGCATCTGGCGGGTCGGGCGACTTATTTTGTAGCAGTGGTAACACCACTGATCCTCTTGTCAGCTTGTGGTGGTGGAGGCGGCAGCGACGCCAGGCCATCGCCAACACCGGCACCTCCTACGACGGCGCCGACCCCTGCGCCAACACCAACACCTACTCCCACTCCGACGCCAACACCGACCCCTACGCCAACGCCCCCAGCGACCAATTTCAACACTGCCGAATTTCGCCGATCCGATGGTCCAACCCAACATGGGGCGATATCCGCGTACAATGCCGGCGCGACGGGCGATGGCATTGTATTGGGTGTGATCGATAGCGGCGTAAATGCGAACAGTGCCGAATTTACCGGACGCATCCATCCTGATAGCGGCGATTTTGCTGGCACGCGCGGTATTGGTGATGAAGGCGGTCATGGTTCAGCGGTGACGTCCGTTGCCGCTGGCAGCAAGAATGACAGCGGAACGCACGGCATCGCATTTGATACGGATATACTGGTCCTGCGCACAGACAGTCCCGGCAGCTGTGCGATGGATGATCCCGATGATCCGGATGATGACGGTTGCAGTCATAACAGCGGCGCGATCGCATCGGCGATCAACCAGGCACGGGTTAGTGGTGCACGGGTGGTCAATATTTCCCTGGGCGGGCCGGATATCTCAAACAGCGTGCGCAATGCGGTTGCCAATGCTGCTGCCGCTGGGGTGGTCGTCGTCGTTTCTGCTGGAAATGACGGCACAGCCACACCCGATGGCTTTGCGGCGGGCATCGCCGATAGTGGCAACGGGCATGTGATCATAGCAGGCTCTGTCGGAGCCAGCGAGAATATCTCGACATTCAGCAACCGCGCGGGAAGCCAGGCCGCCAACTATCTGGCGGCGCTCGGTGAGCGGGTGCGGGCCGATGACAATCAGGACACGGCTTTCCTGTGGAGCGGTACATCTTTCTCCGCGCCGCAGATTTCCGGAGCCGTGGCGCTGCTGGCGCAGGCTTTCCCCAATCTGACCGGTGCGCAGATCGTCGATCTTTTGTTCACCAGTGCGCGTGATGCCGGTGATGCGGGAACTGACGCGGTCTATGGCAACGGCGTGCTCGACATTGCCGCCGCCTTTCAACCGCAGGGACAAAGCTCTCTGGCCGGCAGTCGCCAAGAAGTCGATCTTACCGCGGCCGGCGGCCAAACCTCTGCCGCAATGGGGGATGCCGCGCTGCAGGGGCAGAATGTCGGCGCGATCATATTGGATGGCTTTGACCGGGCCTTTGCGCTAAACCTTGCGCATGACCTGAAGGTGGCTGTGCCGGAATATAAACTGACCGGCGCGCTGAGCGGGGACCGCCGCAATATGGTGGCATCAAGCGCGGGCATGCAGATAGCGGTAAATATCGGGCGTAATCCGGTTGGGTTGATCGGGCGCGATAATCTGACGCTGTCGGACAGTAACGCACGCAAGGCGCGGATGCTGGCGGCATCGGTGATGACACAGGTTTCGCCAGAGATGAAGGTGGCCTTCGGATTCCGGAAAAACGCCAGCGGGCTGGTTGCACAGATGCAGGGCACCAGCCAGCCGGCTTTTCTGGTCGCACCAACACCAACAGGTGAGCGCGGCTTTGCTGGACAAGTCAAAAGCGCTCTGGCGATGCGGCATGAGATTGCTGGCTTTGGTTTGACTGCGAGCGCGGAGAGCGGCGTCGCCCGGGTGGATGCGGATGAAAACCGGCTGGATGACCTGATCGGACTGGACCGCCAGCGCTACCGGTTTAGCGGGCTGGGCCTGGCGATTGATCGCCGGATTGGTGCCGCATCGCTCAGCATTGCCGCCAATTGGCTCAGTGAAGGTGACACGATTTTGGGCTCGCGTTTTGTCGACACTATAGGTGCGCGCGGCGCGCAAAGCTGGTTTGTCGATGGGCGTGCCGGATATGATATCGGCAATGGCTGGCGCGCCGGGGCAAGTTGGCGGCAAGGCTGGACGCAAGTGGATAGCGCTAGTCTGGTCACCAGCGGAACGCTCAAGACCTCCAGCTTTGCGGCTGATCTCAGCAAGACCGGCCTGTTCAGCACTTCCGACCAGATCGCGTTCCGCTTTGCCCAGCCGCTGCGCGTTTCATCGGGCGGGTTGAACCTCAACCTTCCGGTTGGTTACAGCTATGAAACCCTGCAAACCGAATTTGGTCAGCGGACGCTGAATCTGGCTCCGCAAGGCCGCGAACTGGTCAGCGAGCTTGTCTATGCGACACCGCTTTGGGGCGGGTATCTCAACACCAACCTGTTCTGGCGGCAAGAGCCGGGGCATTTCGAAGCTCTTAATGATGACTTTGGCGCGGCGGTGCGGTTTCAGTTGAAGTTTTAGATTAAGCCCGTGCGCCGGTTTCCTCTATACTGGTGCTGTTATGCCGCAGCGCTTTGAGCACCGTGTCGACAATACCATCGGCGTCGAGGCCGGCTTCTGCATATTGCACGTCCGGTTTATTCTGTTCCTGAAATGCATCCGGCAAGCGCATGGTGCGGATTTTGAGGCCCGCGTCGGTCAGACCTGTGTCGGAAGCCAATGTCAGGACATGCGCACCGAGCCCGCCAACGGAGGCCTCTTCGACGGTTACGGCCACCTCATGGGTAGTCAACAATTTGCGGATTAATTCTTCATCCAGCGGTTTGGCAAAGCGCAGGTCCGCCACCGTAGTGCTGAGCCCTTTGGCATCGAGACGGTCGGCGGCTTTCAGCGCTTCGCCAAGACGCGCGCCGAGTGACAGGATGGCAACCTTGCTGCCCTCGCGTACGATACGGCCCTTGCCAATTTCCAGCTTTTCCAGCTTTTCCGGTATCTCCACGCCCGTGCCATTACCGCGAGGATAGCGGAAGGCAATCGGACCTTCGTCATATTCTACGGCGGTGTAGGTCATGTGGGCCAGTTCAGCTTCATCCGATGCCGCCATTACCACCATATTAGGCAAGGTCGCGAGATAGGTAATGTCAAAACTACCCGCATGGGTGCTGCCATCCGCGCCGACTAGGCCCGCGCGGTCAATCGCAAAGCGCACTGGCAGGTTCTGGATCGCGACATCATGCACAACCTGATCATAAGCGCGCTGCAGGAAGGTTGAATAGATTGCTGCAAAAGGTCGCATCCCTTGTGCGGCCAAACCAGCCGCGAAGGTCACGCCATGCTGTTCGGCAATGCCAACATCAAAGGCGCGATCCGGATGGGCCTTGGCAAATTTGTCGACGCCGGTGCCGGATGGCATGGCGGCTGTGATCGCGCAAATGCGCGGATCATTGTCAGCCAGCTTTGCCAGCGTCTCGCCAAAAACATTCTGATAGGCTGGTGGTCCACCGCCCGGCCCCTTGTCCTGCTTGCCGGATACCACATCAAATTTGGCAACACCGTGATATTTGTCCGCTGCCGCTTCAGCAGGGCCATAGCCTTTACCCTTTTGGGTGACGCAATGGATCAGGACCGGCCCCTCGGCATTGTCGCGGACATTTTCCAGCACGGGGATTAACTGATCCATATTATGACCATCAATCGGGCCGACATAATAGAAGCCCAATTCTTCAAATAACGTACCGCCCATCGCCATACCGCGTGCATATTCTTCGGCTTTTTCCGTTGCACCATGCAGGCGGCGGGACAGTTTTGCGGTAAGCTTGCTCGCAAATTTGCGGATGCCGAGATACTCGCTGGAGGAGACTAGCCGAGCAAGATAGCCGGAAAGGCCCCCCACTGGAGGTGCAATCGACATGTCATTATCGTTCAGGATCACAACCAGACGGTTGCCGGCTGCCTGCGCGTTATTCATCGCTTCGTAGGCCATGCCCGCGCTCATCGCGCCGTCGCCGATGACCGCAATGCCGCGACCCGGTTTGCCCGCCATCTTGTTGGCAACCGCAAAGCCCAGCGCGGCGCTGATCGAGGTAGAGCTATGCGCTGCGCCGAAGGGATCATATTCGCTTTCGGTGCGCTTGGTGAAGCCCGATAGCCCGCCGCCCTGACGCAGCGTGCGGATACGGTCGCGGCGGCCGGTAATAATTTTATGTGGATAGCACTGATGGCCGACGTCCCAGATCAGGCGATCTTCGGGCGTGTTGAACACATAGTGGATAGCAGCGGTCAGCTCGACCACGCCCAGTCCGGCGCCCAGATGGCCGCCAGTGACGGAAACTGTGTCGATAACTTCGGCGCGCAGCTCATCAGCAAATTGCCTGAGTTGCTCCGGTTTCAATTTTCTCAGATCCGCTGGAAACGATACTGTATCCAGAAGCGGTGTTTTTGGATCTGGCATATTTACTCCCTGTTTCGACCCAGTTTTAACGAACTTGGCCGATAATGTCGAACTTTCAGCAGAAAGCCCCTGAATATTTGCTGACGATGGATTGTAGACGACTCTATTCTTGGTCGTCAAAAATTGCCTTTAGCTGCATTTCTGGCAGATGCCACGCACTTCGATCACCGGCCGGATCGAACTGAAACCCTGTTCCTGCGCCACGCCGCGCACTTTTGCCGACAGGACGTCATCATCAATATGGGTTGCCTCTCCGCAGGTGTCGCAGACCAGGAACATACAGTCATGCTCACAGCCGGGATGGCTGTTGGCGAGATAGGCATTGGCGCTTTCCACACGCATGGCGAGGTTCTTGGCAACGAAGAGATCGAGAATCCGGTACACGCTGTTGGGCGCAACGCGTTTTCCGCGTGCGGCCGATACCAGCTCGGCTATGTCATAGGCCGAGGCAGGACGTGAAAAACCGGCTAGTGCTTCGAAAATCGCTGCGCGTGTGTCGGTCCATTTTTCGCCGGCAGCCTCAAGATTATGGCGCGCGGCATCAGCGAGAGACTCGCCGTGATGCTCATGATGATCATGTTTTCCCATGGCTGTGATTTAGGGATTTTTGGGTGCGGGGGCAAGGGGAGGTGTTTGTTGGATTCTTTATTTAACCTCAAGCGCCGGGCGGGCACGGATGAGCCCGCCCGGCGCTTGAGGTTAAATAAACTAATGCGTTGCGCGGTAGTTCAGATCATGGCCAAGCGCGAGTATTCCCACACCAACCATGGTAAAAAGAATTTCTCCGCCGCCATGGTCACCCTGATGGCCGATGGTGATGGCGCCTGCCATGATGCCGAGGCCCAGGCCGCCAATCGCGGCTGGCATGATATAGCCATGATCGATCACGCCGCGGCCGAGGGTGAACAGGCCGAGGGCAATGGCGACGCCAATGCCGATTTCATGGACGATCGGGTCGAGCAATGCGCCTGCTGCCGATGACAGCAAAGCAACAAATACCATCGTGGATATGCAATGGACCAGGCACAGACCAGAAACGAGCACCGCGATACGGTCCCATAATCCATCCTTGCCCAAAAGGCCGTCTTTGTTCCAAAGGTTCGACGTCGTAAACACGACTCAGCAATCCATTACGTTGTTTGTTTATTCAGATATAGGCTGGGAAGTGTTAAGATACAACATATCATTCCACATTATGTGACAGTTTTTGGAGTGCAATACTTGCCATGCAGTCGTTTTGGCATCACATAGCCGATCATGAGCAGTATTGCCCAGTCTCAGGCGCCTCTAAACGGCGCGTCGCAAAGTCGGCCGATAGCTATTGCCAATTGGCTGTTGTCGGTCGCTTTTCTTGTTTTTGTCATGGTGATTGTCGGCGGTATTACGCGGCTGACCGAATCCGGTCTTTCGATTACCGAATGGAAACCGATCATGGGCGCGATCCCGCCGCTCAATGAAGCGGACTGGCAGTCGGAATTTGAAAAATACAAGCAGATTCCGGAATATATTGAAATTACCGGGCCCGCGGGCATGACGCTGGCAGATTTCAAATTCATCTATTTCTGGGAATGGGTGCACCGGTTGCTCGGTCGGGTGATCGGCTTGGCCTTTGCGCTGCCATTCCTCTATTTCGCGGTGAAGCGCGCCATTCCATCCGGCTATGGCTGGCGCTTGACCGGCCTCCTGTTTCTCGGCGGCCTACAGGGTTTTATCGGCTGGTGGATGGTAAGCTCGGGACTTTCAGAATTGACCGATGTCAGCCATTTCCGGCTTGCGACGCATTTGTTGATGGCCCTGTTCATTCTGGCCTGTCTGGTCTGGACGGCGCTTGATCTGAAGCGGTTGGATGGCGGCGCTGCAAAGCCCTCGCGGATGACCGGCTTCGGTCTGGCCGTCGCATTTGTCCTGTTCCTGCAATTGCTTTTCGGCGCCTATGTGGCCGGCCTCAACGCAGGCTATGTCTCCAACACATGGCCGCTGATGAATGACCATTTTGTGCCCGAAGGCATTGATTTCACCTTCGGTGCATGGGCGGCGATAAATAATGACCCCTATCTCACACACTTCATTCACCGCTGGTGGGCGTGGATCACGGTCGGCTTTCTGATCGTGCTAGCGCGCAAGGTTCGTGGACAATCGCGCATGGCATCCGTCGCCATTCACAGTGCGTTCGGCACCCAGATATTGCTCGGTATCGCGACTGTGATGACCGGGATGGATATAACACTGGCGGTGCTGCATCAGGCCGTTGGCGCGCTGGTCGTTGCCTCGACCGCTTGGGGAATACATATATTGGGTCGTGATAATCCTGCTATAGTGAAGGCATGACCGACAAACCGGCCCTGATCTACACGACGTTCGGATCAAGCACAGAAGCCCATCAGGTTGCGCGGACATTGCTGGACGAGCAGCTAGTCGCCTGCGCCAATCATCTGGCGCCAGCTGTTTCGCAATATGTCTGGGAAGGAGAGCTTTGCGAGGAACGAGAATATCCGATCTTGCTCAAAACCATGGAATCAGCGGCTAAAGCAGCAATGGCACGGGTAAAAGCTTTACACAGTTACGACACGCCAGCGATACTATGCTGGTCGGCCGATGACAGTGACGCCGCCTATGCAAAATGGCTTTCCGGACAGATTACGAAATAAGGTACGGTATTATTATACCCGTCAGCAAAGCCGCAGTTTCGCTTGACTTGACGGTAAAACATCGTCATTAGCGCCCCACTTGGCCGGGCTTTGCGCTCGGCTTTTATCATTTTGATTCGTCGCTCTCCTGAAAAGAGGGCTCCAAAGGAGTAAATCCCATGAAGGGTATCACCAAACAGACGCAGTCGGTCAAACCCGCAGACGTCGAAAAGAAATGGCATATTATTGATGCCGAAAATCTGGTTGTTGGCCGTGTTGCCACGATCATCGCCAACATCCTGCGCGGCAAGCACAAGCCAAGCTACACCCCGCATGTGGATTGCGGCGATCACGTCATCGTGATCAACGCTGGTAAAGTGAAGTTCACTGGCAACAAGACCAAGAACAAAATCTATTACAAGCACACCGGCTATCCCGGCGGCTTGCAAGAGCGCACAGCGGAAAAAGTCCTTGAAGGTCAATTCCCTGAGCGTGTTTTGGAAAAAGCGGTTGAACGCATGATTCCAAAAGGCCCACTTGGCTTTGCGCAGATGCGTAACCTGCACCTCTTCAATGGCACCGAGCATCCTTATGCTGGCCAAGACCCACAGCCGCTCGACGTGGCTTCCATGAACCGCAAGAACAAGGTGAGCGCATAATGTCTGATGTAAAAACCGATCTCGCTGATCTTAAAGAAATTGCTGGCGACGCCGTAACCGACGCGCCTGCTGCTGAAGGCGGCGCAACCGATACAGCTGAGCCGCCCGTATCAACCATGCCACTGCGCGAGCAGGAGCTGGATCAATATGGCCGCGCCTATGCAACTGGTCGGCGTAAAGATGCGGTCGCCCGCGTCTGGCTGAAGCCCGGCAAGGGCAAGATCACGGTCAACGGCCGCGATCAGGAAACCTATTTCGCACGGCCAACCCTGCGTCTGGTTCTCAACCAGGTTTTCGCGATTACCGATCGTGAAGGCCAATATGATGTTGACGTTACGGTTAAAGGTGGCGGTCTTTCCGGTCAGGCGGGTGCCGTGAAACATGGTATTTCGCAGGCCCTGACCAAATATGAACCAGCTCTGCGCTCCACGGTCAAAGCGGCAGGCTTCCTGACCCGCGACAGCCGTAAGGTTGAGCGTAAGAAATACGGTAAGGCGAAAGCGCGTAAGAGCTTCCAGTTCTCAAAACGCTAAACCGGGATACCATATCCAAGTTTCGAGAAAGGCGGCCTGCGGGCCGCCTTTTTTTGCCTTCTCTACGTTTGCTGCCTGGATGCATTGGGCATGTTGTGATCGGGGCCCACAGGTACAAAAGAAAACAGGCCGGATCGCTCCGACCTGTTCCCCTGTTATTCTGTGAATGTGACGACACTCACTGAATCATCCGTTTCCCAAGTAGATGGCGGGTCACCATGGTTGATGGGAAACTTGTTTGTCGTTCCGAACAATGATCGTCAGTTTGGGGGTTGGGGGGACGCGTCATCGTTCTGATTGCATGGATACAGCCAAGCTATGGTTGCCAATTGGAAAAAATGGACATGCAAGTCATTGCAAAAATGACGTTTTTATCCCATTTGGCGATTAAGTTGATGAAAAAACTATGAATATTTTATGGGAGTTGGCTTTATAAAAAAGTGTCATCCCTTTGATATTATACAGGAAAAATTTCACTGCTATATGCGATTGGCCTTCAGAACCTTAGACTAGCCCGAGTTTCGACAGTTCGCCAAGCATCTCGGCGGGCATTTCTTCGGCCCCTTCTGCGCCTTCGCCCAAATCAGGCGGTGCATCCTTTTCTTCCAGATAACGCCAGCCCTGATGCGCACGGCGCGGTATGGTCTGGACCGCAATCAGCTTGGGTTCGAGCCGGATCCATTGGCGGCCTTCGCCATTTTCCATGAAACCTATAATTGGACTGCGCCCGACGATCTTCTTCTGGTGAATCCAATAGAGCGATCCACCGATCATTTCAGCATGACGCTTGGGCAAGTAGCGCGTTGTCAGCCGGGCCTCACCCTGTTCCGCGTGTGATTCCAGCCACGCCCGTAAAGTCGCGGGACTCTCGCTGCGAAACGCGATTTTGGTCATGTTGAGCGGCATGGCGCTTATGTGTGGGCCGCGGCCGGATTAGTCAAGCGGCCTTAGGATTTGGAATGCTTCCTGTAGCCTTGAAAGCTCTATTCATCGCATCGTTCATATTTTTGTTGCAAATGATTATCAATATCATACAGTCGGAATCGAGCCTGAAAGAGGAGAAGCGCACATGGGATTATGGTCGGGAAGGTCGGAGCCGGAAAAATCGAGAGCCGGAAAATCAGAGCTAAGCAATCTGAGGGCCGGCAGTCTCGCAAAACTGATAACGCCTTTACCTGACTTGATGTCACTCGCTGCATCAGAGGCAAGGATCATCATGTCATTGCGTGTCGCGGTCATGAGCCAGAAATGCTATCGTGACTCGCGTCCCTATTTACAGGATCGTCTTGGCGGGGAGCTTGCGGCAAACCGTTTTCTCATCCTGGTTGAAGCCATTGGCGAGGCTTGGCCCGAAAGCGTGAAAATCGCTCGCGCCTGCTGTCCGCATACGATGCCGGACGAGATGTTGCTGCTGAACATGCTATGCTGTGTCAGGCAAGAGTGTCGGCCCGGTTTCGACGCGCTGATCTGTGAGATGATTGCGCCATGCGGACGCGATCGCATTTATACCGATATGCGTAATTTTGCTTCGGTCTATAAGCCTTGGCTGGTCGAAAACCGCTCCGGATGATGGCCGATAACTATGGCTTTTATCGGTTGAAGCGTTCAAACATCATAACTTCGCTATCCTTGTAGCGGCTGATCTCCGTCTCCCGATATCCCAGCTTGTCTGCCAGTTTTATCGACGGACCATTGTCTGGGCTGATGATACACACTGTTTTCTCCGGCGAGAATTCATCGTCCAACCATTTTTGTGCGGCGGACATGGCTTCAAAAGCATATCCTTTGCCCTGATCAGCGGTTGAGAACATCCAGGCAGCCTCGTGAAAAGGATCAAAGTCCGCGCCCAGGCCGCGACGGAAATCACTGAAACCGGCATCTCCAATATATCGATTGGTTTCTTTTTCAATGACAGCAAACAGCCCGTAACCGCAAAATTCCCATCGACCGGAATGCGCCAGAAAACGCAGCCATGCCTCGTCATCTTTCGACGGCTCCCGTCCAATATATCGCATAACCTCTGGATCCTGCGACATGGCTTTGTAAGCGTCAAAATCATTGGCGATATGAGGGCGCAGCACCAGCCGCTCCGTTTCAATTTTATGCATGCGCTAGAAACCAACCATCCCGCTTGCCACTGCAAGGCCCAAGAAAGCCAAAAAGCCCATTGTATCGGTGATCATGGTGACAAAGACGGACGATGCCAATGCCGGATCCTGTTTCATCCGTTCCAGCATGACCGGAACAAAAATCCCAGCAAAGCCAGCGATCACAATGTTAATAAGCATGGCCGCTGCTATGACCCCGCCGAGCATCGAATTGCTGAAAACCAGCGCCGTACCAATGCCAATCAGAACGGCAATCGTCCCTCCATTCAGCAATGCTACGCGAAATTCGCGTATAATGACCCTGCGCGTATTGGATCGGGTCAGTTCGTTCATCGCCAGCGCGCGCACCGAAACCGCCATGGTTTGGGTCGCTGCATTACCGCCAATTGAGGCCACTATCGGCATCAGGACGGCGAGTGCGACCATCTGTTCGATGGCGGCCCCGAATATCGAGATTACGAAGCTCGCAATCATCGCGGTGGCGAGGTTGGCAATCAACCACTTTACACGTGATTTATAGCTGTCGCGTATCGGCTCGTTAATATCGCCTTCGCCAGCACCGGAGAGCAGCAGGACATCCTCACTGGCTTCATCTTCGACAATGTGGAGGATGTCATCCACCGTGATCATGCCGATCAACCGGCCGTCTTCGTTGACGACAGCAGCCGAGATCAGATTATATTTCTGGAAACGCAGCGCCACTTCTTCCTGATCCATGTCGACAGGGATCAAGGTCTGTTCCCGCTTCATGATATCGGCAACCGCAATGTTACGGGGCACCCGTAATATCCAGCTAAGCTGACAGGTCCCGACCGGTTTATAAGATGGATCGACTACATAGACTTCCCAGAATTCGGTGGTCAGGTCCCCATGTTCGCGCAGATAATCAATCAGCTGGCCAACATTCATATGCTCTGGCACGGCGACCAGATCCCGCTGCATGATGCGGCCCGCGGATTCCTCGGGATAGGTAAGGGCACTCTCGATAACCGCGCGGTCTTCGTCATCCAGCTCGGCCAGAACAGCTTGTTGTTCGCCTTCCTCAAGGTCCTCGATAATCGCGACAGCATCATCGGTTTCGAGCTGTTCCGTCAGGTCTGCAATCTGGCCAGGTTCCAGAATCTCGATCAGATCTTCGCGAACATGCTCGTTCATTTCCGACAAAACATCGGCGCTGACCAGATCGCCCAGTGCCCCGGCTAGCGGCGCGCGCTCATCCTCGTCGATCAACTCGAACAGATCGGCAATATCGGCATTGTGCAGCGGGTTGACCAGTTCCTGTGCGAGATTGGCATTGCCTTCGTCCACCGCCTCGGAAACTGAACGGACAAATTCGTCGGTCAGGCGGTTGTCTTCATCCAGGCGTCGTGGTGCAACATCTTCCACTTCAGGAGCGTCTGTCATCTCGGTCATGGCGATGCTCCCCTTTTCTGGTCATTGGCGTCACATGAGGCGGGTTTGTAATAGCTGTGCCGGTATAATTGCAATCTTTTGTGACATTTATCGAAAGCAGCGGGTGATTTTTACGAATTGCCCCCCTATATGCAGAGCCAGAGATTTTATCACCGAAACACAAATCGTAAGGAATGTTCCATGGCGCATGAAAAAATGACCCTTCACCTGAATACCGGCGATGTAGAAATCAAACTTCGCCCTGACCTGGCACCCGGCCATGTTGAGCGGATTACCGAGCTGGCATCGGAAGGCTTTTATGACGGCGTTGTTTTTCACCGCGTGATTGACGGTTTCATGGCGCAAGGTGGTGATCCAACCGGCACAGGCATGTCCGGTTCCGACAAGCCGGATATTCCGGCCGAGTTTAGCGATGCTCCGCACAGTCGCGGCGTTTGCTCGATGGCCCGGACAATGGATCCAAACAGCGCGAACAGCCAGTTTTTCATCTGCCTCGACGACGCGGGTTTCCTGGACGGCCAATATACCGTCTGGGGCGAAGTGACGAGCGGCATGGATGCTGTGGATGCCCTGCCCAAAGGTGAGCCACCAGCAGAGCCCGGCTCAATCAAAAATGTGACACTGGGTTAAGCTTAAGCGGCCTATTTGTGAAAAGCGCCTTCCTCTCCGGCCTCGCATCAACCAGCTTTTTGCTGGTGTCCTGTGCGGCCGGAGATGATGAATCAGACAGCGCTGTAATTCAGGTAACGGAACCCATTGATCCCGCCGCCGCCGAAACCGGTCCTCTTGCCGACATGCAGGGGCAATGGGTGTCTGACAACAATTCCGCAGATACTATCTTGGTGGAGGACAGCAGCTTCCAAACCCTCCGGAATGGCGAACTGCAAGACGACGTATCGATCATCTTTGTCGATAGCTGCAAGACACGCGTGCCCGATATGGATGGTAAAGCATTCGTTTTGCGCGGAAAAGAAAAACAAACCTGCTATCTGCTCTATTCCGTGTCAGAAGAAAAACTGAGCTACATTGATGGCACCCGCGGGAGAACATCGCGTTTCACGCGGAAAGAATAGACTGACGACTGGAGACTGAAGCAATGACTGATAAGCCGGCTGAATATACACCGCCCAAAGTCTGGACCTGGGATAGTGAAAGTGGCGGACGTTTCGCCAATATCAATCGCCCGATCGCTGGACCGACCCATGACAAGGAACTGCCGGTCGGCAAACATCCCTTTCAACTCTATTCGCTCGGCACACCCAATGGGGTGAAGGTCACGATCATGTTCGAAGAGCTTTTGGAAGCCGGCATCAGCGCAGCGGAATATGATGCGTGGCTGGTCAACATTGGCGAAGGGGCGCAATTTGGTAGCGGCTTTGTCGATATCAATCCGAACAGTAAAATTCCTGCATTGCTGGATCACAGTACAACCCCGCCAACCCGGCTTTTTGAATCCGGTTCCATGTTGATCTACCTGGCTGAGAAGTTTGATAAATTTCTTGCAAAGGAAGGCGCGACCCGTGCGGAAACAATCAACTGGTTGATGTGGCAAATGGGCAGTGCGCCTTTCCTGGGTGGAGGTTTCGGGCATTTTTACGCTTATGCGCCGGAGAAATTTGAGTATCCGATCAACCGCTATGCAATGGAAGTAAAGCGGCAGATGGACGTGCTCGACCGCCATCTTGCGGACAATGAATATTTCGCAGGCGATGACTATAGTATCGCCGATATGGCGATCTTTCCCTGGTATGGCGGATTGGCGCGCGGCGTTCTCTATGAAGCCGGTGAGTTCCTCTCGGTGCAGGACTATAAAAACGTCCAGCGTTGGACCGCACAAGTGGGTGAGCGGCCAGCGGTCAAGCGCGGCATGATGGTCAACCGTCCTTATGGCGAACCGGAAACACAGTTGCACGAACGCCATGATGCAAGTGACTTTGAAACCAACACACTGGACAAGCGTATCGCCCGCGGTGAAGTCGAAGCGCCGGAATAATGCGCCTCGGTAAGCCGCGCATCACGCCGCTGTCCGATGCGGATATGGACGACGAGCAAAAAGCGATGCTGGGCGAGCGTTTCCAGCAAGGCCCGGTCTTCAATATCTTCCGTACACTTGCGCGTGCACCAAAAGCGTTCAAGGCTTTCATGTGGTGGGGCGGCTATATGCTGTCGCGCCACAACAACCTGCCGGAGCGTGAACGGGAAATTATTATCCTGCGGACCGGCTTTAACTGGAAGTCCGGTTATGAATGGGCGCAACATGTCCGCATCGGCAAGGATGCCGGGATAACGGACGAAGAGATTGAGCGGATCAAACTGGGACCGGATGCACCGGGATGGACGCCTCTGGAAGCCGCGATGCTGCAGGCGACCGATGAGTTGAGCAGCGATAGCTTTGTGACAGACGAAACTTGGTCCGCACTGTCTGAACTCACCGAGAAACAGCGCATGGATCTGGTCATGACCGTTGGCCAATATACCCAGGTTTCGATGATGCTGAACAGCTACGGGGTGCAGCTGGACGAAGGTTTGGAACTGGACCCGGATTTAAAAGCTTAGGCTGAGTTTCAAGCCGGCAAGACTCCGAACGGAACAACCTTGTTGTCCACATCATGACCGATATCCGCTCCGCCCAGATAGGGAATGGCATAGCGATCACATAGGCGCTGGACGATTCCTTCGGCTTCTTCACCGAAGGGCCGGTTATTCTCCGGCACTTCGCTGACCCGGCCGAGGCGGATGCCTGGGAGACTTTTGTCTGCCAGATGTGTCGTGACATTGAACATCGCGCGGTCGAAAGCGTAGAGATATTCGGCAATTTCCTCGATCATCAGCACGTGGCCTTCAAGGTTCGGCAGCAAGGGCGTACCCACCATCATCGCCAGAGTCATCAGGTTGAACGCAGCATATTTCTGACCTGTCTCAACATGTGGTTCCAACGCAGCTTTATCCTGGTGCACCAGCCAGTCGAGCCCGCGCCGGACGGCGGCCATCCCGTCATCACGGCGCATATCGACCGGCATTGGACCATGCGCCTGGGTGCCAATACCGGCTTTGTATAAAGCGCCGAGCAAGTTGCCGCCGTCGCTATAACCCATATAATGTTTGTCGTGCGCCGCCGGTTCCAATCGCGCCAAAATCTCGTCGGTGATCCGCGCGGCTCCATAGCCGCCGCGAGCAAACCAGATGGCATCAATGGCCGGATCGTTAGCTAGTGACAGGAAGGCGGCGGATCGCAGCTCGTCCTTCCCGGCAAAATGCCCTTCAATGGCAAAGCATTGATCGTGGAAAACCAGCTCTGCTTCGGGATGGCTTTGGCTGGTGAGGGCGATAAGCTGCTCAGCCTCCTCTTTATATAAGGGCGTTGACGGCGCACAAATGCCGATCCTGAACTGTCCCACGATATTTTTATCCCCTCCACCTTGTTTTTACGCCAATATAATTGCCAAAAAGCTGCCGAGGCCATAGCGGGGGATGATGAGTAAAGACAAATCCTATTATTTTTGTGGCATCGGCGGATCAGGCATGTTGCCGCTGGCGATGATCGTCCGGGAAAGCGGTGCGGAGGTCGCGGGATCCGACCGGGCGCTTGATCAAGGCCGGCTGGCCGCCAAATTTGAATGGTTGAAAGAAAAGGGTGTTGGGCTGTTTGCGCAAGACGGTAGCGGCCTGACCTCGGGCGACCAGATACTAATCGCGTCTGCAGCCATTGAGGACACTGTACCGGATGTTGCCAAAGCCAACAGTCTTGGCTGCGCCCGCATGACCCGGGCGGAATTGTTGGCACAGCAGTTTAATGCATCCCCGCGCAGTATTGCGATTGGCGGGACCAGCGGCAAGTCGACCGTAACCGGCATGATCGGCTGGATATTGACCGAGGCCGGTCTGGACCCGACGATCATGAATGGCGCAGTGATGAAAAACTTTGTCGCGGATGACTCGCCTTTTGCCAGCTCTAGGGTTGGTGATGGCGGCATCATGGTTAGCGAAGTCGATGAAAGCGACGGATCGATAGCCTTGTTTGATCCGGAAATCGCTGTGTTGAACAATGTCAGTCTGGATCACAAAAGTCTGGAGGAATTGCACCAGCTTTTCGGTGACTTTGCAAGCAAGGCAAAGCATTGCATCTGGAACCGGGATGATGCGGAAACGGCGGCCTTGGTTGATGGGCTTGAGCTAAGTGATGCTATCAGTTTCGGATTTTCCGATAAGGCGGATTTCCAGGCCTCTGATGTGGAGGAAGCTCCGCTCAGCAGCCGCTTCACACTATCCGTGAAAGGCGAGGATCTTTCCGTCACCATGCGGGTACCAGGGCGGCACAACATTGCCAATGCCCTTGCTGCCATAGCGGCGGCGTCCGCCGTTGGTGTGCCCGTGCCAACCAGCGTTGCCGCCATTGCCAGCTTTTCAGGCCTCGCGCGACGTTTTGATGTTGTTGGCACAGCAAATGACGTAAGCGTTATCGATGATTTCGGGCATAATCCCGACAAGATCGCGGCCACGCTCAAAACCATGAAGGCCTTCCCTGGCCGTATTATCGCTTTTTTCCAGCCACACGGGTTTGGGCCGATACACAAGATGGGTGCTGAACTGGCCCAGGTATTTGCAGAGCTGTTGGATGGGAATGACCATGTGATCCTGTGCGATCCGGTCTACTTTGGTGGTACCGTCGATCGCAGCATCGGCAGTAATTTCATTACCGATGCGGTCAAATTGGCAGGCGGAAAAGCAAGGCATATAGCGGATCGGGAAGAGTGCGGATCCTATATAGTCGACATCGCCGAGCCGGGAGATCGTATTGTCATCATGGGGGCTCGCGACGATACGTTGAGTATATTTGCATCCGATATATTGAGCAAACTGGCGGCCAAGTAAAAGACAGCTCTGTCAACGCAAATCAGGCCCTTGAGAAGGGCCTGATCTTGATTGCTTATCGCGGGTGTAAAGTGAAATCAGATTCCACTTTTGTCAGGGGCTTGTGGGTGTATCGTCATCATCATCATTATTGATTATGGTGAGCGTTATAAAACCGACTGTAATGGCGCCGGCTAGCACGGCAATGATGGTATCACTGCCGCCCCCTAAATTATTGGCTTGTTCCTGAGTCGCGGAAACACGCTCTACGTTTGCGCTGGTCACAGGGGCGACCGCCTGTGATTGCGCCACAACAGGCGCTGTCGAAAGAGATAGAGCGGATAAGGTAGCCAAAGTCTTGAAACGCATGCATTTTCTCCAATATTTTAATCGGTCAATATTATACTGCAATTTCGCAGCATTATATTTCCCCAATATTTGGTTTTACGACAAAAAATGTCGATACAGCGTGACGATTCTGTTCTTTTATCAGAAAATAATATAAATGTCATGAGCATCCAGCGGCCAAACAGGCACGCTTCGTCGCCTAAAGCCCTGCTTTTAGGACCCAATCATGAAAAATTCGCACAGCCCGGTTTTTCTTGTCCCGTTTGCGGCAGACGAACCAATAGGAGTAAGGACTGTCAATATCATAATCGAACAGCCGGGCGAGGCGGGGGTCATTGGCATCGGAGAAATGACCGCCATGCATGATGGCAACACCCAGGCCCTGAGCGGCCGCCTCCAGCATTAACGGACCGCTATTCATATGGTCTACGCTGGCCGGGTCCAGATCTGGCAGACCGACAGCTTCTTTCCAGCGATCGAAGGCTTTGGCCATGTCGCTGTGGATCAATATGTTGTGATCCTTCAGATCTTGCGGTGTTTTTATGGCATTGGGGCCGTTGACAAGTTCTGTTGCGGCAATGGCATATACCTTGTTGCTGTCCAGCTTCACGGCATAGAGATTGGGATCGACATGATCCGCAATGATTATCGCCGCATCAATTACGTCACCCAGCATATTTTCTGCATGGGTGGAAGTGTCGACATCAATATGCAGCTTGGGATAGAGTTTTCTCAGTTCCGGCAAGCGTGGCAAGAGACGCGTTGCTCCGAAAAGCGGTAATACACCAAGTCGCAGTCTAAGATCGCTGCCGCTGACGGTCATTTGATCAACCGCTTCGCCAATGGTCTCCATCGCTGGCGCCACCGCATTGAGCAGTACTTCACCATCGTCGTTCAGGATCATTGCCTGATTACGCCGTTCAAACAGGGGTTTGCCGATATGGTCCTCAAGAGATTTGATTCGGCGGCTTAGCGCCGGGGCAGAAAGAGCCAGTTCTGCTGCAGCCGCCTTGGATGAGCCGAGTCGCGCGACGCGGATAAAGGCTTCCAAGGCGCGTAGGGGAGGGAGACGTCGCATGGTGTTGTTGATATTGCGGCTAAATGCGAATTGTGCAACGCAAAATTGCACTAAAGGTGAATAGATTGGCTAAATCGCGTCGCTAACATAATTAATAGGTTGCACATTATGCAACTGACAATGTTCTTTTCGCACTTGCAACATAAGCGATTCTCGCCCAAATAGAACTCGCCTTTCAGGCATCCTCTCCTAAAAACTTTTACGGGCCAGTCCTTCGGGATTGGCCCTTTTTTTTGCCTGAAATCCGGCTCTTCTTATCCTGCCGGCCTGATTTGAGGTAAATACGGGGTCGCATAATGACGACCGCCTCCCTATCTTGTTGGAAACAATAAAAGTGGCAGGAGTTCATCCCCCTATGTCTGATCCCAAATCTGAATCCAAATCTGACGCTGAATCCGACTCCCAGATGATAAAGCTGCAAGTCGCCAATGCGCGGCCGGAAGATAGCGGCCGCGGGCTCGCGCGTTTGTCGCGGGACAATCTCAGCAAACTGGGCCTGATGGAAGGGGACGTGGTTGAGATATGCGGCAAACAGGCAACCCCTGCCCGTGCAGTTCTGCCCTACCCCGAGGATGAAGGGCTTGATTTTGTGCGGCTTGACGGTTTGCAGCGGGCTAATGCCGGCGTTGGCTCGGGTGATTTTGTTGAAATTCGAAAGGTTGAATCGAAACCGGCCAAGAAAGTCATTTTCGCACCGGCCCAAAAAGACCTGCGCCTGCATGGCAGCGGTGCCGGCCTGAAACGCAGCTTTATGGGGCGGCCACTAAATGCCGGCGATTTTGTCGCGACCCATGGTCAGCAACAGGTTGATCGCAGCGATATGCCGCCTCAGCTGCAACAGATGTTGGCTGCACCTGCTTTTTCGCTCACCCAGATCCGGCTGATGGTTGTGTCCACCGTGCCCAAGGGGTTTGTGCATATTGACGAGAATACCGAAGTCGAACTGCGCCCTGAATATGAGGAATCAACCGAGCATCGCCGGGCTGATGTGACTTATGATGACATAGGCGGACTTCACGAGACGATTGACCAATTGCGTGAAATGGTGGAGCTGCCGCTGCGCTATCCGCAATTATTTACCCGGCTCGGCGTTGATCCGCCACGCGGTGTTCTGCTGCATGGTCCTCCGGGGACTGGCAAGACACGGCTTGCCCGTGCTGTGGCGAATGAGAGTGATGCCGAGTTTTTCCTCATCAATGGCCCTGAAATCATGGGATCTGCCTATGGCGAGTCGGAGAAAAAACTCCGCGAGGTGTTTGAAGCTGCAACAAAGGCTGCGCCATCCATATTATTCATCGATGAAATTGACTCCATCGCTCCCAAGCGGGGCGAAGTGCAGGGCGAGACGGAAAAGCGTCTGGTCGCTCAATTGCTCACGCTTATGGATGGGCTGGAATCGCGCCTCAATCTGGTCGTGATCGCAGCGACCAATCGCCCGGAAGCGATTGACGAGGCATTGCGCCGCCCGGGCCGGTTTGATCGGGAAATTATCGTCGGTGTTCCGGACCTGCGTGGCCGCAAGGAAATTTTGGGCATCCATACCCGCGGCATGCCACTGGAGTCCGCGGTCGATTTGACGGAATTGGCCCGCACAACCTATGGGTTTGTCGGTGCTGATCTGGCGGCATTGACGCGTGAGGCGGCGATTGAAGCTGTGCGCCGGATCATGCCGAAACTGGACCTGGAATCCGAGACAGTTCCGCCGGAAGTCCTGGAGGAACTGGTGGTGCGCCGTGATGATTTTGTCGAGGCGTTGAAACGGGTGCAACCGTCGGCCATGCGCGAGGTGATGGTGCAGGCGCCGGATGTGCGCTGGGAAGATATTGGCGGTCTGGATGACGCGCAGATGCGTTTGAAAGAAGGCATCGAGCTGCCGATGAAAAGCCCGGAGGCTTTTGCCAAGCTGGGCATCCGTCCAGCCAAGGGATTTTTGCTCTACGGACCGCCCGGTACCGGCAAGACATTGCTTGCCAAAGCGGTGGCACGGGAAGCGGAGGCTAATTTCATCGCCACGAAGTCCAGCGATCTTTTATCAAAGTGGTACGGTGAGAGTGAGCAGCAGATTGCCCGACTTTTCGCACGAGCACGGCAAGTCGCCCCGACAGTTCTGTTCATTGACGAGATTGACAGTCTGGTGCCCGCGCGTGGCCGCGGTATGGGCGAACCGCAAGTGACTGAACGCGTGGTCAATACGATACTGGCTGAAATGGACGGGCTCGAAGAGATGCAATCGGTTATTTTGATCGGCGCAACCAACCGTCCCGGTCTGGTCGACCCGGCGCTACTACGGCCCGGCCGCTTTGATGAACTGGTTTATGTGCCGGTTCCTGAGAAAGAAGGTCGCCGCCGTATCCTGGCGATCCACACCGCCAAAATGCCAATCGATAAAGATGTCGACCTTGATGATATTGCCGAGCGCGCAGAGCGCTATTCCGGCGCTGACCTGGAAGATCTGGTACGCCGTGCCGGTCTTTATGCCTTGCGTGAGCATGGCGGTCTGGTCGAGAAAGTGTCGATGAAGCATTTTGAACGCGCGCTGAAAGATAGCCGCGCTTCGGTCACGCCGGAAATGGAGGAAGAATATTCCAAGATGGAAGCACAGCTGAAACAAAATGCGATGCGCGCCGAACCGATTGGTTTTGTCGCCCCCGGCATGTTGACGCCAGTGAACGACAGCAAGCATGAATTCTAGGCCAGTTGGTTTGTGGGCATGTCAGTCTGCCGGGCAATCGCTCTAGCAGTGCGTGATGACTTCGCCCTTGTGTATCGGGCCACCGTAAAGACTGACATCAATCCGCGCTTTCCCGCCATCTCGGAAATATGATTTGAGCCCTTTTCGATTGGCACAAAAGGCGTTTTTGTTGAGCCGGGCAAATTCGGAAGCTGTGAATGCGCCTTCAAAGTCATGTGGTGATTTGATGGTAAATATTGCAACATCATCTTCTACCCGTGGCGCGGCCAGATAGGTCCCATCATCTAGAGTTTTTGGCAAAACGCCTTCAAAAAGCTCAACAATCTTTTCTGCAGGAGGGTCGGATGATTCAAAGGCATCCGTCGGTGTCATCACTATCGCAAGGAACAATCCAACAGGAAGTGCGAAAAGTTTTGCATCGCCAATAGACATATCCCGACCCCTCGAGTTACATTTTTTATATTGTCCGGCTTAAATGCAAAAAGTGAATATCGTGTTATCGCAATATGATTTGCAACGCGAAGGGCTCAAAGGTCTCTTTCGAGACGGCCGTCAGGCGGCGTCGTCCAGCTTTAGTGTTTTGAAGCCCCAGCCAAAGATGAACAGGCACATGGTGACTGCGATCCAGAAAGGCAGCGCGCTTATATAGGTGTACAGCAAAACGCCCAGTGCCGGCGACGCAATGAACGCCATGCCGTTTACTGACGCGACAATGCCGGCAACCCCGTTCTGTTCCGATCGTTGGACCGCCAGTGAAGCGCCTGCGGTAAAGCCGGGACGGAATAGACCAAAACCCAGCGAGCTGACTGCAAAGCCGATTATGATGCCGTAAAGATCGCCCGATACACCGATGATCAGGCAGCCCACAGCAGCGAGCAACATGCCCCACAAAACGGATGATCGCGGCCCCATTTGCAAGAGCGGGATCAGGCCCCATTGCGCGAGCAAGGTTGCTGCCGCACCCGACATAAGCACGATGCCGGTCATCTCGATTGCTGTTTTCGGATCGTCTCTAAGGCCGAGCCGGTCGAGTACCAGAAAGCCGATTACGCCCAATATCACCGCATGGGCATTGCCGCCCATGATGCCTGTGATCAGCCATGGCTTGATGCGTTTGTCGCCCCAGCGAAGCCGCGGCGGTATGCTGTCTGGCGCTGGCTTGCCGACGGGCTGGTCATCATGGCCGTCGTCTTTCAGGCTGCCTGCTGAGGGCGCGGCGCTATAAGGCTCGGACGTCACAACACCGCGGGCTTCAAACCCGGGATCGTCATTGGGCAGCTTGAGCGCGAGAGCGACCATCACCAGGATCCCGATAAATGCAAAAGCGAACATGGGGCTCGATAGTCCTAGCAAAGGAAGGATGAGCAAGGGGGCAATGGCTGGGCCGACAATTGTGCCCAGACCAAAGGACGACGAAATGAGCGACAGTGCCTTGGTGCGATCTTCGCGCGGGGTTCGGGCAGCAACATAGGCCTGAACGGCCGGTGGTGCGGCCGAGCCCAGCCCACCATAAAGGCTTCGGAATATGGCGAACAGGATGAAGGTCCACAGCGCGCTATACCAACCGAGCAATCCCAGGAAGAGTGCCAGTCCTGCCAATGCCATTGACGAAGTAAAACCAATCATTCCCAGCCGCATCAAGGCCTTGCGCCCGCGATGATCCGACAGCCGGGCCCATTTGGGTGCGGTATAAACCCACAATAAAGCAGACCAGCTGAACGCGGCGCTGACCCAGAAATCAGGGATGTGCAGCTGCGTGCCGATAGTCGGCAGTATCGATTGCATGGCGGTATTGCCCGAAGCCGTAACAAGCATCACCGCGAACAGCACCGTCATCCGGGTGCTGTCGATGGTCTTGTGCTTCTTGGCAGCAACGGGCGGGGCGGGAGAATCAGCCATGAATGCCCTATGGCACGCTATTTTTTCCAATCCCAGATTTATTCCAGTCATAGCTGCGTTCTATGCGTGCGACATGGAGCGTGTAGCTTTCGTACCATTTGTCACGACCCTGTTCGCGGATCGCGCTGTGAACCGGATGATCGCGCCAGGCCCTGGCCGCCTCATCACTTTCCCAATAGCTGACCGTGATTCCCAGGCCGTCTTCCGATCGGCTGTTGTCCTGTCCGAGATATCCGGATTGCTGCGCGGCGAGATTGCTCATGACATTTGCGGCCGCTTCATAGGCTTCATCATCATCCTTGGTGCGCTGGGCACAGAAGATGACAGCGATACAATCAGGAGGATGCAGTTTCATATTGCTCTTTTAAACCTCTCCCCGCCCCGGACAAGCGCGAAGATGTTTGAATGCGATACTGTTATGGCTTAATAAGACAGCGGGATAATAGCAGGAGAGTCTGATTGACCAATACCATTGCAAAAGCGCCATTATGGGGACGAATCAAGCTGCGTGCAGCCCGGACTTTCGGTGCATGGGGCGTGTTTTTCAAAGGTTTCCTGAAGCATCCCGTCATGGTCGGCTCGATCATTCCCTCGTCGGCCGTAACTGTCAAAAAAATGCTGGAACCGGTTGATTGGAATGAATGTGATGTGTTCGTCGAATATGGGCCCGGCATTGGTACATTCTGTCGGCCTGTGCTGGAACGCATGAAGCCGGATGCAACGTTGATTGTCATCGACCTTAATCCGGATTTTATCGAATATCTTGGCAAGAGCATTCGCGACAGCCGTTTCTATCCCATTCACGGATCGGCAGCGGATGTGCAGCAGATATTGAACGATCTTGGTCATGACAAGGCGGACTATATTTTGTCCG
This sequence comes from Sphingorhabdus sp. EL138, assembly GCF_900258045.1. Classification (GTDB taxonomy): domain Bacteria; phylum Pseudomonadota; class Alphaproteobacteria; order Sphingomonadales; family Sphingomonadaceae; genus Parasphingorhabdus. The sequence continues at coordinate 307,938 of NZ_OGVD01000001.1, read as the reverse complement.
GCCTGCCATTTTCTACCTTGCCCAATCAGTTGGGACCCAAAATAGCAGAAGAAACCCATGCTGCGCTGCGCCCGGGCGGGGCTTTTCTGGTCTATCAATTCGTCAAACGTGCGCGCGATTTCATGGCACCTCATTTTGACCGAATAGACGACGGCTATTCTGTCTGGAACATATTGCCTTGCCATCTGTTCTGGGGCTGGAAAAAGAAATAGACTATTAGTGAGCGTTGTTGTTGGTCGATTGAGGTCGGCCGTTTGTCGAAGATCGATCAGGACTTGCGCGACAAGTCCGCCTGCCCATAGTAGTTTCCAATGATATAATATTTTGAAGAGGATTTCCGGATGTCACGCTTTTCCCGTACGGTTGCGATTGCACTCACGTCGACTGCCCTGAGCTTTGCCGCTCCAGCCTATGCTGATAACCATAGCAGCGCCGCGCCTGCGCCGGTTGGCCAGCTGGTTGATGCGGTCAATATTCCCTATGAACGATTTACCCTCGACAATGGTTTGAAGGTGTTGGTCCACACTGATCGCAAGGCACCGATCGTGGCGGTCTCCATCTGGTATGGCGTTGGCTCTGCCAATGAACCCAAGGGCAAAACGGGTTACGCCCACCTGTTCGAACACATTATGTTCAACGGTTCTGAAAACGCACCGGGTGACTATTTTGAGCCGCTGCGGCAAATTGGCGCGACCGATTTGAACGGGACGACCTGGCTGGACCGGACCAACTATTTCCAGACGGTTCCCAAATCTGCCCTTGATGTCGCACTGTTTCTTGAAAGCGACCGGATGGGGCATTTGTTGGGCGCGGTGACGCAAGAGAAGCTCGACAATCAGATTGGCGTGGTTTCCAACGAGAAGCGTCAGGGTGATAACCAGCCTTATGGGCTCGTCAGCTATCGGCAGACAGAATTGCTGTTTCCCGAAGAGGGCCATCCTTACGGACATAGCACCATTGGATCACTGGAAGATCTTGAAGCTGCTTCTCTCGACGATATGAAGCAATGGTTTATTGATCATTATGGACCGAATAATGCGATTCTGGTGCTGGCCGGCGACATTGATGCTGCGGCCGCGAAACCGCTGGTCGAAAAATGGTTCGGTGCTATTCCCAAGGGTAAGCCGATTCCGGAGCTGAACCCGGAATTGCCAACCCTGGATGAACCGGTTTTCGATGTGATGAAAGACAAGGTTGCGACGACACGTATCTATCGCAACTGGATCGTCCCGGGTCTGAATGATCCCGACTACACGCCGCTGGATGTCGGCATGACGGTGCTGGGCGGTCTGGCAAGTTCGCGGCTCGACAATATCATGGTGCGGGAAGAGAAAAACGCGGTGGCAGTATCGGCCTTTGTGATCCCGTTCGTGCACGGAAGTCTCGTTAATATTCAGGCCGATGTGAAGCCCGGTGAAGATGCAGACATGGTTGCGAAGCGGCTGGACGAGATTATCGCCGATTTCATTGAGAACGGACCGACGGCAGATGAAGTGCAGCGGGTTGCGACGCGAGATGCCGCTGCCCGTATTGCCGGGCTGGAGCAGGTTGGCGGATTTAACGGCAAAGCGACGGCACTGGCGCAGGGCGAACTCTATTCTGATGACCCGGAATATTATAAAAAGGAACTGGAGCGACTGGCCTCTGCAACCCCGGAATCGGTTAAGGCAGCAATGAAAAAATGGCTGACCCGCCCGGTGGTCGGTATCCGTGTGGTGCCGGGCGAGCGGGAGGCCTATCAGGAAGTAGAGTCCGGTAAAGGCGCGCGAACCGGAACGCTAACTGCTCCTGCCTTTTACATGCAGGACGGTGGCGAGAATGCTGTACGCGAGCCAGTTGATCGATCCTCGCTTCCTCCGGTTGGAGAGATTCCGAACGTTGATTTCCCCGATGTCGAAACAGCGACATTGTCCAACGGCATCAAAGTCTATTTCGCTCAGCGCAACGCGGTTCCAATGACCCGTGTGACCCTGTCTTTTGATGCCGGGGCTTCTGCTGATCCTGCTGACAAGATTGGCCTGCAAAACTTCACCACAGCGATGATGGAGGAAGGCACGACCAGCCTTACTTCGGTGCAGATTGCCGAGCAGCAGGAACGTCTGGGGGCCAATGTCGGCGTCGGCGGCGGGCGGGACCGCACGGATGTCAGTTTGAGCGCGGTTAATCCCAATCTTGATGCGTCACTCGATCTGATGGCGGACATTGTCAAAAACCCTGCTTTCAAAACAGACGATATCGAACGCATACGGGTGCAGCAGCTTACCGCCATCGACCGTGAAGAAAGCAACCCGCGCAGCATCGCGACCAATGCTTTGCCGCCGCTTCTGTTCGGCGACACCCATCCTTATGGCCGCGGCCTTTCTGGCAATGGCACGAAGCAATCTGTCGCCGCGATCGGCCGGGATGACCTGGTGAGTTTCCACAAAGGCTGGATGCGTCCGGAAAATGCTACGATATTTGCGGTTGGGCAGATTGAGAAACAGGCATTGCTCGACAAGCTGGAAATGCGTTTTGGTCAGTGGAAGGCCGAGGGGCAGGCTGCTCCGGCCAAAAATTTTGATGCCGCGATTCCGGAAGCCCAAGGCAAGATCGTGGTTATTCACCGGGCCAATAGCCCGCAATCAATGATCCTTGCAGGTCAGGTTCTGCCGTTTAAGGGCACTGATGATTTGCTTACCCTGAACGCCTCCAATGAAGTTCTGGGCGGGAATTTCCTGTCGCGGATCAACATGGACCTGCGTGAGACCAAGGGCTGGAGCTATGGCACACGCAACACCATTTTGCGCGGTGAGCATGACGTACCTTATATCATGCGTGCGCCGGTGCAGACCAATCAGACCGGACCCGCCGTTACCGCTATCATGGGCCAGGTTAAGAGTTTCCTGGGTGACAATGGTGTCACGCAGGCGGAGCTAGAACGGACAGTCAATGGCAATGTCCGCCAGTTGCCGGGACAGTTCGAGCAATCGAGACGCGTGCTCGGACAAATGCAGGGCGATGTCATGTTCAAGCGCCCGTCCAACTATGCCGAAACCGTGGCAGATCGCTACAGGGCCTTGACCGCCGATGATCTCAACAAAGCCATGGCTGGAGCAATTGACCCCGACAGGTTTACCTGGGTGATTGTTGGAGATGCGGACAAGATCAAGACCCAGCTGGAAGCCCTTAACATGCCAATCGAATATCGTGGCTATGAAGCTGGTAACACCGATGTTAGTAAGGCAGGCAGTTCAAATGATTCGGCAGTCGGCCAAGACTGATCGCTGATTCAGAGCTTTGATTTAAAAGGAGAAGAATATGTCTATCGATGGTTCATATGATTGCGTAACCAAATCCCCTATGGGTGACCAGGCCTCTGTCGTGACGATCGTCACCAATGGCGACACGTTCACCGGCACCAATGAAGGCGCCATGGGATCCATGGAACTGGAAGATGGCAAGGTTGACGGCAATACGCTGACCTGGGTTATGAACATGACCGTACCTATGCCGATGAAACTGGAAGGCACAGCGACCATCGACGGCGACACGCTGACAGGTTCAGTCAATGCTGGTGCTTTCGGTGAAATGGCGATGACCGGCACCCGGAAATAAGTATTTACTCAAGACATGAAAAAGGCCGCTGCCCCATCGGGTTAGCGGCCTTTTTTATATAAACATTAGACGTTTATTGAACGACGACGCTCACCGCACGGCGATTTTGTGCCCAAGCGGCTTCGTTTGAGCCCAGGGCTTCCGGGCGTTCCTTGCCATAGCTGACTGTCGTCATCCGGGTCGGACTGACGCCGAGAGAAGCAAGATAGTTTTTCGCTGCATTGGCGCGGCGTTCGCCAAGGGCGAGGTTATAATCCCGCGTCCCGCGTTCGTCTGCATGACCTTCAATTGTAATCCGCGCATTGGGATGCTGTGCCAGCCATTGTGCCTGACTTTGAAGGACAACCTGATCCTGTGAGTCGACATTATAGCGATCCGTATCAAACAGAATGCGGTCCGACATCGTATTCGCCAGGAAATCACCCTGAGAGCCCGGCGCATAACCTGGGCCAGATGGCGGCGGAGGTGTCGGGGTACTGGTTCCAGCCGGAGCAGGTGGCAATTCTTCCGGTGGTTTTTTGGCGCAACCTGCGACGATCAGGCTGGATGTAATCAGGAGGGGGGTTGCATATTTTATCATATTTCTGCTCCTAGTCTTATTTGCCCTTGGGCCAGTTATAATCGTTTTTCAGTAACTTGTCTTACTTTTTAATCCTGTTTTATGGCAGCAATGGTCCCCAGGCCGGATCGGAACCATCGACCGGTGTGGGCAATTGCCGTTCATTTCTGCCGGTGAGGTCAACCTGCCATATGCCGGTCTTGCCTGAGCCGCGCGAGGTTCGGAAAAACTGGATGATCCGGCCATTGGGTGCCCATGTCGGGGCCTCGTCCTGCCAGCTGTTGGTCAACAGACGCTGTCCGCCGCCACTGGGTGTCATCACACCGACGCGGAAATTGCCGGCGATTCTGGTAAAGGCGATCAAATCCCCGCGAGGGCTCCATTCGGGGGTCGCATAGCGCCCGCCACCAAAGCTGATCCGCCGTTCATTGCCGCCATTGGCACCCATGACATATAGCTGCTGGCTGCCCGAACGGTCGCTTTCAAATACGATCCGGCTGCCATCGGGGGAGAAGCTACCGCCAATATCAATGCCGGGCGAGAAAGTCAGACGCTTGGGTTCGCCGCCTTGTGAGGACACTTTGTAGATATCGGTATTCCCGGCAATCGCCATGGAATAGAGTATCCACTTCCCGTCCGGTGACCAGCGCGGCGCAAAGGTCGGGTTGGTACTCTGGGTAATCAGCTGTTGCCGGCCAGTCCCGATTTCATAGACATAGATGCGCGGGTTGCCATCAAGAAAGCTGAGATAAACGATCTTGGAGTAATCCGGCGAAAAGCGCGGTGTCAGGGCCGTGGCCTGGCCATTGGTGATGAACCGGTGATTGGCTCCGTCACTATCCATGATGGCCAGTCTTTTGCGGCGGTTACCCTTGGGACCGGTCTCCGCAATATAGGCAATCCTGCTGTCAAAAAATGGCGATTCACCGGTCAGGCGGGAATAGATGCTGTCTGCGCATTTATGGGCCGCGCGCCGCCAGTCACCGGGCTCGACCACAAAGCCTGTCCGGGTGAGTTCTGTTTGGAGCGCCACGTCATAGAGATAACAGCCTACAGTGAGCTTGCCATCGCCATTGGAGCGGACAAAACCCTGGATAAGCGCTGAGGCATTCGTACCATTCCAATAAGGAAATTGCGGCGATGTCACTTCGGCAAAACTGATCCCGCGTACCCGATTGCGGCCAAGCGGTTTGAACAGGCCGCTGGAGCGCAGATTGCTGACGACCACATCGCTGATCTTGTTACCCAGTTCAGCGGTGGTGCCAGCCGGGGTTTCGGTACTCCGGGGGGTTGGCAGGCCCGGCACGGCAATGGTCAGTTCATCCGCAGCGGTATTTTCGACATCGACGGTCAATTGCGCTTGTGCAGGCAGCGCCAAGCCAATCAGCAAGGTAAAGGCGACAAGCCATGATTCGATACGCTTTGGGGCCGTTATAGCCATCATATTCTCCTAGTTACCGAGCCTATACGCCAAGGAAGAGGACAGGCTCGATTACCTGCCATTCATTATAATATTTCTCGGGAAATGTCTTGAAGGGCGCCGCCAGTTTTACTGCGGCAATCGCACGCTCCTTGTGGATCGCGGCCTGAGACCGGTTGCTGGCGTTTATGCCTGTTGTAGTCGCCGAGGGCGTGCCGACAATATTGCCGCTGCGGTCCAGTCGTGCGGTGACCTTTGTGCGCAATTTCTCGGCGTCAGCGCCGGTTGGAGGTTTCCAATGGGGTTTGACCTGCCGGAGCAGTTCCCGCTGCAATGAAGCAACCGCGCTGGATGATGCTTTTTCCGCAGCGATATTCTGGTTTCGGCTGACAGATGACTGATCGGTAACGCCTTTCAGGAAATCCTTGCCAAGGCGCGATCCCCGGGGTTTTTTCTTGGGCGCAGGGTCTGGTTTGGGTTTTGCAGCTGGTTTTTCACGCGGCGGCGTCGGTTTGACCTCCGGCGCGGGCGCGAGTTCTGCAGGAGCAGGTTGGCTTAATTCAGCTGGTTCAGGATCACCGAGCTCGGGCGCTATGCTGGTGGCGGGCGGGACCAGAGCAGGATTGGGAGACGCGCTTTCGAGGCCGACTTCATCAGCAATCATGACCTCTATGGGCTTTGACTTATAGGCGTCGTCCGGCTGAGATAGCAGGCTGAGCGACAATAGGCCGAACAGGGCAATATGCCCGCCAGCCGCGACGCCCAAGCCAATTTTTTCAGCTCTTTCCATAACAGCCTTTAATTTCTAATTTCACTCAGATGAACCTGTTGTGACTAAAGACACACGGTTCAGGCCGGCCCGGTTGAGCTCTCCCATGACCGCCATGATCAGGCCATAATCCAGCGTTTCATCGCCGCGCAGCATGATCTGCCGGGGGTCTTCCGCGTTCTGGTTTGCGGCAATTTCGCTTAGCCGTGTTGCCAAGGCATTTCGGCTCATTTCTTCCTCACCCAGATATATCCGGCCTTCTTCATCTATGGAAATCTGCACTGGTTCCTGATCCTGGTCCAGTGCATTGGCGCGGCTTTCCGGCAGGTTTACTGGCACGCCAGTGACGAGCAGAGGCGCCGTGATCATGAAAATGATCAGCAGCACCAGCATGACGTCGACAAAAGGTGTCACGTTAATCTCTGACATGGGTGCACGGCCGCGATTGCGGCGGCCATTACTGGGGGCAAGGTCCATTCCCATGGCTTATTCCCCCAGTTCCAGTTCGCGGCTCATCGTCGCGTGGAATCCGTCGGCAAAGCGGCCCATGCGGGCTTCCAGCTTATTGAGCCGGTGGGAGAAGCGGTTATAGGCGATAACCGCTGGAATCGCCGCGAACAAGCCGATGGCCGTGGCAAACAGCGCTTCGGCAATGCCCGGAGCGACCACGGCCAGCGAGCTATTCTGCTCTGCCGCAATGGCCGAAAAACTGCGCATAATGCCCCAGACCGTCCCGAACAGGCCGACAAAGGGGGCGACACTGCCCACGGTGGCGAGAAAATTCAGCCGGTCGGCAAGCTTGTCCACTTCATGCGCAATAGTCGCATTCATCGCGGTTGCCAGCCTCTGCCGCGTGCCATCCCGGTCAATCGGTCCGCGTGCCGTCGACCGCCGCCATTCGCGCATGCCCGACGCCAGCACCTTGGCCATGGGCAGGCCGGATTTGCTATGGTCATCATAAAATTTGTCGACATCATTGGCTTTGGAAAAGGATTTTTCGAACCGGTCCGACTTTCTTCCGACCTGACCAATTTTCATCGCAAAGCTGACAATGATCATCCACGTCCAGACGCTCGCGAATAACAGGCCGATCATCACCAGCTTGACGATGATATCCGCTTGTAGAAACAGGGCAAAAGGAGAAAATTCGCCGGATGCTGCGTGGATCGAAAGGCTGTCTAGCAAGGGTATTTCCTCTTAATTTTGTTCTTCATCATCGGCGATGACAGACGCAAAGGCGTTCGTCCATGCCTCCGGCTGTCGCCGTGGTCGCCCGGTGGGCGTAAGGAAGGCTGCCTGAACGCTGGCTGACGCTATTTTTTCGTCCCCGCGCATGATGATTTGTTCGATATTCACGCTGGCTTTGCGCAATTTGCTTACCTGGCTGATGACCAGCAGATTATCCTGAAATTTGGCCGGCGCAATATATTTAATGTGCATATCCACCACAGCATAAGCGCCATCATCCGCTTCAAACGCCGCACGCTGGTCCATGCCGAGTTGATGCAGCATGTCGGAGCGCGCGCGTTCCATGAATTTCAGGTAATTGGCGTGATAGACAATGCCGGAAAAGTCGGTGTCTTCATAATAGACCCGGCAGGCGTAATAGTGATGATGGTCGCGAAACTCACCTTCATGCGGCTTGATATCAGACGGAAGATTGCTGGTTGCATCCATCTTCGGGACATTAGTCACCTGATTCCAGCGGGGAAAGTGCTAATGATTCCGTTCAGCGTAAATTTGAGTCTATTTGGCGGTTAACTATCGGAAATCATTTCCAATCCTCTTCTGACATGGCTTTACCGGTTTCGATCATGCTCTTGAGGTTGCTGAGAACGGCAGACCAACCTTCACGAACGCCGATATCCATCGAAGAACCGGGTTCCAGTTCGCTATGGGTCACGGTCAATTTCGTATCAGGGCCCAGTGCAACCAGTTCATAAGTCACCCGCGACAGCTTTGCCGGTTCGTCTGCCTCGTCTGCAAAGGCCCAACTCCAGACCATTTTATGCGGCGGATCGATTTCGATAATCTGACCCCTTACGTCGATCTTGCCGCTGTCGCTGCCAACATGTTCCCAGCGTGATCCTTGTTTCCAGTCGGATTCATTATAATGACCCCAATAGGCTTTGGTCATCTCTCTATCAATCAGGCCGTTCCAGACCTTTTCCGCGCTGGCGGCAATATAGATGGTGTAGACGAAATCCGGCGCGCATGGTTCTCCGGTTGAGGCACGGGTGGCTATGGTTTCAATGGTGGTGGAATCAGGCACGGCGTTTCTCCTGTTTTGGCTTTTGATTGTCTTCGATCTGATCTTTGAAATCGGTCAGCGCGGCGATGCGGGCATCTTCAAATTTGCCGACCCAGCGGTGGACAATATCACCGAGCGGCACGGGATTGAGATAGTGAAGCTTGCTCCGCCCCTGCCAATGGACGGAAACCAGATTGGCTTTTTCCAGTATGCCGAGATGCTTCGCCACGCCCTGACGGGACATGGGAAAACCTTCACATAGGTCGGTCAGGCTCTGCCCGCCTTTTTCGAACAAACGGTCGAGAAGCAGGCGGCGCGACTCATCGGCAAGGGCGTGGAATATATCGGTCATGCTTGCAATTATGCAACCATATAGTTGCATGTCAAGATATTTGTTCCGAGAGGTAGATGTCCATGCTGGATTCGGCGGCTACAGGCTTTCCTACATTGCCCGGAAAAGCTAAACTTATTGCCGCTCTTTCTCAGTTTTGAATATCAGTCCTGCACATTGCCGTCTTCGGCAAACCTCTCCACAAAAGGGGGTGTGATATGTGTGAACTTTGGCTTCGAATGACGTGGTGAAAATAGCTCAACAAAACCTAATATAGAGGCGGCATGCGAAATAGACTCTTTTTGAGCCAGTCTTTACTGCTTTTCGAGGGGTTTGCGCCATTTGGCATAGAGCCGAATGATTAGTGCACCGAACAATATGCCGGCACCAACTATGCCGACATGATTTAGTTCTGGATCGGCCAGTCGCCCGATATAGGTAAAAACATAGATAAACCAGATATAATGGATTCCAAAAACATGAAGCCGTTTCCAGTTTTTGCCCAAAAGTTTCATTGACCGGTTGTTGGACGTCAATGCCATCACATAGATCATGAAATAGGCAAGTCCGCCGCCTAATACCGTAATTAAATCTGGCGGCGCTTTAGCGATGACCAGATAATAGATCAGTGCCGCCAGATGCACGCTATGTGTCCATGCAAAGGCCAGCCCCCATTGTCGCCTCCGCCGCATCAGGGTTTTCGTTAGGTCATTTTTGGATAGTCGGAAAAGCGTCGAGGCGAGGTAGGCGGTCAGAAACACCGGCACACCCACCCGCGAGGTCCAGCGTGCGGAAAGCTGCGCGCCTTGGATATGCTCTGTGCCCGTGATAAAGCCCGCCCCAACCGCACCGATGCTGAGAAGCAGGCCAACAAGAAGCGGTGTCCAGCGGGATGCTAATAAACTCATGACGCGCAGCCTATGCATAGCGCCGCGGCGGGATCAATTTCCAGGCGCTTATAGGCAATGAGTTCGCCGCATTCGGCACACCAGCCATATTCGTCCTCGTCCATGCGTTTGAGCGCGATATCGATCCGCGCCAGATCATTAACCCGTCGGCGCGCCTCGGCCTGTGCCATTTCCTGTTGCTGCATCGCATCCATCCGTGACAGGCGGCCAACGCTTTGCTGGTCGAGTTCCACCGTATCGCTCCAACCCGCAGCTTCTTCATCCAGCGCTTTGAGCTCCGCCTGTCGTTCGAGCAACAGGACCTTCAGGGCCGCGATCTGGCTATTGGAGAGATCGTCAGCCATCGCCGCCTATTCGGTTTTCGGGGCAAGATAATCCAGGGCTGCGGCTGTCATCGCTTCGGTGCCTAATGTTACCGATTCTCTCGGCGCGACCTTGAAGAAGGGCGAGTGATGCGACGGCACTGGTGGTCCGCCGGCATCTTCGCGATCAAAGTCCGCTTGCGGCGTTCCGCCGACTGAGAAATAGACACCCGGTACATCTGTATTGGGTGCCACAAAATAGGCGAAATCCTCTGCGCCCATGCCCTGGCGCGGCTGATCGTCAAAAACGTCTGCCCCGAAGCGTTCGGAAAACAGGTTTCTGATCCGCCGTGACAATGTCACATCATTATAGGTGGCCGGGGTCCGCTCGTGCGATATCTTGACCTCGGGCAATTTGTCTTCGGGCAGGCCGTTCATCCGGCCCACATTTTCGGCAATGCGCTTGATACCCTCGAGCAGCTTTTCGCGTGTCTCCTGATCATCCGACCGGACCGTAAGCTGCATCGTCGCCTTGTCGGAAATGATGTTGTGCTTGAAACCGCTGTTAAATGCACCAACCGTCACGACTGCCGGTTGTAGCGGCGCGATTTCCCGGCTGACAATGGTTTGCAGGTTCATAATGATCTGCGCGCCCATCACGATCGGGTCCTTGCCGCGATGCGGCGATGCGCCATGCGCGCCAACGCCGTGTACGGTAATATCGACACTGTCGGAGGAGGAATAGGTGATGCCTTCGCGCAGCGCTAGCTTGCCGGTTGGTGTGTCAGCGGAAACATGAAAAGCCATGGCAAAGTCTGGTTTAGGAAAGCGGCTGTAAAGGCCATCATCCATCATCAGCTTGGCGCCGCCAATGCGCTCTTCAGCCGGTTGCGCGATCAAAACAATCGTGCCGCGCCACTGATCCTTCATCGCTGACAAACGGCGCGCCGTGCCGATCAGAGAAGTGATATGAACATCATGACCGCAAGCGTGCATGACGGGCTTTTCCTCGCCATCAATACTGACTTGGGTCACGGTGGACATATAGTCTAGCCCGCTATCTTCGACGAGCGGCAGGCCGTCCATATCGGCGCGCAGCATCAGGGTCGGGCCGTCGCCATTTTTCATGACGGCGACCACACCGGTGCCACCCACTTTTTCGGTCACATCCCATCCGACCGCGCGCCATTCCTTGGCAATAATGCCAGCCGTACGGACTTCCTTGTAGGACAGTTCGGGATTGCGGTGAAAATCCTTGAACAACGCTTCCAGCTTGCTGTCATAATCTGCCGCTACGGCCTTTGCGAGATCGTTCGATTGGGCAATCACCGGCGCACCAGAGATGAGTGCGCTGCCCGCTGCCAAAGCCAGAATCAGATGTTTCAAGAGTTTTCTCCCCGTGGAATTTTCCTCCTTATGCAGGGCCGACGCGAAAAGCGCAAAGTTTGTTGCCCTCAGGATCGCGAAAATAGGCAGCGTAAAAGGCTTGCGGTCCTTCATCGCCGCGAACGCCGGGCGCGCCTTCATCACTGCCGCCCAGTTCAATGGCTTTATTGTAAAAGCTGTCGATCTGGGATCGTTCTTCAAAGGGTATAGCGATCATATTGCCATTGCCGGGGACGGCTGCTTCGCCGTTGTAAGGCTGGGTGATGGCAAGGGAGGGCGCGCCCATTTCGGTGCCATAAAGCGTGAAACCGCCTTCTTCGAGTTCCATCAATCGCTTGGCTCCAATTTCGACGAGCAGTGCATCATAATATTCACGGGCTTTCTCAACATTGTTGGTGCCCAAAGTTGCATAACCGATCATCGCCTCAGCCTCCCATATTCATTTTGCAGGCACATAGTTTGTTACCGTCGAGATCGCGGAAATAGGCACCATAGAATACGTCTGGCGCGCGCCAGCCTGGTTCCCCTTCATCGACTGCTCCCAGTTCCAGAGCCTTGGCATGCAGGGCATCAATCTGATCGGTGTCATCAAAGGACAGGGCGACCATGGTGCCATTACCGAAACAGGCTTCATTGCCGTCATAGGGATTGGTGATGCAGATCATCGGCTGGCCTGGTTTTTTGCCATAAAATTGGCCGCCCAAAGGTGTCTGGAACAGCTTCTTGATATCTGTGCCTTCGAAAAGCCTGTCATAAAATTCAACGGCTTTGTCTTTATCATTCGTGCCGAGCATGGTGTAGGCGATCATCTGTATTTCTCCTGATTGAGAACCGATTGAGGGTTTGTTGATTCGGTTTCGGAGTGAAACCTATCACTCACAGAAATAGATGCAATGACCTGACGGATCATTTTCAGGAACCTGCGTTCTATAGAAAGCGGTGCCGCGCCCGCGCGCCGGATTGATCCAGAGGCCGGACTTCAGGGCATAGGCTTCGCCGCTATGGCCAAAGCGCATTTCGCCATCTCCAAAAGGATCATCTTTGCAGGATGCGGGGCGCCCTGGTGCAGCGAGAATATGGACCGCCAGACCATAGGTACAGAAATAGCCGTCCGCGCTGTTGCCATTGGTACCATCATATTTCCACGCAGGGGTGATCATTGTTGCGATGCTTTTCTTACTGAGAAAGGTGCCGTCATTGCGAAGCAACATTTGGCCGACTTTTGCCAGGTCTGTAGCGGAAATACGAAGGCCGCCTTGCGGGCTGAATATTGATCCCGTCTGGCCCAATCGATAGCGCGTCATATTGCAGCTGCCGTCACTGGCGGGCACGATCGGGCAGGCCTCCCTTGTCCCGCGCAAATCGTCGCGGGCGATGTCGCCATTGGCCCGGTAAAGGGTGACAGCGGCGGTAATTTTTTGATCGCTGCACAAAGTCCAGTTGAAACAGGCGTCGAGTTTCAGAGGATCAAAGACTTGCTGTTTCATGATGTTGTCAAAGCGCCGGCCGGTGGCTGCTTCCATCACCGCTGCGGTTATGGGGAAATTGAGATTGGCATAAGTGAAATATGTGCCAGGACGGTGATCGGAATCCCAGGCTTTTCCATTTTTCAGCTCGGTTTCCAGGCTGGCATCCATGGGCAGGGCATAGTTTATTCCATCCCGCAGGCCGGCCTGATGGGAAAGCAGCATGCGCAGGGTGATAGGAATATCCGGATAGTCCGGGTGACGCAGATTCCAGCCAAGATAGGTGGATATATCGGCGTCCAGCTGCAGCGTATTTTGCTCGACCAACCGCATGACCGCTAGGGCAACGAACGTTTTGGAAATGGACGCTATCCGTACAGGATCATCGGGCATCAGGGCTCGGCCGGTGGTGCGGCTGGACAGGCCCTGAATGGCTGCGGTTGCGGACTGTTCTGCATCAAATTTGATCTTGATCGCTGCTGGCGGCGCGCTGGTTTGTGCTGACGCGTTCAATGGCGACAAACAGAATAGGCAAAAGAAAACGGAGCAAAAGCCCATGGCCTCTGCTCCGTGTCTTGCAATTTTCGAGATCAACAGATTAACCTGCCGGGCACGCGCCGATCCGTTTGCCGTTGTTTTTGGCGGTGATGTTCATCTTCATGCCGCCAGCGCCTCCGTCCATTTTCATGGTCATGTCATAGTTGCTGGGACCATATTGGCCGGTCATGACCATATTCATCTCGCCCGGTGCGCCGACATTGGAACAGGACATTTCTGAGTTGATCGCGCCGCCGCTCATATCAAACTTCTTGATTTTGCAATCGGTCTGTTCCTGGGCCGCAAAAAATTCTGCGCCCGGGTTTTTGGCCTGCTCTTCGGTGATACATGTTTTGCTTACGGTCGTCGTCTTCATCGAATCCATCATGTTCGCAGGCGCTCCTTCCGGCAGGCCTTCGATTTGTACGTCGACAATCTCGACCGTGTTTTCCCACTCGCCGGGTTCAAGGGTCACTTCGTTCATGACCTTTGCCACTTCCTCGGCACTGATGTTGCCGTCGCCATCAGCATCCGCTTCATTGCTTGAGCAGCCCGCCAGCAATGCCACGGCGGCAACCGATAATATCATCTTCTTCACTTGGATTTCCCTCATCTAATTACTGAACCCTAGATTCCCATAACTCGATTGGCCGATATTGTAAATTTGCGAAGTGTAACGTCTTCGCTCCGGCGATATTGGGGGATGACAATGGACCCGTTTTGTTCCATATCACTTGCATGGCAAAACTGGTTATCAGAGAAGGTTTGGCGGAACCGCAAACCGATGAAAATTTCGTCCCCCACAAGCCGGTTCGACCTGATAAATCGGAAGGCGGGAAGGCCTTTGAACTGGTCAGCGACTTCGAACCGTCCGGTGATCAACCCGAAGCCATCGCGGAACTTGTCGAAGGTATAAAAGGCGATGAACTGGATCAGGTTCTGCTCGGCGTAACGGGGTCAGGCAAGACCTTTACGATGGCGAAGATTATCGAAAAGACCCAGCGCCCGGCACTGATATTGGCTCCGAACAAGATACTTGCCGCACAGCTTTACGGAGAGTTTAAAAGCTTTTTCCCCAATAATGCGGTCGAATATTTCGTCAGCTATTATGACTATTACCAGCCCGAAGCCTATGTCGCCCGGTCAGATACGTATATCGAGAAAGAAAGTTCGGTAAACGAGGCGATTGACCGGATGCGTCATAGCGCAACCCGGTCGCTGCTGGAGCGGGATGATGTGATCATCGTCGCGTCCGTTTCCTGCCTTTATGGTATCGGTTCAGTCGAAACCTATTCGGCGATGATCTTTGATCTCAAAAAAGAGCAGGCGGTGGATCAGCGCGATATCATCCGAAAGCTCGTGTCGCTGCAATATAAGCGCAATGATCAGGCCTTCGCGCGCGGCAATTTTCGGGTGCGCGGTGACAATCTTGAAATTTTTCCTTCGCATTATGAAGATATGGCGTGGCGAATTTCCTTTTTTGGCGACGAGATTGAGGAGATTGTCGAATTTGATCCGCTGACCGGCAAGAAGGGTGCGAGTCTCAATCAGGTTCGGATTTTCGCCAACTCTCACTATGTGACGCCCGGCCCGACGATGAAGCAGGCGATGGATGCGATCAAGCTGGAGCTCGGCGTGCGTCTCAAAGAGCTGGAGGCCGAGGGCAAGCTGCTGGAGCATCAGCGGCTTGAACAGCGCACAAATTTCGATCTGGAGATGATCGCGGCAACCGGTAGCTGTGCAGGTATCGAGAATTACTCCCGCTTCCTCACCGGCCGTTTGCCCGGCGAGCCACCGCCGACATTGTTTGAATATCTGCCCGACAATGCCTTGCTGTTTGTCGATGAGAGCCACCAGACGGTGCCGCAAATTGGCGCGATGTCAAAGGGCGATCACCGCCGCAAGATCACGCTGGCCGAATATGGCTTCCGGCTGCCGAGCTGTATCGACAATCGTCCGCTGCGTTTCAACGAGTGGGACGCGATGCGGCCACAGACGGTCAGCGTATCGGCAACGCCGGGGCCTTGGGAGATGGAGCAGACCGGCGGCGTGTTTGCCGAACAGGTGATCCGTCCGACCGGACTGATTGACCCGCCGGTGGAAATCAAGCCGGTTGAGGATCAGGTCGATGATCTGATCAATGAGTGCAAGAAAGTGGCGCAGCAAGGTTATCGTACCCTGGTCACAACACTGACGAAGCGCATGGCGGAGGACCTGACCGAATTCATGCACGAGGCGGGCCTGAAAGTTCGCTATATGCACAGCGATGTCGAAACGCTGGAGCGGATCGAGTTAATCCGGGATTTGCGCCTTGGCGTTTATGACGTGTTGGTCGGGATCAACCTGCTCCGCGAAGGTTTGGACATTCCCGAATGCGGACTGGTGGCGATACTGGATGCGGACAAGGAAGGTTTCCTGCGCTCCGAAACATCGCTGATCCAGACGATCGGCCGCGCGGCGCGTAACGTCGAGGGCCGGGTGATCCTCTATGCGGATCGGATTACAGGCTCGATGGAACGGGCGCTGAATGAAACGGGACGGCGGCGGGAAAAGCAGGAGGCCTATAACAAGCTGCACGGGATCACACCGACGACGATCAAGAAAAATATCGGTGATATTGTCGCCCATGTCGCGAGCAAGGATCAGGTCACCGTTCCGATTGATGACGATACCGATCATCTTGTTGGCCACAATCTGCGCAGCCATATCGAAAGCCTCGAAAAACGTATGCGCGATGCGGCGGCTGATCTTGAGTTCGAGGAAGCAGGGCGATTGCGCGATGAGATCCGTAAGCTGGAGGCAGACGAATTGGGGCTGCCGGCGGACTTGCAACTGGCAAAACCCAAAGGCCGCGCGACAGAAGGCAAACCAGGTACGCGCAAGATGCGCTATGGCAAGACGCAGCGAAAATTCTGAACGGCGGTTTTTCTCGACTAACCACATGCTCCGGTAGACAAACGACAGAGGCCCCGGTTGAACTCGAAGAGAGCCAGGTTCATGCTGCGGCGATAACGAAATGGGGAGAGAGATGATGCAATCGAAAGTTTTTACCGCCTTGGCGTGCTCGGCACTGGCACTGGGCGCTGCAGCCTATGATGGCAATCAAACAGCTGCCGTTGCGCAGGAAGGCGCAGCACAGACCGGACCTGATTATACTGCTGCTGTTGCGTCTCCCGGCCGTTCCGAAGCTGATGTGAAACTCGATGCCAGTCGTGAGCCAGCTGCAATACTCGCTTTTATGGGACTGAAGACCGGCGATGCCGTACTCGATATATTTGCCGGTGGCGGCTATTATAGTGAAATAATGGGTGCAGCCGTAGGTCCGCAAGGATCGGTCGTCGCCGTTAACCCGCCACAATTTGTGTCGAGCGATGCCGCGAAGGCGAAGTGGGCAGGGATTACCAACCGGCAAACCGGCGTGTCCCTGGTGCCGTCACAATTAGGTGATTATTCGCCGGAAGCGAACAGCTTTGACTTTGCGATGATGCACCTCATCTACCACGATCTCTATTGGGAAAGTGAAAAGTTTAAAGTTCCGCGCATGGATCCCGCGGCGTTTTTGATGAAGCTTTATGCCGGTATGAAGCCCGGTGGCATCGTTGCCGTTGTCGATCATGTCGGCAATGCTGGAGACACCAGAGCCGTCGTGGAGAAAACCCATCGGATTGATCCTGCCACCGCCAAAGCTGATTTTGAAAAAGCAGGTTTTGTACTGGAGGCGGAAAGCGACATGTTCGTCAATCCGGATGATGATCTGGAGAAAAATGTCTTCGATCCATCGGTACGCGGAAAAACCAACCGCTTTGTGATGAAATTTCGCAAGCCCGCTTGAACATAGCTGTCATTAGCCCACAGCGGCGAATCACATCGAAAAAGACAGTCAGGGCGAATCGATTCGCCCTGATTTTTTGTGCAGTGCAGCATATATTGGAGCGGGCAATCGGCTTTTGCCGTAAAAATTCTACATAATTGTAATATACTTTCAACGATTTACGGATAGTTACAACAGTTTACAAGACGGTTCAGGCCCGGTTGGGCTAAAGAGTCCTACATAAGTTGCGTAGTTACGAGCTGACACGAATAGTGAAACACCGGCCACAAGGATGAGCCGCGGTCAGCATCTCGGTTTTGGACAGAGAGGTTCTTATGGAGCTTGTTGTGAACAATGACGAACAGATGAAAGCCGGCATGATGGCCGCGCCCGGGAAATCCGGTCGTGTGAACGCTGCTGATTTCGACTCTGCCGAACTGCGGGCTGGCCCAACTTTAGGCCAGGGGCTGTACCTGATTGTGTCAGGGCCAGCACCAAAGTCCGGTGCGAATGTACGATTATTACCGGTACTGGGCGATCCTGAGCCCGAATATCGGAAGATTGAGTTAGCGTGGGAAGCGCACGCGGCAAATGACCATAATGTTTCGATGGGGGTCGAACGTTATGAGAAATCAATGCCGCTCTCTGGCCTGTCAGGTACAAAGGGCATTGAACTTGTTGGCGCCAACGGCACCAAGAAGTTTAACCTGACGGGTCACTAGTTTGACCGGCGGCGGCTTAGGGTCGCTTGCCGTCGGAACAAAGGCGGGGGGCAGGTTTGTGTTGTGTATTAAACCCGTCCTCCGATCCTTTGATCAGTAACAGGCATTGTTGCTTACAGTTTAGGTCCGGCAATCCGTGTTTACGGGGGCTTTCAGGGGGTTTGCAAGCCGCCGGGCTTTTGGGGGAGTAGGGCTGGCGCGCTGGTTGTGTATCGCGCGACGGCCCTACTTTTCTTCCTATTTCAAAAACCCACCTTAGCTCGCATATTTGACAGAACAGCCATAGGGCCGCGATTGTGCGACGCTAACGCTCTTGCCAGCATTCAGTTCCGTCAGAGCCGCGGTGACATGATTGCGAGCGCCCTTGATATCGGCCTTATTTGCAGTTGGTTTGTCATCGATACCACCTTGATAAACCAGCTTCCCGGAGCCATCGATAATATACATATGCGGTGTTGTCTTGGCGGCATAGGCCTTGCCGACCACGCCTTTGACATCGAGCAGATAATGGTCTGAATTCATGCCCTGCTCCTTGGTCAGTTTCTGCGCCTCTGGGCCTTTCATGTAACCCTGTTTTCCTTGTGCGCCACTGTTTATGGTCAGCCAGACGGCTCCTTGTTTGCGTGCCGCAGCTTGGGTCGCCTGCATATTGCCGCTATCATAATGTTTGACGACAAATGGGCATCCCGGATTGTGCCATTCCATCACTACGGTCTTGCCGCGAAAATCGGAAAGCTGGACAGTTTTTCCATACATGTCGGTCAGTTTGAAGTCTTGAGCGACGGCTCCGTTTTTCTGCGCAGCGGCGAGCGGCATCGCGACGCTGATCGCGGCAACAGCGGCAATGGATGTGAGGGCGGTCTTATAAAACATGGGGGCTCTCCTTATCATATGATCCAGATCTGGGGTTTCCAATTATGTGACCAAATCGGTGAGTGTCCCGACGGTCAAAATCTGCGGCAATATAACAGGCTCCTCGCCCGGTGCATAATAGAGATACAGTGGAACACCCGCACGTCCGTGCTTTTCCAGAAATCTGCTGATTGCTGGATCAGGGCGGGTCCAGTCGCCCATCAACACCGCAACATTGGCCGCGGCAAAAGCGTCGGCGGTTTCCTGACGCTGAACGGCTGCGGCTTCATTGGCTTTGCAGGTTATGCACCAATCGGCCGTGAAATAAGCGAAAATCGGTTGATCAGTAGCACGCAATTCTGCCAATCGCGCTTCACTAAACGGTTCGCTGGGCAAAGTGGCGGAGGAGGCTGTTGCCAACCGCTGGTTGTCCATCGCTTCTTCATTGGGCAAGAACATTATGCCGCCGATAATCGCAGCGGTTAGTGCGCCTGTGGTCGCCATGCCGCGCGATAACCCTTTCATCTGACCGCCGCCAAACCACCAGAGGATCAAAGCGACGAACAACAGGAAGATCAGCGATAGCGCCAGCCCGTCCTCGCCAATCTGCCTTCCGAGTAACCAGATCAAACCAATGGAGGTGAGGAACATTGGAATGGCCATCGCCTTGCGGAAGCTGTCCAGCCAGGCGCCCGGTTTGGGCAAACGGTTGCGGATAGCCGGGACGAAAGCGATAAGCAGGAAGGGTAAAGCCAATCCTACCCCCAGTCCGGCAAAAATGACCAAAGCTGCAATAGGGGGCAGAACGATAGTAGCACCCAGGGCCGCCGCCATGAACGGACCGGTGCATGGGGTCGCAACAAAGGCAGCGAGCGCGCCTGTCCAGAAAGAGCCAGCGGGCCCATCCTTGTCGGCCAGCTTGTTGCCGAAATTGACATTTGGCAGTTCAAACAGTCCGGCGAGGTTAAACCCGATCGCGGTTACAAGAGCCAGCAGCACGAAGATAATCCTAGGGTCCTGCAGCTGAAAGGCCCAACCAACAGCAGCGCCGCTGGCACGCAAGGCCAGCAACAAGGCGCCCAATGCCGTCGCGACAACGACGACCCCGGCCGTGTAAGCCAGTGCATCGCGGCGAACTACGCCTTCATC
Organism: Sphingorhabdus sp. EL138; assembly: GCF_900258045.1. Classification (GTDB taxonomy): domain Bacteria; phylum Pseudomonadota; class Alphaproteobacteria; order Sphingomonadales; family Sphingomonadaceae; genus Parasphingorhabdus. The sequence continues at coordinate 287,881 of NZ_OGVD01000001.1, read as the reverse complement.
GCCGCCCGCTTTGGCAAGGCTGATTGCTTTCAGGCTAAGGATCGGGAAAACACAGGGCATCAGGTTGAGCAGCAATCCGCCAACAATAGCTCCGCCCAAAGCTATCAACAGCAAAGACGCGTTAGACTGGTCGCCACCACTGAGAAAATTTCCGCTATCTCCGCTACTGACCAGAGGTGCGCCGGACATTTCGACATCGCCGCTGGCGGCTTTCAGGGAAAACCCGGTGCTTGGGCCGATTTTCAGAACGCCAGAGATATTATGCAGGCCATCACCGCGGGCGCCGGTTTCGATGATCAGGCTATCGCCATCGCGATTGACTTTTTGCGGTGCAGCATAGTCAACAATCCCGTCTTCCTTGATAAAGAAATAGGGTGTGTCAACGTCAATATCGGCCGGAAAGGGAACTGACAGGCGGAACAGGTCATCCTTGACCATGAAGGTCGCGGCGCTTCCAAGCTGGCGTGGCAGCGCTTCACGATAGCCGTTAAACGCATTATCCAGCGATACAGCGGCATCCGGCCCGACGACTTGCAGATTGATGGAAAGCTCGTCTTGTTCGGGCACACAAATCTCGTCGGTACAGGCTAGCCATTCCGATTTGACAGAGATTGGCAGCGGTCCCGGCTTGACCCTTTCCGACACGACCAGATTGACGAGGACGGCGTAGTCGCCCTTGTAAATATAGTTCATGATTCCGGAAATCAGCAGCGTATCCGGAACTGGATATTGTGCTTTTCCTGCTGTCACACCGTCGGGCAGGTTCCAGTCAAAGCTCATGCCGATACCGGCGTCGCCCGGGTTTTCCCAATAGCCGTGCCAGGTTGGCTTGGGGGTCATGACAAAGGCTAGGGTTACGCTTTGTCCTGCTTGCACCTGCCGCGATTCAGCAACCAGCGTGGCGGGTACGTTAAGCTCGCGCTTGTTGAGATCGACCTGAGCCTCAGCCGGGATGATACTCATAAAAGCAGCGAGCAAGATCGTTGCCAATAAGATGTGGAACATTGTCCGGATATTCTGAGCTGACCGGATGGTCGGCAAAGAGCTGTTAGATGTCATAAAAACTCACCATTTTGTCTTTAACGCTGTTAGGCTATCCGGGGCTCTCTTGCCATAGCCGCTTTATACCATGGGGATTATTCGTGCGCGTCATAAAATATGTTACAGGTTTCATAGCTTTTATCGCAATTTCCGCCGCGGCCAATGCCCAAGATCACAGCGAAGAACAGGCCGGCAGGCCGAAACTGGTCATAGCCATATCGGTGGACCAGTTTTCGTCCGATCTGTTCAGCGAATATCGCAGTACCTTTACCGGTGGCCTGAAACGTCTAGCAAGCGGCGCGGTCTTCCCATCGGGCTATCAGGGGCATGCCGCGACCGAAACCTGTCCGGGGCATGCAACCATCATGACCGGCGTTCATCCCGGGCGCGCTGGCATTATCGCCAATAACTGGATTGATCTGGGCGTGAAGCGCGAGGACAAAACCATTTATTGCGCAGAAGATGAACGGATTGAGGGTACGAGCTTTGGCAGCATCACGGCTGCGACGCAGGGCGACTATGTGGCCTCGGCATGGCACCTGCTGGTGCCGACATTGGGCGAGCGGTTAAAGACATTGTCACCTGATTCCCGCAATATGGCGGTGGCAGGCAAAGACCGTTCGGCCTTGATGATGGGCGGCAACGCGCCGGACATGATATTCTGGTGGCGGGGCGAAGGATTTGAAACCAAGCAAGGCGGCCTGATGCTGCCCGCGCTTGCCAAATTCAACGCGGATCTCAAGACGATGCTCGCCCGCCCGCGTGCGCCCATGGCGGTCCCGGCCCATTGCGAGACCCGCAACCGGGCGATTTCGGTTGACGCAGACCGTGCAGTGGGCACCTACCGGTTCCAGCGCCCTGAAAATGGCGGATCGATTTTCCGCGCGTCCCCCGATTTTGATGCCGCGATATTGGCGCTGGCGGCAAAAATGGTTCAGGATGAACGGCTCGGCACGTTTGAATTTACCGATGTCCTGAATATCGGGCTCTCTGCAACGGATTATGTCGGTCACGCCTTTGGCACCGGCGGGGTGGAAATGTGCATCAACCTGTCCGAGCTGGATAAGAATCTGGGACAGTTTTTCGATGCGCTGGACGAGATGGAGCGCGACTATCTGGTCGTTCTTACGGCGGACCATGGCGGCCATGACTTGCCGGAACGTTTGAAACAGCAAGGCGCGCCAAAGGCCCAGCGGGTTGATGCGGGGCTCAATGCAAAAGATATTGGCGCACAGGTCAAACAGGCGCTGTCGCTGACCGTTGAAGATCCGGTGCTTTATGCCGACAGTCCGTTCGGCGACTATTATGTCAGTTTGGCACTGGATGCCGATACCAGAGCCAAAGTGAAGGCCGAGGCAATCAAACAGATGCGTAATAACCCCCAGGTCCATGCGGTGTTTGATGGGGCGGATCTCGCCGCCATGCCGATGCCGCAGGGACCGGTTCAGGAATGGACTATGGAGGAAAGAGCGCGCGCTTCTTTTCATCCGGACCGGTCCGGTGATTTCATCGTGCTTTTGAAAAAATCGGTTACGCCGATTGCCACAGCCATGCGCGGCTATGTCGCGACCCATGGCAGCCCGTGGGAATATGACCGGCGTGTACCGATCCTGTTCTGGCGCAAGGGCATGAGCCATTTTGAACAGCCACTGGCGGTACAGACGGTCGATATCGCCCCGACCCTGGCCGCGATCATCGGCCTTGATGTTCCTGAAGGCGAATTTGACGGCCGCTGTCTGGATATTGACGGCGGTCCGGGGGATAGCTGTCGGTAGTTTTTATAGAGCGATGTGCTCCGCACTTGATGCGGAGCCCGGGATGGCTGTTCTTACGATCTACTCTAGGCTCCGCATCGAGTGCGGAGCACAATAGCTTCAAACTTACCGCCGTTCGTAGCGGGTCAGGCCCCGGCCCAGCCGGTTATTCGCGATGCGCATCTGGTCACCGCTCCAGTCGGCAACAAACCATGTGTTGCGCTCAACGCCTTTGGCGAGAGATGCGCTGTTTGAATGGATGTTGAGACCGGCAGCGCTGTGTTTTTTGCCCTCGGCAGCGACAGCGATAAAGGCGCTCCAGTTTTCCTTGTTCTCGCCCTGCACGAACACGTTGCCGCTGATCACGCCAGAGGCACCGGCCGGGAGGTCGATCATATAGTTGGTAGTGCGCCCCTGGGTATCGTCAAAACTGCTGTTGGTGACGGTGATCCGGGGTGCGCGGCTTTTCACATAATGACCGCCGCTGCCTTTTTCAAAACGGCTGTTGGTGACGCGCAGCGAGCCATAATCGCCAATATAGATGCTGTGCGCACAAGAAAGTCCGCGGTCACAGCGGCCCAGCCGCTGGAAAGTGGAGCGGTCAATGACAATGCTGCCACTGGCATCATCGGCGGTCAGCAAACCCTGTTCGGCGTTGCGAAACAGCGCATTGGTGATGGTCAGATTGCCACGTTCCAGCCTTATGCCCGCGCCATTGCCATCGGGCACGCGCTGGTTCTGAAAGATGATGCCGTCCACCATGGCCGCGCGCCCGCGCAGCACCAGTGATGCCTTGCCTTCGCAAATCCCGCCATCAAATATGGCTTGCCCGGCAATCTCGGCGCGATAGGTAATCTGTCCTTCGGTCTGGACTGCGCAATCACCATAGGCACCCGGTGCGATGACAATAGTGCCGCGGCGCGCGCCAATGGCTTCGACCGCCTCTGACAGGCTGTAAAAGCCCTGTCCGTTTTCCGCGACCGTAAACGGTGTGCTATCCTGTGCGTGCGCTGCCGCGCTGTTGGCGACAGCCAAAAGGCCTGCAAGAAGAGTTGGGACCGAAAATCTCACGTACGAAGCTCCTGAAAAACGCGGGTTATTTCAGTTTTTCCATAAAGCGGAGTACTTTTCAAAACAATATCAGGGATCACGCTGTCCCAGAGTGCGTCATCGCAGCGGCAATAAGTTAACGGCCCGAATATGGCCTCAACCCGATCTTTATTCATTCAGATTGGGCCGTAGCCATTGCCGCGCCCGATCAACCGAGACGCCGCGCCGCTGCGCATAATCCTCGACCTGATCTTCACTTATGCGCGCCACGCCGAAATAGTCGGCTTGCGGATGTGCAAAATAGAATCCGGAGACGGCGGCCGTGGGCGTCATCGCAAAACTGGTTGTCAGCTCAATACCTGTATGTTCGGTCGCGCTCAGCATATCGAACAATATCGGCTTCAGGCTGTGGTCCGGACAGGCAGGGTAGCCGGGGGCAGGGCGGATGCCCTGATATTGTTCCTTAATCAGCGCCTTGTTGTCCAGATCCTCGTCAGCTGCATAGCCCCACAGATCCTTGCGCACATGCTCGTGCATACGCTCGGCAAAGGCTTCGGCTAGTCGGTCGGCCAGCGCCTTCAACAGGATGCTGTTATAATCATCCTTGTCCGCTTCGAAGCGCGCGACATGCTCGTCAATGCCGTGCCCAGCGGTCACCGCAAAGCCGCCCATCCAGTCATCGGATGTATCGATAAAATCGGCGAGGCAGTTATTTGATTTGCCTGATCGCTTGCTGACCTGCTGGCGCAGCATGGGGAGGGCGATTTCCTCATTTTCCGGCGATACCATGATATCATCGCCATCCCGCCGTGCGCGCCACAGGCCAGCGACGCCTTTGGCGGTCAGCCATTTTTCGTCGATGATCCGGTCCAGCATTGCCTGTGCGTCTTTGTAAAGATCACTGGCGCTTTCCCCGACCACTTCGTCGGTCAGGATCGCCGGGAAGGTTCCGGCCAGCTCCCATGCGCGGAAAAACGGAGTCCAGTCGATATAGTCGCGCAGCTCCGCCAGATCCCAATCTTCATAGATATGCAGACCCGGCTTTTTCGGGGCAGGTGCTTTCTGCTCCATATCAATGGCAGCGCCATTGGCGCGGGCCTCGTCCAGAGTTGCCAGTTTCTTGGCCGTTTTGCCAGCACGTGCCTGACGCACTTGTTCATAATCCTCGCGGGTGCTGGCGATAAAATCTTCGGCCTGCGTTTCGCTGACCAGCTGCGAGGCGACCCCCACGGCGCGACTGGCGTCGAGCACATAGACAGTCGGGCCGGAATAGGCGGGTTCGATTCTTAAAGCCGTGTGAGTCTTGGACGTCGTCGCGCCACCGATCAGCAGCGGCATGGTCATCTTGGCGCGTTCCATCTCTTCCGAAACCGTGACCATTTCATCGAGCGACGGTGTGATCAGGCCGGACAGCCCAATCATGTCCGCATCGTTTTCATTGGCCGCTTTCAATATATCGGTCCACGGGACCATCACGCCGAGATCAATCACTTCAAAGCCATTGCACTGCAGCACGACGCCGACGATATTCTTGCCGATATCATGCACGTCGCCCTTGACGGTCGCCATGATGATCTTGCCCTTGCCCTTGGCGCCTTCTTCTTTTTCCTCTTCGATAAAGGGGAAGAGATGGGCGACGGCCTTCTTCATGACGCGTGCGGACTTGACCACTTGCGGCAGGAACATTTTTCCGGATCCGAACAGGTCACCGACGACGTTCATGCCGTCCATCAAAGGGCCTTCGATGACTTCGATCGGCCGCCCGCCGGCGTCCTTGACCGAAACCCGCATCTCTTCGGTGTCTTCGATGATATGGGCATCAATGCCTTTGACCAGCGCATGTTCGAGCCGTTTGACGACATCATAACCACGCCATTCGGCAGCGGCTTTTTCGGCTGCCTTGTCTGTACCACGGAATGTCTCGGCCAGTGTAATCAGCCGGTCGGTGGCATCGCCGCCCTCTTTGGGTTCGCGGTCCAGTATCACATCTTCACAATGCTCACGTAGGACGGGATCGATATCATCATAAATATCCAGCTGGCCAGCATTGACAATCGCCATATCGAGCCCGGCGGGTATGGCGTGATAGAGAAAGACGCTGTGCATCGCCCGGCGCACCGGTTCGTTGCCGCGAAAGCTGAAAGACAGGTTGGACAGTCCGCCTGAAAAATGCACATGCGGGCAGCGCGCCTTGATTTCGGCAACCGCTTCGATGAAATCCAGTCCGTAGCGGCGATGCTCGTCTATCCCGGTCGCCACCGCGAACACATTGGGATCGAAAATAATATCTTCTGGCGGAAATCCGATGTCGGTGAGCAGCTTATAGGCCCGCTCGCAAATCTCGACCTTGCGCTCTTTCGTATCCGCCTGCCCGGTTTCATCAAAGGCCATGACGACGACCGCAGCACCGTAGGCCATGCATTTGCGGGCATGGGCGAGGAATTCGGCTTCGCCTTCCTTCATTGAGATGGAATTGACAATCGGCTTGCCTGATACGCATTTCAGACCCGCTTCGATGACCGACCATTTGGAGCTGTCGATCATCACCGGTACGCGGGCAATATCGGGTTCTGCCGCGATCAGCTTGAGGAAGGTCGTCATCGCATTTTCCGCGTCGAGCAGGCCTTCATCCATGTTCACGTCGATAATCTGCGCGCCATTTTCAACCTGCTGGCGTGCGACTTCCACGGCGGCTTCATAGTCGTCATTGAGAATGAGCTTTTTGAACCGCGCGGACCCGGTAACATTGGTGCGTTCGCCGATATTGACGAATTGCGCGGAAGAGGGGGGTGTGGTCATTTGTTATATATTCCAAAAGCAAAAAGTCCGGCCAATACCGTTGCTACAGGCCAGATGAAAATTGCGTACCAGCCGAAAAATACGGCTCCGGATAGTAGTCCTGTCAAATCCGTTCCAAGTAAAATACAAGGAGATTTGGCACTAGCGGTGTAGGGATTGCACCCTGAAATTGATCCAATGGCAGAGCTAGCAAATGGCAGTATTATTGGCGAAGCCATGACCAACAAATAACCGATCAACAATAGCCGCATGTCGGGGTCATTCAGTTTCCGGAATCCAACGATAATCAATGCCGCCGGCCAGGTCGTTATAGCCAAAAATTGACCCCATCCCGCCAGCTGTCCCCCCAACAGGCTAAGCTGAGCTTCGGTATCACTACATTTGTTTTCAGTATATATCGTGCTCATTCTATGGTCGCATTCGGCCATACTGGTGAGCAATGATCCTGCAACGGTCAAAAAAATGGGAATCACTAGAATACTCAATTTAACTGCGCGTCTGTGGCGGTCTGAAAGCTTCATCACGCCGCCATGGTGAATGGCTCCAAGCCAGACAGACGTGTTTGCACCGCTGGCGAAACCGTAGCGCGGGGCTTGGCGTTCTCGACCACCTTGGCAATGGCGTCGATATGTTCCGGCGTTGTACCGCAGCAACCACCGACGATATTGACCAGACCGTCATCCAGCCACTCGCCAATTAGTGCGGCGGTTTGATCCGGCAATTCATCATATTCGCCCAGCTCGTTGGGCAGACCGGCATTGGGATAGGCCATGATGAGCGTATCGGCCTCCTTCGCCAACATCGCGAGATGCGGGCGCAATTGATCCGCGCCAAAGGAACAGTTGAGACCAATGGTCAGCGGTCTCAGGTGGCGCACCGCGTGCCAGAAAGCCTCGACCGTATGACCGGAGAGATTGCGGCCCGACAGGTCCGTCAGCGTCATCGAGATCATCAGCGGCACATCGCGATCACAAGCCTCGGCGGCTTCTTGCGCTGCCATGCCTGCGCATTTCGCGTTGAGGGTATCGAAGATTGTCTCGATCAACAGAAAATCGACGCCGCCTTCTATGAGGGCATCGCATTGCTCGCGATAGACGCCTTTCAGATAGTCAAAATCAATCTCGCGAAAACCGGGATCGTTGACGTCAGGAGACAGAGACAGCGTCTTGTTGGTCGGGCCGATGGAACCGGCAACAAAGCGTTTTTTGCCGTCTTTCGCCTCGGCCTTGTCACAGGCCCGGCGTGCGATTTCGGCGGATTTGATGTTGATATCCTTGACCAGATGTTCGCAGCCATAATCGGCCTGACTGATCTCGGTCGAGCTGAACGTGTTGGTTTCGACAATATCCGCGCCCGCTTCCAGATAGGCGGTATGAATGCTCTCGATAATATCCGGCCGGGTCAGGCTGAGCAGGTCATTATTGCCTTTCTGGTCGTCGGTCAGTTCCAGTGTGCCGCGATAGTCACGCTCGCCAAGGCCGTGATTCTGGATTGCGGTGCCGTATCCGCCGTCAAATACCAGAATGCGTTCCGCCGCTAAGGTGCGAAGCTGATCACCGGGATTTGTCATGCCGCTTTCTCCTGCGCTGCGCCGGATGGGCGTTTGCCGAGTAGATGGCAGATCGCGTAGCTCAGCTCCGCACGGTTGAGCGTGTAGAAATGGAACTGCCGGACGCCGCCGGCGTAAAGTTTGCGGCACAGTTCCGCCGCGACCGTTGCCGCGATCAGCTGGCGGGCGGACGGATGGTCATCCAGACCTTCGAACAAATCATTCATCCACACCGGAATTTCGGCACCGCACATACCCGCAAACTTCCGCGTTTGGGCGACGTTCGAAACGGGTAATATACCCGGTACCAATTCGGCATCAATGCCTGCCGCGCCCGCTGCATCCTGGAACCGGAAAAACGCCTCAGCGGTAAAGAAAAACTGCGTAATTGCACGGCTTGCACCGGCATCCAGCTTGCGCTTGAGATTGTCGAGATCGCTCTGCGGACAATTGGCCTCCGGATGCGTTTCCGGATAGGCCGCCACCGAAATCTCAAAAGGCGCAATGTCCTTAAGCCCTGCAACCAATTCCGCGGCACTATTATATCCTTCAGGATGCGGTTCGAAGGCCTGGCCTTCGGCTGGCGGGTCTCCGCGCAGGGCAACTATATGGCGCACACCGGCTTCCCAATAAGACTGCGCGACTTCGGCAATTTCCGCCTTACTGGCCCCGACACAGGTCAGATGTGCCGCCGCCGGAATGCGTGTTTCTTTGGCAATCCGTGCTACTGTAGCATGGGTTCGTTCGCGTGTTGATCCGCCAGCCCCATAGGTTACTGATACAAACCGGGGATTGAGTGGTTCCAAGGTCACAACACTGTCCCACAATGTCTGTTCCATTTTCTCCGATTTCGGTGGAAAAAACTCAAAGGAAACATCTGCATCACCGCTCAATCCGGCAAATAGTGGAACGTCCAGTGCCCGTTTCGCTTCCTCCAGTTCGTTCAAGCCCAAAGGTCTGGTATGTTCCGTCATAAGGTCGCTCTTTTTTGTTTTATATTTGTGGAAGATGCAGTGCGAGTACCGGTATGAATTTGTGAAAGGCCGGATTTGCGCCCCACCCATATTTTGACAGTCAGTTCGCCGCCATCAAGCGTTCTGCTTTGCACCATATCAATCTGAGAATCTGCGAACCAGCGTTTCATACTGTCGTCGGAAAAACCAAGCCGTGCATGTGCATGGGCGGACCGCAGCTCTTCACGGTCATGCGGTGCAAAATCCGCGATCATGACTGTTCCTCCATGGCGCAGCACTCTCGATACTTCTGCCAGAGCGGCTTCTGGATGCTGTGCATAATGTAGAACTTGATGCAATAGGACGCTGTCCACCTGATTGTCTTCAATCGGCAGGTTGTTAAAATCGCCAATTTTCAGTTCAGTTTTGCTGGTCAGTTCCGCCTGATCGGCTTTATCACCCAGTATCTTCGCCCGCGCCAGCCGCAACATTTCAGGGCTTTTGTCGAGAGCTGTGACTTTTTCGGAATTTGGTCCGAAAAGCTCAACCATCCTTCCTGTACCTGTACCGATGTCGAGCATATGTCCCAGATTAATGTCTTTGAGCAAGGCGAGCATGGCCTGCTCCACATCATCTTCTGGCAAGTGCAGTGATCGGATGGCATCCCATTCCTCAGCATGAGCCTCAAAATAGCGTTCCGCCATTTCAGCTCGCGCTTTGCGGACGAGGGATAGTTGCGCTTGATCACTAAGGGCCTGTTCTGACGTTACGACATTTTTCGCGCGAAAAAGGCGGCGCAGGACGTCGAGCTCGGGGGCCTGTCCAGGCCGAAGAAAAACCCAGCTTCCTTCCTTTCGGCGTTCTGCCAGGCCTGCTTCATCCAAAATCCGGATATGGCGAGAAATGCGAGGCTGGCTTTGCTCCAGGATTTGCGCGAGCTCCCCAACTGCAAGCTCCATCTTGAGCAATAACAGCATGATTCGAATCCGCGTAGGGTCAGCCAATGCTCTAAATATGGTCAGAATCTCATTCATTGGGGATGTCATATAAAGAATTCTTTATATGTAGTCAATCTAATAGATTTCTCAGGCCTTGATTCACAATTTCCTGATTTGCCGGGAAAAAAAACCTGCGAGAAGAGAGGCTAAGGATGTTCATTATTGCTATCCCTTTTTCAACCCGTTAATGAGGCGCTTCGTAAGCAGATCAAGGGAGTATTTCATCTGCTTGCGTGGTTTTTTGAGGAAAAAGTAAAGGGTTTACCCAATGAAAAAAGTTACAACATCAATCGCACTTGCTGCTGCGTTTAGCCTGGCTGCATGTTCCGGCGCTGCTGACAATGCAGAAGCTGGTGCTGAAGAAGCCGTAGAAGGCACAGAAGCAACTGCTGAAGAAGCTGCTGATGACGCAATGGATGCTGCTGAAGGTTCTGCAGACGCCATGGGCGAAGCTGCTGCTGAAGCGACCGAAGAAGCTGGCGATGCCGCTGAAGGTGCTGCTGAAGAAGCTACGGACGCCGCTGACGAAGCTGCTGGCGTTGCCGATAAGGCTGCCGACGCTGCTAAAGATGCTGCAGGCAAGATGATCGACAAAGGTGCTGACGCTGCGAAAAAAGCAGTCGAATAAGCCGCTTTTGGCATGAATTGAAAAAGGGCTGCCTTTTGGGCGGCCCTTTTTTTGGGCTAAAACGGCGATATCTTGGTTGCCCGGTTTGCAGATACCTCATAGAGAAAAAAGGAACCGTATGATGAAGACTCGATATTGCGGATTTTTAGGTTTCCTGCTTTTGGCGTCATGCGGACCCGCCCAGAATGATCCGGGTCCTGGCGGAGTAACGGTGGGGGAAGCAGAAGCATTGGATGCCGCTGCTGAAATGCTCGATGAACGAAATATGTCCTCTGAAGACGAATCAGGAGCTGCCGAAACAGCCCAATAATACTGGAATTTGCCTTCTATCGCCTGTGATAGCTGGCAACGGCCCGGGTCACAGCTTGCATCATCCGCATACGTTCAGGAATAGGAGCAGTGGTGTCGCCCAACATCACGGCGACTGCATAGCGGCTGCCATCGGGCGCGGTCATAATGCCTACGTCGTTGTAACCTGTTGAAGTACCACCCAAAACTTGACCGGTACCAGTTTTGTGGAGAAATTCCCAATCGGATGGAACACCGGCCTTCAGGCGTTTTGGGCCACTGCGTGTGCGTTTCAATATGGATTGCAGCAATTGTGTTGAGTTTGCTGACAGTAATTTTCCACGTGCGAGCTGATCCAAGGCATTAACGATCGCATCCGGGCTGGCGCCATCAATAGGATCGGCAAGATAGTCTGCCAGAGCTCGTCTGCGTGTTTCTATCGGCAGATTTGCCCGAGCCGTATAAAATTTACGGCCTTGAGACAGACTTTGATCCCATTTGAGGCCAGCGATTTGGCTTTGCATTAATCGTTCGCCGGGACCGAATTTGATCTTACCAAGCCGGCTACGGCGAATGAAATCGTTCACAGCCTCTGGACCACCGGCATGGCGCAGCAATGCATCATTTGCAGTATTGTCACTATAGGCCAAAGCCCTTTCCAACAGAGTGTAAACGCTTTTGACAACAGCGCCCTCGCGCTTCACCTCGGCAGCAAGTGGCTGGTAGAATAATGTCAGGTCGTCCGGACCGATACGGATAGAATCGGACAACGAGATTCGGCCCTGATCAACTTTGTCGAGTAGGGTCATCGCGACCCAAAGTTTCGAAACGCTTTGCTGAGGGAAATTCTGATCTGCCCGGTGGCCGATGCTCCAACCGCCATCAATGCTTTTAATTGCAATCCCCGTTTTACCGGGAAAAGTGCGCCATAATTCAGCTATTTGCCGTTCCAGTGCTGGACTGGGCCGGTTACGTGAGGGCGTCGTTTTTTTCCGCTGGGGTGGCGGAGGATTATAACGCGGGGAAGGATTTTCCGCGCGTTGATTGGGTGTTACCGGTCGGCCCTGAGATGGGGCGACGCATGCTGTCAGGATACTGACACAAATTACTACGATCAGCGTGCGAAAATAAATCATACAAATAAATCATTCCCTGTTTCGAATGACAGCAATCAAACACAGGATGCTGCTATCGAATGCAAACTATAGTTACTACGTAAGCATTATTCCCTGAACAGAGGCAAAACCGACCTTTGCGATGAACGATTCTGGACGTGCGACCAACTGCAGATATTACTTCTTGACCCCGAAATTCAAACGCCGGGTTACAGTGTAATCCAATATGTTCACTACAAAGTACGACAAGGTCCAGCGCAACCGATTGAGTATCCCCTTGCGGGCTTTGTGCAATTTGGTGGAAATCGGCAAGGCGTCGGTACACATCTGATCAACCAGTAAGCGCATGTGGTTGGCAAAGGCCTGATCCTCGATCCGAACCATCAGTTCGACATTGATGAAGAGGCTGCGAAGGTCAAAATTGGCAGAACCGATATAGACTGCATTATCGATGATCACCAACTTCACATGAAGCCTTTTGGGCTGATATTCGAAAATCCGTACGCCTCTTTTCAGCAAGTAGCCATAGAGCAGGCGGCTCGCCCCGATTGTCGCAGCATTGTCGGTTTTTCCGGGTAGAATGAGACGATCCTCGCCGCCGCGCTTGGAAAGGCGGGCAATCCGTCGCAGCAACCCTTGGCCAGGCGAAAAATATGCGCTGATCAGATCAAGTCGCTGGCCGCGCTCGAGATCCTTCTTTATCGCCCGCGCCCAGCGGCTGAGACGATTGCTTGGGCCGCCGAGCAGCCAGCGAAAATTGCCATCACCCGCATCCCACTGGCGAACCATTTTTTGCAGCAACCGGATATTGCCGTTATTGTTATGCACCCAATCTGACAGCAGGTTGTAATAGTCCGCCAGCTTGACGACTTCCGGACCATCAATGATGATGCCAAGATCAACCCAGCTTGTGTCGTCATGCTCTTTATCTTCGTCGGCTGGATGCTGATCGAAATATTGATTGGCAATGTTGAAGCCGCCAACCAGCGCGAGGCGGTCATCAGCGATCAGTATTTTCTGATGATTGCGAACAAAGTAGCTGGTCGAAAATCGCGGACTGAAAATCGCAAAATTTCCACCTGCTTGCTCAAACGGATCGAAAAACCCCCTGGGCGCGCCGTTGGAACCAAAACTGTCGACCATCAACTCCACTTTGACACCGCGATTGCAGGCATCGACAAGGCCATTGAGAATGATCTTGCCGACATCATCGCCCTCGAACATATAGAAAAATAGCTTCAGCTTTTGGCTTGCCTTTTTGATAAGTCTGATCACCGCCTGCAAACGATCTTCTGGAAGATAAACCGGCTTTAACCTGTTGCCGCCGACGTCAAACCATTCACTATCATCAAAAATACGCGCAGCACTATTGTCCGAGACTGGATGGGTTGCAGGGGTATCCATGATTTGCGCATAGATTATTCGCCCTGAACCGACAATTGCTTAACCCCGCAGCGCACCGGTCAGCCGATCCAATTTGTTGACAAAAGCGGGCACAAACCCTAGATGCGTGGCTCTTTTCATGAATTTTAGAGAATCAGGAGCGCCTTATGGCTCGCGTTACCGTTGAAGATTGCGTTGATAAAGTCACCAATCGGTTTGATTTGGTCCTATTTGCAGCGCAGCGTGCACGTGAGATTTCCGGCGGTGCTGAACTGACGATCGATCGCGACCGTGATAAAAATCCGGTTGTTTCGCTGCGTGAAATTGCAGAGGAAACGATCAAGCCAAAGGATCTGGAAGAAAGCCTTGTTCAGTCGCTGCAAAAGGTGCAGATTGATGATGACGACACGCCGGATGAGATTGGTTCGATCAGCCAGTCAGCCGAGGCGTTGCGCCTTACTGCTGCTGCCCCACCGCGGAGCGCTGGCGTATCAAATGACTATGGCCGTCGCTGATAGCCATATTAGTCTGACTTAAAAACCGGGCGGCGCTCTTCGACGGAGTTGCCGCCTGTTTTTTTGGCATCCTTGTTCCGCGAAAACGGTATCAGAAGGCTCCAGATGAGCTTGTCTGGCTTGCTGTCCTGATATTCGGACAGGCCAATGGTCATATCATCGTGCCCCTTTTCCGGCTGCGCAATATAGGTTCCGAACATGCGGTCCCAGATGGTCAGGAAGAAACCATAATTGCTGTTGGTCTCCCGCTCTATGACCGAATGATGCACGCGGTGCATGTCCGGGGTCACGATGAACAGTCGCAGCAACCGGTCAAAGCCAAGCGGCAATCTTACATTGGCATGATTGAACATGGAGGCGGCGTTCAGCACGACCTCGAACAGGAATACGGCGAAAGCAGCTGGCCCGATCAACGCAATACAGAGTAGTTTATAGGCCATGGACAAGACGGCTTCTACAGGATGAAACCGTGCGCCACTGGTTACATCAAGGTCGCGGTCAGCATGATGAACTTTGTGAACGCGCCAAAAGATCGGGACTTTGTGGAATGCGACATGCTGGGCATAGATGAGCATGTCGAGCAGCAGGAAGGCGATGATAATCTCAATCCAGACAGGTAGATCGGCTATGGCGAGTAGTCCCCAACCGCGCGCGTCGGCATAGTGAGCCATCCCGACCGCCAATATCGGCATGATGAGACGCAGGGCAAACGTATTGATAACGACCAGCGATATGTTGGTGAACCAGCGCATGCCTTTTGCCGCGACGCGCGTTTTGCGCGGCATTGCAATTTCAAGCAGGGCCATGATCAGGAATATGCCGGCAAAGGCGGTTAACCTGATGACCGCTTCATGTTGTTCGACAAAGAGCATATGCTTTTGTTGCAGTTAACACAAAAGAGCGCAAGGCGGTGCCTGTAAACATCCAAACATCATATCCGGCTGATGTCCGATCCATTGCCAAAATTGTTCAGGTCAATCGCCCGTCTCGTCACTGTCTTCCGGAGACTGCTTGCGCGAACAAAAGCCGTGACAAGCCTGCGCACAATCATCACCGTCCTGCCCTTCCGGGTCCATTGGGACGGAGACAGTTCTGGTAACCCCATCTGCGCCGCATATTGACAGGCTCATCATGCCGCTGGCCGGCGCCAGCGGGGCAACAGCCAGCATCGCTATCGCGACCCCTGAAAGCGCGGTTGCGCTATGCTGTTTATGCTTTGTCATGTTTCTCATCCATCTTGTCATCATCCTGTGCGGCGGCCGCTTGCGCTTCATCATCAATCAACACGCGCTGTGCTGCTCCATCAAGGTCCTCAAACTGGCCGTTGCGCATGGCCCAGAAGAAAAAGGCGAGGCCCGAAAGACCCATCAACAGAGCAACGGGGATCAGGATGGCCAAGCCACTCATTTTGCAGCTCCGTTCAATCGCAATGCATTACCAACTACGATCAGCGATGAAAGTGACATGGCAATAGCCGCGATCAAAGGTGTGACCATGCCGGTCAAGGCTAGCGGAACCGCCAATATGTTATAGCCAATGGCAAGAACAAAATTCTGTCGGACAATCTGCATCGTGCGCTGAGCAGTTTGTACCGCCAGCGCCACCGGGAAAAAGGAATCGCTTGTAAAAACGGCGTCCGCCGCTTGTTGCCCGACATCGCTGGCGGAACCCGGCGCAATCGAGACATGGGCAGCGGCAAGGGCCGGACCGTCGTTCAGGCCATCGCCAACCATCAACACCTTGTAACCGCTGGCACTGAGCTTCGAAATCAAATGCAACTTGTCCTGGGGACTGGCGCTTGCCTGAGCCGTCAGGCCGACGGCGCGAGAAATTTTCGCAACCGAGGCAGCATTATCGCCGGATATAATGGTCCCGGGCAGACCAAGCTGGTTCAGCCGGTCAATCGTGCTGACAGCATCGGGACGAACATCATCCTGCAATTCTATGGCAAAATGCTCGTCGCCAATCGTCAATTGGCAGGAAAGATGATCTTCTACCTTAACCGGTTTCCCAAGCGCAACGTGGGCGCCGCTCCAAGACGCCGACATACCCTCGCCCGGCACTTCTTCAACCGCATCCAGATTGGCAGGGGTGATGTCTCCAGCCCGCAGCGCATTGCGGATCCCCTTGCTGACAGGGTGATTGCTGGCCTGAGCGAGCGCCAGCGCAACCTGTTTCTGGGGGGGAGAGAGATGATCGAGATTCAGCGGCACTGGGCGGCCGAGGGTCAGCGTTCCGGTCTTGTCAAACAGCACACGGTCAGCCTCAGCCAGTCGTTCCAGGGCGCTACCATCCTTGATCATAACCCCCTTGCGCAACAGCGCACCGGATGCGACCACTTGCGCCGCGGGAACTGCCAGTCCCAAGGCGCAGGGGCAGGTGATGATCAGCACCGCCACGGAAATCAGCAAAGACTGGTGCCAGCCGACCCCGGCAAACATCCAGAATATAAAAGCCAGTAACGCCAGGCTGTGCACGGCCGGCGCATAATAGCGCGCCGCCTTGTCCGCGACCCGTACATAAAAGGAGCGCTGTTGTCCGGCTTCATCCATTAACCGCGCAATGTCGGACAGGCTGGTATCCTCGCCCGCCGCTGTAATCCGCACAGTCACCGGCGCGGTCAGGTTCAGCGTTCCGGCAAGCACCAGATCACCTGATACCTTATGTTGCGGCTCGCTCTCACCGGTCATCAGGGCAAAGTCAAAATTACTACTGCCTTGTTCAATCACGCCGTCGGCAGCAAGATTATCGCCCGCCGCGACCACCATACGCATATCCGGGCGCAGCTCCTTGGACGTGATCCAGCGGGTCGTGCCATCGCCGTTTAACACCATCGCGCCCGGTGCGGTCTGTTTCAGCAGTGCCGATATGCCCTCACGCGCGCGGTCTCGCATCATGCCGTCGAGCACCCGTCCAGCGAGCAGGAAAAAGATCAACATTACCACACTTTCAAAATAGGCATGCGCGCCGCTGGTCATGGTTTCGAAAAGGCTGAGGCCAGTGGCGAGGATGATACCAATCGTTATCGGTACATCCATATTGGTGCGACCGTAACGCAGTGCCATGAAGGCGGAACTGAAAAAGGGCCGTCCGGAATAGAGGATCACTGGTATTGCGATCAACGCCGATATCCAGTGGAACATATCTCGGGTGGTTCCCATCGCACCAGACCAGACACTGACCGACAATAACATGATGTTCATCATGCCAAACCCGGCCACGGCGAGTGCGCGGATCAGCTTGTCCGTGCCGCCTTTTTCTTCTGCGAGAGGATTGTCCGCCAATATCTGCGCATCAAAGCCCAGCCGCTCAATTTTTTGCTTGATAGCATCTTCGCGAAGGCCGGGCAGATGGGAGACCGCAACCTGTTTGGTCGAAAAATTGACCCGGGCCGACAATATGTCATCCTCGCCGGCCAAGCCGTTTTCGATCTTCGAGATGCACCCGGCACAGCGGATGGCGGGCACGGCAAAACGCGAGACAATATTGTCCACGCTATCGGCCTTTGCGGCATCAAGATCGGTGACGGCGTTCAAAATATTTCCTGTGCCAGCGCCATTTTATTGCCGCGATGCAGGATTGTGATCCGCAATTTCCAGCGTCCTTCCGGCAAGACGCCACGGCTGATATATGTTCCGGTCTGGTCTTGCTTAAAATGCAGGGTGATCGGGTCGGTTCGCCCAACCGGATGTTCCGCAACCGCTATGATCTGTGCATCCTCTAGCTGTGTATTGTCGGCCTTCAGGACAGTCATGGCTACTTTTTCCTGAAGACGGATGACCTTCGAGCTAGTCCAACCATGAGCCTGTTGTTTGCGGGCTTCCTCTAGCCAGGTGTTGTACTTCTGGCTGGCAACATAAGTGTTGTCGACCAAAGTGCCGCTAAAAGTCGAGACAGCGAAGCGCGCCATGACCATGTTCACCGCGACAACCACTACGAAAAAGGCAACGATCATGGCCGTGGCATGATAGCCAGTAAAATTCTTAGGTTTGATGGGTTCGGGGGTCATTCAGCACTCTCCGGGCGTTCAAAAAAGACGTTGTGGCTATCCTGCGCTGTCCGGTCATCTGCGGCCTCGACGGTCAGTACAAATTCTTCCCGTTCAGGCCCGACACCAGGTGCCGCAACAAATAGCCTAACCCTGCCGACGCTGTCAGCCGGGACCTCGACCGTTACGGTCTGGCCAGCTGTCTCCCGCGATCCTTCACCTGACCATAGCACAGCCTGTCCGAGGCCTGACATGGAAATTTCCATCGTGCGTGGCCGGTTCTCCATATTTCGCAAATTGGCGGTATAGGCGTTGCGGACAGCGCCGTCAGCGAGCTGTACATAGAGCGGATTGCGATCATGATTGGCACTGATATCAATACGCGTGCGGTTGCCGACGGCAAAGAGCATTGCGAGACCAATTGCACCCCAGACAGAGAAATAGAGGAGAGTACGCGGACGAAAGAGTGTTTTCAGGACCGGGGTATGGGATTGGCCGGCCTTTTCCAACTCGGCATCTTCTTCTGTGACATAGTCAATCAATCCGCGTGGACGACCCACTTGATCCATTACCTTGTCACAGGCATCAATGCACAGAGCACACGTTATGCAGCCAATTTGCGGTCCTTCGCGTATATCAATTCCAGTCGGGCAGACTGCAACGCATTGATTGCAGTCGATACAGTCACCAAAGCTGCCGGGCTGTGCTTCGGCTTTTTTGACACTGCCACGAGGCTCGCCGCGCCAGTCCTTGTAAGTCACCGTCAGTGACTTTTCGTCCATCATTGCGGCTTGAATCCGCGGCCAGGGACACATGTAGACGCACACTTGTTCACGCATGAAACCGCCAAAAATAAATGTCGTCGCTGTCAAAACGCCGACGGTGGCATAAGCGACAAAGGCCGCTTCGCCCGAAAAGAAGTCCCCTGCCAGGGTCGGGGCGTCGGCAAAATAGAATATCCACGCACCGCCAGTGGCCAATGCAACCAGCAACCATATTGTCCACTTGCTCAACCGTTTGAATATTTTCTTTGGTCCCCAGGGGGCGTCCTGCAAACGAAATTGAGCATTGCGGTCGCCGTCAATCGCACGCTCGATATGCTGGAACAGATCTGTCCAGACCGTCTGCGGGCATGAATAGCCACACCACGCCCGGCCCACTGCAGAAGTGACCAGAAACAGGCCAATGCCCGCCATGACCAGCATGCCAGCCACATAGTAAAATTCATGCGGCCAGATTTCGATCCCGAACATGAAAAAGCGGCGGTTCGCCAAATCGACCAATACCGCCTGATCCGGCGCGTAAGGACCGCGATCCCAACGAATCCAAGGGGTGATGTAGTAGATCGCCAACGTCACCGCCATGATCGCCCATTTCAGCCGTCGGAACGTACCATCTACTGCCTTGGGATAAACGCCCTTGCGCTTTTCATAAAGCTGCAGTTGCGGATCAAGAATTTCGTTAGGATTGCTCATCTACCGGAGTCTCCGCCTCAGTGGCTATTGCCGCTTGCTCAGTCGCAGTATCCTCTGATACCGGCGCAGCTTCGCCGCCACCCAGTGAATGTACGTAGGCCGTCAGCATCCTGATAGTCGCTGCATCCAACCGATGGCCCCAGCGTGGCATTACACCATAACGACTATTAGTGATCGTGTCAGTCAGCGAGGCACGATCCAGACCATAAAGATTGATGGCGTCGGTCAGGTTGGGTGCGCCCTGCGTTCGGTCGCCTTTGGCATCATTGCCATGACATACCGTGCAATTGATCTCAAACAGTGCCGCACCCCGGTTTGACGATGCGCTTTGTTGTTCGCGATCACTGAGCACCCGGACATAGGAAACCAGATCCTGAATTTCATTCGATTGCAATATCCCGTCCCGGCCAAAAGCGGGCATCTGGGAAAAACGCGTTTCATCATGGTCGGGATTACGGATGCCGTGGACCAGCGTATATTCAATCGCTTCCATATCCCCGCCCCAAAGCCATTCGTCGTCATTCAGATTGGGATAGCCCTTGGAACCCGCAGCGCCTGAGCCATGGCATTGCACACAGTGGACTTTAAAAGCGGAACGGCCGCCCTGTACTGCTTCATTGAGCAGTTCTGGATTGTTGGGCAAGTCATGGATGTCTGTTTTTACCAGAGCTTGCCGGATCGGTTCCAACTCGGCTTCACGAGCTGCCAATGCCTTTTGATAGTCGCCGCGACTGGACCAGCCGAGTACGCCTTCGGTTGCGCTGTTGACCATTGGCCATGCCGGATAAAGCACAACATAGACGAGACCCCAGATAATTGTCGCATATAGAGTCCACAGCCACCAGCGCGGCATGGGGGTATCGAGTTCCTCAATACCATCCCATTCATGGCCAACCGTCTGGGTGCCCGTTGCTTCGTCAATTCTCTGTTTATCAACCATCTTCGTGATCCTCTTCAAAGATCATATGCGCCGCTTCTTCGTGTTTTCGTCCCGATCCAGGCCGGAAGGTCCAGCCGATCATGGTCAGGAAAATAATGCCCAGAAACAGCAACCCCCAACTATCCGCAAAATGCCTGAGTGCCTCATAACTCATCGCGGTTGCTCCTGTGCCTCGCCTGCTTCAAAATCGACAAGCGTGCCGATCATCTGCAAATAGGCCACGAGCGCATCCATCTCTGTCAACCGGTCAGGGTCGCCGTCAAAATCGCGAACTTGCGCTTTAGGGTAGCGTTTCTCCAAATCGGTAGTTGATGCTGTTGGATCGGCCTGCGCCATCAAATCATCGTTGGCCGCCGCAATCGCTTCGTCAGTATAGGGAACGCCGACACGACGCTGAGCCGTCAGATGCTTGACCATATCACCAGCTTTCAGATCTTTCTCAGCCAGAAACGCGTAAGGCGGCATGATCGATTCCGGCACCACCGAGCGGGGATCAATCAGATGCTGGACATGCCATTCATCCGAATATCGTCCACCAACCCTGGCCAGATCGGGGCCGGTTCGTTTGGAACCCCACTGGAAAGGATGGTCATACATGCTTTCCGCCGCCAGACTGTAGTGACCATAGCGCTCCACCTCATCGCGGAAAGGTCTTACCATCTGGCTGTGACAACTGTAGCAGCCTTCTCGTATGTAGATGTTGCGCCCTGCCAGTTCGAGCGGGGTATAGGGCCGTACGCCTTCGACTTTCTCAATCGTGTTATCGATCCAGAAGAGCGGTGCGATCTCGACGATCCCGCCAATCGCTACAGTGACAAAGGCGGCCAGACCCAGCAGGGTGACGTTGCGTTCGAGTTTCTTGTGATGTTTAGCAAAACCGGACATGTTCTCGCCTCCCTTATTCTGCTGGCTCAATTGCAGGTTTTCCTACAATCGGCTTATCCGCGGCCTCGTCATAAGGCGTTTCGGTCATGGGTTTTTCTTCGCGCTGCTTGCCTGCAATCGTCATCCAGACATTGTAGACCAGCACGATGGCACCAGCGAGATAGAGCAGCCCGCCCGCCGCACGGATCAGATACATGGGCAGCATCGCGGATACGACTTCGGAGAAAGCGTAAACCAGATAGCCATCATCACCATATTCGCGCCACATCAGACCCTGCATGATACCGGCTACCCACATTGACGCGGCGTAGAGAACGATACCCAGCGTCGCGAGCCAGAAGTGCCAGTTCACCATGCGCAGCGAATAAAGCCGCTCTTTGCCCCACAGGCGCGGGACGAGATAGTAAAGGCATGCGAAGGTGATCATGCCGTTCCAGCCCAGTGCACCGCTATGCACATGGCCAATTGTCCAGTCGGTGTAATGCGACAGGCTGTTCACGGCTTTGATTGACATCATCGGACCTTCAAACGTGCTCATGCCATAGAAGGCGAGTGCAAGGACCATCATCCGAATGATGGGATCAGTACGGATTTTGTCCCATGCCCCGTTCAGGGTCATCAGGCCGTTGATCATTCCACCCCAACTCGGCATCCACAGCACGACCGAGAAGACCATGCCGAGCGTCTGTGCCCAGTCGGGCAGCGCCGTGTAATGAAGATGATGTGGTCCTGCCCAGATATAGAGGAAGATCAAGGACCAGAAGTGGATGATCGACAGTCGGTAGCTATAAACCGGTCTCTCTGCCTGTTTCGGCACGAAATAGTACATCATTGCCAAGAAGCCTGCCGTCAGGAAGAACCCAACCGCGTTATGGCCATACCACCATTGGGTCAGCGCATCCTGCACGCCAGCAAAAGCGGCATAGCTTTTCGAACCCAGCAGGCTGACCGGCATGGACAAGCCGTTCACGACATGCAGCATGGCAATGGTCAGGATGAATGACAGATAGAACCAGTTGGCGACATAGATATGCGGCTCGGACCGACGTACGATTGTACCAATGAAGACTGCTGCATAACACAACCAGACGATGGTCAACCAAAGATCGACATACCATTCGGGTTCGGCATATTCCTTGGACTGGGTAACTCCCATCAGATAACCTGTGGCCGCCAGCACGATGAACAGCTGGTAACCCCAGAAAACAAAACGGGCGAGGCCAGGGAAGGCCAACCTCGCCCGGCATGTACGCTGTACGACATAATAGCTTGTCGCGATCAGCGCATTGCCTCCAAAAGCGAAAATAACGGCAGATGTATGGAGGGGCCGCAAACGACCAAATGTGGTATATTCAAAATTCAGATTAAGCACCGGAAACGCAAGTTGCAGGGCAATGATAAGCCCAACCAAGAAACCGGCAATACCCCAGAAAATAGTCGCGATCACGCCCCAGCGGATCGGATCGTCATCATAAATACCGGGATCGGCGGGGGCTTTTAATATACCGCGTCCAATGGCAGCATAGTCTGCCTTGTTGATGGTCACCCAAAGAGTGATCCCGGCAGCCAAAGCGATAATTGCCATATGCACGGCAAATCCGGCATCTGCCGCCAGAACCATTGCAATAAACGCAAAAAACACGATAGCCAGCCAGCCGCCAGCCTTTAATAAGAGCGTATCCATGATGTCCTTCCCTGTATGGACGATTCAAAAAATCGTCTTCAACAGGAAGCGGCATGGCAGGCCAGACAGTCATTCACATTGATCTAGATCAACGCAACAAACTCTTTGCCAAATCGTTTTTGTTGAAACAACGTTCCCGCAAGGATGCAGCTTCATTTATCGATCTGCCCGACCTAGCTTGATCCAGCATCGGCAATATCATGCAAGCGGTTCGCATCCAGTATCTGGACATTGCGGTGATCGGGGAGTGCGATCACTTCATTCTTTTTCAATTGGGTCATTTGACGGCTCACCGTTTCAATGGTCAGGCCCAATATATCCGCTACCTGCTGACGGCCGAAAGGCAGCGCGAATTGTTGAAGACTGCCGCCGACGACGCTGCAACTGGCATCCGCCAGCCGATCCGACATTTCCAGCAGGAAAGACGCCACGCGCTCTGGAGCTGTTTTCCGTCCCAACATCAACATAGACCGTCGAACGCGGTCGAGTTCAACTAACGTGCGCTGCAGTAATTTATGTTCGAGGTCAGGATGTTCACGAACAAACTGGTCGAAATCGGAGCGCGAGAAAACACAGACTTTCGAATCTGCAAGAGCGGTTACCGTATATTCATTCCTGTCACCGAACGGGCGCCCGACAAAATCGGACGGGTAGAGCAAGCCGATAATTTGCTCGCGGCCGTCTTCCAGAGACGAGGTCAGTTTAAACGCCCCTTCCACAACATTGGCCACGATCAGGCTATCGTCACCCTCCCATATCAAAGCCTGCCCCGCCTTGATGGAGACTTTGCGGGAGAGCCGATTGATTGCGATCAGTTCGTCCGGGTCCAATGCCGAACAAATGGCCTTGTTTTTGACAACACATTGTTCGCAATTGTTCATCATGGATCAGTAAACCTCGTCGAGTGTCAGGGCAATAGCCCGGCCTGTCCCCGATTATATGGGCCGATACTGTCAAGCAACTTCACACCCTCGCGGGTGTAAGCTACGCTCTAGCTTCTAGAAAGGTACGTCGTCATCGAGGTCGCTGTCAAATGCGCCGCCGCCTTGACCACCGGAAGATCCGCCACCGGTATTGCCCCACCCGTCATTGGAACCACCGCCAGAGCCGCCACCGGAACCACCGCCGCTCCAGCCGTCATTGCCGCCGCCCTGGCCGCCCATACCGCCACCTTGACGGGAATCGAGCATTTCCAATTTGCCATCAAAACCCTGCAAGACAATCTCGGTTGAATAACGGTCATTGCCGGACTGGTCTTGCCATTTGCGGGTCTGTAGTTTTCCCTCGATATAAACTTTGCTGCCCTTGCGAAGATACTTTTCCGCGACGCCAGCCAGGCCTTCGGAGAAGATAGCAACGCTATGCCACTCGGTCTTTTCCTTGCGCTCACCGGTGTTTCGGTCTTTCCAGCTTTCGGATGTCGCGATGCGCAGATTGCAGACTTTGCCGCCATTGTTGAATGTGCGCACTTCAGGGTTGGCACCCAGATTTCCTACGATAATTACTTTATTGATGCCGCCAGCCATTTGCATTTCCCCTTGGAATATATGTGATGTTTTTCGATTCTCTGGAGGCTCTATAGACCGAGGGCGACAGCACTCCAATATGTAATCCCGGCCGCCACATAAGCCAGCGCGAAAAGATACCCCAACATAAACATTGGCCATTTCCAGCCATTGGTTTCGCGGCGTGTCACGGCAATGGTAGAGATGCATTGGGGTGCAAAAACAAACCAGGCCAGAAACGCCAAGGCGGTTGGCAAGGACCAGCGGCTTTGGAGGCGTTCGGTTAATGATTTCGCTTCTGCTTCCTCATCCGGTGCATCAATCGCATAGGTTGTTGCCAGCGCCGCTACCGCCACCTCGCGGGCCGCCATGGCAGGGATCAAAGCCAGCGCCATATCGCGATTGAAACCAATCGGCGCAACCACCGGTTCGATGACGTTGGCTATTCGGCCAGCGGCAGAATAATCCACTTGGCTTACCGGGCTATCATCCGGCACTTTGGGATAGGTCAACATGAGCCAAAGCACTACGGTAGCGACGAAGATGATTGTTCCGGCGCGGCGCAAAAATATCCAAGCCCGTTGCCAGAGACCCAGCAATATATCACGAATACGCGGCATCTGATATTTGGGCATTTCCATCAGGAAGCCGCTATTCGGGCCTTTGGTGACGGTGCTGCGCAAGACCAGTGCAACAATCATCGCGCCGAGAATGCCGAAGATATAAAGACCGAACAGAACCAGGCCTTGAAGGCCGATACCTCCGCCTACGTCGCGGGCAGGAATGAAGGCGCCAATGATGATTGCATATACCGGCAGACGCGCTGCGCAGGTCATAAGCGGCGCGACTAATATCGTGGTCAGCCTGTCTTTCGGGTCCGCTATACTGCGCGTCGCCATGATGCCGGGAATGGCGCAGGCGAATGAAGACAGCAATGGAATGAAACTGCGTCCGGACAGACCAACACTGGCCATCAACCTATCCATGATAAAGGCCGCGCGGGTCATATAACCACTAGCTTCGAGCAAGAGGATGAACAGAAACAAGATCAGAATTTGCGGGAGGAAGACAACAACTGATCCGACACCGCCAATTGCGCCCTCAATTAAAAAATCGCGCAAGAAGCCTTCACCCAAATTGGCCTCTACCGCAGCTGCGGCCCATTCACCTGCGCCTTCGATCCAGCCTATTGGCGCTTCAGACCACGCAAAGACCGCCTGAAACATCACAAACATAATCGCAAGGAGGATGATCGGTCCGGCAAAAGGATGCAGGAACACAGCATCCGCGCGTTCTGACCACCGGCGACCTGCGGTTTCAGCAATAACCGCCAAATTGGCAATTTCCTTTGCCTGCTTGCGCAGGCCGTGGCCGCGTTCTTTGGGGACAATGGTAGTCGGTTGCTCGTTTTTCTCGGAAAGACGTGTTTCAATAGAGGCGGACAAGAGCTCAAGACCGCGATTGCGAACGGCAACAGTTGGAATAACCGGTACGCCCAACTCTGCTTCCAGCTTGGCCGGATCCAGCGTCAAGCCATCGCGCTCGGCAAGATCCATCATGTTAAGCGCAATCAGAACAGGGCTGCCAAGTGCGATTACTTCCAGTGCGAAGCGCAAATGATTGTCGAGATTGGCAGCATCCAGTACAATAACAATTGCATCTGGCTGTCGCTCGCCTTTCTGTTCTCCCATGATCACGCTGCGTGTGACCGCTTCATCCGGGCTGGTTGGGTCGAGACTGTAGCTGCCCGGTAAATCCACAAGTTCGACCGGGCGACCATTGGCTAGCTGAAAATGACCGGATTTGCGTTCCACAGTAACGCCAGGATAGTTTGCAATTTTCTGTCGTGCTCCGGTAAGCGCATTGAACAAGGCGCTTTTGCCCGCATTGGGATTACCAGCGAGGGCAATAAGTGGGGCTGTTTCGCTCATGATTTAGGCTGGAAGAACCACCGATATGGTTGCCGCGTGAGATTTGCGAATTGCAATCATCATCCGGCCAACCTTCAGAGCAATTGGATCATTGAAGCCGAACATGCCTTTGTGAAGTTTTTCTACGGTAACACCTGCATCAAGGCCTAAGGCGCGAAGACGCGCCCCTTCATTTTCTGACATAGCATCCCAGTCGATCGAAGAAATTTCGGCGCGCTGACGCATGGCGAGGCGATCCAGCGTGAGCGCTAATGTAACCGGTGCGTTCATAGATAAACTCGTTAGATAGTAATTGCGACTGATTATCAATATTAATTAAGTGTGGCGAGTCTTTTTGTCAGGGTGTACGCAGCTTTGGCAATAATTTGCTAGAAACTAGCGCTCAGGCTCCACGATAGCGCAGCCGTCCTATAAAGCGTGCCATGCTGAACCGATCGCCACCCGGCTTTGTCAATTTGGCTTTGACCTTCTCGAACTGCATCACATTTTCGATCCGCCGATCGAGAAACGCTTTGGTGTCGGTATGGCCATCGCTTTCATGATCAAGAAAAATGCTGATTGTACTGCCATACACAGCCGACAAAAGTGTCCGCTTTGTATAATGATTATAGTCGGTTGCTGTATCGCCGGCGAGCCGCCACATTTTATCTGCTGCCCGCCAACCAAGCTTGGCAGCGGACCTGATATTGGGAGGCGCTGCGAGTATCGCCCGCGCCCGGCGCAACCCTTCCCGGTCTGGCTCCAGTATCTCCAGCCGTGCAATCACGAGCGCCGTGATTCGCTCGCGAATCTTCATGGCGCCAAGCTCTTCTTCGGAATATTTTGCCACCATGGTTTCATCGACGGATTGAAACCATGCATCGATCATATCCACCGGACCGTCGTTAAACGCCAGTCGTGCCATATCGCCATCAACTCCGGCTTGCTTGGCCGCTGCTGCCACTGCGTCTTCGTTCCACCCGTCAAAAGCCGCTTGCGATGCCAGAAGTGGCGCGAGATAAGCGCGCACTTCATCGAGCGTGGGATCATCTCTGAGCGGTTTGGGTTGTTTCGGGTGCATGTCCTGAATTCCTTGTACGTGATTCCTCATATGAGTGAGGGCGCGTCCGGAGACCAATAAATCCGATATAGGCTGAAAGAAAAGTTTTTAAAGCATTGCATTGCAAAGCGCCACTGGCCTGACTAGCTATTCATCAAGCAATTAAAAATAGCGAAAGAACATGGATATGAGCACATTATTTGATCCCATTACCCTTGGCGCGATCGAAGCCCCCAACCGGATGCTAATGGCGCCCTTGACGCGCTGTCGCTCGACGATGGAGCATGTGCCTACTCCGATCATGGGTGAATATTATTCCCAGCGTGCTGGTGCCGGGCTGATCATATCCGAGGCCACAGGTATCAGTCAGCAAGGCCTGGGGACCCCCTTTGCCCCTGGTATCTGGAACGACGAGCAAACTGAAGCATGGAAGCCGATTGTCGAGCAGGTGCATCAGGCGGGCGGTCGGATCATCTGCCAGCTTTGGCATATGGGCAGGATTGTACACCCTGATTTCCTTGGCGGTGAAAAGCCCGTTTCTTCCTCCGCGACCACCGCACCGGGAAGCGTCCGTACCTATCAGGGCAAGCGCGACTATGTGGAAGCGCGTCCACTGGAACTGCATGAAATTCCTAGCTTGTTGGACGATTACACCAACGCTGCTGAGAATGCGAAAAAGGCGGGTTTTGATGGTGTGCAACTGCACAGTGCCAATGGTTATCTGATTGATCAGTTTATCCGCTCTGGTACTAATTTCCGGACCGACGAATATGGCGGTTCGATCGAAAACCGGATCCGCTTGCTGGGTGAAGTGACTCAGCGTCTGGTTGACGCCTGGGGCAGCGACCGGGTTTCCGTAAGGCTCTCTCCCAATGGCGATTCACAGGGCGCGGACGATGCGACACCGGTCGAGACCTTTACCGCTGCTGCCAAATTACTCGACGGCATTGGTATCGCGTTTCTTGAATTGCGCGAACCACCTGCACATGGCACTTATGGCAATACTGATGTGCCAGCAGTTAGCCCCGATATCCGTCCGGTATTCAGCAAGCCGTTGGTTCTTAACAGCGATTATTTTTATGATAATGCGACAGAGGCTTTGGCAAATGACAAAGCCGATGCGATCAGCTTTGGCCGGACTTTCATGACCAATCCCGATTTGCCCGAGCGTTTCCGCACTGGTGCAGAACTCAATCCGATCGATTTCACGCCGACATGGTATAGTCAGGGCGCAGAAGGTTATGTGGATTATCCAACAATGGAACAGGCCAAAGCGACGGCCTGACCAGAACAGTTTACGAAATCAGAAGGAGCTTTTGAGCCGTCGGAACATATCATGGACCGGCGGCTCCGAGATATCCTCATACCCAAGCCGTGCCGAAAGACGTTGCAGGCGCTGAAACAGCTCTTCACTGGCATCAATTATTTCACGTGCCTCGTCAGGAAACAGCGCCACCATTGGACCATCACTGGCTGCGGCATAGCCCAGTTCGCGGTTATGGTTCCATGCCTCGCCATCCGTCATATCTTCGCCATGCAACGCTCGTTGGTTCAGCAGCCACGCGATGCAATGCATCAAACGCGTTGTGACTTTTAAAGACTCGCAGGAAAAAGATACAGACAGCGCTGCTTTGTCTTCGCACTGGTCATTAAAGCGGCCGGATTCAAAATAGGACCGCGCTTCGTCAGCAAGTACCATAGACTCGGTATAGAGCGCATCCAGTAATTTGGGCGTTATTAATGCTTCGCTGTCAGCCATGCCCGATGGTGTAGCAAATATTTTGTGAGCAGGGACAGTTAAAATTTGCTGGTCAAAGGGTTAATTTGCAAGATGTTTCAATGTGACACGCGGGCCGCCCGCGGGTTAATGGGTAGACAGAAACAGTTAACATGGCCGAACCGGCGCAATTATGCGCCTGATCAGGCAATAATATCCGGTATCAGCTGATTCTCGATCTGGATGATGCGGTCCCGCAGGTGCAATTTACGCTTCTTGAGACGTGCGGCGCGCAATTGATCATGACTGCCTGATTCCATGAGAGCCGTGATAGCATCGTCCAGATCACGGTGCTCCTGTCTCAGTAGTTCAAGCCGCTGCCGCAACTCCTGATCGCTTATCGCCATAATGGATCCATTCGCCCCTTGCATGCCTGCAACAAATTTGTAATCTTCACCCTATTCATGGTTCATGTCGAAACCAAGACATTAATATCCATGGTCATCGTCTCCGCTTGATGACAAGCGCAGAACAAATGGAAAGGGACACCCGCAGCCATTTTCAACCTAGCAACACTATAAAAAATCAGGAGAATATTATGGATCAGAATCATCTGTCAGCCCTACGCGGAAAACACGAGGCCCTGGATCGCCAAATTAGCGAAGAAGAGGCCCGCCCGGTTCCAGATACGATTCGACTTCATGACCTGAAGAAACAAAAGCTGCGGTTGAAAGAAGAGTTGCTCACGGATGCCTGATCCAAATTTATGATCAGTTTTTGTGTTTCAGTCTGATTCATCAGACCATATTTTCGATATGCCCCTGGCACCCGCAAACCCGTCTGAATCACATCAAGCTATCCGGTTAAAACATTCAACTCATTGACTTACTCCCCGGTTTCCCCAAGGTTTGGGAGATCGATAATGAGAGGATAAGTCCCATGACTACAAATCAGGTTTGGTATTTGCGCAAACGCCCCGTCGGCAAGATTGCCGACGGAGATCTTGAACTGGTCACGGAAGAAATGGGCCCGCTGGGACCGGATATGGTTCGGGTGCGCACTGTTTACCTGTCCCTTGATCCCACCAACCGTATTTGGATGAGTGATATGGATGGCTATTTGCCTCCGGTCCCGATTGATGATCCTATGCGCGGTGGCGGCATTGGTGTTGTGGAAGAAAGCAACTTCGACGCCATACCGGTCGGCGCACTGATCAACACAGGCCTGTCTACCTGGGCTATGTATAATGACATTCCCGGCGGCATGGCGAGCATGCTACCCGCGATTCCCGGCGTGCCACTGACCGCTTACATGGGGCCATTGGGTGCAACCGGCATGACCGCCTATTTTGGTCTGATGGATATCGGCAAACCAAAGGAAGGCGAAGCGCTGGTTGTTTCTGCTGCCGCAGGCGCGGTTGGTTCTATGGTAGGGCAAATCGGTAAAATTCACGGCTGCCATGTCGTTGGTATCGCAGGATCTGATGATAAGTGCCAATGGCTTACGGAAGAAGCGGGATTTGACGCTGCGATCAACTACAAGACCGAAGACGTCGGTGCCGCATTGGACAAGCATTGTCCGAACGGGATTGATATTAACTTTGAAAGTGTCGGTGGTGAAATCATGGATGCGGTGATCGCGCGCCTGAATGATTTTTCACGCATGCCGCTCTGTGGACTGATATCCACCTACAATGATACAGACGGATCTCCCGGTCCATCCAATTTTGCCAATCTGTTAATGCGGCGAACCACGTTACGCGGATTCATTATCCTGGATTATTTTGACCGTTTTCCTGAAGGCGCACAGGCGATGGCCGGATGGCTGATGGAAGGACGTCTGAAATTCGAAACAGATGTGGTGCAGGGCCTTGAAAACGCACCCGCTTCTCTCGACCGGTTGTTCACGGGCGCCAATTTGGGCAAGCTTGCTGTACAAGTGGGTCCGGAACTAGACTAAACCGAGTTAGTGGTTAACCACAAGTCATGGGATGACATGCATTTTTTGGCCTTTTGACCGTTTTGCATGTCGCGCCTTCGGGAGGTTTCTGCTAGGTCATTCCTATGGCCACCAAACATACGTCCAGTCCTGTAACAGCCCGTAACATATTGACCGGGCTCAGGTCGATTATGGCCTCGCCGGGCAATGCGCAAACAAAACTGAATCATGTCGTCGAAACCATTGCGGAGGCGGTGAGCAGTGAGGTCTGTTCGATATATTTGCGCCGCGAAGGCGTACTGGAACTATACGCCACGCGCGGGCTTAATCAGGAAGCGGTACATGTCACGAAGCTGGCATTTGGTGAGGGACTAACGGGCTATATTGCCAAAAATGTCGAAACCCTGAATCTTGATGAAGCGGCCAGCCATCCGGATTTTCAGTATCGCCCGGAAACAGGTGAAGAGAAATTCCACAGTTTTGCCGGCGTGCCGATTATCCGGAACCAGCAGGCCGTCGGCGTGTTATGTGCCCAGCATATGGAACCGCGCAAATATTCCGAAGAAGAGATTGAGTCTTTTCAAACGGCTGCGATGGTGCTTTCTGAACTGATTGCCAATGCAGAACTGATCGATGTGGAGTCGGTGGATGCCCCGGAAGCCCGTAACAACGGTGCGGACAGGCTCAGCGGATTGCAATTGGTCAAGGGTAAGGCGAGTGGTTTCGCGGTTTTTCACCAGCCGCGGGTAAAAATCGAACATACCGTCGCCGAAGATATCGAAGCCGAAAGACACCGGGTCTATTCCGCCTTTGACAAGATGCGTAGCCAGATTGACCATATGACCAATCAGGCTGAATTTGGCGTTGGCGGCGAACATGAAGAGGTGCTGCAAACCTATAAGATGTTTGCTTATGACGAAGGTTGGAGCCGCCGGATCAACGAGGCGATTGACAGCGGCCTGACCGCCGAGGCTGCCATTGAGCGTGTGCAGCAACATACCCGTATGCGGATGCGGCAGATAGATGACCCGCTTTTGGCCGAACGGATGCATGATCTGGAAGATCTCGCAAATCGTTTGCTGAGAATAGTCTCCGGTCAAATGGGCACGGCGGCAACCATGGGTCTGCGGCAGGATACAATATTGATTGCCCGCAATCTCGGACCTGCGGAATTGCTCGAATATGATCGTCGGCGTTTGAAGGGTGTGGTGCTGGAAGAAGGATCACTGACCGCCCATGTCACCATCATAGCGCGGGCAATGGACATCCCGATATTGGGACAGGTTAAGAATATCCGCCAGATTGTTCGCGAAAATGATTATTTGCTGCTGAATGTCGATGACAATGCGCTGTTTGTGCGGCCAGGCCAATCGATGCAGGATGCGTTTGAAGCACAGGTTGAACTGACCCAGAAAAAGCGGGCGGCTTATACCGCGCTTAAAGATGAAGAGCCAATTACCAAGGATGGCAAGCGGATCACGTTGAATATCAACGCGGGCTTGCGTGACGATATGGGGATGCTGAATCTCACGGGCGCCGATGGCATTGGGTTGTTTCGGACAGAGTTCCAGTTTCTTGTTGCTGCTACGATGCCAGGCCGCGCTGGACAATTGCGCTTCTATCGCGATGTGCTGGATGCGGCTGGTGACAAGCAGGTTATTTTCCGCACCGTCGATATCGGCGGGGATAAGCCTTTGCCTTATTTCCAAACGAGTGAAGTCAAGGAAGAAAATCCGGCCATGGGCTGGCGCGCGTTACGCATTGGCCTGGAGCGGGACGCCTTGATGAAAGTGCAAGCGCGCGCACTCATTGAGGCTGCCGCCGGACGGAAACTCAACGTGATGTTTCCGATGATTGCTGAGCCATGGGAATTCGACGAAGCCAAGACTGTGTTTGAAAAACAGCTGGAATTTTTGCGCAGCCGCAAGAAACAGTTACCACTTTCCATCCGTTACGGCGCTATGCTTGAAGTTCCGGCTTTGGCGGAGTGCCTGGACCAGATGGCACCGCGGCTCGATTTTTTGTCAATTGGTACCAATGATCTTACACAATTTCTCTTTGCCGCCGATCGCAGCAACCCGAAATTGGCCGAGCGGTTCGACTGGTTGAGTCCGGCCATACTGCGCTTCATTGGCCGTGTTTCCAAGCAAGCCGATGAACTGGACATTGAGCTGGGCGTTTGCGGTGAAATGGGCGGACGGCCGATGGATGCGCTAGCGCTGTTGGGGCTTGGCATAAAGCGTCTGTCAATTACACCTGCATCTGTTGGCCCGATCAAGGCTATGGTTCGCTCGCTTGATCTGGGCGCAGCACAGGAACAGCTTAATGCGATGCTATCAGGTCCGCCAAGCGACCCCCGAACCACATTGCAAGAATGGGCCCTTGAGCATCAGGTGGACATCGGTTGACTGTTCATATGTAACAATTGGTATCGACGGTTTTCTTGAAAGCCCGGAGATATCGTCATAATGGCGATATCATCAGGCTGGAAATATTGATAATCATTGACTTTTCATCGCTCCAGTGGCTTTTTCTGAATCATCAGTGAAAATCGGGGTCGCACCGCGAACCGGCCAAAGGAGAGTATGATGGCCGAAGAAAATGACGCAGAAGAAATAGAGCAGGAAAATGCCGAGTTAAACTTGCACAGCGTGGGTGACATGTTGCGTCATGCGCGAGAGCAAAAAAATCTGAATATTGAAGATATTGCCAAGACAACGCGGATTCCGCAGCGGCACCTAGAGTCCATTGAAACTGGAGATTTCGCTGCTCTGCCTGGCCGCACCTATGCGATTGGTTTTGCCAAGTCCTACGCCCGAACCGTGGGCCTCAGTGAAGTGACAATCGGTAGTCAATTACGCGAAGAGATGGATGATCAGGGCCATAGTGCCTATGAACCGGAAACCAGCGGTTACGCGCCGGCTAATCCGAGTAATATTCCTCCCAAATATCTCGCGTGGACGGCTGGTGGCATCGCTGCAGTCTTGTTGATCGGTTTTTTGGTTTGGCGAACTTTGTTTTTGGAACCTGCCGATTTCATAGATGAAGGACCCGAAGCTGAATTTACCGAGAGCGAGACCATAGATGGCACGCTGGACGGTACGATTGATCCAGTTGGCCCAACACCGTCTGACACAGGTACGGTCACTTTGACTGCAACCGAGACTGTCTGGCTCAAGATATACGACGAAGATGGCGAGCGCCTGTTTGAAAAGGAAATGTCAGCCGGTGAACAATATTCGGTTCCCGCTGATGCCAAAGGCCCCCAAATTCTGACGGGACGACCTGATGCCTTGACCGTCACTATTGATGGCGCCGTAGTTGCACCACTCGGCACAGCAGATCGTACGATTAAGGACGTCGGTATTAGCGCGGCCGCGCTGCTCGCACGAACCGATCCCGGTGGATCAACCACGAACGGCGAATCCGCAAGTGAACTGGATACCACGCAATAGCGGGTCATATGGCCGTGAAACATCAATCTCACTCAACGTAAATCTATTTACTTTTCCACGGCATCTATGGTTAACGTAAAACAAATCTTTGGCCATATGTTTGGAGGCTCCTTATGAAACCCGTCCTGTTATCGACGTTATTCGCCGCGCTATCGGCCAGCCTTTTGATTGCGGCTCCTGCTGCTGCGCAAAATAACAATGTCGACAAGCGTGTCGACCGGTTGGAACAGGAAATGCGGGCGGTTCAGCGTAAGGTTTTTCCTGGTGGTTCCTCTCGGTTTTTCGAACCCGAAATCAGACCTGATGCTGATACCCCGACGACTCCATCGACAACAACAACTGCCGTTTCTGACCTCATCGCCCGAGTTGATACGCTCGAACGCAGTCTCGCAAACCTGACTGGTCAGGTTGAGCAGAATGATTTTCGTATCAGACAGATAGAGGATAAAATGGCCGCTGCGGTGCCGCCGGTCAGCACCAATCCCGGCGCACTATCGACGACGCCATCGGGCGGATCTGTTACGGAAGATACGGGAAGCGCCAGCCCCGATCCCGAACGCGTAAGCGGCGTTGCATCCATTGTGATGCCTGATACCGGCGATGTCGGCGAAGACGCCTATATTTATGGCTACCGGCTCTGGGAAGCGAAATATTATCCTGAGGCCCAGACGCAGCTCAAGAAAGCGGCTGCCGATCATCCCAAGCACCGCCGTGCCAGTTTCGCCAAAAATCTGCTGGGCCGTGCTTATCTCGACGATGGCAAACCGGCCTTGGCCTCTGTTGCCCTTTATGAAAATTATCAGGAACTGCCTCGCGGTGAACGGGCACCTGACAGTCTCTACTTTCTCAGCACAGCCTTGGTCCAACTGGACAAAAAAGCCGACGCTTGCCGCGTGCTTTCCGAACTACAGGAAGTTTATCCCAGCGCAGCATCCGGTCGCCTCAGTGCGCGGGTTGCACGGGGCAGGACAGCGGCGGATTGCAGCTAATAATGCACCTCTTTCAGCGCACCCCATGATGGAGCAGGCTCTTGTTGATCGCTTCCGTGAAGCGGTGACGATGCTTGTGCCTGACTTCGAAAATAGTGATGACAAGTTGGGTCTCGCCGTTTCGGGTGGACCTGATAGCCTTGCCTTGTTGCTGCTCGCCAATAGCTGCTTCCCGGGACGGATTGCTGCCGCAAGTGTCGACCATGGGCTGCGACCGGAGGCCCATGCGGAATGCGAGTTTGTCGCCAGCATATGTGCTGACCGGGCGATTCCGCATCAGATATTAAAGCCATCTTTTCCCATTCGGGGCAGTATTCAGGCAGAAGCTCGCAAAGCGCGCTATGCCTTGCTCAACGCCTGGATAGAGGGTCGAGGTATGGCATGGCTCGCTACTGCCCACCATGCAGACGACCAGCTTGAAACACTTGTTATGCGGATAATGCGCGGTAGCGGTGTTGACGGCATGTCTGCAATCCGTGCCAAACGGGGTCCCATCATTCGCCCGTTACTTAGCTTCCCAAAAAATATGCTGGCCGAGTTTGTGACGGCTCAAGGAATTACACCGGTTGATGATCCTTCCAACAAAGATCAGAGCTTTGACCGTGTCCGGGTAAGGGATGCATTGTCGCGGTTGTCAGGTTTTGATGTAAGCCTTGCTAACCAAAGCGCCGCTGCGCTGGATGATGCGCGGACCGCGATACATTGGATGGTCGACAAACTGGCGGCAACCTATATCCAGAAAAACGAAGATGGCTGCACACTCGACAATCATGACTTCCCCCATGAAATTGTTCGGCGATTGCTCCTGAAATGCTTGCATGTCTGCGACCCGGCATTGTCGCCGCGCGGCAGCCAGTTGGAACCGTTGATCAAGGGGCTGGAACAAGGTGAAACCCAGACTATTGGAAACATATTGTGCAAGGGCGGAAAGGTCTGGACCTTCTCCGCTGCACCGGAACGCAATAATAGATAAATATTTCAGTATTTTAGCGGAAAATCACCATTTACGATCAGACTGATCAGCAAAAACATTCGGCCTTATATTGTCATCCTAGGCAAAACTCCTATCTTTAAGGGACAGATTCGGTTGGAATAACCGCTGACGATACCAAGACAGGACAGCAATTATCATGAATGACGAACAGGATCCCAAGGAAAACCCCTGGATGAAAAGTATGCTCATCTGGGCAGGCGTGATTGTCGCCCTGTTGCTCACTGTCTCTATGTTTGGTGCCGGTGCCGGTGCTGATTCTGGTGAGGCAATCAGCTATTCCTCGTTCCGTGCGAAAGTTGCTGAGGGCAGCGTCCAAAGCGTTGCAATTGCCCCGGACAAGATTACTGGTGAGCTGACCAACGGAGACAAGTTCGCCACAACGCCGGTTGGCAATGATCCCAGCCTGGTCAAATTGCTTGATGAAAAAGGTGTAGAGTATAGTGGCCAAGCCGAAGAAAGCCCAAGTATCTGGCAGTATCTTTTGATTCAGTCGCTACCGTTCCTGCTTATTCTCGGCATAGCGTTTTTCGTGTTGCGCCAAATGCAAAAAGGTAGCGGTTCTGGAGCAATGGGCTTTGGCAAATCCAAGGCCAAAATGCTGACCGAAAAGCAAGGCAAGGTTACCTTTGAAGATGTCGCCGGCATCGATGAAGCGCGCGAAGAACTGGAAGAAATCGTTGAATTCCTGAAAAATCCAGGTCGCTTTGCAAAACTGGGTGGGCAAATTCCAAAAGGCGCATTGCTGGTAGGTTCACCGGGTACCGGTAAAACTCTGCTGGCCCGCGCAATTGCTGGTGAAGCTGGGGTGCCTTTTTTCACCATTTCCGGTTCAGATTTTGTGGAAATGTTTGTCGGCGTTGGTGCGAGCCGTGTCCGTGACATGTTTGAACAGGCCAAGAAAAACGCGCCTTGTATCGTCTTCATTGATGAGATTGATGCCGTTGGTCGTCATCGTGGTGCCGGCCTTGGCAATGGCAATGACGAGCGCGAACAGACGCTGAACCAGCTCTTGGTCGAAATGGATGGTTTTGAAGCGAATGAAGGTATCATCATCATCGCCGCGACCAACCGTCCTGACGTTCTCGACCCCGCATTGTTGCGTCCGGGCCGCTTTGATCGCCAGGTCGTCGTGCCGCGTCCAGATATTGAAGGTCGTGAAAAGATCCTCGAAGTACACATGAAGAAAGTACCACTGGCACCCGATGTGAATGCACGCACGATTGCACGCGGTACGCCCGGTTTCTCCGGTGCTGACCTCGCGAACCTCGTCAACGAAGCCGCCTTGATGGCTGCCCGGCGCGGGAAGCGCCTCGTGGCTATGGACGAGTTTGAGACCGCTAAAGACAAGGTCATGATGGGCACCGAACGTAAATCCATGGTGATGACCGAGGATGAGAAGAAAATGACCGCTTATCATGAAGCCGGTCACGCGATTGTGGCGGTGCATGAGCCTGCCTCTGACCCGATCCATAAAGCCACGATCATTCCGCGCGGCCGTGCGCTTGGCATGGTTATGCGCTTGCCGGAGCGGGACAGCTACAGCTATCACCGTGACAAGATGCACGCCAATATGGCTGTGTCGATGGGCGGCCGTGTCGCGGAAGAAATCATCTTTGGCTATGACAAGGTGTCTTCCGGCGCATCAGGCGACATTCAATATGCGACGAAGCTTGCGCGCGACATGGTCACACAATGGGGTAT
Source organism: Sphingorhabdus sp. EL138 (assembly GCF_900258045.1). Taxonomy (GTDB): domain Bacteria; phylum Pseudomonadota; class Alphaproteobacteria; order Sphingomonadales; family Sphingomonadaceae; genus Parasphingorhabdus. The sequence goes on along the minus strand of NZ_OGVD01000001.1, from coordinate 249,567 downwards.
GTCCGACGAAATGGGTCCGTTGCAATATGAAGAGGAGCAAGGCGAGACCTTCCTCGGCTATTCGCAATCCCAGCGTGTCCATATGTCGGACGAAACGGCCAAGAAAATCGATAGCGAAATTCGCGGTATCGTTGATGCCGGCTATGACCGCGCCAAGGATGTATTGACCAAACACGAAGATCAGCTGCATTTGCTGGCAAATGCGCTGCTTGAATATGAAACCTTGTCGGGTGACGAGATTGACTCGCTGGTCGAGAATGGCAAATTTGAGCGACCCGATGGCGATGTTGTGAAGCCATCTTCGGTACCAACAATTGGTACATCTATACCGAAAGCGGGTAAGAAGCGGAAAGGTCCATTTGGCGATCCGAAACCGCAGGGTGTTTAAGCTGCTACTATATTAGCTAGATAACTCACCTGATACTCAGATAGATAGATACAAAAGGCCTCCCTCAGACTTGAAGGAGGCCTTTTTTCATTTCGAGAGTTTCGTGCGTCACCAGCCGACGTCTGGTTTAATCGACATCTGGTTTAGATGACCGAACAATCAACTTGTCGATTTTGCGACCATCCATGTCGATTATCTCAAAAACCCAGCTCTGATCCTCAAAATTCTCTCCTTCTTTTGGCAGGCGCCGCAATTGATTCAAAGCGTGCCCGGCAACCGTGGCGTAGTCCCGATCATCGGGCAATTTGATACCAAGCCGGTCCGCGAGCGCATCCATCGACATCGCGCCTGACACCAGAAAACTGCCATCTGCGCGTTCAATCAGGCTGCGCTGAGTCTTTTCGTCTTGATCGGAGACAAATTCACCTGCGATCGAACGAAGCAGGTCATTGGGAGTTACAATCCCTTCAAAATGACCATATTCGTCATGAACCAAGACCATCGGTACGTCAGCTTCCCTGAGGATATCGAGCGCATCCAATGCATCGAGCTGATCCGGAACTTTTTCAAGCGGGCGCATCAATTTATGCAAATCGAGCGTCTGTCCGCTAAATTGTGCGGCGACTATATCGCGCGCTACAACAACGCCCTTAATCTCATCCACTGAATCCTCAGCCACCGGCCAACGGCTATGTTGCGATTCAATCAACATTGCATGAATTTCTTCGGTGGTCGCGCTGATATCCAACCAATCGACCTCTGTCCGCGGTGTCATCACTTCTCGGATTGGCCGGTCGGCCATGCGCACGACGCCCGCGATAACGGCTCGCTCATGTTCTTCGATAACACCCGACCGCGTGGCTTCAGCAAAAACCATCTGTAACTCATCTGCGGTCACGTGATTGGCCTGGTCGCGTTTGAGGCCGAGTACCCGAAAGATTAATGCACTTGTGCCATCAAGCAGCCACACCAATGGTGCGGCTACTCTGGCGAGTAAGTCCATTGGCGGTGCCATGACGACGGCAATTTTTTCGGCTGAACGGAGCGCAAATTGTTTGGGCACGAGTTCGCCAATAACCAGCGAAGCAAAAGTCGTCAGCCCGATGACCAAAGCGAAACCGATACTGACAGACAGTTCTTGGCCCATACCCAGAGCTTGCAAACGCTCCGCGACCGGTCCGCCGAGGCTGGCTCCGGAAAAGGCGCCGGCGACAATGCCAATCAATGTGATTCCGATTTGTACCGTGGACAAAAACTTACCGGGATCGCCGGCCAAACGTAGAGCAATTCTCGCGCCTCGGCTCCCTTGATCTGCTGCAGAATGGAGATATGCCTTACGCGCGGAAACAATGGCTAGTTCCGACATAGCGAAAACGCCATTAATCAGCACTAGTACGACAATGATCGCAACATCAAACCAAGGAAAAGCTGTCATATTGTCCAATAGAAAGGGAATAAGCCCGAAAGAAACCCTATAGCCATATGTTTTACAAAATATCAAATATGCTTTGATGCCGCCCTGATAATTTTGGGTTCATCTTATCTATGGTTAATTACGGCTATCGCGCCGGGAAGGGGAAGTATATCCCAACGGCGCTTCTATGAGGGACTAAAAATATGCGTAGCAAACAAGCATTTATTGCGGCACTTTCGTTAAGCGCACTCGCCTTTGCGAGCGGCTGTACAACCAACCCAGAAACCGGGAACCGGGTTCTGTCCAAAGCAGCCATTGGTGGTATTGGCGGCGCACTGGGCGGTTATCTGCTGGGCGATATTATCGGCGGTCGTAATGATCGTACAGAAAAGATCATAGGTGCTGGCCTTGGCGGCCTCGCCGGTGCGGGCGTGGGCTATTATATGGATGAGCAGGAAAAGAAACTGCGTCAGCAAACCGCTGGTAGCGGTGTCGATGTGACCCGTGATGGTGACAATCTGATCTTGAATATGCCGTCCAATGTTACTTTTCCGGTAAACAGCGCGGCCATTGAACCTGAGTTTCAACAGACTTTGGGCGATGTTGCCAATACGCTGTCACAATATGAGAAGAGCTATATCGACGTTTATGGTCATACCGACAGCACCGGCACGGATCAGTACAACCAATCGCTGTCCGAACGGCGCGCTTTGTCGGTCGCCAACTTCTTGAGCAATAGCGGCGTTCAGCGTGCACGAGTTGAAACCCGCGGATTTGGGGAAAGCCAGCCGATCGCGACCAACAGCACCGAGGAGGGGCGCTCTGCAAACCGCCGGGTCGAGCTGAAAATCGTACCGATCCGGGAGCAAGGCCTCTAGAGCAGCGCACTATCCGCTTGCCATGACGACAATCATTAGGGCATCCCTTTCCTGAAAACAGGATAAGCCAAATAGTTATAGGCCAATAGTTTAAGGGATGCCCTAATATGACCACCCCAAATTTTTCCATCGACCTGACTGGACGTACAGCCATTGTTACCGGGGCGTCGGCTGGCCTCGGGCGCCGTTTCGCGAACATCTTGGCGGCTTGTGGAGCAAAGGTTGCTTGTACGGCCCGGCGCAGGGAAAAGCTGGATGAACTGGTAGACGAAATCACCCAAGATGGCGGAAATGCAAAAGCTTTCGATCTGGATGTCCGGGATGCGGAGCAACTGAAGGCAATTATTCCGTCCGTCGCCGACACGCTGGGGCAACCCGACATACTGGTCAACAATGCTGGAATTGTGGACGCTGCTCGTGCTGTGAAGATGTCCACGGAATTGATCGATGATGTTCTAGATACCAATATGCGCGCCGCCTACATATTGTCTTGTGAGTTTGCGCGACCTTTGATCGAACAGGAGATGCCCGGGCGGATTGTTAATATCTCTTCCATAGCCGGCACACATTATGATGGTCATGGCGCTGCACTTTATTCGACCACCAAGGCTGGAATATCCCGAATCACAGAGGCTCTGGCTGTTGAATGGTCCAAATTTTTCATCAACGTCAACGCGGTTGCACCAGGGCTTTTTGCAACTGATATGTCGGATGGTATGACCAGTCGAATGGGTAATTTTTACGAGCATTTTCCCCGCAAACGTATATGCCAGCCGGATCAGATGGATAGCACATTGCTTTATCTGTTATCGCCGGCATCAGAATGCGTAACCGGTACCATCATCAAGGTCGATGACGGTCAAGGGCCACGATAGATAGCTAGATTAAATCACCCATAAGCAATTGCGGCAAATCACCACTTTCGCCGCGCGCTTCCGCCATGAACTGGTCTTTGAGGGGTGGGATGCGTTGCACTATGCCAATGCCAAAGCGGCGGATCGCTGAAGATGTATCGCCGGGCAATCCAAAAAGCCGCGTGAGGACGTCTGTAGCGGCCGACATCATAAGATTGTCCAGCCCGCGCCAGCGGTCATATCGAGCCAATATCTGAGCATCCCCCAGATCAAGGCCTGTACGGGCGCCATCGACAATGCACTCGGTTAATGCTGCCACATCGCGCAGACCCAGATTGAGTCCCTGACCGGCAATCGGGTGGATCCCATGGCCCGCATCACCAACCAGGGCAAGACGCTGGGCAACAAGTTCAGCGCTGTGGTGAAAACCGAGCGGATAGGTTGCGCGTTCGGACTGCAAGGTCATTTCACCCAAAAACCCACCCGTTTTCTTCATCAATTCCGCTTGAAAGGCCCGGTTGTTAATCTTGGCCAAAGCCGGTCCATCTTTGCGCGCAACCGTCCAGACAATGGCGGAGCGATGGCTTCCATCCTCATCGTCCCGCATTGGTAAAACGGCGAATGGTCCAGAGGGATAGAAAATCTCATAAGCAGTATTCTCGTGGGGCTGCTCATGCGTTATTGTGCAGACGATAGCGCTATGGTCATATTGCCATTTTGCCATGACAATACCGGCGTCGTCGCGTATCGCGCTTCCACGGCCATCGGCAGCGATCAGTAATGGAGCGGCCAATTGCTCCCCACTTTCCAGGGTGACGGAAACATGATGACCACCACGGTCGCTTTGTTGCACCTGTGTTGCAAGATATAGATCAATCTGGTCATGTGCCTGTGCAGCTTTAAACAATGTTCTTTGCAAAACCCTATTTTCAATCATTACGCCAAGCGGGCCGTCATTTTCATCAGGTGTAAAGTCAAGCTTCCCGGGTTTTAGACCATCGTTGATCAGAATTCTGTCAATATTGCAGCCATGTGGGGCCAGCTTCTCTGACAGACCGATCGCTGCAAATATGTTCCAGCTGGCGCTGTTGATTGATGAAACTCGGCCGTCATTCTGCGGATCCATCAAATGGGCCGGCGCTGCGCGATCAATGACAGCCACGCGCAATCCATGAGCCGCAAGAGTCAAAGCTTGGGTCAAACCAATCAGGCCGGCGCCCAATATGATCACATCGCTCTGTTTTTCACTACCGGTCATATTTGCGCCTCTATCTTGTCGTTCGCTGTCCACAGGATAAGCGCCAGCGGATCGAAAAGAAAGCTGTTCGGGTAAATTATCATCAACAAACTTGCCGGAAAACTTGACGCGGAGTCACCGATTCGCGCAAAGGAAACGATAGTTAATACGGGTTTGGGCATTTGTACCAAGATGGACAGACCCCGGGAGTAGAAAATGGCCGGAAAAGCAAAGGAAGCCAATTGGCGAGAAGTGATGCGGGCTAGCCTGCTACGCAGCGGCGCGCTGATCGGTGCCGTTTTCCTAAGCCTCGTGGCCGTTTTTCTGTTTCTTGCTTTTGTGAGCTATTCGCCCAGCGATCCTTCGTTGAATACCGCGGCTGGCAGCATCGAGCATAACTGGATGGGCATTGCCGGATCTTACAGTTCTGACCTGCTTTTGTCTCTGATAGGTGTTCCGGTGATATTATTCCTGCCGCTGATATTGATTTTCGCCAATCGCTTGTGGCGCGATATTCCGCAGGTTGAGTGGAAAAAACAACTGCTTTGGTGTTTGCTTGCTGCCTTTCTGATCGGAACGGGTTTGTCATTGTGGTTTCCTGACAGTCAGGCGGATTTGCCATCGGGCTGGGGCGGACTTGCCGGCATGGTTTCTGCCAAAGGTATCAATGCTGGCTTGGCTGCCATTTCAGAGAGCTGGAGCGGCGTTGTTTCGGGTGTGTTGACAGCGATCACTGTAACCGGCGGTCTTGTGCTTGGTTATTTTAGTTTGCGGCTCGACAAGCCTCTGTTGTCCATGCCTCAGCTCAAATTGCCGCGCTTCAAATCGGCTGAAGAAGATAGCGGCCTGGTTATCGAGCCTGAGGGCGCTGCCCCTGCGAAACCGAAAAAGGCGCCCGCTCCACGCAAAGAAGTCAAACCGGATAACCGGCCACCGCCGGAAATTAGCGACCGGGCGCTGCCTCCTAAAAAAGCGAGCCTATCGAGCGGTAAACAAGGCGATTTCTTTGGCCCCTACTCGCTGCCATCAATCGATCTTCTGACACCGCGGCCCGAAGAAGCCAATAATGTCATCGACAAGGCCGGACTGGAACGCAATGCGCGTTTGCTTGAATCCGTTCTCGACGATTTTCATGTGAAGGGCACAATCAACGCCGTGCGGCCGGGGCCTGTGGTGACTATGTATGAACTGGAGCCTGCTCCTGGCATCAAAGCAAGCCGCGTGATCCAGCTTGCCGAAGATATTGCACGAAATATGTCCGCGCTTTCCGCCCGTGTGGCCGCGATACCGGGCCGAACCGTCATGGGTATTGAACTGCCTAACGCACAGCGTGAATCCGTTGTTCTGCATGAAATGATCGGCAGCGACAGTTTTCAGGACCAGACCGGGCAGCTTCCAATCATTCTCGGCAAGAATATCTCCGGTGACCCGGTAATTGCCGATCTTGCGCCGATGCCGCATCTGTTGATCGCGGGTACGACGGGTTCCGGTAAATCCGTTGGCCTTAACTGCATGATCGTATCGCTGCTTTACCGGATGACGCCGGATCAGTGCAAAATGATCATGATCGATCCGAAGATGCTGGAACTCAGCACCTATGACGATATCCCGCATTTGCTGTCGCCGGTTGTAACCGAACCGGCCAAGGCTGTCCGCGCACTAAAATGGGCGGTGGAGCAAATGGAGGAACGGTACCGGATGATGTCGTCCATCTCGGTGCGCAATCTCGCCAACTATAATGAGAAGGTCAAAGCTGCCAAAGCAAAGGGTGAGCCATTGGGCCGCAAGGTCCAGACCGGCTATGATCCGGAAACATCCCGGCCTATCTATGAAGAAGAGCAACTGGATTATGAAGTCCTGCCGCAAATAGTGATCATCGTCGATGAACTTGCTGATCTGATGATGACTGCCGGTAAAGAGGTTGAATTCCTCATCCAGCGCCTTGCCCAGAAAGCACGTGCTGCCGGTATCCATCTCATCATGGCAACCCAGCGACCATCGGTTGATGTTATTACCGGTGTGATCAAGGCTAACCTGCCGACCCGGATCAGCTTTCATGTGACGTCCAAGATCGATTCCCGCACCATATTGGGCGAACAGGGCGCAGAACAGCTCCTCGGCAAGGGGGACATGCTCTATATGCCTGGTGGCAAGCAATTGACCCGGGTTCATGGACCGTTTGTTTCGGATGATGAGGTTCGCCTGATCGCCGATCATTGGCGGGCGCAGGGATCGCCGGAATATATTCAGGCAGTGACCGAAGAGCCGGAAGACGGCAGTTATGCCCTGGATGGCGCAGATCTGTCTGACAGTAAGGAAGACCGGCAATATGCCCAGGCCTGCCAGATAGTGTTTGAAAGCCAGAAAGTATCGACCAGCTGGCTCCAACGCCAGCTTAGAATAGGCTATAATACCGCTGCGCGGATTATCGACCGGATGGAAGATGACCAGTTTATCAGCCCTCCCAACCATATTGGTCGCCGGGAAGTGCTGCGTGATCAAAATGGTGAAGTGATCTAAAAGACCACAATTCAGGTGATGTTCAATCGCTTCTTGTTAAGCGTTGCGAAGATTTTTCAGGAGTTTTCAATATGTTGAGATTTGCTTTTCTGCTCGCCACAGCGCCTTTGACGCTGACGGCCAGCGTTCCAGCGACAGCCCAGCAAAGCCCCGCCGATGATATCAACGCGATTTCAGCTCATTTGCGCGCCATGACCACCATGACCGCCAATTTCACGCAAACCGACCGCAGTGGGCGACTCTTGCCCGGAAAACTGACGCTGAAGCAGCCGGGCCGAATACGCTTCCAATATGGCAAGGAGGCGAATTTGCTGATTGTCGGCGATGGTAAGGCGTTGACGATGATAGATTATGAAGTGAATCAGGTTCAGCGTTGGCCGATAAAGAATAGTCCGCTGGGCGCGCTGCTCAATCCTGAACGGGATTTATCCAAATATGGGAAAATCATCCCGACTCGCAATCCAGATGTGTTGAGTGTTGAGGTGCGCGACCCGAAACGGCCTGAATATGGCGTGATTACAATGGTTTTTACCAAGATCGCCGGTGCGCCCGCTGGTCTACGCCTGGATGGCTGGGTATCTCTTGATTCGAAGAATAATCGGACATCTATCCGGCTTTCGGATCAAAAATTCGACGTTCCAGTAGCCAACAACGCTTTCAAATGGACTGATCCGCGCCGAAAAAGACGCGGTAGGCGATGAACGGAGGCGCGGCCTCGACCAGCGGAAGCCCTGACAGCTTTTGTTCATCTAAGCGACAGAAACGCGGTTCTATAACGGTTACAGGATGAGATGAGGCGATCAGGTTTTCCCCCTGTTACCTGATTATATAAACTTCGGACCATCCTATGCGTGACGAACGCGAGTTAGCCCTCACCTCCTAAATGCCCCCGGAGGTGAGGGTTTTTCGTCTTTAACCTATCAAAAAATATGAGAATTGGTCGGGCTTTTGGCTTGGGTTTTCCGGTTATCATGGCTAGGGATTTAGCGATGAGTGATACCCTGAAAGTCGTCAGCTGGAACATTAACAGTGTCCGTGCCCGAATCGAAATTGTTGAACGATTCTTGAAGGAAGAAGCACCCGACGTGCTTTGCCTGCAGGAAACCAAGGTCCGTGATGATCAGTTCCCTGAAGGCGCTTTTCGCCAGCTGGGCTATAATCACCTGATATTACATGGTCAGCCAATGCACCATGGCGTTGCGATGATCAGCCGTGTGCCGCTCCATAAAGATGAGCGTTTTGACTGGCAGGCCAACGGCGAGGCTCGCCACGTCGGTGCGCGTCTGGAAAATGGCGTGCGTATTGAAAATGTTTACATCCCGGCAGGCGGTGAGATTCCCGACCGCGATGAAAATCCGAAATTTGGTCAAAAACTGGATTTCTACCAGCGGATGACGGACTGGTCTGCAGATCTAGATACGCCAACGATTCTGCTGGGTGATTTCAACGTGGCGCCGCTTGAAGCGGATGTCTGGAGTCACAAACAGCTGATCAATGTGGTCAGTCATACGCAGATAGAAATTGACGTGATGGCCAAATTACAGGCCGCCCATGACTGGGTTGATATCGGCCGTAAATTCATTCCGGATCCCGAGCGTCTTTATACATGGTGGAGTTACCGTGCGCGGGACTGGCGTGCGTCGGATAAGGGACGCCGGTTGGATCATGTCTGGGTCAGTCCGGAACTGGCTGACAAGGCAACCAGCCACATTGTTCATGAAGATGCCCGTGGCTGGACCAAACCGTCGGACCACGCGCCTCTCATAACGGAGTTCAAGTTTTGAATGACGTCCCCTGCTGCCTTTGACTCAACAGGCGCGAGGCGCGCTGCAAGAGCGATAGATGCGCTGCGCCGGGGTTGGCCAATAGGCATTGAAATAGATGGCGGAATGCTGAACCTGCTTCCTGTCGAAACCACCGATCTTGATCAGTACCTATCTTCACAGGCCAATATTACGCTGCTGATCTCGTCAAGCCGGGCTGATACACTGAAGTTGCTGAACCAGCGCGCTGCTGCCGATCCGGCACTACCGGTTCAAATCAGCCTGCCGGGGCCGGTCAGTGCTGCAGAGATAATCGCGATTGTTGATCCGGTGCTCGATATGCAGCACCCGATGAAAGGCCCTTTCCGTAGCGAAGAACTAAACCATCCTGAAGCGGCCAAAGCGGCTATGGAGCTGGCGCGGCATGGTGGATTGCTGCCGGCCTTTTTAGTGGTTGACGAACCGGCGGAAGACCGGTTGCGTATCGAAGATGCAGCCGCTTATGCCGATTCCAGCGCGCTGGTCATCAGCGCTCACGCCAAATTACCCGTTGCCGCCAATACAAAGGCCCATATTTACGGCTTTCGCAGTGATGCTGATTCCACCGATCATGTTGCCTTGGTCGTCGGCGAGCGCGATGATACAACGCCGATCGTGCGGCTGCATAGCGAATGCCTGACCGGTGATGTTCTGGGCAGTCTGAAATGCGATTGCGGACCTCAACTCCACACTGCACTGGCCCGGATGAGCGAAGCCAACTGGGGTGTGCTGCTATATTTACGCCAGGAAGGGCGCGGGATCGGTTTGATCAACAAGTTGCGCGCCTATGCTTTGCAAGATCAAGGTTTTGATACGGTTGACGCCAACCAGCGGCTTGGCTTTGCCATAGATGCCCGGGATTTCTCGATCGCGGCGCGGATGTTGGAATTGCTCAATATTCCCACGGTAAAGCTACTGACCAATAATCCGGAAAAGGTCGAAGGCCTGCAAGGTTGCGGAATAGCTGTTGATGAACGCCTACCGGTGCAAATCACCGCCAATCCGCACAACGAATTCTATCTCGACACCAAAAGGGATCGCACAGGTCATAAGCTTTGAACGTCCTGCAAGTTGATACGCAGTCACGGAAGCTCACATTCCATGATGAGATAATGGATTGCGCCATTGGACGTTCGGGAGCTTGCCATTCTGGACAGAAACAAGAAGGCGATGGTTGCACGCCGCTGGGGCGATGGCCCATTCGTACCGTTCTCTTTCGCCCCGGTCGAAGCTTACCTTCGGCGGCGGTGACATTGCCTTGGCGCTGGGTCGGTGGGCAGGATGGTTGGTCCGATGATCCGTCTGATCCATCTTATAATCGGCCGGTGCGATTGCCTCATGGCTTTAGCGCGGAAAACCTGGTCCGCGATGATCCACTTTATGATGTGATTGTTGCTTTGGGGCATAACGATGCGCCGCCCGACCCGGGCAAAGGCAGCGCAATTTTCCTCCATATCTGGAATGATGCCAAACCAACCGAAGGCTGTGTCGCAATTGCGCGTACGGATATGGACCGTTTGTTGCCGCAGCTAATGCCGGATGATATAGTGGAAATCAGCTGAACGCCTGATTAGGTCAAAGCCGACAAATAATCCCAGGATATTTTGCGCCAGATCAATGCTGCGCCAAATGACAGGCCGATAATCGCTTTTTTCGTTGCAACGGAATGACCGGGAGAGAAGCCTTGAAAACGATATTATTGCATGTGTTTGAAGATAGCGGATTTGAATCGCGCTTGCAGGTCGCGCTCGACATCGCTCGCAGTAATGAAGGTCATCTGACCTGCGTGCAGCCGACGACGCAATTTGCGCCAATGTCATTTGGGCCGATGGGCGGTGATTTTGTCACCGGCATCAATTTTGAAGATATGGATGCGGCAGAACGCGCTCATCGGGAAAAGATAGAAAAACGCCTGAAAGATGAGGACGTGTCTTGGGACTGGCAAACCGGTCTCGGCGATCCGGCAACATTGCTCACTGAACGAAGCCGCCTTGCAGATCTGGTGGTCCTCAGTCAATCCTATGGCAAACGCAATGCCGGTGATGAACCTCTGCCGATAGCAGGCGATGTCGCGGTGCACGCTCATTGTGCTGTCTTGGTTGTTCCCACTGAAAATATGTCCTTCGACTGTCAGGGGCCGATAGTGGTGGCATGGAACGGGTCTGCTGAAGCCGCCAAGGCTTTGCGATTAGCCTTGCCGATGCTAAAAATGGCTAACGATGTCCATATCGTCACCGTTGGCGATGAAGATGTAGACTTCCCGCACACTGCCGCTTCGACTTTTTTGGCGAGACATGGTGTTTCGACCACATTGCATGAGCTAAAGGGAAAAGGGAGTGAAGCTTCTGACATCATTGGGGGTTTCGCCATGGGTCAGAATGCAGCTGCCCTCATAATGGGGGCCTATGGACATAGCCGATTGCGGGAGACCTTATTCGGCGGTGTGACGAAAAATCTGCTCAATGATACGAAAATCCCTTTGCTGATGGGGCATTAACGCATCGCTCTGACTTGGTTGGGTGCCCCTTTGAAGCCATGTCACGCAAATGAAAATTCGGACTTCGCGAGAGCAGTGAAAAGCTGGCCATAGATACTTAAGCAAAGCGCGGAATAACCGTTCAATTGCTATATGGACAATATTGACATTCAAAGGGACGGACTGCGTTTCAAGAGCCTGGCAGATATCTCTCCGGCCGGCATTTTTCTGACAGATTGTTCGGGCAGTTGTACATATGTCAATCAGTCTTGGATGGCGCTTTCCGGGCTGAGCGCTTCAGAAGCTCATGAATATGGTTGGGCAGATGCCCTTCATCCCGACGACAGGGAACATGTGTTGGCGGAATGGCACAGAGCGGTTCAAAATGATCAGGTGTTTAATCTGGAGTTCCGGTTCCAGAAACCAAATGGTGAATCAGTCTGGATTTCCGCTCTTAGTAGCCCCTATGGAGACGAAGATGATACCCGATTGGGTTTTGTCGGCTTGTGTTTCGATGTGAGCAGACAAAAGGCGATGCAGATCGAAATAGACAATGCCAATCGCTTGTTCCGAAAAGCAGAACAGATTGCTCAAATTGGTACATGGCGGCTCGACGTACATAGCTATCAGCTTTTCTGGTCTGAGCAGATTTTTGCAATTCATGACCTTCCGGAAGGCCCGGTCCCGTCTTTGGGCAAAGTGCTGGAATTTTATCCGGGCCATGAAAAATCACGCCTGTCCGAGACAATCAGGCAATCTATAGAAAGTCAGACGGCATTTGATTTGGAAACTGGCTTTGTGACGGCCAATAATCAACAGAAGAGGGTTCGCAATATCGGGGAGCCCCAGTTTGAAAATGGCAAACTGACATCGATTATCGGTGTTTGTCAGGATGTGACCGACAAGTTTCAACTGGAAGAAAAATTGCGTTTGGCGGCCCAGCTTGATGATTTGACGGGGATCGCAAACCGAAAAATGTTTGTCGAAACAATATACCGGATGACAAATCAAAAGGATCGCTCGAAGGATGGGGATGGTGGCATTGTATTGATGCTTATTGATCTTGATGATTTCAAACGGGTGAACGATGATCTTGGCCATCCGGCTGGCGACGAACTGTTGATACAGGTTGCCGATCGGCTATCAGCCGTTGCCGGCACCGAGCTTGTGGCGAGGATTGGTGGTGATGAATTTGCTGTCGTCAAGCGCGTTGAGGGTGACACCCTAAATTGCGATAAAACAGTACAAGAAATCCAATCCTGTTTTACCCGTGCTTTTACAATTGGTTCACGGCAACTAAAGTGCTCTGCAAGTATCGGCTGGACAGCTGGCGAAGCCGGCAAAAAGTCGGAAGAGATATTGTCCAAAGAAGCCGATATTGCGCTTTACTGCTCGAAAAAGACTCATCCCAAAGTCCCGGTGATGTTCAACCACGACATCGGGTTGAGACATAAGCGGTACACCAAACTGGCAGGCGATCTGAAATCGGCTTTGGCCAATGGTGAGATGTATCTCCTGTTCCAGCCACAATTGAATATCGAAAGTAATCAGATCAAATCGTTTGAAGCGTTGTTGCGGTGGGACCATCCTGATCTTGGTGAAGTTTCTCCTGCCGAACTCATACCTATTGCGGAAGAAACCGGGACTATCGGGTCACTCGGTGATTGGGTCGTTGCAGAGGCTTGCCGCCATGCAGCACTCTGGCCGGATGAAATTAATGTCTCTGTGAATGTCTCGGCTACACAGTTGATTGATCCGGATTTCATCTCCAAAATAATGCGCACCATTGCGAAGTACCAAATGGACCCCAACCGTTTGGAACTGGAAATCACCGAGTCCGTTTTCATTGAGAATATTGACCAGACAAAGGCGATGCTGGAGAAATTGAGCAGCATCGGGGTGAGAATTGCGCTGGATGATTTCGGAACCGGATTTTCATCCTTGAGTTATCTGTGCGCTATTCCATTCGATACCGTGAAGATCGACAGAAGTTTTGTTGCGCAGATCGGTGAATTGGAGGGAGCAGCACCGATAATCAGTGCTGTTACCGGTTTGGGTGCTGCACTAAATTTTCAAACTGTTGCGGAGGGTGTCGAGAATTCAAGCCAGTTGGCTTTTCTGAAAGAGAAGGGATGTAACCACATACAGGGATTCTTGATCAGTGAGCCAATTTCCAGTCGCGATGTTCAGGAATTTTTCGGTTTGAAAAAATATCAGGTCAGTAACGGTTAGTGCAAACTGCTAAAGCTTGCCGTATTTCTTTTCAAAGCCGGCAATATCGTCTTTCGCAAGATATTTGGCCTGATCAATCCATGAATCGCGGGTAATTCGGCCGCTGAAGCTCTCCAGATACTGGTCGACCTCTTGGATCTCTGCCTCTTTCCATTCGGCAATCTGGTCAAAGCGGGTAATGCCCAGATTGTTGAGCAGACTATTCAGCTTCGGTCCGACGCCTTTGATCAGTCGTAAATTGTCGGGGTCGCCCTTTGCTGGCGCGATTTTCGGCTTGCCAGGTGGTGGCGGCGGCGGTGTTTCGGTGGCCACCGGACGCTTGCGAGGACGCGGTGCGGGGGCTGGTTTGACGGTCTTGGCCGCCGGTGTGGCTACCGGTGCCGCGGCGGGTTTCGGTGCCGGAACGGGCTTTGGTGCAGGGGCAGGTACAACGGGTTCAGGCGCTGAAATCACGGCATCGCCTGCTTTTTCCAGCAAACCGTCATCGGCGTCAAAATGATCGTCCGCACTTTCGCGTCCGGATACGGCCCAAGCCCAAAATGCAGTGGCTACGCCGATCAGCAAAGCGACCAGGAAAAACAGCCAATTTTCAGAAATCAGCGATATCATTATATCAAACCCCTATATTCAAACCAAATATGGTGGCCGCGCGGCTATATATTTGCGCTGCAAGCCAGTCCCATTCCAAACTGCAATTAAATCTCGTCGCGATTGCGACCCCAGATGAGCCATCCAATCCCGAGGCCAATTGCAAAAGTCACCAGCAGGAGCAACAGATTTTCGATTAATAGTGGCATGGTTCATTCCCCCTGTTGCGAATTCGCATCATTTGTCGCTTTTTTATTTGCCGCCTGTACTTTGAATTCAATCCGTCGGTTTCGTGCATCTGCTTCTGGACCTGTTTCGGTCGCCAGCGGTTGTTCTGCCCCAAAGCCGGTTGCCGTAACCATATTTTCAGCGATCCCGCGCTCGATCAGACCCGCTCGAACCCGGTCGGCGCGTTCCTGTGACAGGATTTTGTTCACTTCGGCATTGCCATTGTCGTCGGTATGACCACCAACAGCTATCGCGAGACCGGAACACGGTTCCAGCGCCGCAGCTACGTCATCGAGTATCTGGTTTGAGGCGGGAGAGATATAGGCACTTCCTGATCGGAAACTGAGTTTCTTTCCGTCCATCGCCCGATCCACCGCAGTCTGGCATTTTGTTATGGCTGGATCGGCATTTGCGCCGCCACCGCTGGTTTCAGATCCATCACCGCCGTCCGTTCCACCGACCAGATCGCTACCGGCCCAGACAGCGTCAGATACGCCGGGGATGGCAGCAACGGCGTTAAGTGCTTTCTGTTTCATATCGTCGGAAACATCTCCATCCAGCACGGCTTTGCGCGACAAAGGATCGCGGCCAAATGCGACCTCGACACCCTCCATCCCCTGCGCAGTTATTTCTGTTTGAGCGGCCTTTTCAAGACCGGAGATATATCCATCACTAGTGGCATAGTGCCCGACGACTGCCAGTAATGCTGTGGCAACGGCACCCGTTAATATCTTACCCCCAACTTCCATCACGGAACCCCTCACTCAATGCATGTCATGTTACTAATCAGCTAAAATGGAGGATAATTGGGGGCAAGTCTAGTTTCGCTGTGGGGCGCAAATGCCAAATATCCGACGAGACGGGCTGAATTTGTCCCCATATGAGACAATTGCTTAGCAAAGATGGTTAATGGTCTGCTGCCTTGGTGCCACAGCACAGCGGTGTTCGAATCATCATCAGCTCTGACTGCGGGCTAAATCATTCAGTTTGCGGAATTCCTGACGCCAGAAGTTACCACCGTTGCCAGATAACTGCTGAATGTTCCGGAACTCGTAATCACCAAGATATTTGTCGCCGCGCAGCTTTTGACCGAAAGCAGCTACTGCCACGGCAAAGGCCATATCCCCGCTCGGCGCGGATGCGGTTTGCAATCCATCTGCGGGAATTTGTTGCTGGATGAGACGGGACTTTGTTCCACCAGGCAATTTATAGCGCAATTTTATCTGCGCCATTTCTCCGTCAAGATCCTGCTGTGGCTGGATGGCGCGATTGCCAGCATAACGTCGCTTTGGCAGCCAGCCAGATGATCGAGCCGGCATGACTTCATAAAGAGCGGTGACCTGATGACCGGCGCCAATGTCGCCCGCATCAATTTTGTCATTGTCAAAATCTTCTTCCGCGAGAATCCGGTTTTCATAGCCGATCAGGCGATATTCCTTCACGTGAAAGGGGTTGAATTCGATCTGTATTTTTACGTCCTTGGCGATAGTGAACAGAGTGGAACTGAGTTCTTCGCCAAGTACTTTTTGGGCTTCCATCGCGCTGTCTATATAGGCGTAATTGCCATTGCCGACATTGGCTATGCCTTCCATTAGCTCATCCCGGATATTACCGGTGCCATAACCAAGCATCGTCAAGTTGACGCCGGACTCCCGTTCTTTCGCAACAATTTTTTTCAATTCGTCGGTATTGGAGGTGCCGACATTGAAATCACCATCGGTCGCCATGATGATGCGGTTGATACCGTCCTTCAGAAAGTTTTTGCGGGCTGTGGAATAGGCGAGTTTGAGCGCGTCACCACCGGCCGTTGATCCTCTGGCATAAAGGCAGTCCACCGCTTCTTTGACATGATCCTTGTTCGAGGTCGGCGCCAGCAGCAAACCGACCGTGCCGGAATAGACAACAATGGATACGCGGTCATCGTCTCGCAGTTCGCCGGCAAGCGCGGTCAGTGTTGATTTGACCAATGGCAATTTGTCTTTGCTATTCATCGAGCCGGATACATCAACCAGGAAAACCAGATTGGCGCGAGGCCGTTCGCTGCTATCCACATCATAGCCGCGCAGGCCGATCCGCAGCAGGCGGCTGGAATCATTCCATGGTGTGGTCGAAAGATCGGTAGACACGCTGAAGGGGGTTTCCCGGCTGGACGGCGCAGGATAGTCATAGCGGAAATAGTTGATCAATTCCTCTGTTCGCACTGCGGCCTCCGGCGGCATTCTCCCGTCGTTCAGGAAACGGCGGACATTGGAATAACTGCCGGTGTCAACATCCACGGCAAAAGTGGATACCGGTTCATCGGCGACCCGCTTTATGCTCGCTACGGCTTCACCGGCATATTTTTCGCGATCCTGTGTTTGCGGTGGACGCGGATAGGGGTACGGGTACGGCCCGGATGGCCGGATAACTGCAGCTCTGCGGTTCACACTCTTTGCAGGAGCGCCGGAAATAGATCTGCTGACAGGCGAAGATGCGACGACAGGCGGGGGAGGCGGAGGCGAAACACCTTTTGTCCCGCGCCTTGGTACTCTTACCGATATGCGCTCACGGTCCTGATACCCAAAAATGCTGCAGTTGACGGGATGGGACGGCGGTAATTGCACAAGATCAGGGCGTTTGCCCTGCCTGGACTGGGCTTCAAGCGGTGCCGTGGTCGGCGTGCCGATCAGGCCAAGTGCTGCAAAGCCACATAAGGTTTTGGAAATATTTGAAAAACGTCGCATGTCACCCTCTTCCCACATGTTCGACCCGGGACAGAAGGTGCCAAGAGCAAGCTGACTGGATTATGAACGCATGATATGGTGTTACATAATCCAGTCAGTTAAAACGTCAGCCGAGCTGCATATCCGGCATGGCAAGAGCGAGTTGCTTGCGCATCCGTTTGGACCGGGCTTCCGGGCTTGGATGGGTTTGCAACCAGGGCAGACCGCCGCCTCCGCCGCCCATACCGGAAAGCTTGTCGAGCGCGGTCACGCAGGCCATCGGATCATATTTTTTCTGCTTCATGAAGGCCATGGCGTAATCATCAGCCTCTTTCTCATGCTTTTGCGAGTGCTGTGAACTGATTACATCTCCGAACAGCTTGCCGAGCTTGGAATTGGCAATTTTGCCGACCTTGCCGCCTGCTGCATCAGCAACACCGAAAGCCGCTTCTTTTTGCAATGCGCCCTGCATACGTTTCTTGGTGTGGCCTTCTTTGACATGGCCGATCTCATGGCCAATGACATAGCGGATCTCGTCATCGGTAAATGCATCCATCAGCCCTGCAAACACGCGGATTGTACCATTGGCCATGGCAAAGGCGTTCACATCGCGGACCAGATAGGCTTTTATATCAAGATCAAGCCCATCATGATTTTTCAGACCTTTCGACAAATTGGCTATGCGTTTGCCATATGGGTCATTTGCCTTCGCAACCGGATTACGGCTATCCATATCGGCCGCCATCTGGTCAAAATAGACCGCCATTTCCTCATCATTATAAGAGCCGGCTTTGGCAACTTTGCCGGCCGCTCCCAGGCCTTTTTTCAGATTGAACTGAGCGTGCAAGGGCGCGGTTGCGCTAATACCGCCAGCAAGAGTGGCGATGACCATGATCTGCCGCCGTGTGAGTAAAGTATCGTCGTTTTTCAAATCCAAATGCTCCCGTAAATTTGAACTGCCCCGGTCACTCTATGCAAAGTCGGAGCGTTGCTGGCAATCGACTAAGCGACGAAAAGATGTAAATTTCGCAGTACCATCGCCCGCCACAACTGCTTTTTTGCGGCTGCGTTCCAGCTCGATGAAAATGGAATGACCATTTGCAGGGAACCAAGCTTGCACTTAAGCTGGCGCAAATAGGGAGCAAAAAAGTGTCTGACCTTCAAGATGATTATAGCGCTGCTGGCTTCGGCGGAGAACTAGGTTTCGGGATGAAGCCAGCGATTCTCCTGATCGACGCGGCAAAGGCATATATAGAGCCGGATGCTCCGCTTTATGTGGGCTCCGAGGATGCATTTCAGGCGATGATCTCACTTACGGACATGGCGCGAGATCATGGGATTCCGATCATTTTTACGCGCGTTGAATATATGCGCCGCGGGGCTGATGGCGGCCTGTTTTACCAGAAAGTCAAAGCGTTGTCGCTGTTCCAAAAAGGCGAGCGACTGGCGGAATTTGATGACCGGTTGCAACCGCAGCAGGGTGATATTGTTATCACTAAACAATATCCCAGCGCCTTCTTCGGCACCAGTCTGGCCTCGACACTTAACATGCTACGAGTGGACACATGTCTGCTGGCGGGTTTCTCGACGTCCGGATGTGTCCGCGCCTCGACGCTGGATGCGTTGCAATATGGATTTCGTCCAATCGTGGCGACAGAGGCATGCGGCGATCGTGATCCGCAAGTGCAGTCTGCCAATCTTTTTGATCTCAGCCAAAAATATGCCGATCTCAAAAATCTCGCGGAAATAGAAAGCTACTTCCAGACCCTGTCCGCACACGGGGGCTAGGTACATGAGGGCGGTGATTGCAGGGGGCGGGATCGGCGGACTGAATGCCGCGCTGTGCTTCCATAAGTTTGGCTGGGAAGTCACAATTTGTGAACAAGCCCCTGCACTTGGCGAAATTGGTGCGGGCATCCAGATCAGCCCGAACGGCATGAAGGTGTTGCGCGCTCTTGATGTAGACAAGCAGATCGAAGCTACGGGTTTTCGCCCAAGAGCGACACAGTTTCGTATGGGCCAGTCTGGTCAGCCGATTCTTACGGCCTCGATGGCTGACTATGAAGAAACATTTGGGGCTCCCTATCTGCACATCCACCGGGCCGATCTGATTGGTGTGTTGCAGGAGGCTGTCGATGATCGCATGCCGGGAGCTGTCAGGACAGGTGCTACGGTGGCGGGCTATGGGCAAGATGAGCAAGAGGCCTGGGTCGTGCTGACAGATGGGTCTAGGATTGCAGGCGATATCGTTATTGGCGCGGACGGGATCCGATCGACAATTCGGGCGCAGATGATTGGCCCGGACGATCCCGATTTTACAGGAAATGTCGCTTGGCGCGCTGTGGTTCCTGTTGAAAAACTGGGCCGCAATGCCCCGCTACCAGTGTCCAGCGCATGGTTCGGTGAAGGTAAGCATGCCGTTACCTATCTATTGCGCGGCGGCAAGCTGGCCAATTTTGTTGGTGTGGTTGAGCGCGATGACTGGACCAACGAAAGCTGGACTGAGCAGGGCAGCCGCGCCGATGCCCTAGCTGATTTTGCGGGCTGGCACCCGACTATCACCACCCTGCTTGAGCAAGCTGAAGATCATTATCGCTGGGCGCTCTTTGATCGTGCACCGCTGGACCGGTGGGTTGATGGCCGGGTTGCCCTGTTGGGAGATGCTTGCCATCCGATGCTGCCCTTCATGGCGCAGGGCGCGGTACAGGCGATTGAGGATGGTTATGTTCTCGCGCACCATCTCGCTCAACATGATGGCTATGTCGCGGCGTTGACAGCCTATTTTGACGCGCGCCATGATCGCACAGCAAGGGTACAGGCCGCTGCCCGGGCGAATATGGACCTGTTCCATCAGCGCACCACTAGAGGAAAGCTGACGACCTACGGCCCGATGTGGGTAGCAGACAAGATCAAACCCGACTTGGCTGCCCAGAAGCTTGCGTGGCTCTACGGGCATGATGTGACGGTGGCCTGAAAACGGCGACGTAAGACTTCGTTTTTCTCCGATCTTTGGGAATTTGGATATTTTGTTCAGATGGCCGACAGCAAAGTGCTGCCAAACACATGAAGAGCAACTGGTGAAGTAAACCAAAACCTTCCCGGTTTAGAGAAAGGCAACGCAATGTTTCGAAGCATGGTTTCAAGACGATTTGCCCTTTTCATGACCTTGAACATTCTGGCCTTTGGGTCCGTTTCGGCGGCACCCGAAACACAGAAGATGCCGGAAAGGCTTTCGGTGCTTGTGACCTTTGGTGAAGAAGAATGTCCGGAGCCGGAAAGTGAGGACGAGATTGTTGTCTGCGCGAAACAACCGGAATCTGAGAGATATCGAATACCCAAAGATCTGCGCAAAACTGAAGAGGAGTTGGCGGTCGATCACAGCTGGTCTTCGACGGTTGCGCTTCATGAAGATGCAGCCCGCGCCGGTCGACCAAATAGCTGCTCGGTAGTCGGTACAAACGGTTTTACCGGCTGTCAGTCAGCACGTATCCGGCAATGGTTTGCAGAACGCCGTGAGGTAGAGGATTGACAGTTATAAGAACAGCGATCCCGCTACCGCAACGCGGTTGATTATAGTGACTTTTCTCTGGCGACTTCTCGCCAACCGATATCACGGCGGCAAAACCCGCTTTCAAAGTCAATCTGGTCCACAGCGGCATAGGCTTTGGTTTGTGCTTCGGTTGTGTTGTGACCCAGCGCGGTGACGTTGAGCACCCGACCACCATTGGCGACCAGCTTGCCGTCAACCTCGGCGGTTCCTGCGTGAAAGATTTTTGTGCCTTCGCGCTCAGCACGGGCAAGATTCTGGATTTTTCCGCCTTTTTCCGGGGTGCTGGGATAGCCCTTCGCTGCCATCACAACGGTTAGGGCCGATCGCGTATCAAATTCGGGCGCACTGATCTGGCCAAGCTGACCTTTGGCGGTCGCCAGCATGATCGCGGCGAGATCGGACTGGAGCCGCATCATCAGCACCTGACATTCAGGATCGCCAAAACGGGCGTTATATTCAATCAACTGCGGACCTGTTTCAGTTAGCATTAGGCCGGCAAACAGGACGCCGCTATATGGCTTGCCCTCAGCCGCAAGAGTATCAACCGTGGGTTGGATGATCTCGTCCATGACCTGTTTTTGCAGCGCTGTGGCCAGAACGGGCGCAGGGCTATAGGCGCCCATGCCACCGGTATTCGGACCGATATCGCCTTCGCCTACGCGTTTATGATCTTGTGCGGTGCCGAACGGTATAACGTTTTTGCCATCGGTAATCGCAAAGAAGCTTGCTTCCTCGCCCGTGAGAAATTCCTCGATCACCACCTCCGCGCCAGCATCGCCAAAACCGCCCTGAAACATCATCTCAATGGCTTCTTCGGCTTGGGCACGGGTTTCGGCAATGATGACGCCTTTTCCCGCGGCAAGGCCGTCAGCTTTGATAACTACCGGAATTGCAAATTTTTCAAGTGCCGCCAAAGCGTCAGATTGGTTGGTGGTACGAACATAACCGGCAGTCGGTATATTTGCACGCGCACAAAGATCTTTTGTGAAGCCCTTGGATCCTTCCAGTTGAGCGGGGGCTTTGTTTGGCCCGAACACCAATATGTCCGCACTACGAAGGCTTTCAGCCAAGCCGTCAACCAGCGGCGCTTCCGGACCGACAACGACCAGATCAATCCTGTTTCGCCCGCAGAACTGGATTACCGCCGCGTGATCCAATACATTCAGTTTCACGCATTCCGCATGGTGCCCGATACCAGGATTGCCGGGAGCGGCATAAAATTTCTCGACAGACGGGGATTGCGCCAGCTTCCATGCCAAGGCATGTTCACGGCCACCGGACCCGAGCAACAGGATATTCATGGACGACTCTCTTTCTTTAGACGCGAAGCTGTTAGCCGAGAGCGGCGCTGGCGACAATGCCGCTCCTTTGTCTGTGTCAGAAATATCGGGGACGCTGAAACGGGTTGTCGAGGATCGTTTTGGTTACGTAAGGATCAAAGGCGAGATTTCGGGCTACAAACGGGCGGCGTCCGGCCATGTTTATCTGGCGCTGAAAGATGATAAGGCGGTGCTCGATGGCGTGATGTGGAAGGGCAATGCGGGGCGTCTGCCTTTCCAGCCGGAGGACGGGATCGAAGTTGTCGTATCCGGCAAGCTGACCACCTACCCCGGCCGTTCCAAATATCAGGTTGTGATTGACAAGATGGAATTGGCGGGTGAGGGCGCGCTGATGCAGCTTTTCGAAAAGCTCAAGGCCAAATTGCAGGCCGAGGGGTTGTTCGATCAGGACCGCAAGCGCGCGATTCCGTTTTTGCCGAAAACTATCGGCGTCGTGACATCACCGACCGGCTCAGTCATTCGGGACATATTGCACCGGCTGGCAGATCGCTGCCCCAGTCACGTCATTGTCTGGCCGGTGCTGGTGCAGGGCCAGGGTGCATCCAAACAGATTGCCGGCGCAATTAACGGCTTTTCAAACATGCAAACCGATAGCGGGATGACCAAGCCCGATCTGGTAATGGTCGCGCGGGGCGGCGGGTCGATTGAAGACCTGTGGAGCTTCAACGAAGAGGAAGTGGTGCGGGCGATTGCGGATTGTTCCATTCCGGTAATCTCTGCTGTTGGCCATGAAACCGATACGACATTAAGTGACTTTGCGGCGGACCTGCGTGCACCAACGCCGACAGCAGCGGCGGAAATGGCGGTCCCAGTCAGGGCCGAGTGGCTTGCGTCGCTAAGTGAATCGAAAGCGCGTATGGGGCGATCGATGCAGCGCAGTTTTGCAACGGCATCGGAAAGGCTGGAGGCACAGCGCCGCCTGATGCCCGAGCTCACGGATTTGCTCCGCCCGCATCAGCAAAGGCTGGACGAGCTATCCGACGGCATGAAATATGCGATGGGGCAGAATGTCGCCCAGGCGCGCAGCCGTTTTTCTGCATCGGAAGGCGCCCTTCGCCCTGCAATTCTTAGCCAACGGCTCGAAGCGGCAAAAAGCCGGCTAGAACGGCTTGATTTGCCGGTAGCGCTGGTCAAGCGGCCTTTGGATGATGCAAGGCGGCGATTGGACAGCCTGTGGCGGTTGGCGCAGCAAGTGTCGCCGGATGGTCCGCTAAAGCGAGGATATGCAAGGATATCTTCATTGGATGGAACATTTGTTGGTAGTCGCAAAGCGGCGATAAGTGCTGGCGCTGTAAATCTGCACTTTCAAGATGGTGAGGTTGGTGCTCAGATTACTGAAGAGGCGGTTGCAAAACCTCAGCAATCAGCAAAAAAGACGAGACCCAAGCCTGACAAAGTCAAGAAACCGGCAGATGACAGACAACAGGATTTGTTCTAGGCGGATTTTTTGTTATGAAAGTCGTAAATATTTACCTGTAAATAACTGTTGGTAAATCGCGGGTAAATGGCGCGGAAGGTAAGGTTTTTCTTATGTTAATGTCCAATCGCAACAAAGTGGCAAAGCTATATTATATGCCCAACGGCTTTCGCCCGCTATCATCTGGTGACCATGTTCTATGTGCGATTACCAGCGAACAGATTCCGCTCGAAGATCTGCGCTATTGGAGCGTGGAGAAACAGGAAGCCTATGCGACAGCACAAATCTCTGCTCAGGCGCATTTGCCGGAAGAGGAAAAATAATGAGATTCAGGAAGACCGTAATTTTTGGTTCTGCGGCGCTGGCCGCCATTGCAGCTATCCCGTTGCCTCTGTCTTCGACATTGGCAGAAACAGCTGAAGCGGAAGAATCCGCTTTTCGGCAGGCCGTCAAATTTGGTTTTTCCGGGCAGGAGATTCAGGGCGGCGTGATGCTGGGCGATGCACCTGCCGGTACACAGAGCCTGTCGTTCGATGGGCAGCCGGTTCCGGTTGATGAGGATGGCAAGTTCATCATAGCCTTTAACCGGGATGCCGGGCAGTCAGCGCAAATGGTCGCGACGCTGGAAAATGGCCAGACCGTCAGGAAATTTTTCAACATCGCTCCTCGCAAATGGAAGATTGAGCATGTTAATGTCGCCCGGCGTAGCGGTGGGCCAAGCGCTGCGTTCATGGCTCGGCGGAAACCGGAGCTGGCTCAAATCAACGCGGCGCGTCAGGTAAGAAGCAACAGCAAGGGTTGGCGTCAAACCTTTGTCTGGCCAGCCAAAGGTCGTATCTCCGGTATGTTCGGGTCCCAGCGCATCTATAAAGGCGAGCCGGGAAGTTATCATAGCGGCGTAGATATTGCCGGAGGCAAAGGCACTTATTTTGTCGCGCCGGCCGATGGTGTGGTGACGCTGGCTGCGAAAAAGCCATTTTCGCTCGAAGGCAATTTGCTAATGATCGATCATGGCATGGGCTTGAACAGCGCATTCCTTCATGCCTCTCAGATACTTGTTAAAGAGGGGCAGGAAGTGAAGCGCGGTGAACCCATTGGCCGCATAGGAGCTACAGGTCGTGCAACAGGCCCTCATTTGCATTGGTCGATGAAATGGAACAATGCCCGCATTGACCCGATACTGCTGACCGGACCAATGAATTGAAATATGGCCGTCGGGTGAACCGATACGCGCGGATTGATCAGTAGCTAAAGCCAGTTCGGGCTAGTTTACGATCCGTTTTACTTTGACGGGTCGACCGCCATTTACCTTGGCTACGAAGCTTCCGAGCGCTCCACGTTTCACCACTATGGTATCGCCAGCCTTGGGCGATCGCATGGTGCTTTTGACTTCCGTTTGTCGCCAAAGCGCTCCGTCTTCCAGTTTCATTAGCCATTTGCCGTCACGTAACTGGCGTGCTGATACAATTTTTGACTCTATCTGATTGACGGTCTCACTCTTTTTGTCACCCCCGCCGAACAACTTTATCCGAGGCAGAGACAATCCAAATAAGCCGCGCCGTGCTTCACGCACCTGTTCCCGGTCCGCGATGACTAACTCGTTGTTAGATTGCGCGGTTTCCAGCGCGGCTACCTTGGCGTCGAAACAAGCCAGCCGTTGTTCAGCGTCCACTATGTTTTTACAGGAAATCAATTCCGTATAAATTGCAGGTGGTGTTGTTATTGCCCCGTCCTCTTTTGCTGCCAGCGCAGGCGCATTTAGGATAAAAGCTATGCCTACTAGAGACGTCAGTAATGGGCGTTTACTATCTATTCGACTGGTCATGCTTCTACTCCTCGGCCGAAAACATTTCATTATGTGTTGTGAAGGTGACGCTTTTACATCTTACCTTGTTAGTAGCATAACAAGACCGCGGTGCAATACAATGCGCAGGCGCTCAAGAAAATGATTGTAAATCAGCGCATAAAACCGGTCTTGTGAGCTATATATCTTTGTCTTAGAGCGCCGATAAGACTGTGGCAAAATAGTTACATTCTCTACAAAACTGCGCTTCAAACCTGAACATCGGCTTTACACTATTGCGCAATTACGGCATCTGCCAGCCATTCCGATGGAATATTGCGCGTGTCCAAAGCGGGTGTGATTCGATCGGACAACTACAGAAGCGGGCCATTGGGGGCCCTGCTCCTCCAGAATAAGGGACTGGAATAACATGAAAAAATTTACGAAGCTGAAGAGCGGTGCAGCACCACTGGTGCTTGGTCTCGCTATGGTTTCAGCACCTGCCTACGCGCAGGATCAGGAAGCGGAGACAAGTGAAGATGATATCATCATCGTTACTGGTTCTTTGATTTCTAATCCTAATCTTGAGCGTTCTTCGCCGGTGATCGCGACCAATGCAGACGAAATCGAACTTAAGATTTCGACAAACGCTGAAGAACTGATCCGCGACATTCCGGGTCTGGTTTCCGGTATCGGCTCCAACGCAAACAATGGTAACAACGGTACGGCAACGATCGATTTGCGTGCTCTTGGCTCAAACCGTAACCTGGGTTTGCTTGATGGTACGCGCGTTGTGCCAAACGACCTTGCTGGTCAGTTTGACTTGAACAACGTGCCTCTCGCTCTGATCGAGCGTGTTGACGTGCTGACCGGCGGTGCTTCCACCACTTATGGTGCTGACGCTATCGCAGGTGTTGTAAACTTCATTACCAAGAAAGATTTTGCTGGTTTTGAACTTGAAGTATCCGAGCAGATCACTGAAGAAGGCGACGGAAACATCTTCCGTATCGACGCAACAATCGGTGCTAACTTTGACGATGGCCGCGGTAACGTTGTTTTGAGCCTGGGTTACCAGGATCGTGATGCCGTTTTCCAGGGTGATCGCGATTTCTCAACATTCAACATCGGTTCCTTTAACGGACAGCCAGGTGGTTCTACAACAACCGTTCCTGCGGCTTTCTCGTTTGCCTGTGCTGGACTTAATCCTTGTCCAGAAGATGGTACTAACTTCTCTGGTAACAGACAGGTTAATCCAGCCAGCGGTGGTTTGAACGACACAATCGGTCTGTTCAACTTTAACCCGTTCAACTTGTTCCAAACACCGTTTGAGCGTTTTAACATTTATGCTGCCGGTAACTACGAAATCACGGACACGATTGAAGTTTATTCTCGTGGATTGTTCTCCAAGAACAACGTGTCCACGATTATCGCTCCTTCCGGTTCCTTTGGTTCAAACCAGACGATCAACATAAACAATCCGTTTATTCCGGTTGCTTTACGTAACGCGTTCTGTGCCAATAACGACTTTGATCCGAACACGGCAGGCATTCAAACATTGGATGCGGCAACTTGTTTGGCAGCGGCAACCGATCCTAATGGTCCTACGCTGGCTGACGGTAGTGCGAACCCGAACTACCAGACGTTCCAAACCAACCTGCGCCGTCGTACGGTGGAAGTTGGTCCGCGTCTGGGTGACTATTCGACGACCTTGTTTGATTACAAGATTGGTTTCCGCGGGGCGTTGACTGATGCAATCGATTGGGACATTTTTGGTTCTTACGGCGAAAGTTCGCGTATCCTGACTCAGGACAACTATGTTCTGAACTCGCGTCTTGGACCCACATTGCAAACAGTTGATGGCGTTACCTGTGTAGACACCACCGCTGCTGCTGGCTGTGTTCCTGCCAATGTCTTTGGTGCTGAAGGTGATATCTCACCAGAAGCTGCAAGCTACATTCGTGGCCGTAGTACAACAGAACGCCGTGCTTCTCTGGCGCAGGTTCGTGCTACGATAAGCGGTGACAGCGGTTTTGCTGTTCCTTTTGCTGAAGACAATGTCAGCTTCGCTATTGGTGGCGAGTATCGTAACAACACTGGATTCCAACAGGCTGACTCTTTGGCTGAAACGCCAGGTGAGCTTGGTGGTGCCGGTGGTGCTGCTGTGCCGATCCGTGGCTCATATGACGTGTACGAAGCTTTCGGCGAGCTGGTTGTTCCTGTTGTTCAGGATAAGCCTTTCTTCGACGATCTGACACTCGAAGCTGGTATCCGTTATTCGGATTACACAATCGAAGCGGCCAGCAACCCGGGTTATAGCACTACGACTTGGAAAGTTGGCGGTAGCTGGACTCCAGATGCCAATCTTGGCCTGAAGATCCGTGGCGGATTTAACCGCGCTGTTCGTGCACCAAATATTGGTGAACTGTTCACACCAGTGGCTACAGTTTTGACGAACCTGCTAACTGACCCTTGTCAAGGTAATGCTCCGACAAATGACCTTTCGGGTAATCTGTCTGCTGTCTGTCAAGCACAGGGTGCTCCAGCGTTTACCGTTGGTAATATTCCTCCTCCGGTTTCCGGACAGGTCAATATTACAACCGGCGGGAACATCGATCTTCAGCCTGAAACAGCCGACACATACACTGTTGGTTTTGTATTCCAGCCTGAGTTCGTTCCTGGTTTCTCGATGACTGTAGATTATTACAATATTTCGATCACCGATGCGATCACCACGGCAACCCCGGGCGATCTGATCAGTGCTTGTTTTGATAATATCACAGCAGCATCAGCAACCGATCCGGCATGTACACAGATTGGTCGTAACCCGTTTGATGGTGGTTTGAGTGGTGATCCATCCAACACGCCAGGTCTTTTCGGAGCGCTTTCCAACTTGGGTACGCTGGAAACAGACGGTATTGACTTCTCATTCAACTACAAGAGAGATATCGGCTTCGCTGAACTCACCTTGGGCTTGAATGGTAACTGGACGAACTCAACCACGTTCCAGGCAACACCGACTTCGATCAATCGTGAATGTGTTGGCTTCTACAGTGTGAACTGTAGTGCTTTCAGTGGCGCGATCCAGCCTGAGTGGACCTTCTCTCAGCGGACGACATTGAGCTTCCCAGATGTGGATGTTTCTCTGTTGTGGCGTTACATTGATGGCGTTCAGTATGAGCCGCTCCAGCAGTTGACCGATCTGGCCGGTGCTTTGGCATCGAATGTCGATGACATGGGTGTATTGCTGCCAGTTGCTGATCAGGGCTGCCCTGACTTTGAAGGTGCTGACCCTGGAGGGTGTATCGTTGATCCTGCATTCCGTAGCATTGGCTCCGCGCACTACTTTGATCTGAGTGCACGTTGGCAGGTTATGGACAATCTGCAGATGACGTTCCT
The DNA here is from genome assembly GCF_900258045.1 of Sphingorhabdus sp. EL138. Lineage (GTDB taxonomy): Bacteria > Pseudomonadota > Alphaproteobacteria > Sphingomonadales > Sphingomonadaceae > Parasphingorhabdus. The sequence goes on along the minus strand of NZ_OGVD01000001.1, from coordinate 220,762 downwards.
GGTACAGAACTTGTTTGACAAGTCACCACCGATCGTTGGTGCGGACGTGGGTTCCACGACCTTCAACAATGGTAACACCTACTCATCTACATATGATGCTCTGGGTCGCCGCTTCGGTGTTTCAGCTAAAGTAACCTTCTAAGCTGAAAATCAGACGGATAAAAAGAAGGCGGGCTCTTGAGCCCGCCTTTTTTTATGTCTGGCGCGATGATGTTTACCTCTGAACCTCGGTGTTTCCCAGGTTGATGGTTGTGTCCGGGAAGTGCTGCTAAAACAGGGGGGATGCGAGCGTCTGAGAAATTTTCATTCTTTCGCCCATCACTTTTGCCCATTCATATACTTTTTCAATTTCATCGGCATGTAAAGAAGCAGCATCTGCATGCTCTTTTTCCCGAGCCTCCTTGTCAAACTCCATATCGAGTTTGGAATGTCGATTGAATGCAGGTCCGCTGACAATTTTTTCCAGATTATCTTGATCGATATCCAACCCAAAAAGCTGCGACATTTGTTTCATTGTTTCCCCCTTGTCGGCAAGGAGGGTTTCGCTATTCAACGATTTAACACGGTCAGGGCCAAATTTCGATAGCGTAGCGGTAAAAACTGCGTGTTGCGCGAGCCAACCGACGGCCGCAACCTGAAGGTCGGTCAACATCAGCATGTCTTCGTTACTCATACCAAAAGGAGCGATCATTTGGTCTTTCATTTGACCGATGAACAATTCCCGCACCCACATCCTGCCCCAAAGATCTTTTTTCGCAATCGAACGCAGATAGGTTTTGAGCGGCGCATGCAGTAATATCGCTTTGGCATCAGGACGCATAGCTAGCATCACTATCGCCAAGATATTAACGACATTGGATGGCTTGATTATTACTGTTTCTCCAGCTCCAAAGGGGCGGGCAAGTAGATCAATCGATTGATCCAGCACTTCCGCTACGTCTCTCGGATTGGCACCTCGGCGTTTCCAGCCGACAAGATCATTAAGAACCACAGGTTCCTTGAAGCCCATCGAAATGCCTTTAATGTCTAAAGCGCGGGCCAACATAGTCGAGCAGCAATATGCAGAATGAAAAATGTAATGCACACGACCCTTGGGTGGGTTTGCGGCTACTACGTCTTTCCTATCAAAAGCAAAGACGGGAAGGTTGTCGGGTAAAATCTTGTCCGTGAGAAATGTAGAGTTCCGGTGAAGTTCTCTATCAACGGGAATGAATCGGAAAGCATCGTTATGTTCATCATAACGATGTGCCAGATAATCTGGGTTCTGTGAAATTTCCGCGAGAGCAGGCTTTTGGGCTGTCATATTTTTTTCTGCCAATAGAGTCAGGTTGTTGCAAGTGCTTGTTGCGATTATTGTTGTGATCTAAAGTACTATAAACTAGATTCCACCGCACGGGAGAATCATTTATGCGTATTAAAGTGTTGGCTGTTGTTGCGTCGTTATTGATATCGAGCCCGGCGTTGGCTTTTGGTGATCCTGAAAAGCCTGAACCAACTGCGGTAGATGATAGCAAGAAATCCGATTCTGATAGAATCAAATGCAAACGTATCCAGGTGACAGGTTCTTTAATTCGCAGAAAAAAATGCATGACTGTTGCCCAGTGGGCCGCTATGACAGCGGCCGGAAGTGCTCAGGCCAGAACAATAGTTGATCATGCCAATCAAGGTGCAACCAGCGGTCGGTAGCAACAACTTCAAGCCTTATCGGCTTCGGGTTCAATCGCCTCTATTTTGAGCGCCCCGTCCCCTTCGTCAATCTGCACCGTGCTGCTATCTGGTACATTACCGCGCAAGATCATATCTGCGAGCGGGTCCTGCAGATATTTCTGAATAGCGCGTTTCAATGGCCTAGCGCCGTAGACCGGGTCATAACCGACCCGGCCAAGCCAGCGCTTGGCGGCGTCGGAAAGGTCCAGCGTGATCTTGCGATCCTTGAGCAGTTTCTGCACCCGGGCGACCTGTATTTCGACAATCGGTGCCATATGTTCTTCGGCGAGGCGATGGAACAGAATGATCTCGTCAAGCCGATTGAGAAATTCCGGCCGAAAATGTGCACGGACGACTTCCATGACTTGCGGCTCAACATCCTTGACTTTTTCGTCATCTTTCAGGTTTGCCATATACTGGCTGCCGAGATTTGAAGTGAGAATGATCAGCGTGTTAGAGAAGTCCACGGCCCGGCCCTGACCATCGGTCAAACGGCCGTCATCAAGAACTTGCAACAGAACGTTGAACACGTCCCCATGCGCTTTCTCAACCTCGTCAAACAAAATAACCTGATAAGGCCGGCGTCTTACTGCCTCGGTTAGCACACCGCCTTCTTCATAGCCGACATAGCCCGGAGGCGCGCCGATCAGGCGAGCGACGCTGTGCTTCTCCATAAATTCAGACATGTCGATGCGAACCATCGCCTGATCATCATCGAACAGGAATCCGGCTAGTGCCTTCGTAAGCTCTGTCTTGCCGACACCGGTGGGGCCGAGGAAGAGGAAGCTTCCGAGTGGGCGATTGGGGTCTTGCAAACCGGCACGGGAACGGCGGACAGCGGCAGATACAGCGTCTATCGCATCTTTCTGACCAATGACCCGCTTACCGATCAACTCTTCCATGGCGAGTAGTTTTTCGCGCTCACCTTCGAGCATCTTGTCAACGGGGATACCGGTCCAGCGGGACACGACTGATGCGATGTCTTCACTTACCACTTCCTCACGCAGCATAGCGCCTTCAGTGGCGTCTGCCGCCTGTTCCAGTTTTTTCTCCAGATCGGGGATCTTGCCGTAACTCAGCTCGCCAGCCTTGGCGAGATCACCGGCCCGTTCCGCCTGTTCGAGCTCTAGACGGGCCGCATCCAGCTCTTCCTTCAAATGCGCTTCGGCGTGGATTTTGTCCTTCTCGCCCTGCCAGCGGGTCGTAAGCTCCGTGGATTTCTGTTCGAGTTCCGCCAGTTCCTTTTCCAGGGCTTCCAGACGGCTTTTGGACGCGTCATCGCTTTCCTTGGACAGCGCTTCACGCTCAATTTTCATCTGGATAATCCGCCGGTCGAGCGTTTCGATTTCTTCCGGCTTGGACTCGACCTCCATACGGATGCGCGATGCCGCTTCGTCCATCAGATCGATGGCTTTGTCCGGCAGGAAACGGTCGGAAATATAACGGTGCGACAGGGTTGCGGCGCTCACCAGTGCCCCATCGGTAATCCGCACGCCATGGTGCAGCTCATATTTTTCCTTTAGTCCGCGCAGGATCGAGATGGTATCTTCCACCGTTGGTTCGCCAATAACAACGGGTTGGAAGCGCCGTTGCAGGGCAGGGTCTTTTTCGACATGTTTCTGATATTCATCCAGCGTAGTCGCACCAATACAATGCAGTTCGCCGCGCGCCAGAGCGGGCTTGAGCAGATTGGATGCGTCCATTGCGCCTTCGGAAGCACCTGCGCCAATCAGCGTATGCATCTCGTCAATGAACAATATGATTTCACCATCAGCCCCTCGCACTTCGTCGAGGACACCTTTAAGCCGTTCTTCAAATTCGCCTCGGTATTTCGCGCCTGCAATCAGCGAACCCATATCGAGTGCCATCAATCGCCGATCCTTTAGGCTGTCTGGGACATCGCCATTGGCAATGCGCAGTGCTAATCCCTCGGCGATAGCGGTTTTACCCACACCCGGTTCGCCGATCAGTACAGGATTATTCTTGGTTCGACGCGCCAAAATCTGAATGGTACGACGGATTTCCTCATCCCGGCCGATGACTGGATCCATCTTGCCTTCGCGGGCTGCTTCGGTCAGGTCGCGTGCAAATTTCTTCATTGCTTCGTAACGATCTTCGGCTGAAGCCGTGTCCGCTGTGCGCCCGCCGCGCAGCTCGTTGATCGCGCTGTTCAGTGCATCTGGTGTCACACCTGCATTGGTGAGGGCTTTTCCCGCTGCGGTGTCTTTGGACAGGGTCAGAGCCAGCAATAGCCGCTCGACAGTGACAAAGCTGTCACCCGCTTTCTCGGCAACCTGCTCGGCCTGATCCAGTACTCGCACCGCATCATTGTTCAGGCCCGGTGTCTGCTGTGCGCCGCTGCCGGATACCGCCGGGATTTTCGCCAGCACATCATCTATGTCGAGATGTGCCTGCTTGGCATTGCCGCCTGTTTTTGCAATCAGACCAGCCGCCATGCCCTGATCATCTTCAAGCAGCGCCTTCAACAGATGTGCTGCAGTGATCTGCTGGTGGTTCATGCGGATCGCTACCGTCTGGGCGGATTGCAAAAAGCCTTTGGCGCGGTCGGTAAATTTCTCGAGATTCATTGTCCCGTTCCCTCGTTTCTGGTTCTCTCCAGATATGGAGTGATGTTTTTATCACACAAGGGAGCGGGACAAATAATTGTTACAAAAGCTTATTTGGCGGTCCAGTCGCGTGCCAGTTGATCGAGCAAGCGGACGCCAAAGCCGGATGCCCCTTTTGGCGTCAGCGGCTTTGCGGAATTGTTCCAGTCGACACCGGCAATATCCAGATGAGCCCAAGGCATTGATTCATCGATAAAATAACCGATAAAATGAGCCCCGGCACTCGCGCCTGGCGCGTCTGTGACACCCGAATTTTTTACATCGGCAATATCCGAACGGATGGCCTTGGCATAAGCGGGATGCAGAGGCAGCCGCCATAGGTGTTCGCCGCTATCCTCAGCAGCTTTCAACAGGCGATCAGCAATCTCATCCTCCCGCGCAAATAGCCCGGCATATTGATCGCCCACCGCGCGTCCAACTGATCCGGTCAAGGTTGCGATATCAACCAGCGCAAATGGCTTGTAGCGATCTGCTACATATTGCACGGCATCGGCGAGCACCAACCGGCCCTCCGCATCCGTGCTGAGGATTTCGATGGTCTTTCCGCCATAGGTTCGCACCACATCACCGGGGCGCTGGGCATTGGCACCGGGCATATTTTCGGCCAGCGCTGCTACTGCTACAATGTTAACTGGTGCACGGCTCTTGGCCAGCGACAATGCCGTACCCATCACGGCGGCGGCTCCCGACATGTCGGCCTTCATCGCCCACATGCCCTTGTTTGGCTTGATCGAGATGCCGCCCGTGTCAAAGGTAATCCCTTTGCCAGCCAAAGCCAGTGGCGCGCCGGTTCCGCCTGTATAGCTAACCACCATCATCCGTGAACCGCGCGGGCTGCCCTGACCCACGCCGACAATTGCTCCCATATTCATCTTGCGCATCGCCGCTTCGTCCAGAACTTCGATGCGGATATTGGGGACGCCCTTGAACGCCGCGTTCACCCGATCAACAAAGCTTTGCGGATAAAGCGTATTGGCCGGTTCGCTCTGCAGGTCACGGACCATTCTAACACTGTCCGCAAGATGTTTGTAACGATTGTTCCACAGAGCTTGAGCTGCCGACGCTGATGGGCCGGCTATTGTAACGCTCTGCGCGGCGGGTGCTGTTTCGACATCTGTCTGATAACGATCAAAACGATATTGACCGAGGTCCAAGCCAAGTGCAGCTTCAGCCATTGCGGCGGCGTCTGGAGACCCGACAATCGCCAGCTCCGAACCTTCCTTCATCAGTTTTTGCACTGCGCTACCAGCGGCTGACTTCCAGTCCAGTCCTGCATCTTCCGGCCCCGCTTTATCCGGTTGGGCTGCTCCAGCGAGCATGATAAGCGGACGATTGCCAATGCCGCGCAGTTTTAAGTTGGTGCCGGTTTTTCCCTTGAACTCGGCGGAGGCTATAGCTGCTTCTACGGCGCTGCGTTCAGCGGGGGAAAGGGCCGGAATATCCGGCAACTCGGCGCTTTGCATTAGAATGATTAAGCCGGCATCGGCAGGGGCCTGATCAGCAAAGGCAATTGGACGTTCGGCGCTGTTGGAAACGGTACTAGCCGGAACACCGGATCCAACTACAGATTGTGCCGATGTCGGGGCGGCAAATGCGAGAGTGGACAGAGCTGAGAACATGGCAAGGCGAGAGATTTTTGATTTCGGCATGAGTTATCCTTTGTGGCTTTGACGATGGGGAGGCTACCCGGTTGACCAATGTCACAACATTGCGCAAGAACGATGCAAAGGGCAAGGTCGATTGCCATAGAAAAAGGAAATGAAATGAAGGTGATCAGGCGAATTGGAATAGGATTGTTGATCCTGATTTTACTGGTTGCCATCGCGCTGGCGGTTTGGGAACCGATGAGCGTCTCACCTGCATCTCCACCGCCCAAAAAAGATTATGAAGCGCGTATCGTTCGCGATAATTTCGGCGTGCCGCATATTTTCGGCAAGACCGATGCCGATGTCGCTTATGGCGTTGCATATGCTCATGCCGAGGATGATTTCATAACGCTGCAAGAGGTTACCGCGATGACCCGCGGGCGCCTCGCAACACTTAACGGTGCGGATGGTGCGCCGATTGATTTTGTCGCGGCGCTACTTGATGTCGATGGTACGGTGAAGCGCAAATATGACGATCTGCCAGAGGATGTACGCGCAGTGCTGGACGGCTATGCTTCGGGCCTGAATGCTTATGCTGAAGAGCATCCGGATGAGGTCAGCTTGTCCAAGCTATTCCCGGTCAATGGCCGTGATATTGCCGCTGGTTTCGCATTACGCTCCCCGTTTTTCTTTGGACTCAATGGCCCTATACAAGCACTAACCGAGGGTAAAGCTCTGCGCCGGGAGGGTGGTCCAAGTCTGGCTGTGCCGATTGAAAATCGCACCGTTCACCCCCTGAGCGAGGACAAGATAATTACGCCGGTCGGTCCGGATCCTGATGAAAATGGATCCAATGCTTATGCGATTGCACCGGAGCGTTCGACCGATGAGAAAACCCGGTTGATTTCTAACTCGCATCAGCCTTTGCGCGGTAACGTCGCATGGTATGAACTGGTTGTGCATAGCGATGAAGGTTGGGACTTTGCGGGGGCCAATTTCCCGGGATCACCGTTCCCGTTTCTGGGGCATAACAAGAATCTGGGCTGGACCAATACGGTCAACCGGCCCGATCTCATTGATATCTACAAGCTTACGCTCAATGAAAAGGGCAATGCCTATAAATTTGATGGCGAATGGTTGCCGCTGGAGAAAAAGCGAGTCTGGTTGAAAATCAAATATGGCCCGTTCGTAATTCCGTATCCGCAGATGATCTACCGGTCGGTCCATGGTCCGGCAATCATCAACGGTAACGGCGCCTATGCGCTGCGCTATGCGGGCATGGATCAACTCGACATGCTGACCCAATATTATCGCATCAACAAGGCGCAGGATTTTGATGAGTGGCAAGCGGCAATGGCTGGACAGGGCGTGCCGGCGACCAATTTCATCTATGCCGATGCCAAGGGTAACATCGGAATGTTCTACAACGCCATGTTCCCCGATCGCGCGCCCGGCTTTGATTGGCGCACCGTTTTACCCGGCGATAATCCCAATGCGGTCTGGCAGAATAGTTTGCCGTTCACGCGGGTTCCGGCGTTGATCAATCCAGGTTCCGGCTATGTCATGAACGCGAACAATACACCCTATGTCGCGGCCGGACCAGGCGATGAACTGAACCCGGAAACCTTTTCTCCGCTGATGGGGATCGAGGATGACCAGACGAACCGGTCGCGCCGCTCGATTGAGTTGTTGGAAGCCAATGGCAAGATCGGCGAAGAGGAAATCCGCCGGATCAAGTACGATACCGCCTATGTTCGGGCTGGCTACGCCAAGGATTGGCTCGACAAGATTGCCGCACTGGACCTGAAAGACGATCCCGAACTTGCCAAGGCCCAAGCCTTGCTCGCCAAATGGGACTGGGACCTTGATGGCAAGGGACCTGCCGACGCTCTGGCGCTAAAAGCACTGCGTCCGGCAAACAAGGCGCATTATCAACGCGGTGAAGTCCCTGATCCCCGGGAAATCTTGCAGGAGACGGTCGACCATCTGAACCAATATTTCGATCGCATCGACCCGCCCATGCTCGAGGTCCTGCGCCTGCGGCAAGGCGACGTCGACCTTCCCATTGATGGTGGCAATGACACCATCCGTGCGTCTACTTTGTGGGACATTGATGACGACGGCCGTCTGTCGGTGCGCCATGGCGACAGTTTCATCATGTTTGTTGAATGGGACAAGGCAGGGGCTGTCACGTCCCGTTCGATCCAGCCGTTTGGGGCCGCGACAACCCGTCCCGATAGTCCGCACTATACAGACCAGATGCAGCTATTTGTGGACAAGAAGCTGAAGCCTGTATGGTTTGATCCGGCGGAGTTGGAGAAGAACAAAGCCAGCGAGAAGGTAATCGGGTCAGCAAGATAATGGCACGACAAACAGCCGTCTAAGCCAGAAAGAGCTCTGCCGCTGCGTCAATAATCGCGCTCTCGTTTATCCGGTAGGCGTTGTAAAGGTCCGGCAGATCTCCCGTTTGACCAAACCGATCCGTACCGAGCGGGCTGACCTTCATCCCATTTACGGCGCCTAGCCAGGACAAAGTCGACGGAGAGCCGTCGAGAACCGTTATCAGGCCTGCATCAGGGGATAATTGATCCAGCAAGCGTTTGGCATGGCACGGACTATCATCCCTGCCCTCCCATCGAGAAGCACGCTGTTCTGACCATCCGCGGTGCAGCAAGTCCGGCGACGTTACGTTCATCAATCCCAGCCCGGGAATATCTGTGACCAGACTGTCATAAGCTTGCAGGACCTCTGGCGCGATAGCTCCTGTAAAGGCTATGGCTGCTTCGGCCCCTTTTGCGGGTTTGCGTAACCAATAGGCGCCTTTGAGCGCATCGGCTTCCCAATCATCATTGTCCCGTTCAATCTGTGCAATTGATCGCGTGCTGAGACGTAAGTAGGTGGAGCTACCGTCTTTCTGTTGCATATGATCAAAGGCCCAGCGCATCATCAACGCCACTTCATCGGCCCAAGCCGGTTCAAAATAGACCAGGCCGGGCTGTCCCATCCCGATCAATGGCGTGTTGATCGATTGATGGGCACCGCCTTCCGGCCCTAGCGTGAGGCCGGACGGAGTGCCTACGAGAAGAAAGCGTGCATCCTGATAACAGCCATAGTTAAGTGCATCGAGGCCGCGGGCAATGAAGGGATCATAGACCGTTCCCACCGGTAGTAGCCGGGTTCCGAAATGAGGTGCCGTCAGTCCCATCGATGTAAGCATGAGGAAGAAATTATTCTCCGCTATGCCCAATTCGATATGCTGACCTGCGCCATGCGCTGACCATTTTTGTGCAGACGGAATTTGGGCCTGTTGGAAAACGTCAGCCACTTCCTGCCGCCGAAACAGGCCGCGCTGGTTCACAAAGGCACCCAGATTGGTTGTCTGGGTAACGTCGGGAGCCGTGGTGACGATCCGGTTACCAATTTCTTCCCCCGATTTGGCTAGATTCAAAAGAATTTTGCCGAACGCAGCCTGGGTTGACTGTTCATCACCAGCGGGCACCGCAAAACGCTCCGGGATGGCGACTGTCGGGGCCGTCGCCTCCGGTCTGTGCCGCGCCAATGCACTGTCCTCGACGAAGGCCTTCAACTGTGCCGCCGCATTGTCGCCCATGCCGCCATAAGCTTCCCATTCCGAACCTTTTTTGATCCCGAGGCTTTTGCGATAACCATCCATTTGCGTCGGGTTCATCATGCCGGAATGATTGTCCTTGTGGCCAGCCAAAGGCAGACCAAATCCCTTGACGGTATAGGCAATGAACAAGGTTGGTCGGTCGTCATCGCAGGCATCAAAGGCGTCTGACAGCGTTTCGACACAATGGCCGCCGAGATTGGTCATCAGATCGGCGAGGGTATCATCATCGAAACCGGCGAGCAGCTTTTTCACATTGGGCTTGTTGCCGATATCTTTGACTAGCCGTTTGCGCCATGCCTTGCCGCCTTGATATGTAAGCGCGGCAAAATCGGCATTGGGGCAATTCTCGATCCATTGTTCCAGTGTCTTGCCACCGGGTTTGTTGAACGCCGCCTGCTGCCGCTTGCCGTATTTTAAGGTTACCACACGCCAGCCGCAGGTTTCGAAAATATCGTCAAAACGGCGGAACATCCGGTCTGCTGTCGTGCTGTCCAGTGATTGCCGGTTATAATCCACCACCCACCAGCAGTTTCTAATGTCATGTTTATAAGCTTCGATCAGGCATTCATAGATATTGCCTTCGTCCAGCTCGGCATCACCCATCAAGGCGATCATCCGGCCGGCATCGCTTTCTTCCAGTTGCCCATGGGCGATCAGATAGTCCTGCATCAAACTGGAAAAGGCGGTTACCGCGACGCCGAGGCCGACCGATCCCGTCGAAAAGTCAACCGGAATGCTGTCTTTGGTTCGCGATGGGTAACTTTGAACACCGCCGAGACCGCGAAAGCGTTCCAGCTTTTCCTGTGTCTGATTGCCGAGCAAATAGTGAATGGCATGGAGGACGGGGCCGGCATGCGGTTTCACCGCAACTTTGTCTTGCGGCCTCAGCGCATGAAAATAGAGCGCGGCCATGATCGCTGTCATGGAGGAGCAACTCGCTTGATGGCCACCGACTTTAAGCCCGTCACGCTTTTCGCGGATATGATTGGCATTGTGGACGGTCCACGAAGACAGCCATCGCAACCGTGACTCCAACAGCTCCAGCGTCTGCATTTCATTTGATGTGTTGTTGTTTGTTTTGGTGGTCATGATCATGGCGTCCCAGATGAAGCTACAGTCATTCCATAGACATCATGATCAATGTGCACCAGCTTCCGAATCAAGCCAAAACCGGTAAATCTTTGAAATTGGTCGGGACGAGAGGATTCGAACCTCCGACCCCCACACCCCCAGTGTGATGCGCTACCAGGCTGCGCTACGTCCCGACCGTCAGTGCGGCGTTGCCGACCGAGCCAGCGCGTATATGGTGGTCCTGCATCCTTGGCAAGTTTTTTGGGCATAGGATTTGACCCTTTATGTTTGGCACACTTGATCTCCCGGATTGCTGCTCCCATCTACGGTTGGTATTTTATCAGCTGTCCAATTTGATTGTTTTGGCATAGCTAAAGATTGCTTTCACTGGGGGTGCATGATAGGCGCGCGCAGCATTGATGTCCGGCATTTTGTGCAAACAATAATGGCGGTCAACCAGCCTGGGAATAGGGCTGTTACATTGGGGATAATGATATGACTTCACTACTAATCACGGCACAGGCAGCTTCCGGCGGAGCGGGTGGATTTCTTGTTTCAATTATGCCGTTAGTCCTGATTTTTGCCGTTTTCTATTTTCTGCTGATCCGTCCACAGCAAAAGAAGATGAAAGAGCATCAGAGTAAAATCTCCGCTGTTCAGAAAAATGATGAAGTCATTACCGGTGGCGGTCTGGTTGGCAAGGCGATGAAAGTCGATGACGAATATGTTGAGGTTGAGATCGCCAAAGGTATTCGCGTTAAAGCGGTTAAGGCTACGTTATCTGACGTGGTGCCACGTGGTAGCGGCAAACCAGCCAACGATTGAACCTGTTTAGGGAACGGATAATTTTACGATGTTAGATTTCCCGCGCTGGAAAGTCATTTCCATATCTTTGCTGCTGGCTTTTGGCGTTTTGATGTCACTTCCCAGCCTGTTTTTTGGCGAAAGTCATAAATATTGGCCAACTTTCCTGCCGGATGAAACCATCAATCTCGGTCTCGATTTATCCGGTGGCAGCCATATTCTCTTGGAGGCGGAACCTGCCGACGTGGCGGAAACCCGCTTGCAGACAATGGAAGAGTCCGTTCGGGCCGAAATGCGCCGCGCTAATCCCCGCATCAATATCGGTGATATTTCAAGAAGGGATGGCGTGCTCTCTTTCATGGTACGCGATTCCACACAAGTCGACGCCGCACGCGATGTCTTGGAGCCGCTGACTACTGGTGCTGGCCTGACGGGTCAGCGAGACTGGGATATTGAAGTACGTGATGATACACGCTTCGTTGTCTCTCCAACATCTGCCGGGCTTGAAAATGCCGTCGATAACGCAATGGATACTGCAACTGACGTGATCCGGCGGCGTATCGATGAAATGGGTACACGCGAGCCCACTATCATCCGGCAAGGCGATACACGGATCGTTGTTCAGGTGCCTGGTCTCGAGGATCCGGAGGCTTTGAAGGAGCTACTTGGCAAAACTGCCAAATTGGAATTTAAACTGGTTGATTTCGAAGCTGATCCCAACGCCATCGCCGAAGGGCGTGCGCCGGTCGGTAGCCAGGTTTTCCCTTATCCGGACAATCCCTCGGGTCTGCCAAATATTGCGGTAAAGCGTCTTGGCGGTATTTCCGGCGACAAGTTGACCGATGCCGGACAGGGATTTGATCCGGATACGAATGCACCGGTTGTGAACATTACATTCGACACCGAAGGCGGAGCAAAATTCGCCCGGCTGACCCAAAATAATGTCGGTCGCCCCTTTGCCATTATATTGGATGGCGTGGTTCTTTCTGCGCCAAATATCAATGAACCGATTTTGGGTGGCTCAGCCCAGATCTCCGGCAATTTTACTGTTGAAGAAGCGAACCAGCTTTCTATCGCTCTGCGCTCGGGCGCCCTGCCAGTTGAGCTGCAGGTCGTGGAAGAACGGACGGTTGGCCCCGATCTTGGTGCCGATTCCATCCGCAAGGGCATGATTGCCGCTATTATTGGTACAGCGGCGGTGCTGGCATTCATGGTCGTTACTTATGGTCGCTTTGGTTTTTATGCTAATTTTGCACTGGCGCTGAACCTCTTCCTGATCCTCGGAGTCATGGCGATTTTCAATGCAACTCTAACATTGCCGGGAATTGCCGGTTTCATTCTGACCGTCGGCTCGGCCGTCGATGCGAATGTGCTGATCAATGAACGAATACGCGAAGAAAGACGGCGCGGCAGACGCGTGGTGCAAGCGGTCGAGGTTGGTTACAAAGAAGCCTCTAGAGCGATTTTTGACGCCAACATCACTAACGTCATCGCTGGCTTGTTGCTGTTTATTTTCGGTTCCGGTCCGGTTCGCGGTTTTGCCGTGGTTCTGATTATCGGAATTGTTACATCGGTCTTTACCGCTGTTGTCGTGACACGGATGCTGGTCGCACTGTGGTTGCGTCGTACCCGTCCACAAGAGCTGGTTATATAGGAGGGAATGGTCATGAAACTTCTCAAACTCGTTCCCGATAATACCAATATCGCATTCCTTAAATGGCGGAATATTGCCGTTGCCATAAGCATCTTGATGATTATCGGCTCAATGGCATTGGTCGCTCAAAGAGGCTTGAATTTTGGCGTTGATTTCGTCGGCGGGCAGATGATCCGTACAACCTTTACGCAGACTGCCGATGCACCAATTACGGAGCTAAGGGAGAAGGTTGGCGCGCTTGGTTACGGTGACCCGACAATCCAGCGCTTTGGCGAGCCCAATGAGGTTTCGATCCGCATGAAGCTGCCGACAGGGGCCGATCAGGATCCGGAACTAGCCAATACAATGGCTGATGAAATCACTGGCATGTTGAAAGCTGATTATCCTGACGTTCGTATTGATGGGGTGGACTCTGTTTCTGGCAAGGTATCGGAGGAGTTGCTATCCAAAGGTGTCTGGTCTCTGGTTGGTGCGATGCTGGCGATTACGTTGTACATCTGGATCCGGTTTGAATGGCAATTTGGTGCAGGTGCGCTGTTTGCCCTGTTTCACGATGTCGCCCTGACTTTCGGCTTTTTCGCGCTCACACAGCTCGAGTTCAACCTCAATATCGTGGCGGCGTTGCTCACCATTATTGGCTATTCGTTAAACGATACGATTGTGGTTTATGACCGGATCAGGGAGAATCTGAAGAAATATCGCAAGATGGATATTATTGCGTTGCTGGATCTATCGGTCAACGAAACATTAGCGCGCACGGTGATGACCAGTTTGACGATGTTGGTCGCCCTAATCGCCTTGATTGTCTGGGGACCGGATGTGATTTTCGGTTTTGCAACGGCAATGTTCCTGGGCGTGTTCATTGGTACTTATTCTTCGGTTTATATGGCTGCGCCCATATTGATTTGGCTGAAAGTCGGACCTGATAGTTTCGTGCCACCGGAAGCTGCCGGTGGGCAGGCTGAAAAAATCGGTGGGCCTGAAGAAGTCGGTTGATTGTTGAAGGCTGATGGTTGAGCTCAGGCGAGATGTTGAATTTGCCGGGCCGGTTGTCACCGGTTTTACTCCCAATGGCTTTAAAATTGGAGACCGGCGGTTTGACAATGGCTTGTTGCTTTCGCCGGAACAGGCGCTGCCCTGGGCCGCGCCCGCACGCGATGAGCTGAATCTGAAGGAGATTATGGCTGCTCTGAACCTATCGCCAAATCCCGAGTTTCTGCTTTTTGGTAGCGGTACAAAGATGGAGCAGCCACCAGCGGCTTTTCGCCGGGCTGCAGATACCGCGAAACTGGGTATTGAAGTCATGGATAGCCGAGCGGCGGCGCGGGCCTGGGGCGTGTTGCGGGCAGAAGAGCGCTGGATTATCGGCGCGTTCATGCCGCTCGGTTAACGGCCGACAATCTCCAGGAACAGCTTTACCAACGCATCGCCGTTATTTTCCCAGCTGAATTGACTGACGCTAGCGCGTACATCACTCGGTGCCGGTGGCTGAGTCAAAATGGCTTTGATAGCGTCGGCAATTGCCGAGCTATTTTGTTTCACAATCCGCCCCGCAGTATCTGATCGCACCAGTTCCCGCGCTCCACCAGCCTCGCTGATGATGATCGGTGTGCCGCAGGATAGAGCTTCTACCCAAGCATTGGCCAGCCCTTCGGACTTTGACGGCAGAATAGAAATGTCGGCCGCTGCGATCAATCCCGGTAACTCATCGTGCGGAACATTGCCCAGGAAGCGAACGCGGTCTTGCACACCTAACTTGTCTATTAGTGCCCGATAAGCCTTTTCTTCCTCGCCTTTGCCTGCAAGCATCAAAGTGGCATTGGGGAAAGACTGCATTGCCTCAATCACCAGCGCTTGGTTCTTCCTCTGAATGAGCGCGCCAACGCAGATGAACAATGGCCCAGGAATATCCAGTTCCTTCTTCATCGCAGCGCGGTCAACTGGTACGAATTTCTTAGAATCAAGACCGGTATAGTGGACCGATATCTTGTCACCCTCCATGCCAAGCTCGACCATATCCTGTTTCAGTGCTTTGGACACTGCTAGCAAGCCGGAAGCGTTGTCAGCTGCTTGCAATATCTGTGACAGGCATCTGGCATTACTTCCCCAATGGTGGATATCCGCCCCGCGCGCCTTCACGGTAAAAGGAATGTGAAGCTCGTTAGACAGGCGCATTGCCGCAGGGCCATCCGGATAGAAAAACTCCGTATCAATCAGGTCAAACGGTTTTGCATGATGCAGCTTCCTGACCAGCGGCATGATGGCTTTTGCAATCCGCTCCGGATTTTTGGAGCCACCAATTTTTGGGATCAGGCGGAAACGAGGGCGATGGACATTAAGCCCGTGCCAGTGTTCGTGCTCTGGCAGATCCGCAAGCGCGCGATAGGGCGGAAGACTTCGTAGTGGCAGTGGCGGGATCCCGATGGGGTTGATGATCGTGACATCGGCTTCGGCTCTGCTCGCCAACTCTGCTGTTTGCCGTTCGACAAATATCCCGAAATTGGGCGAGGCCGCATTGGGGAACAATGTCGATAGCGTTAATATGTTGAGCGGGCGGGGCATCGGATTGCCTTAGCGGAGAGCCCTTAAAGCGCTCTTACCAGCCTAACGGCGACACCAATCCATTCCGGATCTTTGACGACTTGTTGCCTTGCACCGCTGCCCAGCGGTAAAATCTGGATCATATCGCCTTCTCGGCCGATCAGGCGGCCGAAAAGAAAGCGTCCAGCAGGACGCGGCACCAATATATCGCGGTTCAGGGCGGCGCCATATTGATCCGGGACCCGGCGTGACAGCCAGACATCATCACCGGAGCGATAGTCACCTATGCTGCTTTTGACACGCAGAGCGACCATATCTGCCTCTATCGTCGGCTGTAAAATAGTTTCGGTCTTCCTAAGGGCATGAGCGCCCTTGTGATCCAGTATCGCCGCTACCGGCAATTCATCCTGATCGGGAAGCGCGAGCAATTCCGCACTGTCAACGCCAAGCGCATCCGCGATCCGGTTAAGCCACGCTAGCGACAGTGTTCGCATTCCGGTTTCGAGCCGGCCGATGGTTTGCGCAGTTGTAGGCGGCTCGCAGCGTTTTGCGATATCATCGAGCGTCAAACCCTTGGCTTTGCGAACATCTCTTATGCGGCTAATCATGGTTGACTCCAGTTGGCAAAATAAAACCTATATGGTTTCTTCTTTCCTACATATTCTCCAAAATGGCAAGGGATATCCAAATCATTTGAGAAGGAGCGTATCTTGCCATCAATCAGAACAGATAAATTGAAAGACCCTCGTATATTGGCGGAACGGCCTTTGCCCCAAGATGGCAGGGATTGCGCCAACGCTGGTGCCCGAAAACGTCCGGCACGCAGCGTGACGGTTAACCTGTCGGAATCACCTTTGGCTTGGCTTCATGCAAGGGGACATCTAACGGATCGCCAGTTTGATGGCGGTGAGAAACTGCGGGCAGACTGGGAGCGGGCCAATTTGCCGCCCAATACCACCATGAGTTGGAACATGGTGCCGCCTACCGGAGGGCGACGCGCTGCGGCGGAAATGCTGAATGCGACCGAAGCGCAAATTGCGGCCAGGCAGCGATTTGATAATGCCATCGCGCATCTCGGTACCGATTTATCCGATATTGCCTGGCGGATAATCTGCGCCGGGGAAGGGGTTCCTGCGGCGGAAAAAAATCTCGGTTGGCCCGCACGGTCAGGAAAGCTGGTCCTAAAAATTGCGTTGGACCGGCTGGCCAATTTTTACCGTTTGCCGGAATAGAAATTGGTCGGCCTGATAATATGATGGAACGCTTGAATCCGGTTGATTGCACGCGATGATAAGATAAGGTTGCAGGCAGACCAAACTGTCAGGAAACACCGCCTTATGAAAACCCGCGCTGCCGTTGCCTTTGAAGCCAAGAAACCGCTGGAAATTGTCGAGCTGGATCTGGAAGGTCCAAAGGCAGGTGAAGTGCTGGTCGAGATCATGGCGACCGGCATCTGTCATACGGACGCCTACACGCTAGATGGGCTCGATAGCGAGGGAAAATTCCCCAGTGTATTGGGCCATGAAGGGGCTGGCATAGTCCGCGAAGTGGGTGCCGGTGTGACATCGGTTGCACCAGATGATCATGTGATCCCGCTTTACACTCCGGAATGCCGGCAATGTAAATCCTGTCTCTCCGGCAAGACCAACCTGTGTACAGCAATCCGGTCGACACAGGGACAGGGCCTCATGCCTGATGGGACTAGCCGGATGTCCTATAAGGGCGAGGCGATTTATCATTATATGGGATGTTCCACTTTTTCCAATTTCATCGTGCTGCCTGAAATTGCCGTGGCCAAAATTCGTACCGATGCACCATTTGACAAGAGCTGTTATATCGGTTGCGGTGTAACCACCGGCGTTGGCGCAGTCACCAACACAGCGAAGGTGGAACCCGGCGCGAATGTGATCGTTTTCGGTCTCGGCGGCATTGGCCTGAACGTTATTCAGGGTGCCCGGATGGTCGGGGCGGACAAGATTATTGGCGTCGATTTAAACGCCGACAAGGAAGAATGGGGTCGCAAATTTGGCATGACCCATTTCGTTAATCCCAAAGATGTCAGCGGGAACATAGTCGAACATCTTGTCGCTTTGACCGATGGCGGCGCCGATTATACTTTTGATTGCACTGGTAACACCGATGTGATGCGCCAAGCGCTTGAGGCCTGTCACCGCGGCTGGGGCGAGAGCATCATCATTGGCGTAGCCGAAGCAGGCAAGGAGATCACCACCCGGCCATTTCAGTTGGTTACCGGCCGCGTCTGGAAGGGTACGGCCTTTGGCGGTGCCCGCGGGCGGACGGATGTTCCGAAAATCGTGGACTGGTATGTGAACGGCAAGATCGAGATTGATCCGATGATCACACACACGTTGACGCTCGAAGAAATCAACCAGGGCTTTGACCTGATGCATGCAGGTGAAAGTATCCGAAGCGTCGTAGTTTTTTAAGAAATTCAATAAAGGAGAGAGTTATGTTCAGTCACGTCATGGTGGGTTCTAATGACATTGAAAGATCAAAGTCATTTTACAACGCGGTGCTTGCCACGCTGGGTGCTGGTGAACCGATGGTGGACGTCAAAGAAGATGGGACGACCCGACTTTTCTATATCCACAACGGTAATATTTTCAGCGTCAGCCAGCCGATTGACGGTCAGTCTGCTACTGTCGCCAACGGCGCTACAATCGGTTTCGCCTGCTCTTCACCGGAACAGGTAAAAGAATTCCATGATGTTGCGGTTGATAATGGTGCGACGTCAATTGAAGATCCTCCGGGACCAAGGGATTCGACGATGGGTCAGATGCATCTATCCTATGTGCGCGACCCCGACGGCCATAAATTATGCGCTATGTATCGACCCGGATGAGTGCACTAAAAACAATATCTGAAAACAGAGCATTTGGCGGAGTGCAGGGGGTTTATTCCCATGCCTCCGCCGAAACCAAAACAGATATGACTTTCGCTGTTTTTGTGCCCGAGTATGAGGATGGCGCGGCGCTGCCTGTGCTCTGGTATTTATCCGGTCTGACCTGCACCCATGCTAATGTGATGGATAAGGGCGAATATCGAAGGTTAGCGAAGGAATTGGGACTGATCATTGTCTGCCCCGATACGTCACCACGCAGTGATGCTCTGCCGGACGATGAAGCCTATGATATGGGACAAGGCGCAGGTTTCTACGTTGATGCGACGGAGCAGCCTTGGTCAACCAACTTCCGGATGCGCAGCTATATTGAGCAGGAATTGCCCGCTTTGATCGCTGAAGCATTTCCGACGGACATGAAGCGGCAGGGCATATTTGGTCATAGCATGGGCGGCCATGGAGCTCTCACCATTGCGCTGCGCAATCCTGATCGTTTCAAAAGTGTCTCGGCCTTTGCACCGATTGTTTCCCCGCTAAATTGTCCATGGGGACACAAAGCGCTGGGTGGATATCTCGGTGCCGATCAGAACGTTTGGCGAGACTATGATGCTTGTGCGCTAATTGAAGACGGCGCGCGGGTTGCGGATATTCTTGTCGATCAAGGCACGGCAGATCAGTTTCTCGAAGAGCAGCTTAAACCAAATTTGTTAGTGGCGGCATGTGAACGGGCGGCTATCCCTCTGACGCTGAATATGCGCGAAGGATATGATCATAGTTATTTCACGATCTCGACATTCATGGATGATCATTTGCGCTGGCATGCGGAGCGGCTCTGATGTGGAATGATACGCCAGAAATAGCGCAAATGCGCGAAGCCGTGCGCGCCTTGTGCAGCGATTTCCCTGGCCGTTATTGGCGGGAGAAAGATCGGGAGTGCGCCTATCCCGGAGAATTTGTCGATGCTCTCACAAAGGCTGGCTTTCTTGCTGCGCTGATCCCTGAGGAATATGGCGGAAGCGGGCTTGGTTTGTCGGCCGCCGCGGCAATCCTGGAAGAAATTCACAGCAGCGGCTGCAACGCTAGCGCGTGCCATGCTCAAATGTATATTATGGGCACGATCTTACGCGATGGTAACGAAGCGCAAAAGCAGCAATATCTCCCCAAAATCGCGACTGGTGAACTACGCCTACAAGCCTTCGGCGTGACCGAGCCGGGCAGCGGAACCAATACCTTAGGTCTCAAAACCTCCGCAGTTCGCGATGGTGACCACTATGTAATCAACGGTCAAAAGGTATGGACCAGCCGCGCGGAATATAGCGATCTAATGGTCCTGCTCGCCCGCACGACACCGCAAGATCAGGTGCAGAAACGGACGGATGGTCTGTCGGTATTCATCGTCGATATGCGTGAGGCGGTTGGCAACGGCCTCACCATTAAACCCATCCGTACGATGATCAATCACAGCACGACTGAGGTTTATTTTGACGATCTACGCGTGCCTGCGGCCAATATCATCGGCGAGGAAGGCAAGGGGCTGCGCTATATTCTCAACGGCATGAATGCAGAACGGGTTCTGATCGCGGCTGAATGTATCGGTGATGCGCGCTGGTTTACCAAAAAGGCGTCACATTATGCCAGTGAGCGAGAGGTGTTTGATCGCCCCATAGGTCAAAACCAGGGCGTCCAGTTCCCCATCGCCCGCAGCTATGCGCAAACTGAAGCGGCGGATCTTATGGTGCGCAAGGCAGCGGCGATGTTCGAAGCCGGAGAATCAATGGCCGCAGAAGCGAATATGGCGAAAATGCTGGCATCTGAAGCCTCATGGGCGGCTGGCGAGGCTTGTATGCAAACCCATGGCGGCTTCGCTTTCGCCGAGGATTATGACATCGAACGCAAATGGCGTGAGACCCGGCTCTACCAAATTGCACCGATCTCCACGAACCTGATCCTGTCTTACCTTGCGGAACATGTCTTGGACTTGCCGCGCTCCTATTAGTAATTATCCTTGGTATTATTGTTTTTATGGGGACTGGCCAGATTGGCGGTTTTCCTGTAATTCCTTCTAATCTCGACATTCCTCGGGAAGCTCAAAAGATATGGAGGCCTTGATGAAAACGCTTAGGGTAAAGATTGTAGCTCCGGCTATCGCAACGATGATGTTGCTCAGTGCATGTGGAGAAAGTGGCGGATCCGAAGCTGCGTCAGAAGCCTCGGGTGAAGCGGCCACCGTGCAATTACCCAACGGCATGACGATCAAGGAACAGATTGAAGCACGGCAGGGTCAGCTCGAAAAAGTGGGCGATGCTTTCAAGGCGATTAGTGATCAACTGAAAGCCAGTAGCCCCGATATTGCCATCATCCAGGAAGCCGCCGCTGCGGTTCCAGAGGCAACACAAGGTATGGCGGACTGGTGGCCGGAAGGCAGTGGCCCTGAGTCCGGTGTCGAAACAGATGCGCTTCCTGTTATCTGGGAAAATATGACAGACTTCCAAGAGAAGGTCGGAAACATGCAGGAAGCAGCCGCCAATCTGAACACCGCTGCGCAGGGCGGCGATATGGCAGCCATTGGTGAGGCGTTCAAAGCAACTGGCGGCACCTGCAAGGCCTGTCATGACGACTATCGTCTGGACGACTAGCTTGCGATGACCGCTGATACGGCGCAGACACTCGTTTGGGACTGGACGATCCGCCTGTTTCACTGGCTGATCGTCCTCCTCATCCCGCTGATGTGGTGGACCGCCGAAGAAGGGATGATGGACTGGCACCGACGGCTGGGCCTGACCATGTTTGCTCTTGTGCTGTTTCGTCTGATCTGGGGCTTTGTGGGTACATGGACGGCTCGCTTTGTGCCGATGATCAAACGACTGGGGTCGCTCTCAGCCTATGTCCGTGACCTGTTTGTGCGTCGTAACAACCCTTCCTTTGGACATAGTCCGGTTGGTTCGTTAGCGGTTTTTGCGCTGTTGACGGCTTTGTCCATTCAAGTCGGAACCGGTCTCTTTTCTGTCGATGTCGATGGCCTGGAGTCCGGGCCATTGGCGATTCTGGTCAGTTTTAAAACTGGCCGGGAAATCGCTGACTTTCATGAGCTGAACTTCGATATTTTGGTGGCGCTGATCGCCTTGCATATTATCGCTGTCGCCATCTACCGGCTGGTCCTGAAAAATGATCTGGTTCGCCCGATGGTCACGGGCCGTCGCGATGATGTCGAGCCGGTATCAGTCGTGAAAATACGCCCCGTCGCTTTTATCATCAGCATGGCGGTAGTGGCGGGCAGTGTATATGCGGTTATGAACGCCGGTTAGCGGCCTTAATAACCAAGCGCCTGGCCATCCTTCCGCATTTCGGTCGCGCCATGATAGACGCCCGTTTCCGGATCGCGAACTATCGCCTGATAGCCGCCGAACATCACACCATTGTCAACCCGCTTGACTTTGTGTCCCATCGCCTTGAGCTGCTCGACTGCCGCATCTGAAATGCCCGGTTCCACATTCAGCGTGCCGAGCAGGTCCGCGCCCGTACCGGCCAGATCATTGGTCGGTTGCCGTCCGCCATCATGGTTGAGGCGTGCAGCATCGCCCGCTTCCTGCAGATTCATGCCATAATCGACCATGTTGATCATCACTTGCACATGACCCTGTGGTTGCATACCGCCGCCCATCAGGCCGAAGGACATATAAGGTTTGCCGTCTTTTTTCATGAAGGCCGGGATGATCGTCTGGAACGGGCGCTTACCCGGCGCGTAGACATTGGGATGGCCGGGATCGAGCGAGTAAAGCTCTCCGCGATCCTGAAACATGAAACCCAGACCATCTGCAACCAGACCACTGCCCATGCCGCGATAATTGGACTGGATCAGCGACACCATCATGCCGTCCTTGTCGGCAACCGTCAGATAGGTCGTATCCCCTTCGCCTTCCAGCTTGGGCTCGCCCGGACCAAATTCCGGTGACGCCTTGGCCGGATCGATCAACGCGAACCGCTCCTTGCCGTAAGCATCACTGAGCAGCCAATCGAGCGGGGCCGGCGACATGTCCGGATCCGCATAGAAACGCGCGACATCCTCAAAGGCCAGTCGCTTGGCTTCGGTGATATAGTGCAGCACCTCAGCGCTGCCGCGCGGATATTGCGCGAGGTCGATATTCTTAAGGATATTGGCCATTTGCAGCGCTGCAAAGCCTTGGCTGTTCGGTGGAAGTTCACACAATTCATAGCCCTTGCGATAGGTCACGCAGCCCGGCTCGACCCATTTGCTACTATGCGCTGCAAAATCCTCATAGCGCAAATTGCCACCGATGCGTTTGAAATAGCTATCCATTGTCCGGGCGATTTCGCCTTTGTAAAACACATCGCGGCCACCTTCGGCAATTTTCGTCAATGTGCTGGCCAGATCCGGATTCTTGAAAATCTTGCCTTCCTTGGGCGGGCCATCCGCAAAATAGGTCGCGCGGGCATTGTCAAACTCCCCGATCATGTCGAGGCGTTCTTCAAAGCGTTTCAGATTGCGGCTGAAATAATAGCCGATAACCGGTGAAACGGGGTGACCGTCATTGGCATAGTCAATCGTCGGCGCGAGTATATCGGCCATACTCAGCTTGCCAAACCGTTGATGCATTTCAAACCAGCCGTCGATTGTGCCGGGTACCGTCACCGGTAAGGGGCCAAAAGGTGGGATGCTCTTTCGTCCATCAAGCTGCGCGATAAATTCATCATAGGATGTGCCCATCGGGCTCTTGCCCGAAGCGTTGAGACCATAGAGCTTTTGCGTTTTGGGATCCCAGATGATGGCAAAAAGATCGCCGCCAATACCGTTGCCGGTGGGTTCCATCAGTCCAAGTGCCGCATTGGCAGCAATGGCGGCATCGACGGCGGTGCCGCCTTTCTTGAGGATATCAATCGCTACCTGGCTAGCCAAGGGATGGGCGGTCGCGGCCATGCCATTGGCCGCATAAACGGGACTGCGGGCCCACGCTTCGCCAACCGGCCGTCCACCGCCGCCAATTTCCAATACCGGTTTTGCGGCAGTTTCTTTTCCTTCTTGCGCAGAGGCAGGAGCGATGTAGAGCATCGAAACGAGCAAGGCTGGGAAGATGATTTTATTCATAAGAAAGTCCCTTGGGCTGGCGCTCTGCATCCCTTGCAGGGCGGCGGATGAGACAGCACTCTACCCACTCTGCGTGATGCATCAACAGGTTTCGGTCGTTCCGTGGCAAGTTATGATCAAGGCGGCGCAACAATCACAAAGCTTGACTTCGGCACGATAGTCCCTATGTTGCATTGCAGCAAAGGCAGATATCTGTCTGGCGAGAGTTCTGCGTGAGAGATAGAGAGCTATCTCGAACCTATCGCCTTCATTGCTTCTCATTTTCCGGCAGCCTGATCACGCGGGTCGTCTTAACCGACGGCGAACGCGCGCACGAGTTTTGCTCGTGCTGCGCCCACTGGCTGCTTATTTTAAGGTATTATTTTTGACATTATTTTCTGATTTCGCTCTGGCGAAACCTATTCAAACGCGTGTGGCCGAAGGTGGCTATACCAAACCGTCCCCCATTCAGCAGCAGGCCATTCCGCCAGCGCTGGAAGGCAAGGATATCCTTGGCATCGCGCAAACTGGCACCGGCAAGACCGCTGCTTTCTCGCTGCCGTCTATCCATCACCTGTTGAACAACAAGCGCAAGCCTGGCCGCAACGAATGCCGGATGCTGGTGCTCGCCCCAACACGGGAACTGGCGCGCCAGATTGCCGACAGCATGACCGGCTATTCCAAGGGTCTTGGAATGTATGTGACATCTGCTTTTGGCGGTGTTCCGATCAACCGGCAAAAGCGCATTTTGCAGCGCGGCGTCGATGTACTCGTCGCAACTCCGGGCCGTTTGCTTGACCTAGTTGATCAGCGCAGTCTTGACCTCAGCAAGGTCGAAATATTGGTGCTCGATGAGGCGGACCAGATGCTCGATCTTGGCTTTATCGTGCCGCTGAAAAAGATTGTGCCGATGCTGCCAAAAAAGCGGCAGAGCCTGTTCTTCTCGGCCACGATGCCCAAAACAATTTCCGAGCTGGCCGACCGGTTCCTGACCAATCCGGTTCAGGTATCG
This sequence comes from Sphingorhabdus sp. EL138, assembly GCF_900258045.1. GTDB lineage: Bacteria > Pseudomonadota > Alphaproteobacteria > Sphingomonadales > Sphingomonadaceae > Parasphingorhabdus. The sequence continues at coordinate 196,186 of NZ_OGVD01000001.1, read as the reverse complement.
GTGGCACCGCAATCGACGACCGCCGAGCGGGTTGATCAGCGAGTTACCTATATCAACCAGGAAGACAAGCAGCGTCTGTTGAAGGATTTTGTGAACCAGGAAAACCCGGATCATATGCTGGTCTTCACCCAGACCAAACATGGCGCGGACAAGGTTGTGAAAAATCTGAACGCGGTCGGCATCCATAGCGCTGCGATCCACGGCAACAAAAGCCAGCCGCAGCGCGAACGTGCTCTGGGTGATTTCCGCAAGGGCAAGATCAATATTCTGGTCGCTACCGACATTGCCGCGCGCGGTATTGATGTCGATGGCGTCAGCCATGTGATCAACTTTGATATGCCCAACGTGCCGGAGCAATATGTCCACCGTATCGGCCGGACTGCACGGGCAGGCGCTTCAGGTATTTCTTACTCAATGGTTGCTCCAGACGAACGCCAGTTTCTGCGTGACGTAGTGAAGCTAACTGGCGTGAAACCGGAAGTGGTTGCGCTGCCCGAAGGCTATGACGAACCGCCTCGCGAAGAAGTGGCGCCCCGTATCTATGGTCAAAAGCCAAAGAAATACGGTGCGAAACCAACCCGTGGCGGTCCGCCGAAGAATAAGCATAGTTCGCGCAAGGGTCGTCCCGGTGGAAAACCGGGTGGCAATAAAGGCGGTCCCAAGCATTGGAATAATGGCGCGAAATCATTCAAGCGCCGGCAGGCACGCAAAGCCGACGCTTAGTCGCTACGCAATGCCTTGGTATCTGACAGATGGGCAATTTCCTCATCTGTCAGGCCCAGCCAGTTTTTGAGCGCGGCGACATTATGTTCGCCGCGTTTGGCTGTTTTGGCGCTGCTGTCGATGCCGCTTTTCGATTTTGAAAAACGATAGGGCGATTGGACAGTCTTGCGGGCATTGCCGGCATCGTCCGTGACATCAACAATGGTTCCGAGATGCTCGATGCTGGGTTGATCATAGACATCCGGGCCAAAGGGATGCACTTCGCCCCAGGCGAGGTTCAACCGGTCGAGCGTCGCGGTCAGCGCATCGAAACTGTCATGGGAGCGGATATGCTGTTCCATGGCCTCTCGGCGTAACTTGACCTTGGTCGGAATGTCCGCGCCCTTAGGTGTCGGATCCGCAAGGCCGTCTTTGGTCGAGAACATCAGCCACAGCCATTTCATGTCGCCGACTATCAATATCTGGCGATCCCCGGGTGCTTCCCAGACCAACGTCTCTGGCGGTTTCGGCCAGATATCATCAAGCGCGAAATGCGCATAATCATCAGCTGAATGGAGGACATTGAGCATCGCCAGGTCGATATGTTGGCCTTCGCCAGTTTGGTCGAGCGTGCGCAGAGCGGACAGGATCGCGATAATCCCGTGTAGCGAGCTATAACTGTCCGCCATGGCGAACTGGATATCGGTGGGATGCCCCCCACTCATCTGGGCCTGCCGTGCAATCAAACCGGTCTCGGCATGAAGGACAGGCGCATAGGCCGCCTTTTCTCGCTCCGGCCCGTTCTGGCCATAGCCGGAGATGGACAACATGATGAGCCGCGGATTGACCTTGGACAGATCGTCCCAGCCAACGCCAAACCTGTGCATGATGCCCGGGCGGAAATTCTCCACGACGATATCGGCCTCTGCTGCCAGTTTCCTCACCAGTTCCGGCGCGCCTTCCGCTTTGAGGTCGAGGCAGATATTTTGTTTGCCGATATTGAGCTGCAGATAATTGCCGCTGACCCCGCTTTCGCGCTTGGCGAGCTTCCGGGTGACATCGCCTTCCGGCGGTTCCACCTTCAATACTTCTGCGCCGAGATCGGATAGCATCCGGGTGGCATAAGGACCCGCGACGACACGCGAGAAATCCAGGACCTTGAGCCCTGCTAAAGGGAAATCTGCCATATCCGCCTGACTTCAGAGTTTCATCTGCTGTTTCATGGTCTTTTCGGTAGCGGAACCATAAGGCGGCAGGAAACCGGCAATTTTGGCAATATTGACTTTCGGCTGGCGGTAAACGGCCTTGGCGTGGCTGAACTCCTTGAAGCCGTCCGGCCCGGTATAGGCGCCCATGCCCGAAGGACCAACGCCGCCGAAGGGCAGGTCGTGCTGCGCGATGTGGAAGATCACGTCGTTGACCGTGACACCGCCTGATATCGTCTTGTCGAGCACCTTGCGTTTGTCCGATTCCGTTTCACCGAAATAATAGAGGCCGAGTGGACGGTCATGATCGTTCACATAATCGACAACTTCATCGAGGTTGCGGTAGGTTTTGACCGGCAAAACCGGACCAAAAATCTCTTCCTGCATCACTCGCATGTCCTCATTGACATTTTGCAACACGGTGAGCGGCATCTTGTTGCTGTTGGTGTTTGCGAAATCCTCGTCGCCGGGATTGACCACGGTCTGTTTCGCACCCTTGGCAACCGCATCGTCGATCAGGCCCTGAAGGCGTTCCTTGTGCCGCCCGTTGATCACGGACGTATAATCGTCATTGGCAATCATTGTCGGATATTGCTCTGCGACATTGCTGGCAATGCCTTCAACGACGGCTTCTTCCTTGTCCTGTGGCACCATCAGATAATCGGGCGCCAGACAGATTTGCCCGGCATTCATCATCTTGCCCATGGCAATCCGCTGGGTCGTTTTCTGGACATCCGCATCCGGGCCGACAATGGTTGGCGACTTGCCACCGAGTTCCAGTGTAACCGGCGTCAGATTCTGTGCTGCTGCTGCCATCACATGCTTGGCAATTCCGCCTCCGCCGGTGAAGATCAGGTGATCCCAAGGAATTTCCGAAAATGCCTTGCCGGTTTCCGGACCACCGGTGATGACGACCATCTCTTCGGGTGCGAAATATTCGGAGACGAGCTTCTTCACCAGCTCGCCGGTTTCCGGACAGAATTCGGAAAATTTGATGATCACCCGGTTACCGGCGCCGAAAGCACCGATGGCCGGATCAAAAGCGAGGTTAATCGGGAAATTCCATGGCGAGATCACGCCGACCACGCCCTTTGGCTGATACTCCACCGCCCCGCTGGCACCAAGCAAACCAAGCGGGAAATCCATCTTGCGCTTCTCGGGCCGCATCCATTTGCGCAGGTTTTTCTTGTGATCCTTGGCATGGCCGACCACCGACATCAGGTCGGTCATTACGGTCTGGACGCTGCTGCGATGGCCAAAGTCATTGGATACTGCTTCACACAGCGCATCTTTATGATCAATGATCATCTGGGCAGTGCGGTTGATCCGGTCCATGCGGGTTTCATAGCTGACCGGCAGTTCGGCATGAAAAGCATCGCGCTGCGCCTGAAATGCCGCCATGATTTCGTCTTTGCTGACTTCGCCAGCTGCTGCTTCCAATGCTTCCACGTCTCTTCTCCTGCAAAGCGCCAGTTTGCGCGCATCATTTTTGGTTTCAATTAACCACTTAAACCATATTTTTGCGGTTTGTCGAGATCGAACGGCTTATTGGGTGCCGGATTGGTCGGCGGCTGCAATTGCTTCCGCCATCGCTATGGTCTGTTCTGCCTGCTCCAAATGCAGCCGCTCGGTCATCTTGCCATTGACGGTTATCACGCCTTTGTCCGCATTTTCTGGATCTTTGAACGCCGCGACGATCGCCTGTGCTTCTGCAATCTTGGCGTCATCGGGCGCGAATTCGCGATTTGCAATGTCGACCTGGGAGGGGTGGATCAGCGTCTTTCCGTCAAATCCATATGCTTTCGCCTGGCGGCATTCCTGTTCGAACCCGGCCGGATCCTTGAAATCATTATACACACTGTCGAGAATATTCAGTCCATAGGCCCGGCCCGCCATGATGGTTTGGGCCATGGCGGGCGTAAACAAAGCCCGGTCCTGTTCGGCGCGCATTTCCTTGGCGAGATCGTTAAAACCCATGACGAAAGTCGTCAGGCGGGTCGAGGCGGCCACTTCCGCAATTCCGGCTATGTTCAGTATAGCTACCGGCATTTCGATCATGGCCCACAGGTTCAATTTTTCGGCAGCCTTTTCCCGGTCTATGATGCCGGATATTTCTATAATATCTTTGACGCTGCGCACTTTTGGTACCAGTATCGCGTTGGCTTTGCTGGCGCAGATGCTTTCCATGTCCTGCGCAAACCACGGCGTATCCATAGCGTTCACGCGCACGACCATTTCCCGCTTGCCGTAACCGCCTTCGGCAAGAGCGTCGCATGCGGCCTTGCGGGCGTCATCCTTGGCATCAGGCGCTACCGCATCCTCCAGATCAAGGATGATCGTATCGGCTGGCAGTGTCTTTGCTTTTTCAAGAGCCCGCGCATTGGACGCCGGCATATAAAGACAGGAACGGCGTGGCTTCATAACTTCTTCTTTCGAACTTCTGATGGCTTCATGTTTCGGCTTAAAACGAGTTGGTGGTTAATGTTAAACTCTTCCTAGTTAACCATAAAGTGACAAATGAGTGTTAGGCGAAATCGTTTGATCAAATATGTGAGGATGATCGCTTGATAAATGGGGCTATCTTAAAGTCGCGACCGACCACAAAGTCGCGGATATATTTTTTGTATATTTTGATGGCTTTGACTCCAGTTTTATCGATTCTGATCCCTTGGGATTTCGGACCTCATGAGGGGTTTTATCGTAAGGTTATTGCAGGAAACTCACTGGCGATTCCAATTGTAGAATTACTACTTTGCTGCATATTCTTTCGCGGCGATAGCGCTCCAAAGCGGTTCTTGAACGGAACCAATAAGCTTGATTTACTGGTATTGGGGATATTCCTGCTATCAATAGCATATGTTTATATATTTGTTTCCGTGAACCCTGCTGCGGCGGCCTTGGGTCTCATCAGTCTTATCGTTCATGCGCTATTTGCGATCGGACTGTATGATGTCATGCGACGTGAGCAGCCCCGGTTGTTTGAGTGTTTTTGGACGATACTGGGGATATCTGTCCTAGCCTATACTTTATTATGGGCTATCGATTTTAGCATCTATCCACCCTCGGAGTCTGATTGGATAAACAGAGTTCCGGGTGTTACCAATGTCCGGTGGGCCGGATTTTTCTGGCTGTCGATATTTGCCGCTGGTTTAGCCTTAATCAATAAAGAGGGAATCCATGGTAAATTGCTGGCGTATGTTTTTGGCAGTTTTGGATTGGCTATGACTCTGTGGACCGGATCGCGAGGCAGTTTGCTCGCTATTCTTGCGGCATTGTCGATAGCCGTTTTGTTTTTTCCGAAGAACCGCAAAACACTTGCCAAGTATTTTCTGATTTCTCTTACGTTTTCAGTTGCGACCAATTTAGTCAGCCCAGCGCCGATGTCACAATATGGGATGGAAAGAATTCTGTCATCCAGTCAACAGACTGATGATATGTATAAAGTCAGTAGCGGCAGAAGTGAACTTTGGGCTTCATCTCTCAGAATTTTTCTCGACAATCCTGTTGCCGGCCATGGCATTGATCAGTTTCAAAGAATGGGTCCTCGAAAAACACTCGGTTTTAAGGGACCACATAGTTTCCCGGTACAACTGTTATTTTCGGTCGGTATCATTGGCCTGTTCTCGCTATTGTATGCAATATTTCGAATGATAACTATCTTCAAAATCGAGATCAGGGATCCGCATCAGATGGCTGCTTTGGCATTTTTTGGCGGTGGCTCCATCTACATGCTATATGATAATTTTCTATATTACCCCTATCCGATAGCCATATATACGATATCGATCCTGATGCTGTTGGCGCCAAGGAAAACCAGTTTGCCCAATTGAGTATTTTCATGGTTTGAAGCCGCGGTCATAAAAGGCCAGCACAGCCGGGCTGTTGGAAAAACTGACGGTTCTCTCAAGTTTAGCAAGACTAGGCAAACATTAGGCCACCGGTGAATTGATATGGTTCAACTGCGGTATTTGTTCATTGACGGTTAGGGATCACTTCGCCAAGGGTCACCCATGTTGTGGTTGGATATAAAAATAATGCTCGAAAACGTCACGGGCCTCGACCGTGACGCGCTTCATATCTACGGAGCTCTAGCCATACAATTTTCACTTGCTTTGTTTTTTCGCCGGTCACTTGGAAGTCTGTGGCCATGGACAGTTGTTCTTGCTGCGGCATTAGCCAATGAATATTTAGACTATCAACGCCTTGGCTTGAGCAAAGCGCCAGAAGCGCTGTTGAGACAGGAAGCATATCATGATCTTTGGAACACGATGCTGATTCCGACGGTATTAATGCTCATTGCACGGTTCTGGCCCACATGGATGATTGGCAAATCTACGGAAGCTGACGGTGTCCGTGCCAATGGGCTTCAATCAGAGACTGCTGTTTAGTCGTTTTTCTGTCGCTCGCTGACGATCTTTCTGACATCTTGTGACTGGCCCCTGGGCATGATCATCACCTTGTCTCCACTGGCTACTATGATCAGATCATTTACACCAAGTGTTACGACCTCAATTCCATCGGTGTGAATCAGGTTGTCCTTTGCATCAATCGCCAAAACGTCGCCAGTGGTTACGTTGGATTGGTCATCTGAAGCACTGATCTCAAACAGCGAATCCCAGCTGCCGACATCGGACCAGCCTGGATTTACCGGGGTAACGGCAACTTTCTCAGCTTTTTCCATAACGGCATAGTCAATGGAATCAGAAGGCGCGCGCGAAAAGCTGCCTTCATCCGGGCTTGTCTGACTTCCGTCTTTATGCGCCTGTCTCATAGCATTTTGTGCTGCTTCCAGCATTTCTGGCGCATGATCTCCCAGAGCTTGCAAATAGGTATCGGCCCTGAACAGGAAAATTCCCGCATTCCAGAAATAATCGCCGCTGGCGAGCATTTTTTCAGCATTTTCGCGGTTCGGCTTCTCAACAAATTTTTGTGCGGCAAAGCTATTGGTACTGCCGAAAATCGGTTCACCTTGCCGGATATAGCCATAGCCGGTTTCAGGGCCGTCGGGTTCGATGCCGAAAGTCACCAGCCACCGTGCTTTTGCCAGGGGCAGTGACTCCCTGACAGCATCATGAAATGCCGCTACGTTCTTGATGACGTGGTCACTGGGCATCACAAGCATCGGACTTTGCGGATTTTTGCAGGCAAGAGCTGCTAAAGCGATTGCTGGCGCGGTATTTCTCGCACAGGGTTCGAGTATATGAACGGCCGATGCCGCGCCAATTTCATCCATTTGTTCTTCAACGAGCGCAGCGTGTTTGGCACTGCCAACGATGATTGGTGATCCAAATACATGAGGTTCCTGACATCTTTCCAATGTCATCTGGAACATGCTGAGCGGGCCGGTCAGGTTCAAAAACTGCTTGGGCCGTTTATCTGTCGACAGCGGCCATAGACGAGTGCCCGAGCCGCCTGACAGAATTACCGGGGTTATGAGATTATCGTTGCTCATGTTGTCATGTTCATTTCATGGTACACGCAATCAGGCATCTGATATTTTTGGATAGATCGATTTCGGAAACTTTGGTGCAAAGTCCGCATCCCCCGGTGCTAATAGTTTTACCTCTGGCAGTTACCTTACCTTCTAGCGGTATGACTTGCCATTCCCCTGCAACAGTAGCTGTTAATATATCGTGATCGTCGCCAACAACCTGAAACAGCCTGAAATGTGGCCCATCGACCAGTTTGGCAGACTGATCCGGCACAGTTTCACGATAGTTTTTCATATCATAGGGGGCCGGTGTCGCTACCGATATAGCGTCGTCCAGATGCAGTTCGCGCGGGCGTCCATAGTCGTAAAGCCGGTAGGTAATATCGGAATTTTGTTGCACTTCAATCAGCTGTATTCCGGGTCCAATCGCGTGGATGGTACCAGCAGGCACGTAGAACAGATCGCCCGGTTTAACGGGTTTCCAGTCAATCAGCTGTTCAATCTGGCCGCAAGCAACCGCTGCGTGCAATTTGGTCGGGCTGACCTCTTTGGTCAGTCCGATGCCCAGGACAGCATCCGGTTCGGCAGCCAATATGTACCAGCATTCTTCTTTACCAACGGGAGCTCCCTGCCGACGCGCCTGACGATCATTGGGGTGCACCTGAACGGATAGTTTTTCACTGGTGAACAAATATTTGACCAAGAGGGCAGGCGCTATAGCCTTGGGTGGTGCAAACCAGATTTCGCCGACTTTTTCCTTTTGTTTTCCACCAAATACCTCGGGTAACATCGATTGCCCCCATGGCTTTCTGACCTTTTTCTGTCTCAGTTTCATAGGTTGCCCATGGGACCTCGACTACGGCCAACACCTGTATATTCCAGTCCGCTTTTGCCGACATCGGCAGGATGATATATATTCCGTAAATCAACCAGCACTTTGCCGGTCATCAAAGAAGACAATCTGTTGAGATCAAGGGCCCGAAACGCATCCCATTCGGTTACGATCACAACCGCATCGGCATCAGTTGCTGCTTCATAGCTGCTTTCCGTCATTGTGACATCCGGCATGATTTCTGCCGCTATTTCCATGCCTTCAGGGTCATAGGCGCTGACCTGAGCACCAGCATCAATCAGAGTCTGGGCAACGGCGATAGACGGCGCATCACGCATGTCATCCGTATTGGGTTTGAACGTCAGGCCCAGCAGTGCCACTTTCTTGTCGCGGGCTTCTCCGCCCAGCGCCTGGATGACTTTTCGACCCATTGCGCGTTTGCGCTGGTCGTTTACCTGTACGACGGCTTCAACAATCCGTACCGGACTTTCATAGTCCTGAGCGGTTTTCAGCAATGCCAGGGTGTCTTTTGGAAAACAGCTACCGCCATAGCCAGGTCCGGCGTGGAGAAATTTAGAACCGATCCGGTTGTCCAGTCCGATACCGCGAGAGACTTCCTGTACGTCCGCGCCAACTTTTTCACACAAATCGGCAATTTCATTGATGAACGTAATCTTGGTGGCCAGAAAGGCATTGGCAGCATATTTGATCAATTCTGCGGTCCGGCGGCCTGTGAAAAGGATGGGCGATTCATTGAGAAACAGTGGTCGGTAAATCTCACTCATTACATCTTTGGCCCATTCGGTTTCAGCACCAATCACAATGCGATCAGGTCGTTTGAAATCATTAATGGCCGCACCTTCCCGAAGAAATTCGGGATTGGATACAACGGCAAACTGATCGGCATTGAGCTTTTTCGATAATATCAGTTCGACCTCGTCTCCTGTTCCGACGGGCACAGTGGACTTTGTGACGACGACGGTCGGCTTGGTAATGGAATCAGCAATTTCTTCGCTCGCGGCATGAACATAGCTTAGGTCGGCATGGCCGTCACCGCGCCGGGATGGTGTGCCAACGGCAATAAACACGGCATCACAATCCTTGACCGACTCTTTGAGGTCACCCGAAAAGGACAGTCGCCCGCCGGTGACGTTGCGCTCGACCAAGCTGGCAAGTCCGGGTTCAAAAATGGGCATGATATTTTGTTCAAGCTTTTCAATTTTACGCGGATCCTTGTCCACGCAGACGACTTCATGCCCAAAATCAGCAAAACATGCGCCAGAAACCAAACCGACATAGCCGGAGCCGATCATTGCAATTTTCATATTTATCCTTTGGCGTGATTGATATTGAGTCGGTTATGACACAGTATTCCTGTTTCTGTGGCCCGTTCAAGAATGTCGGTCAAGCATGGCCGTTTATTCCGACCGCTTTAAGGTGCATTCTGTCTTTATATTATTGGGTTCAAGTAAAAATTGTGAGCCAGCTTACATTAATGCCTCAGCCGGTTGATATGCCAATTCGAACTGCGAAATTGAAATATTTGGAAAATGCGGTGAAGTCGTTTATTGGGAAATAGTCGCTTTTGACGCAGCGGTTCAACTAGTTCAGGATTTAGTAAAATCGAAACCATGACCGCCCTTGCCATCTCCATCTTGGAGCGAATAGCAGATATTTCTCGCCGACAGAAACAGGCCATCGTTCTGGTATTGGACATGATCCTTTGCGTCCAGTCGATATGGATAGCCTATTCGCTACGCGTGGGAGTCTGGATTTACTGGGATCTGGCAATTCAGAAAGTAGTGCTTGGCGCCCTCTTGATCATGATTCCGGTATTTTACCTGATCGGTGTCTACAATGCGATTTTTCGCTATGCGGGCTCTGGTATGATGAAGACATTGGTGCGTGCTTTTGCAGTCTATGGTGTGCCAATGGTGATAATTTTTTCGGTTATCGGGATTGCCGGTGTTCCGCGGACCATTGGTGTTATTCAACCCATTATCTTCTTCATAATGGTCGGTTTTTCACGTGTTACCGCACGTTATCTAATGGTCGATATATTGGGGCGTAACCGTTTTGGCGGGCAGGTAAAAACGGTGATCATCTATGGGGCGGGCAATGCGGGCCAGCAACTAGCATCATCCATGCGCTCTGAACCCGCAATGCGATTGCGCGGCTATGTTGATGATGATCAGCGTCTGGATGGCCAAAAGCTCGACGGCGACAAGGTTTTCTGGAGCGGTAACCTGCCGGAAATAATCAACAGATATGCGGTTACTGATATCCTGCTGGCTCTTCCAAACATCTCCCGAAAAAAAAGGCGGGCGATTGTTGATCAGATTCAGAAGTTCAAGGTTCACGTTCAAACCCTTCCAAACATGAAAGATATCATAGACGGTCAAGTGTCATTCAACGATATTCGTGAGTTGGACATCGAAGACCTGCTTGGTCGAGAAACGGTTCCGCCGAATGAACTGTTGTTCGGCCGGACAATAGTTGGCAAGACGGTAATGGTGACCGGCGCAGGGGGCTCTATTGGCAGTGAACTCTGTCGGCAGATTGCAAAATCCGGAGCACGCCAGCTCATATTGTTCGAGCTGTCGGAGTTTTCGCTCTACGCTATTGAAAAAGAGCTCAAAAACTATCTCGAGCAACATGGCTCTGAAAATATGGAAATCATTCCTGTGCTGGGATCGGTGACCGACGCAAATCGTGTGGAGGAAGTTCTTGCGTTCTGGCGACCCGATACGGTTTTTCATGCCGCGGCTTACAAGCATGTACCGTTGGTGGAAGCCAATCCTGTCGAAGGCGCAAGAAACAACATATTGGGGACTTATGAGGTTGCTCATGCGGCTCATCTGGCGAAAGTCAGCGACTTTATCCTGATCAGCACGGACAAGGCTGTTCGTCCAACCAATGTCATGGGCGCGACGAAACGCGGTGCTGAACAGATTGTACAGGCGCTTGCGGATATCAGTGAGACTAGGTTTTCCATGGTCCGCTTTGGCAATGTCCTGGGATCCAGTGGTTCGGTCGTTCCCTTGTTCCGGCAACAGATTGAAACCGGCGGGCCGATCACTCTTACCCACCGCGATGTGACCCGGTATTTTATGACAATTCCGGAAGCGGCCCAGCTGGTTATTCAGGCCGGTGGAATGGCGAAGGGTGGTGAAGTATTCGTGCTGGATATGGGCAAATCGGTCCGGATCATGGATTTGGCTAAGACAATGGTCCAACTATCCGGTTTGACCATTCGTGATGATTCAGATCCGGACGGTGATATCGAAATTGAAGAAGTAGGCTTACGGCCTGGCGAGAAGCTTTATGAAGAACTGATTATCGGCAATGATCCAAAGCCGACTGTCCATAACCGGATCATGATGGCTCATGAAAGCCATCTGGCGGAGGCTGATCTGGATGAGCTACTGAGCAATCTAAGGCAATGTCGTACGTCCGATGAGATAATAGCACTTTTGAAAATACTGGTTCCGGAATTTGAACATGAACGGGATAATATGAAAGTCGAAGAAGCGTCCTGAAGTTGGCGCAGATAGCCAAGCGTCAGCGGCAGTCTTAGAGATCGGCAACCAAATCCAATATTCTATCCGCGTCTTGCATATGGCAGATCAAAAGGTCGGGCAAATATGTGTCTTTCTGATTATATTGCAGCGCGCTGCCGTCAATGCGGGAGCAGTGAAGGCCGTGCGCCTGTGCCACCGCTGCGGGCGCGCAATTGTCCCATTCATATTGACCACCTGAATGGAGATAAATGTCGGCTTCTCCACGGACAATAGCCATGGCCTTGGCACCAGCGGAGCCCATTGGCATCAGCTCTGCATCTAGTGTTTCTGCCACTGCAACAGCCTCTTTGGCTGGCCGCGAACGACTGACAACCATGCGCAGCCTGTCTTTGCGAACAGGCGCTGCGATGGGAAAATCACTGCGCAGGGTCAGGTCAAGTCCAGGGAGGGAAACTGCTCCGATTGATGGTTGTCCCTTGATTGCCAGCGCGACATGTACTGCCCAGTCACTCCGACCCTCGCCATATTCGCGGGTGCCATCCACCGGATCGATTATCCAGACGCGATCTTTACTCAATCGTTCCTGCGTATCCTTGCTTTCCTCGGACAGCAGACCATCTTCAGGGCGCAATTCGTGTAGCGCTGCCACAAGCATCTCATTTGCCGCCGTGTCTCCAGCATCGCCCAGTTCCCTTCCGGTCAAATCGGAGTTGTTGCGCAGGTTCAAAAGCAGTTGGCCGGCATCTTCCGCCAGCTTTGCAGCCAATTCAGCATCCGTCATATCGTATAGGACCAACTACCGACAATTTTGTCCACGATAATCTCGGCGGCTTCTTCCGGACTCATCTTGGTCGTATCGATCCGCATTTCGGCATTTTCAGGGATTTCATAGTCGCTATCGATGCCGGTGAAATTTTTCAGTTCGCCAGCACGTGCTTTTTTGTACAAGCCCTTCACATCACGTTCTTCTGCAACTGCCAGCGGCGTGTCCACAAACACCTCGATAAACTCATCCTCGGGTAGCATCGAACGGACGAGTTGCCGTTCTGCCCGGAATGGAGAGATAAAGGCGGTCAGGACAATGAGCCCCGCATCAGCCATTAACTTCGCCACTTCGCCAATGCGCCGGATATTTTCCACCCGGTCGGCATCGGTAAAGCCAAGGTCCTTGTTAAGCCCGTGACGCACATTGTCACCGTCCAGCAGAAAACTGTGCTTGCCAAGCGCGTGCAGCCGCTTTTCGACCATGTTCGCGATAGTTGATTTGCCGGAACCCGAAAGGCCGGTGAACCAGACCACGCGTGGTTGCTGACGCTTTTGCAGGGCATGGGCCGCGCGGTCGATATCAACATCCTGCCAATGGACATTTTGTGACCGCCGCAAGCAGAAATGCAGCATCCCCGCAGCCACGGTGGCGTTGCTGATCTTGTCGATCAGAATGAAGCCGCCAAGATCGCGGTTATCCTCATAAGGTTCAAAGATAATCGGCCGGTCTGTGGCAATTTCAGCCACGCCAATGCCATTCAAATCCAATGTCTTGGCCGCCAACTGCTCCATATTGTTGACGTTGACCTGATATTTTGGCGACTGGATTGTCACGCTGACAAATTGCGTTCCGATTTTCATCCAGTAACTGCGGCCGGGCAAAAGCTCTGCTTCGTCCATCCAGACGATGGTTGATTCAAACTGATCGGCAACCTGCGGCGGTGCATCGGCCGCAGCGATCACATCACCGCGAGAACAATCAATCTCTTCCGCCAGCGTCAATGTGACGGACTGTCCAGCCACCGCTTCGTCAAGATCACCGTCCATCGTGACAATGCGCTTGACCGTGGATGTTTTTCCGGAAGGCAGCACGCGGACCTCATCTCCGGGCCTTACCGTGCCGCTGGCAATCTGTCCGCTGAAACCCCTGAAATCGAGATTGGGCCGGTTGACCCACTGGACCGTCATGCGCAGCGGCTTTGCCTGATTGGCGGTCGCCATAACCTCTACATTTTCCAGATGCTCGACGAGCGCCGGCCCGTCATACCAGGGCGTATGGGTGGATTTGCTTGTGATATTGTCGCCGGCCAACCCGGAGATGGGAATGGGCGTGAAGGCTTCTATGCCGATTTCCCGTGCAAAAGCCGTATAATCGGCAATAATCTCATCATAGACGGCCTGATCATAGTCAACCAGATCCATCTTGTTCACGGCAACGACGAGATGTTTGATGCCAATCAGGTGCGCCAGATAGCTGTGGCGGCGCGTCTGGGTCAGGATTCCCTGACGCGCGTCGATCAAAATAATGGCCAGATCTGCTGTCGATGCACCCGTGACCATATTGCGGGTATATTGCTCATGCCCTGGTGTATCTGCGACAATGAACTTGCGCTTTTCTGTTGCAAAGAAACGGTAAGCCACATCAATCGTAATGCCCTGTTCGCGTTCCGCCGCCAATCCGTCGACCAGCAAGGCAAAATCAATTTCCTGACCTTGCGTTCCGACTTTCTTGCTGTCTGCTTCCAGGGTTGCCAGCTGATCCTCAAAGATCATTTTGGAATCATAAAGCAAACGCCCGATCAGTGTCGATTTGCCATCGTCTACTGAACCACAGGTGATAAAACGCAGCATCGTTTTATGCTGATGCGCTTCCAGATAGGCATCAATATCCTCGGCAATCAGGGCGTCGGTTTTGTAGATGGTTTCAGAATCTATATTTTCGGAATGGGTCATCAGAAATAGCCCTCCTGTTTCTTCTTCTCCATCGATGCCGCTTGATCGTGGTCAATCGCCCGCCCCTGTCGTTCCGAAGTGGTGGTGAGCAGCATTTCCTGAATGATCTGTGGAAGCGTGGTAGCCTCGCTCTCGACAGCGCCGGTCAGAGGATAGCAGCCTAAGGTACGGAACCTGATAGAGCGTTCCACTGGTTCTTCTCCCTCTTCAAAGCGGAACCGCTCATCATCAACCATCAGGAGCATGCCGTCACGTTTCACTGTTGGTCTTGACGCCGAGAAATAGAGTGGCACGATATCGATATTCTCAAGGTGAATATATTGCCAGATATCAAGTTCGGTCCAGTTGCTGAGTGGAAAAACCCTTATGCTTTCGCCTTTGGCTTTCTGTGTATTGTAGAGTTTCCAGAGCTCCGGCCGCTGGTTTTTGGGATCCCAGCGATGATTGGCGGAGCGGAAAGAGAATATCCGTTCTTTGGCCCTGCTTTTTTCTTCGTCTCTTCTGGCGCCGCCAAAGGCCGCGTCAAAACCATAGTGATCAAGGGCCTGCTTCAGGCCCTGAGTTTTCCACATATCCGTGTGAACAGCGCCATGGTCAAAGGGATTGATGCCGCGCTCTCTGGCCTCCGGATTCTGATGGATCAGCAATTCCATGCCGGCATCCTTGGCCGCTTTCTCTCTCATCTTGTACATTTCCTGGAATTTCCAGGTGGTATCGACATGCAGCAGTGGAAAAGGCGGAGGGGAAGGGAAAAATGCCTTTTTGGCCAAGTGCAGCATCACCGCGCTATCCTTGCCAACAGAATAGAGCATTACCGGATTCTCTGCCTCGGCCGCAACCTCGCGCATGATATGGATGGCTTCGGACTCAAGCCTTTGGAGATGGGTCAGGGGGGTTGCTGTTGCTGAATTCTGCACTGGGAAAGTTCCGATGACGATAGGGATAGCTGATTGCGCTTAGCAAATCCCGGATAAGAGTGGGCACAATAAATTCTTATCAAAGCCAAACCTTTGTTATATTTCGTGATCCAAGCCAAAGTAAGGATCGCCTTGTCGTTCGTGTATTTGAGACTATGCTGTCAATTGATGAACGGCAAAATATTGAAGACGAGGACACCGAAGCCAAACAGCCGGGAGATAATTGATGTTTCTGCATGATATCGGGATCATTCCCGGTGGGAAAAGAACCGACGCGGTTGGTAAAGCTGCGCTCCCGATTACGAATCTCAGTCGCCGCGGCTTTGTGGTCGGATCGAGCCTTTTTGTCGTTGGTGTCGCGCTAGCCGGTTGTTCAAGCTACGAAGAACCGAAAATTGATCCCGATGCCATTGATCTGCCGGAGGCCGGACCTAGCCCGCTGACCGAGGTCAAAGGCGGCGATGCAACGCCGGCCTTGTGGATTGCCATTGAAGAAGACGGCACCGTCAAGATTACCTGTCATCGTTCAGAAATGGGCCAGCAAGTCTGGACTTCCATGGCGCAGATTGTCGCTGACGAACTGGAAGCCGACTGGGACAAGGTGCAAATCGTTCAGGCGGAAGGGCATGAGCGCTATGGCGATCAGAATACCGACGGGTCCCGTTCTGTGCGGTATAATTTCCATCGCCTTCGACTCGCCGGCGCTGCGATGCGGCAGATGCTGACAGAGGCAGCTGCCGTGTACTGGAAGATGCAGCCATCCGAATGCTCGGCTTCGCAGGGGCTGGTCAGCAACAGCCAGAACAGCGATACCCTGTCCTATGGCAATCTCGCCAAGCTTGCCGCCAGACTGCAAGTGCCCGGCGAAGCAGATATCACGGTGAAGGATCCAAAAGACTGGCGCTATATCAACAAGGAAATCCCGTCTCTGACCATCCCACAGATCACGCGCGGTGAAGGGACATTTGGCATAGATGTCGACAAGCCGGGCATGGTCTATGCGGTTATTGCGCGCCCGCCGCAGCTATTCGGAAAGACCGGGGCGGTTCGAGATGCAGATACATTGGCCGTTCCCGGCGTGCTGCAGACGGTGAAGCTGCCTGATGCCAAACCACCGGCCCTGTTTCAGGTGCTGGGCGGGATAGCCGTTGTCGCAGAGGATACATGGGCGGCCATTCAGGGCCGTAATGCGCTGGAGGTGGACTGGATCGACGGACCGAATGCGGGATATGATTCGGAAGCTTTTGCCGAACAAATGCAACAGACCGCAAAGCGGTCAGGCACTGTCCGGCGCAAACGGGGCAATGTAGCCTCTGGCCTTTCGAGCGCAGCAAACAGAATTGAGGCTGAATATTACGCACCGCATTTGTCGCAGTCGCCCATGGAACCGCCGGCTGCGACAGCCCAGTGGGACGGTGACAAACTGGAATGCTGGGCATGCGTGCAGGACCCGCAAGCGACACGTCAAACCCTGTCCGACCTGCTTAAAATCGATAAGGAAAACATTACCGTTAACGCGACATGGCTGGGCGGCGCATTTGGCCGCAAGTCCAAACCGGATTTTGTCGTCGAGGCCGCACTGATCGCCAAGGAAGTCGGCAAACCGGTCAAAGTCACCTGGACCAGGGAAGACGAAGTGCGCCACGGCTATTACCATTCCGTCAGCGCGCAGCGGCTGGAGGCCGGTATGGACGAAAACGGTAGGTGTACCAGCTATCTCCACCGCACGGTATTCCCGCCAATCGCTTCGACATTCGTGCCGGGAATGGACGTACCGACAGATGGTGAAATGGGTCTGGGAGCTACTGATGTCCCCTTTGCCATGCCGAATCTGCAGGTGGAATCCGGCAATGCAAAGGGGCATTTGCGGATCGGATGGCTACGGTCTGTTTCCAATATCTACCACGCCTTTGCGGTGCAAAGTTTTGCGGCTGAAATGGCACATGCTGCGGGGCGAGACCAGAAAGAATATCTGCTTGAACTGATCGGTGATGCACGCACTATTGATCCGGGGGATGAGGGCGCCACCTACCCCAATTATGATGCCTCGATCGAGGAATATCCGATTGAAACCGCACGATTGACCAACGTCGTCAACATGGCAGCCGATATGGCCAAGTGGGGGCGTGATTTGCCGTCCGGTCATGGCCTGGGCATTGCCGTCCACCGTTCTTTTCTATCCTATATTGCAACGGTCATCGAAGTGGCGGTTAGTCCGGACGGAAGCATGACCATACCGGGTATCTGGCTCGCCCTTGATGCCGGGACCGTGATCAATCCCCGCCATGCCAAGGCGCAGATGGAAGGCGGAACAATCTACGGCCTGTCCAATGCATTATTTGGAGAAATCACCGCCAAGGACGGTGCCGTGGTGCAAGAGAATTTTCCATCATGGCGGGTCTTGCGCATGGGTGAGGCGCCGCGCGCATTTGAAGTCGAAATCGTCAAATCAAACAGCGCACCGGCCGGCGTCGGGGAACCGGCAACACCGCCGGCCGCCCCCGCTCTTACCAATGCGATATTCAATGCAACGGGACACCGAATCCGGAAATTGCCGATCATCGGCGCGAGCGGAAGCAAATTGTCATTGCCCGCAAAAGAAACCGCTTAAGTCAGGAGCTGATCATGGCCACCAAACTGAATATCAACGGAAAAGACGAAACCATCGATGCAGCGCCGGGTACGCCGTTGCTCTGGGTATTGCGGGATCATCTGAAGATGACCGGCACCAAATTTGGTTGTGGTGTCGCGCAGTGCGGTGCCTGTACGGTGCATGTCGATGGCGCGCCGACGCGCTCCTGCATAACCGCTCATGACTCGCTTGACGGTGCAAAGGTCACGACAATTGAGGGTGTTCAAGGCCGGGCGGCCGACGCTATCCGGGAGGTTTGGGTAAAGAATGATGTCCCGCAATGCGGCTATTGCCAGTCGGGTCAGATCATGGCGGCCACTGCGCTGCTGACGGAAAATTCAAGTCCCAGTGATGAAGATATCGATGCTGCGATGAGCGGCAATATCTGTCGATGCGCCACCTATATGAGCATACGCCGTGCAATCAAGGAAGCGGCTTCTGAGGTCTGATCAAGCGATCGATTAAAGTCTGTTACTCATTGCGGGTATAGCTGATAAATGGCCCCAGTGCGATGGCGCTGCGGAAGCCAACAGGGGAACTGTCCAGAAATCGCACGATATCCCCGGAGCATAGCATATTGCCATTTGTGCTGGTCACCATGACGAGATCATCATCAAGCATGGATGCCCCCCATTCAGGGCGATTGAGCCAGACCTTGCGGTCGGGCATTTCATAGGCAATGCCGACACGATCAATGACTCTGGTGGAACGCACCTTACGCAACGGGATGCATTCTGTCGTTTCGTAAACCTCTACAGGAGGTACGAAAATCATCTCTGATCTGTCTGCAATCTGACCAGTGGTCTCCGGGGACGCGCAGCCAGCAAGTATGAACAGCACCATGAAAAGTCCAATGCGTATCATTTACTGACTCCTACTCAATCCAACTTTCCGAATAGGCCGGAGGAAGGTTGATACCTTCCTCCGGGATCCGAACTCTTCGGGGAAAGACTTCGGAAAATGGACCCGCAGGGTTCGGGGTGGGTCCAATAATTGAGACGTTGTCGGCTGGCGAAACCCGCAAAGTTTTTCCAAATTATTTTCCAGGCTGTTGAAACTGCCTGTATCCATGTGTAAATTTTATCCAAGACTCTGTTGCAAGATACGATATAACAGAGTCCAAAATAGTATCCCTCCGGGCTTGCGGAATGATATCGATGCATTCACTAAAGCCCGCCAACCCCCAATTGCAGAGATTCGTCAGCTTATGACGCAACACGAACTTCAGGCGGTTTTCCTCAATCATCGTGACGCATTGTTGCGGTTTTTGCGCGCGCGCGGTGCGAGGGACAATGCCGAGGACATATTGCAGGACCTGTGGCTGCGGGTATCGGACATGGACGAGGGCAATATCGCCAGCCCGCTACCCTATCTTTATCGCGCGGCGAATAATCTGATGCACGACCGCTACCGCATGGCTCAGCGCTCGCGTCAGCGGGACCATGACTGGAGCGATGTTCACAGGGGAACCGGTGATGCCTCGGACCTGCCACTTCCCGACCGCGCCCTGATCGCCCGCCAGCGCTTGGCCGAGATCGAAGCAACAATCGGCAGCGAGGGATCGCGTGTGCTGGAGGTTTTTCGCCGTTTTCGGGTTGATGGCATTAGCCAGCGGCAGATTGCCGAAGAACTGGGCATCAGCCTGAGCTCGGTGGAGAAAGATCTGCAGAGAGCCTATCGCGCGCTGGCAAGGTGGCGGGAGGGTGAAGATGTCGAATGACATGCGGGATTCCGCTTGTGGTGACGTCTATGTCCCGGGAAAGAAATTATGGCTGATATGAATGACATGGTCCGGGAACAGGCGATCGCCTGGGCAATCCGCACCCGCGACGCGGATTTTACCGACTGGGATGGCTTCACGCTTTGGCTGGAGGCTGATCCACGGCACAATGTCGCCTATGAGCAAGCGCTCGCCGCAGAAGACCGGCTGGTGGCGCTATCCGACGACGTTGCATCGGCAGCAGAGCCAAAAGGCCTGCCAATTGATCAGAACGGGCAAATGGATACTCCGATTTCGCAGCAACCGGCAAATGACGACTATCTGTTACCCCCCAGACAGACAAACCGCCGCCGTATGATGTTCGGGGCGCTTGCCGCATCGCTGGTTGTCGCTGTCAGCGCCGGTGTCTGGACCCAGATGCCGCAGCCTTATGATGTAATGACCGAGCCGGGTCAGCGAGAAATTGTTGCGCTTCCCGACGGGAGTCAAATCACGCTGAACGGCGGTACAAGTATTGAACTGGACCATAAGAAACCTCGCTATGCCAGGCTCAATCGCGGTGAAGCCTTGTTCACGGTGGTGCACAATGATGATGATCCGTTCATTGTCGACACCGGAAAAATGCGCCTGGTCGACGCCGGTACTGAGTTTAACGTCTTAAAAAGCGACGAGGCGCTGGATGTGGCGGTTTCTGAAGGTTTGGTCATTTACAATCCCGGGCGAGAGAATGTAAGCTTGCCAGCCGGCAAACGACTGTATCGCGATATATCCAGAAGCCGTGTGACCATATCCGATATTGCGATTGAACAAGTCGGAATTTGGCGCACCGGTCAGTTGAGCTTTACCCGAGCGACGTTGGGCGAAGTGGCTGAAGCGCTTGATCGGAATCTGGGCGTTACTGTCACAGCATCCGAAGCGATCGCGGCGCGGCCATTTAGCGGTGTGATACAGCTAAAAGACCGCGATCCGGAAGATATGGAACCGATTGCCGCCTTATTGGGGGTGCGTGCGGAGAAACAAGCGACGGGTTGGATATTGATAGGGGATGATGCGGTACCGTGAGTTGATCCCGGCCGCTGTGCTGGGTGTTGCCATTGCTGCTCCTGCTCATGCCGACAGTAAAGTTGAAATAGATATTGCCGCAGGTCGTCTCGATTCTGCGATTTTTGTGCTTGGCCAACAGGCAGGGATCAGCATCGGACTGTCTGACCCGCAAATGGGTGCGAAAAAGGTACCGCCGATCAAGGGCCGGATGACCTCTCGCCAAGCTCTGACACGGTTACTGGCGGGAAGCGGGACCAGGCCGGAGCAGGTTGATGATCGCCACTGGCGGATCGTGCGTGTGCGCAAAGGTGCGAACCCTGCGACCGCTTCTCCCGGAAATGCCGGAATCGGAGCGGCTCTTCCACCTGTAATCAATCCTGATATTGTGGTTACAGGTCTGCTGAATGACAGCGATATTGCCTTGGGCCAGCCAGGAATACTCCAGACGGTGACACTGGATGAAATGAGTCCAGCGGCTGAGTTGCGCGGTACTGACGCATTGATTGAAACCATACCGACGATTAGTTCGACACAATTTGGACCAGGTCGTAACCGTCTTTTCATCCGGGGCATTGCCGATTCCAGTTTCAACGGTCCGAACCAGGCCGTGTCCGGTCAATATCTGGGTGAGGCCCGGTTGAACTACAACGCGCCGGATCCGGATTTGCGGATGATTGATCTGAGCGCCATTGAAATTCATCAGGGGCCGCAAGGGACCCGCTTTGGCGCCGGAACCTTGGGCGGGGTCATTCGCCTGATCCCCAATGCTGTGCAGCTGAATGAAGTCAGCGGCAAGACGTCCATTGCCGTGGCTGCGACGCAGGACGGCGATCCATCGGTCGATGCAAATGCGACCTTGAACTTGCCGGTAGTCGCAGGATCCGTCGGCATACGCGCTTCTGTCTACGGCGGTCGTCAAGGCGGTTATATCGATGACCGGTTGCGCCGTTTGAATGACGTCAACCAGGTGGATACGATAGGCGGCCGGTTCATGCTCAGAGCTGATCCCGGTGCGGGCTGGTCGATTGACCTGATGGCGGCAGCGCAGGAAATTGACGGGCGGGATAGTCAATATGCCGACCGGCTTGGCGATGATCTTGATCGCGCCGCACCCTTTGCGCAACCTTATCGCAACCGCTTTGCTCTGGGGCAGCTGGTCGTTCGTAAAAATTGGGACGATCTGGAGTTCCTGTCCGAGGTCAGCTATGCCGACCAGCGGGTGTCGGAGACTTTTGACACGACATTACCGGGGATTGATCCTTTTCCGGCCATCCCCTCGCTTTTCCGTCAACGCGGGAAAATCAAGCTGTTCACGTCTGAAACCCGGTTGTCAAAGTCGCTGGAAAATGGTGGTAGCTGGTTTGTCGGCACAAGCCTGGTGAACAACCGTTACCAGATTCGGCGTGCTCGCGAAGGTGGTTTTCTCACAACCAATATTGGCGGCATAGAAAATGAAGTGAATGAGGTTACCGGCTTTGGTGAAATCGTCTGGCCCTTGTCAAATCGCCTGATGGTCAACGCCGGCGGACGTGTCAGTCACGTCTGGACGATGGGCAGGACCCTTGATGCACCGGCCGGTTTCCGGATTGCTGCCAGTGACGAAGCGAAGCGAAACCAGACGGCATTTCTGCCGTCGGTTGGTGTGCGCTATCGGCTGGCCGACGGCCTGGCCGGCCATGTCCGCTATCAGGAAGGTTTTCGAGCAGGCGGCATTGCGGTGCGTGATGACATGGTGCAGCGCTTTTTCAATGATGAGGTTGCGGCGATAGAAGGTGGATTGTCTTACACCAGTGGCGGCGAAACCGGATTTGATGCCGGGATTACACTGGCCCATACCAGATGGAATGATATTCAGGCTGACCTGATCGACAATGACGGCCTTCCCGTGACGGAGAATATCGGGACCGGGCGGATCTGGACGATTGATGCATCGGCCAGTTGGCGGCCGCTGCCCGGCCTGTCGATTGAAGCATCGGCCATCTGGGCAGACAGCCGTTTGACCCAACCCGCCGAGACAATATTCGTCGGTGATCCGGAGTTTCTGCTTGTCGCCGACCTTCCCGCTGGCACGGTGATCGCAGATAGTGACAATCTGCCCAATGTCGCTGATTTTTCAGGACGGCTGGGGCTTAGCTACGCGACCAGACTGTCGGAGGAGGCGGACCTGTCGCTCGCTGCCTGGGCCAGGTACACTGGTAAGTCGCGGCTTGGTATCGGTCCGGTACTGGGCGTGGAACAAGGTGATGTCGTGGACACCGGCCTGTCTGCCAGCCTTGATCTGGGGCCGCGAACGGTCTGGCTGGAGGCCAGCAACATCTTCAATGTCAGGGGTAATCGCTTTGGTCTAGGCTCTCCCTTCACATTGCCTTTTGCGGATCAACTTACGCCTTTGCGCCCGCGCACTGTTCGCATCGGTTTTGATTTCAAATTTTAGGTCACCGCAGACCATTGATCGCTCATTCCGTTAGCATTTCCGCTAACACATTCGTCCACCATTCCGATTGAAGCGCCTGATCGGATTCGCTGTACAAGCCCACACTCCGTCTGAACTCGCTTCCGTAGAGCGGGTCAAAGGCGAGCCATAAGTGTAAAGAAGCCAAGGCCACACGAATGTCGGTTTCAGTTGTTCTGGGGTTGGAGTTGATCGACAATAGAGGTTCTACTACCGGATCCAACAATGCCGAGCCCCGTTCTTGCCAACCAGACTTATGCAGATGCACGGCAAGTTCCGCGTAACCGTCTTTATACAAGCCGCTGATAGCGTCAACTAGGGCACTGATGTTGGGAGTTGATTGCACCCAGTCTAAAACAATCTGATCGACAGCTTTTCGTACTTTTTGAGCTCCCTCACTCAAAAGAGCTTCCAGTAAGCCTTCCAGAGATCCGAAGTGATGGTTTATACCTGCGTCAGTCATCCCGGCGGCACGTGCAACGGCGCGCACTTGGACAGATTTGATGCCGCGTTCAATCATGATCTTTTCCGCACTGAATAGAATGTGCTTGCGCGCATCCGCAGGTGTTCGACGCACTCTTTTCGTGGATTCAATGATCATAAGCATCTCCATAGAATATTTACATTGACATATCAATGTAGTCTTTTATTACCTTGATATGTCAATGTAAGGAACGCAGGTCGTTACTCAACATCAATTTTGGGAGTAGAATGATGAGTCTGATTGAAAAATTTATGGAACAAAGAGAGATGTTTGAGACTGCATATGAAAGTGGCAATTGGCAGAATCTTCGCCCGTTCTTCGCGGAAAATGTCATTTACGAAGTTTCGAATATATCTTTCCACTGTGAGGTCCGGGGAATTGACAATTTCATCTCTGGTTTGAAGCGCGCGACCGACGGTTTCGATAAGTTATGCAAAAGAGAAATAAATGTAGGCGATTATATGATCGCGCAAGAAGGGAACAAGGTGCTGGTGCACAGTGTTGTCAGGTTCGCAAGAGATGATTCCCCTCCTATCGAAAGTGGATTGTGGGAAATCGCTTCATATGAAGACGGGTTAATCACTCGAATGATTGACGTTTACGATCCCGGAGTAGCCGAACAGTTTAGTGAATGGATGGGCTCTTGGGGAGAAGGGCTGGACCCCAGATATCAAGACTCTTGACAAGGAAACTGATCAGGAGCCGCTTCAAACCTACGGGCAAAGTTCAAAGTGGTTCTTAGGCTTTTTTGCATAGTACGCCTGTGGCGATGCGGGTTCTGCTTGTGTGAGCCAACCGGTAAAATAGTCGGTATTCAATCTGGGTCGCACCTACCCGTTGGCGTTGGCGATCAGGTTCTAAATTGCTTCGAAAACTTTGAGAAACATTGAAAAAGGAATAGGTTATGACGAAGGCACTCTTCAATCACGACATGCGACCAACAACGATTCTGGCGATGACTGTCGCATCACTTACGTTGGCGGCACCAGCACAGGCTGGGCCTCTCGATGGCCTGAAAAAGGCCGTCGAAGCGAAGGTCAAATCGACCGCGCGCGAAAAACTTGATGTGCCCGATATCGGTAGCGCGAACCGGTCGGGCGGCGAGGCTGAGGTCGCGGCAGCAGGGGGCAAGCGCGGCCTGGGTGAGGCTCCGGCCAGCGATGCGCATCACGTCGACTGGGACACCAAATTTACCGCGACCGGACTCGCTGATCGCCACAAGACCGGGCATAGTTTCAAGTTTTATTGCCCGCCTGCACCGGACCGCCTGACGCCGCGCCGCTTCAGCGGGATCGACCGATATGCCTTCCACACTCTGATCTGCCGGGCCGCGGTCCATGCGGGCAAGATCGACTTTGGCGGTGGCAACGTGACCCTGCGCATGGAGGCGGGCAGCGTGAAACTGAAAGGCAGCACACGCAACGGGATCACAACAAAGCCCGGAAGCAGCGGAATTCGCACTCTGGTATTTGTCAACTGAGTTTCCGGCGGGCGCCTGAATCTGGGCGCCCGCATTTTAAAGTGATTGAATCCAAAGTTTTTGGACCGTTGCTCTGTTTCAGATGACGACGGTCTGACGATCCGGATTTGCCTCGGGCTGGATCCGGGCGCTAGGCTAGGCGGTTCGCTTCTGGCAACCCATATGGTCGATCATATCTCTCTGTCTGTTTCGATCCTCAAAGGCCCCGCTCCGGCAGCCCTAGAGAATATCACGCTGAGCGACCAGATGATGGCCGGGAAATACCAACAATATAAAAATATATAGAAAAACCTGGCGCACCCGAGAGGATTCGAACCTCTGGCCTCTGCCTTCGGAGGGCAGCGCTCTATCCAGCTGAGCTACGGGTGCCGGGTATCAGATACCGACAGAGCGCTTAGCAGCGGGCGGGCCGCTTTGCCAATCACTAATTTTGCAGAAACAGCGCTATTTCAGCTTTCGTTCTTTTCCACCTTTTCGCGCTTGGTCTTGGTGATTTCCTGAAATTTCCCCAAACCACAGGCACTGCGGGTCTCTATACGTCCGGCGGTGCTGTCCAGCACGCGGATGATATCGACGTTGCACAGCCGGTTGGTGGACGTGCGATAGGAAAAGGCCTCCTCAAAACGCAGTCCGCTGCATTTGTTGGGCAGGGTGTTGCGATAGATATCGCCGTTGCGCATTTTGAAATCGATCGTCCGGTCATCAATGACATCGGTAGAGCGAATCTGGGACCGGATGATGCAGCTTTTGGGTTCGCCGACTTTCTCGATGATGAATTTATCGTCTTTCGACCGCTTCTCGCCTGCATAAGCGGCTCCAGCGACGGTTAGGGCGGCACCGATCAGGGCCGGAACTAATAGTTTCATTAGATTTCTCCTAATATTCAAAATTGACCCATCTCGGAAAAAATACGCCTCTCAGGGTTTCTGAAAGCTGAACGGTAGTCTGCGCCATGGACGGGTCAGGCCGTTTCGATCAGGGAGCGGGCGTTTTCTTTTTGAAGCGGCACAGGTCGATAACCGGACAGCGCCAGCATTCCGGTTTGCGTGCCTTGCAGATATAGCGGCCGTGCAGGATCAGCCAATGATGGGCATGGACGCGGAATGGACTCGGGGTTTGCTTTTCAAGCTTTTTCTCGACGGCCAATACGGTTTTGCCCGGCGCCAGTCCGGTGCGATTGCCGACCCGGAAAATATGAGTATCGACAGCAAACGTCTCGGCACCAAAGGCGCAGTTCATGACGACATTGGCGGTCTTGCGCCCCACGCCGGGCAACTTGGTCAACTCATCCCGATCCGCTGGTACCTCTCCGCCATAGTCGGCGATCAGCAACTCGGACAGCGCGATAACGTTTTTCGCTTTGGTATTATAAAGCCCGATCGTCTTGATATGCTCTTTCAGGCCATCAAGACCCAGATCGACCATCTGCCCTGGCGTCTTGACCTGTTCAAACAATAGCCGCGTCGCCTTGTTCACGCCAATATCGGTGGATTGCGCCGACAGGGCCACCGCGACCACCAGTTGATAGACGTTACCGTAGTTCAGCTCTGTCTCCGGCGACGGGTTATCCGCCGCCAGCCGTGAATAAAATTCGAAGATATCGTCTTTTTTCATGGCGTGCTTTGCGTTTCTGCCGCTGACTTAGTGCGGGCCATGTTCGCCGCTTTCCATTCCATCGCGTTACACACGCGTTTCTCGACCGATGGATGGGTATAGAAGATCATCTCCTGCACTGGATGCGGGCGGGCGTAGCGATATTCGGCAGTCTTTACGAGCGCACTGGCCAGCGCATCGGGAAGCTGCGCAGTTTCGAGCGAATAGGCATCAGCCTCACGCTCGCCGCTGCGGGTGAGCGCATTGGTAATCGGCTGGACCAGAAGCGAAAATAGCGAAACAATGAAAATCAGCACTGGAAGACCGCGTGGATCGCCAATTTCCGCATCGCTGCCGAACAGCTTTGCAAAGCGTAGATAGAGCCGGTCGGCGAGGAAAAAGAGCGCAATGGCAAGCAGCGGAAATATGATGGCGTAGCGCCAGACATGGCCGAGGACATAATGGCCGATCTCATGACCGGTGACCGCCTTGACTTCATCAAGGGAAGCGGATGTGAGCGCGACGTCAGAAATGGCAATGCGCGCCGAGCCGCCTATGCCAGACACATTGGCGGTGAAATTCTCCGACTGGCGGGAACCATCATAGACAAAGATGCGGTCTTCCGAAATGCCGGCTTCCTCCGCCATGGCCACCAACGCGGTTTTCACTTCGCCATCGGGCAGCGGTTTATATTCGTTGAACAAAGGCTCTATCAGGACCGGTCCCAGTAGCAGCAAAGCAAGTATGGTTGCTGCCGCCAAGCCGCCGGACCAGACCCACCAGCGCCGCCCGGTCTTTCGGATCAGGGCATAGATACCAAGGAAGAACAGGCCGCCAAAAATAGCGGACATGATGAGCGAAATACCACCCTGCATAAGAAAATCGCCAAGTGGCTGGCTCGACAGATCATAGGCATGTTGCCGGAAATGATCGGTATAAAGCGTCCAGGGTAGCGTTAATATTGTCGAGATCAGGAAAAAGACGGCGCAGATGATCCAGGTACGGACAACAAAGCCGCGCGCCGATAACTTACCAGCCAGCCGGTCGAGCAGGCCGGTACGGACGATGATCCATGTGACCAGCGCGGAAACCAGCAGGCCCCAAAGCAGCAACCAGTGATTGCCGATGGTATAGTCGGCGGCCTTGGCCAGCGCGTCTGCGCCGAGGCCATCAATATAGGTGCCGGTTGCCGCCTCCGGATTAAATGCTGTCATTATGTCTCCCTCCCGATATTCAATGCTGCCAACTCCGTCAGTCGAGACCGAGCATATCGGTCATGTCATAGCGGCCTGGTTGCTGCTGCGTCAGCCATAGCGCCGCCTTTACCGCGCCGCGTGCAAAGATCATCCGGTTTTCGGCGCGATGGCCCAGTTCGATGCGTTCTTCATCGGTTGCCAAAATTACCTGATGGTCGCCGGCGACCGATCCACCGCGCAGCGATGCAAAGCCGATAGCCCCTTTGGCCCGGGCGCCGGTCTGCCCGTCCCGGCCGCGCTCGCTATGATCGTTCAGATCAACCCCGCGCCCCTTGGCAGCTGCTTCACCGAGCAGGATCGCGGTGCCGGATGGCGCATCGACTTTATGCCGGTGATGCATTTCAACAATTTCAATGTCCCAGTCATCGCCCAGGCGTGCCGCAGCCTCTTTCACCAGGGCCGCCAGCATATTGACGCCCAGTGAGGTATTGCCGGTCTGCAGCACGGGAACAGTCTTCGCAGCTGCATCAATCGACAGGTGGTGCGCGGGTTCAAGACCGGTGGTACCAACCAGCATCGGTTTGCCGGCCGCTGCGCACAGGTCAAGGCGATTGCTCAGGCCATCGGGAACCGAGAAATCGACCAGCACATCGCTCTGCGCAAGCAGTGCGGCAAAATCGTCATCCTGATCTACGCCGCCGGCGTGACTGAGCTCTTCCTGCTCGCCAATGGCATTCACAAGGGCATGGCCCATCCGGCCCTGACTGCCGATAATCCCGATTGATGTCATAACTTCCCACCCCACATTCGTCATGCTGAACTTGTTTCAGCATCTGCTTTGCGTCAAACAGCTGTCTTAGTGGATAAGGGGACCCTGAAACAAGTTCAGGGTGACGAAGAGAAGAAATAATGCGCGAAATAAACAATATTGTCATTCTGACCGGTGCGGGGATTAGCGCCGAAAGCGGCGTCGCAACCTTTCGTGGACCCGATGGCCTTTGGGAAGGACACCGGGTTGAAGATGTCGCGACGCCAGAGGCGTTTCACCGGGATCCAGCGCTGGTCCAGAAATTTTACGACGAGCGGCGCAGTAAATTGCAGACCGTGAATCCCAATGCCGCCCATAAGGCGCTGGCCAAGCTGGATGCAAACTGGGGCGGTGACCTTTTGGTGGTGACACAAAATGTCGATGACCTGCATGACCGCGCGGGATCACAGCGACTGGTTCATATGCATGGTGAGCTGTTAAGCGGACTATGCCTGGCTTGTGGGCAGCGTTCTGCCGTGACAGAGAATTTATCGAGTGGCCCCGCTTGTCCCCATTGTGACCAGATTGCGCTCAGGCCCGATATCGTCTGGTTTGGCGAAATGCCTTACCAGATGGAACGGATTGAACTGGCGCTGGCGCAATGTGATTTATTTGTTTCCATCGGAACCTCTGGAGCCGTTTATCCGGCGGCTGGATTTGTACGATCGGCGGCTCATTACGGCGCGCAGACGCTAGAAATGAATTTGGATCCGTCGGATGGCAGCCTCTACTTTGATGAAAGCCGTATGGGCAAGGCTGGGGAACTGGTACCCACATGGGTTGAGGATGTGTTGAACGATGGCTGAAATAAGGGACTGAAATGAAAGGGCAATGTCATTGCGGGGCGGTGCAGATCACGGTGCCGTCACCGCCAAAAGAGACCATCCAGTGCAATTGTTCGCTGTGCCGGAAAAGCGGCTGGCGCGGCGGTTTTTGGGATCCGGAAGTGGTCACAATTGATGCGCAGCCGGAAATGCTGAACAGCTATGTGCAAGGTGACAGGATGATCACGCTGTGGAATTGCAAGCGCTGCGGGTCGCATACCCATTGGACGCCGCGCACGGCGCCGCCTGACCGGATGGCAGTGAACATGCGTATATTCGAGCCGGCCGACTGGCAGCACCTGCCAGTCCGCGAAGTGGATGGGGCGAGCTTTTAGTTCAGCAGATTGACCGTCACGAACAGATAGATCACCCAAAGAGCCATTGCGAGAATGGACAGTGTCGAGCCCATAACGCCAAGCTGGCGAAACCGAACGGTTTTGTCCGCGAAATGTTGATACATGCCATAGATGTGAATCACACGCGCAATCAGAAAAAGTGCAGCCAGTCCGGTAAGGGTCCAATGATGGGCATTGGTCATTTCGAGCAAAGCGAGCAACAATATCGCGATGGGTGCATTCTCCATCAAATTGGAATGACAGCCGCGGACCATGTCCATTTTCGGGTCGCTGCCTGCGCCAAATCCGGTTTCGGTGCGCAGTCTCTGACCGATAACCCTGAACATCAGATATATCATCAGCAAAGCGCAGATGGCGGCGGTTAAGGCAGTTACTGGTAATGTCATGATTTTCTCCCCTGTTACCCGCAATCATTGCGCAATATCGGAAGAAAGGCAATTGGTTGCCCAGTTGCTAGCTTTCGGGCGTCGTTCCGCAGCTTTTACATTCCGGATCCTTCGGCAGATTGATGCTGCGCATCGAAGGCTTAAGTCCGTCAAACAATTGCAGTTTGCCAGCCGGGTCATCGCCAAAGCCGGTAACCACCCGGATCGCTTCCATGGCGGCAAAGCTGCCCATCAGGCCTACCATCGCCCCCAATACGCCAACTTCCGAACAGTTGTCGCAA
This sequence comes from Sphingorhabdus sp. EL138, assembly GCF_900258045.1. Classification (GTDB taxonomy): domain Bacteria; phylum Pseudomonadota; class Alphaproteobacteria; order Sphingomonadales; family Sphingomonadaceae; genus Parasphingorhabdus. The sequence continues at coordinate 165,604 of NZ_OGVD01000001.1, read as the reverse complement.
TCATCCGGGTCTAGCGCATCGCCGACGAAGCATCGGTAGCAGGGCTTGTCTGCTTCCCATCCGCGAAAAACGCCAAGCTGCCCCTGAAACTGCCCGATCGCGGCTGATACCAGCGGGACACGGTGCGCTATGGAATAGTCCGACACCAGAAGCCGCGTCTGATAATTGTCGGATCCGTCCAATATGGCATCAAACTGGCCAAAAAATGCTGCAGCATCATCGGAAAAATGCTGCGCGGTAAGGCGTTGATTAATCACTTTTATTAATACTTCCGGATTTATCCGTTGCGCGGAACTTTCAGCAACATCGACTTTTGGCAATCCAATGTCCTCTGACGAAAACAAAACCTGCCGCTGAAGGTTGGACAAGGACACCACATCATCATCAACGATCGTCAAAGCGCCAACGCCTGCAGCCGCGAGATACTGTATCGCAGGACAGCCAATACCGCCTGCCCCGATGATTAGTATGTGCGCATTGAGAATTTTCTTCTGACCAATGCCGCCAATGTCTCTCAGGACAATATGGCGGGCATACCGATCAAGCTGTTCGTCAGTCAGGTCGGTCATTGTTTAACGAAAGCCGCCATGTCAGAATTCATACACCGGTAGAACCAAAACCGCCAGAACCCCGTGCAGTTTCATCCAGACTATCGACTTCTATCAGGTTCCCGCGTTGTACAGGCGCTACGACGATCTGCGCGATCCGGTCGCCTCGTTCGATGACAAAATCTTCTTCGCCCAGATTGGCCAAGATTACCTTGATTTCTCCGCGATAGTCGCTGTCGATCGTTCCCGGCGTATTGAGGACGGATATACCCTTTTTCAATGCCAGTCCCGAGCGGGGACGCACCTGCACTTCATAACCTTCCGGTATAGCGAAGGCGAATCCGGTGCCGACCAGAACGCGTTTTCCTGGTGCGATAGTGGTTGCTTCGGCTGCACGCACATCCATGCCAGCAGAGCCGCTGGTTTCATAACCGGGTAAAGGCAGATCGCCCGCCCCATCCAACCTTTTCACGGCTATCTCGATCGGTTCAAACATTCGTACCTCAAATTTCTTCAATGATCTTGTTCACCAGCCGCCGGGCGACTTCTGGCTTGGGAAGGCGTTCCCAGATTTCGGTGCCATTTTCGGTGACAATATGAACGCTGTTTTCTGCGCCGCCCATAACGTCGCCGGATACATCATTGGCGACGATCCAGTCGCAGCCTTTTTTGGCGAGCTTCGCACGCGCATGCTCTTCGATTTTCTCGGTTTCGGCAGCAAAACCTATCAGCAAACCAGGACGCTTGTCATGCTGTGCCAGGCCCGCCAATATATCCGGGTTCTCAACCAGTGCGAGCGGTGCTGGGTCATCGCCCTTTTGCTTCTTGATTTTCTGATCCGCGCGCGCATCTGACCGCCAGTCAGCGACAGCGGCTACCATGATCGCAATGTCGGCAGGCAAGACATCATGCACGGCGGCTTCCATTTCCAATGCGGTTTCCACATCTACTCGCATTACGCCCGCAGGGGTTGGCAGGTGGACCGGACCCGCCACCAATGTCACCTGCGCACCGGCTGCGGCTGCGGCTGCGGCAATGGCAAAACCCTGACGACCGGATGACCTGTTGGCAATATAGCGCACCGGATCAATAGGTTCGCGTGTCGGGCCTGCGGTTACAAGCACATGCTTGCCGTGGAGCGGTCGATGCTGATCAGGCGCAAAAGCAGGCTGTCCTTCCAGCGGATTGCGACCAAGTTCATTCTCACCGATGAGGGCAGATGGGCTATCATCGCCGCCAAGATTTCGCTTGATTTCTTCCATCACCGCTGGCGGTTCGGGCAAGCGACCTGGACCGAATTCACCGCAAGCCATATCGCCTTCATCCGGTGGCATAACAATAATGTCGTCGGCGCGGAGTTGTTCAATGTTGCGCTGGGTCGCCGGATGGTCCCACATGCGTACGTTCATTGCCGGTACGGCCAGCACCTGCGTATCGGTTGCCAGCAATAAAGTTGTCGCCAGGTCATCCGCAACGCCGCCTGCCATCTTGGCCATCAGATTGGCGGTCGCCGGACAGACTACGACCAAATCGGCTTCGCGGGACAATTGGATGTGACCCATCTCCGTCTCGTCCTTCAACGACCAAAGCGTTGTGTGCACTTCATTTTCGGAGAGTGCAGCCAAGGTCATCGGCGTAACAAATTGTGCGCCCGACTCAGTCAGAACACAGCGCACGGTCATCCCGGCCTTACGGATGAGCCGGATCAACTCGCTGGCCTTATAAGCGGCGATGCCGCCGCCTATGATCAGCAGGATATGTTTGGGTTTTGTCATAGCCAGCTTTGTCCCCACATCCACAGCGCGCCTGCACCCGCTGATGCGGCTATAACAGCGGTCAAGGCATAACGCCAAAATCCGCCGCCACTGCCTGGCTTGCGGCGCTCCCAGAACAATTCCACTTCCGCCACGGGCGGTGGCGGCGGGGCGCCGCCTTGGCGGGGCAGTTGTTGATCCAGTCGCCGGACAATGTCGGGCAGCATCATCAACGTATCCATATCCGAATTGATCCGGTCGGCAATCGCGGCCTCTGGCCCCAGTTCACCGCGGATCCAGTTTTTCACATAAGGCCCGCTGGCATCCCACATATTGATTCCGGGATTAAGGTCGGTCGCTATGCCTTCGACCATAACCATGGTTTTCTGAAGTAGCAGCAGATGCGGCTGCGTCTCCATGTCAAAATCCCGGGTAATAGCGAACAGGCCGTCGAGCATGTCGCCGACAGAAAGCTCGCTAACAGGTTTGCCGCGCATCGGTTCGCCCACAGCGCGAAGTGCGGTGGCAAAATCCTCCATATTGTGATGATCGGGCACATATTGTGCTTCAAAATGGATTTCGGCCACACGCTTATAATTACCTGTGGTCAATCCATACAAAATCTCTGCCAGCCAGAAGCGTGCTTTGCGATTGATGCGGCCCATGATGCCGAAATCGATGGCTACAATAGTACCATCGGCTTTCACGAACAAATTTCCCTGATGCATATCAGCGTGGAAATAACCGGCCTCAATCGCCTGTTTCAGGAACGTGTGGACCAGCCGGTTGGCTATATCGTTCAAATCATGACCGGCGGCGATCAGATCGTCACGCCGAGAGATCTTGATGCCATCGACCCAATCGAGCGTCAGAACCCGGCCCGATGTCCGGTCCCAGTCAATGGCCGGTATTTCAAACTGTTCGACATTGGCCATATGCTCATCAAGCTCTGATGCCGATGCGGCTTCGCGGCGGAGATCCAGCTCGCGCATTGTCCAGCGCCGGAAATTGGCGATGACCAGCTGTGGACGCAGCCGTTTTGCTTCTCCGCCCATTGCTTCAAGATGAGCCGCCGCCCATTCATAGGTTTCAATATCGGCGGTAAATTTCTTTATAATGCCGGGTCGCAGCACCTTAACCGCAACTGCTTTGCCTTCGATCGTGGTCGCGCGATGGACCTGTGCGATAGAGGCGGCGCCCACCGGCTCGGGATCAATATCACTGTAGAGCGCGTTGATGGGCTTGCCGAGGCTCGCTTCAATTTCATCCTTGATCTTGTCAAAAGCAACGGGCGGCAGATTATCCTGCAACTGTAACAGGTCCCGGGCGGCTTCTTCGCCGATAATGTCCGGCCGTGTTGCCAATGTCTGGCCAAGCTTGATCGCTGCAGGACCAATGGCCTGCAAAGCAGCGGAATAATTTGGTGTCTTGGGCTGGATTGTGCCCAAGCGCGCGAAACGGCACAGGCGCCGGACCTGCGGCGGTGTTGCTTTGTGCTTCTCAATGTCGCGCAGCGCGCCATGTTTGGCGAGGGTACGACCCCATTTGAGCAAGCGAAAGATATGGGTTCGGGATGATGTCATGTTAGATAGGTGCTCAGACTTTCCAACCGCTGTGGATAGCAACAAGGCCGCCCATCATCGGCTCAACCTTCGTCTGGCCAAAACCAGCATCTTCGATCATGCCGCGAAATTTCTCCATCGGCGGGAACCGGTCGATGGATTCGGCAAGATAACGATAACTGTCTTCATCATTTGCCACGGCCTTGCCGATTTTGGGTAGGACACGATGCGAGTAAAAATCATAAATCTTGTCAAACCCTGGCCACAGCGTCTTGGAAAATTCCATGCAATAGAAACGCCCACCATAACGCAAGACCCTGTGTGCTTCAGCAAGCGCTTTTTCGATATGGGTTACATTGCGGATGCCGAAGACAATTGTGTAAGCGTCAAAATGGGCATCGGGGAAATTGAGCTCCTCCGCATTCTGTTCGCTCCAGACCAAGCGGCCTTCGCCCTTTTTTATTGCGCGGTCGAGTCCTTCTGACAGCATATCCGGATTGATATCAGCTACCGTTATATTGGCTCCGCTGTCGACCATACGAAAGGCGATATCTCCGGTGCCGCCAGCCATATCGAGTATCTCTTCGCCTTCACGCGGCTTCACGCGGCGAACAAAGCGATCCTTCCACAATCGATGTGTGCCTGCACTCATGGCATCGTTCATCACATCATATTTGCTGGCAACATTGGAGAAGACTTGACCGACACGGCCCACCTTTTCGTCTTCATCCACCTCTTCATAGCCGAAGGAGACTGTCTTGGTTTCGATCATATACTGGTTGCTCGTATCTTTGGAATCAGTCCCCGGAATCTGTCCGGGCGCTATTTTCAATGACAAGCATTAGACGACGCTTGGCAGCACTGCAATCACCCTGTAGCTGCTGAACAGAGCGATATTGCGATATTTTGAGAGTCATGATGCCAGAATTACCAGAAGTTGAGACAACCGTCGCCGGTTTGCGGCCGGTATTGGAGGGTAAAAGGCTTACTCTGGTCGAGCCACGCCGGGCTGATTTGCGCCGTCCCATCCCGACCGATCTGCGCCAGCGGATGACGGGAGCAAGAGTGACGCAACTTGCGCGCCGCGCCAAATACGGTTTGATCGAGACGGATCGCGGGGACGTGATGATCTTTCATCTGGGCATGTCGGGGCGGTGGCGGATTGATCCGGCGGAGCTGGAGAAGCACGATCATCTGGTGTTGGAAACCGAAGAGGACCGGCGGTTGGTGCTTAATGATCCACGCCGCTTTGGCTCGCTGGATCTGATTCGGTTGGAGGACATGGGCCAATATGGACCGTTTGCGGCGATGGGGCCGGAACCTTTGGGGGATGATTTTACCGGCTCCTATCTCAAAGCGGTTACCAGGGACCGCAAAGCACCAATCAAACAACTATTGCTCGATCAACGCAATGTCGCAGGGCTGGGCAATATTTATGTGTGCGAGGCGCTGCATATGGCAGGGATTTTGCCAAGCCGGATGGGGGGCGGAATCTCGAAGCGCCGCTATGACAAGCTGGTCGTGGCGATCAAACAGGTGTTGGCATCGGCTATTGCCGCTGGCGGATCGTCGTTGCGAGATTTCGTCCAACCGGACGGGGAACTGGGTTATTTTGCCAAGGAATGGCTTGTATATGGCCGTGAAGGAGAGGATTGCGCGTGCGGTGGCGCTGTCTTGCGTAAGGTCGACAGTGGTCGATCCACCTTTTACTGTCGAAAATGCCAGAGCTGAAGGGCCGTTGCGGCTGTTTGACTAAGCTATTGACGGGAATCATCTAGGAAGCTAATGACCGCCGACTTGAGCCGAGGTTGCGTATGTAATCGGCGGCTACCCAGCATTTCAGTTTTGAGGAAATTTCATGGCTAATACGCCGCAAGCAAAGAAACGTATCCGTCGCAACGAGCGCCGCACGGTCATTAACAAGAACCGCGTGAGCCAGATTCGTACGAAGATCAAATCCGTTGAAGCTGCTTTGGAAGCAGGCGATAAAGCCGCCGCGACCACCGCACTTGCCGCAGTTCAGCCGGAATTGGCACGCGGCGTGGCGCGCGGTGTGTTCCACAAGAATACAGCATCTCGGAAATTCAGCCGCCTGACAAAACGGGTCGCTGCGCTGGGATAATGTGGTCTCGGCCACGGCCGGACAGATTTCCTAAAAAAGAATCACCCGCCTGATTTTCGGCGGGTTTTCTTTTGTCTGAATCAGATTAGCATCAGTCCGCTGCGCCGAATCATCGCGAAAAACCCGACCATCCCGGCCGTTGCTTCATCGCTAAGCTCAATAAATATCCGCCGGCCATCTTGTTCGTCGGCCTTGCGCAGGAAAATCTCTTCTTCGGTCATTGTCTTAATCCAGCGCAGGGCGGTTGTTGGCGGCACGCTTGCGGCAATACATAGGCTGGAAACCGCAACCTTGGTGCCTTCCAACCGCGCTGCCATCAGGTCCAGCAACATATCCCATGCCGGGTCGGCAAACAGTTCTGCATCAAAATACTGATCCCTAAGCCGTCTCGCTTTGATCAGACCGCGTACTTCATCCGCTGATATTGGCCGAGAAAGGCTAACAGCCTGATTATCGGTTTCCCCGCCTGCCTCTGTAGTTGGCGGGGTTGATGGTCGCATCGGTTTGAAACTGACCGGAGGATCGGCCAGCTTTGTATCTTCATCCCGCTCGTGAAAAGGGTTGCCGATTAGATCCCTGTCGCTGCCCGATTGATCCGGCCCGGATAATTTGACCAGCGCCCTGGCAATGCGCTCCACATCAGCCGAAATTTTCTTGAGATCCGCCAGATCTATTTCGTCCCGGTCGGCAAAAAGACTGCTGATCGATCGTTTGGTTCTGTGTTCAAGGGAGACAAATAGCTCTGCCACGCTGTCGCTTAGCAGGTGTTCCACATGGGGATATTCGACTGCAGCCAAGGTCGAGTCTAGCAAGTCCAGATCTGTGCGAATCAGCATCGGTAGACTTGATGCCTCACAAAAGCGCTCAACCCTTCCCAAGGCTTCGGCCTGTGCCTCATTCCATTCGGTAATCTGAATAACAATGGCGGCCACATTAAGTCGTTCGGCAAATTCTTCATCCGGAGCGTCTATCGGTAGCGGCGCACACCGCCCGCCAAGCAATTCTATGGCATGGGTGTAAAGGGCCTGTAGGTGCGCATCGTCAGAAACCAATAATATCTGCCCGCCCCAAATATCATCATCTGTCGTTTGACCCATGTCGCTATAATACTCTTCTGAACAACCCTGCGAAATCTTATCGTCCGCTCCACCTAACATTATGGTGGCTCGTCTCCAAATAATATCGGTCGATTCGTATCTTGGTGTAAAACGACATACTGCTCTGGCCTGTGCTATGTTTCATTCCGGTTAGACCAACCTTTGCCCTGGATCATACGGAACATATATTGATGACGATCTCAGTGATTTTGTTTGTACATCAAGTGGTTGTTATTAAACATGAATATTGGAGAATCTGGCGAATTTTGGCATGTTGCGAGCAGAAAAGCCGGCACCTGGAGTGAATAAACTGTCGATGAACGGTACTATTTTATCGTTCAATGGTGGTTCAGCATGCTAAAGTTACTACATTACAAGGATGGCGGGTTAGTTGTAAGTTGAAGGAATGATCATGACAGCGTCCAAATTCAAAAGTCCGAAGGGCTTGAAGTTGAGAATTTTCATGCCGCTCGCGTTTCTGGCACTCGGTGCCTGTGCTTCTCCCTTTCGGGCCGACGTGCAGAGATTCGCAGCCCTGCCGCCGGCGCAGGGGCAAAGTTTTGCCGTGGTTGCTTCTGATCCAGAACTTTCCGGCGGACTGGAGTTTGCCCAATATGCAGCGCTTGTCGAGCAGCGCATGACAGACCTTGGTTACCAATTGACCGATGATCCCGCGCAGGCGCAATTGATTGTCAGCATGGACTATGATGTCGACAAAGGCCGTGAAAAGGTTGTTGGCGATTATGATCCATTCTTTGCGACCAGCTTTTATGGGCGCCGCGGTTTTTACGGCCATCGTGGTTTCTATGGTCGTCATCGCTACCGTTATGGCTTCCACGACCCGTTCTTGTTCGGCGGCTATGGGTTTTCGGGTTATGGCGGGGTTCGCAGTTTTACCGTCTACACCACAGAACTGGATATGAAGATCGACCGGACAGCCGATGGAGAGCGCCTGTTTGAAGGCAAGGCAGAGGCAATGTCGCGGTCAAAGAACCTGACTTATCTGGTACCTAATCTGGTCGAAGCGATGTTCACTGACTTTCCAGGCAATAGCGGGGAACGTGTTCGCATCTCGGTAGCGCCGGAAAAGAACTAACCGACTTTTAAGTTTCCACCCTTTGATTGAACAGGACGTTTCCGTGTTCTGTCAGCTTTCGAGCTGACGGAGCAACATCCTTACATCATTGTCCATCTCGGTATCTTCACCGCGCAATTGTTCGACCAGCTTCACGGCATGGATAACCGTGCTGTGATCGCGTCCACCGAATTTTCGGCCAATTTCGGGATAGCTTCGCGGGGTCATTACCTTGGCGAGATACATGGCCACCTGACGAGGGCGGGCAACCGCGCGAGCACGGCGCTTGGATGACATCTCGTTGCGGTCAAGGCGATAATATTCGCATACTGTGCGCTGGATTTCGTCAATCGTAATCCGGCGGCGGCAAGCGCTCAATATGTCCGACAACTGTTCCTCAGCCAATTCCTTGGTGATAGGTCTGCCGGTCAGTTGAGCGTAAGCAAGCAGTTTGTTGAGGCCTCCTTCCAGCTCCCGCAGGTTGCGACTTATCGTGCGTGCGAGAAATTCTACGACATCCTCGGACACTTCCTGATGCGGCAAGCTGGCAAGACGATGCTGCAAAATGTCGCGGCGCAACTCGAGACCTGCCGATTGTATGTCAGCGACCAGCCCCATGGACAGGCGTGACAATAGCCGTTGGTCTACGCCGTCCAATGCCTGTGGCGGACGATCGGCAGCGACGACCACCCGCTTGCCCCGGCTGATCAGGGAATCGACGGTATGAAGAAACTCTTCCTGTGTAGAAATCTTGCCGACGATGAACTGGATATCATCAATCATCAAAAGATCTGCTTCTCGCAGCGCCGCCTTAAATTCCATGGCCTCATTGCGCCGCATGGCTGACACAAATTCTACCATGAAACGCTCGGCAGACATGTAGATGACCCGTGCGCTCGGAAATTCGGTCCGGTAAGCATGGCCAATCGCATGCATTAAATGGGTTTTTCCCTGACCGGTAGAAGACTGCAGATATAATGGGCTGAATAGTGGTTTTTCGGGAGACGCCATGCGCTGTGATGCATTGAGCGCCAGAACATTGCTATGTCCTGCGATAAACTCATCAAAGGTCATCCGGGGATCAAGATCGAGCTGGAATTTTCCGGATGAAGTCTTGGCAATTGCTTCATTGGCAACGGCTTTGTCTTTTTTTACCTTTGCGATGCGCGCGGTGCCGGCCTTGGCCGAAAAACTGATATTTTTTACGTCAGTAGAATGAGCCTTCCAAGCCAATGCCAATCGCTCTGCGTAGCGTTCGCGTACCCAATTGGCCGCAAATTCGGAAGGCAGGACCAGCTGCAATTCACCGCTGTCCGAATCGAATCGAGCAAGTTTAATTGGCTTTATCCACTGACCAAAAATTTGTGCACCCAGATCACGGCGCAGGCCGGAACATATTGTCTGCCATGTATCAGTCAGCTGAGATGCAACATCATCCTGACTTTGTGAATCCTGAATACGCACTTTCGCTGTTGTCGCCTTTGTGGCTGGATTGGTGCCCGCTTTTCCTGATCTTTGTACCACTAACATCCCCCGATTTATCTCTTACCCGCGTCATCGCGGGGCCGCTCATCGACTGGACAATTTGCTGCGCTTCCCAATGATTCCCAGCCAAAGGAAACGCGGGACACAGAAAACCTTATGCTGAAAACTCGTTTTCAACGGTACTTTTTTCAATGTCATAGAGGCCAGGATTGTCGAATCCTTAGCCGCCAGCCGATGCCTCTTAGTAAGCGCGTAAGAACGAGTCGAGCAAGGCCGCTGGTGTAAAAAAAATGAAATAATTTGATTGACAGCGGCAAGCTCAGGAAAAATCGAATATTCTAACTAAACCATTGAAACAAAAAAAATATATTCTGTGGATAATCAGGTATAAGCTGCGAATCGCGGTGTGACCGTAGGTTTTGCATCATGTTACAAAATCGAGATGCACGGACATCTGCACATGACTGGTATTTTGATATTTTGAAAAAGCCTGCGGAAAGGTGCTTGCCAAAGCCCTCATGATTTGGCAATGGCCCCGAACACTTCATGGGCTGGCCTCATGCAAGGGCGATTAGCTCAGTTGGTAGAGCGCTTCGTTTACACCGAAGATGTCGGCAGTTCGAGCCTGTCATCGCCCACCATTTTTTGATTCTCTTTTTACCTCAAGCGCCGGGCGCGGGCATCCGCCCGCTTGGCTTTCCTCGCATAAGCTCGGGCGCGCGGTCGCGCTTGCCGACGCTTCGCGTCGGTCTGGTGACAGATTTAACTGGTTAAACCTAAAGAGCATCGTCCGAGCGTAGCGAGGCAAGGCCGACCGGCCGCCGCGCCTTATGGCGCGACAGCCAAGCGGGCGGATGCCCGCGCCCGGCGCTTGAGGTCAATAAAGACTCCTCCCGCCAAGAGCTTCGATTCCAACTAACTCTCGGCCAGTGTCTCTTCCATCAACATCGCGGCTCTTGCACCATCCCAATCCATGGCACCTAATACCCGCCATACCTCCGCACCACTGGCATCATACAGCACGGTGGTCGGCATTAGCCCCGATCCGAATCCGAAACTCAGGCCGTTTTCCTGATCGGTATAGGCCTCCAGCTCATTGAAATTCGCCTTGGCAAAGAACGGGTCGACCTTCTCAGCGCCCTGAATATCCTGTGAAACGACAAGGACTTTCAGCCGATCCTTTTCCCGTGCCGCCAGTTCATCCAGCATCGGCATTTCAACGATACAAGGCGCACACCATGTCGCCCATATGTTTACCAGTACCGGTTTGCCGACAAAGTCTGACAGACTGACTGTCTTGCCATCCGGGTCCTTGAACGGGGTGTCGACCATCGGGCTGCCGCGCTTGGAAATATCAAGACGACCGACAAGGCCGCTGTGACTTTCGATGGTTTCACTCTGCACAGTGCCATCATAACCTTGCCCCACTTCATCGGATTGCCTATCGCCAGATTGGTCATTACACCCAACGAGCATTACAGGCAGGGACAGAAACAGGAATAATCGCATCACTAATCGCACATCAGATTCCAACAGCCAGAGTTCCAACACAATGTGGGGCGGCAGGTTTGCCGACGGCCCCTCGTCAATCATGCGCGAGATAAACGCGTCTATCCCGTTCGACAAGAAATTATGGCGCCAGGACATTCGCGCATCGCTCGCTCATGTTGAGATGCTTGCAAAGCAGGGCATTGTCGAGGCGGAAGACGCAGCGAAGATCATCGAAGGCCTCAATCAGATCGCCGGGGAATATGAAACTGACGGCGTTCCTGAGAATCTTGACCTTGAAGATATTCATATGACGATTGAAGCGCGGCTGACCGAGATTGTCGGCCCGGTGGCCGGGCGGTTGCATACGGCGCGCTCGCGCAATGATCAGGTTGCGACGTCGTTCCGCCTTTGGGTGCGCGATGCCATGGATGATGTGTCCGGCGGTCTTTGGAATCTCAGGGAAGCGCTGATTACCCGGGCCAAGGAACAAGCCGATACGATCATGCCCGGCTTTACCCATCTGCAGGTTGCACAGCCGATTACCATGGGGCACCATCTGCTGGCCTATTATGAAATGTTTGCTCGTGACAGTAGCCGTTTCTGGGCGGCCAAACAGCGTTTGGATGAATGCCCACTAGGTGCTGCTGCGCTTGCCGGTACCGGCTTTCCCAACGATCGGCAGATGACTGCCGAGGCTTTGGATTTTGGTGCAGCAACAGCCAATTCGATGGACAGTGTCTCCGACCGTGATTTTGCGCTCGATTATCTGATGGCTGCATCACAAACAGCGCTTCATTTATCGCGGCTGGCGGAAGAGGTCATTATCTGGGCATCTCAGCCGTTTGGTTTTGTGAAATTGTCCGATCAATGGTCCACCGGCAGCTCCATCATGCCGCAAAAACGCAATCCTGACGCGGCGGAACTGGTGCGCGGACATGCTGGCCGGATTATCGGATGCCTCAACGCTTTGATGATGACCATGAAAGGCCTGCCACTTGCCTATTCCAAGGATATGCAGGACGACAAGCCGCCGGTATTCGAGGCACATGATCTGCTTGGCCTTTCGCTTGCTGCAATGACCGGCATTGTCGAGAGTGTGACTTTTGTACCTGAACGGATGCGCGCTGCTGCTGACAGCGGCTTTTCAACTGCAACTGATCTTGCCGACTGGTTGGTGCGGGATGTCAACATCCCGTTCCGGGAAGCACATCATATTACCGGGGCTGCGGTAAAGCTGTGCGAGGAGCGCGGATGCGGCCTTGCAGACCTGACGCCTGCCGACCTTGTCGCAATTGATGCCAGGGTTGAAGGGTATGATATGCCGGATTTGAGCGTCGAAGGCTCGGTGGCCAGCCGAACCAGCTATGGCGGAACCGCGCCGGAGCAGGTAAGACAGCGGATCGCGGAACTGGAACAGACGAATCGGTTATGAACAATTTTGGAAAAATAGCGGTTATCGCTTCACTGGTCATTGTTTCTGCCTGCGGCAATCGCGGGACATTGGAACCGGCCAAAGGGCAGTCGCTTCCGGCGCCCGTTTATGGTGAGGCAGAAAGGCCTACCGGTGAAGAATTGATCACCCCCTCCACCCAGGCACAGCCCGAGCGCAGCGATGAACTGCTGCGCCGTTCGGAGAAACGGCAAGATGATAAATTCGACCTGCCGCCGCCTGGCTAAGACTGCATTTCCTCTACTATCTAAATCCGAAAGCCCCGCCCGATGGACCATTTTCAACTTAAAGATGGCGTGCTGCATGCCGAAGATGTTGCGCTCCCGGACATTGCCGATCAGGTTGGCACGCCCGTTTATGTTTATTCCCGCGCCACGCTGGAGCGTCATGCTCGCGTATTTCGGGAAGGATTAAAAGATGCTGGCAAGGTCCATCTGGCCTTTGCGGTGAAATCCAATCCCAATCTCGCGGTGCTGAAAATTCTTGCCAATCAGGGTTATGGCGCCGACGTGGTCTCCGGCGGTGAATTGGAGCGTGCTCTGGCGGCAGGTATGAAGGCTGAAGATATCGTGTTTTCGGGCGTTGGCAAAAGCCGCGCCGAACTCACACTCGGCCTCGAAAAAGCGATTGGACAATTCAACCTCGAGTCCGAAGAAGAAGGCCAGATGCTGGCGGAAATTGCCGCGGCGCGCGGTGAAAGAGCCTCTGCAACGCTGCGCGTCAATCCCGATGTCGATGCAGGCACCCATGCGAAGATCTCCACCGGTAAAGCGGAGAATAAATTCGGCGTCGCGATTGATGTAGCACCCGAAATTTTTGAGCGCCTATCCAAGCTTGAAGGGCTGAACCTGCGCGGTGTTGCGGTACATATTGGCAGCCAGCTACAAAAACTCGACCCGCTGGAAAAATGCTACGTGCGCATGGGGCAATTGGTCAGTGACCTGCGCGCTGCGGGTCACGAAATCACGCATGTCGATCTCGGCGGCGGTCTTGGTGTGCCCTATAAGCCAGAGGAAAATCCCCCCAGTCCGGCCGATTACGGAGCAATGGTCGCGCGTGTGACCCAGGGGTGGGACGTGACGTTGATGTTTGAGCCCGGCCGGGTGATTGCGGGTAACAGCGGTGTGATGATGACACAGGTCATTCGGATCAAACCCGGCGTGAACAGCGACTTTGTGATTGTCGATGCCGCGATGAATGATCTGATGCGACCGGCCATTTATGATGCCTGGCACCATTTCGAAGCCGTCCAGCCATCTGGCGATACCATGACTGCATCCATTGTCGGTCCGATTTGCGAAAGCAGTGATATCTTCGCCAAGGAACGCGAGGTGGACCGGGTGCAAACCGATGATCTTGGTATTTTCCGAACCGCAGGTGCCTATGGAGCGACCATGGCCAATACCTATAACAGCCGTCCACTGGTTCCCGAGGTGCTGGTCGATGGCGACAAATATGCCGTAGTGGCAGAGCGGATAGAACCAGCGACCATCATGGCCGCAGAGCATGTGCCCGACTGGCTGAAATAGACCATGGACCAGCTACCGATCTTCGTGACGTTGAAAGGCCGCAAAGTCATATTGCTCGGCAGCGGAGAAATGGCAGATGCTAAGCGGCGGCTCTACGAACGCGCTGGTGCTATAATCACCGGTGATGAAAACGCCGATGCTGCCTTGGCGGTCGTTGCTCTTGAAGATGATGATGAAGCAGCGGCAGCGGTCGAGCGCCTGAAAGCGCGCGGCTTGTTGGTCAATGCCGTCGATCGCTCGGCGCTTTGTGATTACACTACGCCCGCCATTGTCGATCGCGATCCGGTGCTTATCGCCATTGGAACGGGCGGTGCATCAGCAGGTCTTGCCAAGGCCGTGCGCCAGCGATTGGAACAGATGCTGCCTGCGGGATTGGGACAGCTGGCTCGTGGTTTGTTCGCTGCCCGCGACCGGATTAAAAACGGTTGGCCAGATGGAGCCGACCGTCGCCGTGCGATTGATGCAGCACTCAATCCCGGGGGAACGCTCGACCCGTTTGCCGATCATGATGCACAGGCCATTGACCTTTGGCTCGCCGATCCAGCGGCAGGCAATCAGACCGGAGTGATCGAACTCAATCTACACAGCGCTGACCCCGACGATCTGACGATCAAACAGGCGCGGCTATTGGGTCAGGCCGATGTGATCTATGCGGACGCCAGTGTACCGGAGGCCATATTGGTCCGAGCGCGCGCGGACGCCGAACGTTTTGATTTGGGTACGTTTGATGCCACACAGGTCACAGGACTGACATTGGTGATACGATACGGATAGGCGGAGCAAGGGGTTTATATGGCATTGGGGCAGGGCGACATTATCACGGTATTGCAAACCGCACTGGCACCGGCTTTTCTGTTGGTGGCCGTCGGGGGCATGCTGAGCCTTTTTGCGGGCCGATTGGCGCGGATTATTGACCGGTCTCGTATATTGCAGAACCTGTTCAACGAAACCGAAGGCCATGAGCATCAATGCATTGTCGACGAGCTGCATGATCTGCAGCTCCGGATCAAAATCGTAAACAGCGCAATCTATCTCAGCGTTATCAGCGCTATCGTCGCCTGTATTCTCATTGGCCTGCTGTTTGTTATGGGGCTGACCGGTTTCAATCTTTCCGGAGTGATCGCCGGTTCCTTCATTATCGCGATGAGCTTGCTGTCGATTGCCCTCGTCCAGTTTCTGCGAGAGGTCCGTATAGGCGTTCGTGACTTCATGATCCGCGAAGAGTTTCTTGAGCGAAGTGACCCGCAAAAATGAAAAGAGGCTGTCAATCTCTCGGATCAACAGCCTCTAAGCATGGGTCAGCGGTTGGAAGTGCCGCTGCCGGGAAACTTGATCTTTAGATCAAATATGTCCCCCGAACGGATTTTTCCGACCCCTGTGCTGAACCATGAGACATCGGACCACCTCCTTTCGCTTGTTGATAAGATACGAACTGTTGCATTGAAAATCTCCGCTTGTTCGACGATTCGAATGTGAATCATTCGTCATGTGCGAACAAGACTTGAATTATTTTATTTTGCTGTCAGAATTCGGCGTTCCGTCCAAAAACAGACTTGTCGCATCAGCCTCACCGCTCGGCTGAAACCTGTTCATTGCACAGGACTAGCGACGGCAATCCTCTACAACACGGGTAAATTCGGGCCAGATTGGAATGGCAAGAGAGCGCAATCCGGTTGTTTCAACCGCAAACCGGCCACGACTGAACGCGATCCGGTCCATCATGTAATCTGTCACTGGCAGAGCGATCGCCGCATAATCCAGAGGGCCGCCGCTATTGCGAGCTGGATAAGACTGCATGCCGGAGCTGGCTCGCAAAGTCATTTGTGCCCCTGCTGGCACTACGCCCTCCCGGGACAGGAATAATTGATTGCGGCCCTGATCACAGCGGATCAAAAATGTCGCTTCCATATTGGGTGGACCGAATAGTGCGATGGAACCCCGTTCATCCGTGCGATAAACCCAGTTTCCTTTCGCCAGTGGCCAATCGGTCCAGACCCCGCGCATCGGTTCCGGTGGCGGTGTGGGGGAAGGAGCCGGGGCAGGCGTCGGTGCAGGAGCGGGGGTCGGCACCTGCGTCTCTGCGGGAGCAGGTGCCGGTGCGGGCACTACGCCGGAACAACCGGCCGCTAACAATATGGCGGAAAAGGCAAAAGTGATTCTCATGACATCGAATATGGTCAAAACCATATGCTTCGGCTAGTCCCATTTTCATATGGCACAAAATGAAACGCGCCCTGCGAAAACCGCTCCACCCGCTGAGGTGGGCCAGGCAAAAGCAAAAAAATTGCGGATTGACCAGATATTGGTCGAACGCGGTCTGGCAGAAAGCCGCGCCAGGGCCCAGGCCTATATCATGGCTGGGCTAGTCACGGTCGGTGACCAGAAAGTGGATAAGCCCGGTCAGAAATATCTCGATGATATTGCCGTCAATCTGAAAGGCAAAGATCATCCCTGGGTCTCGCGCGGCGGGATAAAGCTGGATCATGCGCTGGATCATTTCGATATTGCCGTGACCGATATGGTTGCAATTGACGTCGGAAGCAGCACGGGCGGCTTTACCGATGTCATGCTGAGCCGCGGTGCAGTGAAAGTCTACGCGGTGGACAGCGGCACCAACCAACTTGCCTGGAAGCTGCGTCAGGATGAGCGCGTGGTCGTTCACGAACAGACCAGCGCACGGATATTGACCGCGGAGCATATCCCCGAAGAGGTTGACCTGATTGTCTGCGATGCCAGTTTCATCTCGCTCACCAAAGTGCTCGAGCGACCATTGACCTTTGCAAAACCCGGCGCGGAACTGGTGGCGTTGATCAAGCCGCAATTTGAGGCCGAACGCGCTGATGTGGGCAAAGGCGGTGTGGTCCGCGACCCGGCTGTACATGATCTGGTTTGCGAAAAAATACGCAATTGGCTGACCGAGAGCGGATGGGCTGTGCAGGGTGTCGCGACAAGTCCGATTACGGGACCCAAAGGCAATGTCGAATTTTTGATCTTTGCAAACTTGCCAAGCACTCAAGCAAGTTCTAGCGAAAACACATGAAATCAAACGTTACGGATGGAATAGAATCGCCGCTTAACCTGACGGAAGCAGGCGGTTTTGATATGGAAAAATTTGGGCGGGAGAGCCTGACCTGGATCACAACTCATTATGTGGAACTGATCATCGCGACGATACTCGCCGTCGGGATTTTCCTGCTGCTATCCGCCGTCAAGGGGCGTTTGACGAAGCTATCCAATAACCGTGCTGATGATGAGCGCGGTGCAGCGACGCTGATACTGCGTACGGTATCACGGACAGGGATGTTTTTTCTCCTCGCCCTGTCGATCAAGATGGTAGCGGGCATCGCCCAAGCGCCTGACCAGCTTGCTGGATTGATTGATTTGATATTTTTCATAGCGCTCGTTTTCCAATCGGCCATCTGGTTGCGGGCGATTATATTGGGACTGATTGACCGCAAAATCATGCTGTCGGATCGCGGTCGGGCAGAGCTGCAAAATGCGCGCGACTTGATCCGTTTAATGGTGACCATAGCGTTGGCGGTAATTGCTGCCGTCATCATTCTCGACAATATCGGGGTTAATGTGACCGCGCTAGTGGCGGGCCTTGGCGTTGGTGGCATTGCCATCGGTCTGGCTGCGCAGGGTATATTTTCCGATCTGTTCGCGGCCCTTTCGATCATTTTCGACAAGCCTTTTCAAAAAGGAGATTCGATCATGTTCGATGGATTTGATGGCAGCGTTGAAGCGACCGGTTTAAAAACCACAAGGCTGAGAAGCATTACCGGCGAGCAGGTGATTGTTTCCAACGCCAACCTGCTCGACAAGCAGCTACGCAATCTCACACGGCTTACAAAACGCCGCATCCGCTTTCCCATCGGTGTCATCTATCAGACCACGCCAGAGCAGCTTGATGCCATTCCCGACATTTTCAAATCCATCGTTGAGGACCTTGGATTTTACTATGTCCGTTGTGGTTTTATCGGTTTTGGCGATAGCTCGCTAAACTTTCGCATGGAGTTTGAAATTTTCAGTGCCAGATGGGAAGAAGTCTTTAAAGGCCGCAACGATGTCGGCTTGGCCATTGTCAAACGCTTTGCTGAAGAAGGCATTGAATTTGCTTATCCGACACAGATGAACTTTACAGCCGGGCCAGACGGCGCGGCAATATAGCTGGATCGGCGAGCGGAATTTTCCTCTTTTCGTGTAGGAGCTAGCTTGCCGTAGCGTCAGCGCAAAGGCGAAAACCTGTCAGGACCAGTAGCAAAGAAAAACCTTGTTAATTGGCCGATTAAAAGAGATTATACGCTCCAAATTCGACTCAGAAATCTCACAATAAAGGATCACTATCATGCGTGACGCAGTCATCGTTTCCACCGCCCGGACCCCCATCGGACGTGCTTATAAAGGCGCCTTCAACGCAACCGCTGGTCCAACCCTCGGCAGCTATTCAGCCAAAGCCGCTGTTGAACGCGCCGGCATTGACCCTGCGACTGTCGAAGACGTGGTTTGGGGCAGCGCGCTGCAACAAGGCACACAGGGCGGTAATCTTGGCCGTAATGTGGCGCTACGCTCCGGTTTCCCGATCGAAGTTCCGGGCATGACGCTGGACCGCCAATGTTCATCCGGTCTGATGGCCATTGCCACAGCCTCCAAGCAGGTCACGATTGACCGCATGGATGTCGTTGTAGGCGGCGGACAGGATTCTATCTCGACCGTACAAACTCCTGAAATGCGTATGGCGCCAGATAAGGCGCTGGTGGCGATGCATGACGATATCTATATGCCGATGCTGCAAACCGCTGAAGTGGTTGGCGAACGCTATGGCATCTCCCGCGAAGCCTGCGACGAATATGCACTCAAATCCCAGCAACGCACTGCCGCAGCTCAGGAAGCGGGCAAGTTTGACGATGAGATTGTCGAGGTTACTGCAACCATGGGTGTGCAGGACAAGGAAACCAAAGAGATTTCCATGCACGAAATCACGCTCAGCAAAGATGAAGGCAATCGCCCTTCAACGACACTGGAAGGTTTGCAAAGCCTTGGCCCCGTTCTTGGTCCTGACAAGATCATCACCGCCGGTAACGCATCGCAGCTATCTGACGGTAGTTCCGCCAGCGTGGTGATGGAAGCCAGTGCTGCTGAAAAAGCAGGTCTGAACCCGCTCGGCCGCTATGTCGGCATGGCAGTGGCGGGCACCAAGCCCGATGAAATGGGCATTGGTCCGGTTTTCGCAATCCCCAAATTGCTTGAAAAATTCGACCTGAAAATGGACGATATCGGCCTTTGGGAACTGAACGAAGCCTTTGCCGTACAGGTGCTTTATTGTCAGCAAAAACTGGGCATTCCTGACGAACTATTGAACGTAAACGGCGGCTCTATCTCTATCGGTCACCCTTACGGCATGACCGGCGCACGTTGTACCGGCCACGCACTGATCGAAGGCAAGCGCCGCGGTGCGAAATATGCCGTTGTCACAATGTGCATTGGCGGCGGTCAAGGCGCAGCAGGATTGTTCGAAGTCCTTTAAAAAGGCGTCACATCCAATACCGAACAAAGTACAGCCAGACAGCGGCTCAGATATCCCGTAACGGGGAGAAATGTCTGTAGTCACTGTCTGGTTTGTCACTTCTTGTCCCTCGTGCCCGAGGGAAATCGCGTGAATATTCCTCCTGAGCCCACCAAACCTGGTCAGGAAAGTGTCTGGGATTATCCCCGGCCGGCTATTGCAGAAGCCAATAGGCGTCACTTGCAGATCATTCACAAGGGTGTAGAAATTGCCAGCACGCATGCTGGTTATCGGACGTTGGAAACAAGCCATCCACCGACCTATTACTTCCCGCCGGAAGATGTGACGTGGACCCATTTATGCGCCAACCCAAAGCGCTCACTTTGTGAATGGAAAGGGCAGGCGCGTTACCTTGATGCAACCATTGACGGAGACTCGCTGGAAGCTGCCGCCTGGACTTATCCGGAACCCACCGCGTCTTTCGCAATGATCCGCAATCATGTTGCCTTCTATCCCGAACCGTTTGACCAATGTCTTGTTGATGGCGAAACGGTTACCCCGCAACCGGGCGGCTTTTATGGCGGCTGGATCACGTCGCATGTTGCTGGCCCGTTCAAGGGTATTCCTGGCAGCCGATTTTGGTGAACCTCCAGATTAAACTTGCGTGACACTGTTGACTCCGCAACAGTCTTTTTCACATCAACATAAAATGATCAGGAGACTAGAATATGGCAGGCGTAGGCGTATTGGCGACTTTGACGGTAGCGGAAGGCAAAAACGCTGATTTTGAAGCAGCCTTTAGTGAACTGATGGCTGCCGTTCGGGAGAATGAGCCGGGCAACGAGTTTTACTCTGTGTTTCAATGCAAGGACAATCCCCAGCAATATAAAGTGCTGGAGCGCTATGTTGATCAGGCGGCGCTGGATGCTCACGGCAAATCGGATCATTTTCGCGCCAGCGGCCCAAAGCTGGCTCCATGTATGGCGGGAGCTCCCGTGATCGAATATCTCGACGGGATTTAATCGGCTCCGGCTGGTTCGAAAGGCGTCTGCAAACAGGTGTATGATCGGGCCACCGGTTTGCTAGTGTCTTTCGACTCTGTGGTTTGATCAGGGCGTGTAATAGGTCGGTGATCCCGGGCCGACTGGCAATCCTATGACGAACGTCCAGACAAAGAAGAAAGCGGACCAGAATAGCAGGAAGAAGATCGTATAGGGCAGCATCATCGCGATCAAGGTACCCACGCCAAGATTCTTATCATAGCGTGTCGCCCATGCGAGGATCAGGCCGAAATAACTCATCATCGGTGTTATGATGTTGGTCGTCGAATCGCCAATTCGGTAAGCCGCCTGAATGGCCTCCGGCGCGTAGCCGATCAGCATCAGCATGGGCACGAAAATTGGGGCTGTGACCGCCCATTGCGCTGACGCTGAACCCAGCGACAGGTTGATGAGAGCGCAGATCAGAATGAAGAAAAAGAAGATGGCGGGGCCGGTCATTCCTGTATCGAGCAGAAATTGTGATCCCGTTACCGCCGTGATAGCACCCAAATTGGTCCAGCCAAAGAAGGCGACAAACTGGGCTGCGAAGAAAACCAGGACTATGTAGAGGCCAAGTGACGCGAGCGCCTGCGCCATGGCATCAATCACATCCCGGTCACTTTTCATGACGCCGACCACACGTCCATATGTGTAGCCCGTGACCACAAAGAAAATCAGGATCCAGACTACAAAGCCGTCGAAAAATGGTGAATCAATGCGATCACCGGTGTCCGGATTGCGCAGCACGCCCCAGTCAGGCAGCAAGGTCAGGGCCATTAGGCCAAGGACACCGAGCAGCGCAATCCCGGCCCAGCGCAGCCCCTTGCGCTCCGTTGGACTAATCTCTTCCATCATATGGTCATCGAGAATAGTGGAATCAGCCCCGGACGGATCATATGTGCCCAGCTTAGGCTCAACGATGAAGATTGTTACCAGCGAGCCGATGATAGTAATCAGGAAAGTGGACCCGATCATGAAATACCAGTTGGCCGTCGCTACGACCGTATAGTCGGGATCAATAAGGCGCGCCGCTTCCTGGGTGATTCCGGCGAGCAAGGGATCGATCGTACCTATTAGCAGGTTCGCGCTATAGCCGCCTGAAACACCCGCAAAGGCCGCTGCCATGCCGGCCAGAGGATGGCGACCGAGGGCATAGAAAATTGCGCCGGCGAGCGGGATTAAAACGACATAACCCACTTCCGATGCGGTGTTGGAAACAATGCCGGCAAAGACGATGGCTACTGTTACCATATGAGGCGGAGCCGACAGAACCATGGAGCGCACGGCGGCCGATAGCAAACCCGATTTTTCGGCTACACCAACACCAATCATAGCCACCAATACCACGCCTAGCGGCGCAAAACTGGTGAAGTTGGTAACAAGGTTGGTGAAGATACGCCGGATACCGTCGCCATCGAGCAGGCTGACGGCCCGGATCATACCGTCCTCTGCAACGCCCGGCGCACCCGCAGGCCGCGGATCAACAACGGCGACGCCCATCCAGCCCAATAGGCCGGACAGGAAAACGACACCGATTGCCAGCACAGCAAACAGGGTTACCGGGTGTGGTAACAGATTCCCGAGCCATTCGACTCCGTCAAGAAAGCGGGTAAAGCCGTTGCGACGAGGTGCTATCGCCTGCTGCTGGCCATCAGCCATGTCCAGTCTCCAATTTATCGCGTATCCAATACAACCGCGACTGGAGAGTGCCAGCGCGACAAACTTAATGAAGACTATAGGCCTGCTGATCGATAATCAAATCCTCTCTTGCAATGCCGACGAAGTGAACTCCTGAAATATGTAACCGCCGTCATATAGTTTCGAACCCGTACAAGACACATTGCCGCTGCAAGCTGTGTCACCAAACAGCTTTGTTCCGCCGCCCAGAAAGATCGGGGCCCTTTTGAGGCGGATAATGTCAATCTCGCCATCGATCATGAGCGAACCGGCAAAATCACCGCCACCACAAAGATAGATTGGGCCATCCTGCTCTTTCCGCAACTTCTGCAAAAACGCCTTCTGGTCGTTGCGCACAAGCCCCACCTCTCGTTCTGCGGGAAGATTGAGTGTCTGTGAAAATATATGGGTTCTGAGATGTGGATAAGGATTGCCGCCGGGTTCCAGCCCGTACTTATAGCCAAATTCATACGTCTTCCGACCCATGATAGCGCATGCATAGGTGGATAGCCTCTGATTATAGTCATCGACAACCGGACCTTCATGCGCGAATTTCGATATATCCCCATCCGGGCCAGAGATGTAACAATCAATAGATACGGCTACGTCATAGACAACAGGTTGCATAGAAGGCTCCGGGGTAGCGGGCAGGGAATAAACTCTTTAGCACAGCTGCAAGGCCTCAGCCCGTATTTCACCGCAAACTTGCCACATTATGTATTGCGCCGATGCATCAGCCTTGTGTGGATTGGCTTCGAAAAAAGCAGATCCTATCCGAGACTCCAAAGCATCAATATCACCAGGCTCAGATATAATGCCAACAAGCTTTTGACTATCCGCCAGTTTCGCGATGCTCGTAAATGGCTATGCAGAGATAAGGAAAGTGGCCGGCGATGTTTCCGTTCAAAATGAATGAAAGGAGGTGATCTATCCGGCGTCTTCAGCCTTGGCAGGAGCCTGGCCTCACTTTCCTTTATGCTTTTACTCTGTCGGGAATCTGCTTCTGTGTGTGGACCGGGAACATCTTTGGTCAAAAATGATGTTGGCGCATAAGCCAATTCTTCAAGCTCGGAGCTTTTCACAGCGCTAGCCGGGACCCGTTTCATTTTGCTGTCAGCGACAACCGAAACATCCTTGCAGGATATTGGGTCTGCACATTGTTGCAACATTTGTGATATCCTCTGAAGTTCAAGTGGGGGGTGTCCCCAATTGGAAAAAATTTGCTGTCTGCGGGTTATAAGCTGACTTTAGCCGCACCGCTTCCGCGCAGGAACCGGCATAGATGCAATGCGGTAGTGCACGGATGCCTATTGGAAGACCTGCGTCAAATTTTTATAAGCTGAACGAGGGCGATGAAGTCACACCATGCCAGCAGCCCATTTTGTTGCATGAAGCTATTGCGGATTTTCGGGTTCAATGCCGCCGATTATCGAGGCATTTGGAGGAAATCGGTACAGGTTGACATAGGCATGAGTTTTTCGCGTTTTTGACCACAAAAGTCCGTTGCTACCTTCGTTGGTTGTTACGATTTTCGGTGGATATCCACCATATTGCGGGAGTCTAAATCTTATGGTTCATCAATCAAAGGCTCAGGATATTCTGACTGTGTCAGAGATTGATATTGTCCGGAGAAGTTTCCTCAACGTCAGTGTTGAAAATGCCCGTGCAGGAGAAATCTTCTATCAAAGATTGTTTGACGACAAGCCGGAGCTTCGCGGATTATTTGTGGGAGATATTTCGGTTCAATCCGAAAAATTGACAAACATGCTGGGCATGATCGTGTCGCAAATTCATAACTTGCCGGATTTGTTGCCAATGCTGGGAGATCTCGCGAGACGTCATTTGGTCTACGGAGTAAAGATCGAGCATTATGAAGATGTTGGCCGTGCACTTCTCCATATGATTCGAGATGTTCTCGGCTCCGATTTTACGCCCGAGACGGAAGCGGCGTGGACAAAAGCATATGATGGAATTGCTCTGACAATGATACAAAGTTCCTTTGGCAAATCCAGTATCTCAAAATATCGGGCTGCATCAAACCCCTGATCGTTCGTTGACGCTTTTCTCGGCTTCGCAAACATTGTGTACCAACCTTTAGAAAAGAGTTGTGGGAGGCTAACCGTAGCGTCTCGCCATATTGTAAACCGTCAGAATCGGCAAAGCTGAGCTTCAAATGGTCAAGGCCGCCTGTATGCGGATAGTGTAGCGAACTTCATGTGTGTGACTGGTGATTTGGCAGCTGCCATGGTGTTACGTCAGTTTGTGCCCATCAACTATGATAGGAAAATATCGGACCGCATTCGGATGATCTTGAAAAGACAGTATCTCTTGGCTTCCCGTATGGTCGTTCCTTAGGGGGGAAACGAGCATCGGGAAGCCGGGTAACTGGCTGGAAAGGTTGAATTAAACCAGCCCCCGCGCCAGCCAGCGACCCTAGAGACAAGTTCCAGATACCCTGTTTAGGCTCAGGGCAGAACCCGTAAAACCGCACCTTTGCTCTGCAGTTATGCGTCTTCGCGCTTGTCGAGATTGCACGTAAAATTGATATCAAATCTGGCGAATCAGGTTTTGCGAGACCTTCATCCCTCTCACATCCAAATGCTTCCAGACTTGCCAAGCAGAAGTTCTTGAAAATGGGCGGGGCCTACTCACAACAGGAGCATTAACAATGCCTGATCTTCGGTTGACTATCTGTGCGTTTCTAGCCGCCGCCGGCTTTGCCCTGACCAGTCACACGGCTCAGGCTAAAACCAGCGTAGCAAACTGTCTTGAATCACAAGATGCAGCTTGTGTGGACATGCTTAATGTCCGTTTGGAGGAAATTGAAAATGCCATGCAGGATCCGGAGGATGAAGCGGTGGCCAAGCTGGGGCGTGTTACAGCCCTGGCGTTGCTGCGCAGACTGGATCTGGCAGCAACCGCACTCGATTCCATGCCCGACAATTCAGGTAATCCGGCGTTCAAAGACTCTGCGATTGTAGCGATTATTTCTGTCCCGACTGAGAACCCGGTGGAGTGGGGCAGGCGTTTGTTGTCCCGGATTGTTTCCCCGGAATATTATGAAACTGCAAGGGCGGCCTATATCATAAATCTGGTGCGGACTTCTGATGTCGATACGGCTTTGCAGGAGCTGGTTGCCACCAATCAACCGGGCGAGCCGACGAGTTATGTAGGTGTATATCAACTCTCACATGCGCTGGCTCTAAAGGGTCGGCTCGATGATGCACTCGAACTTGTTCAAAATAGCAGTGACGGTGATGAAAACCATGAAGGCATGGTGCTGGAATCGCTTGTTATGACACTGATTGACAAAGGCCGGATCGCTGATGCGACGAAAATAATGGCATACATAAAAGCCCCTCTATGGGAAGCTACGGCCAAAAGCCGGGTAGCTGCAGAATTGTCGAAAAATGGGCATATGGCTGACGCGGAGGAACTTTTTGGCCAGGCGAGGCGTAAGATGGCCGCCCTGGATCACCCAGAAGATCGCTTCCGCATATTCGAAAGCTTCACCCGCTCGGCTATTGCTGGAGAAAGGCTCGACTTCGCGCTGAAGGCGGTGGACGATGTCAGCAGTTTTCCCGCTGATCGTGCCGCTGCGCTACAAATAATTTTGGATATCGGAGCCGGAAAACTGGACCAAACAGAATGGCGTCCTATCGCTGATGAACTAATTTCTCTGCGCGCGACGCAACCTCGCAAGGTGCAAATGCCGGCAGAGCGTTGGAACAATGATTGGAGGCGGTTGGCCACTGCAGTCGCCGTCTCGGGGGATTCAAAATTGGCAACAAGCCTGGTCCAGCGTATCCCTGATAAAGATGTGCAGCAGGCGGCTATGGACACCATCGCGATTATCTTGATTCACAGTATGCGGTTTCAGGAAGCGGTCTCTGTGCTGCAGCTTCAGTCAAACCGGGACAGGCAGGTTCAGGGATATATCCGTCTCTCCCAAATTGCCGATAATTATGGTCAAAGCGCTGTGGCAGAAAAAGCGATTTCGACCGCTATTGGCCTCGTTGAAGGGCCTGACTTTGTTCCCGTAAGCGACTCTACCATCAGCATGCTGGCTCGATACGAATCGCGAACCGGTCAGTATGAAGAAGCAGAACTGCGATTGCAGCATATTGAGGATCAAGAGATACAGGTGCGGGCCCGAATTGCTAACTTCGGTTTTGCAACGACGCATGGATCACAAGATGATTATTCCAGATATCTAAAGATTGCCCGGCGGGCAGTTTACGCTGTGAAGTCGGAGAAGGCGAAGTCTCAGCTTTTGAGGGAGCTGGCTTCACAGTTGGTTTATGCGGGGAAATCTGAACCGATTTTTGATCTTGCGAAAACAATTGAAGCGAGTGCGGAACGCGACAGATTTTTGCTGAATATGGCATATGTGTTCAGTGGCTATCAGCAATTTGTCCCGGCCAACAAAGTCGTTTCTGAAATCTCTGATCCTGCAATGCGTATGGTTGAAGAGCATCGATTACTTCTTGCTGTCTTGCGAGCCTCGCCCCTTAGTTAAGGGAGGTCAGTCGGTTGAGCTCAACGGGGTAAGAACCTGACCGCGAATGTTATAGCGTGTCACCAATGGCTGTGATTGCGGGCCGCATTGATTGACCGCGCCTGTATGCTACTAAAAAAATGTCTGGGGCTCTCAGAAATATTCGGGATTTCCCGGGGCTATTTTTGTTATGGTACCAGCTGACCTTCCGTGGTCATCAATATACACATACGCACCCTGATGTTCGGCTATTTTGTAGTAACCGTCGGGGCCGTCCTCCCAATCGATTTTGTAACCGACACCTTCAATGATCATTTGTCCTTTAAAAACATTTGAATTCAGCCCCTTAAGATAAACTTCAGTACTGCTAGGATAGTAAACTGAAACTTGCTTACGGTCTCCGAGATCAACATAGTGTGTGCAGCCGACCATCAGTTCGGACAATGTTTTGCGTTCAAAAAAGATCATGGGGTTTCTCTCTTTGGTTACTACAAATCGCGCTATTTGACGGCATCAACGAGATGTGATGTAAATTCTCATCGAGGTAGTCAAACGCCTCGCACCTGCATATACTACATATATAGAGTAATATTGGATATGCTAATTTGTCAAGGAGTAAACCAGGTTGATCGCATCAAAACACAAGATGTTTTTTCTTCTGCAACGGGCAGCGCATGGCTTGAAGAAAAAGGCGGATACAGAACTACTGGATGCAGGTGGCATGTCCACTGCCCAAGCGGTGGTGATGTCAATAATCGCTGGTCAAGAGGGGGTATCTCAGAGTTATTTGGCGAATAAACTGATGCAGCGTGAGAGTGCGATCACTACGATGGCAAACCGTCTGCTCAAAGCCGGTTACATTACCAGAATGCGCTCTGATACCGACGGCAGGGCATGGGTGTTAAAACCGACGAACGAAGGATTGGTTGCGCTTGATGCGGTGAGAGAGCCCTTTGCAAGCATAAATGCGATTTTGGACGACGCGTTCCCACCGGAAGATGTCGAACGCATTGCTGATGGGTTGATGGATGTATTACGCCAGCTTGAAGTTCTGGAAGATGCAGAGGCGGACCATATCTGAACCTTGCAAAGACTGGATTGCAAGTGCTTCAGGATTTCACGGGAATAATGATTGGCGGGGACTTGAGTGCTTCGAACCTCCAGTCCCCGCCTATTCTGAGAAGCTTAAAAATTTGCGGGAAGAGCTTCCTCAGAAATCTTTGAACCTTTAAAAAAGGGATGTCGTTAGAATTCTATTTTCAGTCCGGTACGTCCGCCGTAGCTGGTGTAGCCACCGCTGATGTCGGCATTGGCTTCGATGAAGCCGGTGACGCCGTCCCGGGAGGCGATGTTGAGCCCCAAATCGAACCGCCCGAACGTGTTGGACAGGCGGTTTTCAATCTCGATCGAAGATGCGCCAGTGGAGAAGGTTAATCCGTCACCAGTCTGCGACTGATGCGCAAGCTGGCCTCCCAGATAATAGGTGAGTGTGTTGCTTCCATTCACCTTGGTTTCTCCGCCCAGTCTGGCTCCAATCATGCCGCGCAGGCCATCGAACCTATCAAAGTCGATATCTGCGCCGAGCGCGGAGAAATCATCAAGGCTCGCGCGTTGATATTCGAAGCTTGCCAAAGGCTGGACGAAGAAATCATCTTCACCCCAACGATAACCGGCTTCAAGCCTGACGCCATAAGCTGCACCATCAAGGTCCACGCTATAGCCTGCTGTTCGTGCCCTGACATCGGCTGTGATAAAGTCATATTTTACCAGCGCATTGGCAAAGAACCGACCACTATTAATGCCCGCATAAGCACCGATATTGAACGCATCGTAACGAACATTGTCGGCCGTTCCGTCAAAACCGAGATTAGAGTTCAAATAACCGCCCGTAAGTCCAAGGACGATATCTTCTTCGCCAAAGGCAGGAACAAAATCATATCCGGTCTGGAAACCGAAATAATCCTGATCATAGTTTAGTGAGATTAACTGGGTGAAACCTGCTGACGTAAACTCAAAACTGTCATCCTGCTGGGACAGGCTGCCATAGACCTGCATCCATAACGGGGATTGCGGTGCGGTATGCCGCGACGCCATATGGGCGGCCCATGCATCGGCCGAGCGGTACCAGAGTGATTGTGCCCC
Source organism: Sphingorhabdus sp. EL138 (assembly GCF_900258045.1). Taxonomy (GTDB): domain Bacteria; phylum Pseudomonadota; class Alphaproteobacteria; order Sphingomonadales; family Sphingomonadaceae; genus Parasphingorhabdus. Next base: position 136,628 of record NZ_OGVD01000001.1, on the reverse strand, counting down.
TTCGACAAACTTGAGTGTCTGGAACACCGGCGCACCGATCGTGTTGGTCAGGAAAAAGTCGTTGTCGGCATTGTCAAAAGACAATGAGTAACTGAAAAAGCCGATCGTCGCACTTTCATCAGCGATCACAAAGGCGTCCTCGTTCGTACCCGCGTCCGCATCCACAACCAGAACCATATTGCCGAAGTTGGGGCTAATTGAAATGTCATCGATGATAAGTGCCGTATTACCCGTTGCTGCACCGGCGATGACCAATGTGTCGGCCGAGCCTGCGCCATCGAAAGTGACATCGAATGCGAAGCTGCCGTCGCCGCTGCCGACATAGTCACCCGGCAGGGTCAAACTGTTGCCAATCACGCCGTTGCGCATCTCGATCAGACCGTCATTCACGAACTGCTCAAGATTGTTGAAAGCAATATTGCCGCCGACCAGAACCGTGCCTTCATTGGTGAACAGGTCGTTGCCTGCTCCAAAGTCACTGTTCAGTGTTGCATTGAACAAGCCGTTGTTGACGGTCACATCGTCAAAGGCGCTTAACAGCACCCGGCCGTTAATCGTGCCGCTATTGGTCAGCTGCGTCACACCGCCAATGGCTTCCAGAGCAAAGCCTGCACCGCTTTCCAATGTGCCGCTGTTGTTGACGATGATGGCAGAGCCGGTTGTCTCTGCAGTAATCGCATTGCCTGTGCCGCCAGCCACTGTGCCAGTCGTCGTAACAGACGCAACCCCGATGCCTTCCTGCAGCACGTCAATGCCATTGATACCGCCGGTAGCGTCGGCCGCCGTCACAGACAGAGACGCGCCAGTGGCAGAGTTATAGGCGGAAATACCGTCAAAATCGGTCCCGGTCGCTGTACCGGTTGAAGTGATCGTCAGCGCTCCGCTGCCAAGGTTGCGCGCATTAATCCCTTGAATGCTGCTATTGGTATCGACAGCATTGACTGCGAGATCTGTGCCAGTAACAGAATTATAAGCAAAAACCCCAGCAAGTGTATCGCCTGTAGCCGTGCCTGTCGAGGTGACATTGAGCGCGCCGGTACCTTGGTTGATCGCGAAAACCCCACTACTGTCGCCGGTCGCCACATTGCTGGTGATTGTCAGGTCCGTTGTGCCTGCACGGTTTCTTGCTTCAATACCATTATCAGTTTCGCCGATGACTGTACCCAGTGCGTTGATGGTCAGCGAGCCACCATTATTATCGGCATACATGCCATCGGTCGCACCGGTAATGATCCCTCCTTCTTCCTGATTGATCACCATTGAGGCGGAGATATCATTGGCGCTGTTATAAGCAAAGACACCGGCAGCGCTCTGACCGGTGACATCTCCGGCCGTGCTAATTGTTAGCCCGGCTGTGCCGAAGTTAAGAGCGCGTATGCCATTGATACCGCCGGTAGCATTTGTTGCTGTGACCGATAGGGACGTACCGTTGTTGGAGTTATACGCATCAATCCCATTATCTGCAGCCCCGGTCGCTGTACCGGTTGAGGTGATGGTCAAGGCGCCAGTGCCAAGGTTGTAGGCCTCAATACCATCACCGGTCGTTCCTGTCGCAGTGCCGGTCGAACTGATGGTTAGCGCGCCATCGCCTAGATTGAACGCATCAATGCCATTTATGTCACCAACGGTATCCACAGCATTGACCGAGAGATCCGTGCCGTTGACGGAGTTGAAGACATCAATACCATCAGAGGTGACTCCCGTTGCCGTTCCGGTTGAGGTGACGGTCAGCGCGCCGCTGCCCAGATTGACCAAATCGATGCCGTTTTCATCGCCATTGGTATCGACAGCATTGACGATCAAATCCGTACCGCTGTTGCGGGCATGGATACCACGGAAAGTGGACCCCGTTGCTATACCGGTCGAGGTGATGGTCAGTGCGCCGCTGCCATAATTATATGCTTGGATACCATTTTCAGCCCCGGTCGCGATATTGCTGGTGATAGTAAGGTCGGTAGCGGTTGCGCGGTTTCTGGCATCAATTCCATCATCGGTCTCGCCGATGACCGTTCCCAATGCGTTGATGGTCAGCGATCCGCCATTATTATCGGCATACACGCCATCGGTCGCACCGGTAATGGTGGTTCCTTCAAGCTGATTGATCACCATCGAGGCGGAGATATCATTGGCGCTGTTATAGGCAAAGACACCCTGTGCAGTTTCACCGGTAACATCACCAGTGGTACTGATAGTCAGGCCAGCCATGCCATAGTTCAGGGCGCGTATTCCGGTTTCCCCGCCCGTAACATTCGCGGCTGTGATCGACAGCGATGTGGTACCTACCGCGTTAAACGCGCTTATACCATGGTAGTCGGCGCCCGAAGCTGTGCCGGTCGAAGTGATAGTCAGCGCGCCGGTACCGAAGTTGAGTGCCAGAATGCCGTAGTAGCCACCGGATGTATCGACGGCATTGATTGTAAGCTCGCTGCCAAAAGCAGAATTAGAAGCGAGGATTCCCTGTTGGTCTGTCCCTGTCGCTGTATCGGTCGAAGTGATAGTGAGAGCGCCGGTGCCGCCATTAAACGCGCGAATACCACTGAGGTCGCCCGTCGCGATATTACTGGTGATAGTCAGATCGGTTGTGCCTGCGCCGTTTCTGGCATCAATTCCATCATTGGTCTCGCCGATGACTGTACCGAGTGCGTTGATGGTGAGTGATCCGCCGTTATTGTCGGCATACATGCCATCGGTCGCACCGGTTATGGTTGTATCAGCGTCCTGATCAATGACCATTGAGGCGGTGATATCGTTGGCGCTGTTATAGGCGAAAACACCTGCTTCGCTTTGGCCCGTGACATTGCCGGTCGTACTGATCGTCAGGCCGGCTGTACCATAGTTCCGGGCTCGTATGCCGGACATCCCGCCCGTCGCATTGGCCGCCATCACAGACAGCGAAGTGCCAGCTGCCGAGTTGAACGCGTCGATACCAAAGTAATTGGTCCCTGTTGCAGTGCCAGTGGAAGTGATGGTCAACGCACCGCTACCGAAGTTATCAGCATCAATGCCATCGTCATCACCGTTGCTATCGGCCGCATTGACCGTCAAATTCGTGCCAGCAAGCGTGTTAGCAGCGAATATGCCATCGGCATTGTTGCCTGTTGCAGTGCTGGTGGACGTGACACTGAGCGCGCCAGTGCCTTGATTGAATGCCAAAACACCTACGAGGCTACCAGTAGCATCGACGGAGGCTATTGTCAGATCCGTACCATTCGCAGAGTTCTGGGCATTTATGCCATGGAGCACAGCTCCGCTGGCCGTCCCAGTGGATGTAATGCTGAGCGCACCGGTACCTTCGTTAAGCGTAAGAATACCGTTAGTGTTGCCGATCGCGACATTGCTGGTGATGGTGAGGTCGGTCGTGCCCACACGGTTTCTGGCCTCAATACCATTGTCGCCCTCACCGATGACCGTACCCAAAGCATTGATGGTGAGCGAGCCGCCGAGATTCTCTGCATACATGCCATCGGTCGCACCGGTGGCGACTTCCCCGGCATTCTGGTTGATCACCATGGAGGCGGAGATATCGTTGGCGCTGTTATAAGCGAAGATAGCCTCTGCAGTCTCACCGGTCACATCGCCAGTGATGTTGATCGTCAGACCTGCAGTTCCGCGGTTCTCGGCGCGTATTCCGGCGGTTCCGCCCGTAACGTCATTGGCTGTGATAGAGAGGGACGTGCTGTTGACGGAGTTATACCCATAAATACCGTAAAAATTAGTCCCGGTTACTGTACCGGTGGAGGTAATGGTTAGCGCACCAATACCGTCATTAAACGCATCAATGCCATCAATATCACCGACAACATCGACAGCATTGATTGTCAAATCGGTACTGTTGGAGGAGTTATACGCTGCAATACCATCAGCGATATTGCCGGTCGCAGTGCCGGTGGACGTAATGGAAAGTGCGCCGTTACCAGCGTTAAATGCCAGGATGCCGTATTCGCCACCAACGGTATCAGCTGCATTGATCGTAAGGTCCGTGCTATTTGCCGAGTTATACGCGTCAATCCCGTCGGACGTGGTCCCGCTCACCGTGCCCGTTGCGTTGATGGTGAGCGCACCGATGCCAAAGTTATACGCCTCAATCCCGTTTCGATCGCCAATGCTATTCACAGCATTGACTGTAAGATCAGTACCATTGTTAGAGTTAAACACATCAATACCATCGGAAATGGTCCCGGTGGCTGTGCCGGTCGAGGTTACGATCAGCGCACCGCTGCCATCATTGTTCGCATCAATGCCGTCCCGTTCACCAACAGTATCAACCGCATTGACTGTCAGATCGGTACCATTGACCGAGTTATTAGCGTCGATGCCATCGTCATTATCGCCTGTTGCCGTACCGGTTGAGTTGATGGTGAGCGCGCCGTCGCCTAGGTTTTCGGCATAAATGCCGTAGTCGCCGCCGTTAGTATCAAATGCATTGACGGTTAGGTCCGTACTATTGATGGAGTTAAAGGCGCGAATACCATTGAAATCGGTTCCGGTGACTGTTCCAGTGGAAGTGATGGTCAGCGCCCCGCTGCCTTCATTGGTCGCGTCAATGCCGTTATTGCCACCGAAGCTATCGGCAGCATTGATGGTCAGGTCCGTGCCGTTGACGGAGTTCCCCGCTTCAATACCATTCAGGGTGGTTCCTGTTGCTGTACCAGTGGAGGTGACGGTCAGCGCTTCGGTCCCAAAGTTGATCGCGCTAATGCCGTTGAGGGCGCCGGTCGCGATATTGCTGGTGATGGCCAGATGGGTGGTTCCAGCACCATTGCGGGCATCAATACCGTCCCTGGTCTCACCGATGACCGTGCCCAAGGCGTTGATAGTCAGCGACCCGCCAAGATTAATAGCGTACATGCCATCGGTCGCGCCAGTGATGACTTCTCCGGGGACCTGATCAATCACCGTCGAGGCAGAGATATCATTGGCGCTGTTATAGGCAAAGATACCCTCTGCAGTTTCACCGGTCACATCGCCGGTGACGTTGATCGTCAAACCCGCAGTGCCATAGTTCAGGGCCCGTATGCCATTGATACCGCCGGTAGCATTTGCTGCCGCAATCGACAGGGATGTTCCATTGGCCGAGTTATAGCCGTAAATGCCGGAAAAATCGGTCCCGGATGCTGTGCCGGTGGAGGTGACGGTCAGCGCGCCCGTACCTTCGTTGAACGCATCAATGCCCTGAAGATTGCCGTCGGTGTTGGCCGCATTGATGATGAGATCGGTACCATTAGAGGAGTTGTAAGCGAAAATACCATCACCATTGGTCCCTGTTGCCGTTCCGGTGGAGGTGATGGTCAGTGCATCGTCGCCATCGTTGACCGCGTTAATCCCGTTGTTGCCGCCAGTGGTATCGGCCGCCGTGATCGACAGGGATGTGCCGTTCATGTTGTTGGAGGCCTGAATGCCGTTTACCGTCGTACCATTAGCAGTACCGGTCGAAATAATGGTCAGCGCGCCATCACCGTTGTTAGTGGCGAGAATACCCCTCTCGCTGCCATCCGTATCCGCGGCATTGATGGTCAGATTTGTACCATTGTTCGAGTTGAAAGCCGAAATACCATCGTCGCCACTGGCGGTTGCCGCGCCGGTGGAGGTAATGGACAGGGCGCCAGTGCCCTGGTTGTTGGCTCTTATACCGTTAGTGTTACCTGCCGCCACGTTGCTGGTGATAGTCAGGTCGGTGGTCCCGACGAGATTATCGGCGCTGATGCCTGCACCAGTCTCGCCAATGGCCGTACCCAGTGCATTGATGGTCAGCGATCCACCGAGATTCTCGGCGTCAATACCATTGACCGCACCGGTAACGACCGTTCCCTCCAGCTGATCTATGACCATGGATGCAGAGACATCATTGGCGCTGTTATAGGCCTCGATGCCGTCGCCGCTTAGGCCCGTGACGTCACCGGTGGTGCTGATGGTCAGGCCGGCGGTGCCGAGATTTGTGGCGCCTATACCATTGACCCCGCCCGTGACATTTGCCGCTGTAATTGAAAGAGATGTAGTGCCAACCGCATTCAGCGCGTCAATGCCGTCGCCATTGGTGCCGGTGGCTGTACCGGTGGAAGTGATGGACAGTGCGCCAGTGCCGTCATTAAATGCGAAAATTCCGTTCGTATCGCCGCTCGTATTGGCGGCACTGATCGACAGATCGGTGCCATTGGAAGTATTGATCGCAAAAATGCCGTCGAGATTGGTTCCGGTCACGGTGCCAGTCGCGGTGATGGTCAGTGCGCCGGCTCCCTCGTTGCTTGCCTCAATGCCGTTTTGACCGCCGGTTACATTGGCGGCAGTCAGGGTGAGATCGGTACCATTGACGGAGTTGGAAGCCTCAATGCCATCACCATTGGTGCCGGTGGCCGTGCCGGTCGCGTTGATCGTGAGTGCCCCGGTGCCCTGGTTGGCCGCATCGATACCGTGTCTGCCGCCGCTTGAATCGACCGCATTGACGGTAAGATCTGTTCCGATGTTAAAGTTAAAGGCTTGAATGCCGTCGTAAACAGTCCCCGTGGCTGTGCCGGTAGAGGTGATGGTGAGCGCGCCATTACCGTTGTTGAACCCGACAATACCATATCTGCCACCGCTGGTGTTAACGGCGTTTACATTCAGATCGGTGCCATTAAGGGAGTTAGAGGCTATAATACCAACATCCAAAGTCCCGGTGGCCGTGCCGGTTGAGGTGATGGTCAGTGCGCCGTTGCCTTGGTTGAACGCACCAGTACCGATTTCGCCGCCACTGGTATCAACGACGGATGCGGTCAGATTCGTGCCATTGTTGGAGTTTACTGCCAATATACCCCAGTCATTGGTCCCGGTTGCACTGCCGGTAGAAGTGATGGTCAGCGCACCGGTGCCATTGTTGGTCGCCTCAATACCAATTTCTGCACCTGATGCGACATTGCTGGTGATGGACAGGTTCAAGGTGCCCAAAGCGTTCTGTGCTTCAATTCCGTTCCCCGAGAAACCGATAACCGTGCCGTTGGATGTCAGAGACACAGAACCGGAGTTTGTGTTGTTTATGCTGATGCCATTTTGCAGTCCCGTGATTGCGGATGCCTGTGCATCATCGAACGACGCTCCATCGACGCCGTTGATTACCAGTGCATTACCGGCTGCTGTCGTAATGCCGAAGCCGGCTTCCGTGGTCACAGTTACCGGGGTGCCGCCCAGCACCTGAGTAACATCAAGGTCAGCGGGTCCGGAGCATTCGAACACGCCGGAGCCGGGTGCAGTTTCATCGCAGGTTCCGGCAATTGCGGGCGCCGTTTCGACCATGCCGGTACCGAACATCAAAGCTGCGCCAACTGCAGCGGCCGATACTGTCAAACGTAGCTCGGCGACCTGCGGTACCATGCTGGCGACGCCGCCCTTCCATTTGACTATGCGGCCTCCGCGATGGACAAGGCTTTTGCGTGTTGGGTCGGATATCTGGTTAAAACGGGGCATTGGGTTTTCCTTCCTGAATAATGATCACCTGAAATTTGCAGGCGGGTTTGGCGCGTCAGGCGCTGCCGGATTGAGGTTTGGGATGGTCGATGAACCTGGCTGTTTCGGGTGCAATCGGTCTGATCGCCCGCGACAAGATGTGGTCCCGGGACAACGGGATATTGCTCAAGGGGATATCAAATTCGCAGACAGTCCCACCAAGGCGGAACGTGTCATTGTAGGCGATGATATCAATCTTGGTGTTGACACCGGTGCCGCTGTGGAGGGTGGTTCTGGCGCTCAGGTCGAACCCGTCCTTGGCTTCCCTTTCAGTGTTGGCACCTGTTAGAGCGCCCACAACTGTTTCAACCTTGGTATTTCGGTCGCAACGGACACCCGTTCCGGAGTCGGTGTTGATGTAGATATCTCTGGCGCGTCTAGTGCAGACGCTTTCTGTCAGCGAAGCTTTTATCATCAGTCAAACTTTCCATTTGCATTCCCTGTATGTCGCGCCGTTGATCATCCTCGGGATTCTGGCCGCCGTCTATCGACAGCGCCGCAGTGCCAGCCTGCAATAATGCAGGTGCTTAGTCTTTTGCCAGAAAGTGTTATATTTTCAGATAGTTAGATATATATGATCGATATCAGCGGATCTTGACGTCAGTTTGAATATTGCCGTTTGCGCGGAACCTTTGTCCCAACCTTACGCAAACGGAAGCGCGCGCGAAGACAGCCTGCATTGCACTTTCTCAGCAACTGCATTCAGTGCTTCAAGATGACCAATGTCTAGTGTGCCAGCCAGATCGGTTTTCTCTGAAACCGGCCCGCGATGATATGAAAAACATCACCGCTTCAGGGCGAAAACCGGCTCGTTCTATTCTGAACTGTCGGCCCTATATCGAGGATCGCCCTCTGGCCGCGAGAAGGTCGTCTGGAATTTGTCTCTCAGCGCCTGCATCACAGCTTGGGTCCGGTTTGCCTGAACAGTATCGGGGTGCGCATGTAGCTTGAGCATTCTGGTTAATTCGAAGGGCTTTTCACCAAAAGGTACAATCAGGTCAGACTTTTCGGCGATGCAAATCGGTAAAACCGCTTTGCCGATACCTGCTTCCACCGCTTTCATTACACCTCGGGCATCTGTCGACGTCAATCGCGGCCGGTGTCCCCGCTCTCCGCGAATCTTCTCCCACAGCCGTACCGGTGCCGTACGCGGCGCGTCTTCATCAAAGAACGAGACCCATTCCAATTCAGCGGGATCGAGGCCTTTTGGAGCATAGACACCGTAGTGAACTTCACCAAGATTGACGGCAAACTCGCTGGCTCGGGGCGGGTTCTCAAACCACAGTGACAGCGTTGCCTCTCCGCGGAGAGGCATGGTGTGGATCAAGCCCAGCAGACGGACGTCGAGACGGGGATTTTTCTTGAGAAGATCTGGCAATGTGGTGTTGGCAAGCTCTTCCAGAATCCACGGACTGGAGATTAGCCTGACCAATCCGATGACGTTTCCATCGCCTACAGCTATTTCATCGGCCAGATTCTCCATGCGCAGTTCAACTTCCTCGGCGCGCTGGATGACAAGCTTTCCTGTCTCGGTGGGCACCAGCCCGGTTTTCGTCCGGGCGAACAGGGATGTTCCAATGTCAGCTTCCAATGCTGTCAGGCGCCGCCCTGTCGTTGACTGATCCAAATCCAGCAAATGTGCGGCGCGGGCAAGCGAACCCGCGCGTGAGGCTGCAAGAACGATTTTGAGATTGTTCCAATCAAAAGACACAACAAATTCATCCTATTTCTGTGCTTGCTTCCGTCTGAGAAACCGGTTTGCAAAAGACAGTGACCGGGTTTTCGCAGGGTGGAGCTGCAACACTTTGGGTTCAGAGGAGGTAGTCAGTGCGCTATCCAGAATAACCAATTGTAACTTGGAGTAAAGGCACTCTTTTGCATCAGTGCCGGTGACGACACTCGGACGGGATGGTGTTTCCAGAAATTTTTGGACCCCGAAATCCAAGCCGAGATCGAACGGATTTTGTCGACTGCAATGGCAGCCATGCATGGCTCAACTTAGAAGAAAGTTGCTGTCCAATTCAGCGCTATTATTTCGCGGCAAATTTTCAGTTTTTGATGCTTTCATAGATGAAAGTGGGCACCGTGTGAGTGCCCGCATATTTGGAAATCCAAAAAGTACGTTGGAGCTATCTCTCCTGGTCGGTTCACTTGCTGCGAGACCTTAAAAATATGAAAATTTGTTCGGCTGTGCATCTCGATACCATGGTGTGATGCAGTCGACCATCCATTTTTAAATAACTGAAAAGAACACCCTTTTTTTGATCCAACATTGCATCTGCATAATTGCAGGCTGGCACTGCAGTGCTGTCGATAGACGGGGATCGAAATCGCGTGGATGAATGAGAGCGCGACATTTGGGAATAGAAAAAGAGAGTATGATACATGACAAAAGCTTCGTTGAAAGACAGTCCTCGTACAAAAGAAAAAGCAAGCCTAGCTAAATCAGATCCTGCTTCATCAAGCGGGATGAGTGCACTCAAGCAAATGCCAGGTTTGGCGGAACAGAAACGCGTCGGCAAAAAGAGCGCTGATCAAAAAGGTGCTGAAAAAAAAGGCAGTTTACCTTCAGCAAGCCCCTCGACAGCCAAGACGGATGATGCGGCTAAGCTTGCTGAAGTGAAGGCTAGTGGGGAATCGCCCCAAACTACTACGTTCGCGCAATCCGGCGGGCTTGTGGACCGGTTGGCATCGCTGAACACCGCTTTGATCTTCTCCTCCTACCAGTCCGGTCTGCTGTATATGCTTGGACGCAAGCCTGGCGGCGGTGCTCATCTCCACCAGTCTGCGATAAAGAAGCCGATGGGCCTGTGCGTGGAAAATGGTGACAGTTTCACGCTGTCGGCTGGCTTCCAGATCATGCGTTTTCAAAACGGCCTGAATGCGAATGAGCGGGTGAACGACATGTTCGATGCCTGCTACGTCGCGCGACAGACTTATAATACCGGTGAGCTGGATGCCCATGATGTCGGCATCGGCAAAGACGGTTTGCCGCTATTCATCAATACGCGGTTTAACTGTCTGGCGACGACTGACCCGAGACATAGCTTCAAGGAGGTCTGGCGCCCGCCCTTTATCTCGGCCCTTATCGACGAAGACCGGTGTCACTTGAATGGCTTGGCCATGGAAGATGGTGAGGCGGCCTATGTGACTGCGGTAAGCCAGTCCGATACCATCGATGGCTGGCGGGATCGCCGCGATGATGGCGGTATCGTGATTGACGTGCGCAAGAACAAGGTAGTCTGCAAAGGCCTGTCCATGCCGCATTCGCCCCGGCTTTATAAAGGTGAGCTGTGGTTGCTTAATTCCGGCACCGGCGAGCTTGGCGTGGTCGAGGGAGCTGCGAGCGGCAAAGGGAAATTTGTTCCGCGGGTATTCTGCCCTGGCTTTGGTCGCGGCCTTGCCATCAAGGATGGTTTTGCCTTTGTTGGCTTGTCAAAGCCCAGATACCAGCGCTTTGAAGGGCTAGCACTAGATCAACGTCTGGCGGCCGCGGACAGCGAGCCGTGGTGCGGTATTCAGATCATCGATCTGGCCAAAGGCGCCTGCGTGGACTGGTTCCGCATCGATGGTGCTGTTTCCGAAATTTACGATGTAGCTTTGCTCGAAGGCCATGCCTGCCCGATGGCAATCGGACCAACAGCGCCGGAGATGGCGAAGTTCCTCACACATCAAAAACCGGAACCAGGTGGTGGTTGACGCCCCCAAAGCCGGACACTTCACACTCTCATAACACTATTCGACAAGGAAAATTCAATGCCCCGTTTTGACCAGATATCAGATCCGTCACGCAAAAGCTTTCTCCACCGTGGGGGACGCATTGTGAAGTGGAAAGGCGGTGCCGCCAGCATGGTGCCGCAAGTGGCGGAACTGCGTTTGACAGTATCGGCCGCTGCGGTTGGCGCGGCGTTGATATTCGGCACCGGTATGGTCGGAACGGCGCCTGCGATGGCCGGGACGTGTGATGAAACACCTCCTGGTTCGGGGGAGTTTGTTTGTGCTGACCCTACTGGCGCGGACGTGACCCAGATTCTGGGTGGCGCGCCGGTCACCGTTACCACCGAAGCTGGCTTTGGCATAACAACGGTAGCCGGTAATGCGCTGCAGATCGATGGTTTGGACGGTGCATCGTTCGATGATTCACAGACATCCGACATTACAGGGCAGCAGAATGGTATTAGCATAAACAATGCAAACGCAGGTTCTTTGTCTGTGGTGTCAAACGGAACTGTTACCGGTCTTGCGGAGAACGGAATTGGTGCTCAGAATGCTGCAGGTACCTTGAACCTTTCCATTACCAGCAATGCCGTCGCCGGTGCCAATGACGGTATCTATGCCATTCATGAAGGGACTGGCGGGGTGACAGTCACCTCGACCGGCACGGCAACCGGGACTTTCTACGATGGCATCGACGTACTTAACGCCGGTACCTATCTGACCGTCAATGCGGTTGATACCAATGGTGGTGAGAATGGTATTCTGGCCACCAACGAAGGCACGCTTGCCCTGACCATCACCTCAACCGGCACCGCGACCGGCAACGCTGCCAATGGTATCGAGGCGCGTAACTTCGCCTTAGCCACCGACCTGACAATAAACAGTAACGTAGCGACCGGCGGTCTCGTTGGTATTCAAGCTCTTAATGAAGGTCGCGGTGGATTGACCATCACGGCAACGGGTACGACAACCGGCACTAATGCCAGCGGTATTTTTGCACTAAATTCCGCCAATAGCACATCCCTGTCGATCACAGCCGCGGATGTTACGGGCGGAACAACTGGTATCAGCGCCTTAAATCTCGGTACCGCGGGCCTGACAATTAGCGTTACCGGCGATGTTACAGGGGAAACTGCAGAAGGGATCAATGCCTATAACAGCGCTAATGATATCACTGCATCGATGGTGATCAACCAGGATGCAGGAACAACCATTATCGGTGCGACTGATGGCATATCTGCCGACAACCTTGGTGGATCGCTGACAATCAACGCGCTGGGCACGGTCATTGGTGAGACTGGGGATGGTATTGATGCGAGAAACCTCGCAACGGCTACCGACCTGACCATCACCAGCAATATCGCGACGGGGGCAACGAATGGTATTTTTGCGTTGAACCAAGGCGATGGCGCGCTGACCATCACCTCCACTGGGACAGCAACAGGGAATAGCTTCAATGGTATTCTCGCTTCCAATTCCGCCGCTGGCACTGATCTTACGATCAATGCTGTCGATACCTTCGGTGATTTCTACGGTATCGTGGCACTCAACCTTGGTACTGAGGCCCTGACCATCACATCGACCGGTACGGCGACGGGAACCAATTATGATGGTATTAGGGCGTATAACTCAGCCACCGGCACGGACCTTACGGTCAATGCGGCTGATACTAATGGCTACTATAACGGCATTAACGCGTTCAACTATGGCACTGGCGCGCTGACCATTACCTCCACCGGTACAGCGACCGGTACTAATGACAATGGTATTGATGTGCAAAACACGCTCATTGGCACTGATGTGACCGTTAATGCGGTTAATACATTCGGTGACGACAATGGTATTGATGCCGACAACTACGGCACCGGCGCGCTGACTATCACCTCCACCGGCACAGCGACAGGGACCACGGATAATGGTATTGACGCTTATAACTCCGCCATTGGTACTGATCTGACGGTCAATGCAGCGGATACCAACGGCGACAATTACGGCATCTATGCTCAAAACCGAGGCAATGGTGCACTCACCATTAACTCCACCGGCACAGCGACCGGGACTATTGATGATGGCATTGATGTACAAAACTCGGCCACTGGCACAGATGTGACCGTTAATGCGGTTAATACATTCGGTGACGACAATGGTATTGATGCGGAAAATTATGGCACCGGTGCGCTGACTATCACCTCCACCGGCACAGCGACCGGGACTACTGATGATGGTATTGAAGCTTATAACTCCGGCACCGATCTGACCGTTAATGCGGTTGATACCAATGGTAATGATTATGGCATCCATACATTTAACCGCGGTACCGAGGCATTGACCATCACCTCGACCGGCACAGCGACCGGGACTACTGATGATGGCATTTATGCCTACAACTCTGGCGATGGCACATCCCTGTCGATCACGGCGGCCAATGCGATCGGCGGTGTTAATGGCATACGCGCCTTAAACTATGGCACAGCCGGCCTGACAATTAACGTTACGGGCAATGTTACGGGTCAAAGCGAAGCAGGTGTTTTTGCCTATAACAGCGCCAATGATATCTCTGCCTCGATGGTGATCAACCAGGACGCAGGCACAACCATCACCGGTGCGACCGATGGCATGTATGCCAATAATTTTGGTGGATCGCTCACCATCAATGTACTGGGGACGGTCATCGGTGAGGGAGATAACGGTATAGAGGCCAGAAACCGTACGGGCACGGCAGACCTGACCATCACCAGCAATATCGCAACCGGCAACAATGACGGTATTCGAGCAATTCAGCAAGGCACGGGCGCGCTAAACATCACCTCCACTGGGACAGCGACTGGTACTAATTCCGATGGCATTGATGCGGTTAACCAGGGTGCTGCCAGCGACCTGATTATCGCAAGCAACATTGCGACTGGTTTCAACCACGGTATTGATGCCCGGAACTATGGCACTGGCGTGTTGACCGTCACTTCAACCGGCACGGCAACCGGGACCAGTTTCGATGGCATCAACGCGTACAGCTTCGCAACTGGTACCGGCCTGACGATCAATGCGGCCGATACCAATGGTTACTATAATGGTATTGATGCGGACAATAATGGCGCCGGCGCACTTACTATTACTTCTACCGGCACAGCGACAGGAGATATGTATAGCGGTATTGATGCGTTCAACTCGAACAACGGTATGTCCCTGTCGATCACGGCGGCAAATGCTACTGGCGGTGTCAATGGCATAAACGCCTTAAACTATGGCAGCGGCGGCCTTACCATCAACACCACCGGCAATGTTACCGGTCAAGACGATGACGGTGTCTTTGCGTATAACGGCACCAATGATGCCTTTGCGGTGATTAACCAGGACGCTGGGACAACCATAACCGGTGCGGATGATGGTGTTCTCGCCGAAAATCTTGGCGGATCGCTGACCATCACTGCGCTGGGTACGGTCATTGGCCAGGCCGGAGATGGCATTGATGCCAGAAACCGCGCAACTACCACCGACCTGACCATCACCAGCAACATTGCGACTGGCGATAATAATGGTATTTTTGCATTCCACGAAGGCAGCGGCGCGCTGACCATCACCTCAACCGGTACGGCAACGGGGGACAGTACCGATGGTATTGAAGCGTACAACTTTGATGGTACTGATCTTACCATCAACGCGTTTGATACCGTTGGCGACGATAACGGCATTGATGCGTTGAATGAGGGCACTGGCGCACTAACCATCACCTCCACCGGCACAGCAACCGGGAGTAATTTTTACGGTATTTCAGCGGTTAACTCTGTCAATGGTAGCTCCTTGTCGATCACGGCGGCAAATGCTGTCGGCGGTATCAGTGGAATACGAGCCCGGAACTACGGCACTGCGGGTTTGACCATCAGCACTACGGGTGATGTTACCGGTGAGAGCGCCGCTGGCATTGACGCCTATAACAGCGCCAACGATATCACTGCCTCGATGGTCATTGATCAGGACGCTGATACAACCATAACCGGTGCGACCGATGGCATGTATGCCGAGAATTTTGGTGGATCACTCACCATCAACGCACTCGGTACAGTCATCGGCGAGACCGATGATGGAATTGATGCCAGAAATCGCGCGGGCACGACCGACCTGACCATCACCAGCAATATCGCGACCGGGGCTACCAACGGTATTGACGCGTTCAACCAAGGCACTGGCGCACTGACCGTTAACTCGACAGGAGTTGCGACCGGAACCGACTTTTTTGGTATTTTCGCCCAGAACACCCTGGAGGGCACTGATCTGACCGTGACTTCCGTTGATGCGGTCGGCGACAACGAAGCCATTATGGCGATCAACAATGGCACCGGCGCACTGATCATCACCTCGACTGGTGCCGCAAGTAGCACAAATTCTGATGCTATCGAAGCGCGCAACTCGGGTAATGGCGCCGACCTGACGGTAACGGCTTTCGATACTGACGGTGGTGAAAGCGGTATTCTCGCCAACAACGACGGCACCGGCGCACTGAGTATCACTTCGACCGGCACGGCGAGCGGCGCAACTTTTGACGGTATTTCCGCCTTTAACTCTGCCGCTGGCACATCTCTGTCTGTGACGGCGGCCGACGCTACCGGCGGTATCAATGGCATTGACGTGCTGCAGGAAGGCATCGGGGTTGCGTCTGTTACGACGACTGGCACAGTGGCTGGCGGCACAGGCAATGCGATTACTGCAGAGACAACCGGCTCTGCCATCATCGTCAACAACAGCGGCACATTGGAAAGCGGTGCAGGCTTTGCTCTGGAAGCCATTGGCGGTGTGACGCAGCTGACCAATAGCGGCACGATTAACGGCCGGGTGCTGTTAAGCGCCTTTGACGATGTGACCGTCAACAACGGCTTGTTCAATGCAACACTGAACAGTGACTTTGGAGCAGGCAACGACCTGTTCACCAATGAAGGCACGGTTCTGGTCGGCGGCAATATTGCTTTCAACAATCTTGAGCAGTTCGTGAATGACGGTCTGATCGAGATGCGCAACGGCGTGATTGGCAACAGTTTGACCCTGCCGGGTGACTATGTCGGCAGCGGCGACGGCAGCTTCGCATTCGATGTCACTTTCGATGGCGCAGGCTCGGCCGATACATTGGTCATCGCCGGTGCAGCGACGGGTAGCAACGTATTCGAAATTGACGATATCAGTACCAGCCCTAACTTCGGCAACATGGTTCTGGTTGTGGATGCGGGGGCTGGTACAAATGAAGATGCCTTCGCACTCGCTGATGAAAGTCAAACCATCGGTTTCTTTGCCTATTCGGTATTCTACGATGCGCCAGATAACGACTTTTTCCTGACCAACACGATCGGTACGCCTGTTTTCCAGACGCTCAAGTTTGTCGAAGGGGCACAATCACTCTGGTACCGCTCCGCCGATGCATGGGCCGCCCATATGGCTACACCGACTGATGATTCTGCATCCCCCGCATGGATGCAGATATATGGTACCGTAACTAATCAGGATGACAGTTTTGAATTCAGTGCAGGAGGGCTGACGGAACCGATATCTGTAAATTATGAGCAGGACTATTTCGGTTTTCAGGCTGGCTATGAATTTGGTACCGGAGTAATTGAGGATGGTGTTCTGTTTGGGCTGACGGGTGGTTATTTGAACTCGAACCTTGGCTTTGACGGAACGGCTGACAATGTTCGTTACGATGCGTTCAACGTCGGTGCTTATGCCGGTTTGAAGAGCGACCGTTTCTTTGCCAATGTGCTTGCCAAATATGACTTTATCACAGCGGACGTCAGTGCACCAACAGCTGGTTACACCGCAGATCTTGATGGTTATGCCTATGGCGTCAGGCTTGAAGCAGGTTACCGTTTTGGCGATGAGAAGTTTTTCGTACAACCGCTCACCAGCTTCGAATATCAACGCGCGAGCCTTGATGATTTTTCTGCACTCGGTGCAAATATCGACTTTGATAGGTTCGATGGCCTGCGCGGCATGATTGGAGCAAGACTGGGCGGAGAAACCAAAATCAAGTGGGGCAATAACCTGACTTACTATCTTGGCGGGCAGGCGGTGCATCAGTCGCAAACCGGTGATGGGTTAACATTTACCAGTGGCGATACATCCATCGAGATTGAAAACCGGTTGTCCAAGACATTTGGGCGGTTCGAGTTGGGGCTAAGTATAGCAACACAGGGAGGCGTCACCGGCTTCATCGAAGGAAATGCTGATATCAGCGGCGATTATACGGGCTATGGAGGGCGCGGTGGATTGAAAGTTCAATTCTGACAAATTGATTTTTAAAGGTTCAAAGATTTCTGAGAAAGCAATTCCCGTAGGGTCGCAGGCTTCTCAGAATAGGCGGGGACCGGAGGTTCGAAGCACTCCTGTCCCCGCCGACCATCAGTAGCATAGCTTCAGAAAATAGGGGGCATTTTTAAGACAAACCTTTTCCGAATATATCGATCAGGAAGGCAATATTGAAGTCTTAAGCGTCAACCTATGAACCAAGTGTCAGCAGATCTTATGGCGATTCTAGACAGAATGGAGACACTGCTTGGGCGTATTGAGAACGGTCAATCGACCAAAAGTTTTGAACAACTTAGCATGTCGCAGCTCGTCCTGAGTCTGAGGCGGGAGTGTAATCAATCGTTTCCCGTCCAATATTTCAGCGTTGATATCTGGGATATTCTGCTGGAACTTTACGAGGCGCAAAAGACGGGCAAGAAGGTAAAAATATCAATATCTGAAAGTAAGTTCAGCAGTGTTCCTCCAAACCTGTTGCGCTATATTGATATGCTAATAGAAGACGAGTTTCTTTACCTGGAACATGTCGGTGTTGATAATGGAACAGGCTATGCGTGCCTGACGCAAAAGGGGTTAGATCAGTTGGAAGAACTTTTTAGAAAATCAAAAAGGACGCTTGGTACCCCATATATGACACTGGACGTTCTTAAGCCCTAAAGCACGACAGAAGCTAAAGAGAGCTGATCTTCATTCCTTTTTGAACAAGCTCGGCGAACCGGCGTAAAGCAAAATAGCCTTTTCTTTTGAGCGATTCCCCACGGTGTGCGGCAAGCGTGAATCAAAGTGCATACTATCGCCAGCGCGCAAGATGGTATCGACATCGCCGGCGGTTGCATGAATTTCGCCTTCAACGACAAAGCGAAAATGCTCACCATTCCGCTGCTCTGTCACAAAAGTATATCCTGGCGGAATATGAATCAACATGACGTCCATTCGTCGTCCCTCAAACTGAGAAGATAGGTCAAAATATTCAACCGGTGAATCAGCTTCAATTTTGCGGGGTGCGTTCGCGCGATTAACAATAGTCTCGCTACTCGGGATGGTCATAAAATAATTCAAATCGACGGACAGTGCTTCCGCCAAAGCCAGCAAGGACACAAGTGAGGGAATGGTTAGGTTGCGCTCGGCTTGAGAAATGAAAGGCGCCGATAATCCGGACTCGGTCGCGAGTTCCTGGAGCGTCATTTTCAACTCCTTTCGCCGGGTCTTGATACGCTCGCCTACCGGTAATATGGATTTCTCAGGAGCTGGCCACGGCGTACTGTCAGCTTTGGCTTTAGTCATATTTTTTTCCATAGTTCATCGATTAAACCGCAGTCGCAGGCGACTACTGTGCAACCTCGCGAACGATAGGGCATCGATAACAATGCAACAATACCAGAGTGCCACTTCTCCACAATAATTGCTGTTCATCAAAATTTTTGATACTCAACATATTTGAAGTTGTGTAACTTATTATCAAAAATCGAAAAAATAAAAATCTCTAATTTTTCCGATTTAGGAAATATGATTCAATCGCAGATTGAAAGACTATAAAATACTGAAATAAAAGGATTAAATGCAAAAAATGATCTTCTTGGCTCTCTGGCTACCTGCTTTTTTTTCCTATTTGAGTGATGATAACTGCATATATATAGAGTGATCAATCGAAAGCTCAGAGCCGCAGATTGATCGTCTTTTTGTCATTCGATCAAAATTTTGCATGGCAATTAATTTGATCGCATCAAAAAAGTGCTTTGTAATTGTTAAAGTGAGAAAACCCCCATGATCTTGTTTGAACGCAAAATATTATCCGAGTTAATGATCGGTCGTACCCATTATGTTGATGTTGGAGAACGAAAACAGGTTTCTGTCTACTATCCCAGTGATACCGAAGTTCATTTGAGGGCGGCGGATTCCACTGTTTTCAGGGGAGAGATGACCATGAAAGATGCTGGCTACAAGATAAGTTGGCATGATGGTACTGATGGTTACTACAAGATAGCCGAACATCTGGGTGCTTATGTATATATTGATGATAATGGAAGATCAGCTGGCACCATCACAAAAATAGTTCCCGGAAATCCAGAATATCTCTGACCACCTTTTCTCATGATGGTGGATAAAAACCATGTGCGGACACCCCGCCCGGACTTTCCCGTATCTTTCCCGAGCGATAGCTCGTTTTATCCGTAGCAATGAATATCTTTTGGGGCAGGAACACTTCTATCACGCAGTTTTCCTGCCTCTCACTTCAGGGCAAATTTGTGATTGGACTTCGTGATTTACACTGGAGCATCATGAGAAAGGGAGGTGGTATTCGAAGCAGCTAGACAATTGTTACAAGCCAACAGATTGATCCTGATCCTCAGCATCAATGGACTAACTGTTTAAGCTACATTCATTTTTGCAGCGTTAAACGGTGCAATATGAACGATGGAGAGAGAAAATATGCGGCTTCTTGCTTTTACCGGTCTGGCCCTGGCTACCCTTGCAACCCCGGCGATCAGCCAGTCCTCCGGCCAAGGCGATATCGCGGTAACCATATATAATAATAACCTCGCGCTGGTGCAGGATACGCGCCGTCTCAATATTCCTTCCGGCCGATCTGTACAGACTTTCCCAGGCGTATCAGGACAGATCAGAGCCGAAACAGTGGGCTTTAACGCTGCCAACACCGGTATTGTCGAACAAAATTTTGATTATGATCTTTTGTCTCCGCAGAAGCTGATGGAAAAAGCCGTTGGTGAAACCGTTACGATCGTTCGGATCAACCCCGCAACTGGAAAAGAAACAAGGGAACGCGCAAAGGTGCTGGCTGCCAATGGCGGTGTGGTTCTGCAAATTGGTAGCCGGATCGAGGTGCTGCGCGATGACCGGCTGCCAACGCGAGTGATATTTGATAAAGTTCCAAACAATCTGCGGGCACGCCCAACGCTATCTGTAACACTGAACAGCACGCGCAGTGGCACACGCCCGGCGCAGCTCAGCTATCTAACTGGTGGCATGGGTTGGAAAGCCGACTATGTCGCCTTGTTTGATGAAAATGCCGGCAAAATGGATGTGCAAGGCTGGGTTACTCTGACCAACAATACCGGTACGACATTCAACGACGCGAAAACATTGCTGGTGGCTGGAACACCCAGCGTGAACGGACAGCGCAGTTCGAATCGCCGAAACAATATCCGCCGCGCCGGAACCGAATCCGCCAATCGTGAAACGCTCGGGGACTTTTACCTTTATCCTCTCGCGGCACGAACGACGATTGCCAATGCGCAGACCAAGCAAGTCAGTTTTCTCGATGTGACCGGTGCTTCGGCAAAAAAGGCATATGAGTTTACCAATCGCTGGCTTGGTTCCCAGAATGAGGCGCAAAGCGCCGCGACTGTATTGCAGTTCAGTGCGTCAGCAGATGGCGGCCTTGGTGACGCACTGCCAGCTGGTACCGTGCGCGTTTACATGAAGGACGCCTCAGGCCAGCCGCAATTTATCGGTGAAAATACAATTGGCCATACGCCAATGGGATCTGAGCTTGGACTCAAAACTGGTGAGGCGTTTGATGTGAAGGTAAAGCCAACCGTTACCGAACGGCGACGGCTGTCATCTACAAAATGGCGCAGCGCCATGTCCTACGAGCTGACTAATGCGCGCTCAACGCCGGTTACTGTTTCGCTCATCCAAGACGGCCTGGATTTCTATTGGAGTGATACCCGGATCGTTAACGAAAGCCTGAAAAGCGAACGGCGTTCATCAAATAGCATCGTCTGGAAAGTGCCTGTACCGGCAAATGGGCGAACCACCGTAACCGCGACTTTCGAGACACGGTTCTAGAACGGGGCGCTGGGCTGATGCCAAGGCTTTCAAACCGGCTCGACTTGAGAGTCCTTCTGCTGTTGGTTTCACTTCTGGCTGCCCCCGTGGCTGCCCAGACAGACTTCAACCGCCAAGTCGTTACATCCGATGGTCCGTCATCCGTTTCGGTGACCGTCTATCGCGATCCGAACCGAACCGGCGACCGTGGCATGAATCTAAGATATCTCGGCGGTTATGCCCTGATCACCGAACAGCGTACCGTGACACTGCCTGCGGGAGAAATCGAGCTGCGTTTCGAAGGCGTGGCAGGCGGCATAATTCCGCAATCTGCAATTGTCACTGGCTTGCCGGATGGTGTGATAGAGAAAAATCGTGATGCGGCGCTGTTATCACCGTCGGCGTTGCTCAATGGTTATCTGGGGCGGGGCGTTACCGTTCGCCGGACCAGCGCGGTCACTGGCCAGACCACGGAGTTTGATGCACAAATCCGGACCGACGCCAGTGGCGGTGTCGTGGTGCAGACAGCCGATGGCTTCGAAGCGCTGCAATGTACCGGACTCAACGAGACAATTGTCTATCCATCCATTCCTGAAGGCCTTTCCGCCAAGCCGACTCTGTCGGTTAAAAGCCAGGTTGCGACAGCCACCCGAGCTACTGTTACCCTGTCTTATCTGGCCACCGGTTTTGACTGGCAAGCCAACTATGTTGCCGATGTCAGCGCGGACGGCCAGACAATGAACCTGTTTTCATGGGTAACGCTGGCCAATGGTGATGAAACAAGCTTTGAAAATGCCCAGACCCAGACAGTGGCGGGACAACCGAACAAGGGCCGCGATAATATTGCCCGTGCGACTGGCGGAGCGATTTCCCTGCGTTGCTGGCCGCAAGCGACAACCAGCGACATCATGGTGAAGCGGTTTGAGCGTGCCCGTGCGGAATCGCGTTTTGCGGGCAGGGCGATGGCGGCCCCCATGGCTATGATGGAAGCGGCCGCCGACGTGGTGGGAGTGAGCGCCAGGAAGGTCCAAGCCAAGCAAGAGGATCTCGGCGACCTTAAGCTCTATCGTATTCCCGTTCCGGTAACTGTAGCTTCACAAAGCCAGAAACAGGTCGCGATGTTTGAAAAGGCGGCGATCCCGTTTGAGCAAATCTACGAAGCGCAGATCTGGGCGAACGGTTATTCTGATCCCACACCGCTCGCAACCACGCTGCGTTTCCAGAACAAAAAACGGGATGGTCTGGGACTTGCCCTACCTGCAGGCAAAATGGTTGCCTTTAAAGCAGCAGCGGGTGAACGGCTATTGCTCGGAGAGGGCGGCCTGGACGATAAGGCAATTGGCGAAGAAGTAGAGGTCACGATCGGCGAAAGCTCTCTGGTTCGCTATAAAATATTATCCGTTGAGGAAGTTGATACGAAACGGGAAAACTTTGCCGACATGCAACTCACCATCACCAACGCGTCGCGCTCGCCAGCCCGGGTTGAAATTAAAATCGACCACCAGGATGACCATAAACTGCGAAAGCTCAGCGAAAGACTGGGCCGCAAGGACGGTAAGGATTTATGGAAAGTAACCGTGCCGCCCAATAGCGACCGCGTCCTGACCTATAGGGTAGTGCATAAATAGTAAAAATCTGCTGGAATACATGTAAGCCGATTTCTCTCAGGACTGTCCCCAGCGTGAATGTGGGATGCCGTTCATTTAAATAGATCCAAAAACAAATGAATCCCCGTCAACGTCTGTAACGCGCCCTTAAAACATCCCGGCTTTAGGCACTGTGTTGATGTGGTGACCAATTATTTTACCTCTTGTGATATCGGTCATTGCAAATTGTAAGCGACACCGCCAAACATTTGTGAAATTCGCTGGATCTAGGGGCACAAGAGATCGTGAGACTTCAGAGGACTCTGTCATTTTTCCTGCTTATGGCATTGGGGCAAAGTGTCTTTCCGGAAGCCATTGCGGCGCAGCCGGTAAAACGCCCCGCGCCGCTCTCCGGAAAAATTACGGCGACAAAAGGCGGAGAACAGGCAACTTTGCTACCACGCAGGACGTGGCAAAGGGCCGTGCGCCAGCAAGACCTGAAGACCGGAGACGTCCTGCGCACCAAAGCAGCAGGTACGCTGGCCATCGTTTTTGCCGATGGCACGCAAGTGCGTTTGGGCAGGAACTCGGTCATGGTCGTCCGTCAGGTCAGCAAAACCGGCAAATCCTCTCTGTCGCTACAACGCGGCCGCGCGTGGGGCCGCAGCCCGCGCAACAGAACCAATCTGTCCATTGAAACGCCATCGGCAACGGCGGCTATTCGCGGCACAGAATGGGCTATCAATGCTGATGCGGAATCCAGCCGACTACAGGTTTTCTCAGGCACGGTCGAACTTTCGAACGAGGCCGGATCACTGACCGTCGAAGCGGGGCAAGCGGCCACGGTGCTGCTGGGTCGGGCGCCAACACGGACAGTGCTTGCAAACCCGACCGGGCGCGAACAGATGCTGTATTTTGTCAATCTGGCCAGCGGATTGGATTTGCTCGATAATGAGAGCGAAGCTTTCGTTAGCGCGCGCCAGTTAGCAGCCAGCGGGGACTGGGAAACCGCAGCCCGTTTTTTTGATGACCTTTCCCGATCAGAAGATCCGGTCGACCGGGCTGCCGGCACATATGGCAGTTATGTCGCGGCGGTACAGCAGGGCGAAGAAGCCGCGCCGCCGATGCTTGATGCGACGGCTGAGAGCTATCTGGCGCTTGCCCTGATCGCCGCCTATGATGGCGACCTCAGGGCAGCAAAAGAAACGGCGGAAGAGGGCCTTCAAGCCTTTCCGGATGCTGCCCCGCTTTATCGGACCAAGGCAGATGTTGAGGCGTTGCTGGGTGATGCCGATGCGGCGCTCGCCACTATGGATGCTGCTCGCGCTACCTTTCCCGACGACGTGTCGCTGAAGATCGGCGACGCTGATTTGCTGCGTGATTATGGCGGCAGGCCAAAGGCCGCAAGAGACTTGCTGAAACCCATTCTTGCGAACGACCCCGATGATTTTGTGGCCCTGAAATCGCAGGCGAAAAACTGGATGGACATTGGCGGGTTGAAAGAAGCCGGCCGGCTGGTGACGCGAGCGCTTGCAGCACGGCCCTATGATGCGGAACTGATCAGCATGCGGGCAGAAATATTGCTGGAACAAAACAGGCTGTCCGACGCTAAAGCGGAAATCGACAAGGCTCTGGAAATGGACGCTGGCAATGCGCTGGCGGGCAATGCATTGGCACAATATTGGCGGCGAAAGGACCGATTGGACCAAGCGCTCGAAGCATCATTGGCGGCTTCGGCGCATAACCCGGACTATGGCATGGGTTTCCTGGGCCTAGCGCAGGTGTATCATGAAATGGGTGAGACCGGACTGGCTGAGCAGCAATTTGATGCAGCCGATCGGCTTGATCCTTTTAGTCCGGCCATAGCTCTTGCCCGAACCGGTGTTGCCTTGCAGGATTTTGCGGCTGATGACGCGATCCGGAACGCACGAGAAGCCTTGACGCGTTTTCGCGGGCGCGGCGGCGAATATATTAACTTGTCGGAGAACCGCGAGACGGGAAGCCTTGTGTCCCAGGCTTTCCGTTTCCTCGATCTGGAAGGCTGGGGGCGCTATTATGCCGACCGCGTGTTCGACAGCTTCACGCCGTCCAGCTATTTTGATCAGGCGATCAACCAAACACCGGGTCCTTTCCTGATCCGGAATGCTGATGGCAGCTTTAATGCACAGCAGGCCGCAGGAGATAATGGGGAAGGGGAGAGCTTTGAAGCGCTGTCCAGCTTCTTGCAAGGCGTGGCTCTCGACCCGTTGAGTGTCGCCAGTTCGACCCGGCGTCTGCGGTTCGACAACGGCAATTTCATAGAACCCTTTGTCGGGGCTTCGTTGCTGGATGAGAATTTGCGCAATGAGAAGGCGCTTAGCGGCGGGCTTGATACCATTTTTGATGCACCGCTGCCCACGGCGATCTGGCTACGTGGCAATTACACTGATATTTCCGACAATCGCCGGCGTCCCGATATCAGCCCGTTCTCACGACGCCGCGGCGGCGAGAGGTTGTTTTTCGGCGGCTATCTCGGGCTGGAGCTCACCCCGTCCGATAGCCTCGTTTTGAATGGGGAGTTACAGCGCAATACGGATCTGTCCGAAACCAATATTCTTGGCTTGCTGGATGACAGTTTTGCGCTGGAAGAAGACCGCGAGGCGGAGAGGAACTTCCTGTTCGGATTATATAGTCACGAATTTGGCTATCGTGATCAGCTTACCATCGGGGCGGGTTTTGGCCGGTCGCAGTTGAACGTCATCTCGATTGACACCACGAGCACGCTGCCTTTCAGGGATCAACTGGCGCAAAACAGAGCTACCTTTAGTTATTTTAGTGCCAGTTATGCCAAAGGCTTTGGTCCTCTGGACTTACGGATCGGCGCAGAATGGAGCGATGTACGCACGCGCGACGTTACCTCGGTTTTCGATTTTGAGCAGGACATTGTTGCCCCGGGTATCGCGCCAGCCCGGTTCGATTTGCGAACAACAGAAGGTCGGGCTTATATCGATTTGCGCTACCATCCGATTGAACCATTGGTGCTTCAGGGGCAAGTAGAAGCAACGGCCCGCACAATCGCAGGTGACACGCGCTATCCTCTCAATTTTCGATTTGGCGCTTCCTATGAGCCGTTAGAGGGCCACTGGTTGCGCGCTGCGTTCTTGCGCCAAAGCCGCGGACTGTTCGATTTCAGCTTCCGGCCTGCCGCCGTGGTTGGACTACAGGCAAATTCTGTACCGAGCTTTCGCCAAAGCCGCAATGACAGCGTGATTGTTCGCTGGGATGCCGAATGGTCTGATCGCCTGTTCACGACCGTGGAGTATCAAGACCAGCAACTGGAGGCAGTACAATATGCAGTTCCTGATCTGCCCGTCGACATTACCGGTTTTCCTGTCTCGGTGAAGCGGATCAGTGCAGAAGCCAACCTGTGGCTGGGCGGCAATATTGGGTTGCGGGCGTCCTATGCCTATACGGACAGCGCAATCGAGGGCAGCTTCGTTTCTGGCGACAATGTCAACCAAGCGATTGGCCCGACCTTCGGCTGCGCCACAGCAGATTTGAACTTCACGTTTGGTTGCACATACGATGTCGGTGACCAACTGCCCTTCGTTCCCGGCCATTTCGCACGGGCCTCTCTGGTCTGGACGCTTCCTGCGCCCACCCGGCTGAAAGCGACGATGTCAGCTAGCTATATCGGCGGACAGGACGATGACCTGAGCTTGCCTGTCGAAGATGTCACACTGGTTGATGCACGGCTGGAATGGGAACCGCTGGATCGGCGTCTTGCGTTCAATCTTTCGCTGCTGAACTTGCTCGACAAACGCTATGATTCAGCGACTGGTGTCGCCGCGCCCCGATTTACTGTGCTCGCCGGTGCAGAGGTGCGCTTCTGATGGCCGAACCACGGATCACAGCCATGCTTTCCCCGCACCGCAGATTGTCTGGATTGTTGCTGGTTGCGGTGGCCGCACTGCTGGTTGGATTGCTCAGCCTGACAACCTTCATGCGAGACCTTGACGGGCGCAGCTTTGACTATTTGTCAACGACCGCCCCGGTAGTGCCAGAACAGCCCGGGATTACTCTGATCGCGATTGACGAACCGAGCATGGACGCGATCGGACAGCAATGGCCGTGGCCGCGTTCTCAACATGCGGAGCTGATCCGTCAACTGCGCGAGGCGGGGACCAAAGCCATTGCCTTCGACGTGCTTTTTGCCGAACCGTCGGATGATGTCGAGGATCAGGCACTGGTCGATGCGATGGGGCAGGATATCATTCTGGCCGCTGATGAAACTATTATAGAACGCCCTTATGGCAGCACATTGGTGCGTACCCAACCCATGCCAAAGCTGATTGCAGCTGGTGCGCAAACCGGTATCGCGAGCCTGTCGATGGATGGCGACGGGGTGCTGCGCAATATGCCGCTCTATCGCGATGGCTTCATGGCCAAGCTCATCAAGATGGCGACCGGAAAAACTGTGCCAGAAAACCGGACTCCGCGCCGGATCCAGCACTTTGGTCCGGCGGGTAGCTATCCGACCATTTCTTATTATCAGGCGCTTGACCCTGATACTTATCTGCCGCCAGACTATCTAAAGGACCAGATTGTAATTGTTGGCTTTGCTTTGCAGACCAATGCCGACGTCGCTGCGGGCGGTATAGATGCCTTCGAAACCGCCTACACATTGCGGTCGCGCCAGCTGACACCAGGGATCGAGGTTCAGGCGACGATCTTTGACAACATGCTTGCGGGGCTTTCCATCGCACAAACTCCCCGGTGGTTATCGCTGTTATTTGTTGTCATCGCAGCGGCGCTTGCCCTGGCGGTATCCCGCCCTAAGGCCCCCGTGAGAAAGGCTCTCTTACTAGCACTGTCGCTACTCGGTCTGATCGGCACAAGTTGGCTGCTTTTGCAATTCGGACGTTTTTGGATCAGCCCCGTGGCCCCGTCCCTGGCGCTGGTTCTGGGCGTGGCGGCTATTGCGACACGCGATTTTGCTGGTGAACAGAAACGAGGACGAGAAGTGCAGAATGCCTTTGGTCAATATCTGGCACCGGAAATGGTCCAGAAAATAGCTGACGATCCGGGACTGCTCAATCTTGGCGGGGTCAATCGTGAGCTCACCATCCTGTTTTCCGACATTCGCGGCTTCACCTCCATTTCAGAGGCGATGCAGGATGACCCGCAGGGGTTGACGCGAATGATCAATGCGATCCTGACGCCGCTGTCCAATATCATCCTGCGCCATGGGGGAACTATCGACAAATATATGGGCGATTGTGTGATGGCTTTCTGGAACGCGCCACTTGATGATCCCGATCATGCTCTACATGCGTTGGAAGCCGCACGCGAGATGCTGGCAGAAATGGAGAATATCAATCGGAAAGTCCAAGCAATGCTGCCTGAAGAGGCAGATGTGCCGCTCATCAGGATGGGGATCGGTATCAACACAGGAACCTGTGTGGTAGGTAATATGGGGTCGGACCGCCGCTTTGATTATTCTGTACTGGGCGATGCGGTTAATCTGGCGTCCCGTCTTGAGGGGCAGTGTGATGAGCAGGGTGTCGATATTCTGATTGGTCAAGCCACCGTCAACGCAGCACCATCTCTGACTTTCAAGAAGGTGGCCGATATACAAGTTAAGGGGCGATCCGCTACGGAGCCAAGTTATACCATGTGCAACGAAACTTGATCCAGATATTGAAAATGCCAGTCGAATTCAATTCAAACGGCATATTTGGTTTTTGAGCTTTCCGGGATGGACCGCGGACGATGCTGCTCGTCCAGAGCCACAAAAGTGAACAGTCCACTGGTTACCGGGACATGCTCTTCGCCGCGGTTGCGTTCTGCGACTACATCAATCCGCAGGCTAACCGACGTATTGCCGATCCGCTCAACCTGGGCGTAAACCGAAACAATATCACGGGTCAGGATGGGGGCGATGAACTCCATCGCTTCAATCGCAACTGTGGCAGTCGATCCCTGAGCGACCCTCGCAGCCATTATGCCGCCCGCAATATCCATTTGCGAGAGAACCCAGCCACCAAAAATATGACCATTGTTATTCAGATCGCGCGGCTGCGGTGCAACTCGTAAAACCGGTTGTAGCGTGATTAGCTTGCGCAGGTCTTCTTCACTCATCCGGCGAAATATCCTTGCTGACCGGATCATCGATACAGTCGTCATGCCCCGTTCCACTGGACATGAAAACCAGTCCCATCAGGGCAGCTGTCAACAACAAGGCGAAACCGACACCCACTGCTGTGGCAATATACATGTGAACCGAAACCAGCCCGTGGAGATAATATAAAAGGCCTAATGCGACTGCGACACATATGAACGTGAGAGCGCTCATCCATCGCATCAGACGCCAGTAACGCGACCAAGCCATGCCGGCATATAGGGGATCATCTAGCTGCGATGGACCGGGCAATTTTTACATCTCCATTGGAATTGTCCCCTCTTTGGACCTTATTGGATTTGCCATCAAGTCCAACTTCCCGCAAAAATATGCTATGTTAATGCTACATAATAAAGAATCAGGGATGTTTTGAAGCATGGGAAGAGGGCGCATATGACGATACAGGCTATATTGCAGGGACGGGAAGGACAGATCTTCAGTTGTTCGGCAAACCATAGCGTTGCCGAAGCTGTTGCTATATTGGCCGAGAAAAGGATCGGGGCATTGCCTGTTCTCGATGGCGATCGGGTGGCAGGTATTTTTTCCGAGCGAGATGTCCTGCATTGCCTGCAAGATCTTGGTGCCGCAGCGATGGACAAGCCGGTATCCGAAGTGATGACGGCTGATGTTATTTCGGTCGACCTGCAAAAGAGCGCAATCGGAGCACTGTCTTTGATGACAAAGCGGCGTATCCGCCATTTGCCGGTGGTTGAAGATGACAAGCTGGTCGGCTTTATATCTATAGGCGATCTGGTGAAGTACCGGATCGACAAGATTGAGAGCGAAGCAGCGGCTATGCGCAACTATATACAAAGCGCTTAGTTTGTCGAAAAACTAACGGATCGACACCCCGACAGTATCAAAATAGGCAAGGCACTTTTCTCGGACTGCTGTGGCGCGTGCGACAGGATCGGGATAGCGGTCGCGATAGGCTTTTGACCGGACTTCCAGACTGAGTGGGATTGCCGGGGGCAGGGCAGCCAATATGTCAACAAGCGGTAAGCTGCCTTCTCCCGGTACGCTGCGCAAATCGATGGCATCTTCCAGATAGGAATCGAAATCATCGGAACACTGCAGGTTGCCATCACAGATCTGGCTATATGCTAGCAGATTGTTGTCCACAGCTTTCAGACTGGCTACGGAATGACCGGCGCGTTGAAAATGCAAGCTGTCGATCAGCACGGCCACTGCCGGGTGATCGCATCGCGCTACAATATCCAGAGCGGAATCAAGCGATTGTACTGCGGTTATCATCAAGAATTCCAGCGACACGCGGATATTGGCTGGTGCAGCCCATTCGCAAAGTTGATGCAATGCCGCCGCTGTTCGGTCCGGATTGGGTTCTGCGCTGACGACCAGAATATTGGGTGCGCCCAGTTCCGCACCAGCATCTACTATCAGGCGATGATCGTCAGTAAGTTCCCCACCTTCTGGAATCCATACGACCTCAACATCAAGCACAGATAGGCCATGCTGTTTGATTGCTGCCATGGTGGCTCTGGCTTGCTCGGGTGTCCACTGCTTGGGTTCAATTGTGAAGCCGACATGGCTGAAGCCTGCTTGCCCGGCTGCATCGGCGATTTGATTGGGCTGAAATTCTGGAAGAGTACCTGCAGCCAAAGACAATATGTGATCCATAGGCTTGGCCTAACCAATGACTGTCCCAATACAATGCGCGCTTTTAAGAGGGCCTTGCAGTGGGTTGCTCATCGGGTTTTGGGTCTGGGGCCTTGTTCCTGAAGATTAGTTGGATGACTTCCATCAGCGTCGGTTTGGCCATCAGCCATAACAAACCGACATAGGCGAGACCACCTATTGCAACCAATATCGCGAGCCGCGCATAAACAGTCATATCCGGTAAAAACTGGTCAGCAAAATAAACGACTGCGGCCATTGCTATAGAGGTCGACAGTCCGGGCCAAATTGCTGCAGCGAGCTCTCTGCCACCGATTCCGATGTGCCGGTAAGACTGAAAGAAAGTAAAAAGTGTCAGCAGCGGGAAGGCAACAACCCAACCCCAGGCGAGACCAATGGCGCCCCATTGCAGGCCAATGATAAAGGTAATTGGCATTAATATAGCGCCAACGAAAGAGGCGCGGGCCGTGATCTGGGGCTTGCCAACCGCGTTGTTGGCGGGAGCAAATAATATCTGCAGCGTCATCACTGGCATCGCCAGGGCCAATATGCTTACGAAGGGTGCCATCTCGAGCCATTTGGGGCCAAATAGCGTGCCGACCAGTGGTGCCGCTGTAACTGACATGCCGAGATATAACGGGCAGGAGATCAACATGATCAAACGCACGGCCTTGAGGAAAGACCAGCTCAAGGCCTTGGGATCGTGCTGCAAACGGGAATAGGCCGGGAATGCTACTTCATTGAGAGGCGGTACAAATTTTGCCGCGAAGATCGTCGTTAGAAATAGAGCTTCAGCATAGAGACCCAGCTCGTGCGGGTCGAGGACGCGGCCGGCGATGAAAATGTCGGCCTGACTTTGAATGGTCCAGAACAAATGGCTGGCGAGCAGAGTCGCACCGAATCCGAACATCGCTCCGGCCCCTTTGAAGTTGAAGCTCGGCCAGACGAAGAATTTGACGGCGATCACCAAACAGATTGCT
>NZ_OGVD01000001.1:0-100000 GCF_900258045.1 Sphingorhabdus sp. EL138 | reverse complement strand
ACAAGCTGGGGGGTAGCGACTGTTTAGCAAAAACACAGGGCTCTGCTAAGTCGGCTTCAAGACGACGTATAGGGTCTGACGCCTGCCCGGTGCTCGAAGGTTAAGAGGAGGAGTGCAAGCTCTGAATTGAAGCCCGAGTAAACGGCGGCCGTAACTATAACGGTCCTAAGGTAGCGAAATTCCTTGTCGGGTAAGTTCCGACCTGCACGAATGGCGTAACGACTTCCCCACTGTCTCCAGAATATGCTCAGCGAAATTGAATTCTCCGTGAAGATGCGGAGTACCCGCGGTTAGACGGAAAGACCCCGTGCACCTTTACTGCAGCTTCAGAGTGGCATTAGGAAAGAATTGTGTAGAATAGGTGGGAGGCTTTGAAACTTGAGCGCCAGTTCGAGTGGAGCCATAATGTGAAATACCACCCTATTGTTTTCTGGTGTCTAACCTAGATCCGTTATCCGGATCAGGGACCCTCTGTGGCGGGTAGTTTGACTGGGGCGGTCGCCTCCTAAAGAGTAACGGAGGCGCGCGATGGTGGGCTCAGGACGGTTGGAAACCGTCTGTTAGAGTGCAATGGCATAAGCCCGCCTGACTGCGAGACTGACAAGTCGAGCAGAGACGAAAGTCGGTCATAGTGATCCGGTGGTCCCTCGTGGAAGGGCCATCGCTCAACGGATAAAAGGTACGCCGGGGATAACAGGCTGATGATTCCCAAGAGCTCATATCGACGGAATCGTTTGGCACCTCGATGTCGGCTCATCACATCCTGGGGCTGGAGCAGGTCCCAAGGGTTTGGCTGTTCGCCAATTAAAGTGGTACGTGAGCTGGGTTCAGAACGTCGCGAGACAGTTTGGTCCCTATCTGCCGTGGGCGTCGATAATTGAAAGGAGTTGACCCTAGTACGAGAGGACCGGGTTGAACATACCTCTGGTGTACCAGTCATGCCGCCAGGCGTGCCGCTGGGTAGCTATGTATGGACGGGATAACCGCTGAAAGCATCTAAGCGGGAAGCCTCCCTTAAGATAAGTTATCATAGAGTCGTGGGAGACCACCACGTTGATAGGCTGGGTGTGGAAGTGCAGTAATGCATGTAGCTAACCAGTCCTAATTACTCTATTCGCGCTTGTAGAATCCCGCCATCAACAACAATGTTGGACCAAGAAATTGGATAACCTACTTGTCGTTGATGCTGGACATTATAAGCTCAGCCCACGGTAATATGTGCATGGATTAAGCATGCATATCTTACCAACGATATATCGATTAAAAGACCCGTGATTACAGCTTATGCGCTTGCTTCATTGCTTGGTGGCCATAGCGTCTGTGCCCCACCCGATCCCATCTCGAACTCGGCCGTGAAACCAGATTGCGCCGATGGTACTTTGTCTTAAGGCATGGAAGAGTAGGTCGTCGCCAGGCATTGCAGCAGGCGCATTGAGATGTAGTCACGAGGAAATAACCCATTCACTTTTTCAAAAAGCGGCCTGTCCCTCGAGTGGGCCGGCCGCTTTTTTAGTTTTGGCAGCTGTTGCAATATGGCTTCCATTGGTGGCGCGGGATGGAGCAGTCCGGTAGCTCGTCAGGCTCATAACCTGAAGGTCGTAGGTTCAAATCCTACTCCCGCAACCAACATAAACCATAAAATACAATAGCATAACGAAAAGCCTCGGTCGAAAGACCGGGGCTTTTGTTCGTTTCAGAGCTAACACATACCTAACACATTTTGACTCTTTCGGTAAAACCTGATAGCTGTAGGTCATCATATCTCAATAGGCGGAGGCGGCGTGTGGAAAATCACCGAGTTCTCAACGGTAAAGTGCAGCTGTATCGGCGCGGTGAGAGTCGCATCTGGCAATGCTCTGCCTCGGTCGGCGGTAAACAACGACGCGCCACAACCAAACGTGAAAGTCTC
This sequence comes from Sphingorhabdus sp. EL138, assembly GCF_900258045.1. Taxonomy (GTDB): domain Bacteria; phylum Pseudomonadota; class Alphaproteobacteria; order Sphingomonadales; family Sphingomonadaceae; genus Parasphingorhabdus. The sequence continues at coordinate 98,091 of NZ_OGVD01000001.1, read as the reverse complement.
GCGCTCGCTTCAGAGTTTGCCGAAGACTGGTATCTTGCTCTGCGTGGTAAAGATCATGCGGGTATTCTCCTTTCAGAGAAGAGCTTTGCCCAAGCCGCCGAGCAGTTCCTTTCGGAATATGCGGTCATCACGGAAGGTGAGCGCAGCCAAAAATGGACCGAAGGCCACGAAATCCGGCTTCGATTACATCTTTTGCCATTCTTTGGAGAGCTAGGCGTCTCGAAGGTTAATCCAGCCAAAGTGCAAGATTACCGGGTTCACCGTATGACATCGAGGCTTGAACCTAATCCGGCATCGCGAAGCAATCGCCCGTTGGTGGATAAGCCGCCGGCGCGAAGCACATTGCATAACGAAATAGTTACTCTCCGCATGGTTTTGAAGACAGCCATCCGCAATGGTTGGCTGGAACATTTGCCAGACTTGTCACCGCCGTACAGAACGCAGGGTAAGATAGTGCATCGGCCCTGGTTTAGTCCGGCTGAATATAAGCAGTTGTATGAAGCCACACGTGCCTATGCGCGTGACCCCTACCATGAGCGGGACCGCTGGAATGCCGAGCAGGTACATGACTACGTGCTGTTCCTTGCCAACACCGGCCTTCGTCCTGATGAGGCAAAGAACCTCCAGCATCGCGATGTGGCGATTGTCGAGGATGATGCGAGTGGTGAAACGATCCTTGAAATCGAGGTTCGCGGCAAACGCGGCGTAGGCTATTGCAAATCTATGCCGAGCGCAGTGAGGCCATATGAGCGTTTGCTCAATCGGCCTAAGCCTGTGAAGACTGAAAGCCGCCGTGAGAAACAGCGCCGCCGCAAGGCGGGGTTACCGCCCCTTTCTGAAGATCCACCGGAATTGGAATATCCCGATCTACGAGATTCTGTTTTTCCAGGTAACCATGTGAGATTGTTCAATGGCATTTTGGAACGAGCAAACCTCAAGCGTGACCGGGACGAAAAGCCGCGCACTGCGTATAGCCTACGTCACACATATATCTGCATGCGGTTGATGGAGGGTGCCGATATCTACCAAATTGCCAAGAATTGCCGCACCAGCGTAGAGATGATCGAGAAATTCTATGCCGCACACATCAAGAGTACCCTTGATGCGGCCTCAATCAACGTCCGTCGTCCCAAACGACCTGCGCGACTGAAAACATCAGCCCGCCCTGTGATCGGAATTGAAGACGATTAGTCTTGCTATTGGTATGGCTGCAATAAGCAGTGATTTACACAAAACCTTACACAATTGCGCCGATAAACAGTCAATTTCGGCAATCAGAAATTTGCTCGAAATTTAAAGGGCTGAAATGCTAGGTTTGGATCGGTAGTCTCGCTCGACTCAAAATCCCGTTCCGCAAGGAGTGTGGGTTCGATTCCCACCGCCCGCACCATCTAAATTAGCAGGCTCCAATAAGCCCACCGCACGGTGGGTAGGAGCCTGCATTAGCGGATCGCTTGGGGACGCACGTCCCGCGCTCCGCTTTCGCGAAATGACAATCGAACGGTATTGTCATGTTGGCTGCAGAAATCCCGGACGGGATTTAGCCATCGCCACAAATTTTCTAACGCTCCATTCTGCGACGAATGAGGGCCTCCTGATCTTCGCGTTTTGCCTGATACTCATAGTCGCTGGCCACGCCGTGGAGAACGCGCGCGACATAGGGCCATTTTGGTGCAAGGGCAGCACTCCAATCTTCGTATTTCTTGGCCAAATCCCGCTCTTGATTGCCGCCTTCTCCACGCCAGTGAACACCTCTGGAGTTGCGCAGCCCCACGTTTAGACCCCTGCCAATTTCCTGAGATCCGATCTGCTCCAGCACATTCCTGACCGATTCACATGGCCACACGCCATCGTCACCGACCGGTGCCTTGGCGAAATACTCGCCGATTTGTGAATCGGCGACCACTTCGCGATCCAGTTCCGTTGCCGCATCACGAACTTGAACCACCCAGTCGCGCAGCTTGCCTTCATCAATTCTGCCATTTTCATCCGTGCCTGGAATTCGCTTGAGCCTGCGCAGCAACTCATACCCCATCTGTGCTCGCCGACTGTGCAGTTCTTCATCATCCATGGTATATTTTTCCGGATCCTCGCCCCCATGTTTGCGCTTGTAGGCGGCAACCAAAGAATCGATGAACATGATCGGGTTCCGCCCGACATGTTTTTGAAGCTCCGGTACGTCGTAGTCGGTATGGTCGAGAGCTTGCAGATACCGAAATTCCATCATCACGATCTGATCGTTATCGGCATCTTCACGCTGGGACAGTTCTTTGAACGCATCTGCTACGGCGTGAGATTGCAGTTGATACGAACCGGCGGGCTCTTCATCCGAGGTCGCGACCTGATCGAGTAAGTTTACAATGCTATCAGTATCGATCGATTTCCAATCGAACCGGGCCAACGAGAACGCAACACGCGGCCGCTTCGCATCGACAAGGTTGTCGAGAGCGATAGCCAGCCCCTCGGGATCATCATGGAGCACACCAGGATGCACCGAAGACCAGTAGTTATCCGAGACATCCTTGCCGGCTTTTTCTAGCCAATCCCAGGTTTCCCGCTCAAACGGGAGGCCGAGCATGATATTTACTTTGCGTGAAGCGGATGACCCGGCGAGCAAACCCGCGACGATCTTCTCCCTTTGATGGTCATGGGCCTCTACACGGAGGAAGCCTGCAAAAATTTCCAGTGCATTGGTGACCCCTTCTTCATATCGGTCAAGGCAATCATTCAATGGGGCGATCGCCTCGCTCTGGTCGACAATTTGTGACCCCAGCGCCCGACCAATGGCAAAGGCGGCTTCGCTACCATTCGCGAGCTCTAGGATTCCTTCGATTCCTAGACCATCCCATATCTCGCGGATTGCCTGTTCGCGTTTCTCGGCGATCAGTGCATCCCGCTTACGCCAGTCGAAGTCGTCATCCTCGATTTCATCCGCAGATGGGTCGATCCAAGTCTGTTTGAACAGCCAGCGGTGTTTTTCAATTAGGTCTTCAGGCGTGAGCAGGTCGAGTGCATTTTTGTAGCGATCTTCAAGCTTTTTGGTCACTTCGCGCTTTTGCGCCCGCCGCGTTGTGTAAGTTTGGCGGATCGTCTCTTTGAGCTCTGCCTTGTCGGCCGGATTGGCATCGCTTTGTGCCCATTCATCAACCAAGTCCCAAATCCGGAACTGGTATTCTTCGGGCAGGCCGGTTGCCGCGCGAACAAGCTCGCCAAGTGAATTGGCGGACAGAGATGGCCAATCCAGGCACATCTCCAGCGCGAAGGTGGCAAATTCGCTCGATTCACCAACTGTTACCGGATGGCCTGCTCCAAGAGAATCCGGGCGCCAATCTGGTCTGTAACTATAGTGACCAATACGCGATCCAGCATCGAACTGATCGATCGCAATTTCCCAGGCAATGCCGGGGAAACGGCGCGCTATCGTTCCGAAAATCTCCTTGCGCATATCAATGGGCGCAGCGGTTTGCGGCATCCAGCAACGGAAGATAGAACCCAACGTGTTGCTGGGCTTGTTGACCCAATTGTCTTCAATCGGTTGCTCGGAAAGCCTGGCCAAGATCAGCGACACTCTTGAAAGATAGACGGGATTCCATGCCAAGGCTTCGAGCGCCCACATGAGGCCAGTGCGCGGACACCCAGACATCGGTCCAGTCCCAGCTGGACGCAGCAGCGATAGAAGGACGGGTTCCGACTGCTTCAGATCGGCCTCGATGATTTCCAGGAACGTATCGGGTGCGGCCTCAGCGTAGCTCGGAAGATCACCGCTCTGAGAGTCGAGCAGTCGAGGCGAGAGCGGCGTCATCAGTTTACCGATTAGCTGCCTTACGCGCGACGCAGCGTCTATCGCCAGCCGGTCGCCGAACAAGTTCTCCGCGTGAACCGGGAGAATGACCAGTGTTTCACAAATCGCGCGCCTGCTGGCACGCGAGTGCTTTCTGGTCTTGCCATAAATGTTTGCCGCCCAGCGATCATCTTCTGGGAGATCCAGCGCCGGATCATCTTCCGACAATACCAATTCAGCTGCTCTGAAAAACCGTTCAAGATCATCCTTCGTCAGATGCCGGGCGATGCCATACAAAGCATCGATTTTTGAGGTGACGCCGCGAAACTCTCCAAGTGACCAAAGAGGGGTGTGGGGTATCTGCTGCAACCGGGCAATATTGGTTTCAAGTTCACTATATTCAGCAGCACCGGCAATAAGCGTCAGCACTGTCTGGTCTGCTTCAAATTCGCTGTTCCAGACACCGACAAGTGCGAATGGTGCAAGCGCGCGCGCCAAGTCATGATCCGCCGCCCATGCCGGGTGCCGGATGGCCTCGATTTGCGACATGCGCCGTCGAAGCACGGTGAGAGAACCACCGGATTCTCGGCTCAACGCTTCAATTTGCTCACTCGGCAAGTCGATCTTTTCCAATGCTTCACGAAACGATTGACCCGGCAGGATTTCTAGGGAGATGTCCGCACGTTCAACACGGGCATGCCGCGGCCGGAAAACGATCGTATGAAAGCGCCGATAGGCATCACCAACGACCTTCTCGACTTCATCATCGACGATCACTGGTATCACGTCCGGGTTGGTTTTCGAGAAGCTCCGAAAGGTCTCCACATCGCGAACGATGACGACACGATCGGCGTTCATTTGCAGCTGTTCGGAGCCAGAACCGAACAAACATGCCAAATAGGCCTGTGCTTCGATACGAGAGTCCGCAGATATTGTAAGCGGTTCGGTTGGATCCGAATCAAGCCAGTCGCTGGCGCGCTTGTCGTACTGTTCGACGAATATGTCGAACAGCTCGGGCGGCATCTGGGGCTCGGTCACACCGGCCCATTCGTTCCAGGATTGGTTGAGCGTTATGACACTGCGTGTCGGCTGACCGAGACGTTCGGAAAGCCATGCCTGTGCTGGGATTGATTGATCGAGCCATTGCTCAAGATCGCTGGCGTCGAGAGCGGTTACGCTTTTCCAAGCTCCCTCGGCTGCCTTCTCTTCTGACCAGGTCTTTTTTCCTGGCCAGTTCCGCGGGGTGACGAAGACGAAGTGTGTCTGTTTCCGTTCCTTCTCGGGGAGGTCTCGCGTTCGGGCTTCGTAATCACCATTGGCTTTGTTAGCAGGATTCTTGTTGCATCCGAATTCCCAGCCGGAACGGCCCTTTGGCACCCAAGGCCCAGCTTCATCGGTTTCGAGCAGGCCGTCCCAACCGTGGCGCTGCGAGTTGTCAAAGCCAGGAAAGTCAATCCGACCTATGCCGCGCGTTGTTGTAATTGCGAGCTTCCGGATCAGGACTGCCAATTGCTCGCGGGCTTCGAGACGATCCGCCCATTGCTCGATATCTGCCGCCTTGATGGTTAAGAATGCCGGGACCAATCGTCTCACAGCCAAATCGCCAGCGCCCTTTTTCGCCTTTGCTTGGTCATAGGCGGTCTGAAGCTCGATTAGTTTTTCTGCATCGACACCAAAGGCCTTTTCCAGCCGCGTCGCCATTTTCGTCGAGAGGTTGGCATTTCCATTGAGCAGATTTGACAGCGCAGGCCTGCCGACGCCGACCATCTTTGCCGCCTTAGTGACGGACACTTTTTCGGGAATAACCTCTCTCTTTATATAGATACCTGGATGTTCCGCCTCTGCCATGTCGCTCTCGATTGTCATATTTTATACTGTGTAGCGTTACACAATACACTATTTTTGTAGATTGTCAATCTTCGAGAGTGACGGCACACCGAAAATCACTCAAAACTTGCACAATTTGGTAATATGTCCCATATAGTGTCCATATATAAGACGGAGAATAAGACATGGCGCAGGCCCAGGCAGAAGGTAAGAAACGTGGTAAAGGTGCCGCACGTAGCGCGCGCTCTGGCAAATTTACGACCGTTCGTGAGAAGTCTGGCGCAACCAGAGCTCCAGCAATCGTAGCCGGTTTCACTGGCCGGTTCATGAAAAAGGGCGGCTTTGTCGACGTTGAGGAAGTGGCCGAGACGTTCCGCATGACCAAAACGCAGCTTGCCAATACCACAGGCCTGGGCGTTGCCACGCTCACCAAGGCGGATCGCCGTAAGTCACCGAAGACTCAGCGCCGCGTGACCGAAATGCTGGAGATCATAAGCCGGGTGCGTGATTGGGCCGGCGGTGAAGCGCAGGCTATGGCCTGGTATCGCTCACAGCCGATTCCCGCACTTGATGGCCGGACTCCGGAAGCGTTGGTCAAATCCGGCAAAGCGAATGCCGTTCGCGATTATCTTGATCATCTTGCGCTCGGCGGCTTTGCTTGAGATTCCAAGGACGGTGCTATCGCGGGCATGACCCCGCATGGTCTTTCTCGCCTATCTCGGGCGACGGAGCCTCGTCCACAGGTGGACGGTTCAATCGCATTGGTGAGCCTACCTTATATCTCGCGCTTGATGCGATAACGGCACTTAGCGAGTGCACCCAAGGCTTTAGCAATCGCATGCAGCCGTTGACGCTGTGCGAGTATGACATCGATTGCGAAGATATCGCCGATCTGCGCACATCTGCAAGCCGTAAGAAGCACAAAGTCAAACTGGAAGACCTTCAATGTGGATGGTTGACTTACCGCTACGGGGCCGACGACGCGCCATCCTGGCTCGTTGCCGATGGGCTGCGCGACGATGGTTTCGCGGGAATTCTAGTGCCGAGTTTCGCGCCGAGCGCTGAGAAGGACCATCACAACCTGATCCTGTGGCAATGGGGACCCGATTTGCCCCATCAGGTGAATGTCTATGATCCAAGTGGCCGTCTGCCCGAAAACCAGCTTTCATGGCCCGCCAAGGGCAAATGACGCCAGATTTCAGAACCACTGCTCGAAAACATCTGAGTAGAGCCAAAGAGCTGCTCGCAAGCGGCGATGACGCTGATTTGGAGTTTGTAGCGCTCAAGCTGCGCAAAGCGATGGAGGCTCTCACCTACGAACGATCGAAGATTTATTCCGATGATCTTGGGCCCGAGGCGATGAAGACTTGGCAACCCAGGAAATTGATGCAGCGAATGCTGGAGGTTGATCCTCATGCAGACAAGGCTGCTCAGATTTCAATGGGCCGCGAACCGTCTCCCGGAAAGAGGCCAGAAACCATGCGGCTTCTGGGAACAGACAATGTTTTCGACATGAAGACGCTGAAAAAGCATTACGATGCGCTCGGCGCCTATTTACACACAGAAACCCTTGACCAACTCTATCGCGGCAAGACGCACGATCTCGAAAAACTGCGCAAACGTTGTGACGCTATTGTCGAAGCGGCCGACATCGTTCTTGATTCCAAAATATGGAATTCATCGATGGCGAATCGCGGCGAAATTGAGTGTCATGACTGCGGCTCCATTATTCGCCGGAGGCTGGATCGGGACGGTGAGCCTCGAGTGGTTCAATGCTGGGATTGCAATGCCAGCTACACTCTGACCGATATTGGGAATCGCAAGGTGAATTTCGAACCCCGGATGCAAGATGTGCCATGTCCGGTTGAAGGTTGCAGCGGCAGTTTCCCGCTTTGGGAAAGAGAGCTGGTCGCCGGTACGCGATGGAAGTGCCGCGATTGCGGTCAGGCGCTTCGTCTCGCTCCCGGGGTAACGATAGACGAAAACGAAAATACACATTACGAATAAAGGCTGGCATCATCATGCACTGGATTGTTAGGGTGCGCTGATGGAAGAGGAAAAGCCCGATAAATTGTTGCGAGTACTTTGCCTTGATGGTGGAGGAGCTAAGGGCTTCTATACGCTCGGCGTTCTCCGGGAAATTGAAGCGATGATTGGTTGCCGCCTGCACGAGCGGTTCGATCTTGTTTTCGGCACAAGCACGGGAGCGATAATCGCTGCGTTAATTGCGCTGGGGAAAGACGTCGACGAGATCCACGACCTGTACAGGGACAATGTGCCCGAAATCATGAAGCACAAGGGCAAGGCCAAGAAATCGGAGGCGTTGAAAACGCTGGCTGAAAAAGTGTTCGGCGAATTGAAATTTGACAGTCTGAAAACCGGTCTCGGTATCGTAGCGGCCAAGTGGCAATCGGAACGTCCGATGATATTCAAGGGTGATCCGGGACAGGCGCATGGGCGTGCCGCCACTTTTGTTCCTGGATTTGGCATCACCATAAGCGATGCCGTGCAGGCGTCGTGCTCAGCCTACCCATTTTTCGAACGCAAGATGGTCACCACCTCTGCCGGTGACCAGATTGAACTGCTCGATGGGGGATATTGCGCCAACAATCCAACGCTCTATGCTCTGGCGGATGCCGCTTCGGCACTTAATGCTTCGCCAGAAGATATCAGAGTCGTGAGCATTGGCGTGGGCGTATATCCGGAACCGAAACGTTCCTTTTTGAACCCAGCGCGATGGGCAAAGCATCTCCTAAGCGTGCAACTGCTGCAAAAGACACTGGAGATAAACACCCAGTCGATGGATCAGCTCCGCCAGATACTGTTTAAGAACGTCCACACCGTCCGGATAAGCGATACGTTCGAGCGGCCTGAACTTGCGACCGACATGTTCGAACACGATCTCGATAAACTCAACACGCTTCGGCAACTCGGCGCGGAGTCTTTCGCACAGCACGAAGACACACTTTCCGAATTTCTGTCTGTCGAAAGTTCCTGAATGGCCATTCCCCAAAATCAGCTTGAGACATGGTCGCATCAAGGTTCGATCACACAGTCCAGTAGCACCTATCAAAGCCTCAAAAATGTGCTGGAGGCTCCGGCGACCCCATATGCCAAGCGGCTTCACAAGAGTTTCCTGCAAGGATCATATGGCAACAGCACGAATATCTGGGCCGATAGCGATGTCGATATCGTCATGCAGATCGACTCCGTATTCTACAAGGACGTCGGCGAACTGCCGCCCGGCGATCTGGAATTATACAACGCAGCATTCTCTTCTGCGGAATACACCTATGCCGATTTCAAGCGCGACGTTCTCGCGGTTCTTCTGGCCAAATACGGCAATCTGGTCGAAACCGGTAACAAGGCAATCTTTGTCGGTGGCAATGGAGGTCGGCGCGATGCCGATGTTTTGGTCGCCGCTCAATACCGAAAATATTGGCGGTATCGGGGAGCCGCTGATCAGTCATATACTGAGGGTCTTTGCTTCTGGGACTCGTCCGACAGGCAGATAGTCAACTATCCCAAAATACATTCCGCCAATTGCGTAACCAAGCACGCTGATACCAACCAATGGTTCAAGCCGACCGTGCGGATTTTCAAGAATATGCGCAACCGCATGATCCAGGATGGTTACATCGCGGCTGGATTGGCTCCCTCCTATTTTGTCGAGGGTATGCTTTACAACGTTCCTGCAACCTATTTCGGGACAAGTTATGAGGACTCCGTTGTCGGTTGCATCAACTGGCTGCTGGGATCAGACAAAGCCAAGCTGGTTTGCGCAAACAAACAATATTTCCTGCTCCACCCAACATCGCCGGTTACCTGGCGAGCGGAAAACCTCGATGCCTTTTTAAGCGCCGCCGTACGATTCTGGAAGGAGTGGTAAGAAACTTGAAGACGATCAATCAGTTCATGTGGGGCTATCAGGAACACTTCCGGATCCATTACGAGATTCTAACACAGAGTGTATTCGATACGATCGGGTTTGAAGGAAAACCAAAGGTTTTTCTGGTCGGACTGGCTATGTCCGATGAAGATGTTCAGCATGAGGTCTGCGTGGAGCCCGAGACCGGTCGGCCGGATCAGGGTTTCTTTTCTTCTCTGCCCGAGCGCGTTGTAGAGGGTATACCCAAACACCCCAATCAGCAGATGTTTTACGGCGATCCAGTAACCACCAAGGAACAGCCTGAAAACATCCGCCGCCAAGTAATCACTGAGGAAGTTTTAGCGCTGCTGGCTTCGGAAGATCAGCGCAGTGGACTACGCAGTTTCGCTTCCTTGGCAGCCCCCGTTGCCGACCATTATGTCGTAACGGTCATCCAAATTCCGCAAGACAGTTTGGCAGTGCATCCGGTCATACGATATCGCTGGATGCAGGAGGAAGCTGAAACAAATTTGCTGATGGAGTGCGTCCGGAAAATACTTCGCCAAGCTGAATACGAAACATATCGCTCATGGCCGGATCCTGGGCGCACTCTCGGGAACGATATGCAGCTCGAAGCGGAGGAAATTGCAGTCCGAGCCGCAAAGAGCTTGATGCGCGTGCCGTTTATTGCAGGCAACGCTATGAATCAGGGCCTTTTCGAACCGCTCGAGCAGGTGACCAAACTTATGTACGAAGGGCAGATATGCCGGGGACGTATTATTCTGGCGGCTGCGGATGACCCCAACCTCGACCATGTTCTACGCCTGTCCAACCCAGTTCCGCTGCGTCAGGTGCGATGGCTACGAAAATTGCTGCAGATGGCGACCCGGGAGACGGCGCTCATCAGCGGTTATGATACAGTCTACGGACTCGGCTCCACCTCGGATATCAGCAGCGAACCTTATGCCATTGATGTTGTTGATCGGCACCAGTGGGACTTACGCCGTGGCCGCAATGTTCTTATGCATATGCGCGCAGGCAGACCGGCGCTGCCGAAAGAGCCAATTTCAAATGAGCGGCTGGCAGAAAACATGACGCGCATTTTCGAGAACATCTCGGAAGCTTCAATCGCCAGGGCGAAGAACGTCATGGATATTTTGTTTCAACTTGGCCGCGGAAGCATGATCGTCTTTGCCGATGATGCGGCTGAAGAGGCCGAGCGGCTGAAGTCACAAGGCACACAAATTGTACCGGCAGCGCTCAATAAGGAACTCCTGGAACGCGCAACGAGCATTGACGGCACGATAATCGCCGATCCAGATTGTGTTTGTCATGCGGTCGGTATCATTCTCGATGGAAGTGCCAACGCCGAATGCACGCCGGAACGGGGATCGCGCTACAATTCTGCCGTGAGATATGTCGGAGATGGCTCTCAGGGCAGAATGGCGATGGTTCTTTCCGAGGATGGAACGCTCGACATTGTTCCCTTGCTGAGAAAGCAAGTTGACCGCGCAGAAATCGAGCGAGCAGTTGTCGACCTCGAAGCGTCCGATCTCGAAAGCTGCCATAAGGTAAGGAACTTTCTCACCAAACACCGTTTTTACGTGCTTGAAGATCAATGCGAACGGATCAACAAAGCGCTTGATCGCATTGAAAATGAACCAACCGAGGTCGGCAGAATAGTCTTGATCACCGAGCGATTTGCGCAAAATCCGAACATGAATGACAGTTACTTCAAACAGCCTAAGAAGGGACGGAGGTAGGCTTTTGTCCCTCGAAGCGACTTGAATATAAATGATCGACAGAGATTCGAAGAGTTGCGCCCTGAGTGTTCAGAGACGAAATTATCGAACGATAGACTATTGATCAGTTTTTAGGGGAAGGCCTTCCCCTGAGCCTGAGCCGCTACGCTGTCTCCGGCTACCCCTTCTGCGGGGACACCCCGCAACGCCCCGGATAATGAGCGGGATTTTTTATAGTCGCACTCTTTCCCGCTGCGCTCCTTGAGGGTGCGGCTTTTTTGTTCTGACCCGCAGGCACTCTTGCCTCTCTCCTTGCCCGGTGGGCGCTGGCGCACGGATGCGCGCGCGCACCACCGGTCGGCGTCGCGCCGTGCAAGGGTGCCGTCTTTGCTGGGCCGCTTCGCGGCTGAATTCATAACAATGGATAGCGATTGATATGGACGGCGCGGGTGCGCCGGCGTTGTTTTCCGGCTCCGACGAGTCGGGGAGGGCGGCGCTCCCGGCTAGGCCCGCCGCGGTCAGCCGCAACCCGGCCTTTCAAGACCGGGTCTTTCACTTCGTTACAGCCTTGCAGGTGCGCCTGACCGCGGCGGGCCTTTCTGGTCGCTCTTGCCGCCCACCCTGCCTCTCCGGGGCCGGGTGCGGCAGTTTTGGGGTGATGGAGGCGGTTATGTTGCATGGAAATTCTACAGTCAGTGAAAACAGCACGAGCAGGACAACACAAGGAAAGCGCGCATCGCGCGCCGCGCGAAAAACGCGCGGTGGCGGCAGTGCTGGGCAGAAAGTGTCTCTCTATGATGAAGTAACCGCGCAGATTATCGCGCAGCTGGAAGAAGGAGTTTTCCCTTGGGTGAAGCCTTGGAACAGCGGGAACGCTGTCACCGGCTTGCCGCGCAATGCGATTACGGGGCGGCACTATTCGGGCATCAATATTCTTATTCTCTGGGGCGCTGTCATTGATGGCGGTTATCCCTCGCAGGACTGGCTGACATTCCGCCAAGCCTTGGCCGCTGGCGGATGCGTCCGCAAGGGCGAGAAGGGCCGGACGATATTTTACGCTGACCGCTTCACGCCCGACGAAGACAGGAAACAGGAAGGCGAGGGCGACAAGCCCCGCTCGATTCCGTTTCTCAAACGCTTTACCGTGTTCAATGCGGCACAGTGTGATGGCTTGCTCCAGAGGCTGACCAGCGAACCCGCACCTTTGCCGACACGCGAATTGCAAGATCAGGCCGAGGCTCTGATTGCAGCAACGCAAGCAGATTTTCGGACAGGTGGGACCAAAGCCTATTACAATGTCGGCGCGGACTATGTGCAGGTTCCGCCGCAACCCGCTTTCACCCATCAGATCGACTATTACCGCACCGCTCTGCATGAACTCGGTCACTGGACGGGACACAAGACCCGCCTTGGCCGCGACCAGTCCGGCAGTTTCGGGACGGCGCTCTATGCGCGGGAAGAACTGTGCGCTGAACTGGCTTCGGCTTTTCTCTGTGCTGCGCTCGGTATCGTGCCGACCGTGCGCCATGCCGATTATCTCGGCTCATGGCTGGCGATGTTGCGGCAGGATAACCGCGCCATTTTCAAAGCCGCCAGTCAGGCCAGCAAGGCGGCAGATTTTCTTTTGGCGTTTACCGATCAGATGCCGCTGCGCTCGGAGCGCGCGGCATGAGCAGGGAAGCGCCCGACCATACCGCCGCGCCGCTTGAAGCGGAGCAGACGCCCATCGGCGTCCAGACCTTGGTGTCCGGTGTTGCGCCGATCACGCCAGCCCAGAGGCTGGCGATGCGCGCCAACGCGCCGATGGAACCCAAGAAGGCCCAGCGACCGGCCGATCACAGCCTGTTCGACACCAATAGCCGCAACCAGATCGAGATATTCTGAAATGGCTTTCTTGCAAATTTTGACCAGCTTCCACCGCCTTGCGGCGTCCTGCGCGATCAGGGTGCGGCAGACCCCGCATGGCAATCCCGCCGTGCGGTCCACCGGCCCCGCTTCCACCGCCACCCCCGTATGCAACGGGAGCGGGGCCAATCATCAACGTCAAATGTTAGGAGAAAGACAATGCAACTTGAAAATATAGACCGCGCCAAACTGTCGGTATCACCGGCGAATATGCGAAACGCCAAGAAACCGCCTGACATTAGCGATATATTGCCCTCGATACGGGTGCGGGGCGTTCTTGTTCCCTTGCTGGTCCGTCCGAACGGCAGCGCCGATAGCTTTGAGATTGTCGCCGGACGGCGGCGTTACTATGCGGCGACCACTGTGGCCGACGAAGGCGGCAGCGATGGACCGCTCCCTTGCGCGATACTCGAAGAAGGCGACGATGCCGCTGCCTTGGAAGCGTCCTTGATCGAAAATCTCGTGCGCGAAAATCCCGATGAGGTAACGCAGTGGGAACAATTCACCCAATTAGTCAAGAAGGGCCGCAAGGCCAGCGAGATTGCCGATACATTCGGGATGAATGAAAAGATGGTGGGGCGCATTCTTGCGCTTGGCAATCTCTTGCCGCCCATCCGTAAGGCCTATCGCCGCGAAGAAATTGATGCCGCCACCGTGCGCCATTTGACCTTGGCCAGCAAGGCGCAGCAAAAAGCATGGCTGGCTTTGTTCAGGGATGAAGAAGCCTATGCGCCGCGTGGAGGCCAACTCAAGGCTTGGCTGTTCGGAGGCGCGTCGATTTTCACGTCCGCCGCGATCTTTGATATGGCGGAATTCAACGGGCAGGTAGTGTCTGACCTGTTCGCCGAAGATGGCTATTTTGCCGATGCTGACCAGTTCTGGGAAGCACAGACTGCGGCGATTGAGGCGAAGAAGGCGGAATATCTCGAAGCTGGCTGGCGCGATGTGCAGGTCATTCCGCAAGACAGCTACTTTCAGACTTGGGACCATGAAAAGACGACCAAGCGCAAAGGTGGGCGGGTTTACATCGACGTGAGCGCCAAGGGTGAGGTGACGTTCCACGAAGGCTATCTCTCTGCAAAGGAAGCATGGGCGCGGGAGGCCGGACAGGTGAGCAGCACTGTAGAAAAACCCAAGCGTCCTGAAATCACCGGACCTATGGCGGAATATGTCGATTTGCATCGCCATGCTGCGGTTCGCAATGAACTCGCAGCCAGTCCCTATGTCGCGCTGCGCGTCATGGTCGCCCATGCAATCTGTGGTTCGCCATTGTGGAATGTGAAGGTGCAGGAGCAGCGCAGCCGCAAGGAAGCGATCACCGAAAGCATGGAGACAAGCGTGGCGGAGGCTCGTTTTGACGAGCGCCGCCGAGCGGTTCTGGCGGTGCTGGGGTTTGATGCCGACGAAGCTACCGTTACCCTCGGCCATGAAACCCGCAATGGCATGAGCGGCCTGTTGCTGCGATTGCTCGATGTGCCCGATAGCGTGGTGATGGAAATATTGGGCGTGGTCATGGCCGAAACGCTGGCAGCAGGAAGTGAACTGGTTGAGACTCTGGGTGTCCATCTTGATGTGGAAATGGCGGATTACTGGACAGCGGGCGAAGCGTTTCTTGATCTTGTTCGTGATCGTGAAATCCTGACCGCGCTTTTGAGCGACGTTGGCGGAGCCAGCATTGCTGCTGCGAACGCCAGTGAAAAGACCAAGACGGTGAAGGGCATTATCAGCGACCATCTGACCGGCGAAAATGGCCGCGAAAAGATCGACAATTGGGTTCCGCGCTGGATGGCGTTTCCGCCCTCGACCTATACGACACGCGGCGGAGTCGGAACCGTTGCTGCCGCCGAAAGAGCCAAGTGGTTGATGGAGGAGGACGAGCCATCGGGGCCGGAACCACAGAAAACGGACGAAGCCGCGTCCGCAGCGGAAGAGAATGAGCGAATTGCGGCTTGAAGCATAGGTGGGCGGCTTTTCAGCCGCCCGCTTCAAAATCACCGCAAAGCCCCGACCGGCAAAGCCGGTCGGGGCAGCGTTGTGGGTGCAGTCGTCATTGGGCAGGGCTGCGCCTTGGTTGTTGGTGGCAGAGCCATCGTCACCAGCAAACAGACGGCAAAGGCAGCGCGCTAGGAGCCTCCCGATGCCTGAAATGGTCGCGGCATTGCTGTGGTCATTGATAGAATGCCCGATTAGCCATGTCCATCGAGGCCTAGCGAGTCAGCACGCTTTCATGTGATCGATTGGTGTCGGCATAGGAAATCGCTCCGTTCCGCAAACAGGCTACTCGATTGCGACGGAGTCTATAAGCCAGACATTGAATGCAGGCAGTTATTCGCCAAATCCCCTTGGCGTTATTGGCCAGCCGCACTCATCCACGTCCTCGTCAATGGCTTTGATTGGCAGGGGACGGCTGCGCCTCTTGCCCCTAGCTGCAACGGCGCAGCCCAAAGTTTCTTCCCCTGCGCTACGCGCATTCCTCGCGGAAACAAGAAACCCCGGTCTGCACCGTCCTCCACTTCGTTTCGGCCCTGCGGGTGCATCGGTTCAAGCCCCTGCCTGAAATCAGCCATCGAGGCCGCGAATGAGCGCGGGTTCGACCAAACCAAGGAGAAGTATCATGGCTAATATCGGAACATTCAAAAAGGCAGGCAACGACTATCGCGGCGAAATCGTCACCGTGCTGTTGCAGAAGAAGAACGTCACCATCGTCGCCGAAGAACCAAGCGAGAATGAAAACGCACCGACCCACCGGGTATTCGTGGGAAAAGCGGAAATCGGGGCAGCCTGGTCAAAGACCAGCAAGGAAGATCGCGACTATCTTTCGATCAAGCTCGACGATCCCAGCTTCAACGCTCCAATCTTCGCCAGCCTGTTCGCCGATGAAGATGGCAAGACCTTCAACCTCATCTGGTCACGCGCCCGCACATCGAGCGGCAACTGATCCAAGCGCCTACGCCCCGACCGGCTCTGCCGGTCGGGGCTTCGCTGTGTTCGTTTGGACCGACGATTTACTACTATTGAAACAGAGCAGAAAGTAGGAAGGTCGGATCATATTTCGCTGGGAAACCCAATCATGTAGTCGTGCTCCTATGCGATATACTTTGGCATTCAAAAAGTTGATGATGGCAGACCCGAGCCGCTGGGAAGTGCTGGACATTGTTCGCTCGCTCGATTTGGCGGACTGTTGGATAGGTGCTGGATTTGTTCGAGATTCAGTTTGGGACAATTTGCACGAACGAATACCCGGCGGATTGACGGCAGACATTGACGTGATTTGGTTCGATTCGAACGATTCCAATCCTGCCAAAGATCGAGCGCTGGAAGTAGAGTTGCGCAGAATCCGATCGGACCTGAACTGGTCAGTCAAAAATCAAGCGCGAATGAACGAGAGGAATGGCGACGCGAATTACAGGTCTGCTACTGACGCCATGCGTTTCTGGCCTGAGACCGCAACGGCAGTTGCGGTTAGGCGCGGTTCCCAAGATAAGTTTGAAATCGCCGCGCCGTTCGGCTTGGATGATTTATTTGAACTCAGGCTCACGGCAGCGGGGCGATTTGCAAGCGAGAAACGGTCGGTCTTCTTGGAACGGCTTGAACAAAAGCAGTGGCTGCAAAGATATCCAAAGCTCCAGATAACTGAAAATTTGGTCCGATGAGCGGCCGGCACTGCCACGGTTTCGCTCGTCTGGATAAAAGTGCATGTCGGACTCTATGACCGACCGACCACCATCCCCCTGCAAAGACATTTGTGCGCTGGACGCCAGTGCCAGCGTCTGCACCGGCTGTTGTCGCTCCATCGCCGAGATCGCCGAATGGGGGAGCGCGACCGCCAGCCGCCAGCACGAAATCGTGCGGCGATCTTGTGCCCGTATGAGAAGTCTCGCTTCACGGACGCACTCAAAAACCTAACCCCCAAGCGCATCCAAAGCGGCCTTCATCTTTGATGAAGATTGCCGCTTTGGATGCGCTTTTCTTAGGGGGTTTTAGGGTATTTGTATTAATTGCAGGATATGCCTAGCGGCGCGTGTTGTATTACAATGCCTGTGTTTCACGAGGCAATTTTAATGGCAACAAATACCCAGCCGACGACTGCGATGCTTAGCATAAGGCTCGATACAGCAACGCTCGCTGCGCTCGATAGTCTTGCGGTAGGCCGGGGTGGTCGAAGCGCAATCATGCGGCAGATGATCGAACAGATGCTGGAAGAGAATAGCGGTCGCCCGCTGATTGATCGTCCCGGTGGCGCCGCAGGCAATCGTGTCTCGTTGCGCTTTACCGATGCCGAGATTGCAGTGATCGAATATCGCGCATCACAGCGTTCAACAAATCGGTCAGGCTGGATAAAGGCATTGGTGCGTCGTCACCTTGCTTTGAAATCTCGCGTCGATGACGGTCTGCTTAACGAGCTTGCGCCAATCAGGATGCAATTGCTCCGCATTGGCCGCAATCTCAATCAAGCGATGAAGGCTGCCAATCTGCGAATGATGGATAACGGCGACAAGAAAATCGAAAACGACCTTCGACGAATCGCTGATATGCGGATGGAAATTTCTGAGCAGGTTGCAGCCGTCGGGGAAGCCATGCAGGGCGATGCAAGCTATTGGACGGTTGCTGATTGATGGGTTTGGAATCTGCCTTATGGGAAGCGACCCGCCCTGCATTCCTGGTGCGCTATATCCATGACCCGAATGGCCAGCCGCTCATCCCTCTCTATGCCAGTTACGGTTCTGCCAGTGGTAAAACCGCGCGGGCGAAACTGGCGAGGATTGTGCGCCGAGCGCCTGAGGTTTTGGTTAAAGTGACAGGACGTCAGAAGGGCGGTCGCCATGTCAAAGCCCACCTTGAATATATCGGTCGCAATGGTGGCGTCGATATCGAAACACGCGACGGCGAAATCCTCACGAGCAAGGATGATATTGTCGAGCGAGCAGCGGAGTGGAGTGACACGCTAAAATGGCGATCGCGACCGTCTGTGTCATCAGTGTCGCTGGTTTTTTCGATGCCCGCAGGCACCGATCCCGACAAGGTGCTTGGAGCGGTTCGCGCGTTGGCTCATGCAGAATTTAGCGACAATCACGATTATGTCTTGGCGCTCCATACTGATACACCGCGTCCTCATGTGCATTTGGCAGTGCAGGCCGAGGGACTTGATCGGACCCGCTTCAATCCCCGCCCGGTCCAGCTTAATCGATTGCGAGAACGGTTTGCCCGCGAATTACGTGCGCGCGGTGTAGCTGCGGAAGCGACGCCAAGACGTGCGCGCGGGCAGGGGGTTGCGGGGTCAAGCATGGCGTTGGTCAAATTGCGTGCACGGCTACGCGCTGGATCAAGTAGCCAGATGACCGATGCGGATCGGCGCACCAACGAACAGGCTATCGCCGTTGCGCGGAGTCAGGCCGCACTGCCAGCTTTTGTCGCATCCGGTACGAACAGGTGGCAGGAAATACGCAAGGCATACGGTAAAGCTGCCTCTGCGCTGGACGCGACTGGGGAGACCGCAGATCGGGATCTTGCTAGCGACGTGCGCCGGTTCCTCGGCAAGCATCAGGGCATGAATGCCACCCCAGAAGTTTTTGCCGCCCGCCATGCTCAGAATCTCGGGATGAAGCTTCGTGGTCCTGAAAAAGCGGTGCCAGAACCGCCGTCTAATGATCGTGGGCGAAGGCAGTGAGATCACCAGCATTGCAGTATAATATTATTGTGCTGGAGGAGAATTTACTCCCGCTCGGAACGACTTTAACTGGGGTGGGATGCGGCCTGTCTGCTTTCGGAGCGAGGGGCGGGAAAGCCGAGGCTTTATCATTTTAGTATAGTTCTCCTCGAATTCTGGCTCGCTTCTGAATTCAGCCTGAGACCCGAAGCGCCCACTCCCGACGCAGTTTCTGAAGTTGCCCGTATCAGAATTGTCTGTATTGTTAGCTGAAATGAAAACGGAACTGCACGGCTATAACTATAGCGTATACACTTGGATTGCTCGATTTGCGCTCTCTGAAAAGGGAGTGGAATATAGCACCGTCGAGGTAAACCCTTTTACCGAGGCGGGTCATCCCGCACATCCATTTGGGAAGGTTCCGCTTCTGGTTCACGATGGATTTCGTGTCTACGAGACGAGCGCCATTACGCGCTTCATAGACTCGGCATTTTTTGGACCGCAGCTCCAACCCACGGATATGCGAGAGCGCGCGCGATCTGATCAAATAATCAGCGTTGTTGATAACTATGCGTATTGGCCTTTTGTCAGGCAGGTTTCCAGTCAAGGATATTTGAACAAGGCATTAGGCTCGGAAGTTGATCAGGCGGAGTTACAAGCGGGTTTGAAATCAGCTCCGAAAATTCTTTCAACGCTAAACGATTTGGTCTCAGATCAAGGGCTTCTCAAAGCGGGCCTACTTTCCCTAGGCGATATCCATTTAGGGCCCATGATATCCTACTTTCAGATGGCTCCCGAAGGCGCAAAATTACTACAATCTTATCCTCAACTATTTCGGTGGTGGGATGCCTTGTCCGCGCAACAAGGACTTGAACAGTCCAAACCCAACAAACTACCTCGTCTGAGTTAAAAGAACCCACTCATAACGGAAATCGGATTAAGCGAACGCGAATGGCAGAAATTGGGGTGGAAAACGGAATGGCCGGTTTCGAGCAGCAAAATGCGAAAAGTAGACGTTTGATCTGTTTCCACGGTCAGTTGCTCGAAACGGCGCCATAAATGACATCTGAGCCATTGAACAAAACAGTCTTAAAAAGGACATTTATACCCAGCTTTGTGCCGGTACTCAGATCAACAAGAGCGCTGCCTTCGGAGGCCTCTCAGGAGCTTTTCGCTAGAATATCCGGACGCTTATTTTTGTGCGCTAACGTACTGTTTTCAAATAACTAAATTGAAAGCCCATATGAAATCGCTACGCTATTGCGAGCGATGACTTGCTCCCGCTTGCTTCCGTGGTGCTTCCGCGAAAATAGGCAGGATTTTGGATAGATATCTGGAGATAGCACCATGACAAAACTTACGAAGCGTGCGGTAGAAGCACTTAAGTCTAAAAACTCTGACTATTTCGTGTGGGATGATGAATTGCTTGGATTTGGTCTGCGGATTTTTCGCTCTGGCAAACGCAGTTACCTCATCCAATATCGATCAGATGGCAGAAGTCGCCGTTACACAATTGGTCAGCATGGTGTGTGGACTGCAGAAACTGCCAGAAGGGAAGCCCGCAAATTGCTTGGAAAAATTGCGGAAGGTGAAAACCCCGCTGAACAACGACACCTTGATAACAACTCGATCATTATCAAGGAACTGTGCGAACGCTATCTGGCCGATGCGGACATACGAAAGAACAATCATAGTAATCGAAGTCAGACTGGGTATCAGAAAAACGCGACTCAGCGCTGCCAGAAAACCCAACGTGATTGTTGGCAACAACTCGTTGTAAGACATGTCAATCAGCAACAATCGGAATTTCCAGAGCGCTTGGATAATCGGCATTGTGATGCAGCGCGATAGTCGCGGTTCGTGCATCCTCACGCGTTTCAAATCCGAGCCGGCCACCCGAATTATAGTTTTTTTGCGCCGAAGGGTCATTATAGGGGCCCACAGTCAGCCGTAGCCGCGTCCCAGCGGGCAATTCCCACGCATTCCAAAAGAAGTTTTTGAACTCATAGGCTTGCACTGTTCCCGGTTCAACCAGACTGGGTTCGAGACCGCCACGAAACCGCGCGCGCACAACATCTGCACCGAGATATAGCGGCCCGCCATCGGGAAAGATGGCGTAAACGGTCACAAAAATATCTGCGTCTGGCGTATCCATTTCCAAAAACAGCTTCAGACGCATTTGACCCGCCATGGTGGTGTCCCCAGTGAGGGGCGAGGAATGGAAGACCAGTGTTTCAGGCATATGCGCCGGCGACGTGACACGAAACTCACCGCCGCGGATCTCATTCCAGTACGTATCAGTTAGGTTCACGGGGCTCGTATCAAGGGGATCACTGACAAACTCGTGCGGCGCTTCTCCTTCGACCGGAGTGTCTGAGAGGTGACCTGAACCGAAAACGTCATATGCTTCATGCGGGTCAGCGGAGAGGTAAAACGTACGCTGCTCGGCGGCGATGTCCTCAAGCTTGTTTGCATGGCGCCACTCTTCAGCGCCGCCGACATAGTAAGCAATACGATCTTTCAACAGATCTGGTTGAGAGCCGCGGCCGAGACGCCAATCGAACCAATCCAGATTGAACTGGTCCATATCGAACTCAGCCGCGGGCCCAAACTCCACGCCATCCCCCAATTTTCGTTTTGGTGACCGGGTGCCGCCATGGGTCCACGGCCCCATGACCAGGTAGTGATCGATGGCAGCCCCCTGCGGTGCGCTCGCCTGATGCTCGCGGAAATAGCGCAGCGCCCCCGGCTGATCGCCGTCATAATGCCCAGTTATAGTGAGGACGGGCATATTCATGCGCGCATAATCTTGCGGAGTCCACGCCGCTGACGCCCAACTCAAAGGCCTGGACAGGGTCTCCACCCAGTTCTGAAAGTGCTGCGATGGTGTGCCAGAAAACGTATCATACTCATTGAAGGGTATGTGCCCACGATACGATTCTTCCTCACGCTCGCTCCAGTAGGTCTCGTCTGCAAACAGATTTATGTTAAGCGCCGGGCCAGTAACGAAACTCAGCCAGGTCGCGGTGTATTTCTGGCTACGATGTCCGGCAAAGACTGGAAAATCATGTCCTGGATACACAGACGCGGTAGGGACCATTGTCTTTATCTCGTTCGGACAAGACCGCGCCGCCATCCATTGGGTCATACCGCGATACGACCCGCCGCGCATCATAACTGTTCCGTCGGACCAGGACTGCGCTTTGATCCACTTGATCGCCTCGCAAACATCTGCGCCGTGATCACTCAGCGGCACATACTCGCCGCCTGATCCACCACGGCCACGTACATCCAGGCTCGCCATGGCGTAACCCCGCTCCGCATAGGTGCGCGCGCGATCGTGTGCCTCGTCGGAGACATACGGCGTTGCGATGAGCACCGTCGGAAATCGCCCGTTCACGGAAGCCGGTTTCCACGCAGTCACGGCAAGCGGCGTTCCATCGATAGCCGCAACATTTTGGTGGAGCAGTAATTCAATTGTACCCGGTTCGTCTGGATCGGTCTGCGCCGCGGCAGTTCCTGAACATGCCAGCGCGACAACCATAGAAATGCTGGTCAGTAATCGTCCAAATTTCATGGCGTCTCAATCGTCTTCAAAGTCATGATACCCGTCGCCCAGAAATCCATGCCTTAAGGTGCTGCGGAGCAATATTTCCGCCGCAAAGAATGGTCGCAACATCATCTTCCGGAAAAGATTCTGGATGCTCGATGAGCGTCGCCAGCCCTGCCGCCCCAGCTGGCTCAACCAGCAAACCCAATTTGTCGAAACAAAGCTGCACCGCTTCGATAATGGCCGCATCGCTGACCAGAAGTATATCGTCGGCAAGTCCCTGCATGAGCGTTACCGCCTCAGGTACAGGTTCTCGCACGGCAATGCCGTCGGCGATCGTCGACACGTCGGGCGTAGAAATGGAACGTCCCTCTCTCCAGCTCATCGCCATGGCCGGCGCGCCTTGCGAACAAACACCAACGACGCGAATGCCCCGATCTTGCGACTTGATCCAAGACGCGACGCCATTCAACAGCGCGCCGTTGCCCACCGGAACCAGAATGGTGCTGAACCGGTGGTTGCCAGCCAGCATTTCCAGCCCAATCGTTCCAGCCCCGATCGTGACCTCGGGAGCCGCACCATCTTCTATGAATGAGTAGCCGTTCGATTGCGCGAACGATTTGGCGGCGAGCTTGGCCGCGTCGAAATCATTCCCAGTCTGAACAATTTGCGCGCCAAACGACTTAACCCGCTCCACTTTGAGCGGGTTGGCATTCCCTGCGAGGAAGACCGTCAGAGGAACCTGGCGCGCACGCGCCGCATAGGCCATGCCTTGGCCAAAATTGCCAACGCTCGCGCAGATAAGCTGCGTCCCTGGCTCAGCTGCATCAATCAGAAGACTGGCACCACGCCCCTTGAAGGATCGGATGGGATTGACCGTTTCGATCTTTAATAGAGGCGACTTTCCGAGGCGCTCGCTTAAGGCATCTGCTTTGAACTGGGGTGTATCGCGAAATTCAGGATCGATGCGCGAAGATGCGGCAAGAATCCCGTCACTGACGTCGGCAATCTTCATGTCTAATGCAAGTTCCCTGCTGAGGCTGCGGTGCGCGATGCAGCGAGCTTCAGGACAACCGCCTCCATGCCGAACTTGTAATGGCGCTTCAGCACCTGGCAGAGCTCAGCGATCTCGCCGCTTTGGATAAGCTCAATAAGCTTGGAGTGCTGCTTGACCGATTCAGCGATCAAGGCCGTATCGGACATGTAATAGGTTTCGTAGCGATAGACGGTCGCGCGAAGCGTGCTGACCCATGACTGGAGGCGACTGTTTGCGCAGCAAGAGATCAATGTGTCGTGCCACATGGAATCGATTTCTATGCCAGCGACAATTGTTTTGGCTTCAGCCAATCTCTTATTAAGCGCGACCAGTTTTTCGACAATCGTTGCGAGGAGCGGGCCAGATTCCTCAATGGCAATCACTTCCAGACCGGCAATCAGCGGATAGACCTCCCGCGCCTCTCGCTCGTTTAGTGACGAAACCGAAAACCCAGACCCAGACGTAGCCGTCGCAAAACCTTCTTGCGCCAACCTGAACAAGGCTTCTCTAATCGGCGTTCTACTAATGCCTAACGTCTCGGCGAGGCGCGACTCGACGATCGGCGCACCTGGCTCAAAGTCCCCCGCAAGGATCTTGTTTCGTATGAGTTCGTATGCTTCGGCGCCTCGCGAGCGTTTCTGCGTTTTGTCATGATCGGCCATGGCTAAACCAGCTTCCTCGGTAACAGTGCATTGATGCGGCTCATCAGCGTGTAATGTCCAACACCTGCCTGCTTTGCGACGTTTCTCGGCTCGATCGCTGCGTGCTCCGGCCCAACCAACGTGGCAACGTCTCGAATACTGACATCGGGTTTTTCCGTCACATCAACAATGGTGTGCGCTGAACTGATGGATCCAACCACGGGGTAGAGGTGACCGCCAATCATGACTTTGCAATTATTGACGGCAGAGCCTGGATAGCCATCGGTTGACCCGACGGGCAGAAGCGCAAGTGTCGTCGGTTTCTCTACTGTGTATTTGGGACCAAACCCAACTGTCTCGCCAGGCTGCAATTGTTCGAGCCTGACGACACGCGCTTTCAATCGCCAAACATATTTCAGATCCGCCATCGATACCGCGTTCGCATCCGGATAAAGGCCAAAGATCGCTGTCGCAGACCTAACCGTATCGAAACGGGCCTCCGGCAGATAAAAGGTTGTGTATGACGGTGAGGCGTGCACAAGCCCCAGCGGAATGCCCTCATCTCGCGCGTCCGCAATGAGCTGGTTGAACCGCCTCAACTGCTCTCGATCATGCTCGATATCATGGATGAACATTGTGTAGATTCCAGCAACTTTGACCGATGGTCGCTGCGCCAGATCCTTCATCCAGGGCAGCGCCCGATCGTAGGGCATGCCTTCGCGGTTAAGCCCGGTGTCAATGAAGAAGTGGATGGGAATGGGCCTGCCTAGCCGTCGTGCTACGCTGTCCAGCCGATCACCCGTATCATTGCGCCAGCACGTCACATCGATATCGTTCAAGACGAGCTGCTCGATCTCAGCCTCGGTAACTTCGCTCATATTGAGGATAGGCTTGCTCACCCCAGCCGCCCGGAGCGCGAGGCCTTCGGCTACCCGGACACAGGCGAGCGAGGAAACTTCCGGCATTGATGCCAAAAGTGGCCCGACGACCGTGTCGCCAAGGCCATAAGCGTTGTTTTTTACCGGCGCCATGATTGGCGTGCCACCGGCCATGCGCGAGACTTCGCGAACATTGTTTCGAAACGCCTCAGCGTCGATTTCGACCCAGGGGTCATTGCTGTCCACGCTTCCTCCCGGACGATTTCTCGATACACCCGGCGGCGCGGCGGGATCGGGCTCACGAACGCCTGCAACTAAACCGGTTGTGCAACCTGCGTTTACTGCACTGCCAGCGCAAACCGCCATGCCCGTCAAAAGTCGGCGTCTCGTCTCGTCCATCGCGACCACTCCTCTCTCACACAAAAAATCAGTATTCAATTATTGATAATTGTATACTGACGGTAAAACACGAATTTGTCAAGCGCGCCATTGGCGGCACAAAGTCTCACTTGGCGAGGACTGGGGAGGTATTTTCAAATGCCATATGCGGCGCAATCAAATAACTTTGATGACCGTTACAGAACATGCGCTGTGGAGCGTTAGAATAACAAAACAGTGTCGTTCAGGATGCCGTCCTCTTAGATACGCAAAAACCTCTTTGCAGATTTCATATGTTGAAGACTGACCTCACCGAATTTCAGTGAGGCGCACAGTTACGGCTCAATTAAAAACAGGCGATCGGCGCGGGCCGCGTCTCAAACGGCCGCTTACGCGCATTCAAAAACTCGAACTGATCACGCCGACCAACTTGGTCGCTCGCGCATGATCTGCGCCCACTTGACGACATGTTCGCAATCAGCTGGAGCACTGAGTTCAAAAATATCAGTGATCGTTAAGGCGGTCATACCGTGCACATCCGCGAAGCTGAATGTCTCACCCGCAATAAACGGCCTGCCGTCAGCCATTTCTTTATTCAACCAACGCCATTTTTCAGGCATGGCTTTGCGTTGAGCATCGGCAAAGGCTGGGATTTGTTCTAAAACATCTGCAAACAACGGCAGCTGGTGGCGCACCATAAGACCGATGGTCAAAAATAGCTGCGAGTAGACGCGCTGGCTCCACATCTCGATATTGCCTTGCTCGAAAGGAGTTCGCCCCATCAGCGGGTTTTCAGGAAAGGCGAGTTCAAGGTAGCGACAAATCGCAATGCTCTCGGTGATCACGTCACCGTTGTCCAACTCTAAGGCGGGCACTTCGCCGAGCGAATTGACTTTAAGATATTCCGGCGTGCGCGTGTCTGTGCCAAGCTCCAGGACCTTGCGCGGTACATCTATACCTTTTTCCGCAATGAAAACTCGAACGCGTTTGGCATTCCCTGCGTTCGCATCATATAACTTCATACCATCTCCTTAAGTATACTGATTGAAAATCGACCGCCCGTTCAATTGCAGGCAACGCGTTGGAATTCGATCGAACAACTGCCTATCAGGACTCTAATGAATGTGAATTCCAGTACTTTGCACTCGCTCCAAATACTGCCAACCACAGCGCTAGCGAAACGAAGGCTAGCGCGTTAGCGGCGACATAGGCTGGAAACATCAAGTCAGAGAGCCTTGGAGCAAGATATATCGAAGACGCCCCCACTATTGCGCCAAGATATGCTAAAACGCCGAAGCCCGCGAGCACGCGCGGCACGAACCGGCCGACTATCAGCAGGGCAGCCGTAACCATAGCGCCTAGCGACGTTGCGATAAGTCCCCAATGAAACAAATCAAAGTTGAGCGCGTTCAGGGCTTCAATTGCCTTTAAAGAGCTACCTTCGTCGGCGGCGCTTGTAATTTGGCTGGCAACGCCGCTCGCTGAGTATATACCGAAACCCAAAAACCCGGCGCCAACCAAACGCAATCCGCTTGCAACCAGAGAGAACCAGACATTCACAGGTCGTAGGAGAAGATAAAAACCAATCGCGACAAATATCGCCAGACCAACGCCAACCGTATCAACGAGCATTCGGGTCTGCAGCAACTGCAGTAGTACGTCGGCGCCGCCTTCGACTGCGGCTAAAAGCACGCCATCACCCACGTTCATGGTCTGATAGATCCCGAGACCAAACGTTGCGAGCAACCCAATCCCAACTGCGCGCGCCAACAGTTTGTGGCCAGCTTCATTATCGATGGACGTCATTTTTCCTCACAATCTGTACTTTCATTTATACTAGATGCACCACCCGGAGCGGACCATTCACCCCGCCGCATGGGGCAATCACTCAATCGATTACCGTTTTTGCGTGCACTTGTATTGGTGCCTCCTGGTACGCGAGCGCCTGCCTCACCGATCAGGCTTGCCCCCGGGCGCGATCGGCCCGCCGGTTATTTATTAGGCCTTTGAACAAAGGGAAGCGGATCGTCCAGGTCTTCGATCCCAAATTGTTTAGATAAGTCTGGGCACGCTAAGGGCTCGTCATCTGAATTTTCGACGACTTCAACATCTGCTTCTACAGAAGTTCCGTCCATTTCAATCATTCGGTCAATTCCGGCTTTCGAATAATATATGAGCATCTTCGCAAGCTCATCGGTTTCATTACGAAATCCTCGAACCGAACCGGGCGGACATGACACGACAGTGCCTGTAGGGGCGTAGATTCTTCGTTCGTTATCACCGTAGAACACCATCTCACCTTGGGTAACGATGAAGACTTCGTCCTCGTTGCGGTGTATGTGAAAAGGGCCACCTTTCCCAGGCGGGATGAAGGTCTCCATAAGGGCGAAACGTCCGTTGCTTTCTTCATCGCCGACTATCATGCGATAGACGTTGCCAACGGAATTAACCCGGTTTCCATCCATTGATCAGGCGACCAAAATTTGAGGTCCAGTCATTCGCTCACTACTCCTTTGCTATGAATATCCAATCCGTAATGCGGCGCTAATCATCCGCTCACTGAACGGATGATTAGCGCCGTGAGATAGAGGCCTAGGCCAAAAATCGTGTGAGCGGTAAAACTCAGAAGGCGAGCTCTATTAGGTGCTGGTGCGCGCGAGGCCGCTATTCCTGCGCCAAGACAAGGTTGCAGAACGAAGTACGGCGCGATGACAGTAAACATCCCAAACCAAATCGCCGGAAAGAGTGACGGCGCCGAGATCCAGTCAACCCCCATCAAGCCAATGAAAGCGATGCCAAAAATCAACCCAATGATGTAATGGGCAGCCCATCCGATGAATGCTTCCCCGGGGACTGAAGGCGTTGTTGTGATCGGTGCATGTAAAATCCGCCCTTTCGGCAGCAAGACGAGCCACCGACCGACAAGTCTGTAGTCCAGAGAGGGAATGCCAAGCACACGGCTTTGCGCAACTCCCCAAAGATCAAGAAACATGGTTGCGCCCACACCTAGGGCTGCGGGCATAATGAGGTTTTCGACGACGGCCACCTAAGGGTCTCCATTGTTTAATATCATTCTATTGAATTATAGATTATACGATGTCAACAGATAGTGGTAATTCTGGTTTTTAGTTACACCCCCCCCCCCCCTCCCTCAAGGTTTCTATTGAGCGTTCTTAAAAAATACTCTATCGTTAGCCTCAATAAAAGGACGCAAGATGTTTGAGCAACTCTCAATGATCGCCAAATCGATCGGAAACCCTCACCGACTGGCGATCATGGAAGCTCTACTTGAAGGCGAAAAAACCGTGGATCGGCTTGCCGAACAAACTGGACTTACCATCGGGAACACATCGCAACATCTGCAGCAACTGAAACAGGCAGGACTGGTACAGTTTAGAAAAGATGGGAAGCATAGCTTCTACAGAGTAGGCGAAGGGCCGATCGGTCCTTTATTGAATGCATTGCAAGCTTTCTCCGATTTCCGTCTTCGACAATTTGCTCCAGACTCTAATCGCACAAACGTTCAAATAGAATCTGTTGGCCGCGAAGAACTCATTGCGCGGATAAAATCCAAAGATGTGCTGCTGCTCGATGTTCGGCCCGAAACTGAGTACGCGCTGGGCTGTCTTCCAGGCGCGATAAACATCCCAATTGATGAGCTTCAGGATCGGATTGGCCAGCTGCCGAAAAGCGTCGAAGTCGTCGCCTATTGCCGAGGTCCGCTGTGCTCATTTTCGAAGGAAGCGACCGCAGCGCTGAGAATGGGCGGCTTCAAAGCACGCTGCTTTGAAGAAAGCGTACCATTATGGCAGGCAGCGGGTCTGCCCATTGATCAAGCCGCTTAAGTAATTCCTGTTGTTTGAGGTCGGGATTGAGCACCAGCCGCCGAAAGGCGATGCTAACCGAGCGTGCTAAACGCGCCCTAGAATGGACTAACTCTTCGCCAAGAAATTTCGTGAGAGATTATGAAATAGCACTTGGAACCCAAACGTGGATCGAAGTTGCGCCTTTGGTCCGCCCGAATGCGAGCGTCACATTTTCCGATGCCTGTTGGTCTCCACAGATTTCCTAGACAGAGCCCACCGAACCGTAGAATCACTGAAGCCTATTATAGGTGAAATCATCGAACGCGAGTTGAATGACTTCCCCGTCTTGTATGATGTTAAACCTTGTTACTTGTCCGCGGCGTGGAACTAACTCTACTCTCACAGCGTTAGTTTCAGTGTAAGCCGTCGCGTTAGCGTGCAGATTGCCAAAAGTCACATGCAATTGCTCATCGATTGCGGCCACTTTCATTTTACCCATTTTTTCATTTTCATAGAACCCCACCGCATGAGGTAATCGCACAATCGATTTTCTATTCAGCGAGCACCTGTTTCAGCGCCTTCGTGTTTGAAACAAACCCGCGTTACTTCCGGGGTTTAATCCCAAGCGCGATCAGTCCTCCTGCTATTCCGGACCCTACTATGAGGCCGATTCTGATGCCGCCAAACACATTTTCGAACAACAAGTTCGTAAGCAAAAAACCAAACAAAACGCCAACAACGAAACCGATGACAATCTTGATAAACATATACACCTCATACGGGTTAAATGATGACTATGGCGCAATACGCACTCCATACTCGTAGAATCGAGGATATTCGCTTCGGCCATCTTTACGTGTTTCAGCTCGCGCGAAGCAAAGTTACATATAGTTAGTCTTGAGCATTGGCCGGCACAATCACGGCGGTTCCATAAGGCGGATCAAAGTCCTGCATCATCATATCTGCGATCATCCGAAAGAAGCCTTCCGTAAACCGCGTATAGGTTCTCGAGCCATCGGGGTTTTCATCAAATTCGACCATGCCATGATCAGTACGAGGGAATACAGCCGTCGTAATGGGTAACCCTTCAGACTGCAGCGCGCGAAGACGCACTCGTGTGAGGTCGCCAGGCGCTGCAGTATCATTGGCGGCAATGACCCAGAGTTGCGGAATTTCGAGCGAGCGCAAAACGGACATGGCGTCATATCGCCATGCAACGTTCTCATCTTCGAAGTCTCCAGCTTTACCGGCCCGCAATTCATCCTCGCTTGCGCTGAGAATTTCATCAGTGAACTCTCCCTCAATTGACAAGAGCCATGGCTCATTCGCATAGCGTTGTTTGATTTCATGCAGCTCATCGATGCCGCTGGAAAAATTTGACGCAACGATCAACCCGGTGGCGGAAGTTACTTCTTTAGCTTTGGCGATGTCACCTTCCCCATAACCGTTGCGGCGCATCTCATCGTAAACTTGTTCTGCGTCCTCTTCTATTGGCGAAAGCACTAGACCGAACCCGACCACAACAAAATCAGCATCAGATTGGGTCGCGGCAAGCGGCGCCACCCAGCCGCCTTGGCTCCCACCATAGTATCCCGCACGATCGAACTGGCCGCTTGCCATCATTACAGCATGATTAAACGCGGCGGCAGCGTCATCAGCGAGCTGCGGGAAGTTTTGCGTGTATGTTCCATCAGACATACCAGTGCCGCGCTTATCATAGGCAAAAACGGTGATGCCCTGCGCTGCTAGCAAGTGGGGAAACCGCGAACGCCCGACGGTGGGCGTGCTTTCAGAACCGTGCACGAATACAGCAAGGGCACGCGGTTTTCCGGCTATGGCTGTCGGCGTCATCAACCGTCCATGAAGCGTGACGCCGTCGTTTTGGAAAATCGTGTCCTCCTCCGCAATCTCCACGCGAGAAAAAGAGCCCCCCTCGGGCGTTTGGAGCTTTGCTGAAACACACGCTACCTCAGCATCTTCGCCGCCTAAAATGCCACGTCGGCCATCAACAAAAGTATACCCAGTTCTGTCCGGCGCTCCGTCACGCACGTGATCGTACAAGACGACGATTTGTTCGCCATACTGGTAGGCGCCGGTTTGGCAGCCCTGCGCCGCCACGAAATTTGAGGGCGTGGTGGCACATGATACGACAAGCCAGACTGCAGATACCAGCATGCAATAACCAACATGCTTCAAAGGAAAAAACATCATTGCGCTCTAACTCTCCAGGTCAAATATGCGTTCCGACAAAGGTCGCCGCATTAAGCTTTTTTCTGCGTGCATAATGGCATTGGTGAGATCTACCTTCAGCTCACCTTGAAGAGCCTCGACTGCGGCCGCGATTTTCTGACTTACTGCGAGGATGCGTTTGGCGTCGGCCCTCCCTTTGGCAGTGAGGGACAAAATCCGCTTGCGGTCGTCGGAAGGGTCTGGCTTCGCGCTGACAAGCCCCAGAGCTTCAGGGGGCCTCAATCGCGACTTCACCAATTGGTGAGATTGTCCGTCAATGCGCGCGATATCAGCAATCGTGCCGGGGCCGTGAACGGACAAGAATACGATGATGGAAACAGACAAGACAGGCGTGATCGCCCCAGCCTCTAAAAGGAGGGATTTGGATTGAAAGCATACCAGGGCGTCTAACCGAGCAGACATGTGAGCCAAGAATGCGGGCCGCAACTCGGGGGCGTATGAAAAGGCATAGTTCGTCATGCTCTACTTGTTACATTATTAAAACTTTTGCGCAAATATTTTATATCCAGAAACTAGCCATGCCGATTTCCGTTGAAACACGCCAATGCGGTGTGCAGTGGATTGCGTCGCCCCTCTACATCAGCATGAATTTTCCAATCTTAGCCGCGATGCGGGTTGCCGACACCGGTATTGAGAAACGCCTTCAAACTGTCGACAAAAAATAAGTCCCACCCTGCTTATCAAACCTCAAAGCAATGGAGACTGGGAACAAGACCAAGGCGTTCCACTGTAATGTCGGTTTCGCGGCCCCTGGCCCTTATGTCCCAGCGCACGCGCGTGTCGAGCCATTCGGTTGCAATTTCTTTGGGCATGTACCAGCGGTTTGGCGATGATGCGCTGGTAGACAAGCGCCCTGGGCCGCGCCGCGCATGGAGCCGGATACCGGACGAGATCCACGACCAGATACTCGAAATGGCGTTGGAGCTATCCGAGCTATCGCCCCATGAACTGGCAGTCACGTTCACCGACAGCAAAGGCTACTTCGTATCAGAAGCCAGTGTTTACCGTCTCTTGAAGGCCCACGACCTAATCACCAGCCCGGCCTTTATCGTAATGAAGGCTGCCAGCGAGTTTAAGGACAAGACCACGGCTCCCAACCAGCTGTGGCAAACCGACTTTACCTACCTGAAGATCATAGGTTGGGGCTGGTATTACCTCTCCACCATCCTCGACGACTTCAGTCGTTACATCATCAGCTGGAAGCTGTGCACACGATGAAAGCTGAGGATGTGACCGATACGTTGGAGATGGCGTTAACAGCTTCTGGCTGTGATCAAGCTCATGTGCTGCATAAACCACGACTGCTCAGCGACAATGGTCCGAGCTATGTTGCCGGAGAACTGGCCGACTGGCTCAAAAACAAAAAGATGCGCCACGTTCGCGGCGCACCGTTCCACCCGCAAACACAGCGTAAGATCGAACGCTGGCATCAAACCCTCAAAAACCGCATCCTGCTCGAGAACTATTACCTGCCCGGCGATCTCGAGAAGCAGGTCGAGGCGTTCGTCGAACACTATAACCACCGGCGCTATCACGAGAGCCTGAACAACGTGACACCCGCCGATGCCTAAAAAACAAGCTGCTTAATATGATACCAAACACTCGCCTATCTTAACTGGCCATGTGTCTCAAATTATCTGACGACGGACAATTAGTTGAAAAAAAGTCGCGTGGCTTCGCTAGAAAATGGGGTACAAACTGACTAAAATTGGGAGCGAGTTATCGATCTAAACCGATAGATATTCAGTCACAAGTTTAGCTATTTTATCCGCCCCCGTATCCATAACCAACGCTTTGATCTCCAAGCACTCGGTAAGCCTACAATTGGGGAAAACTTTTGCCGCTTGACGTGTCGCATCAAGAAGGCCTGATTGAGTGGCGATAAGGAGAATCGAATGGGGGATCGCCGAGAAAATATCTTCAGCTGGATAGGTAAAAGCGGCATGATATCCCAAATATTCACCATTACCCGAACGAGCTTGTTCAAGAAAAAGACTATAAGCGCGATCAAGTGAAATAGGGGCTTTTCGGTCACTTACAGAAAAACGCCAAAATTTTTCGAGACTGATAAGCTCCTCGGTTATAACATGGGGCGACACTGCTTGGTCGTATAATGTTTTTTGCGATGCAATACCGAAATAAGGCACGTCAACAAGTACCATTGATCTCACTCTATCGCCTGCAATGTTGGCAATTTCTGGCGCTACAAGACACCCTGTGTGAAACCCCATCAAATCAACAGGATCTTCGAAGCCCATTTCATCAAGCGTGTCCAGCATCGCTTCTGCATATTGCCTAATGGTTGGTTTGTCTGGCAAGGGATCAGAACCGCCATATCCTGGATAATCCGGAGCGACTACATCTCGATGTGTGTTTAGTAGCGGCGCTATCTTCTCAAAATAGAGACCGCTATAGGGTATCGGCTGCAAACATATTGTGGGCGTACCGGCTTGCAAATTACCGGCTTGCCAATACCGTACATGGATCTGTCCATGTCGGGAATCTGCATAAATGCGCTTCAATTCTCGCTCCAATCTGGCAATTTTGACGTTTCCATTCTTTCCAATTCCGAAAGTTGGTTGAGATAATATCTTCGAATGAACGGGATTAGAATAATGACTGGTAGGCCCAGTATGAGAGGTGCGAGTGACATTGAGTAGCGCAGATTTTCTTCGCCTAAGAAATTATCAGTCAAAAATGCAACCGATGTTGGACCAAGCATTAGTCCGGCCAGGTTTATGCAAACAAAATAAAGTGCTACAACCTGACCGCGTATTTGTCCTGGCGTGATATTCAACAAAGCAGTTATGGCTGTGCCTGCTGCCATTGCAATCCCGACAGTATTAATCGAGATCATCACAAACGCCATTTCCGGATTTGGCATTAGCGGCATAAACCGACCTGTTACAAACATAATAACTACACCACCGATCGTAATACACAGCGGAGCATCTCTGATACCTTTGACTAGCAACCGATCAGCAGCCCATCCAGCAGCGTTGACAGTTAAAGGGCCGAACACCAGCAATATTATTCCATTCACAGTTGCATAACTAGCCGCATCCCAACCCCAGGTGCGTTCAAATAGCGGAGCTCCCCATTTTTGCCCAAATGCTTCGATCATAAGTAAGCACATTAGTGAAACAAATCCAGCAAAAGCTCTCCATCTGACGCCGACATAGTGTAGCATCTCGGAAACACTGGAACTATTTTCTTGGCCCTCCTTAGTTGAGATATACTCCATTCGTGGTGGTTCTCGCATCACTAGGAAAAACAGGCTCAACAATAGCCCGGGGAGCCCTACGATGATGAAGGAAAGCTGCCAAGCGTTCACGATGCCTACAACTGGCAAGCTTATTTTTGGTACCGTTTCTGCCCATGTCAACAGAGCAGCACCCAGTAGTGAGGCTAATCCGGCTCCTAAGGAGGCTGCCATTGTGTAAAAGGCAACGGCGCGCGCTCGCCGTTCCTTTACAAAGCTATCTGAAATCATAGATAGCGCAGCCGGGCTTAATGCCGCCTCTCCGATTCCCACGCCCATACGAGCTATAAATAGTTGAACAAAATTTCTCGCAAATCCTGATAAGACTGTCGCGGCCGACCAGACAGCAATTCCTGCAGAAATGATCCATGTACGTTTTTTGCGATCAACTAGCCAACCAAACGGTAGTCCCATCGTGACGTAAAAAATCGCAAATGCAGGTCCCAATAACAATCCAATTTGAGTGTCGCTTAAACCAAGATCTGTTTTGATTGGCTCTATCATAAGCCCGAGTATATATCGGTCAACAAACGAAACGACGTACGCAATCGTCAACATGAACACGGTGTACCAAGCATATCTGTTGCTTGGATAATCGACTGTGCGGGCGGATCCCAATGTGGTCATAATTGTATCCCGCAAATTAGTTCTAAATGCTCATGCTGTAGGACAAGGCCTCAAGTGGTCAGTTTAACAACTGGGCAACTTCAAAAAAATAACCATCCGGGTCGAAGAAACTCATCAATCGTCGTTTAAAAACGCCGTTATTGGGTGCCGGAAACTCGACATCATGGGGTGCGCTTTGAATATGCACTCCGTCCACCAGTCTAATTTGATCATAAACACTCTGAACGTCTTTGTGATTTAGCACAAAAACTACCCCGCCAATTCCCAGCTTTTTAGGATAATCGGCATCACGTGGTGGGAGAGGGGGGTCAAGATATTCGAGCAGAGCTAAGTTGCCGATAAGTGGGTCGTTTGCTTGGAGTATCACAAGACGTATCCATGAATTTGGTTCGCCCGCCGGGAGGCCTTCGCCAGATACATTCATTTCTTCGTCTAGCCAAAACTTGAGTCCGAGGATTTCGTGATAGATTTTCAAGGAATTTTCTATGCTGCTTACCAGCAAACAAGCTCTGCGAATGTCGGTGGGGACTTTTTCATCTGTGTTTTTGTGGTTCATAGTCGTCTTTCTTGTGTTGGGGAAGTTAACCCGGTTTGCGGCATGTCAAGGTCTGGAGGAAACCGTTTGTATTGCTTGGGCCAGTTGTGACTTCGAACCCTGCTTCGTCGAGAATTCCGCGAAAATCTGAATAGACAAACTGAGGCGACCAAGGTTCGCAATTGTTTCTGTTGTCGTAATCGACAAGAAAATGATGCGCCGGCGACAAAGATTCCCCATTTGTAGGGAAGTCAAAAACTGACCATTCGCCTCCTGGCCGGAGCAAGCGAAATATTTCCTTTGTCACTTTCTTGGTCACTTCGAGCGGCAACTCGTGAAACAAGATATAGACAAGAACAATATCGAATGACGCTTCCTCAAATCCTGTATTTTCCGCCAGTGCCTGTATAAACTCTATATCTATATTGCGCTGTATTGCATTCCAGTGCGCATACCGAACCATCGCAGCGGAAGCGTCGATGCCGATAACCGATGCATCAGGAAATCTTTCCTTTAGTTTGATACTTGCCTGGCCCAAGCTGCACCCGACATCCAGAACACGCCTGACCTTGCCATCCTCTGGTGCTTTGGTCGTATCAACGATTTCCTGATGCAGCTCATCTTGATCGTTAAGCCCAAGATAAAACACTTTGGTCCCATATAAATAATGGCGTCCAGCCAACGCATCGGAAATGTATCCGCCGGGCTGAAGGTGGATCTGATAGCGGAGATATTCTGGTAAGATCAAATTGGGATTGAGTGTTACTTTACCGGGAGATTGGTTTTCCGCTTCCTTGATTTCTGTTTCCAGCTGGTCTCGTACAGGTTCAAAACAATCGCGTGCCCTTCTCCAAGCCATTTCTTGGTGCGTCCGCATGAACCGTTGCCATGCTTTTGCACTAAACAGTTGGCTGCTTACTGCTCGAATATCATCCAGATCAGGCTTACTTTCTTGATCATTCATTCGTTCATCGACCAATGTATCAATAATCTCAGACAATGGAGGGAACATTCCGTGCCGGAAGTTAATCCGGACATCTTTAACAAAGTCTAGATAGCTTTCGTCGGCTAGTTTGGGCGTGCGTGGTAGAATGCCAATATTTCCGCGGCTCATTGTTTTTTCCTCGTGAATTTTTAGGATTTTCGCTCTTGAAATGACGTAAAGGATGGGGGCAGTTGGCGGCGCGTAAAGCTTCGAAATATTCTGTTAATCATTTCTGCTCTTGCGGCGTCGCGCTGCTGTTGAAGTTCTGGAGAAGCAACATGCTGTTCGACGAGTTCGCAAACATCGACCGGGTTTCTATTGCTTAGCTCTTTGCTCAACGCTTCTTCCAATATCATTATCCGATCTTGGCAATTCCACAACGACGCCGACATTTCCAATAAGGAATCCAATATGTTATCGATTAATGGGTCATCAAAAAATTCTTTGCCAGGTCCATCAATTTCATCGCTGCTGACCCAAGGTTGATTGGAATTTTCACTATTTGCAGACATGTCTATCTCTTTACTTTGATGTGGGTTCGGAATCGGAATTTCTGATCGGGCTCTCATGATCCTCGGGACGCATAATACCAATTTCATTTTGGCTTAAATACGCTCCTGGTGGTCGATCAAATGGCTCAGGCTGAGGCTCACCTTCATTCTTTTGACGGCCAATAGCTTCGAACCAATGTTCCAACCCGGGCGGTGAAAAGACCCACATGGTTTTTAGCTGCCTTGTGCCCGTATTCTCCAGGTGGTGAAATGTTTTTGGGCCAACCAATGCAAGTGAACCGGGTTCAAGCGGATAGGATTCACCTTCTATAGTTACCTGTCCATTGCCTTCAAAAACAAAGATCAGCTCATGATTTTCGTTATGGGCGTGGCGCTTTACATTGACACCGGGCTCAAACACTTGAAAGCCAACTGAGTACCGGTCAAATCCGGTGATACCTGGTGTAAGTTTTACAGTTGCATAGCCGCCCGTTGGTTTGGGCTGCCAAAAGCTTTTCCCGTGATCTGGTGGTACGATGAAGGAATTTTTACCTGCGCATATTGCCATTAGCTATGTCCTTGCCAAATCGTGTTCGGTGATAAATTTGTCGATAGTTTTGTTGAAGCTGTCTGCGTCTTCAAAATAGGGCGAATGCCCGGTATTCGGAATTTCTGTATAGTCGGCGTTCGGCATCGCAGCTTGCACGGCTTTTACGAAGCGTGGTGCGAAGAGAAAGTCTCCTTGGCCGACAATGAACATAATTGGTACTTCGGCGGCAACCAATCTAGGCAGGCTAACTGGCTCAAAATTTCCCTGTAAACTTCTGCGGTTTACGCCATTGAATGCTGAGATATGCGAAAATAGATAGGAAAGTGCGGGTTTGTTGGTTCGCGTATATTTATCCATTGCGCGCTCATTTTGTGCCAAGTGCTCACACCGTGAACGTTCTTCTTGGAGTGCAAATTTGATATCTTCAGGGATATCGAGCCCTAACAAAGTATCGGCCATTACAAGAGCAGATACATTGTTCGGATTTTTCGCGAGATAGCCGCTGCAAGCGATGCCGCCCATTGATTGACCGATGAGGATGGGGTTTTTCAAGTTGAGATCATCTATTAGAGCGGCCAGATCATTCACAAATTCGCTGCGTCCGAGCATGTCCGGGTCCTCTGATCGACCAAAACCGCGATGGTCGAATATAATGACGCGGTGCGTTTGGGCCAGAAACGGAACCTGCTGCCACCAGGCCAAGCTATTGCCGCCCACGCCATGTGCAAGAATGATAGGCGGGTCGCCGTGACCGTGCGTTTCATAGTATATCTTGGCGTTATGTGTTTCCAGAAAAGGCAATTGTTACTCCAAAATTGAACGTCATCCCGGTTGTGAGATGACCTGTTCTTCCTTTGCTATTTGTTCGCCAAATGGCTTGCGACCAAACAAAAAAACAATTGCGGCGCATGTAAAACCGATCGAACATACAACACTTATGGATATTCCCACTTTATCTGGATCTCCCACAACGTAGTCGGTAAACAGTGCAACAATCCAAGGTCCACAGCCTTGGCCAATCAAATTCACAATCAGCATATATATGCCCATCACTTGACCTCGCAGGCGATTAGGAACCAGAAGAGGAAGTGCTGTCGGGCCCGTGCCGTAAGGCATCGAACCAAAAAACATGACCGGGGCAAGCAACCAAAGAGATAGCTGCAGGTCGTCAACCAGGGGGTAAAGCACTATGAACGGAATCGCGCAAAATACAGCGATCAGCCCAGCGAGGATATTTGAATCAGAGCGACCCCGTCCCTTAAGCCAATCGGCTAAGAAACCACCGCAGATTACGCCCGCGCCGCCGAAGACGACAAAATATAGGCCAAAAATGCTCCCAATTTCTGCCGGCGTCATACCATAAGTGCGAATGTAAAAAGATGGTGTCCAAGAAGCAATGGAATAGAGTGACATCGCGACCAAGCTGGTGCCAAAAATGATCGGTGCCAGTGTGGCTTTGTTTGATTTCAGATAGTGCCAACCATCGCGTAACGAATAGACTTCCCCACCATTGTCATGGTTAGCTCCAGTACGCTTCGGTTCTTTGACCGTCAGAAGCAAAAGAACGACCAGCAGTAATCCTGGTAGTGAAACGGCCATAAATGTGAGCTGCCACGGACTCACGGAGCCAACAAAAGGCAAGTTTGGATTGTCCATGTTATCCATGGCGCCATAAATTTGGCCGCCAATTATCAATGCCAAGCCGGCACCAAAAAAGGTTGATCCATTAAATATCGACAGCGCCCTGGTCAGTGTTTTACGCGGAAAGTAGTCCGCCAGCATTGAAAAGCCGCCTGGAAACAATGTGGCCTCTCCGATGCCAACTATCATACGCGCGACAAAGAGTTGCCAAAAATAGCGCGATAGTCCGCACAGCGCCGTTGCAAAGGACCACAACACCATTCCCAGCGCAATTATCTTTTTGCGATTACGTCCATCCACCATTCGTCCCAGAGGGATTGCAGCAAGGCTGTAGAATAGAGCGAAGGCAAAGCCCTGTAGCAAACTGATTTGAGTATCCGACAACCCCATGTCAGCCTTGATTGGGTCTACCAACAAATTGATGATTTGGCGGTCCAAAAAAGAGATGACCGACGCTAAGCAGAGAACAAAGAGTACATAAGAAGGATAAGCAAGGTTCCCTTCTTCTGTTTCGCTATGTTCTCTCGTCATATTCATTTGCTGTATCGGTCCGCTGCAAGTGCTGATCGGCGATTCTCTAATTCACATATAAGTATGTAACATGCAACATATAGAATGTGCTGTTATCACAAATATTGCCACCTAACACAGCAAGTCAACCCATTTGTTGCATCATTGCAACGGTTCTCGTCAACCTGGGTGTGGTCAATATCACTATTATATCAATGTGTTATTCCATTTTCAATTTTTAGTATCGCAACTTTAGCGACATATATGGGTTGCAGTTTTCCTCATATGTGTATTTGATTTGCCATTCTTTCAACCCTGGGTTAATGTTCGTGAATTCGTTTTCGACCAAGATCGTCTTTAGATTATTACCTTGATTGAGGTCTGAATAGATGAACAGGAGGAAGGATATTATGAACAATGCACTTTTGGGAGCTTCAAGCCGATTTGCTCTGCCAGCTTTTGCAGGTGTGTTTGCAGCAAGCGGTGTGTTTGCACCGGCTGTCTACGCGCAATCATCCAGTGAAGATGCTACTGCGGAATCGATTGGGAATGTGATCGTTGTTACGGCCCGGAAAAGAGCCGAATCAATTCAAGATACACCAATAGCTGTGACGGCATTCGACAACGCAGAAATTGAAAGTGCGGGTTACGAGAGTGTTCTTGACATAGCACAGGCGACCCCAGGTCTTAATATTGAATCGTTCAACTCTGCGCCGGGGCGGCTTGATACGCAACCAAGGTTTAGAGGTGTCGTTTTTGATGCTGCCGGAGAGCCTTTATCTCGAACTGGCCTCACCTTGATAGATGGTATTGTGGTCACAGGCGGCATTCAAGGCATTGGTGTCGGCGAATTGGAACGCGTTGAGGTCATCAAGGGGCCGCAATCAGCGCAGTTTGGGCGTAACTCTTTCTCCGGCGCGATAAACTATATCACAAAAGACCCTGCCGATGAGTTTGGGGTAAATGCTACTTTCTTAGCAGCAACACGAGATGAATATCGTGCGTCCGTTAGCGTGGAGGGGCCAATCATTCCAGAAATTTTGAATTTCAGACTTAACGGAAGCTATAACTATAATGGAGGCCACTTCACCAACACAGCCGTACCGGGTCAAGAATTGGGAACCGAGGAGACGTGGGCCATTAGCGGTGCGTTGCTTTTCCAACCCACCGACAAATTGAAATTTAAGATCAGAAGCCGCTATTATCAGGATAATGACGGCCCAGCTGCTATTCAAGCAACGGCCGGTGTAATTCAACATAATTTTGGTGGATTTCCAGTTGCCAATGGCGTGACTGATCGAACGGCGCCATTTGCCGGAGTCCCAACTTCTGGGGAGCTTGCAGCGAATACTAGGACCGAAACCGCTTTTCGTGGACGGGTTTCACAGCCCGCGTTGGCGAGCATCGGCTTAAACACCAGTCAGGCCGTATTTGATACCATTGTAAGCAATACCGGCAATATGGGGCAAACCGATTTCTTGAGTGACCTTGGCATTTCATTGAACGAATTGGGCGGCTTCGGGATCCGACGTGAAGCATTCCGCATTGGTGGTGCAATGGAGTATGAGTTCGGTGATAACTTGCGGTTTGATGCGCTATTTGGCTACAATGATGAAGCGGTACTTGGTGTTTTCGATTTCGACGGTACGACGGATGCTTCCTTTGTTTCAGCTTCTGGAACGAGCATAGAAGATATCAGTGCAGAGATTCGCGTGTCGGGCTCCTTGTGGGATGAACGTGTGAATTGGTCTTTGGGAGGCAACTACTATAAAGCAGATGTCATCTCCGATGGCGGCTTTGGCTTTGGATCAGGTGGCTTGTTCGGTGGCTTTCTGGATTCGCCAAGTGAAAACAGCGCT
This sequence comes from Sphingorhabdus sp. EL138, assembly GCF_900258045.1. GTDB lineage: Bacteria > Pseudomonadota > Alphaproteobacteria > Sphingomonadales > Sphingomonadaceae > Parasphingorhabdus. The sequence continues at coordinate 56,322 of NZ_OGVD01000001.1, read as the reverse complement.
CGTACTCTAGGTGTTTTTGGCACATTAGATGTTGAAATCATAGACGGTCTAACCGTATCCTTGGAAGGCCGGTATCAAGGAGATAGAATTAGTGAACCGGGCGCGAACTCGACTGTCGCAGGTGCCGCACCGATTTCCCCGTCTACCTTTAACAAGTTTTTGCCTCGTGTGGTGGTCAGTTATGAGCCTACCGATAATACGCTCCTATACGCCAACTACAGCATCGGAAATTTACCTGGTGGATTTAATGATACCATTGCGGAATTGGATGCAACAGAGCTTGCCGCAGTTCGAGCCTTAGCACCTGGTGCAGATGTGGTTTTCGATGAGGAAGAACTTGAGAATTACGAGATAGGTTGGAAACAGACGACAAGTGACGGTAACTTTTCATTCAATGTTGCTGCTTTCTATATGAAACGCTCGGACGAGATTTTTACCAATGTCGTCCAGATTCTGGATAATTCAACCATGCCGCCTGGTGTTCAGACGATTACCTTCACCGACAATGGGGCATCTACACGCATTTACGGCTTCGAATTGGATTGGACAGCCAGACCGATTGAAAATCTAACGTTCCAAGGCTCGTTCGCCTATGTAAACTCTGAGATTGAATCTTTTCCAGCGACAAGTGACGCCGGTGATTTTAATGATATCTTTGGTGACGAGGCAAATGTTGCAGGACAAGAAGCACCACGCTTCCCACCTATAACTGCGTCATTAAGTGCTATTTATACACAGCCAGTGGATATGGGCTTCTTCGACGAGATCTTCGTCCGTGCGGACGGCTTCTTCACCAGCAGCTATTTTGATAGCAATGCAAACTTGACGGAAATCGATGATCGCCTTGACGTCAACCTTCGGGCTGGATTGGGCGGTGAAAACTATCGCATCGAGTTTTTTGTCACGAATTTGCTCGGCGAAGATACACCTACTAGCATCAACAATATTGCTGACACGTCTAGTAATACCGGGTTGTTTGATTTCCGCCGCGAAGGTTCGCAGATTGCTTTGCATCCGCGCCGGCAATTTGGTGTCAGAACCTCGTTTAACTTTTGAGTTTGATAATATAATAGATGGCAAAGGGGCGGGAAACCCACATCACTTCCCGCCCCCTTTTTGTAGATGTAACTGGCAGGAGTCATGAAATGGCTGCTTATATGCTTATTACGGCTCATGTGTCAGACTGGCCGAAGTTTCGAGAAGGTTATAGTCTCGCAACTGCAGAGCTTGTGCGTAAATATGGTGGAAAATACATTCTTATTGCTCGTGACGCCAAACTACTCGAAGGCGCGTTTGGCGAGAATGCAGCTTTTGTCATTTCACAATGGCCTGATCTTGAAGCCGCGAAAAAATTTTGGGATAGTCCGGAATATCAGATGCTGAAGAAAAAGCGCGAGCAGATTTCAGATTGTCAAGTTCTGCTGGTTGAAGGTGAATTGTCGGGCGCGAGATAACGATGTTCGAAAAGAGAATCGCTTAAAACTGTTTTTTTACTCCATATTGCTTGGCAAGCTTTTTCAATGATTTGACATGATCCTTGGCGCTGACACGTATCCGTTCTGTCGGACCAACGATACTCACAACAAGTCTTTTACGTGAAACTTCGGATAAAATCGGCATACAAACAGCGCTGATTCCTCCGATCTGTACATCATAGTCTATAATGTAGCCGTCCGTTTTCAGAGATTCGACCCGTTCTTTCATTGAGGGAGAGTTAAGTATTTCGTATTGATCGGGGTCCTTTTTTTCGAGTTTAGCTTTGAGGCCGTGCATTTCATCGTCGGATAATCCAGCCAAAAGACACGTTCCGGCGACGGTATGTGTGATGGGAAGCATTAACCCTTCTTGCATGCGCACGCCAATGGGATAGATTGATTCATGACCGTAAATGATCTTAGCATGAATATCTAAGCGGCGAACGAGACTGATTGTCTCTTGTGTTTCTTCATTGAGCCGTTTCAAAAATTCTATAAGCCGTCCTTCATCTTCCACTCTATCCAACAACCAGCCAAACAATTCTGTCAAGTTTCGAGATGGCAAGAAAGACCTATTGGCTCCATCATATTCCATATAATTCAAGGCTCGCATGCTGTTTAAGAGCGCGTGGGTACTGGTAGGTGGCAAGTCCAACTCACGGGCCACTTCAACGGCCTGTAGGGGTTTGGCTTCTCTACGGAATAACTCGAAAATTTCGAATACTCGTTTTACAGATTTTACGACTGCTTCTGCCATGCAAATTCCTATTTTTCATGCGGGATCAATTCATATAAAACAATCTGATGCCCATCATAGTCAGAAAAACCCTGTTCTTTTACACTATAGCCGTCATAATCTGCCGCGTAAAACTCTGATGTTTTGAGGCCAAGTTTTTTGATGTTGGTAATGCTCTCATTTATGTCAAGTACTTCTATTACATGAACGGCGGAATATGGGGAGGGGGGTGTCCGGGTCGGTGTCAGCTCAACCCCTTTGACTTCACTCAATGCAAGAGTGCGCATTTCCTGTTTGGAATTGAGCGACACAAAGCGCATCTCTGCATTGTCGGGTGCACCGAAAATATGATGACCGAAAGATGCCAGCGGGGAGCTACTAATTGTGTTTGGTTCAAAGCCGAGGGCATCGCGATAGATTTTGAGTGACCGGTCAATGTCTGAAACTACAAGAGCGACGCGTTTGAAATGAACTCCTTCTTTTTTTGTAACCATGGCTTCCTCTATCGTTAGACCTGCAATTGTGGGGGTTTTTTTTTCAGGTTGGCTGGTCTCGCTACAAGCTGTTACAATGGCCAACATCCATAGGGTCATGATTTTTTTGCTCATACTAAGTCCTCTCCAATTCAATCCGTAAGTCGATGGCATAGCTGTCACTTAATCCAGAAATTTTTTTGTTACTTCAGCCAGTTTTTCAGGTGAGATTATAAATCCACTATCTTTCACTTCCGATAAGTAGACATGCTGGGCATCAGAAAACAGATCTTTGGCTGCTCTGGTTTCTTCATTGAGACTGCCGTCTATCGAAATCAGCAGAACCTTTTGCTTAACCATGGGAAAGCGTTCTTCAGCCTTATAGGTAAAAACGCCATGATAAGCGTGCCAGCATTGCGGATAACATTGCATTAAGTCGGCTAAATTTGTCTGAGCTTCTTCTAGCGTCAAGCCGTGCTTCATGGCCCGGGTTGTGAATTCCCATTGATCGTCCAGGTGAGAGCCGTCTGTGGAGATATGGCTCTCTTTAACACTTTCTACGTAAAAATTTTCTCGTGTGGTTGCAGCGAAATAGGCGAGGCCGGGAAGTACCAGTCGCCGGGCTAGATCTGGTCTTTGGATTGCAACTTCTGCGGCAATAAGAGTACCGGTGTGATAGCCCAACATATCGACCGCCCCATTGCCGGATTCACCATAACCGAGTTCATCTAGGGCTTTGATCGCAGCGCTAGCCAAACCGGTTATCGATTGCGGCTTTCTCGGCGCTGTTGAATCCCCATAACCGGGGGTATCAAATGCAATGACCACACGATCTTTTGCAAGCAGGGGTATGAAATCACGATAATAAACACTCGAATATGGTGTTGGGTGGAATAAGAATATCGGAGTTTTTGCGACCCCATTTACCGGCTTTGCTATGCGGATATGAATTTGGCCAAAAGGTCCGTCGACAAAGCTCCTTTTGATGCTGATCCCCGAAGAGGTCGCTAGAGCTTGCTCAGAGTTTAGCAGCAACCCAATTGATATGAAAACACATATACCAACGGTTCGGTTTATGACGATATTAAGCATGTTTCGTCTTCCGAAAAAACGCGACACCAGAACAGAAAATCTTTGTAAAGTTGTTTCTGCACGATTTCTGCGAAGCTTTAGAAGGGCATAGAGAATATGTCGTATCAATAGCATCGCAACGATCCAGATTGCGGACTGACCGCATTGCTCAAATTATTTTGTTTCATTATCTTGCTGATTTAAAGGTAGCGCGGCAGCGCTTCCATCTTGGGGTTGTTCATAATACGAACCAAGCGGCTTAGTGTATGAACACGCTCTCGAATCGATCGAATTGCAAGCGCGGTTGCCAATGCGTTCTCATGCCGGCCGTAGCGGAACAGCCCCCAAGCCAGATCGCGCTGGGTTGCACTCTTCAGTGATGTGGCTGATCCAAAGGGGGTGTTGGGAATATCGTCAATTAGCTGTCTCGATATTTCAAAATTGCCGCTCATGGCAGCGGCTCCGGCTATTTCGTAGAGAGAGTAATGTCGCATAGCCTCATTCTCTTCCTGCCGCGCCAGTGATATCGATTCATTGATTATGGACAGAGAAGTTCTTTCTCTCCCTACGTCGCCAAGACGTGTAGCGATCCGGCTCATAGAACGCGCGCGCTCATGAAAGCTTCTCGCTTTACGAGCGCTTTCACGCGCTTCCTTGAAATATTGATCCGCCTTATCAACATGACCTGCACGAACATAAGCCTGGCCAATATCGCGAAGCGCTGCAGCGATGAAATAGCCGTTGTCTTGCTCTCGCGCCATTTGCGCGGCTTCTGCCAGCATTTTTTCAAATACTGTTTTGTCCCCCTTTTTATCAGCCATAACGGCGATATCAGAGCGCACCATGGACCTGTAGTAAGCAATGCTCATCGTCAGATCTTGAGCAACTGAATAGGCTGCATCAAATTCTCCCGACTTGGCTAACCTTGCTGACAGTTTTCGAAAGGTAATTGCTTTGTTGCCCGCTTGCGATCCGGTTTGTTCTGGCATTGCTTTGGCAAGCTCTATTGCAATTACAATTTCACCGTGTGTACCCACACCCACTATCCGTTTTCCGTTAATATCGGCACGCTTATCCTCGTTCGTGACAGAAGATGATAATGATCTGACGTTTTCGAGCAACATCAATGCCTTACCATTTCTGCGTATAGAATATATGGAAATTGCGACGTCGCCTAATGCACTATCTCGCGCAGTGCCTTTGGGCAGGGTGGATATTTTCTCCAGCGACCTCGTCAACAGAGCAATTGATTTTTCAGGATTGCTGTTACTGTCATAAGCAACAGCAAGCTCCGCCGCACTCGTTGCCCAGGCTGAGCCATCCTCTATTTCGGTCAAAGATTTTTCAGCGGTTTGGAGAATACAATAAGCTGAAACAGTTGTGGGGGCGCAAGTTATTTTTTTTCCTTCGGCTTTTGCATCGATGGCAATACCGCAACCTGCAAGAAAAAACGCTAAGACAGTGCTAGCCACCTGAATCCCAATTTTCATTACTGAATCATCCTATGTTATTGAGGCTTTGATCAACTGTTCGCATTCTGGGTGAACCAAACATTGATCAAGCTCCTTTTCTGTGCCCTGCTTTGGTTGCGTTAAATTTCAAAATATTCGATTTACACAATCAAGTTCAATACATATATGTGCATAATCTACCCCATTTATGGTAGAACGCAAGGAAAATCTAGGTGACTTTTCAGACGCACATCAGCGGGAAAGAGGTATTTTTTGCAACCAGATAAACCCAATCTAAAAAATCGACTTCAGCAACAGGATATCTTATTGCTTCCGGGTATTTATGACGCTTTGTCTGCTGTTTTGGCTGAGACAGAAGGATTGGAAGCTGCTTTCTTGTCAGGATCTGCTGTAGCTTTCACCCAATTGGGCCGGCCTGACGTAGGCCTTTTGACGCTAACGGAGATGAGTGCAATATGCGCGCGGATAACAGACCGTGTTAATCTTCCAATTGTTGTTGATGTTGATAGCGGTTTTGGAAATGCCTTACATACCAGTCGTACGGTCAGAGAATTTGAAAGAGCAGGCGCGGCCGCTATTCAAATAGAAGATCAGATTCCCATAAAGCCAGCAAATGCGCTAACCACTAGAACATTGATCAGCATTGATGCGATGAGAGACAAGATCAAGACTGCTGTTGATGCTCGTAAAAAAGAAAATATGTTGGTAAGCGCCCGATCAGACAGTCCTTTCGTCGAAGATTTGAGCCAAACACTTGAACGGGCTGCCGCATATCGTGATTCAGGTGCAGATATTATATTCATTGAGGGGTTAAAAACGATAGAAGCCGTTGAAAAAGTTGTGGCAGTAGCAGAAGGCTTGCCAGTTTTTTATAACCTCATTCAAAAAGATAGTGAAATTCAAACAATTCAACAGCTATCCAACATCGCTGTTTCTGGGGTCATTTTGCCAACAGCGGTGAGCTTGCCCGTGGCGAATACATTGCGGAATTGTTTCAAAGCATTAGTGGCTGAACCAAATTCTAACGATAGCTCCCGGCCAATGACATTATCGGACCTTAATTCCGTTTTAGGACTTCCCGAGATGTTGGAATATTACAATGACATTTCTGCATAATCCATCATATCGACTTTGAAACCAAAATTTTGATCGATCGATAATTTGTATAACAGATGGCCCACTGCCAAATCTTGGGCGGCTAAACCGAGAGATTTATAGACAGTAATTTCACCATCATTCTGCCGACCACAATTCGGATTTTGAACCACCTCTCCAATTTCTGCAGAAATATGATCTTTGTCGATCGCACCACCTTCAATCGCACGCAATAACTCTCCTGCAGCGGCCATTGCTGCTGGTCGGTAATCGACGAAGAAGCGCGAACGTTTGACAACTTCTTGATCGGCTTCGGCTGATGAGGCAGTAGCGGCGCCTACAAGATTAATGTGAGTGCCAGGCTTGAGCCAAGCACCCAGTAAGATCGGTTCGCTGGATGAAGTTGTAGTGCAAATCAAATCAGCCCTGCTAACGGCTTCTTCAGCATGCCTAAGTGCATGAACTGAACAGTTGGTTTCTCGCGCCATGGATGATGCAAAAAATTTTGTTTTGTCCTGATCTCTACCCCAAATAAGAATAGTGCTTGGATTGCGTACTGCGAGCATAGCACGAATATGACGTTTTGCTTGTTCACCGTTGCCCATGATCGTCAATGTAGAGCAATTTCGATTTGCTAGGAGGTCAGTCGCCAACGCACTAGCTGCAGCTGTGCGAATAGCTGTAAGTGACGCGCCTTCAATCATCGCCAAGGGAATGCCTAGTTTCGAATCGAACACCAGCACCATACCAACATGTGTTCCATATTTGCTGCCCTCGGCCCGCGGATATTTGCAGACTAGTTTTATTCCAAAGCAATCAGGATCGTTCATAGCGCCGGGCATGAGAGCCATTTTTCCTTCGCGGCCCATTATTGGTATGAACTGCCGGATTGGGAGATGTGTTTTTTCTCGCGAAACAGCCGTCATGGCATTTCTTACTGCTTCCAAACAAATCTTTGTGGTCAAATACTTTTCTACCATAGATGAGGTTATTATCTTCATTATTCTTCCCGCTTTATGACCGGCGGTTCGAGTATCCGAAAAAGTGATTGTTCATATCCCAAAATGAACAACCGCCCATTTGTAGCACCGACCCGTCAGGTAACTGCGCATCCCATTGAACATATTCAGATTGGATCTGCGAGCCCGTTTTCCTGACCCGTTCTAGTATAAGTGCAGCATCATCTGCTTGAACGAGATGAACAACCGGACTAGGTTTTCCTTGTGTGTCGCTTCCCTGTTTCATCCATTGTAAGAGCGCGAGCGGTTCGTGCCCCCGTTGATTATTTGCTAGAGTTACAAGACGCAATACATCTCCTTCTTTGCCGTTAGGCAGTAGGGAGCTTGGCAACACCATGGTGGTATCAAGTTGAGAGGTCATATCGAATATATCACCATACCATTTGATGGCGTAATCGATATCATCGACAAATATCGATGTTCTTAAATATTGGCACGCCATGGCTTATCATCCGGTTTTCAGATGTTGTGATTAGGAATCAAATCCTGCTATATGAATTAGCGCTACATGTATATGTGTTTCACTTCGTGCGATCAACAATTTGATAACAGGTATATGTCCTGTTGGACGAAATGCACAACGGAACACAAGCAGTCAGGATTGGATACCATTGTGACGGTCAGAGATAGTCTAAAAGCAGCCCAAGATTTTGCTGCAAGAAATAACAAACTGTTCGTGAACGGTGAATTTGTGGACAGCACATCTGAAGATATTATCTCGTCCATTAATCCCTCAACGGGAGAAAAATGGGGCGATGTGCAGGCAGCAAGTTCGGTCGATGTGAATAATGTAGCCCAAGCTGCAGAACAATGCTTTCATAAAATATGGTCCAAAGTTTCTCCGCGAGAGCGGGAGACAATGTTGCACCGTTTTGCAGATATACTGGAGAAAAATGGCGACGTGATTTGTGCCATTGATGCCTGCGATAGTGGGCGGCTCTTCGGAGCCGCTGCGCAAAACTCGGATTTGGTGAAGGTAGGTGCCGCACGAATTGAAACATTGATTGATACGATACGGTATTTTGCGGGCTGGCCGACAAAAATTGCTGGTCAGTCTTTCCCCTTGATTCCACAGCCTGGCACGACATCTGTGTGTTCTATGCAAACGATTTTGGAACCGATTGGTGTAGTAGCGTGCGTTTTACCGTGGAATGCGCCAGCCCTATTTATGATAAACAAAGTTATACCTGCCCTAGCGGCAGGATGTACAACCATAGTCAAGCCCGCGGAACAAACCCCGATGAGCGCGTTGTTTATTGCATCGCTGTTTCGAGAAGCCGGATTTCCTGCTGGTGCGGTCAACGTGATTAATGGAAATGGCCCTATTGGTGCAGATTTGTGCCAAAATCCATTGGTAAAGAAAATTACTTTCACAGGCTCTACAGAGGTTGGACGAAAAATATCTCAGGCAGCGAGCTCCACGTTTAAGAGATTGACGCTCGAATTGGGCGGGAAGTCTGCTTTCATAGTAATGCATGATGCCGATATTGATGCGGCGGCAATTCACGCACGGGTTTCCGGTTATGGAAACGCTGGCCAGTTTTGTATGTGCCCGTCGCGACTATTTGTTGAAAAGTCGGTCCTATCTTCCTTTGTCGAAAAACTGGCGGCATTGGCAAATAACATAGTGGTTGGTGACGCACTGGCGCCTGAAACCACTATGGGACCAGTCATTACAAGACAAGACCGTGATCGTATTGACGAGACGGTTTCAGACGCGCGCGCAGAGGGAGCAGAACTTATATTTGGAGGCGAGATATTGGACCAACCGGGACATTTCTTTCAACCAACTCTCCTCAGTGTGGCCAATCCTGAAAGTCTCATTGCCCAAAAAGAAGTATTCGGACCAGTGTTGACATTGATTCCGTTTGACAGGCAGAACTTGGATTGGTTGGTGACTATGGCCAATGATACCGAATTTGGTCTTGCCGCAAGTCTTTGGACCAAAGATCTGTCAGTAGCGCATCGTTTGGCAAGCCAACTAGAAGCAGGCATCATAACGGTCAACACACATCCGGGAATTGATCCGATGATACCCTTTGGCGGTGTTAAGAATTCAGGAACGGGCCGCGAATTTGGACACGAAGGGTTTGCAAGTTTTCTGGAAACGAAAAGCTTACACATTATGGTTTGACTGATGTCGACCGCTGGGCAGCGACATATACCGGAGAATTAGCCACCCAGCAATTTCTATCCCAGCTGCTCCGCAACCGCAAAGGCGGCGCGCTCACCCGATTCCATTGCACTTTCCATACCACGATTATTGAATTCCGTGTGCTCTCCGGCGAAGTGAATTCGGCCGGCTGGTGTTGCTACATGTTGCCCAAATTTAGTGATCTGACCGGGACGCCAAGCAGCATAGGCGCCGCCTGCGAACGGATCTAGTTGCCATGACCAATATTTAGCAAATTTTAGGGCTCCTTTGGTGCTTGGTCTAATTTGCTCCAAATAGTTCAGCATAAATTGCGCCGAAGCTTCGGGCCCCAAGCGGTCATGATGATTAGCTAAAGCGTCGTTGGTAAAAGCGATAAAACTGGTGATCTCCTCAGGGTTGCTTGGATCATTCCGAAGGGCCATGAAACGCCCGATCGGTCCATCACACCACATGGATGGCGCAAGGCCATCGTCTTCCCAAAACTTGCGCGTAGGGATAAAGTGCAAATGCGTGACATTTGTATATCCCATGGTTGCAATCGCTTGCCGTTTTAAAGGATGCATAGGCGCATCCAAACCAATTAGCCGCAATGCTGAAAATGGAGCCGTTACGATAACTTGTTTTGCCTTCAGAATCTGACCATTTTCCAAATGAATCTCGGCATGGCTGTTTTCATGCCGAATACCAATGACTTTTGTATCTAAATGAATATCGGTTTTGACATTATTGGCCATGCCTTCTGGAATTCGTTGATTACCGCCTGCTCCGGCCTGGGTTTCGCCGCCTCCAGAGGCCATGCGGCCGAAAGCGATGACATGATACATCAACAGTGCGGAGAGACCGAATTTGCCATTGACGTCGCTGTAGCTCATATTTGTGCCAGCAGCCAGCTGGGTGGCTTTCTCACTAAAACCTTTCTTTTTGAAATGTTCGTAAACGGAAATGTCAAACGATTCCAGATTCAGATTGGAATCCAGAATATCACCTGGTGCAGAAAGTGGATTGTCATCTCCATAAAGCCCATATTGCATGGAACCTGGCAGTTTCTCTTTATATTCTTTCGGAAAGGGATTGAGGGGGTGATCAGCCCATTTATCAAAGGGGATATGCGTACCGTTGATAGTCAGCATGGAAATTTCTGGAACTGGAATGGTCCGAGCCCGCTCGAGCCCCATCGGAATATCGTATCGGCGGATTGTCCCGAGCAGCCTTCCATAAATGCTACCAATGCCGGCACCGCCTGCTTCGGGTGCTCCAGGAACATCATCTAACGTGTATAGTCTCCCGCCAACCCGGTCGCGCCCCTCGACCAAAGTTACGTTATAGCCCATTTCTTCAAGTAGAAGTGTTGCATTCAATCCTGAAAGTCCGGCACCGATGACCACAACGTCTGGATCTTTGGCAAAGGGCTTTTTTACCTTTCCCTTGGCTGTTTCTTGTTTGTCACCTTTACAACTGCTCAAACCGATTGCCGCGGCAGACCCGGCCAATGCAACCGAGCCAGCTTTTAGTAAGGTTCGCCTTCTTATCTCCACCTTATTCCTCTTTCCCTTAGCAGCAGATTTATCTGAACGAGCAGAGTATATGCTGAAGTTAGCTTTGATCTATTTACATCATTGGGTAATTGTTTTACACATATGTGGATATCGGTCAAGCGAGCGTAAGGAGATTTATGAGTGTTCAGTCTTAACATTATTACCAGATCAATGGTGTTGGTTGCGGCGTTTTCTATTGGTGTTGTCCCATATGCAACCGACTCTTTCGCTATTGCAGGAAAATCGCAATTATCAGGAAATGATGCAAATGCGATTGCCATGAAAATAATGAACTGGTGGAGTGGTGATTATGACAATGATGCTCAAATAGATGCTCTGCGCGCAGATGGAGCGCCAATCTGGATAGAAGGGCAAGCTGAGAAGGGGCAAAATATGGGTGGGCATTTGCCCATGCGGTCCCATTATCGACCTGTCGATCTGCCTCTATTTGGAGAACGAGTTCTCTACGTCGAGGAATTCTCGTTTGGCGACAAGCCCTATAGACAACGTATATATACAATTAACGTCGACGAAATAACGAACGAAGTACGCGTTAAACTATGGTATTTTAGTGACGAAGGCAAAAAGAAATATGCCAACGCATATATTGATACTACTCGGCTTTCAGATCTCAAACCCGAGGAAATGTCACCACTGCCAGACAATTGCGATATGATTGTCAAACGAGCAGACGACGGAAAGCTGCATATGGTTATGCCCGATTGCACCTTCGGAAAAAAGGTATTCGACTATCAGGTCAAACTTTCTAAAGATGAATTTTGGTTTCGCGACCGCATAGCTGATGCAGAAACTAAAATTGTCACTATGACCGCAGGCTCTTTTACCTATCACAAACTCAAGCGTTCCAAATAAATTGCAAAAAAAACCAAAATATCGTGAATTCCTTAATGTCCAAAATTTTGATACCCTTATTATTCGGTAGCGCGCTCCTTGTATCCTGTTCACAGTCTGGAACATCCGAGTCTGATCAACAATCTGCAAAAAAAACAGAATCCGTTGAACCTGCTTCTCCGGCTGAGCCGATGAACGAATCAAATACGCCCAAGGCGAATTCCAAAGGTATGGTCGCATTTTTGAAGTGTCGTAGTTGTCATACAATCAACAGCGGAGAACCAAATCTTACTGGTCCCAACCTGCACGGCTTGTTTGATTCAAAGGCTGGCTCAAAAAATGGTTTCGCATATTCCGAGGCCTTGGCTTCTTCTGGAATAATATGGAGTCCAGAAAAGCTGGACGCCTGGCTTAGTAATCCGAGAACATTTTTGCCGGGAAACAAGATGGCCTTTGCAGGCGTTCCAAATCCTGACGAACGTAAGGCGTTAATCGAATATCTTGCTCAGGAAACTCAATAGATCATTCTCAACGTCAAAGTAAGCGTTATGAAGCCGAGACATCATTCTATATTTGCAGACCTGTTCGATAATCATCACCTGAATGTGGAAACTAGTGGCAGCACATGTTGCCTCGGTATTGTTTTCAGATTTCATACAAACCTTAAAATATGTTAACTGGATGGCCCGCTTCCGAGTAACTGCTGGGATTAGAGATCTTGATGAAACTAAGGACCAATTCTCCCTACTCGCTAACACAATGCCTGTATTTGCGTCGTTCGAAGGGAGCTGGGCAGGTGAACATCAACATTTCAGTAATAAAGGACAGCTGCTCAATGCTCATCGCGGGATAGTACAGCACCAATTTCCTCAAACTGGCACCTATGCACACATCCAGCGAAGCCAGTTTTATTGGGAAGATGGTCAAGAACAGATGATTGAACAACGAAGCATCTTTCACGATGATCAACTGATTTGGGAAAAAGGCCCGTTTCAGGGATGTATAAGGGAAACCAGCTACGGAAACGTGCTCGTTAACATCACCCAAAGGACTGCACCACAGCTATGTTTGAATGAGTTTGTGAATGTGGAGTCTAACGGAAACGCACGATTGCGTACTAGAATTTGGCTGAAAGATGGGAGGTTGTTCAAACGCACGCTGTGTTATGAACATCGAATGGACAACCACTGTTCAGAGGCGCTGTGTCCACTTGCCCCAGATTGTCCCCCGTCAGCATTCGATAGACAGATGTAAGTTATGTAGGATGTGAGTATTTTGGTATCATCGTAGTGACGTAAGGAACGAAGATGAGATCAAAACAGAAAAATTCTAAAGCCCGTGCAGAGCGTGTGGTGAAGGACATCCGCCGTCAGACCCGCAAACAATATAGCGCAGAAGAGAAGATACGGATCGTGCTGGAGGGTCTGCGCGGAGACGATACAATCGCCAAGATATGCCGCCGTGAAGGTATTGCACAGGGTGTATATTACAAATGGTCGAAAGACTTCATGGAAGCAGGTAAGAAGAGGCTTGCCGGTGATACGGCTCGTGCGGCTAACAATGAAGAAGTGACAACGCTTCGCCGTGAAGGTCGCGATCTGAAAGAAGTGGTGGCCGAACTCACGCTGGACAACCGCCTGCTCAAAAAAAGCATGACCGGGGATGGGGGCGAAGACGAATGAGATACCCTGCCACTGAGAAGCTTGAGATTATCAAGTTGGTGGAGCGTTCGCATCTGCCGGCCAAACAAACGCTGGACCGGCCCGGCCTACCTTCTACCGCTGGTATGATCTGTATCAGCGATTCGGCGAAGACGCACTGGAAGACAAGCGCCCTGGTCCTCGGCGGGCATGGAATCGGATACCGGATGAGATCCACGATCAGATACTGGAGATGGCACTGGAACGCTCCGAGCTAAGCCCACGCGAGCTGGCGGTAACGTTCACGGACATCAAGGGCTACTTCGTATAGGAAGCCAGCGTTGTCGGCTCCTCAAGGCCCATGACCTGATCACCGGCCCCGCCTTTATCGTGATGAAGGCGGCCAGTGATTTTAAGGACAAGACCACTGCACCCAATCAGCTATGGCAGACTGATTTTACGTACTTGAAGATCATCGGCTGGGGCTGGTATTATCTCTCCACCATCCTCGACGATTTCTCCCGCTACATCGTCTCGTGGAAGCTGTGCACGACCATGCGGGCTCAGGATGTCATCGATACCTTGGAGCTCGCGCTGACAGCCTCTGGCTGCAATCAGGCCCATGTTCTGCATAAGCCGAGACTACTGTCTGAAAACGGTCCCAGCTAGAAGATAAAGTCTATTATCGATACAAACGCAATGAAGTCAAACAGCGGACGTGAATGGCTGCTTATGAGGACCTTTAATTTGGGGGCTTACGACTGAGATTGGGGCGGGAGCGTAAGTTCGCTTTGGCATGCGCGATCAGCAATTAATCTCTATTCTCTGACGGAAAGTCGACGCACTCCGACCAGAGAAAACACGTATTGCTCACTTGGCATGCACATGTTTATGGTAGGTCTCGTCAACGAGATCGCCCAACGCGTCGGAATGCTTGATCCCGCTCAACTTCACAGACGCGCTGGGCCTGTTGGTTGCGGACCTGAACGACCGCAATTTTGTCTCCTTTGGCGATACGGGTCGCGACTTCCTGCCGCCTGGCTTCGACTTCTTTTGACGCTTTGGCCGCATCATCGGGAAATTTTGCGTGCCCGATTGATATGGTCTGGGCGACCAGACTTTGCGCACGCCGGAGCTCTGGATCGCGCGCGTTTTCGGCGTGAGATTGTATCAGAAATCTTTCTGACAGAGCTTTCAACTTGCTCGGTTCCTTTTCGGGCTCCGCTTTCTCAGAGCCTGATTTTCGAGCTTCGCGGCGTTTTTCCCGTTCCGCAATCCTTGCGCTGAGACGGTCGGCTTCGGCCTGCGCGACTTTTGACGGCCGATAGTTCTCGACGGCCAACCCTTGCGAAGCAGCGGCAAGAAATGCTGCCTTTTTGAACTTGTCGCCGCCGTTGATCTGGATTGAATTCCAGCCATTGGCCTTAGCGATGCGAATAATATCCGGAAGAGCGTCGATATTGCGGGTTTTGAGGCGGTCAGTTTCGAGCCGGACAATTGGCGATTTGTCGTCCGATGTCCGGTAGAGTTTGTTACCGACACGTAGAAATTTGCCTGTGAGGTCGTCGGTGATCGTGGGCTTCGCCGTTTTGCGCATCGGCTTGGTTGGTGCGGGCTTTTCCTTGGCAGGCCTCGCTTTACCATCAAGGCTTCGTGCGCGATTTGCTGCGCCTTCGAATTCGTCAGTCATGCTCATCACCTTCCTCTAAAATGCCCTGCACCTCGCCGTCGCGATCAATGGCCAGCAGATCGGCGAACTGACTTGGATAATCTTCAGTTCGAATGTCGCTGCGGTTCAGTGGGTGGGCCGGATTACCTTCTGCTTCTTCATCGCTCATGTCCCGGAATGGCGCTGGGTGCGTGGTAACACGCGCTTGCCTTTCGATCGGCGGCACCACGGGTGCGGGCAGGGCCCGTCGTTTGAAGAAGCGGTTCTTGAAATAGGCTAACTTCGTGCCAATGATCGGCGGAATACCGCCGCGCAGCAAGATTAGTCTGTTTGCTGGAAACTGCATCAGTTCCTGCGGTAACATCAAGGCGCGGCGCTGCTCGGAAATGGACTTGGAGCGGTTGGCAAGCAGGCCGTGGATGGTCAGCGATTTGGTAATGCTTGCTTGTCCGACATAGCCAATGCGCTCCGACAGTTCGTTCGCACCGCGCAGTTCCTTGGGAGTGAAGGCGACCTCTACGCCGCAATTGGCGACGATTTCATCGGCAACATGCTCACCGTAAACACCGCGCAGCTGCGAGCGAGACTGGATTACGGGCAGAAGCCTGATTCCATATCCTGCGACATAGGAAAATGCGCTGGCAAGCACCGATGCGCGGCCAAGCCGTGCAAATTCATCGAGGATCACCAGTACCGGAACCTGCGTGTTTTCATCGGGCAGTTCGCGCACATTGAGATCGATGAGTTGCTGCAACAGGAGGTTGTAGAGTGGCGCAATGCGGTCAAGTTCATCGGGAGACACACCCAGGTAGATCGACAAAGGTCGTTTGCGAAGATCACGCAGATCGAAGTCACTTGCCGAAGTCGCGGCATCGACCAGTGGATTGAGCCAAAGGCCGAGAACGCTGGTGATGGTCTTTTTGATGTCCGCAAAGCTGTTGTCAGAACCACCGGCAAAATCGGCCAGCGCCGTCCGGCATCCGGCAGATAAGTCGAGTTCTGGCTTGGCCAGCTCCTTTTTGAAGAAACTGCGCGCGTCGCCTTCGGTAAGGTGGCGATAGATCGCGCCCATCGTCAGCGGTTCATTGCTGGTTTCGGCCAGCCAGGCACCGACACCTGCAAATCCGGTTCGTGCGCCGTTGGCCCAAAAAGCCTCGCCTCGTTCGGGCGTGATAAACAGCATCGTGGCGATCTTTTGCAATTCGATGATGACATCATCTGAGTCGTTTCGGTTGATATAGGCCAGCGGATTGTAATGGGCCGTGCGACCTTCACGGTTGGTTGGATTGAAGAGATAGACGTCCTGACCATAACGAGCGCGAAACCCTGCGCTGGCGTCGTAATTTTCGCGTTTTACGTCAAGGACAACAACTGAGCCTTGCCATGTCAGCAGGTTTGGAATGACAATACCGGTGCCTTTACCCGAGCGGGTTGGAGCTTCGACGATGACATGCTCGCTGCCACCAAAGGTCAGGAAACGGCCCCCCTTGCGGCCGAGGACGATACCGGAGCGGGCGCGAAAGCCCTGGCGCTTTATCTCGCTTTCACGGGCAAAGCGCGCTGCTCCATGCAGCGGCGCACCGCGCGCCCAAAGCACATAGATTAGGCCAATCAGGAGCAAGCCTCCGCCGATCAAACCACCCGTCATCGCCCGGACAACTTGTGGATCGCCGCGATAATACCAGACGAACTGGGGAATTTTGAGCGGATCATAGGCAGTGACGGGCAGACCTAGAATAAGCCACCCAATCATACTGGCTATGGTGAATGCAATGAGCAGCCCAAACGGAATTCCGATGAGTAATCTTAACGCCCCGCCGTCAGGCGGCGTGCCTGCCTTCTGGGTCATAATAGATCTCCGTTACCCGAAATTTACCGTCAGTCTTTTTGATTTGCACGACGCAATCCACGAGCATTTTTAGCAACGCCCGAATATCATCGCGCGCAAGATCGGAGCCACCTTCGCTTTCCTTGACCAGCAAAGTCAGCTGCTCGAACGCCAGTTCAGCGGAATCGGCGTGGATCGTCGTGATTGATCCGGGATGGCCGGAATTGACATTGCGCAGGTAAAAAAACGCCGTCCCATCACGTAATTCCTGGAGCAAGATACGGTCAGGGCGCATCCTGAGCGCGCTTTCTAGCAAATGTTTGGCGGTAACATTGGCTGTACCTTGTCCGTCCTTTGCATACAGCATGTGCACGACATTCTTCTGGCGAACGATCAATTCGCGCGTGTCTTCGATGGTTAAGAGCCGTTCTTCGGAAGGGATCAGCTGAATCAATCCCTTGGAAAATGTGGTCTTGCCCGAGCCGGTTGCACCCGAGATGAGAATGTTGAGCTTTGCTTTAACAGCGGCATCGAAGAACTCGACATGATGACCCCCGCGAAGCAGTGTGAGTAGGTCTAACTCATGCTGGCTCACCTTCTTTTCAGCAATCCGAGTGTTTTTGAACAAGCCCGCTGCCTCGAAATCATCCAATGTCATGGACACGCTTGATGGCTTGCGAATGGTGATTGAGACCGTTTCATCGGGGACAACCGGCGGGACAATGATTTGCACCCGCTCACCGCTTGGAAAGATGGTTGAAACGATAGGATTTTCGCGAGTAATATCCTGCGCGGTATAGGCGGCTGCGGCAGTCGCCAGCGCCATAAGCGTTTTGAAATCAAGCGAAGGCTCGCTTTCCCATGTCCAGTGCCCACGCCGTTCAATACCGACCTCACCGGGAAGGTTGATAACCAGTTCGGTGACGCTCTCATCAATCAGATATTTAGCTAAAGGCTGGGTCACGCTGTCCAGAACAGCGGTGTTTTTACCCGGCGCGGCCATTATTTAAGCGCAAGGCCGTAAACGGTCGAGAAATCGAAGTCCTGTGCGACGGTTATTCCAACGTCCTCACCCTGATTTTTGCGCAGGACCGGCTTGATGTCGCCATTCTGCTGCAAGACGGTGGAGGCTGCGTCAGATGGAACACGGGTTGTGTTCGAACCATTGTTTCCCAGGGCCTCGGCACCAATGGTTGCGGCATCTTCGACCAGGCTGAAAAGCAAAGCGGTGCCAAATCGTTTCCAGAAAAAATTCTCTACTTTACCGTCTACGCCGCCACGACCAAGTGCGTCGGTTGCCGGCGAGCCCACATCAATCGCGATGCCGCGGGGTGTCACTGCGCGCGTCCAGAGGACAAACAGGCGGTATTGACCCCGATTGAGGCCGCCTTGATATTCGCCAAAAATTTTCGTGCCTTTTTCCAGAAGCACGACGCGGCCATTGTCGGAATATACATTGCGCGGGACAATGCAGCTTACATAGCCGGGCTGACTGGAATCCATCGCCGTTTGCAACACGCACGGGATGAAGCTTCCCGCCGTAATCAAAAAATTGCGATCTGGAAGCGACCGGGCCTGAGCCTGCCCGATGACCGATGCGCGGCGGAGCGTATCAAGATTTGTGGTTTGCTGCGGTGAAGCTTCTCCGGTGCTCATTCCACTAACAGCCGCGTTAAGGTTAGCTGCACTGCCTCCATCGGCGCGCTCACCGCTATAGGCAATAAGTGTTGACCGCCGCGAAGCTTCTCGCAGTGCTTCAGCTGGCGATTGCTGACGCGGCTGCACGGTAGTCGTCGCTTGACCCTGTGGGGACAAGGCCTGCTTGCCAATCGCAGGAACGACGGGTTCTCCCAATGGAATAGGCGCATTGGGGTCTGTTCCAGCTTCTGCAAGCGTCGGTGCAATAACCGTTGCTGGATCATAGTCTGCCGCTTCGAGCGCCGGTTTGGGTTTTACGGGCGGCAATTCTGAATTGCCAGTGAGCCCGGTTCCAAGTGCAAGCACAGTAAACATAAGCGCCCCAGCGGCGGCGGCAAAGCCAATCATCTTTTTTGGGTCCATCGTTGTCCCTGGAATAGACGGCATTTTACTGCCGCGTTCGCCCGCCGGGCTGCGGTCAATTTCGTCTGGGTCAGGGGTTTGATCGACTTTAGCGCGTTCAGCGGCTCCGACGTCATTGGCTGTATCGGCCATCATCGTGTCTCCCCGTCATCTGTGCGTTCAACGATGCTTGATGCCGTGCCGGTTTTGGGATCGCGCCCATAAAAATTCGGAGCTTCATTGAAAATGCACAGCACCTTCTTGCCGCGCCTCAAACGAAGCTGCGCAAACACGCCATGCACCACCACAAATTCATCGCGAACATCAAACGGGACAATGCTCTCAGTGCCATCCGGATTGATTGCAAATATTGCGGGTAGTTCGCGCTGGTTCGGAAAGCGCAGAGCGGTAAATTGCCCATTGTCAGTAATTTCGGAAGGCTGGATTTTCGACGACCCCTGAACACTATATTTGAGATTACGGGTGCCTTCGAGAACGCCCAGATCAAGCGCCGAGCGGATTGCGCCTGATTGCAGCGTGACGGCCTGTGTGTATGCCGCTCGGGTAGCAGCAGCTTGCGCCGCCGCTGCCTCTTCGCGCGGATAGCGGAAGGCTACCTTAAAGAAGGTATCCGGTGATTTTTCTCGAATCGCGCCCCGGCGTGCGCTCAGCTCAAACGTATATGTACGGCTACCTGCATTTGAGCGAGTTATGACGATAAGGTTAGTTGGCCCCGCACGCTCGCGTGGTTTGATGAATAGCGAGTTTTCAGCCGGAGCAACTTCCCAGGATATCGTGTCGCCGAGCGCGACATGCTCGACACGTTCGCCCGGAGAAAATACTATCTGCGTTGCCGACCGAAAAACTCCAACAATACGGAAGACCTGATTTTCGTTATAGAAGACTTCGCGAATTCGGCTATCTTGCGCTGTTGGCTGAGGGGTTTCACCAGCCATTATTGGCGATCCGCTAAACAGCAGCGTCAATAGGGTGAAGTTTCTTAGATTTTTCATGGTGTGACCTCCAGATCGGCGCGATAGGTTTGCACTTCCAGCCCCAGTGGATTTTTGAACCGTTGCTGTTCGGTAGTTGGTGTGTCTGTGGTATCGTAGGTCACGGTTGCGATCGCCTGCGTGTCAGTGACGCGCGAACCTTGCTGGAGCGATTTGGTGAAGCGTATTTGCGCCACGTTTTTGGAGACGAATGTGACCGATTTGACCGCGATGAATATTGTATCGAGATCGGTAAAGACGTTCTGCGGCGAGCTTGCATTGTTTTTGCTATAGAAGGCGGTCCAGCGTGCCTGTTCCTCGCGTGACGACATTGCTAGCACGCCCTCAAAAAACTCTTTGCGCGCTTGTGGTATCCAGCCCTCGCGGTTGCGGACATAATCGGCGAGAAAGTATTTGGCGACAGCTTCATTGTAGGTGATCTGGTTATCGCCCGACATCTGCGCGGTAATCTCACTCGCGCCGGTCGCCTTATCGACAGTGATGACATAGGGCGCGACGGTTTTAAGCGGCGTCAGCATTGCAACAGCGGCAACGCCGGTAATCGCAAGACCGCTGGCAACCGCAGCAACTATCCACGCGAGCCGTTTTGAACGCCGCGATGCAACAAAGCGATCGTGATCCCAGCTTGCGCTTTCCGCAAAATAGGCCTTGAGATCATCTCTATCGGTGACGCCGCATACCATCACTCAGCAGCTCTGATAAACGCGCTTTGGCTGCGCGCTGGTAATTGGCGGGACTATGTTTTGGGTTTTGTCGCCGCGTCTTTTCTTGGGTTTTAACAATGCTGATGATTTGCTCGGGAATACTTCAACACCTTCACGTTTCGGCTCTTCGCCCGGTTCATCACTGGACGGTTGCCCTGCAGGCGTTGAGGTTCCAGTCTCGGGATCGACGGTCGGCAATATAGAGCCGTAAGGATTGGCTGGCCTGCGCTTCTTACCGTCGCACTTTGAGAGCTTGGGCGACTTTGGCGCAGCTACAATAGGGCTGGCAGGTATCGAGATTGCCAAGGCGGCAATCAGAGCCATGATTTGTTTGCGCATAATTTGCTCCTCAATTTGTTCCGCGACTGACCGAACCTGATGTTCGCATTCTTGCTATGCCGCCTGCAAAACCGCGTTCGATGGCGCGGCTTGTTGCCTGCGCACCGGTTGCTCCGCGTCCGACAACAAACCCGCCTGCTGCTGCGATTGCCGAGGCAAACTGGTTGGCGAGGGCGGGGCCGCCGCCGCCAAGTGAAGCCGCCAGCATCGGGATCTGTAGGAAGAAGAAAAAGCCGAGTGCGTAGAAGGCCAGAGCTTTGATCGCAGCCATACCGATTTCGTCATTTTCAGAAATAGTGGCGATGATTGCTTCGCCGGTCTGGGTAAGAAACAGCGTCAATACCAGCGCGAAGACGATCAGCATCAAATAGTTGATGCACGCGCCCAGCCAGGCAAAAAAATAGCCGCGCGCGGACTCAAATAGAAGTGCCGCGACAAAGAGCGGACCGACCACCGACAACAAAGCCAGTGCGAACAAGCCAAACGCGCTGATGACGAAACCGATGGCAGCACATAGCAAGGTGGCTATAAGGACCATCACCACCAGAAAACCCGAAAAAACGGCATAGCCAATATCAGGAAGCGTGCCTTGAGTTTCCTGATAATTCGCCGCGATCTTGCGCATAGTGTTGGCGGTTTCAAAGCCAGTGCCTGCCAACTTGTCATAAAAGCCGCCAAGGCCGCCAACATCCGCGCCGCCAAGAGCTGTGGCGAACTGGCTTGGCAGGCCGCCAAGTGCGAACATGCCGATCTGGGTTCCGTAAAGCGAGGTTACGGCAAAATAGAGGAATGCGAGCTGGCAGCCGCGATAGGCATATTCGCGGAATGGATATTGTACAGCGCCGCGCATGATCGCGTAGCCGAGCAGCGAAATATAAATCACGATGCCGATGCGCAGCGCGGGCGATACAATGCCGATTATAGCAGCATATTTACCAACGATCGCGCCCAAGGCGGAGTTAAGCGCCTCGAACATCGTGGTAAAAACATGATCGCTAAAATTCATTTCGGCATCTGGTCCTTTTGGTTTGTTTCTATTGGGTCAGTTGAAGCTGTGACTTGGCGAATGCTGCTGCACGGCAGTTGGTCGTAATCACGGCAGGCTGTTCGCTCACCGGGGCATTCGAACCTGCCCATCGGCGACAAATTTCCTGCATTGGCTCGATCTCGGCAGGGTGGGCAGCATAATATTTCCAACTTCTGGCTGGCATATCGCTGTCCGTCCCGTTCGAAGTCTCAGACACGCCGCACCCCGCGAGCAATAGTAGGATCGTTAGGCGTGCAGCCCGCATGGTCATTGCCCCCGGTAGTAGAGGCTTGCTTCATCAAGCTTTTGTGCCAAGGCAGCTTGGCCCTCGGCAGCGCGAGCGCGTTCCTGTGCTTTTTGTTGTAGGGCGATGGCTTGCAAGCGCAGCTGGTCGTTCTGCATGGCGGCAGATTCCAATTGCAACCGCGCGGTCAGATCAGCTACTTCCTTGGCCGTGGATGCGGTAGCCAATCTGCTGCGTAATTGGTCCAGTCCCTGCGACCGTGATGTAACAGCAGCGCCGACATTTTCTGCAAGGCCGGCATTGATACCAATGTTACGCGCACCCAGATCAAAGGCCGCGCGCGACTGCTCCGAGCCTGCAAGGCCAAGCCGGTCCAGAAGTCCGCGATAGACTTCATCAGCCTTTGCGCGCCCTGCGCCAACAACATTGAGATCGCCAGTTCCGAACCCTTCGAGGGAACCGTTTGATGTGTCGAGTTCGCGTAGCGCATCGGTTTTGAGCTGCTGGGCCAATGCCGGAATATCGGTGAGCTTGTTTAAATCCTCATAGAGCTTTTTAGCTTCGGCAATTTGCTCCTTGCCTTGCTGGACCATTTGTATGGTTTGCCTGACCGTGTTGATTTGCTGGATCAGGCTGGCGCTGTCATGGACCGCTATGCCTTGGGCAAATGCGGGCACGGGGGCTGCGAAAAGCAGTGTTGCACATAGTATCTGTGTCAATTTCTTCATGATTTTACCTTTCTTCGTGGTTCAGCGCCGTTGTTGGACTCAGCTGGGACGCCTCCGGCTATGGAAGAGGGGAAGCCAGGTGGCAGGGTCGCTGCCTACCTCGGCAATGATTTCATCGACTTGGGCTGTGGTTTCGGCGCGGCCCGACAGGACCGCCAGCGCGTCATCAAGACCGCTCAGATCGAGTTCGACCACCACGCTGTCATGGCCCTGCTTGACCAGAAACTTGTGGCTTTCAGGCGAGAGGTCTTCGCGCACGAGTTTGAATTCGGCTTCGGACAGCGCAAACCCGTCGACATAATCGCGGCGAGCACCAAAGGGATTGGGCAGCATGATCTTGGTTGCGACCTGTTCGAGGATCGAATGGCTTATATCGCTTTTAAGCGCGTCTGCTGGTGACTGTGTCGCGAACACCATAAGGGCATTGCGCTTCCGGTAAGTTTTTAGGCCATCCTGGGCGAAGCGCCGGAAGGCTTCATCGCCCAGCGCTTTCCAGAATTCATCAATGCAGATAATCATCCGCTCGCCGGTTAGGAGCTGGTCGATCCGGTGAAAGAGATACAGCATGACGGGCGTACGGATATCGGCGTTGTCGAGGAAGTCGGTCATGTCGAAACCGATGAACCTGGAGTCGAGCGTCATGCTGTCATCGGGATTGTCGAACACCCAGCCTAGCGAGCCTTCCGACGTCCATTTTTCTAACCTCGCGCCAACGCCGCTAGCATCCTTCATGCCGAGCATCGAGCGAAGTGCGCTTAGCGAGCGGTCAGCGACGGGCAGCTTCATGACCGCATTTATGCCGTCCTCAATACGTCGTTCTTCCTGTACCGAGATAGGCTTGCCGTCAGCGCGGACCAATTGGCGGATGAATAGCGAGAGAAAGTTCTTATCCGGGGCGCAGTCAGTCAGTGCCTTCAGCGGGGAGAAGCCGGTGGAGATGCCATTATGCAATGCGAGATAAGTGCCACCGCTTGCTTGCACGAAAATCTGTGCGCCGCGATCTTTGTCGATGAAAATCTGCCGCGCGCCGGTCTTTTCCGCTTGTGCCATCAGAAAGTTGAGCAGCACGGTCTTGCCGCCGCCGGAAGGACCAATGATCAGCGTGTGACCCAGATCGCCTTTATGGAAATTGAAGAAATAGGGGCTGCGCGCGCTGGTTTTGAGAAGCGCTATTGCATCACCCCAATGATTGCCGCTCGCTTGTCCCGCCGGAAAAGTATGAAAGGGTGAGAAGGCAGCGAAATTGAGTGATGTGATAGGCGCAGGCCGGGCGCGCCACGCGAAATTGCCGACAAGCTGCGACCAATAGGCGGCTTCAAGCGCAGCACCTTCTCGTGCTGCGACCATCCCAGTATCGGCAAGCGCCGCTCGCGCCACAGACATATGATCGCGTAAGGCGCGTATGTTTGTCCCATAAACGGCGAGCGTGAAATGGTGATCGCCCAAAACAAAACGATTTGACATCAGATCGTCGCTTGCATCAATCAGCGCATCAGCCTGGCTGACCGCGCGGTCGCCTGAATTTTCCATTTGCGTCATGCGCAGGCGGAATTTCTCGGTTGCTGCGGCCCGCCCAAGGAATGTGAAAGACTGTGTCAGCACGAACCCGAAATCGACTGACAGCAAGGCTTCAAACTGGCGCGGGGTGGTTTGTGCGGGATATTCTCGGATTCCGAAAATTCCGCCAAAGGCAGATGTGTCGGCACCGCGAACCTCGATAGTTTCCGCGCCGAAAATCGTCCGCGCGCGGTAAAGCGCGCCGCCCAGATGGCCGCGAACCACGGGAACACGGACATGGCGTCCGGTCATTACCATATCAGCGACTTCCATCGCTTCGGAAAACATCAATCCGCGGTGTGTGTATATCCCGCAGCGGCGCGGCTGACAGCGCGCCATGAGCTTTTCAAAGTCACGAGCCTTGTCGTCGAGCAATTCGACCAGTGCCTCGTCAATCAGCGGATCTTTTTCTGCTTGCTTTGAAACCTTCCGTTTGAAGATCTGGATGATTTTGTCGCTTCCAGTTGCAGCAGGGCGAATGACAAGGCCGACAAAGAAGCGATTGATGAACATCCGCTCCCGGTTGATGCGGCCAAAATAGGCGCGGTCCAGATCGGCGGCGAAACCAGATTGGAATGCCCCACCGGGATATTGATCCACGCGCATCCTGATAAGATGGGTCCACACCGATAACCGCTCATCATGCAAGTTCCGCAGCAGCCCGTTCAATTTCGTATGCCAGTCGTTGAGATCACGAACATCGGACGTCTCGAAGGCACGGCCCGTTAGTTCGAAAGTCAACATGATGTCGCCAGAATCGAGCGCCACCATTTCCTCGTTTATATGGCGAGCATAGGGCAGATACTTTTCAGGGGTTGCCTCGCGCTGCGCTATTTTGAGCGGCACAGTATTATTGGAGGCGAGCAATCTACCCATGACGGCCAAAGCCTTTGCGGCGCAAGCCCGTCAGAGGCAGCGGCGAATAGCTGCTGCCGCCCCAGAAACTGCGGTTCCGATTGCCAGCTTTCGTCCGGCCCCAAAGGAACAGCAGGCGAAACGCGTTGACATCATGCCGCACGATCAGTCGCGAAATTGAATAGCCAAAAGCCGCGATCAATCCAGCATAGAGCGGGCTATTGCTTTGAATCAGTACCGATGCGCTGGCGATTAACAGCAACACCGCCGCTTCAATTGGAATCCCCGCCCAGAGCGCTGGGCGCGTCACCGCGAGGAATAGCGTGTTCTTTGTCAGAATTTCGGTTTCATCGTTCATCGCCTTCAACCCGCAATGAGGCCAACTATGGAATCCGCCGAAAAGACTATGGCGATGCCAATAATAACCGTCACCAGAACAGCAGTAGAAGCGCGCCCTGTAAACCAGAGTAGGCCGGTTACAATTACGGCGATCACTGCCAGCGTGCGAAGAAGCGTCGATGATAAAAGGCCACGCACATTGCTTGCAAAGCTTTCCAAATTTTGTGCGTAGGCAGGCTCAGGCAGCGTAATCGAAATTAGCAGTGCGGATATCAGTGCTATGCTCCACATAATCCCGCTTTGCCGATTGCTTCGATACAAATTGAATTTTGATGCGCAAAATGTCCGCCTTGCGCGAACGCTCTGCGC
Organism: Sphingorhabdus sp. EL138; assembly: GCF_900258045.1. GTDB lineage: Bacteria > Pseudomonadota > Alphaproteobacteria > Sphingomonadales > Sphingomonadaceae > Parasphingorhabdus. The sequence continues at coordinate 30,087 of NZ_OGVD01000001.1, read as the reverse complement.
CATCTTAAGTATGATGCTCATCTGCTGCCCCTTTCATTCTCTGCGAGTTTTCTGGTTTCGTGATCGTAAGCTGCACGCTCAAAGAGGTTCCAGCGCGGGGGCGGAGCAGGGCGAGCCTTCGGTTGACGCACCGCATTTTCAGCGAAGATATCCGCACGAAGAGCACTGCTTGTTTCCGCGATTGGCTGCGATGCCGGCGTAGTGTAAGACACTTGCAAATCGGTGATTCCAGCGTTGCCGACGACCTTTGCAACATATCCGTTGCGAAACCCGCGAGACTGGCTTCCGGTGTTATACATCGAGAGGGCGACGCGAAGGGCAGTTTGTGGATCGCGTCCGGTTTTTGCCGCATTGTAATTACTGGTCATGACTTTGCCCAACGCTGCGATATTGATGCAGGGATCAAAGACCGTCTCCCAGGTCAAACCAAGCCAACGCATATTGCGCGAGTTGATTTGGCCAAGACCGAGATCAACTGAATATCCTGCGGCTACATAGCGTTTCGCGGTGGCTGCTGCTTCTGCTGCGCTGGACTGGCGGCGCGGTTGCCGTCCGCCATTGACGTTCAGGGCGAAGACGTGACCCCGGCTTTCGGTATGAACAATCGCCAGAACCGTATCGGGTGCTACTGAGGGCGCGCATTGTAATGCCAGTGTCGCGATGGCAGCAGCAGAATAGGACATTATAAAACGAGGTTTTCTGTTCTATAATGGAATATGAAATACTTTAGGGGTTTCATTGTATAGATTCCAAACTGCTATTTTGAACAAGAACAAAAATTTGCAATTGTTGAATGAAATATAGTTCATTCTGCAATATTTCAGATATAGGTTTAGAAACAAATTTTAGTCGATTTGACTTACTTGTCGAAAACTGCGGGGAGTTTTGCCCTCCGATTCTAATCTGCTAACTACTTTGAACGATTCACGTCAGAATAGGATGCCTTACAATCGGGGAAGGCGTCTAACGATCGTGGTCGATTGAACAATCGCTGTGTCAGTTGATGAGAATGGCAAAAACTGATCAACAACAGATTGGAGCTCTTGTACGTCACTGACGATCACTTTTGCCATAAAGCAATCTTCTCCAGTTACACGATCTGCCTCGACTACCTCGGGAAGGTCGATGAGCATCTGCGCCACTCTCTTGACTTCGCCTGGCATGGCCCGCATTCGTATGTGTGCAGCCACACAGAGCCCGAATACCGTCGGGTCGACTACGATTGTGAAACCCTGTATCGCGCCCGCATCTTCCATTTTGTGGATGCGTTCTTTGATACTTGGGCTTGAGAGGCCGATTTTTGCTGCAAGTTCTCGTATGGTCATTCGACCGTTTTCGGTCAAAGCGGCTATTATTGCTCGATCAATTTTGTCGAGGGGCCGGATAACATAGCGGCTTCGGTTCATATTGGACTTCTATTTGGAATTACCCAGCTAGGCCTTAGGATTACTAAGGCGACTGTTTGATTTTGCCTTATTTATCTCCATTTAAATTGGAAATTGTAATGAATATGAACTCATTCAATAGCAAAGATTCAATTGCTTATGAGCTCACGGAAGTATTTGGTTGACCAAAACTGTCATTTTTGACGAATTGAAAAATTCTACGAAGGTATAATTAACTTTCTTGTGTTGAAGGTTTCTGCAACGTCTTGAATATTGCCGAGAGGGGGTGAAATTCACTTTCCGATTTCAAAGAACGTTAAATTGTTTTTGCCATAACACTACATGTGATTTCATTATTTTTGTAGGAAGCCTTAATTTGCTAGCGCGGCAATGAGATAACTTACCTGGCGAGTGAATTTTCAGAGTCAAACCCTGTCAAATCACAATCAAGGCATTGATTTACATGCGACCCGGCCGTTAGGGAGGAGGAGAGGGCCGGGCCGCATATTAAAACGCAAACGGTTGTAGGCGCTGAAAACGGTTTACCGATAGGCGCTTTGAATGGCCGTGACGGTATTTTCGGTATTGTCGATATGACTTGCTATGAAGCGGAAGTTGACGAGTGAGGCTTCATATCCGTTATAATGTTCGGTTATTGCACCGGCTGTTGCGTCGGTGACAACTTGCACTTCAAAGCCTTGCTCAACTAGTTCGCGCATGTGCGATTCTGTACACAGGTTGGAGGACATTCCAGCGAGGATAATTTTTGAGATACCGGCTTTACGCAGCTGCAGCACGAGATCATTGGTTTCCGGTCCATAGACTTTATGCGGGCTGGTGACGACGGTTTTACCATTGTTGATATATGGCTTATATTGAGGCAGCCAATCCGCTCCAGATCCTTCAAACCCTTCCAGCGACAGCTGACCTTTACGATCGAACATGCCAATGGAGTGCATAAGCTGCTCGAGTGCACCTTCAAACTTCCATTTGTGATCATGTTTGAAATAATAATGCGGGGAGACAAATACTGGCATGTCAACTGTTTGAGCCACTTTGAAGAGCTTCTCCAAATTCTCAACAGTGCCATTATCGGTAACACTTTTCCCTACAACACCCCAGGTCACACCTTGCGGTGAAAGAAAATCAACCTGAGGATCGGTGATGACGATTGCAGTTGTTGCAGTATCAATCGTGAAACCAGGATCAGGTAGACCATCATTCACTGGAGGTGTCGTAGCCGTTGCCACTTGAATGTCTTGTGCGAGGACGGAGCTTATACTGGTCGACAGCGAAAACACCGTAACTATCGACGCTACCAGCAGTTTCTTTGTCAGTTTGCGGTTGTTCAAATTCATCATGATATTTCCTTTTCAGATACCTTGATTAGGAGGAATGTGATTTGTTAATGGCATCGCATGCCAATAGATTTCAAATAACCAGACTTATCGAAATTTTGTTATCTCGGCGTTTCTTCCATAGCCTCCGCGAGGCTTTGATCATCTATTGCTCTGCAATGAAATTCGATTAAGTTTCAATTTGTCATTTTCTTCCTGAAACACAGAGATTTTTTGACTATCTCTCTATACTTTCGGCGTGATGCCAAAATGTTTCTCAAAGGCGGTTGTCATATGAGATTGTGAAGAGAAGAGGTATTCAAAAGAAATTTGACAAATTTGCAACATTGTTTCGCGCAACAGACGTTGAGATTTCGTTAGTCTACGTTCTTGAACATATTGATGCGGAGAACGACCGAAAAGTTCTTTAAATTGACGAAGATAATGCCACTCTGAAAGACCGGTAATTGATGACGGTCCTTTCAATGATATATGCTCTCCCAAATTATCTTCAATCCGACCAACCGTTTTGCGTAATTTTTCTTGTTTCGTTGAATTTGTAATCGGGATGGAAGATTCAGCGCGTTGGCTTATCACTCGTAATGCATTGAAAATAAGTAGCGCTGCAGCTTCCACCAATACAGATTCTATCGATGCTGTTGAAAATGCTGTTGATGCCAATTGTTCACCGCAAAATCGCACGCTGGTTTCGAATATTAGAAAGTCTCTAAATATTTGAACACCTATCTTATCCCAAACCGGAATATCGGAAAAATTCGAAACTCACTTGAAGCTGAGCACAACGAGCCTGCAAGAACGATCCAGATCAACGCAAAAGAGTTTGTCGGGGCTGGTTAAAAAAGTGCCTCTCTCGTTAGCGTTCCGATGGTTCTCTGCCACCAACCCGGTCTCGTGCTTCGACTATTGTAACAGCAGAGCCAATTTACGATAATTCTTTGACTGCGGCCAAACCGCTCAAACCGGCGCCAACGATGACTATATTTCTAGAATCCACATCTTGCATCAGATTGCCGGAGGCGTAGCAAAGCGAAGATTACCGTATTTTACCCAGAGAGTGGCTCCACTCAGGCCCGCTGTCAGTTTACCTTCATACCCATCGGGCAAACGAAGCCAGTCATGTACGCCAAATTTTTCTTCGTTTTCCGTCACCGAACCCGATAGAATCAAGATTTCTGCACCGCCATTGGTATCGACCATTGCCTCAATATCAGGCTGCCATATTTCGCGAACAACCGTTTCACGGTCATCTTTGTGCAGCATACCGCTGGAAACGCCATTTCTGCTAACATCGTCAATCGATACGATGTCATCCATATGAAGTTTCACAGAGTTCCTGTCCTCCATGTCAAATTGCCATAGCTTAACAAAAATTGTGCAGCCCGGTTTTGATCCGGGTCTGTGCGAAGAGGTTGGCGGGTTTCGAATATAGGAACCGGCCGGGAAATCGCCATGTTCATCCTGAAAAACACCATCAAGCACAATAAACTCTTCTCCGCCTGTATGGGTATGCCTTGGAAAATGGCTATTTGGAGCGTATCGAACAATGGTTGTCGCACGCGCTACTTCATCCCCGATACGATCCAACATTTTACGATCAACACCTGCTGACGGAGAGCTTTGCCACGCATTGCTTCGATTGAATACACGCGCACGGGCTGTAAAATCTGCATTGAGCTCCATTATTCTCTCCTTTATCTCATCGGTTATTTGATGCCGCGTTTGTCTAGGAACGCGCGAATTTTCGATGCTATCAATTTGCTGTCCTCTTCAAGAGCAAAATGTCCGGTATCCAAGATATTGTAATCAAGATCTTTGACATCGCGCTTGAAACCTTCGGCGCCAGGAACCGGGAAAAACGCATCATTTTTTGCCCAAACAATTAGAACAGAAGGCTGATGCTTTCTCAAATAAGCCTGCCATTCAGGATATTTGGCTACGTTGTTGCGATAGTCATAGAACAATCCCAACTGAATATCGTGTTGGCCCGGACGTGAGAGGCTTTGAAAATCAAGTAACCAGTTATCGGGCAAAATATTATCAGGATTGCGGGTGCCGTGTGTGTACTGCCACTTCAGACCATCAAGGCCGAACACTTGTGAAGCAATAGCCGTTTCCAATTCCGTATTGCCGCGGCCTACCTCCCACAATTTCATGATTGGACCCCATGCTTCCTTTGCCAATCCTTCTTCATATATATTGCCGTTTTGTACGATTAGTGCCTGTACGCGTTCAGGGTGTTTTGTGGCTATACGCATACCAACAGGGGAGCCATAATCTTGAATGAACAGCGAATATTTTGCGATACCTTTCTGTTCCAAAAAGCTATTAATAGTTTTAGCAAAATTATCGAAATTATACTTGTATTCGCTAGCGGATGGATAATCACTGGCCCCAAAACCCGGGTAATCCGGGGCAATAAGATAATATTTGTCACTCAATTCGCGGATCAGATTGCGATATTGATGCGATGAGCTTGGGAAACCGTGCAACAAGACAATCGCTGGATTGGACGGATCGCCTGCCTCGCGGAAAAACACTCGCGTGCCTTCTATATCCTCATAACCATAGTTTACATCGGCTGCTTGGGCTGGTTGAACTGCGCTGATTGTCGCTAGCAATATTGCGGCGGTCATACTGCGCAAATTTATCAATGTTTTATAAAAATTCATCATCTTCCTTTCAAAATTTATGATCGATTGATTGAGTGACAGTTGGTCCCTTCCGACAGCCATTGCTTCGGAAACAAGAACAGATTCTGAATATCTAATAGCGAAGTCTCCAAGGTGCCAGTTAATGATAACCGCAGGAGCTTCAAAGCAGTCAATATGGAAGCCGTCGCTGACAGAAGGCAGTGCTTCGATATTGTGAAATTGCTTTTTACTTTCAACTCCATCAATTTTACCTTTCTGGCGTAGTTTAGAATTGTTCAGTGATAACTGCGGAATTGATGGGATTATTCCAATAAATGGAAATTCCAGATTCTTGCGATAGTGGTGAGGTTCGCCTTGAATGGGAATGGCCGTACGGAAGCGTGAGTAAGCCGAAACTTTGGATCTGCGCATCCCTTGCGTTTCAGATTACATAGTAATTATTCGGTCGCGTTGGCTTCTTCCTAGAGAGTGGAAATGGGCAGATGTACGGGGGTGGGGGACATCTGCCCATATTGGACGACCAAGAAGCATCGGAGGGAGATATTTTGGTCGCCTATAGAGAGATTTCAAAATCTGGACTGTGCAATCAAGTTGTCCTTTTTCAATTATCTGCTCTGAAGGGTTATATGATCGATAATCTTTTATTTTTATTCTGGATTATATGAATTTCAGATTGTTGCCATTCACATTTCTTGAACGCGTAAAACGTTGGATGCCAAGTTCAGACTGCCGCGCAATACATCGACAAAGGCTTAATCTGCTGGTTTGAGAATGATCTTGTTCTATCTCCAATTTGTTTTCGGATCATTTGTGGATACCTTCATAATCACTTGAGGGTTGCTGATAATACTGGCTTGTGAACATCGATGCCGTAGCAAAGGCTTAGAATCACAACATTATCGAAAGGCTATTGATGCTTGGCGCGAACCGTCAATTCTTGGTAGGCTTGAAATCGAATGAATGATCACCGTACATGTAAAACTCGCATGGCGTATCGGATACGCAGGCAGTTGTATGGACGCTTCCTGCAGGTACTTCCCAATATGAACCGGGGTTCAGTATCGGAGCATTTTTATCCCCTTGAAAAGGGTTCGTCATCTGACCTTTCAACACAATCGCACGATAATCATGGGTGTGGGTATGTTCAGGCGTTTCAAAATTGGCTGGAAAACTCCCATAAGTACCATGAGCACCAGTGGAACGATCACCATAAGCAACAGCAAATGTAATAGCATCATTGCCTGGAAAGCCTGGGTCAAATTGTCGCTGTTCTTCGGGTATAACTCGGTCCGTTACCTTGATTTCTGATGGCTTAACTGATTTAGCCAACAAACTGGCTCCACTTGCCGTAAGAAGACAGATGGCGGTAGCGGCGATGGCGATTTTTTGCATTTTCATTCTACGATCCTTTTTACTGGGCTGTTATGGAACTCGCGTGCTTAGACTCAGTTTTGCTGGTTATGGGCTTCGACAAACCATAAAGATTTATCTATCCCGCGAGAAATTTCGGTAAATATATCGGACGAATTCTGGTCGTCCATATCGGCGGCTACATCAATCGCATGACGGATCTTGTCTCCAAAGACTGCCAAAGCATTAGACAAGCTTTCGACATGATCTACTTGCTCCTGTGAGCCGAGAGGATATTCGGGCAATGACGAAAATTCAGCAGCACTGCGGACAGTGCCATTTGCTTGACCACCGAGCGCCACGATACGTTCCGCAATGAGGTCAACATAACCGTCTACTTGAGAGTGTATTCGATCAAATAGCTCGTGCAAAGCAATGAAGTTCGGGCCTTTGACATTCCAATGCGCTTGTTTTGTTTGTGTCATCAGATCGCATCCGTCAAATAACCGTTCCTGCAAAAGTTCGATCGAAGCCGTTCTGATATTATGAGAAAGAGTGTTATTTGTTTTGTACATCCGATATCTCCACTTTGACAAAGTCATTTTTGAAAGCACTTTTTGTTTGATTGCGTTTTGTTTACGCTTCCTGCTTAATGATGCTTTTAGAATGCCGTGGTTATTGTAATCTTGCCATGCTCTGAAAGACAGTTGCGCACTCGTTTCCGGGTGTCATTTTAGGTACAACTCTTCTTGAGTATTAGCGGTATTTTGATGGCGTTGTGCCCAAAATCTCTCGAAACAAATCCGTCATGTGAGATTGAGAGGAAAAACCCGCATCATAGCGGAAATCAGATCAGTTTGTTCAAATGCTCATGTGTTGGTTTTAAAATCTAGAGAAGCAGATTCAATTTTGCAGCAGATATCGAGTTGAGAGAAAGACAATGCCTGCTATTTTGTCGATAGCAGGCATTGCCGATGGCTCATTTTGGAATTGGTTTTGCGTTTCCTTTGTGAGCTTTCAAAGTCCCGCCTTTGGCTACGCAGCTACCCTTGTTTGTGTAAGTCCAAGCGTTACCCTGATAATTTATCGTAGAGGTGCCAGCGCAACTCGTACCAGGTCCAGCAGCACAGTCATTTTTTCCGGCGAGCGAGATACCGAAGCATTTTTCTTTTGCGCCGGCAGCATGAGCCACATTTGAAGTTAGCGACAAGGCCGCCGTAGCAGCAAGTGTGGCAGCAAGTGCGGTGATAGTCTTGGAGTTGTTCATCTATATTTCCTTAAATTAGAATTGAATGAAGCTAGGCTTAGTCAATGGACCGATGTCCATTGACATCATTTGTAGTTAGCTTGTTTCCAGAACGCTTTATTCCAAAATTCAACGGCTTTATTAGATTACGGAGAGCGGATTACAAAAAGTTCACTTTTTGAATTCCAGTGAGTTTCAGATTTGAACTGAAGGAGATAGTATCTAAGTTTTCGTAAGGCGTCAGTTCTGAATGGTTGATGATAGTGAATTTCTAATCTGGATTGACTGTATGATCGGAGGATGCCGAGTTTCTGGACTAAATCCGCACAGCTAACCTCTCAGTTGGTAGTTTGCTAATTTGTTAGTTATGTTAACTTAGCGCAGAAGAATGGGATATCAAACTGAGGACCTGATAATATTTGAGGGTTGAGAAGTCTGCAATGAAGAAAGAGACGGCCAATCAATCATCCTCTAGGCGATGGGAAGGTGATGGTTTCTTGTTCGGTTGGTGGTCGGAGCAGAGAGATGTCGAAGTTGAAATGGTAACAACATATGATGCCATTTTTATCAATCTTACTCCGTCTCGAGGTCATGGAAGAACCTGAGATTAAAACCTCATTCTTTTAGTGTTGACGAAAAAGCTGTGGTTTTTATGCCTGAAGGGGTTGATGTAACTTACCAAGCGGAGCGTATCGGTGAAATGCTATACGTGGGCTTCGATCCGCCATTTAAGGATCGATTCGTTGACTAACTTTCTCCAAAAATTTTATTGGATGGTCCAATACATAATAATGGACCATTTAACGGATATAATGAAATGTCCCTATTAGTGACGGATTTTCTGTTGTCGGATGGCTTTGGCGGTGTTCTGCGCTGTGAGGCGCTGGCAGCATTGATGTTGACTGGCGCAATTGGCGAATTCGATCAAACATTGTCCTTGACCAATAGGCACCATTTACGCCCGACCAATATTGACGTGAGAGATTGAGGTAGGTCCTTTCAATATAAGGATGGCAATGGGTCGATCGAATAAAGTACAATATAATTTTCCAATTGAAATCCTAGAATTGTGGCGTTGGCAGAGAGTGTGCTGTTAGTGAAGGTCGACGAAGTAATTTTATTCTGCGGAAGCAAAATATGGAACATGGGACTTTGGACTCTAGATCGTTATCGACATTCCGACGGCTGTCGGGACGACCTTGTCTCCAAATTCCTGCTCCAGACTATTGACGGCGCGCCAACCCGTGCAATGTCCAGGCAAGATTAGGTCTACATCAAATTGACCAAAATCGTCGACGGTTTGTTCAATGATCTTTTCGTTTCCGCCTGACAAATGAAAGCCGCCCATTAACGCATGAAGACTAGAATCTGGAAAATCATTCCGTGCAGCATGCATGACGTTTACGATGCCCGCGTGGGAGCATGCCGAAAATACCACTAATCCTTTCCCGCGCACATTTACCGCAAAATAGCGCTCGTCCATAATCAAAGGGTCAGGTTCCCATTCGGTACCATCCACTGATCTGCGCATGTGCCCTGGGAATCCTTGTTCATAGGATGTAATCCTAGGGATTTCTCCACTGACATAAAACATGTTGTCTAGAAAGGCTGCGGATTGATCAGTAATAACCGGCGTTCCGTGATGGTGTTCAATATCTTGTGGATTCGGGATATCTTTGATTGGAAGGAGCCCTTCATTTGGCATAGGCAGAGCTCTTTGACGAAACATTTCAGGATGCAAATATACCGGCAGTTCAGGTTTTTCTTCAGCAGCCTGTATAAGATCGAGAGCTTGTAACAAACCGCCAGCATGGTCCCAATGGCCATGCGAAAGTACAACGGCTTCAACCTCTTCCAATCGCGCACCTAAACGAGTAGAATTATACTCCACTGCAAAGTCAACTGGACCTGCATCAAATAGCACTGTGTGGGCTTTATCGCCTGAATAAGCCTTTACCAAAAGTGCAAGCCCGTGATTAGCGCAACATTGGCAGCTGCCACTTAACTGACTCATTCCTGCCTTATGTAGGTTGCTCCACTCTGACCGGAAATTATCCGGCGTGCTCGAAAGGCTGTCTGTTTGATTGTCAATCAAAACCAAAATTTCGATATGGTCAACTTCAATCAAGCTTTGCTCTGCTGTTAATTTCATGAGATGCTCTTTCTTATCTGTTGATTGGTGATTTGAGAAATCTACCAACCTTCTCATGCTTTAGAGATTTCGAATCCGCATGCGGTAATACGGAATGGGTATTGCTATCGTCGCCGGATGTCATTTCAAAGATCCGGCGCTAACAGTATTTTTCTAACTGAGGCGTTTAGAAAGTGCCTGCGCAAGAGGTACTGCAGATGCCGGGCTTTGACCGGTCAAAAGTGGCCCATCCTCAACAACATGCGGTTCCCAATTGGTAATACTAACATAGTTGGCGCCGCGCGCTTTTAACTCATCTTCCAACGAAAAGAGAAGATGATGCAAAAGTTCAATTTCACTGTCTTCGTCATTTTTGAAGCCCGTGAGATTGAGGCCTTTAACCAGATATTCACCGTCAGACTTTTTAACATCTCTTAGAATAGCCGGCCCGTGACAGACCATTGCAATTGGCCTTTCGGATTCGTAAAATTCACGAATCATTTTAATGGCATGAGAACTTGATACCAGATCCCACAACAACCCATATCCGCCGGGGAAGAACAGAGCATCGAATGTGTCATGATCAACATTGGAAAGCTTGCGGGTTTTTTGTGCAGCATATAGGGCGACAGGGTCGTTTGAGAAGCGTTCGGTATATTCTGTGGTATATGGAGCTTTCATACTAAGGAGGTCAATGGGTACATTTCCGCCGTCGTGAGAAGCAAATACTACTTCGTAACCGGCTTCGGTTAAAATATAATATGGCGCAGCTAATTCGGTAAACCAGGTTCCCGTCTGCTTACCGCTAATACCCATTTCGTCTACAGAGGACATTACTAACAAAATTCGTTTCTGATCGTTTCCTGTTGTCATGGCGTTTCTTCTTTCTTTAATGTTCCGACATCTATTGGGGGATTCCGTAGATGCTGAATACCATGATAAAGCTTCTCCAATTAGAGGTATTTCAAGGTGTTGTTAGTTGTATCAAATACTTGCTCTTGAATAATATTGTTCGGAGTGCGTTAATTGTGTCACCTAAACACCCTTTGAGAAATTTTGATTACAAGGTCCGCTATGATGGCGATAATCATTGCGCTGGAACTAGAAGTGTTTTGGAATGTTATTTTCGCTATTTCGATCTCGTCGTGCATTATCGATATTACGGTTGGGAGCATTGGATCTCTCAGTTCGGTTTTGTTGGGGGCTAATAGGAGCAACCTGATGTCCATCCACGAGAGGCGGAGGCATAACGCGGTATTCACGTATAGGAGCGTGAAATTGGATTAAGGCGCTTAAGATAAGCCCCAGCAAACCCGATAGATATACGGTGTGATTTCGCTTCATTTTCAAGACTTTATCTTTGTTTAAAACTTTGAAATACGCACGAGCTGTACTATTCCTAATTTGGCTAAATGCTTAATGGATAGAAACAATCCAGCAGTGATTATTAACCGACCCGTTTCAGCCACTTTTACTTGACGAGGCTTAGCCTGATTGGAAACTTGCTGGGTCCAATTTGTTAGTCTTACTATCGTTGATCAAACGGGGAAAAATGGTTGTAACTGACAACGCAGAAATTGCTGCCGCCAATGTGACCTTTCTTGGTTTTCTTTTTCTATTTTGCGTCGCCATGAGAGTATTCCTCTTTCGCATTCTGTTCACTGCCTACCAGCAATAACTCCTGAGTTAGATGCTTTAACCCTGCTCAACGGAAACATCTTGCATGTAATTTGAAGTATCAAGTTATTGTCATGAGCGAATGACCTGCGCCGATCTGGTGACGTTTCTCTGGCTGAAAGTCCCATAATTCAGTCCGCGAATTAGAGCTGCAGCCATAGAAATTGGCGATCATCACATTGATGGTTCAAGCCAATATGCACAGTCACTTTGAACTCAATATTTTTGCCTTTTCGTTGTCAATTTCTGCCGCCTAAAGCCGGCATATGCTGTACTCGCTGGGCATGAGCCACTCAACGATCAGTTGGCAAATGATCTGATCGATATACTGTTTGGTGGGGTTTCGGCGAATTAGACGGACAGATGTATAGCGATTTCGAATTCGAAAAGTGGGCATCAGGAAAAACCAATAATGACAATATTGGATTCAGAGTTACGGAAAATAGCACTATCGATGGACGGTGTGACGGAGAAACCTCATTTTGATCGAGCAGCCTTTAAGGTAAAACGAAATTTTGCAACCTTAGCACCAGAAAAAACCACGGTGAATCTGCTATTCCTTCCAGAAGAGCAGGAGCTACGATGCGAAATGTATCCCAGTTGTTTTGAGCCGGTTCCCAACAAATGGGGCGAACGTGGTTGGACAATCATGTATCTGAATCGCGTCGATATAGATATCGCAAGATCAGCAGAACATGCGGCTTGGTTGAACGGCAAATAAAAACCTCGCCACCTCAATCGGATCGCCGAGCGCACAAGCTAGTGTCCGCTTCATCCCGAAAGCGGATACTAGCTATTGGACTTCTAGTTGCCACGCGGTCGGTAAATCAGGAAAATGCCCCCAATGCTGCCAAGGCAACTCATTCTGAACAGGGAGACGAGATACTAAGCCCCATCTCGGAGGATCAGGGAACCCAAACCAGGTATTGTCTATCAAGAACAAGTCTTCACCGTTTAGAGTTGTGAAATGGCTTATATCCTTTGACTGTAACCAGTCCTTTTGATGTCCAAATATCCCGCCTTCAGGTAAATCTTCCCAACGAATTTTTTGCCAAGCAATTTGTTTGAGAGCACGTTCGTGGAATCCTTCTTCCTGCCGATCAGCGGCGCTCCAAACCTTAGTCCATGGAACCGGTTCCCAATCTGGAAATACGGCATTTCGTTTGTAAATGGCCATTTGGAGAGCTTACTACGTTTTTCTATGTCTGCAACATCCCGAAAGCGGACATTGGTTTGTCAGTGCCATCGCTTTTGTCAGCACTTCGGGAAACCAGCCTGCCTAAAGCTAGTTCGAAAGCTTGCCTCGTAAATAGACCAAAGCACGTGCCAATGCCTTGTCTGACGAAACTTCCACATCGGGGACAACGCCTTCATCTTCCCAATTTGTACCGGTGATGCGGTTAACCGGTCGCGTTTCGGGAATACCTATTTTCCATCCGCCAGTTACCGATACTCCATCACCCAGCATGTGCGCGCCGCCGCCGCTGCGCTCTCCTATAATGATGGCTCTCCCCTCAGCCTGCAATCCATATGCAACGGCTTCAGATGCGGAGAAGCTAGATTTGTTCATCAGAATGACCAACGGTCGTTTGGCACCGTATCTTGGCCAGCTCAAACTGGGTTCTTCCAATTTTTCTGGCTCACTGACTCGGGTTTCCATTTTACGCTGAATAGGGTTGTTGGCCTCTTTGAATGTCCATTCGATTGGCCAAGCAGTCTCCGGAGATCCCCCACCATTTCCTCGCAAGTCAACAATTGCTGCATCGCTGGTCGACAAAAGCTCGAACGCGCTCGCCAATGCTCGTTCGGCGGGCTCATATTCGTAAAAACTCGAGAGAGCCAAATAGGCAATATTACCCTCGAACCGTTCAACATGTTTTACCCCAAATGCATTTGATGCGGCTTCTTTGCGCCATTCGGCAACCCAATCTTCGCCGTCCGAGTTGTTTGGGCCAGCTGTAAATTCCACATAGAAATGCTTGTCACCGGTTACTTCCCGGAGATGTCGTGTCAGAAAATCTGCGAAAGCTACGCCATCTTCACAATGCTCATCATATGTTCCGAGCAAGTTTTTCCTTCGCAAAGTTTCGGCGCTTATTTTTGCGTTCGATTCCAGAACGTACCTTGTTTCAATTGCGTCGGCAATCTCAACGACGGCTATGCGTTCTTCCGCGCATACGCCCATGGCGGCAGCGCTAATGATCAGTGTTTGCATAATCATTGCTGATCGTCCTTCCTTTCAACGTATCTTCTATCCGTAACGCAAAATCGCGTTTTTCCAAGGCATCATCCAATGCATCAACCATGTTCATAAAACCCGGTGCTGCTTCATCAAGCAAGCTTTCGGCAGCCAACTGCACTTGGTCGGATATTGCATCGGCTTTTGCTAATTGTGAGGAACCGAACGGCGTTAAATGCAGCATTTTGCGTCGTCGATCGCTAGAATGAGATTTCCTCTCAATCAGGTCAGCTTTCTCCATTGCTTTGACAACTTGCACGACTGCCACGTGACTCTGTCCAAGCATTGAGGCAGCTGTTCCGCTGTCGATGGCCCCTTGCTCGCGCAGAAGCATGCCAAGAGCAAACCAGCGCTGCTCAAACCCCAGTTCCTCACGATACAATGCCGTAACATTGCCATTGAGCCTTTCAAACAAGCGCCGGAGCCGAGTACCCAGCACCTTCACTCCTGCATCTCGGAGATAGTCTTTTCCCATATGAGTAACTACTTACATAAATATCTTTGAGTCAAGCCTAATTAGTAATACGGGCTATTTGGTTTCATCCGATGCCTACTTTTACAAGCACAGCAATCGCCAATTCAAAGGAGTGCGAATTCCATAATTGATATTGCGCCGTATGAGTATCACTGTATTAGTACACAGATACATCTATCCTTAATCTGAATAATGGGTGCTCCGCGATGATTCAATATACTGCATTCTTACTGGCTCCGGTTCTAACTTTGATTTCTAACAATCAAGCTTCGGCAGAAACGGCGTTTTCTTCGACTACCAACAATACCAGCGCTGTCACGGATGCAAAGAAAGTACGCATCGACCTTCTTGCACCGCAATGGTTGGCGAAAACGAACGTACCAAGCGTGGCGATTGCCTGGATGGAAGACGGCAAAGTGGCTTGGACCGCTGTTTATGGCAATCAATCCAAAGGAAAATCTGCAAGCCAGGATACACTTTATAATATCGCCTCGCTGACCAAACCGCTGGTCACCGAAACTATTCTGCGTCTGGCAGATCAAGGGACGATTGATCTTGATGAGAGCATGGCCACGGCATGGGTTGATCCTGATATAATCGACGATCCACGCCACCAGTTGCTTACGCCCCGCATGGTTTTGCAGCATCGGACCGGTTTTCCAAACTGGCGTTATCAGACCGATAACAAGTTATCGTTTAAAGCTGCCCCAGATACGCATTTTGGATATTCGGGAGAAGGTTTCAACTATGTAGGTCGCTTCGTTCAGAGCAAGTTGAAAAAGCCTTTCGAGGACTTGGTGGCGGAAACGATCTTTCGTCCTTTTGGAATGGAAAGCACGAGTTTTACAGAAAAGCCTTGGTTTGCTGGGCGCGTTGCTGTCCCGCATGGGCAAGATGGAAAACCGGTAAGTTTATCAGTGCGCAAGGAATGGAATGCAGCTGATGACGTACATACCACCATCGGGGACTATGCCCGATTCATGGTGTTAGCACTGGACAAAAGTGGATTGGAATCCGGTCTTTCTGTCTCACGCTTTAACGTTCGTGACAATCAAGCTGATGGGCTATGTGCATCCGGGCGAATTGAAAAAGAAGTCTGCCCTACCATTCTCGGATTCGGACTAGGCTGGACGATTTTTGGAGATGAAGCAGGGCCAATTGTAATGCACGGCGGCGGTGACGTTGGAGAACATACTTTGGCCTTTTATTCCCCAACAAAAAGGCAAGGAGCGGTAATTTTTACCAATGGTGCCAATGGAAGAAAAGTCATCCGGGACGCCGTGAAAGAATTGTTCCCTAACCCTGGCTTTGTTGCGTTTTTAACAATGCAGGCCGGAGGGTCATGAGCAAAATATAGGGCGACGACTGGCTACGAAAGGTTAATGTCTGCTTTTGCGCCCATAGCGGTCGCTGGCTGCTTCATCCCGAAAGCGGACGTTTCGGATCAATATCCCAATATCTTCCGCACCAGCCAAACCAAAAACCAAAGGGGAAACGCCAATACTATTAGGCCAATCAAGCCCAACTTCGAAGGACTTGGGTCCTGATCGACATCCTGTTTCCCTGCATAGATCATCACATAAATCATCATGCCAACAAACAAGAAAGGGATGAAAATCGCTGACATCAGAAATTGAAAGGGTCTTAAAATTCGTTCAAGAGTGGTGAGTTGCGGCGGTGCATGGCTGAGGCGCTTAAACACCCCATAGCTGTCGAGATAAGCTTGGACCGATAGCTTGCTGGCGGCTGTATGCTTCCTAGCTTCTGCGCGAGTGGGCTTAGCGTCACTGTAATTGTATAGGTTCAACTCAGATTCGCCGTACACTTCGTCAATAGCTTTTTGCGCAACACCATAAGCATCATCGGCAGGTTCACGGTCAATCGAGAAGCCAATCTCAGATGTGTAGACAACTTCAACCGCTCCTTTATCTTCCGGTGATTCCTTGAGCATTGTTTTGAAGCGCAAATATGTGACTGCACCGTTCCCCACACCGACTGCCATACCATATTCGTCATCAGTATCTTCAGCCGCCAAAACATGCATTTGAAGCTGCTTCGACAATGTCGCTGCGCATTGAATAAGGTCGAAGTTTACTTCATGATTCTTAACGTCTACCGCACCACTTTCTCCGGACAAAAAGCGTTCCAGAAAAGATGCATCGATCTTTTGCAAGATTTTCCGATCCAGAAATTGCCCGAAGTCCGGACGCCGCGCCAGCGGCTTACTGTGTGCGGCTAGATAGTATAGGCTGGTGCGAGTCTCGCGAAAAAGCTGATACCCGTCTTTAACCCGTGCAAGATTATTCTCGGAAGGTTCCTCACCCAGTACAACAAAATGCGATCGCCACATGGCTATCGATCATAGTTTATTGTTTGGTGTTCGCAACTTGCTTCATTATTGGAGGGATTGTGCATAATTCAATAGGAAACGGACAGTGACTTCGGTGACAATGAACTGATTTCTAACATCTGCTTCTGCACCCTTAGTAGACTTTAGCGTTGTGTCCGCTTTATCCCGAAAGCGGACATTGTGAGGCGCCATAATCGGCCTTTTCGATTCGACTAGTTCCCAGCCATCTACAAAAGTTATCTTATATCGAGCCTAAATAACGGGACCTTATTCGGAATCGGCAATCCAGCTGCCGTGAAAGCCGGCGGGAACTCTCGCTGGTAAGTGAATTACCGCGATAGGATCGTTTTCTATGTTTTTTGCATCCAAGATTATCAGATCACTTTTGTCTGCAGCCGGATCGTAAACATAGCTCATCAAATATCCGTCATCCTCTGATGTGCCGTTCGCTGCAGGGACGAAAACAGCTTCGCTCCCGGTGCGTCCGTTTTTCAGATGGTGTGAAGTTTTATTTCCCGTCGGCATGTCATATTTATGAAAGGCAACTACCGTCGGTGTATCCTGACCGAATTCGGCCGTATATCCATAGCGATAGGGCTGTCCGACCTTGCTGTCCGGAACTCTAGGAAAATCCACTCCCAAATCGTCTATCTGCCGTTCGGTAACCGCCCCGGTTTTCAGGTTCATTCGCCACTGATAAAGCTTAGGCAACGGCGGCTTGACCATACCTTCAGTCATATACCCAACCAACCGGCAGCCATCCAGAACAACCTCATCACCATCCTCATAAGCGTTCATGGTGTGATAAATGTAGCAAGGGTCGATCTCGAACCAGATCACATCTTCGCTGTTGCCATTGCGCGGCATGATACCTAGTCGAGCGCCATATTCATCGTCAAACCTGATACCAAGACCGCCTTCCATTCTTAGCTTCATGTCAAAGACAATGGGTAGGTCCATGAATATCACATAGTTTTCTGTGATATTGAAATCATGGGCCATGGTGCCGCCTTTGACGTCAATCACCTCGGTTTGAATAAGCTCTCCAGAAGCTGATGCCCGGTGGTAGGTCAGAAAAGGCGGCATGAAGCTATATCCAAAGAATAACATCTCGCCGGTTATCGGACATATTTTGGGATGGGCCGTCATATTGGCATTAAGCTTGCCGCCGAACGTATAGGGCCCGCGTGTCTCGAGATCTTTTGAGACCTCAATGGGTAGGCTTAACTCGGCGAGAGCCAAAATTTTACCCGCATGTCCCACGATATGCGTATTGGCGATGGAGTTTTCTAGTTTCATCCGCGATTCCTGACTCGGTGTCTCTTCTTCGAGCAAAGGGGTCTGGATATAGCGATTACGATACCATGTAGCTTTTCCGCCATTGAGTTCGACACCGTGAATCATGCCGCAAGCAAGGAACCAGTCTTCACTTTTTCCAGATGGAGGATTGGCACCATTACGGAAATATCGACCCTTCAGTTCGGTTGGAATGGTGCGGGTAACTGACAATTCATGCTCCGTCGTTTCTGAAAAAACCGGAGCAAAATTATCGCTGAGCCAGAACGGTTTCGGGTCTGCCGCAGTTTCGGAAATCGTCATCTGTTCATCCTATATTATTTCAAATACTGGCATCACTTGTGTTGCTGGCCAACAGAATCATGATCGCACCAGATCCAAAGATTGCCAAACCGTCACAATCTATGGCCTGCGCAAGAATCTGAAATATCAAACTCCCGCATACGACTAATATGAATGTAATCTCGGCAACTCGATAAATACAGGATAACTTATCTTACTGAGATTTTCACTTGTCCTGTAGGGTTCAATAACTAGGATTGCTAATGCAGAACCTAAATTCCGTACATATTCAGAGGTACCATGAAAATCAAATTTGATGCTATTATCATTGGTGGTGGTCAAGCGGGTCCATCGCTCGCCGCACGCCTTGCTTCCGATGGATATAAAACAGCGCTCATCGAACGAAAATTGCTTGGCGGCACCTGCGTTAACACAGGTTGCATACCAACGAAGACGCTCGTTGCCAGCGCGCGAGTTGCCTATGATGCACGACGTGCTGGCGATTATGGCGTGATGATCGAAGATGAGATATCGGTTGATATGAAGCGAGTGAAAGCGCGGATGGATGGTATTGTAAACCAGTCTCAACAAGGTTTGACAACTTGGTTGCAGGCAACGGATAACCTGACAGTCATTCGCGGCCATGCACGTCTAAAAGGTCCTGATGCGGTAGAGGTCGAAGGCGATATTTTGCAGGCACCTCGAATTTTTCTGAATGTGGGAGCCAGAGCCTCAACATCAAACATAGAGGGGCTCGAAACGGTCGATTATCATAGTAACGCGACGATATTGGGTATTGATGAACTACCCGAACATCTCGTGATCATAGGGGGTAGTTATATTGGTCTCGAATTTGCCCAGATTTACCGGCGTTTTGGCAGTAAGGTAACGGTAATCGAGCGGTCAGAACGACTGATTCGGCGGGAAGACCCAGATATATCCGCTGCCGTAAGAGACATATTGGCGCGAGAAGGAATAGAATTTCGTTTGAACGCAAATTGCACCGCAGTTCGATCCAAACATGATGAAATCGTTGCTGATGTCCTGTGTGATGAGGGCTCACCTGCCATACACGGCAGTCATTTGTTCGTTGCAACGGGTAGGACACCCAATACCGATGATTTGGGTTTGGACGAGGCGAATATCCATCATGACGAGCATGGCTATATCACGGTCGATGACCAACTTTCCACCAATGTGCCGGGAATATGGGCAATAGGTGAATGCAATGGTCGCGGATCCTTTACCCATACATCCTACAATGATTATGAAATTGTTGCGGCCAATCTTCTGGATGGTGAAAAACGATCAGTAACCGATCGTATCCCCTGTTATGCCCTATATGTCGATCCACCGTTGGGACGCGCCGGAATGACCGAGGAACAGGCACGCGCATCGGGACGCAGCATGCTCACGGGAACGATAATGATGGATCAGATCGGACGTGCGCGGGAGCGCGGTGAAACACAAGGCTTTATGAAAATCCTAGTAGATGACGACACACAAAAAATTGTCGGCGCCTCTATCCTTGGTGTGAATGGAGACGAAGCTATCCACAGCGTCCTTACTAATATGTACGCCGATGCGCCCTATACAACGCTGCAGCGTGCCGTTCACATTCATCCGACCGTTAGTGAATTTATTCCGACTCTTTTGGGTTCGCTCAAGCCGTTAAAGGAATGAAAACGGCAATGGCCTCGTGTTAAGAATTTTCTTGGTGTCTCATAAATTCTCGGATCGGAAGAATGGGAGGAACCGCAGAGTATGGCGTTACGATAGTCGGCTATCCGCTCCTCCCCCAAACACCTGCTCAGCTGTTCACAGCACAGCCGAGCAGGCGCGAAACCGTCAAGAAACCACAGGATAATCTGCTTCTATCCAGGCTGTAATGCCGCCATCTACATTAGTGATTTTGGAGAACCCAAGTTCATCCATTATTTGAGTCGCTTGGGCGCTACGTACACCGGAACGACAATAAACAATATAATGTTCATTCTTGTCGAGCTTATCAATTTTATTGACAAAATCCGGGTTTCTAAGGTCGAAATTTTGCGCGCCTTCAATGTGGCCGGCAGCAAATTCATCTGGGGTGCGGACGTCTATCAGTATCGCATCTTTTTCCTGCGCCAATAATGCTTTTGCAGTGCTTACGTTTACCATAGTTACCGAAGATTGACTTGCAGTAGCCTGAGGGGTTTGCGTTTGAGAATCCGCAGAACCGCAAGACATCAACGCGAATATAGAGCCAATTCCTGCTGCTGTTTTTAAATGATGCATTTTCTTTTCCTTTTTCAAGATCATATGGTGGTGCACAACAGCACTCTCGATCATCAAATCGCGTTGAAGAATGAACTGTCACATTCACGATTACCGCAAATTGATGTCCTCGATTGGCAGATTATCTACAAAATTCTTCCAAATTTTGATATGTTTCAAGATTCTCGGCATCCGACGGATCTTTGAATCGGGTCTATTGAGCAGGGTTTTCAATATCAAAGACAGATCTGAACCAGAGCTTATGTTCATTTGGCTCATACCAAATCGCCGCTTAACCCAAGTGACATCCGCTGCACGAATTATGGCCTAGATGGGAGTATTCGAAAAAGTCACGCATCAAATGCTCATGCAAGATTCTAAAAGCTAGATAATTCTAGAATATTCTGGGCCGAATATGGAGCATCACCCATTTTGTAGACCGTGTCCGGGTTCTAAGAATCCAAATTGGCGGGCTGTAGCAAGAAAGGAACAGGTCATGAAAATGTGCGCCGACAACGTATTTAATAACCGGCAATTTATGGGAACGTACGGGTTCTGTTGGTACGCCCTTATAATCTATGGTATTTTTGCATTTTCATACGAGCATCAAAGACTTGCTTGGTGGTTGCAATTGGCATTCTTTATCATAGCGTTTGCTATGGTATTTGTCCTGATATTTGCAAGTTTACAGCCAGCTAAATCCCCGAAATCAAGTAAAATATAAACAGTGGATCAATCCGATAAAAATGAAAATCGGAAAACCGCGGCTTTTGTGATTGCCGGGTTTATTTTGTCGGCAATCTTCCAATTCTACATATTGGATAAAAAGCAAAACTCGACGGAATCGGCAGAAGCCGGGTCAGAGAATCCCATCAACCTGTCCACAAACGACCACCCCACTTAGCCGCGGCGCCCAATAGGGTGGCTTTTAGTAACATGCAAGCCGCGCTCGAAAGGGTTCAAGAGTTTTCATCCGATTCAAAATGTCATCAATCCCAATTATTAGCCATAGTTTTAGCCGATTAATGTGAAAGAAAAAAGGAATTCGTCCAATGTCATGCTGTTGCTCGTTCGACCCACAACTCGCGAATCTAGTGAGCCCTTCGCCATATGGAATACAACTGGAATTGCTATCGGCCTGGGATGCCAATTGTACTTTAGATAGTGCCACTTCCAAGTCGTATATGCCAGTTTGGACGCTGTTAATCCCCACGTCCTTTTCTATAACAGCGCTCGGAACCTTCGGTTTTTGATCGGACGAAAACGAGGTGAGTTAAAAAAATGATGAGGAAAGTTTCTCTATTATTTTGCGCCGCCATGGCAGCCCCGATGGCTGCATATGCAATCACCGGAAACATTGATGAGAGTGCGATCCAGATAAACTCGCTAGCTGATATGCGTTTGCGTTACGAAGGGGTTAGTCAGAATATTGGCTTGAAGACATCGCTCCTTGCATTACCATCAACGTCGCTTGCATAAGTGCTTCTTCTTACAATCTATCGAATGAGCTAAATGGTTTCTGTTTTTTTATGTCAGAATTATTCGAGCAGCTCTTAGTCTCGAATAGTGCCAAGGGCATTCTGATACAAATTTCGACTCTTCTCACTAACTGATTTGGTCTCATAGGTTGGCAAAAACCTCTAAAGCAATTCCAATTGTTTCGGGATTGAATTCCATTTCAATATCTCGCGCTTTTCGAAGAAAAAGTCGCCAAAACTAAACACGACTAGCCTTGAGAATTAGCTTTCGAAATGTCCCCAAAAACAAAGACACTGAATCAATATTCTCAACCATCTCGGCTCGAGCTTTGAACAACACTACCCCCGTCCGACTGGCGTCAAATCAATACAAATTCTAGTAAATTTCCATAGTGATTCAATATTCTTGCTCGTAAATCGCAAGGACTTAAAATTTGTAGGATTCCAGAATCAAATTTCCTGTTTTCCTGCCATCTATCACTCAGAGCAGATTATGATGAAAACCAGTTGTTCCAAGTCGATCAACCCGGTTTCCGAAATCTCTCTGACGGAGCGTCCCGAACCCTCCCTCCGATCCTCCCCGGACGTTCCCTATGGGCAGGTGTTTTCCCCAACACCTGCTCATTTTTTTCATCATAGGCCCAGTCAATCGATACAGGAATTTTTCGACCTCAACCGTAGCATTTCTCGTTACTGATTTACGAGACTGAAGGCT
This sequence comes from Sphingorhabdus sp. EL138, assembly GCF_900258045.1. Taxonomy (GTDB): domain Bacteria; phylum Pseudomonadota; class Alphaproteobacteria; order Sphingomonadales; family Sphingomonadaceae; genus Parasphingorhabdus. Next base: position 7,198 of record NZ_OGVD01000001.1, on the reverse strand, counting down.
AGCTTCTCAGAGTTTTCTGATATTTTCGGCTCAGAGCCCGGCGGCTCCGAAATATCTATTGAACTATCAAATCGCAGGAATCCAAAATTCTCATTGTCCGGTATATTGAAATTATCCCTCAACTTACAGTCATAAAACCAAAGGTATTAATCCAAATCGCATGGAGTCCGGTGTGAACAACAAACTGCAATTATCGAAACTGGGAATTCCATCAGGAACGATTGTGGCATTGGTATTCATGGGGGGCTATATCCGTAATCCGCCAACTTCTTCGCATAGTCCGGGATCAAAACTCGTCTGCACCATCTTTGTAACGCTTTGGCAGTTCAACATGGATGACAGGAAACCTGAAAATTTGCGCATAGAAGGGCCGCAATTCACCGAAGACTCCAATAGAGCCGGTGTCTCCACCGCAACACTCTATAAAGATCAGCGTGAAGTAATTTCCAATGAAAAATGGCTTCCTAATATCAAAACTACCGTCAACACGGAAGGTGGTGCCGAAATTCTAATATTATCACGCGCGATATTGGAAAATGGTGAAACATTTGAAAAATCTGAATGGCTTAGATTGCCGGATGGATATGATGCAAATTTCAATTCGGGCGAAGACGGAGCCGATATCTGGGTGAAATCTGGGCATCTTCGTTATGCTGTTCCACCGGCAGTTTGATGGGCGACTCTAACTCTAAACATATACTCATAATTGGAGCAGGGTTAAGCGGCTTAATGGCAGCTAGGGAGCTCTCGAAAACTGGCGTTGACATAACAATTCTTGAAGCTCGAGACCGTATTGGTGGGCGAGCGCTCAGTCATGTTGTTAACAAAGGTGCATTCGATCTTGGGCCAGCCTGGTTTTGGCCTATTTTTCAACCCAGAATGAGTGGTTTGGTGGATAAGCTAGGCATTGAAATGCTAGAACAGTTTGAAGAAGGAGATTTCTTGTTCGAAACCAAGTCGGATGTCAAAAGAGGAAGCTTTCCCAAACGATATGGTGATGCGCGACGTCTAAAGACCGGGGCTCAAGGACTTGCTCATGCAATGGCCAATGAACTACCTGAGGGAACCATCCAATTCTCAGCAGAGGTGGTAGTACTGAATTGTAAGGCGAAGCCATTTGTTATAACCGAAGCAGGTCAAAAGATATCGGCAGACATAATCGTTGTTGCAGCCCCTGGCCCATTGGTTGTTCAGTGGGACGTCTTTCCACCTCTTCCACAGGAACTCGAACGAGCACTAACAAGATGGCCGACTTGGATGGCCGGGCATGCGAAAATCGTTGCAACATATAAAACTGCATTTTGGCGTGAGAACGGACTATCGGGCTCAGCAACAAGTCACGCCGGCCCCTTGGTGGAAGTTGCGGATCAAAGTGATGCGAGCGAGGGTTTGTTCTCTTTGTTTGGGTTTGTTGGATGGCCCATTGCTTATCGCAAAGAAAACCAAAAAAAGCTAAAACAAGCAGCTTTGACTCAGCTGTCACGTCTCTTTGGGGAACAGGCAGGGAAACCCATTGCTTTCGAATATCAAGATTGGTCCGAAGAACCATTTACAGCAAACGATATCGACAAAATAGCCTTGCGCAAGCATCCATCGTATGGAGAGCGAGCACTGGCAGTGGATTGGTTCGAAGGAAGACTTTTTCTAGCGAGCGCCGAAAGTTCGACGGAACATGGAGGGTTAATGGAAGGAGCTATTGAAGCGGGAACGCGTGTGGCTCGTCAAATTAAGGACCAGATTCTTCGGTAGGCGGGCACTTCGTCTAGATTATGGTGAGAGCAAAGACGGCTGCATTCGATATTTACCCACATACATGTCACAATCAGTGCTCCTAAATCGGGAAATGACTCGGGTTTTGAATAGCAACTTTCTGGAATTTCTGGATTTTCGAAAGACCGTCTCTGATAATAAGCTATCTGTAAACGCAACTGCGACATAGATTAGCGAGGAAGAGAATGTTGAACGGACCCTCTTGTTTTGAAAGCCTATGGCTGTCGGAACATATCTAGTTCCTGGTAAGCGTACTCCCTTTGTCGGGTCTGGGGCTCAGTATTCAGGCTTCTCGTCGAGCCTGCTCGCTAGACAAGTTGTAAGCGAAATGGTGGGTTTTGCGCATCCCGACATAGTTTTTTGGGATCAAGTCATCCCAGATATCAATCCACACGGGTTACAAGAAGAAATACAACAGACAATTAGTCGAATTTCGAACCAAAAAAACGGACCATATGTGTCTGGATCTACGAATGGTTTGATGTCTGCGATCAATGCCATTCAAATGTTAGGATCAAACGAGCTGCATCTAGCCCTCATTGGAGGTTCCGAAACTGGCAGCCATATTCCGATCGGTCTAAAACCTCCCATTGCACAAAAAATCCAAAATGCCGTATTGGAAGATGACGCTATCTCACAATCAGTATTCAAAAGCTTCAACATCTCTTGTTTTGAAACAACAGATGTATCAAAGTTAAGGTCAAGCGTTGGAGGGGTAATACAAGAACGCTTGGAACATGAAATCGACGAATCCAGCATTGAGCAACAAATTTTAACTGCATCAAGCCATGCAAATGCAATCGGCGCGCAATCTTCGGGTTTTTTTGATGATTTGATTGTCCCATTTGCTGGCGTAACCTGCGATAAAATTCCCAACGTTAATATTGCATTAGATCAATCCGCAGTATTCGCGTCAAGTTCTCAGAAGCTAGGCGTTAGGAACTTGTCAGAGTATAATTCTGCTTCTCTTGCTGATGGTGCTGCAGGAGTATGGATAGCCGATAAGTGCGGGCTAGCCCGACTAAAGGCCAAACCTGGAATCAAAATTATTGACTGGCAAATGTCTACCGATTTAACCGATTTCAATAACCGAATACCGTCGCAAATTAGAGCAATTAGCAGAGTACTATTGAGGCAAAAGATAGGCGTCGAAGATATTGCATTGTGGGAAATTCAAGAGAACTCATCTCAACAATTGCTGGCAACAATTCGTTGCATTTTTGGTCCCTCCAATTCTGGTGAATATACCCCATCGTCCGTCGAGTTCGAAGATATCGCATGGAATAAACTAAACCCCAATGGCGGCTCCTTAGCCTTGGGCAATCCGTTCGGTGCTACTGGCGCAAGAATATTAAGCCAAGCTGCGAAGGAACTATCGATAATGCCTATTGGAAGTAATGGCATCGCGCTGTTCAGCACAGGTGACCATGAGATAGCGATGATTCTAAGGCATGTAGAAGAATGATCCAATTTTTGAACCGAATTCTATCATAGCACGGATGACAATCGAATATCGTCGTCTGAACAGCAAAAAATCGATTTATGCATTTTTGAGCACGAATATAGAAAATGCGCATGAATTGCGAAGATCGCTCGTTATTCTTTGCGTAAACCCAGAATCATGAACTGAGAGTGCCATTATCCATTTGGCATCACCACAAATGTTTCAATTTTGGGAATTTTACTGTGAATATACATATTCAAAAGAAGCTTGAAATACCAAGTTGGACAATCGCGCAAATTCCAAACGACATCAGCTTTCCGCTTCCGAATTCAATAACAACAACGCAGATTGATCTCCCAGCCGGAACAAACGAATTGGGAAGTAGCAATGGCCTCTTACTGGTAGCAATCGTTGCTGGCTGCGCCGAAGCCCGAATCTGGAACAAAACAAACCGAACGACCGGAACACTCACTCGAGGAGCATTGTTTTTAACCAGCCCCAACGAATTTTCTTGCGTCGAACTGGATCGCTCTTGCCGAGCGGTTACACTTAGTTTCGATTGGGGTTCACAAACCTCAGACATCCCTAATTGGGAAAAAATTGGAACTCAAATATTCAGAGATATTCTAATTTTCGAAACGTGCTCACGATTTTACGAAGAGCATATCTCCTCAATTGACATTTCGATATCATTGATGGAATCTGCAGCGTTTCTAATCTTCAATGCACTTCAGATCCAGGATCAACGCGCAAAATTTGCTTTTCCTGTCGCAAATGCAACCAAACAAGAAAAACTTCGTAAATCTGTTACATGGATAGAAGATAACCTCGGCGAGCGCATAACTCTAAAACAACTGTCTTTGATCGCTGGTATCTCTGAATGGTATTTTGTTCGTGAGTTTAAATCGTGTTTTGCCCGTTCTCCCTATCAATTTGTCCTTGAGCGAAGGCTTGCAAAAGCGCAACGTCTACTGCGTGAGTCAACGTTAACAATTTGTCAAATTGCATATGATTGCGGATTCTCCTCGCAGTCTCACATGACCACTACGTTCAAGCAACGTTTGGGGGTGACCCCTAAGGTGTACAGAAATTGCCAAGAAGCCATGTCCTAACGTACGTATTGATGGGCCCCTGTCGGTTTGTCATAATCATACGCCAATCCGCTTGAACGAAGAAGCAATACATTGGAAATTCAACAAACATAATATGTTTGTTGAATGTGTGTTAGGAAACATTCTGCAGCGAATAGTCGAGACGAGAATTGATCTGATTTCCCGAGGTGATCCAATATGCTGGTTTATACCGATCAACCTACAGGCATACCCACTTATGATAGGTTGAAATTGAACGAGTCGTTGTCAGGAGAACCTTTGTTTTCCGGTCAAATAAAAAAACGTTGGCAAAGTGATGATTTAGTCATCGGTTGGATGGCGCCAAAAACAGCTAGATTCACCGCAGATTGGGATACGATTACCTTACATTCGTCGCCGTTTTCGGCGACGGGGCGCACGGGCTCTCAAAAGTTGTATAGTTTTAGTCGAGACCGGGGAGACTTCTCATTTACTCCAAAGGGATTCGAGCAATCTTTCGAAGTCGATTGCGAAGCAGATCTTTTTTATATCGCTTTTGGTTCTAGACTTAAAGATCAGTACCTGACTCAGCTTAACCCGAAAATATCATTCGATGAGCACCGAGACTATGGCCGATCTCTGCGCAAATTTAATGAGCTTTCTGGATTGTTGATGGATTTTTTGGTTTCCGACGGGTTCGGCGGAACCTTGAGGGCAGAAGCGCTTGCATCTCTTTTGCTCGCTGACACGTTTCAGCAACTTGAGAACAAGGATGAACAGGAAAACAGGCATCATCTATCTCCTCAAAAGCTAAACTTGATAACTGCTTTTATCGACGAACACAGCGACCAACAAATTACTGTAGATATGTTGGCTAATCTAGCTGGAATTAGCAAATTTCATTTTACACGGATGTTTAAAGCCGAAACGTCATTGTCTCCTTATCAATATGTTCTCAGGCATCGAATCAGAAAAGCCCAAAATTTATTGGCAAACAGCCAACGTAGTCTCGCAGAAATTGCTCTAGATGCCGGGTTTTCATCACAAAGTCATTTAACGGACGCTTTTATTCGCGTGATTGGAGTTCCCCCAGGACAATTCCGCAACGATATTCGAGAATAATACCGCGTGTTATGTTTCATTCAGTTTGTATGTGTGATCCACTGACGTACTCAACTTTTGAATCGTATTAATTCGTCGATTCCAATATAATGGCAATTGCTTAAGCTTTTTATCGCTGAGCAACAATAACTCGATAAGCTCCGCTATTAAAATCTCCGGTAATCCGCCAATGTTATCAGTCTATTTTACTAAGTAAGGGCACCAAGAACAGACGAACCAACGCTCGCCTGCTCTTAGTGCCTTTCAGCTTTTGCCCCCGGACAGTTATTCAATTGCTCGTTTGACCAAGAAAGTCCGGATTTTCTCTGCGATCAAAGGCGCGTCTTCCTCGAGAGCAAAGTGCCCAGTGTCGAGAAGGTTATAGTCGAGGTCTTTAACATCGCGCTTATAACCGTCTGCTCCAGGGGTCGGGAAAAAGGCATCATTTTTTGCCCAGACAAGCAACACTGGAGGCTGGTGCTTGCGTAAATATGCCTGCCACTCAGGATATTTCGCTACGTTGTTTCGATAGTCGTAAAACAATCCAAGTTGGACATCATGTTGGCCAGCGCGCGATAAGCTTTGATAATCGAGCAACCAGTTGTCAGGCAAAATTGCGTCCGGATTGCGCGTTCCGTGGGTATATTGCCATTTCAGGCCTTCCAAACCAAACACCGAGGATGCAATTGCAGTTTCGAGTTCCTTGTTCCCGCGACCTTGCTCCCATAGTTTCATGATGGGAGCCCAAGCTTCCTTATTGAGCCCTTCGTCATAAGTGTTTCCATTTTGAACAATCAATGATTGCACGCGCTCAGGATGTGCTGTTGCGATACGGTATCCAATCGGTGCACCATAATCTTGGAGAAAGAGAGAATATTTTTCAATTCCGCGCTGCTCCAAAAACTTATCGATGGTGTTTGCTATGTTATCGAATGAGTATTCATAAGTATCAGCGCTTGGAAAATCACTCGCTCCGAACCCGGGATAATCCGGTGCAATCAAATAGTAATCGTCACTGAGCTCTCTGATAAGGTTCCGATATTGGTGGGTGTCAGTCGTCAGATAAAATGAGACAGATGTGTCATTCACTTTGGTGAGAGTTTGGCACCATCTGGTTGGTCGATATTAAGCTGCCAGCTTGCTGTGAAGCAAGCGTCGTTTTCTAAATGTGAGTTGTTTGATCCTTTCTCTTTGTTTGATGATGGATTGAGCTCTGCCGAAGTAGGCATCTGCAGGTGTTACGTTATTGAGGCTCTCATGATAACGCTCGTGATTGTAATGCTCGACGAACGCCTCGACCTGCTTTTCCAGATCACCGGGTAGATAATAGTTTTCCAGCAGGATGCGGTTCTTCAAGGTCTGGTGCCAGCGCTCGATCTTGCCCTGTGTCTGGGGATGGAACGGTGCACCGCGAACATGGCGCATCTTTCGATCCTTGAGCCAGTCGGCCAGTTCTCCTGCAACATAGCTGGGACCATTGTCGCTGAGCAGACGCGGTTTATGCAGCACATGTGCTTGATCGCAGCCAGATGCCGTCAATGCCATCTCCAGTGTATCCGTTACATCTTCTGCTTTCATCGTTGCGCACAGTTTCCAGCTGATAATGTAGCGGGAGAAGTCATCGAGGATGGTGGAGAGATAATACCAGCCCCAGCCTATGATCTTGAGGTATGTAAAGTCGGTCTGCCAGAGCTGGTTAGGTGCAGTCGTCCTGTCCTTAAACTCGCTCGCTGCTTTCATTACGATAAAGGCCGGACTGGTGATCAGATCATGGGCCTTGAGGAGCCGGTAAACACTGGCCTCAGATACGAAG
>NZ_OGVD01000002.1 GCF_900258045.1 Sphingorhabdus sp. EL138 | reverse complement strand
CACTTCTTCATTGTTGGCAGCACGCGCTGTGTCACCTGCAAGACGCTTCTTGCCAGCCTCCATGAAGTCCTTCGACCATTTGTAATAGACGCCTTGGGCAATGCCTTCTCGGCGACATAGCTCGGCTATCGTATCGTCACCGCGCAAACCCTCCAGTACGATCCTTATCTTCTCTTCTGCGCTATATTGCTTGCGGGTAGCACGGCGAATATCCTTCACCACCTGGTCAGCGGGCGCCTTGGAATTTTTCTGTTTTGATCTCATCTTCGTTCCTTACGTCACTACGATGATACCAAAACACTCACATGTTAATGAACCGCAATCTGTCTATCGAATGCTGACGGGGAACAATGACACTTTCCAGTATCTGGCCCTAGAGATCATCAAGCTTCTCTGTGGCAGGATAGCTCATTCGTCTTCCCCCCATCTCAGATCATGTTTTTTTAGCAAGCAGTTCTCCAAAGTTGGCTTTGCTACAACTCCCTTCAGACTACACTCTTTCCATCGAAGCTCATTTATTTCTTCATTGCTAACAGCACGAACAGTGTCACCGCCGCGACAATCATGGTAATGAATTCACCATCAAATACTCTGGTTGGGCTATGCAAACTTAGCCTTCTGATACTGTTAACAAGCATATTCTATGTATTTGCCAGGCAAGGAATAACACTGTGCCACCGAACGTCCTTAGTTTCGAAGAGGCGCCTTCCTGAACCGCTCGGATTTGCGTGTGTTCAGGCAATCACACTAAATAGCCTGATTAGCGTCGCTTTCTATTCTCAGCGGCCTTTGGGTCGTAAAACCCGCCAGATAGTTTCTGATGCCCCCAATCCATCATAGCCTGTAAGACCAGCTCCAGAGATTTTCCAGCGTCACTGAGCGAGTACCGGTATCGGGTCGGGCGCTCCTGATATGCAGCTTTTTCGACAAGACCCAGGGCGACGAGCTTCTTCAAACGGCTCGCTAGGATATTTGTTGGAATACGCTCTTCGTTTCTCAGGAGAGCCTGGAACGTATTCTTATCATGCCACATCAGATCCCTGATTATCAGCAAAGTCCACTTGTCCCCTATCAACTCAAGGCTGCGCGCAATGGAACAACGCGATCTGAATACTAAAACTTCCGGGAGTGTCTGATCGTGTGTTTCTGCATCTCGGTTTTCCGGTGTCGCCATAGAGCTTGCATATCACTGTCACTTGCATTTTGAAAGTCTCTTCGATATGAGTTACTTCAACATTGCAAGTAACTAACCGATGAGGCGCCTCAACCATGCTTCATACACATAAATCTATCCTCGACCGCATAGGGAAAACTCCGCTTGTTGAACTAAGAGGCGTAGCGCCTGAGGGCTGTGCCCGGATTCTCTTGAAGATCGAATCTGAAAACCCGACAGGCAGCATGAAAGATCGGATGGCACTCGCTATGATTGAGGCGGCGGAGGCCGATGGCAGGTTGACCAAAGGTGGTCATATTATCGAGTATACAGGCGGCAGCACTGGTGTTTCTCTTGCAATGATCTGCGCGGCAAAAGGATACAGCCTCGACATTGTCACCTCAGATGCCTTTAGCATCGAAAAACGTCGGCATATGTCTGCTTTCGGAGCAAAGCTGACCATCGTGCCATCCGATGAGGGCAGGATGGACGAAGCCCTGACACACAACATGATTGAGGCTGCCCAGGAGCTAGCAGAGAAAACAGGTGGATTCTGGACTGACCAGTTGGCCAACAAGGACCAGATTATAGCCTATCACGAAATGGGTAATGAAATATGGGCGCAGACATCTGGTGAATTGGATGCTTTTGTTGCCATGACGGGCACTGCCGCGTGTTGCCGCGGTAATTCTGAAACCCTTCATGAACACAACCCCCACATTCATTGTGTAGCGGTTGAGCCAGCGGAATCTCCGGTGCTCTCTGTGGGGAAGACAGGTGCACATAAGATCGAAGGCACCGGCGCGGGTTTTGTCGTCCCCCTATGGGATCCTTCTACCGTCGATGACATTGCCACCGTATCAACGCAGGACGCTATGCAAATGGCGCGCAAGCTCGCGGCAAGCGAAGGGATTTTCGCAGGAACATCGACTGGCGGAAACGTCGCCGTTGCGATTGAGTTGGGAAAGAAACTGGGGCCAAACGCGACCATTGTGACAATCATGTGTGATAGCGGCGTCAAGTATCTGTCGACGCCCGTCTATACGGAACAGGGAACAAGCCCTGTGATTTAGACGTCATCAAGCACAAAGGTGTGGCAGATGTAATCTATCGGAAAAGTTATTGTTCTCGGCGATGGAAGATCGGGAGAGATCCATTGATCAAGACATTGGCAAAAAGGGGAAGCAGGTTTTTCACGCATATGCCCCAAAACTTCGATACGGCGGATCTAGATTGATGAGGGTGGATGCTCCGCCCAGTTAGCGCGGGTATTTAATCAGGATCGTTTTGTCTGACAATACTCTGATGATGGCGCGTTTCTCCAAAATGGCACAAATCACGAAGTAGAATGCCAAAACCGAGCCTATAAGCCTTCCCGTTTGGCTCGTCTCCAGTAGAATATCGCCAAGACGGCCACCGTCGCAGGCACCAAGATCCCGTATTCATCAATCCAAAACCATGTATCCTCGGTCTTTGTGCTAATTGGAGTAAAGATTTTTTGTACATAAACATTGTGAGCCCCGTGAAAAATCACAGCAGGCCAGACGCTATTCGATTTGAATGTGTAATAGGTCATGATGATAGACATGCTCACTATCATGATCGTAAAGTTGGTCATCTGAAACCAGGGACTACCGCCGCCATAGGCTAACACAATTGGCACGCGCATTTACTGGAAAGTTGAGCACTAGATTGCTGACTTTCCATAGTATACACTAGTACTATCTGTCAAAACTAGAAACTGGATCTCAGTGAAGAAGTTCAAATCATGATAACACTCATAAACACAGCGTGTATTGTGGCTCCTGCAGAGGAGGTCTGGATCGTTCTTTCTGATCTGGAGGGCGTTAGCAGTTGGGTGGAAGCAATCGAAGTTGCACATTGTGTAGGCGGACAGGCCAGCGGCGTCGGCGCTTCACGTGTTTGTGAGTTGAACAATGGACTGTCCATCAAAGAAAAGTGGGTCGAGTGGGAAGTCGGCAGGTCATTCAAGTATGAAGCTGTTGGAATGCCGTTCATGAAGCGAGCAACCAATCACTGGTCGTTGCAGGAGGTAGCCGGAAAAACTCTACTAACCAGCAAAGCCGAGATTGAATTGAAAGGCGGCAGGTTTGGACGTTTGCTTGAACCTTTGATGAAACTTTTGATGCAATCCATGGGCCCGCGTTCTCTCGCCGCTTTGGCGTATCGTGTGGAAACGGGAAAGCCATATCAAGGTAAGCATCGGAACCTCCCTCGGGTCCCATCAACGTGTTAAGGCCTCATTGTGTTTCAGTTGAAGAGCTAAAAGCCCTCAGGAAAATACCGTATTCGGCGACCTGCCGCAACTAACATATCGAGTTCTGCACTTGGACGACATCTTGGTAAGACGTGATGTGACTTTCGTTATTTCATCAGATATCCATAAAATTTTCACCCCTGTTCCAAATACCCCAAGGGCAGGCGACAATTCAAACTTACAAAGCTCAGTGATGTATGCTGCTGAGAAATGTTTCTCCGCTGATCACTGGATCATTGTTTGTTGGACAACTTGTCAATCCTGCTGATCATCAAAGATCTCTTCGATCGTTTTTTTGAAGACCCGGGCAATCCGAAAGGCCAGTGGCAGTGACGGATCGTATTTCCCGTTCTCGATAGCATTGACAGAGTTTCTCGACACGCCGAGCATTTTCCCAAGATCTGCTTGAGTCCAACGCTTCTCAGCCCGCAGAACGCGAATGTTGTTCTTCATTTCCGCCTCGACTAGCTGCGCCGATTACCGTTTAGATCTCCACCACAATGTATAGCCAATGGCACAACCAACGCATTGTAGGGTCGTGGTAAAAACTACACCAAGGCCGAAGCCAATGGTGGTTGGGGACAAACCGCTTTTCCCTAAGGCCGCCGTACTTTCAATTGTGTCTTGAATGAGTGGTACGGCGATCATCAGCATGACAAACGCGATGGATAAAGGAACACCGATGCTACTGGCGATGGCAAGGGCATATCTTGCGCCTGCCGAATTCAACTCATCGGTCCCCCGAAAAACTGAAATGAATGTCCAGGCAGACCACATGATGCAAAGACCTACAAAAGTTGCGGTTATGAGGAAGGGAGGGGCGAAAATCCAGATGTAGGCGACGCCTAGAGCAATAGCAATATACGCCGCGATAGGCGATTTTAGAGCTACAAAAATGACAAATCTCCTTTTCATTTAGATAAGCTTACTTTGCACTATCCTGTGTGATTGTCAAGCCCTGCTGCGCGCAGCCTGCATCTTCTTTATATGATGGTCGCGTGATACTCCAATGTCGCAGGTGCGCAAATCCGACTCAATGGTCATCCGTGCGTTTTGCTATCCAAACAGTGCTGAGGCCGCATTATGGATCTTCTACTACGTGATCGAGAAGCCTAAAACCATGCTTCTCTAGCAACGAGCAATACTCGGTTGCATCCAGACTCGCGTGATACAGAGCTCCGCCTTCGAACTCACCAATTTCTACACTATGTTGTGGCCCGCTCGTGAACACTAACACTGCCGAAGGTGCGGCGTGTTTTGCGAAGACAGAAAACATTTGTCGCTGTTCTTCGGGCGTCAGGTGGAATATGCTGTTCCAGGCCAGGATACCGTTAAACGTATGATCCAGTTGAAGAACTCGCATATCATCAACAACCCATTGCCCGCCAGGTCCTCTTTGCCTTGCGATGTCGATCAACTCAAGCGATGTATCGACCCCGGTAAGCGCACAGCCTTTTGCAATCAAGTAACAACCGATCGGGCTTCCAGAACCAGAGCCGGCATCCAGGATAGATGGTTGAGCAGGCAGAAGCTGGATAAGCCGGTCAACCCACTTCCGTTCCTTTAACTCTGTTCCTCTTCGCTCCACCCATGGCAGGGCGTGCCGCCGATACAAGTCGATAATTTGTTTTGCTGCGTCGCTCATACTTCATTGATAGTCGAGCAATTGTAAATTGAATACGAGTTATAGTGGAATAGGTAACTGAGAAGCGCGGTCCAGAGAAACGCTAAGCCAACAATAACGAAGCGGATGCCGGTGCTCCGCCAGTGATTAGAAACACAACATGGTACTGTTGTTCGACCAGCATAATGAAAAAGTCATGACTATGGAAAGTATGTGACTCATTCAGGCGCGCGGCGACTAATGCTTTTGGCGCGCTAATGTCTGCACTTGAGCTAACCAAAGGACGCTACAGATTTAATATGACTGGCTATGCCACTCTCAATAGAATATTCATTGGCAGCATGTGCCAGATTCCCAACTGTCTGTTTGCCGAGGATGGTATCAATATGTTCCGCTATGTTTTCAGGGGAAGGAGGAGCGATAATCTTACAGTGATCCAACGGCTCCAGAATATCGTGAACCGCAGGAAAGCAATCGGTGGACAAAACGGGGCAATTGCCAGCCAATGCCTCCAATATAACGGCTGGAAGTCCTTCGTAGTCAGATGATAGAACAAAAACGCTCGCCCGCTTATACCAGCTAGCAACGTCAGTTACAAAGCCCGGTAAAAAGACTCTATGAGCGATGCCCAGTTCTTCGATCAATTCCACGCACGCGGGCCTCTCTGTGCCATCTCCCAGAATCACCAATTTCGCAGCGGAGTCTTTCACCAAAGCAAAGGCCCGGATTAACCGATCAAATCTTTTCTGTTTTTGAAACCTGCCTACGCCGAGAACAATTTTGGTTTCCACAGAAGATGGCACATAGTTTGATGCTTGTAGCATTGCGGGTGTCACATAAGGGTTTATCGCTTTTCGGACTTTATCCTCTATTCTCGGGAAGGACAAAAGCAGCTGTTTGCGTTCAGCATCGCTTAGAGTGAGAACCATATCGGCACGATGGAAAGCAAGATGATACCCTAACTTCCGGGCTGCGCCTTTTATACCTCGATGTTGCTTGTGAATTATCGGATTAGTTGCCTTCAGTATGAGCTTTGTTTCAATTCCCGACCGCTGAGTGGCAATCGCAGTTATCAAGTTCATATGATTTCCTGTCGACATCACAAAATCAGGCCGTATTTGCTTCAAGCAGGCGCTACATTTTGGCAGAAATCGTATAAGGTCCTTGGATCTCGAGCCGGAGCCTTGGCCCAGAACAATTTTGTTAACCCGCTTGTCTAACAACTCGGACATCGCTTTCGCAGCCCCACCGTTGTCGCTGAATATTATCATCGTGGTATCATATCCAGCCTTTGCGAAACCACTGGCGAGGATGCACGCGACCCGCTCGGTGCCTGCTTGCCCGAGCATATGCAATGTGAACACGATCTTCTTGGTTTTCATATAAACTAGATTCCTGGCGCCGTGCATTGGACTTTCTGAGGGAACAACGATTGAAAACTGCGCGAGAATACGACCGATTTTCAGCGTTTTTTGACAATCATTGCTGGAAAGGGGGTATTCTGAGCGACATTTTTTCGCCATAAGCAGGAGCTCAAACACTAGCCAATAAGCAGGAGTGCTATGAACTCTGATGGAACCAAAGACCGAAGTGAGGAAGCCTTCGTTGCAAAGCCGTGAGGTGGTCGTTGCGATCGCTATTGTAGCGTTGCAAGCCATTGCTGCAATCTTCTTCGTCGTGGATGGCGTTGATGATTTTATTCTCTCCGACGAAAATGGAACCACGACGTTCGAAGATGTCGTGGAATGCATTGTGGCAGTGATACTATTTGCTGGTGTGATTATAGGTGCTCGCCATACGCGCAGATTGATGGCCGAGGCTCGGAAGCGAGACGATGCGCTAGCTGTTGCAAGGGGGGCACTTGCTGATATTGCCAATCTGCGTTTTCAAGAGTGGCAATTGTCAGCGGGAGAAGCGGAAGTAGCTCTATTTGCTATAAAAGGATGCAGCGTATCCGAAATTGCAGAAATGCGTGATGTGGCTGCTGGCACAGTACGCTCGCAGCTCAGTCAGATTTATTTGAAAGCGGGAGTTACAAATCAGTCCATGTTGATCGCACTATTTATTGAAGAACTGCTCTAGTTACTTCATCAGTAGGGATGACTGCCTTTATCAAATATTGCCGCAATCAGGATTCGCAGGAATCCGAACCCACACCAAAAAATGAAAGAACAGCGTTCCAATCGCTTGTGATTTACTGGGCTGCTCTTGTGTCCGGTTTGGCAGTTAGGGTTACGGCTATTTATCTTGAGAAAGGAAAGATGGATGGCACGTAAGAGATATACGCCAAAGCAGGCATGGAAAAATCGAAAGATATTTATTCATGGTCAGATTCTTCCTTTCATTGAGAGTTAGTCCTTGAGCTCAGTGGCTTTTTTCTGGTTCAAGCCAGTTTGATCTTGTAATCTTCGAATATCAATTTTGGACCAGCCCGGAAGTAGCGATATGCATCAATACCACCGATCCTGTCCAACATTTGATCAACTGATTTCCTTTGAAGCTGATCCAGTTGCTCATAATGCGCTTGCGGGCGCTGGAGCATCCAAAGGCTAAAAGGTGATGCAGCGCGCTGTCCAGAAACGCCCTCGATAGTATAGTTGGCTATACCGACCAAACGCGGTATTTCCGCATCTGGGTTTTCGCTTGCCCAAGTCTCGAAAATTTCCGCCGTTTCCTGAAGCCAAGGCATTAGCTCTGCCATCAAGCGTTCAAGAATCGGTACTAGCGTAGCAGGAACTTCGTCATCGGGAAGAAATGAGCCAGGCGGGGCAGCCTTGGCATCCAACATTCTCTCCACCCATCTGACAACGCAAGGGGCAAGCCGATTCATGATTTTACCGGAAGCAGGATCACGGTATAAGTGCGCATAGAAAGCGCCAATCAACCCATAATCTCCGATTGATGGGCGAGATCCAAGCAGATAATCATAGGCGGAAAAATGCGCGTCAAGTTCAGCAAGCAGCGCCTCATAACTTTTCTCTATTGCCGGTATTGTTAGTTCGTTGATTCCAAGGATTGAACAAAATCCCTTGAACAATTCTCCACGCTTTTTTCCAAGCTCATATTGTTCTTCTGGGTTCGCATCAGGGGAAGCGGTTGCACCAAATTCGCGATAGGCCCAATGCTCATTATAGTGCCAACGATAGTGCATAGCAGGAATGGTCAGCCATTCGTCGCCGAACAGCTCGAGTAACAGTGCAACCATTAACTGGCGGGGACCTTCGGGAAAGACGGATGGGCCGCCGTTTTTCGATTCAAAATAATCAATTATACAACTGCTATCCTGAAGAATGTCGCCAGCTTCAGTCTTCACAATCGGTATAACGGATCGTCCTACGATAGGAACGATAATGTCCCGATGGATTTCGGCAGTTGCAAGGACTTCTTCATATTCGATCTTTTTCCAGTCCAGATAAGCCCGGACCTTGCCGGTATAGAAGGAAGTTTTGGATCCATAGAGGATGATTGTCATTTCAATGATCTCCTGCAACGAGCACCCGTTTCAAATGCGGTCGTCCGATGTCAGCAATATCTTGGTAGCAGCTGATCTCATGTTTTCTTTATAACGTCTAATGACATAAGTTTTTCTATTCATAAGTCTATGGATTGGCATGAGTTTGACAGGACACGATTCCACCCCGGGATAGGTTACTTATCCATTTGAACATTCTGTCAGCTTTCCGGTCTTGAACTACCTAGAGCAGGCTGTTCGCTATCGGCCCGATTTGAGCCGTTTCAAATCACGCATCTAAGATTAGCTTCTCTCTGCAACAACCCATTCTACGCTACCCTTCTACTACCCCCAAAGGAATGCCGCTCTGTCCGTAGAAAAGTGACATCGATTTTCCGGGCCGTTCTCGATCTATCTAGTTTCGACTGCACTGGGCGCAAGAAATGACATTAGTATATAGGCACAATCGATACCTCTGGATTCAAGGCAACAAACGCTAAGCAAAGCGCGATAAATCCGAAAAAGAAGGTGTGGAATTTGTTTCGCTTGAAGCCGCCTGTTAGAATTAACGTCGCCGTACCCCCGAAATTTGAAACCAGTCCCATTGCGATTACTCCAACCGGCAGGTCCCCTTGAGCAATTTGATAAATGCCCCCTGCATAGGCCACCAGCAAAGCGAGTATCCCCACCCCATAAAGGCGATAGAGCGTCGATGATTCAGATCTCATGCCCAACAACACATCAATTTTTCCCCTAGAGAAAAAGAGAAACGGAACTACTATTGTCAGCATTGTTACAGAGACCTTCAAAACCAGTATGAGCGTCAATGGAGTCATTTTCGATCCTTTGGATAGTATCTGATTGGTTGAAACGAAGATAAGACACTATAATTCTTACTCCGAGAAAGGAGCCTTGCGGATCAGATCGCTAACCGGGAGCCTTTTGTACGTTTTGGCGATTCTGGAATCGGGCTTTGCTGCCGCTTGACGTTCCAGCATCGCAATCAACAGCGACTTGGTACCTGCTCTTGGGTAAGCCCGAACGATTTTAGCAATTTTCGCCGGATCGATTGTATCAAGGCCGGCTCCAACAACATCCGCCAATGCGCCACGTGCAACCAAAGCATATTCATAGCGCGCGTGATTTAGTGTCGCTGGATTAGTATGCAAATCGATTGCCTGTTCTACGTCTCTAGAAATCGCATCAAAACCTTTCTCGATAAGGAAACTGCGTGCAGCGGCCGCTCCATTTGTTTCAAAATCACCCTGACCATCGAAAGGGTCTTCAAGGCCCAGATCATGCAGAAGTGAAGCAATATAGACGACCTCTTGATCAAATTTTCGACCCTCTCGCTCCGCAAATGCTGCAGCGAACAGATATGAACGTTTTGCATGTGCCACCATTACATCCCCGCTAAAGGCTTCGAGCAACGATTCTGCAGCCAAAGTCGCCTCGGTCCGAGGAATTTGGGCAGCGATTTCTGTTTGTATTGCAATCAGTGCTTCATCCTGCTTGGGAGAGGCTTGAATTGCATGGGCCGGAGTCAAAGCAATTACTATACTGACACCCAGCAATACGATCTGGTTTTTTTGGAAAAGCATAAGTTAGATCCTTTCAAAATTTCGACAAATTAGTTTGGTAAGTGGAGTTGACTGTCGAGGTAATCGAGTGCGGACAGAAAATTTGCGGTGTCGACATATCCAAAATGCCTCGAAGAATTGATCTTCCCCGTTGTTTTCGCTTTGGCGTCCGCTTCCAAGATTAACTTGGTATAGTTGTCGCTACTGAGCGTCCCGTTAGCCTTTTTGTTAATGAGGCTAGCGAGTGACTTTGCAAACCGATCAAAAAGCCCGAAAACGCCTCCGTTTGTTTCAATCATTCCATTGAAATAGATGTTCTCTGCGCTGGGATGGAATGCGCACATCTTCAGATCAGGACGCGTGCCACCTTGAAAATCCAGCAAGCCATCCGGCAGAAAATCAACACCTGCTCGGTATCCCGTTGCACATATAATCTCATCTACTTGATCAATTTCACCAGATTCAAATTGAACATTTTTACCCTCAAATTTCACAACATCGCCGCGTGCTTTGATGCGACCGTGACCCATATGTTGAAGAATTTCGTTGTTCATAATCGGATGGCTGGCTAACGGCGCATGATCCGGCTCAGGCAACCCAAACTGTTTTGGATTGCCCGCCACCATGGCAACAAATGCGCTAAAATCGGGAGGCGATATCCATTCTGGCATCTCTGCACCATCGGCGAAAAATGCATCAATCGGACGGCCCATTACAAATTTTGGCAGAAACCAATATCCTCGACGGACGCTCAAATATGCACTGTTTGCGACGCGAGCGGCATCACAGGCAATATCGACACCTGAATTTCCGGCCCCAATTATTAAGACGTTCTTGTCCCGAAACTCTTCTGGATCTTTGTAAGTCTGACTGTGGCGGATTGATCCAGAAAATTTTCCTTCAATCTTGGGCATAACGGCTTCCCACAATGTTCCGCTACATACTACTATGGCATCAAAATCTTCATCGAAGTCGGTCCCTTCAACACGCCACCCGCCGCCTTCAATTTGTGTGCAGCGGTCAACTCTGCAGTTAAATCGGGTTAAAGAAATAAGGCCTTCGGTTTCGGCAAAAGTTTTCAGATATGAGTGTACTTGGGCATGGCTTGGATATTCGGGTGTATCATCCGCAAACGGATGACCCGCAAAGTGAGAAGTCCATCTTCCTTTTGACGAGATAAAATGCGCAGAATTGTACATTGGCGTCCCGAAGGCATCGATATCCCAAATGCCGCCAACCTTGTCATTGCGCTCAAACACGCACACATCATGGCCCTCGTCTCTCAACGCACGCGCCGTTGCAAGACCTGCTGGTCCTGCACCAATGACCCCAACTCGTATCTTCTTCATCAATCCATCCTAAGTCCTAATTTACGACTCAGGTATAAATGACTTATCTGAGTTTCAATGTCAAACTCAGATTTCAATTCCCTGAAGCGGCGGACGCCCGTCGACATTGACGATCGGGGAATGGCGGCTGCAGCTGATCTCATCGAAGATCGCTCGATGCTCTTCATCTTGTGATGCTTTCTATGGCGTTACGCGTTACGACGACATCCATGCCGATATTGGCATTCCACGCCCTGCTCTGACTGAGCGCTTGCAGAGATTGGTAGCAAACGGAGTCATGGCTAAGCATCACTACCGCGAGGAAAAAAATTGGGAACGCCTTGCCTGCGTTTTGACACCTCGTGGTCGCGAACTCGGCACCATCGTGCTTGCGGTGTTATAAGTGAGGAAACTGCGACCTCTCATCCGGTCAGCAACACGAACCGGTTGAACGCGAGACCGGTAGCAACGAACATGACGGCCTCATAATCGCCTGTGGTACAGAGGTCGCGGCCGCTGACATAGAGATACATGTACATCCTGAGCGGTGAGCGGGATCCGTGAACTAAGGTAATCTATTCTCGGGAACGATCATCGTTGGGCCTGATGCCGAAGTCCGCTTTTCTAACACATTCAACCAAAGTCAACATTTCAATTCGCTGCAAAAAGACGCTGAGCCTTTCTGAAGGCTTCTTCTTTCCGTACCAGCTCATTCAATCAGCTTTTTAGAATTGACTGAACTCTATAAATAGCTTCGGCTAGCTGGCCTGATCTTGTTGCAGGTTCAGTCGGCATCATCGCCGAGATGGGGCTGCTCGCAAATCTCGGCGATGAATGTAGCTGTCAGACGCTTTTACACTGATCCCATATCCCGTCCGGTCAGTGAACGAAGCATGACCTGCGGTGCAAGCAGCGCCGTGAGCAAAGCAAACGCGATACCTGCAAACACACCACCAAGAATTGCCGCGACACCCTCAACCTGGAAAGCAAAAAGGGTCAAGGCTCCGCCTGCATTCGACACCAGGCCCATCAGAAGAATGCCGCTTGGTAGCTCCCCTCTTTGCGCGGCCGGAATAGCCGAGGCGTATCCTACCAGAATCGCAGATATGCCAACCCCATAAAGCTTGTAGAGCAAGGGCATCGGTTCGGTACCGAGCATGTCAGCGACCCGATCCGCCGGTAAAATGAGGAAGGGCAGCACAAGTGTCCCCAGCGAGAAGATAATCTTAAAAACGAGCAAAAGAGTTAATCGTGACATAGTTTTGCCTTTCTATACAAATTAGGTGATGCTTTGGAGGTGCTGGTAACCCGCCGCCCTAGCAAAGTGAGGTAAACTCCATAGTTGACCGTTTATTCCCCACGTGGCGTCGGGAACATCAAGCATCATGCAAGACACCATTAGCTTATTGACATCTTCGCCGAAGCTGGCTCGCACAACATCAGCAATGTCACTGGCCAGACCCTCACGACGTGATTGATCAAGCACGCCCTCAGGAGGGTAAATCTGCACTACAACAGGAATTACCGCTGGTTGAGCTTGCTTGCCGCCAGCATATATACGGCCTGGTTCCAATTCATCGACCATGACCCATATCAGTGCACGTTTTTCTGGAGTGTCTGGAATGCCCTCTGCCTTACGCGCTGCTTCGGTAATTCCAGCAACGACATCATCAAGTTGGGATGGAGACAATGAGCCTTTTGGTATCTTCACGATTATGTTGGGCAATTGATACTTCCTTTCTACGTTTCATGCTGCCGCCTTTGCAGCTTCCATATGATCAAAGGCGGCCATCAGCTTGCCGAAATCCACATAGCCTACGCGCCGGCTTGTTCGCAGTTTTCCTGAGGTTTGTGAGAGTTTGTCAGCGGCAAGGATCAATTTCCCAATGCGCATGATCGCTGGCTCGTTTCGAACGTTCGTTAATCACTTTAGCCATAATTCCACTATCTCTTCCTGAGTCTTTATTTGCGACTCAGGAAGAGATAGTATATCTGAGTATCTATGTCAAACTCAGATATTGATTCCATGAAACGCAGAGCGCCTGTGAGTGTCGATGATTGCGGGATGGCTGTCGCTGCCAATTTGGTCGGAGACCGCTGGATGTTGCTCATATTGCGGGAAGCCTTCTATGGCGTAACACGCTATGACGACATTCGCGAGGACTTAGGGATTTCGCGTTCAGTCCTCACTGATCGACTACAAAAATTGGTGGCCATAGGAGTAATGAAGAGACAACTCTATCAAGAACACAATGATCGAAAACGCTTGGCCTATGTACTGACCGCCCGTGGGCGCGAGCTAGGCATTGTGATGCTCGCGCTGCTTCAATGGGGAAACCGCTCTCTTCCACCAGGCAGGCGCCATGACATTGTCGAACGCTCAACCGGACGGCCGGTGCAGTTGGAAATTGTCAACGGTGATGGGGCGAGAATCAACAGTGATGATATTGAGATTGGGCTAACGTCGGACAATTGACAAGTGCTCCGGGTTCGCCTGACAACACTCTGAGAGAGCCTATCGATCCCCTCGGCAGGTCTATCTTACATAGCAAAAGCTTGCATCCCTTCTTTGATCGCCGGGCGACTTTCAATTCTGTTCAACCACGTCGACAACGCAACGCTCTCGGTTACCGCTGAAAACCCCATATCGAAAGCCGGCTTTAGCCAGGGATAATGCATGATGTCAGCAATCGAGTATTCGCCTGCAAGATAGTGATTGCCGCCCTCTAACAGCCGCTCCAGCACTCCCATTAAACGAATGGCTTCTTGCAGAAACTTGTCGCGCATTGCCGGCACCCGTGCATCTGCATCAGCGGACAATTGTGCGTTGAGATGGCCAAGAGCTGGTCCGATATTTGCGGCCTGGAAGAACACATATTGTAGCACCTCAAATCGAACATGTCCGCTCAATGGCAGTAATCGTCCAGCCGTATCATAGGTCTCGCAAAGATACTGCAATATTGCACCGGACTCCCATATGCTAGCTCCGGTTGCAGAATCTTCGATCATTGGTACACGGCCGTTTGGCGATTGTCGCAGAAACGGCGCCTTACTCTGCTCGCCCCGTTCTAGGTCAATCAACTTGATCTCATACTCCAACCCCAACTCCGAGAGAAGAATAGCGACCTTTTGTACATTCGGTGACACAGCACCAAAAAGAGTGATCATTTCTATAGAACCTCCAGAATTCTAACGCGCTTTGACAGCGCTTCAATCGCTGCCGACAATCTTACATTCTCGGTCAGCACTTCTATTTCCACGCCCTTAAAGAATTGAGAGAAACGGCTTGGAGTAGATTGTTTGCTTGATTTACGTTCCAGACTCATGCGGCCTTCACCAAATGAGTCAGGTGTTGAAACCCGGCAATCGCCGCAATTTGCGGCAAACGCCAAATTGCACCGCTTCCACCGCAGTGATCACCCGGGACGTCCAGCATGATACAAGAAATCTGAACTTGGTCTGCAACGGGACCGATCACAGATCGAATGTCTCGATCAATGCGTTCTGCTTGTTGCGTTTGACGCTGGATATCCAGCGCGCCTTCAGGTTGGAAGAGCATCACAACGATGGGGAGAACATTCGGGTAAACAGGCTTGCCGTCTATATACAAGTGCTGAGCGTCGATATCTTCAACAAACAACCAGCTTGGCAGATGGTTTTTGGGGTCATCAAGATTACCTTCCGCAGCGTTTGCGGCATCGGTAATTTTACTGGCCATTTGATCGATTTGCTGTTTTGAAAAACAGTCACGTGGCAGCTTTAGAATTATGTTTGACATTCCAGCCCCCTAGTCTTCAAATGGTGACCGTCTGATCAAGTCGCTCACCGGCACTTGTGAGTAGGTTTGACCGATGCGAGAATCGGGTTTGAACCTGGCTTGGCGTTCAAGCATCGCAATCAACAATTCTTTGGTCCCAGCTCGTGGATATCGACTTACGATCTCGGAAACCTTTTCAGGAGGAAGCTGATCCAGCCCCGCACCAACCACATCGGCCAGCGCACCTCTGGCAACGAGTGCATATTCATATCTTTGATGTTGTGCCGTGGCGGGGTCAGTATGTAAATTAATTGCATTTTTGACATCGTCGGCGAGTTCAATGCGCCCTACTTGCGACAACATATCATAGGCCCCTTGAGCACCATTTTGCTCAAAATCCCCGCCTTTGTCATATGGATCTTCAAGCCCGAGATCGTGCAAGAGTAAGGCAATGTATACGAGTTCTTCATCGAATGTAGATTGTTCTTTCTCTGCAAATGCCTTGGCAAAAAGATAGGAGCGCTTCACATGCCCGACCATGACCTCACCGCTATATGAATTCAGCAAATCTTCGGCGAGCTGAGTCGCAGGCGTGCTTGGAAACTGCACTTCTTTAGCTACTTCCCGATCTAACGGGAGAGCGTAAGAATTTGCGCATCCAACCAAGCCTAGTGCGGCGATGGCCGAAAAAAGAACAGCCTTGGATTGCGATCGCGTCATTTTCTATTCCTTTCAATTTGATTTGGTGTCACGCTTTCGGGTGCAACTGCGATTGAAAATTCATCATGGCTTTGACCAAGAGCGCTGTATCTACATATCCGACATGTCTCGCAGATTGGATTTTGCCTGGTGTTTTGGAAATCGCGTCAGCCTCTGTCACCATACGCGACAATTCCGCGTCACTCAGGCGACCCTCGGCGCGGGCGGCGATTATCGACGCAAGCAAGTTTGCGAGTTTCGAAAACAATCCAAATACCCCGCCATTGGTTTCGATCATACCGTTGAAATAGAGGTTCGCGGCGCTCGGGTGAAAAGCTGTCATCAGCAAATCAGGACGAGTACCGCCATTCATCTCGACCAGGTTATCGGCGAGGAAAGGCAAGTCTGTCTGATACCCTGTCGCACAAATAATCTCATCAATTTGGTCGACTTCACCTGATTCGAAGAGAACCTTGCGACCGTCCAATTTTTCGATCTCGCCACGTGGTGAGATTCGCCCATGACCAAAATGGTGCAAAATCTCGGAATTCATAATCGGGTGACTCGCCAAAGGCGCATGGTCCGGACGCGGCAATCCGAACTTACTTGGATCGCCAGCGACGAGCTCGAGCAATTTAGGAAAATCGAGCCCTGCCATCCATTCCGGCTTGTCTTCGTCGCTTGCGAAAAACTCGCTCAGTGGCTGTCCCATGACAAATTTTGGAAAGAACCAATAGCCCCTGCGCATACTCAAATATGTGCTCTTTGCAGTACGCGCGGCATCACAAGCAATATCTACACCGGAATTGCCGCACCCGACGATTAGGACATTTTTGCCTTCGAACTCAGAAGGATCCTTGTAAGTTTGTGCGTGTCGCACCGAGCCGTCAAACTCGCCGGGAAAATGCGGTGTGACGGGCGTCCA
The DNA here is from genome assembly GCF_900258045.1 of Sphingorhabdus sp. EL138. GTDB lineage: Bacteria > Pseudomonadota > Alphaproteobacteria > Sphingomonadales > Sphingomonadaceae > Parasphingorhabdus. Next base: position 558,740 of record NZ_OGVD01000002.1, on the reverse strand, counting down.
AAGGGTGCCGCTGCATACAATCACAACATCTGCTTCAAAAGTTCTGCTTGATGCTTCGATTTGCCAGCGGTTCTGGCCGATCGGTGAAATATTAGTGACCTGCGTATCGAACTCGATATACTTATATAGATTTTCAGCTTCGGCGAATGATTTCAGATAGTTAAATACTTGTAAATTGCTTGGGTAATGCGGCGTACCGGGTGGGAATGGGAACCCTTCGAAGTGCGACGTCCATAGACCGATCGACGCTATGAAATGCGCCGAATTATACATTGGCGAATTTTCTGCTGCGGGATTCCATATCCCTCCCACATCGTTGTTTTTCTCAAAGACGCTGACAGTGAACCCCGCGTCCAGCATGGCCTTTGCTGTCGCTAGCCCGGCTGGGCCAGCGCCGATGATGACGACGTGAGGGTTTGATTGACTGGTTTTCATTACATCTCTACCTAGCTGATACCGTATTTTGAATTCAGCCTCATATGCGCTACCTGATACCGAATGTCAAACTCAACCTCAAAAAATTCTGTCCGCCGACGCGCCGCTGTTCCAAAAGAATTGTGTCCGATGGCCCAATCCGCCGAACTTTTAGGCGACAAGTGGACCATGCTAATTTTGCGCGAAGCATTTTACGGAGTTCGGCGATATGATGATATGCGCGCTGATTTGGGCGCACCGCGATCGATGCTTACCGACCGATTAGCCAAGTTGGTGGCACACGGGCTCATGGAGAAGCGGCCATATCAGGAGCCAGGGAGCCGGGCTCGCAACGCCTACGTTCTCACTCCCATGGGCAATGACTTGGCGCTGACGCTCTTGGCACTCTCTCAATGGGGCGAGAAATACGCGCTTGAAGAAGAAACACCTATCCAGATCAGGGACAAAGAAACTGGAAAACTGCTGAAGGTGGCTTTGGTTGATGAGAGCGGCAACGAGATTGCTCTTAGTAGAGCCACGATTGTTCCTACCCCCCGTTCATGACGGCATATACTATTTTTAGCAGAGCAGTACGCCATTCAACTGAATGGTTCACTTTCACCGGTAACTACCAGTATGAAAAATCAGCAAGGTTTGGACCTAATGTAGAATGCCTACTCTTGAACGATTTGTCCGTGGTCAGGGCCTTTGGCACTAGAACACTTCAAGACCGATCAACAACGGTTGAAAAGGACTGTGCTGCAGGATGTCTGCCACGCTGCCAAGAGTGTCCGGAAAGGAGCGCGTGCCCAATACGATCTTGGGAAGGAGACCAAGAAAGACATAGCTGAACGAAATAGCATCAGTGAAAGACAGCCAGTACTTTTGCAGCATATGGCATTTTCATCGCAACATATCGGCAAGTACGTGGACGAGGCTGAGAAACACAACAGCTCCAAGCGGCAGTCCATCAAAGTGATGCCATTCATTGTTAGCCCTTAAAAGCGCCAAAATTGCGCAGAGTTTACTGGTACAGCCAAAATACAGACGTGCGCTATGTGTTCAAATACCGAGCATGAAACAGCAAATGATCTTCCATAAAGCTAGCGATAAAATAGTAGCTATGATCATAACCCTCGCGGCGATTAAGTTCTAAGGTATAACCGCTGGCTAACGCTGCTTCTTCAAGGGCTTCAGGTTTCAGTTGCTCTTTCAAAAACTCATCAGTTCCGCCTTGATCGACGAGCATAGGTGTAAAGTCGGTCGCACCATCCATCAATAGAACCGCATCATATTCGGCCCACTTGGCGGTGTCGTCGCCAAGATATGCTGTGAATGCCTTTTGACCCCAAGGACAGTTTGTTGGATTGCTGATGGGGCTAAAAGCTGAGACAGATTTGAAATGATCGGGATTACGCAGGGAGAGAACCAATGCGCCATGACCGCCCATCGAGTGACCAAAGATTGATCGTTTGTCACTGACTGGGAAAGTCGCTTCGATTAACTGGGGCAGTTCATCCAACAGATAATCGTACATATGGTAGTGACGGTTCCAGGGAGCCTGCGTCGCATTGACGTAAAAGCCAGCTCCTTGGCCAAGCTCATACCCATCATCATCAGGGACATCTGAGCCGCGCGGGCTGGTGTCCGGTGCGACAATTGCAATACCAAGCTCGGCGGCGATGCGCTGTGCGCCAGCCTTCTGCATGAAGTTCTCATCGGTACAGGTCAGGCCTGAAAGCCAATATAGTACAGGCACCTTTTGATCGTTTGCAGTTCGGGGAGGCAAATAAATCGCAAATTTCATGTCGCAGTTCAGCACGTTCGAGCGGTGTATATAATGCTTTGTCCAGCCACCAAAACTCTTGTGAGCCCTCGTATTCTCCAGTTTCATCCCACATCTTTCTTTGGCTCATATGATCGCGCCGCGATTGGCGCAATCGCAACGTTTGTTTACTTATCGAAGTGAATGACCGTTCGAATGCTCTTGCCTTCGTGCATTAGGTCGAACGCCTCGTTAATGTCTTCAAGTCCCATCGTATGGGTAATAAAATCATCGAGCTTGAATTCACCTTGAAGATAGCGCTCAACGTAATCCGGCAATTCCGAGCGACCTTTGACACCGCCAAAAGCTGAGCCGCGCCACACACGCCCGGTTACGAGTTGGAACGGGCGTGTTGAGATTTCCTGGCCTGCTCCGGCAACGCCGATCACGACTGATTCACCCCAGCCTTTGTGACAGCATTCCAGTGCCGAGCGCATGACATTGACGTTGCCAATACATTCAAACGAATAATCAACGCCGCCATCGGTTAGCTCAACGATGACATCTTGGATCGGTTGATCATGGTCTTTGGGGTTGATGCAATCGGTCGCACCCAGTTTTCGCGCTAGATCAAATTTGCTTTCGTTAATATCGATCACGATGATCCGGCCAGCCTTTGCCATCGCCGCACCAATCACAGCCGAAAGGCCAATGCCGCCCATTCCAAAGATCGCAACAATCGATCCTTCTTCAACCTTGGCGGTGTTCGTCACAGCGCCCATGCCGGTAGTTACGCCGCAACCGAGCAAACATACTTCTTCCAATGGTGCCTTGGGGTTGACCTTAGCTAGTGAGATTTCAGGAAGCACTGTGTATTCGGAAAATGTCGAGCAACCCATATAGTGGAAGATTGGCTTACCGTCCTTATAGAATCGGCTGGTGCCGTCGGGCATCAAGCCATTGCCTTGGGTCTCGCGAATTTTCTGGCAAAGATTGGTTTTGCCAGACGTGCAAAACTTACATGTCCCACATTCAGGGGTGTAAAGAGGGATTACGTGATCGCCAACAGCAACGCTGGTTACACTCTCACCAATGGATTCGACAATTCCTCCACCTTCATGACCGAGCACCGCAGGGAAAATACCTTCCGGGTCATCGCCAGACAATGTGAAGGCGTCGGTATGACAAACACCCGTGGCGATTATTCGTATTCGAACCTCTCCTTTTTTTGGTGGCATTACATCAATCTCTTCAATTGAGAGCGGTTGGTTGGCTGCCCAAGCAACGGCAGCTTTGGATTTTATAATTTCGGCCATGAGGTCTCGCTTTGTTTTTGGTTGTAAAAAAACTCCACGTGTAAGGTGGTGATAGTTTGAATTTACACCATTCCTATGATAATATAATCGTATTGTTAAGCAATTTACTATTACAGTATAGTAACAATGGAGAAATCCCAATGTTCGACTGGGAAGGTATCTCGGAGTTTGTGGGCGTCGCGGAAGCGAAGAGTTTTACGGGCGCTGCAAAGCGATTGGGAATTTCCACAGCTCAAGTTAGCCGTCAGATCGGCGCGCTGGAAAACCGGCTAGCAGTGAAGTTGTTTTATCGTACCACTCGGAAGGTTTCGATCACGGAAACCGGCCGAATATACTATAATCACTGTCGGCAGGTGCTTGATGGATTACTGGAAGCTGAACGCGCGATCACTGACCTGCACCAAACTCCAAAAGGCATATTGAATCTGACTGCCCCCATCACATTTGGTGAAACCAGAATTGCACCATTGGTGAATGACTTTGTCGCCCGCTATCCGGAGCTTCGAGTGAATCTGACTCTGACCAATCAATTGCTTGATCTGGTAGCTGAAAGCTATGACCTTGCAATCCGCCTGGGTCAGTTGGAAGACAGCACGATGATGGCCAAGAGGCTATCGTATCGCACCTATTACGCCTGTGCCGCTCCTTCCTATCTTGCGATACATGGTGCGCCCCATGCACTGTCCGAATTAGAACAGCATAATTGTCTGCGAGGTACCTTTGACTATTGGCGATTTGAAGAAAACGGAAAATCTCGCCACATCCCCATTACCGGGAATATCCGATGCAATAGCGGAGCATCATTGGTTGATGCAGCGCTAAAGGGGATCGGGATCATTCAACTCCCAGACTATTATGTCAAAGCCGAATTGGAGTCTGGTCGGTTGGTAGCAATTCTTGATAATTTCCGTACATCAGATGACGGTATCTGGGCCATTTATCCGCATAATCGACAACTATCGCCCAAGGTTCGCTTGTTGATAGAGTATCTGAACCGAAACTTGCCGAAAAATGATCTTAAAAGCTACGATTAAAGTAGTCGGTTGTCCTTGCTTTCAGGCCGGTCTACGTTCAACAAATCTGAGCAGCCTGACGAACTGGCTGACTGGCGACCATCGTCATTGTATTTGATGAGACCTGGTGCCAGGCTTTAGGAATTTCTTTACCGCATTCAGCATAGTAATTTTTGACTTCGCCGGAAAATATTTCCAATTTAGCCCATTTCACCGCGTCTAAAATCGTATCGGCGATGTGATCTTGCGCCCTACTATTGCACATCCTCCGCCATAAGAAATCCAACTCTTAAAGACTTGCGGAGTCTTATATTTCAAAATTTAAAGGGAGTTTGCAGGTATTATCACAACCACCAGTTGTATCTATTCATTTCGAAGATATCTCAATCATTTACGTCTAGAACGTATTTCGGTGGCTAGTTGGAACCTTTCGATTTCTCCAAAGTTCATGTAATGAATATCGTGAGCACCAGCCACTTCAAGTGTAAACCAATAAAAATCTGTTGGAATACCCATTTCCTTGTAATAATTTAGATAGGGTTGGTGATCTGGGTGGTTTTTGGGAAAACCTTTCCCTTCTATCATCTCGCCTTTCCAATTTGTACCGCCCCAAGAATGGACGCCAATTTTCGCATCTTCAAAAGCAACTCGTTCTACTCCAGCAGCAAATAGATCAGTTCCACCTGATGCGACCGAGCCACCCTGCGGAATGTAGGTGTTAATGCTATGCTGACGAACTATTCTAGCTCCTTCTAGATTTGCTCTATCATCTATGCTTCCTGGGACATTAGTTAAGATCAGCCACTCAATGCCCGATGAGTGATTAAGTATTTGCTCGAGTTTCCATGGAAACCTTGAGCTAATGGTCCCTTCTATAAATAGATACTTGCCATTTCCTCGAAGTCTATACCGCATATACTCATCATCATTTTCGACTAGTTCAATTGGAGTAATCAAACTATCGATCTGAGTGAGTTGCTCTTCTTTTTCAGAGAAGGCATCTACTGAAACGTCGTCCATTTCAATGATGTCATTGTCTATGACAACGTTGCACCCTGCAAGGGCCGAAACGATGTACAAAGCTATCGCAATCTGCGTCAGGAAATTTTTCATGATGAACCATTCAAATCGTTTATCTTAAGGTTATGAATACAAGGCTATTGCACAAGTGGTGCGTTCGGGTTGATATCTCCCGGTACATATGAAGAGCAAAGAAAGCCACTACGTCCGAACATTGCTGACGAGCCGCAAGGCAATGTTACGCCCCTGCATTGATCTGGAGAACGAGATACGCGGGTTGCTCAAGGTGTTTGGCATCCGTTTCCCATCTGCGCTGGCCCATCACAGCTTTGACGAAGCAGTACAGCCGATGATGCTCTGGTCTTTGCGCTTCTGCAGATGCTGGATGCGCAGCAGGTGTTACTTGCCAGCTATCAGGAACTTGATCGGCGTGTGAAGCTGCTCACTTCCCAAGACCCGGCCTGTATACTGTTGGTGACAGCGCCCGGTGTTGGAGCGGTGACAGCCTTGAACTTCAAGGCAGCCATTGATGATCCATCGCGATTTACCTCGCTACGGCTTGTCGGAGCGCACTTCGGTCTAACACCCGGGCGCTTCCAGTTAGGCGATAGTGATAACCACCGACGTATATTCAAAGCTGGTGATGCAGATGTCCGCTCGGCGCTCTACTCAGCAGCAAATTTGCTGCTGAGTAGAGCAAGCGCCATGTCCCCGCTCAAGACACGGGGCATGCATTTGGTTAAAACCAAAGGACGGCGTGCAACCGTGGCCGTTGCTAGAAAGTTAGCCGTCATCCTCCACCGCATCTGGATGTTGGTATGGGGATGATGCCGTTTATGTCCGCTGCGCCAACAAAGCGTGTCCGAAAGCAAAGCACTCCGATAACCAATCTTATACATGCATGCAGCTATCTTCATAGACTGCGCAAAGAAGCGTGACCCAGATGATAACCAGTAACCAAACAGGGAATTTGATAAAAACCAATTAGAGAAGCGAACTTTAGCTGTCAGTTGGAGAGGCGTCTGTTGACGTAGCCGGAAACAATCATAAATACTCCCGCAACAGCGAACACAACGCTTGTCGAACGGTCCGGTCGCACGGACAAATCGCAGCTGATCGGTCGCCTCCCGTCTGAAATACTCGGCAAACAGTTGGGCAGCAGCTACGAGAAGCAGGACCGATCGGTTGTGCGAACAGGCCAATCCATCGTGCAACGGCTGGAAATGCACGTTTATCCGAACCGGACAGTTGGCTGGTGCTTGACCGCAAAGCAACCGACTTTCGACGATCAACACAACATCATTGGCGTCGTCGGTATTTCGAAAGATCTACAATCTCCCAATGTATCGCGCAGTGAATTTGACGATGTGGCAGGTGCAATTGACTGGGTGCTGACCAACTTTCCCGCCCCCCCCTTCGGTTATACAGATGGCAGAGAGAACCGGCATGTCGCAGTTCAAATTGAACCGGCGTTTTCAGCAAATCTACGGACTGAATGTGGGACAATGGATCATCAAGCAGCGCGTAGATCGAGCGCAAAGACTGCTCCGTGAAACTGACCTTCCAATCGCCGAAATTGCTCTCGAAGCTGGATATAGCGATCAAAGCTCTTTCACGCGCCAGTTCAGACAGGCGACAAATCTAACGCCTAAGAAGTTTCGAATGATTGCCGTATGATTGTAGTTGGGTCGTTTGCCGAACGGCAGCTTTGATAGGGGGCCACTCGAAAGAAGACAGTCAGCAATCGGCTCAAATTCGGAAACTAACGATCGTGCATCAAATCGAGCGCATCAAGTTGGACGTTGATCTCGTCGAGCAGCGAACGCAGTTCAATGACCAAGCCGCTGACATCGCGATTACCGACGCTGGCCGCTTGCCCTTTCACTGCGATTTGATGTGCATCTTCAAGTCTTGCGGTGACCAGCGCAAATAGTCCGGTTCGCACTTTGATCGGATCAATTTCGTCATCATCAGCCATGCTCCTACTCATGCTCGACTCTTTTCGAAAGTCCACATGCAGCTTTTCTAACTGCTCGAATAAACGACTGGACTTCGGTGTTTATTCGAGCATTGCTGTTGGTGTTGCGCGAACGCCGTGACACGCCGCCCGCTCTATTGAGCGATCTGCGGCCCCGCGTCAGTGGAAGCGCTGGATAGTCCAGCGCCAAGCTGGAGACCCAAAATGGCACCATCAAAACCACAAACCAAATCCGCAAAAGTCATTGCCCTGCTCAATCGCGGCAAAGGCGCAAGCATTGATGAGATTTGCAAAGCAACGAAGTGGAAGCCGCACAGTGTTCGTGCATTCCTGACTGGCCTTCGCAAAAAGGGATTTGTCCTCGCACGCGAACAACGGGCCGATGACGGGACCACCTACCAGATTACACAAGCGCCCGATCATGATACGCAGCGGGCAGCATTATGACCGGACTCGAGCAGCAGTTGGCTGAACTCATAACTATGCCCCCTGCCCGACTGCGTTCCATGTGGCGAGATACCTTTCGATCTTCTGCACCCGATATCGGACCCGACCTACTCCGACGCGGAATCGCTAATCGATTGCAAGAGCGCGTTCATGGCCGGCTCTCTGGTGTAACCAAACGAGAAATTGCACGATTGCAAAATCGTATCGAACGAACGGGTAAAGCTGATCCCGCACACGGCATATCTTTGAAGAACGGTACGAGGCTAGTGCGATCATGGAATGATAAAAGCTATCATGTGCTGGTTTGCGATGATGGCTTTGAGTTTGAAGGCCGGCGTTATGCAAGTCTCAGTCATATTGCGCGCGAGATAACGGGCGCGCATTGGTCAGGGCCACGCTTCTTTGGATTGAAAAAGCGAAGCGGCTACAAACCGAAAGTACCAGCCGATGTCCGAAGCTAAAAAAACTCGAAAGCGCTGCGCCATCTACACGCGCAAATCGACCGAAGATGGTCTGGAGCAGGACTTTAACAGTCTCGATGCGCAGCGCGAGGCATGTGCGGCCTATATACTGAGCCAGGCCAGCGAAGGTTGGGAAGCTGTTCCTGAACTCTATGACGATGGCGGTTGGTCTGGCGGCAATATGGACCGCCCTGCCCTCTCCCAGTTGTTGGATGATGTGAAAGCAGGAAAAGTCGATATCATTGTCGTTTACAAAGTAGATCGACTGACACGCAGTCTTGCCGACTTTGCCAAGATCGTTGAAATACTGGACGAACATGAAGCCAGCTTTGTCAGCGTCACCCAATCGTTCAACACGACCACCAGTATGGGTCGATTGACCTTGAATGTGCTTCTGTCTTTCGCGCAATTTGAACGCGAAGTCACCGGCGAGCGGATCCGGGACAAAGTTGCTGCGTCAAAGAAGAAGGGCATGTGGATGGGTGGTGGCGTACCTTTTGGATATGATGTTGTGGATCGCCAGCTGGTGATCAATCAGTCCGAAGCAAAAACGGTCCGTCATATGTTTGAGCGATATGCTCAGATCAAATCAGTACCTCAGTTGGTCGATGAACTGGCCGCCGAAGGCATCAAAACCCGTGAACGAAAGTGGAAAACCGGAAAGAAAGTCGGTGGCATATTCTTCAAGACGGGCACTCTGACGCATCTTCTTCAGAATCCGGTCTATATCGGCAAAATGAGGCACAAGGACAAAATCTATGATGGAGTCCACCTGCCTGTCATCACCCAAGAGCTGTTTGATCGCGTCCAGTCGATTTTTCGCACTAATCGCAAGGACAACGCATTAGGGAAACAAAGCCGCAATCCAAGTTTATTGACCGGTATGATTACAGACCCAGATGGGAAACCCATGACACCGGCTCATGCAACCAAGGGATCAAAACGGTATCGCTATTATGTCACACGCGCTCAACCGGGAGACAAATCAACCAAATGGCGAATGCCTGCGGGGGAAGTCGAACATCTGGTTATCAATGCAATCTCAAAGCAACTCAGGACATGTCGCTTCTCCAAGGTCGATGGCGCACAAGAATTAGAAACTCAGATAGATCGAGATCGCCAAACCTCAATCGATCTTCCCGCAATGTCTATCAGCGATCAACGGAGATTGTTGCTTGATTGGAGAGCTCGTGTTGCGGCAAAAAAGGGGGCAATCGAAATTGAGTTTACACCTCCCAATCAGGAGCAATCAATCAAGCTGTCAATCAAAGCAAAAATGGTCAGCAGAGGCTCAGAGGTAAGATTGGCAATTGCACCGGACGATGGACCAATCAAGCGCGAACCAGATCCTGTTCTGCTAAGACTGATTGCTCATGCATTTGCCGCCCAGGACCTTTTGGTTCGAGGAATACCCTCCCCGATGGTCAATCACTACAAGCAGCGGCATTTGCAGCAGCTTGTCAGGTTAAGCTTCATGGCCCCCGATATTATCTCTGCGATAGTCGATGGAACACAGCCACCTGATCTCACCGGACGCAAGATCATGCGCATCAACAAAATTCCACTAGACTGGGCCGATCAACGTAAAATGTTTGGGTTCACTTCAGCTTAAAAACTCCCGAAATCTAAATGTGCATCTGGACTCCAATATTTGGGCCATCGAGACACTTAGCTATTTTGCCTCAATATCGCGGCTGCCAAATGGTCTCTCGCGACAAACCTCAAGCCTCGCTACCTGCTAACTAACCGAAAAATAGGGATAAATCCCTCATACTGCGCGCCGTGCGCGAAACTTTGAAATCTTGGGAAAAAAGTGGTGCCCGAAGGCGGATTCGAACCACCGACACAGCGATTTTCAGTCGCTTGCTCTACCAACTGAGCTATTCGGGCAACGGGCGGGATGTTGTTCCCGCCGAATTGGAAGCGTCGCTATAGTCGGGGCTTGCATGGCTTGTCCACCCCAAAAATGGCGGTTTTATTGCACTGGTTCAGGACTCTCCATCACGGCCTGATTCTCCCGCAAAATGATCGGCCAGTTGATCGGGTGAAACCGGCGGTCCGGGGACTTTATACCCCTCGCCCAGCCATTGGAGCAAATCGCGATCTTTGCAGCCTGCACTACAGAACGGCGCGAAATCCACCGACTTCGGCTTGCGGCATACCGGGCATTTTGATTGTTTTACTCCAGCCACTGCCTATCCTTGACCGACCAGGTTCGGAAACACCGCGAAGACAAAAATCAGCAGCACGCCGATCGGAGCCAACCACGCCACCAGGAAACGATAGATTCCGAACAGGGAACCTTCCAGTCCTGTTTCCGCCTCAACCAGCTTCTTGTCCGCACGCCAGCCGATGAATACGGCCGTCAGAAAGGCCGTCGTCGGCAGCAGTATTTTGGAAACAAAGTCATCAATCGTATCGAAAATATTCTTTTCTTCGAACATCGGCCAGAAACCAAGCAACCGGACATCGCTCCAGACATTGAGAGACAGTGCACAGGCCACCCCGATAAGGAATACAAATCCGCCAAATAGCCAAGCCGTGGCAGCGCGGCTCCATTCAAATCTGCGCATTGCCCAGGCGACCACGCCTTCCAGCAAGGAAATCGAACTGGTCAGGGCAGCAAAAAAAATCAGGACGAAGAATAACAACCCAACCAACGAACCGGCTGGCATGGTGTGAAAAGCAATTGGTAGTGACTGGAAAACCAGTGTCGGTCCTGCGGCAGCATCCAAGCCCACTGCAAAGACAATCGGGAAGATCATCAAGCCCGCGAGCAGGGCAACGCCGGTATCTGCAAAGGCAATCATACCAGCGGTGGGGGCCAGCCTGGTTTCCTTGGATACATAGCCGCCATAAGTAATCAGCGCAGCAGACGCGACACTCATCGAGAACAGGGCTTGTCCGAGCGCATCGTTAATAACGGAGGGCGTCAATTTGCTGAAATCCGGGGTGAACAGAAAGGCCAGGGCCTTTGCAAATTCACCGGTAAAGGCACCATAAAGCGTAATCAGCACCAACAGAACGAAAAATGTCGGCATCAGATAAGTCGCCGCTTTTTCAATTCCATCCGTGACGCCACGTGCAACGATCCAGATCGTCAATATCATGAACAGAGTGTGCATACCCAGCAGCAGCGGGATATTGCCGAAAAGGTCGGTCATTCTGCCAGGTATGGACTCTGGGTTTTCAGATGCGAGCGCGCCGGCAAACGGGTCGCCGGAAAAGAGCGCGCCCAGAAAATCGCCGCCCATCACCCCGACATAGTAAAGCACCCAGCCCGCTACGACGCTGTAAAAAGTCAGGATCAGAAAAGCGCTGAGTATTCCAATACCACCGAACACGCCCCAGTTTTTGCTGACATTCGAATCTTCCGCGACTTTGACCACACTATGAAAGGCATCGCTACGTCCATGGCGACCGATCAATATCTCGGAAAGCACCATCGGCAGGCCGATCAAAACAATGCATCCGATGTAGACGAGCACAAACGCACCCCCGCCATTTTCCCCCGCCAGGGTAGGAAACCGCCAGATATTGCCAAGGCCGACTGCTGCACCGACCGCCGCGAGCACAAAGGCCCATCTCGACGACCAGCCTTCTCCACCCGGTGCTGCTGATCCTGCCATATCCGAAACTCCCCTAAATACTCTGTGCGCTGTTTAAGCGACTTGGTTTCTCTTGTGTCTAGCGTCTCATCAACATCGGGCCAAGTGGTTTTCCGGCGAATATATGCACATGGAGATGTGGCACTTCCTGATGCCCGTCATGTCCGATATTGGCGAGCAACCGATAACCGGGCTCAACCATCCCGGCTACCCGAGCGACATGACCGACACCGCGGACAAAGCCTGCGATTTCCGCCTCGCTGGCCTTTGCTGAAAAATCATCCCAACTGACATATTTGCCCTTTGGAATTACCAATATGTGATGCGGCGCCTGTGGATTGATATCGTGAAAGGCGAGAACATGGTCATCCTCATAAACCGTCTTGTTAGGTATTTCCCCGCGCAGGATCTTGGCGAAAATATTGTCATCATCATAAGGCTCGGTTGCATCAATCGCCATGGATCAGTCCTTTCTTGAGGCTTTTTCAGCTATGCCAGACAGGCCTTCGCGGCGGGCCAGTTCGGCCAGCACATCATCAATGGACAAGTCCATATCGGCGAGCAACACCATCAGATGAAACAGCACGTCGGCTGCTTCTCCTGTCATCTCCGTTTTATCGTCCTGCACCGCTGCGATAACTGCTTCGACCGCTTCCTCGCCAAGCTTTTCAGCCATTTTGGCACGGCCTTTTGCGTGCAGGCTGGCAACATAGCTACTTGTCGGATCAGCATCGCGGCGCTGGCGAATGGTGGCTTCCAGCTTTTGCAAAATATCAGTCATGAGCGCTCGTTTGCGCGAGCAAGGGGACAGGCGTCAAGCCTTTGCAGCATGCCGATACCGATTATCCAAAAGGAAAGGGCCGTCTAATCCCCCGATGACGGCCCTTTCATGGCGCAGCGAGATCCAGGATCTGCGCGCCAATGGTGACGAACTGTTAAAACCTATCGCGCCTTTTCCGCGCCGCGTAACGCCCTGCAACAAGGCCAGCAATGCCTAGTGCCAGCATGAATATATTGGATGGTTCCGGAATCTTTATGCCAGCTGATGAAGAACTGTTGGGAGAAGAACTGGTTGATAAGGTTTCAGCAGAGCTGGTCAAACTCGTTGACGCCTCGTGCCCGCCTTCGCCATCGATATACCCTAACGCTGCAGCGGGGCTGGCGGCCAAAACCATCGCCGCCGCGCCAGCCAATATGGTTAGTTTCATCAATTTCATACTTGCCCCCGGGGTATGGCGGAAAATCAAAAACAGTTGATAGACAAGTTAAGCAAATCTCCTGCCAAAAGCCCGGGATCTGCGGTGACCAACAGCCTTAGTGGTTAACAGATTTTCGCCTATGCCAAAATTGTAAGTTAAACCGACATTAACCATCACTGCTTCTGTCTCATATTGGGACACTCGCTGGCACTACATCGGAAGCAGAAAAGGAGGCAGCGCGGCCTCCTTCCTCAAAGTCCATAGAGCTCGAAATGTCAGTCCGGTTGCTTGTTCTTGCGCCGCCGCATCAAACGCCCGGCAGCGAGACCGCCAGCACCCAGTCCGAAAAGGATCATGACGCCCGGTTCCGGAACAGGTGTCCCACCGGTCGAACCGCCAGGATGCCCGCCCGTTGATCCGCCAAAACTGGAAGAACTGCTACTGGATGAGCTGCTGGAGGAAGAACTGCTGGAACTCGAAGAACTGCTCGATCCGCCAAAGCTGGATGAGCCACCGGTTGAAGTAGACACGCCGCCGGTGGAGGTTGAAACACCGCCGGTTGAAGTTGATACCCCCCCCGTAGATGTCGAAACGCCGCCTGACGAAGTCGATATCGCGCCCGAAGAGGTGGAGGTCGATCCGCCTGTCGATGTGCTGGAGAAATTGCCGCTCGAAGTCGATGTCGAACCAGAAGTCGTTCCGCCGGTTGAGGTTGATGTGGAACCGCCGCTGGTTGAAGAACCACCGGACGATGTCGAAGTCGATCCGCCCGTGCTGGTTGAGCTGAAACTGCCAGAGCTGCCACCAAAACCTGATGATCCGCCTTTGCCACCGCTGGAGCCACCGCGTTTTCCACCCTGCGATTGCGTATCGCTCGACTGGATCGGATAAATGGCGTGCGCCGGAACCGCTGCTATAGTCAAAGCTGATATTGTGCCAATCAATGCTGTACGAATAATTGTCATCTCATCCCTCACCTGCCCAATCCTCATTTGCCGAGTGGGCTTATCTGTTTCAAGCAGACCATTAACTGCCATCAGCAGGCAAATGGTTTAAAAACCGTTAATGCAAAAACAGGATTAATATTTTGTAAAAATAGATGGTTAACAAAGTCTTTTTTCAGATTGTCTCAGTTTGGATCAACTTCAGACTATGTCTTAACTACTGCCGCGTGCAGGCAGTCCGGCAGCACGAAGGGCATCATGTGCCTCCGATATACTGTGCTGTCCAAAATGGAAAATCGAGGCAGCGAGCACTGCATTGGCACCGCCCTTGATCACACCGTCGACCATATGATCGAGATTTCCTACCCCGCCGCTAGCAACCACGGGAATGGACACAGCATCGGCAATGGCCCTGGTTAGAGACAGATCATAACCATCACGTGTACCATCACGATCCATGGAGGTGACGAGCAACTCCCCTGCCCCCAGCTCCGCCATGCGCACGGCGTGTTCCAGGGCGTCAATGCCGGTGGGCGTACGCCCGCCATGGGTGAATATTTCCCAGCGTCCTTCGTCAACCTGCCGCGCGTCGATTGAGGCCACCATGCACTGGCTTCCGAAACGGCCCGCTATATCACTGACCACTTCGGGCCGCGAAACGGCCGCGCTGTTTACCGCAACCTTGTCGGCCCCGGCCATGAGCAACGCGCGGGCATCATCCGCCGTTCTTACGCCGCCGCCCACTGTGACAGGCATGAAACAGACTTCGGCGGTCCGCCGCACCACATCGATAATCGTATCACGCTTTTCATGGCTTGCACCTATATCTAGAAAGCAAAGCTCATCCGCACCCGCGGCGTCATAGGCTCGCGCCTGCTCCACCGGATCACCAGCATCTTTCAGGTCAACAAAATTGACGCCCTTGACGACGCGGCCATCGGCAACGTCGAGGCAGGGTATGACGCGGATACGGACGGTCATGTCTACCGATTCGCCATAGCAATGGCCGTCGCAAGATCCAGCCGCCCGTCGTAGAGCGCCCGGCCGGTAATCACGCCCTCAATGCCATCCTGTGTAAACTGGCTGAGCATATGAACATCATCGAGACCCTTTACCCCGCCACTGGCGATCACGGGAATATCGACTGAGCGTGCCAGATCGACAGTCGCTTCAATATTGCATCCAGTCAGCATACCGTCGCGGCCCACATCCGTGAACAGAAGAGACGCGACTCCGGCATCCTCAAAGCGCCGTGCCATATCTCTCACACTGACTTTCGATACATCGGCCCAGCCTTCCGTGGCTACCATGCCGTCCCGCGCATCGACTGCAACGACGATGCCGCCTTCATATTCCTTCGCCATATCGCGCACAAATTCCGGGTCTTTCAGCGCCGCCGTTCCAATGACTAACCGCGCCACACCCAGTTCGAACCAGCGCTCCACGGTTTCTCTGTTCCTGATCCCACCGCCCAGTTGCACATAGCCGGGGAAGCTGCCGACAATCGCTTCAACCGCTTCTGCATTGCGCGGGGATCCGGCAAAAGCTCCGTCGAGGTCGACAACATGAATATGCTCGGCGCCTGCCTCCGCGAACAGACCCGCCTGTTCCGCAGGATTGTCACCATAGACGGTAGCGCGATCCATATCCCCCTCGGCCAAGCGCACGACCTCGCCGGATTTCAGATCAATGGCAGGAAAAACAATCATGGTTTCCACTCCAAAAAGCGTTTCAGGAAGGCCAGCCCATAGGCCTGACTTTTTTCCGGATGAAATTGCACACCGACAATATTGTCGCGGCCTATGGCAGAAACCAGCGTTCTGCCATGAAAGGTTGTTGCGAAAATGTCGGCGGCGTTGGCAGCGTCAAAATGATAACCGTGGAGATAATAGGCCTCGCCGACTTCCAATAAATCATGGCCCGTCGTGGGGGTTACATCATTCCAGCCCATATGCGGAATTTTGATGTCCGCAGAAGGCGCTTCGATCGCGTGGACCGTGCCGCCAATCCAGCCAAGCCCTTGATGCTCGCCAAATTCTATACCCTTGTCGGCGAGCAATTGCATGCCGACGCAGATACCCAGAAACGGTGCGCCCTCTTGCCGCACCCTTTGCTCGAGCGCCGTAATCATCCCATCAATGCCCGCCAAGGCATCGCGACAGGCACCAAAAGCTCCGACACCCGGCAAAACAATACGATCCGACGCAGCGACTACTTCTGGGTCAGAGGTCACAACAACGCCGGACGCGCCAGTTGCCTTGAGTGCATTATGCACGCTGTGTAAATTACCGGCGCCGAAATCGATAAGCGCTATGGTTTCAGCCACCAAGCTGGCCTTTGGTCGAAGGAATAGCGTCCCCTTTGCGCGGGTCGCGCTCAACCGCCTGGCGCATCGCCCGGGCAAAGCCTTTGAAGATACTCTCAGCTATATGATGGTTATTTTCACCATAGAGCAGCTCGATATGCAGCGTGATGCCAGCCGCATCGGCAACGCTGTGGAACCAGTGCTTGAACAGCTCCGTATCCATTTCGCCTAGCCGCTCCTGCGTAAATCCAGCTTTCCAGACCAGCCATGGACGACCGGAAATATCCAGTGCGACGCGGCTCAATGTCTCGTCCATCGGCGAATAGGTACTGCCATAGCGCACAATCCCGGCCTTGTCGCCCAGCGCCTGACCAATGGCTTGTCCCACCGCAATGGCGCTATCTTCAGTCGTGTGGTGCTGATCAACATGCAGGTCCCCTTTGACCCTCAGCCTCAGGTCAATCAGCGAATGGCGCGAGAATTGCTCGATCATATGGTCGAGAAAACCGATGCCGGTCGACACGTCATATTGCCCGGTTCCATCCAGATTCAACTCGACGAAAATCTCGGTTTCCTTGGTATTTCGCTCTATGGTCGCTGTTCTCATGGTTGATGCCTATAAAGGCTGGATTTGATCAGGCAAGAATTTCGCTGCAAAATCAGAAATATCACAGTTGACGAAAATTGTGCAAATCCCCTTGACCCTGCCCCGTGTTCGCGCCACCAAGTAGCTATGAATGACAGTGCCCCCGATAGCCTGATTCCTTATGACGAAATTGTGCAGGAAGCTCTGCGCGCTGTGGTTGGCCGGGTTCTCGGTGAAGTAGAGACCAACGGTCTGCCCGGCGAACATCATTTTTACATCACATTCAAGACCCGCGCACCGGGTGTCGATATCCCCGATCACCTGATTGCGAAATTCCCGGATGAAATGACCATAGTGCTGCAAAACCGCTATTGGGACTTGTCCGTCAGCGAAGACCGGTTTGAGGTGGGTCTAAGCTTTAACCAGATCAGCTCCATGCTGCATATCCCGTTCGCCGCGATTACCTCCTTTGTTGATCCTGCCGTCGATTTTGCCCTGCAATTTCAGGTAGATGAGGTCGAAGGCGATCTTGATAGCCATGAACCGGCACAAAATGACGGGGATCAGGAAACGATTGAGACAGTCGATGATGGTTCCAACGTTGTAACGGTGGATTTCGGCAAAAAGAAGTGATCGCCTGATGTCAGGCGCCCCTTCGAAAGCCACCCGCACAGAATCCGATAGTATTGGTCCGATAGAAGTCCCCAAGGACGCCTATTGGGGCGCGCAGACGCAGCGCAGTATCGAAAATTTTCCATTCCCTCGCCATGAGCGCATGCCGATCCGGCTGATTCACGCACTGGCCACCGTCAAAGAGGCGGCTGCACGCGTAAACGGCATTCACGGACTCGACCCCGAAATTGCCGGTGCCATTGCGAAAGCGGCCGAAGAAGTGCGCTCCGGAGCCTTTGATACCCAATTTCCGCTGACCATCTGGCAAACCGGATCGGGTACCCAGACGAATATGAATGTCAACGAGGTGATCGCGGGCATCGCCAACGAAAGCCTGACCGGCACGCGCGGCGGTAAAGACCCCGTCCATCCCAACGACCACGTCAATCGCGGGCAATCTTCCAATGACAGTTTCCCGACCGCCATGCATGTCGCCGCATCACGCGCGCTGGAGGTCGAACTGTTTCCCGCGCTGGAACAATTGCATGACGCGCTAGCCCAAAAGGCGCAGGACTGGAAAGCCATTGTCAAAATCGGCCGGACCCATTTGCAGGATGCGACCCCATTGACACTGGGGCAGGAATTTTCCGGCTATGCCGCGCAGTTACTGGCTGCCCGCGACCGAATAGGGGCGGTCTTGCCGCGTCTCTATCAACTGGCACAGGGTGGAACTGCTGTGGGTACTGGTTTGAATGCACCAGAAAATTTTGGCGACCATATGGCGCGGGAAATTGCCAAGATTACCGGCCTGAAATTTACCTCGGCCCATAACAAATTTGCGGAACTGGCGGCGCATGATACGATGGTGGAGCTATCGGGTGCGCTGAATGTTCTCGCCGTTTCACTCACCAAAATCGCCAATGATATACGCCTGCTCGGTTCCGGCCCGCGGTCCGGACTTGGCGAACTCAGTCTGCCCGCCAATGAACCGGGCAGCTCAATCATGCCCGGCAAGGTCAATCCGACGCAGTGCGAAATGCTGACCATGGTGGCCGCGCAAATTATCGGGAATCATCAGGCGGTAACGGTTGGCGGCTTACAGGGACATCTGGAACTAAACGTTTTCAAACCTATGATCGGCGCAAACGTCCTGCGATCGATTGAAATCGTATCTATCGGCATGTCGAGCTTTGCCACACGCTGCGTCGATGGACTGGAAGCCAATGAGAAACGCATCGCCGAGCTTGTTGAAAATTCGCTGATGCTGGTCACGGCGCTGGCGCCGGTCATCGGCTATGACAACGCCTCCAAAATTGCGAAGCATGCTCATGAAACCGGGATGACACTCCGCGCGGCAGCTCTGGACCTTGGCCTTGTTGACGAAGAAACATATGATACCCATGTTAAAGCTGAAAACATGATTGGTAACAGCTCAGGAGCATCCCATGGCGGTGCGTGAAATCGTCTCTGTTTTGATTGGCAATGAAGCGCGAAAACGTGGCCAAGGAACCGGCTTGCTCGGCTTTGGTGTAGGCGTGCTGGCAGCGCGTATCGCGACCCGCTCTCTGCCCGGTGCGTTGCTCGTAGGCGGTGCTATGGTTGCCAAAGCGCTTTATGACCGATCCAGGGAAACAGAAGAAGAGCTTCCTGCATCGGAACAGGTTATCGATATCCAAGGCACACCTGCTCCCACGGAGCCTGCAAAACCGGAGGCCTAGGCCGCGCCCTGCCAGACCTTGATTGCTTCAATCGGGAAGGTCAGCATCAACACGTTGAGCGTGAGATTGTCCCGAATTGCGTAGAGCGCCAACAGTTCGAAAATCACGGCGACGACAACCGTGGCCATTACCGGCATCCGGCGGGCCGCGATGAAACCCAATGTCATCCAGCCGATATCCGCCATGGAGTTGACAATACTGTCTCCCGCATAGCCAAAAGCAAAAGTCGCCTCACGATAGCGATTGATGATAATCGGTGAGTTTTCAAGGATTTCCCAGAAACCTTCAATGAATATCGCGAGGCACAAAGCCAGACCCAGTCTTGCCGCCTCCGGTCGCTTGCGGAACAACCAATAACCGAGACCATAGAACAGAAAACCATGAATGATATGGCTGAACGTGTACCAGTCCGAAAGATGTTGACTGTTTTCCGCCGACTGCACTGCCCCGTGCCACAATTTCACATTGCCACACTCGCAAATAGGTGGGCGGTCCATACCGAACAATATCACCAGAGTGAGTAGAACCAGACCGCCAGCGGCCAACGCATGGTTGCGTGATATGATCGTCATATGCCCCCTCAAGCTTGCAAGTCTATGCAGCAGCATCGCCAGTAAAATGCAAGTCTGATTCAATCCATATTCGTCTAAACAGCTGACCTAATAGTTGAAGTGCCTACTCTGCCAGTGCGACCTCACATGCGTCCACAGGAGCCATATGTGCATTTTTGGGGCGAGCCACGCCAACTTGACTTGTCGCGACGCAGCAAGCCTCAGAACTTGTATTTTGCCGACATCTGGACTTTCTGCAAATTGCCCGAAGCGCCATCTTCGATCCGGCGTTTGGCGTACATATATTCGATGCCGATATCGAGCGGTACAACTGGAGAGTAGACCAGATTGCCAAACACGTTCCAGCTTTCATCGGTTACCAGACCTGTCGTCAGCAAGACCGGGTTATCCGCCTTGAAGTATGACCCGGAGAGTGTGGAGCGCCACTTGTCGTTCCAGAAATGGCGATAGGCAGCAAAACCGGAATAGGTCGCAATCGGAGCCAGAGAGCCATCTGCGCGCACGGCCGCGTCATTGACTATGTTAAGCCCGATATAGCGCCCCAGCCCCTCGCCAGCTGTCGCCATGAATTTGAAATCATCACGTTCGCCGACGTTTAACTTACCGGACAGGCTGACCCCATATCCAAAGCTGCTGTCATTGATCAGACCGAAATCATCCTCGTTAACACGCAGCACACGGCCGATCGCAGCCGCGGTCAGATGACCAAATTCACCTTTGTGGTTATAGCGCGCCACCATGTCCGGCAGGCTGTCATCACCGGCGACAATCCTAGCGCCCGTCGGTGTTGTAATCGTGGTTTCGGGCTGTTCGAGAGCGATCTGGAGACCGCCATTTGTATAGCGGATCATAGGCTGCCGGTCGAAAACGGTGCCGGGTGTGGGGCCAATAAAATCCATCGCTTCCGGCAAGGCGCTGACATCCTGAAAAGTCGACCAGGTCTGGCCGAACAGCCAGTTGTCAAAGGTTATGTAAGCCTGTCGGACACGCGGGGCGAAACTGTTGGAAATTCGTTCATCCCCACCGCTTGTGACCATGAAATCCAGCTCGATATGGGAACCGATCTTGTGATCATCGCCGACGTCGGTCTCCGTTTTCAGGAAAAAACGGGTCTGACGTGCGCTGAAATCGGTGTCAAAGCCAGAAGCTTCGCCACCAACCGGGATTGCTCCGGGAATCAGGAAATCTCTTGCTATGCTGCCCGAAGGCACTTGGCCGCCGCTGGTCCGCTCCGTAATCACGTCCAGCTTCACATAGCCACCATAGGTCACGCGCGTTTTGCCGACATTAAAGCCATTGGCATCATCGGATTGCTCGGCGACTTTCTGCGTAACCGCGGCCTGCTCAGCAATCCTGCTTTCCACTGCTGTCGTCCGTTCCGCCAGCGCTCTCGTCTCATCAATAGCCTGCCTTGCCTGCTCGGCCGCAGCGATGTCGCTGGCAGAACCGGCTTCATCCTTCGCGTCCATTCGTTCAATCAGACCCGTAACCAAAGCCTCCAGTCGGTCCAGCCGTGCATCCACATCGCTATTTTGCGCCCATGCAGGAGAAGCGCCCAGTATCGTCGCAGATAATAACATCCCCCTGATGACATTCTTTCCAGCTTGCGCCATGATCCATCCTCTCTGTTATTTTGATTGAGGATGTCAGGCGATCAGGGAGAAGAAAATTAGCCAATGGTCTATACGACCAATGTCGCATTCAATACGGATAGCTATTTCGAATATAATCGCGTGGAAAACCATATAAGCGGGAGGATGATGATGTCAGACAGTTTGGAAGCAACAAAGGATGAGCCTGAAATCATTGCTTCTCCGCGGCAGGATGCCGAGACCCATTGTACAGCCGCAGAATATGATCACCTGTACGCCCAGAGTCTCTCTGATCCAGACACTTTTTGGTCCAAGCAGTCCAAACGCCTGGACTGGATGCAGTCCCCCGCGACGATAGCAAACTGGTCTTATGATCCTGTAGATATCAAGTGGTTTGAAGACGGGGTTCTCAACATCTGCCACAATGCGGTGGACCGGCATGTAGCAGCCGGCCGGGGAGATGTAACAGCCTTGATCTTTGAACCGGATGATCCTGCCGGGGCTGACCGGACGCTGAGCTATGCCGAACTGCTGGCTGAAGTCATTCGCATGGCAGGCGCGCTCAAAAAACTAGGCGTGAAGAAAGGCGACCGGGTAACCATCTACATGCCGATGATCGTCGAAGGCGCGGTAGCCATGCTGGCCTGCGCGCGCATTGGTGCAATCCATTCGGTGGTATTTGGCGGCTTCTCTCCCGATGCGCTGGCCGGACGAATTGAAGATTGTCAGAGCAAGTTTGTCGTATGCGCTGATGCCGGGCTACGCGGCGGCAAGCCAGTGCCTCTAAAAAGTAATGTTGATGCTGCACTGGAGAAGGACGGCGCGGATGTTGATGCGGTGCTGGTCATAAATCATACCGGCAGCGATATCGCGATGACCGAGGGCCGCGACCACTGGTATCATGAAGTGGCTGCCGATGTGCCATCAGACTGCCCGTGCGAACCGATGAATGCGGAAGATCCTCTGTTCATTCTTTATACGTCCGGCTCGACCGGAAAACCCAAAGGCGTGCTCCATACTACCGGCGGCTATGCCGTATGGGTGGCCACTACCTTCCACTATGTCTTCGACTATAAACCGGGCGAGGTATTCTGGTGTTCTGCGGATATCGGCTGGGTCACGGGACATAGCTATATCGTTTACGGGCCTCTGATCAACGGCGCGACCGAGGTTATGTTTGAAGGCGTGCCCAACTATCCCGACCACGGCCGCTTCTGGCAAGTGGTCGCCAAGCATAAGGTCAATATCTTCTATACCGCACCGACGGCTATCCGAGCGCTGATGCGGGAAGGCGATGGGCCGGTTAAAGCTCATGACCGTTCTTCCATTCGCTTGCTGGGCACAGTGGGCGAACCGATTAACCCGGAAGCCTGGCGCTGGTATTATGACGTCGTGGGTGAAGCCAAATCACCCATTATCGATACCTGGTGGCAAACCGAAACTGGCGGTGTCATGATAACCACCCTGCCCGGCGCCCATGGGATGAAGCCCGGTAGTGCCGGCAAGCCCTTCTTCGGCATCAAGCCGCAGCTGGTCGACAATGAAGGCGCTGTACTGGATGGCGCCACAGATGGAAACTTGTGCATTACCGCCAGCTGGCCGGGTCAGGCGCGCAGCGTCTATGGTGATCACGAACGCTTCATTCAAACCTATTTCGCCACCTATAAGGGTAAATATTTCACCGGTGACGGGTGCCGCCGCGACAGTGATGACTATTACTGGATTACCGGCCGGGTCGATGATGTGATCAATGTTTCCGGCCACCGTATGGGCACAGCCGAAGTCGAAAGCGCGCTGGTTTCACACCCTAAAGTCGCCGAGGCGGCCGTGGTCGGCTATCCGCATGATATCAAGGGCCAGGGCATTTACTGCTATGTCACGTTGAATGCAGGTGAGGAAGCAGATGATGCATTCACCGCCGAACTCAGGAACCATGTGCGTACCGAGATCGGCCCCATTGCGACCCCCGATCATCTCCACTTCACTCCGGGTCTTCCCAAGACACGCTCTGGCAAAATCATGCGCCGCATATTACGCAAGATAGCAGAGAATGAATATGCAAGCCTCGGCGATACCTCGACACTTGCAGATCCTTCGGTCGTCGACACGCTCATCGAAGGAAGGATGAACAGATAGGCCATGGCCCGCATCATTATCGCCGATGATCACCCCCTCTTCAGGGGCGCGCTCTGTCAGGCGGTGCTGAAATTATGGCCGCAAGCTGAACTGGTGGAAGCGGAAACCGTGGCCTCGGCCCGTGATGCAGTAAATGCAGAACCGGCGGACCTGCTTTTGCTCGACCTGCATATGGAAGATAGCGACGGACTGACCGCCCTGCTGGATTTCCGGCACGATTTTCCTGCGCTTCCTGTCGTCGTGGTGTCGGCCAGCGAAGAAAGCCGTGTCGTCCGTGCCTGCCAAAGCCTGGGGGCATCGGGTTTCATCCCCAAATCTGTTGATCTGGATGTCATGCGCGAAGCCCTCGCCCAAATCAGGGATGGCGATGTCTGGTTTGATGCGGACGTTATCGACAATGACGACGACGCCATTCTGTTCGAGAAGCTGGCCAGCCTGACCCCGGCACAAAGGCGGATTTTGAATCTGGTCAGTGAAGGCATGCTGAACAAGCAAATCGCCTATCAGATGGAAATTAGCGAGGCGACGGTGAAGGCCCATATCACCGCAATTTTCCGAAAGCTAGACGTGGTCAACCGGACCCAGGCTGTGCTCGTCGCCAAACAGCTTGATGTGGAACTGCCCGAAGTAAAATCGGTCTGACCTCAGGCTTTTCTTAACAACTGGCTGACCAGCGCGCGGAGCGCCGCTGGCGGAGCGGGCTTGATCAGGCGCTCCACATTCAACGTGTCTGCTGCCTGACTGGTGCGATCAGTATCTTCCGCCGTTACCAAAATGCCCGGCGGGCGCTGTTGCCATTTGTCGATCAGCTTTTCGAACAATCGGTCGCCGGTCCAGCCGCCATCCAGCTGATAGTCGAAAATCACGAGGTCAGGCGGCTGATCGAAAGCTTCAAACGCCTCATCCGGCCCCAAAGCGGTTTTGATGTCACAGCCCCAACGTTCCAGTAATGCGGATAGCGCGTCCAGCGCATCCTGATCATTATCGATATATAGCACGGTCCTGCCAGCAAGTTCTGAAGTATTCGACTTTCCGCTTTTGACTGGTTTGCTGGCACTGGATTGCGGTTCGACCTGATGGAAGCGCAGAGAAAATCTGCTGCCTTCGCCAAGTTTGGATTCAACCGCGATGGCGGTATCAAGCAAAGCGGCAATACGTTGAGAGATGGACAGCCCCAGACCGGCCCCTTCCCGCTTGATATGCGATCCCACTTGCTGAAACTCTTCGAAAATCTTTTCATATTGTGCTTTCTCGATCCCCACCCCCGTATCTTTGACACGGATATCGACGGCATCGGCCTCACCTTTTGCCTCAAGAGAAACGGAACCATTTTCGGTGTAGCGCACAGCGTTGGAGACAAGATTCTGGAGAATGCTGAGCAGCAGATTGCGATCCGTTTCAACCCAAAGATCCGTGTCAGCTACATGCAGTTTCAGCCCTTTTTCCTTTGCCACCCGATTGAATTCCGACCGCAGGTCATCAAATAGCGGGCCAAGGGAAAATCTGGATATTTTCGGTTGCAGGCCGCCACCATCCAGCCGGGAGATGTCGAGCAAAGCGCGAAGCAAACGGTCCGCCATCTCGATCGACCGATCAATATCATGCGCCAGTTTTTTGGCCCTAGGCTGCTGCGTGCCGATTTCCTCGTCGAGCGCGGAGGTAAACAGCCTGGCTGCGTTCAGGGGCTGTACAAGATCATGGCTGGCCGCCGCCAGAAAGCGGGTTTTAGACCGGGTTGCTTTTTCCAGCGCGCTATTGGCATCGGTCAGCTGTTTGGTGCGTTCCTCAACCTTGGCCTCCAGCGCCTGTTCTGATCGCCTGTCTGCCGTGATATCGGAATAGCTCGTGACATAACCGCCGGTTGGCGTGGGATTGCCCGATATTCGCAATATCCGGCCATCCGCCTGCTCGCGCTCTTGGGCATGTTTTCGGCCTGCGCGCATATGGTCGAGCCGTTTGGCCACCGCCAGAGAAACCTGATCTTGCTCCATGCCATTGCGGCGTAAATTATAACCGATCAGATCAGATATCGGCCGCCCAATGGTAACCAGATCGTTTGGCAGTGAAAACATGTCAACATAGCGGCTGTTCCAAGCAACCAGCTGCATGTCATTGTCCACGACCGCGACACCCTGATCAATATTCTCAATCGCTGTCTGCAGCAACTCGCCGCTAAACTGCAAGCGCTGAGAGGTTTCATCAAACATCGCAACCACCTGTTCCAGCGGTATCGGATCGCCCTCCATGGTCGAACCGATAATGGCTCGGGCAGAAGAAGCGCCGAGCACACCGGAAAGCTGTCGTTCGACCATTTCAATCAGGCTGTTATCGGCTGGGTCCAAATCAGAGTAAGTCCGACCTATCTGATGCCCCAAATCCTGCATGGCCGCACGGCTGCGTTCATCACCAACAAACTGACGCAGTAGCAATCGATAATCCGCAACGCGCATTTTCTCTAGCGGTCGGCTGCCATCTGCTGAACGATATTCCATCGTTACGAAAGCGGCCGACTGCGCCTTGTCGATGATATTCGTCTGGCTGTTGAGCGAGAATATTACGTAAGCGGCAATGTTAAGAGCCAGACTGATAATGACCGCCGATACCAGCCTGTCCTCGGCAATCTGGACAATCGGATTGGCATCCAGATAGGTCGGCACAATCAGCAACGCGAGCCATGCCGAAAAGCCCAATATGAGTCCGGCGATCATCCCGATCCGGTTGCCCTGCTTCCAGAACAGTCCGCCAATCAATCCGGGTGCAAACTGCGAAACGGCGGCGAAAGAAACGGTGCCCAATCCGGCCAATGTCGAGGCGCTGCTAATCGTGCGGTAATAGAGATAGGCAAAGAATAGTAGTCCAATGATAGTCAGCCGGCGGATCCACAATAATGACTGGCCAAGCGCCGCATGATTGGTTTTGCGGCGATAGAAAAGCGGCACGATCAAGTCATTGGTAATCATACCCGATAGCGCCACGGTCGTGACGATTACCATCCCGGTAGCGGCAGAAAAACCACCTATAAAGACCAATATGGCAAGCCAGTCAGCCCCCATGCTAAGCGGTAAAGCCAGCATCAACATATCTGGTCGTATCTGACCGGCGGATAGCTGCGACGTTCCCGCCAGGGTGATGGGGAAAACAACCAGAGCGATCAGAACAAGATAGGCGGGGAAAACAAACCGCATCAATCGATCCGGCTTGTCTTTCTGGGCTTCGACGATGATCATGTGAAACTGGCGCGGCAAACACAGGGCTGCACAGGCTGAAATCAGCGTCAGTACGATAAAACGGTTATCGAACTGATCCGCGTGAAAAATATCATTGAAGCCGCTTGTCACATCGATCTGCATGGCGTTGTTTCCGGCGAACAGAAGAAGCGCGAAAAGAGCGACGGCTAGCAAGGCCAGCATCTTTACAATAGCTTCGGCGGCGATGGTCAACACCATCCCGCGATTATGCTGCGTGAGATCAATCTGCCGCGCGCCAAACAATATGGAGAATAGGGCCATGATAGCGGCGACGCCGAGTACGACATCATCCGGATTCACCGCTGCACCGATATCCGGCGACAGCGCGAACAGGGTCTGGCCAACAGATTTTAACTGCAAAGCGACATAGGGCAAAAGGCCCACGGTTGCGATAATCGTGACCAACGCGGCCACGGCCCCGCTTTTCCCGTAGCGCGTGGAGAGAAAGTCGGCGATCGATGTGCTGTGATGCGATTTGCCGAGCTGCAATGTCCGGGCGACAATGCCGTAGCCCAGCGTGAACAACAGTATCGGACCGAGATAGATGGGCAAAAAATGCCACCCACTGGACAAGGCCGTGCCGACCGCGCCATAAAATGTCCAGCTGGTGCAATAGACCGCCAGCGACAATCCATAGATCCAGGATTTTGCGCGCGGCCCAAGAGAGATACGTCCGCCATCGCCCTTTAACGCCAGCCAGAAAAGGCCTACGGAATACAGCACCGAAACGGCCAGCGCGATCCACAAGATCATAATTCTCTCCTGCGCCGCTTAAAGCAAATAAAAAGGGCGACGCCAAGCGCCGCCCCTTTCCTCTCGGGAGGGGAGAATATCACCAGAGAGTATCAATGCGCTGCCGCATCTCCGGCCCCGCGCGGAACGCGGATCGAGTCGATCAGCTTGCGCACTTCAATAGGCGGTGAATCCGTCATCTTCGACACAGCTATGGCAATGACGAAATTGAGGATCATACCGACAACGCCAATGCCTTCCGGAGAGATGCCGAACAGCCAGTTGGTTGCGACATTGGCGTCCGGTGCGACCAGCTTGAAATAGGCGATGTAGCTGAAGGTGAACACCAGTCCGCTGACCATGCCCGCAATCGCCCCTTCCTTGTTCATCGACTTTGAGAAGATGCCCATGAATATGGCCGGGAACAAAGACGCTGCCGCCAGACCGAAGGCAAAGGCGACCACCTGCGCCACCCATCCCGGAGGATAGATGCCGAGATAGCCGGCCACGACAATCGCCGCCGTCGCCGCTATCCTTGCTGCCAGCAACTCGCCTTTTTCGGTGATTTGCGGGCGGAAGGTACTCTTCAGCAGATCATGACTGATCGATGACGAGATCACCAGCAGCAAGCCCGCCGCCGTTGACAGCGCCGCCGCCAGACCGCCAGCCGCGACCAGAGCAATCACCCAGCCGGGCAGATTGGCAATTTCCGGATTGGCGAGCACCATGATGTCGCGATCAACATAGACTTCATTTTCGCTGTCTGGATTGACCGTATTAGCAATCAACCGCTCACCACTTGCACCGGTTTCACCGGTGAACTCGGGGCTTCCGGCAAAGGCATTGCCAGAGCGATATTCCATCTTGCCGTCGCTATTTTTATCGGTCCAGGCAATCAGGTCGTTGCTTTCCCAGTTTTTGAACCAGGCGGGTGCCTTGGCATATTCCGTCTGGTCAACCGTTTCGATAAAGTTGATCCGGGCAAAAGCGCCAACCGCAGGAGCGGTGGTGTAGAGCAAGGCGATGAAGATCAGTGCCCAGCCAGCCGACTTACGGGCATCCGAAGCCTTTGGAACGGTAAAGAAGCGCACGATAACATGCGGTAATCCTGCCGTGCCGACCATCAGCGCCGCCGTAATACAGAACACGTCGATCATCGATTTCGACCCGTCCGTATAGGCGCCGAAGCCCATGTCCTGCAGCACCAGATCCAGTTTCTGCAGCACGTAAAGCCCCGACCCGTCATTCACCGTAGAGCCCAGTCCCAGTTGCGGGATCGGATTGCCGGTGACCAGGAAGCTGATGAAGAAAGCCGGCACCATATATGCGAAGATCAGCACGCAATATTGCGCGACCTGCGTATAGGTAATGCCCTTCATCCCGCCCAGCACAGCATAAAAGAAGACAATCGCCATACCGATGATCACGCCCATGGTGATGGGCACATCAAGGAACCGGGAAAAGACGATGCCGACCCCGCGCATCTGCCCGGCAATATAGGTGAAGCTGATGAAAATCAGACAGATCACCGCCACCACGCGTGCGGCTTTGGAATAGTAGCGCGTGCCGATAAAGTCCGGCACCGTAAACTGCCCAAATTTGCGCAAATAGGGTGCGAGCAACAGCGCTAGCAGCACATAGCCACCGGTCCAGCCCATCAGATAGACCGAGCCATCATAGCCGGAAAAGGCGATGATACCCGCCATCGAGATAAAGCTTGCCGCCGACATCCAGTCGGCTGCGGTTGCCATGCCGTTGACGACCGGATTGACCCCGCCACCCGCAACATAAAATTCCTTGGTCGATCCTGCTCGTGACCATATCGCGATGCCGATATATAGCGAGAAAGAAAGACCGACGAAAATATAGATGAGTGTTTGCGTATCCATGTCAGCCCCCCTCAGTCATCAAGATCATATTTGCGTTCGATCTTTTTCATCTTCCACGTGTAGTAGAAGATGAGCAGAACGAAGACGTAGATGGAGCCCTGTTGAGCGAACCAGAAACCGAGCGGATAGCCACCCAGCGAAAACTGATCGAGGAAATCGCGGAACAATATTCCCGCGCCAAAGGATACGACGAACCAGATCGCCATTAATGTCCAGAGCAACCTGATATTCTCTGACCAATAGGCCTTTTCATTGGAGTTTGTTTCGGTGTCTGGTTCCGGTCCGTTGACATTATCGGCGTCATTCGGCTCCGGGACCGATGGATCATTGTCAGTCATGGCATCCTCCCCTTTATTGTTTCACGTCATGACCGGTTTCCGGCCATTATCGAGAAGGTTAGTGGAGATGGAGAATTTTGATAGAGAGACTTTGGTCTAATATGGGGGTCTAATATCCGGACCCGAGGTGTTCAGCCGCGCATAAGTACATCTGCCAACAACATATTTTCGGTCCGTCGCCGCGCGCACTGGGCCAGAAACAGTTCAGCGCAGGCCATCGCGTCGGTCAGGCCATCATGCGCCCGGTAATAGGGCAAACCATATTGCGCCCGTAACTTACCCAATCTCAGGCCGTCTGCTGTCCGTTCTTTGGGAAACCATCTGTCTTCCAGTTGCATGGTGCAGATAAACCGCCCGACGAAAGGCACACCAAAACAGCGCAGGCAAGCGGCGTTCAGAAAAGATTGTTCGATGATAGCCGCATGAGCGATGATCGCCGCTCCTTTCAGATCACCCAGCAGCGCCAGCAACACATCCTGCTCTGACTGTCCTTCGGCTGCGGCATCGTCGGTAATCCGATGAATTACCACCGCCGAGCCCTGAAGCCTGCTTTCCGCACGGATACGCAAACGCCGGGCGCTGCTCAATTTCACAGCGTCACCCTCAACGGCAACCCATCCAGCTTCAAGTAGCTGGGCATCCTCCTCCAGACCGTCACTTTCAAAATCGAGCGCGATCAGCGGTGCGTCGTTTAGCGACTGATCGGTCGCCACAGGGGCGTCGTAATAATCCGCCATCGGGGTTCCCTGCGCCGCTTGCTTCGTGTGTTCCCATTGCGCGGTGAAGCGTTTTTCCTGGAACCAGTTTTGCCAGCCCAGTTTCACTGGATATTGCCGGCATATTTGCGGCTGACAATATCCATATGGTCGCGGATCACGCGAAACGCGTCCTTTAGATGCTCTCGTTCAAACCGGGATAACAGCGCGGGGGAGAGATTGTTGGTTGGCGCTGCGCCTTGTCTGATCTGCTCCGATTGATGGCGAAACCGGACGCTGCGGATAAACTCGAAAGAGTCGACAATATCCGAAACCGCTTCTTCGCTGAGTTCCCGTTGTTCCGCTGCTTTCTTCAGGCGCTCTTCGCTATTCACTTCGCTCAGTCCCAATGCCAGCGCATAGACTCGGGCAATATCGACCACCGGCGCAATCGCCTGATGCTTCAAATCAAGGACATCACCCTCTTTCTCGTCATGCTGCAACAGGAAATTGCGGAAAAAACCAAGTGGAACCTTGGTATGCGCTGCGGCCCTTGCAATGAACGACAGGAATATCCTGTTGGCGCTACTCCACGCAAAAATCTGCTCGCGCAAGCTGTCCACTAGTATTTCCTCACCCGCCACACATCGCATGTCGAAGAAGATGGTGGTGTTAAGCACATTTTCCGGATCAGGATTGTCAATCCAGCCACGGTAACGCTCTTTCCAGACCGCTAAGGGCTGCCGCCACTTGTCATTGGTCGCCATGATATCACCTGGGCAATAGATATAGCCAGCGCTGTTCAGACCATCACACAGGAAGGTCGCGAGCCTCTCAAAATAAGCGCCATGCGCTTGTTCATCATAGCCGTCATCCAGAATGAAACCGTTATCCTGATCCGATCCTCCCGCCTGCTCCTGTCTCGCCAGCGAACCGAATACAACCAGTGCATAGGGAACCGGCGGCGGCCCCAACTGCTCCTCGCCCAGTTTCAGCAATTGGCGATGAGTTGCCTCGCCGATATTTGAGACGAAACGCGCGACATGATCGGCATCGACGCCCGATTCAATCAGATGGGCCAATACCGCATCCACACGCCGTGCTGCTCTCGCCACCGCCGCGGCATCGCCAGCGGCCTTGATCTCCGCCACCACCTGCAGCGCGTTCATGCCGAACCGGTTGAGCAAATCGCTGGAGCTGACAACGCCGACAATCTCGTCGCTATCGTTCACGATTGGCAGATGATGGATATTATGCTGCGACATGATCAGCATGGCGGACAACAGATCGTCCTCCAGCGACATCGTGATCGGGTCCGGCGTCATCACGCGGGACACGGGTTCGTCAAGCTGCACATCCTGTCCCAGCACCCGGCGGCGCAAATCCTTGTCGGTGATGATCCCCACCAACCTGCCCTGATCGGTCAGCGGCAGGGTGGAAACATCAGCGCGCGCCATCAGCTTCGCGGCATCACTGATGCTGTCATCCGGACGGGCTGTAACCACCTCATTCCGGCGCATAAGGCTGCCCAGCTTGACCGCGATCATCGCCGCTTCACCATGTCCCGTTTCAGATCGCCGCAAACCTTCAACCGCCAGACGCAACCGCTCGGCCTCGTCCTTGGCGAAAAACCCCCGAAGCGCTTCATGGTCATCAAGTAGTTTCAGAAAGTCCGGCTTGGGAAGCTGATAGATAAGACTGTCTTCATGCGCGATCACCTGATTGCGCGTACGTTCGTGATGGAGCAGCGAGGGATAGCCAAAAACACCGCCCTCTCCCAGCCGATGGTTCAGCTCCGTCCCACCCAACCGCAATTCCACCGCTCCGGACCGGACGATGCCGAGCACGTGATTTTCCTTGCCGGCATCAATAATCATTGCCTCTCGCGGGAAATAGCGGACCTCAACCCTCCGCGCGAGTGCGCTGATAACGTCCGCAGAAAGCGCATCAAACGGTGCATGCCGGCCCAGAAATAAAACGACTTCGTCAACTTCCACGGAAACCTCCTCAACGCATTTTGTACGACATGAGCGCAATAAACTATTGGCCAAAGGTATGAGTACTTGATCCCGAAAGCGGACCGAAGAAAATTTACCATTGCTGTCAACCTATCCGTTTGCTGAGAGTTGTTCGAAGAAGTGTGATTTGTCACACAGCAGTCTCTTAGAAAAAATGCTTTTTCAATGATCATTGCCACGATTGACCGGTGGAATCGGTCGTCTTAGCTTCGAAAATGGGAGACAAGTTATGTTCAGATGTTTTTCACTTGTTATGATTGGGACACTCTTGGCAACGGTTCCAGCTTCCCATGGTGCAGCCGTCCATGCGCAGACAAAAAAAGCGCCCACAAAAAAGAAAACCACAGACGGGCCGGCTGTTACACGCGTTAAGAAAGCATTCGGCCAACGCGTTGCTGCGGTGATCGAGAATATCAGTTTAGCTGAATATTTGACGCTAAGGAAAGAGCTATACGACTATCTTGATATATTGCAAAAACAGTCCGAGTTTTACTCTCCTAATCGGTCTTATCAAACCGAAGAAAGACGGGTTTATGCGGCAAAGCGTTTTGCGGACATCTCCGCCGCGCATGATCTGGTGACACGATATTCTTATTTTTCAAGTTTCAGATATGAGCCAACTTTGTTGTCGAAATATATCTTTGATCTGCGGGAGAAATGTAAGAACGATGAAGCTGACCAGCTACTTAGTCGCTTTAGATCACTCGTGCGCCAATATAAGTCTCGGTCGGATGCCGCGACACTAGCTGGCACCAAAAGCAAAATTAATGTTGGCGGTGCTTATGATGATTATCTGTCGGCGAAGTCAGAATATAAAAGGGCAAAGAGCGCTCCTCGAAAGAAATGTGAAGACAAGAAAAACACAGGCGACACGGACAGCGGCGGTGAGGTCGTCGAACTAGATGATATTGGCGGTGAACCGACCGCCCCGCCTGCTGAACTTGATCCTTGCGAGCGAATTGATGGTCAAATTGATCCGATGAACGCGGGTGACTGTAAAGCTTGGGCACCAATCCTGGGAACTTGGGTTAACCGTGAATATGGTGGTTCCATAACGTTCCGCTTGCGTGCTGATCGCACTGTCTCCGCCTATATCGGTAGCAGCAATGAACGCATGCGTTACTATGGTTATGAAGAAGGCATGGAAATATTAAATGGCTGGAAACTTGCCGGAGTAAATGGCGCCACTTGGCAGATCTGGGCCAAAGACGGATTCGAATTTGCAGCAAAGATGCCCGGCCGAAAACCGGGACAAACCTTTGGTCAGGCCGCGTGGAACCGAAGCGGAACGATCTTT
This sequence comes from Sphingorhabdus sp. EL138, assembly GCF_900258045.1. Classification (GTDB taxonomy): domain Bacteria; phylum Pseudomonadota; class Alphaproteobacteria; order Sphingomonadales; family Sphingomonadaceae; genus Parasphingorhabdus. The sequence continues at coordinate 524,837 of NZ_OGVD01000002.1, read as the reverse complement.
ATTGACAAAAAACGCCCTAACGCGATCAGTTTACCGGGGCAGCTGAAATGGCGCTTGTCAAACGGCGCCGCCTGGATGCGACAATAATAAGGACACGAGAGTCTGGCGCACCTTCTATGACTTGGCTGTAAAACAACCATGTTTGGTTGAAGGCAACCCACCGCGGTGACACCAACAGCGATCTATTTCGGCACAATCCGCAAAATTTTGCTGTTGGGCCCGCTTTGATCTTCGGTGAGCAAATAAAGATGACCGTCCGGGCCGGTGCGGACATCGCGGAAGCGTGCATTTAGCTCTCCGAACAGCTCCTGCTGCTTCCCGAGCGATCCATCCGCATTCATCTCAACATGACGGACATGTTTGAGCGCCAATGCAGAGAGGAACAGGTCGCCCTGCCAATCGGGAAAAGCCTCGCCTGCATATTGTGCAAAACCGGAAGGCGCGATGGAGGGCGTGAAATGCACCAGCGGCTGCTCCGTTCCGTCCAGCGCTTCAAACGGCGATACCCGGCCGCCGGAATAGTCAAGCGCATAGGTGACCGTGGGCCAGCCATAATTGGCGCCGCGTTTAATCTCGTTAATCTCGTCGCCGCCAGCAGGACCGTGCTCATTTTCAAGGACACGGCCATCCGCATCGACAATAATGCCTTGCGGATTGCGGTGACCATAGGACCATATTTCTGCCCTTGCGCCCGGCTTGCCGACAAAGGGATTATCTTCCGGCACCGACCCATCGTCATTAAGGCGGACGATTTTGCCGAAATGATTATCGAGATTTTGTGCCTCTTCGCGGAAATGAAAGGCGTCCCCGACCGGCATCAACAACGTGCCATCCGGTTGAAAAGCGATGCGGGCACCATAATGATTGCCCTGTATCCGGGCAGGCGCGGCGGCGAACAGCTGTTTGCCGTTGGCAAGCTTTGGCACAGCGCCATCATCGGCCAGTTCGAACCGCATCAACAGCAAGGTGTTTTCATCATCACCCTGTTTTGCCGCATAGGAAATATAGACAAACCGGCTGGTTTCAAATTGCGGATGCAGGACAACGTCAAACAGACCGGCCTGCATGCCATCGCCAAAATGAACCTTAGGGAGTTTCTCGCCAAGATTGAAATCATAGATTGTCTGCTGCTTTCCGTCTTTGCCAATGTGCAGTAGCTTGCCGGTCCGCTGGGTCACCAGCATGTCGCCGTCTGGCAGGAATGCCAGCGACCATGGATGATCCAGACCATCGGCAACGGTTTCAAACCGGTAATTGACCGGCGCGGCATCCACCCGCCCTGCCAGCTGGCTGCTCTTCTCTCCCGATGTCGAAGCCCCCTGATTGGAACAGGATGCGACCACCAGACCCATGGCCAGAAGGTAAAGAGCATTGCGCATAGAAAAGTCCCCCAAGAGATAATCGCAATCTATCAAATATCATATCACGTTTGTCCACTGTCTTCATTGGACTTGATCGGGTTATAAAAGCGGCTAGACTTTATCCGAAACAGGAGGACTGGAAATGGCGGCAACAATCAGGTTTTTGCTCGGACTGCTCGGCGGCGGCATCGCGGCCTATCTGCTGGCATCCATCCTGAACTCGCAGTTTGTCATGAATGCCCATGGCGTCCCGATCAGCTTTGGTGACCGTTTCAACATGACGATGTTCGATATCTCGAACATGGGATTATATCTGGTGATCATTCTCGCCGCTTTTCTGATCGCCTTCCTGATCGCCGCGATTTTGAAACGCTTTTTGCCGAAACTGTCAAACATCGCCTATCCAATAGCCGGAGCCGCAGCTATGGGAACGGCGCTAGGACTCATGTATATCATGTTTCAGACGGTACCCATTAGCGGCGCCCGCTCCACGCTCGGCTTTATCTCGCAAGTTGTCGCCGGGGCATTTGGCGGCTGGGTTTTCGGAAAAATCATTTTGCGCGGCAAGGCAAAACGCTCTTACGGATGATGATTGCAATTGCCACGACGGCACCATAGCACACGTAAAAGAAAAGCCCCGCCGACTTGAGGAGCCGAGCGGGGCGTTGGAACAGTGGGTCGCATTTGCCGTTCCACGAATCTATTTAGCGCAACTTACATCATCTGCATTGTACGAAATCGACTCTCCGGCACGATTTGTTCAAAATCGTAATTTGGAAACACTGTACGAAATACCGCCAGATCGCGCTGTGGAAAAACAATAGCATTTGTAGAAAAACAATAGCATTTATATACGTCCTATTTGAGCTGCATATGTATAGATAATTTACCGTTCGTAGAAGGAGAGTGTCAGTCATGTTGAAAGGACATTGCAATTGCGGTGCGGTATCTTTTGAAATCGCGATGGACCTCAAGGACATTTATGTCTGCCACTGCTCAATTTGCCGCAGATGGTCGGGAAATAACGGTGTTGCGGTTTCCATTGTTCCGAAAGACCGGTTCAGATGGTCTTCCGGACAGGAAAAGGTTGCAAGCTGGAAAAAACCGGATGCCGACTGGGAAAGCTGGTTCTGCCGGAATTGCGGGTCAGCGTTGCCCGGAAGCAATGACGAAATGAATATGTTTATTCCCGTGGGCTTGCTGTCGGAAGATGCAAAGAATTTGCAAGTTTCCCATCATATTTGGGTGGATTCGAAAGCCGCTTGGGACACAATTTGCGACAAAGGCAAACAACATAAAAGGGAATTTCAGGGCTAGCATGTTAACTTATATCAAAACCCTGCCTAAACTGCTTCAATGACAGCGCTCTATGATCAAATCGGCAAAGGCTATGCCCGGCGTCGTCAGCCGGACCCCCGAATTGCCAAGACCATCCATGATGCGCTGGGCAAAGCGCAATCGGTTTTGAATGTCGGGGCCGGGACGGGGTCTTATGAACCGACCGACCGGGTGGTCACTGCGCTGGAACCTTCCGCCGAAATGATCCACCAACGCCCACCGGAGGCGGCAAAGGCGTATCAAGGTGTTGCCGAAGATCTCCCTTTTGAGGACCAACAGTTTGACGCAGCAATGGCTGTCCTGACGGTGCACCACTGGACGGATTTTGATGCCGGGTTGCACGAGATGCGCCGTGTTTCCAGAGGCCCGGTGGCGATACTGACCTTCGATCCAGAATCCGACTACTTCTGGCTGGCGGACTATATACCGGAGATCATTGCTCTCGATCAGCCGATCATGCCGAAGCTTGGTGCCTTTGAAAAGATTCTGGGCAAGATGACTGTAGAGACTGTCGCGGTCCCCCATGACTGCACGGATGGTTTTCTGGGTGCCTATTGGCGGCGACCGCAGGCCTATCTCGATAAAGCTGTTCGATCCGCCATATCGACCTTCGCGAAACTGGATGACGTGACAGAGCCCATGAAACGGCTGGAGGATGATCTGGCCTCCGGCGTCTGGGAAGCAAAATATGGTCATTTGTTGCAGGAAGAATATCTGGATATCGGCTATTGTCTCGTTGTGGCGGATTGTTCGTAACGAGCCGATCCTTGCCGCAATGACGACCTCAACTTCCGGCAACGGTCCTTATTTCCGCTTTGTCCCGATAGCGGACATTAGGTTTGCTTTGTGATTTGTTCAAAGGTCTAAGTCACTTCATTTATAGGAAGGCCATACATCAATCGTTCGGCTTCGAATTTGAACCTTTTGATCAGGATCAAATATATATTCGGCAAATGGACTATGCTGTTTTTCACCGCAGCAATATAGCCTGCCGATTGATCACGCAGCTGGCGATTTTCTGCTCGGAAAAATGGGAGCAGAAGCGAGATGGATTTCAACCATTCTGAACAGCAGCTACGTTGGCGTGACCGCGTAAGGGAATTTATCACAGACTACGCCCTTCCAAAAGAACCCGAATATCGCGATCATATCGATCATAACAATCCCAAACGGTGGGAAATTCCGGGCTTTCTGGAAGAATTGAAAGCCAGAGCTTATTCCGATGGTCTCTGGAACCTGTTCTTGCCGCCGTCCGAACATGATGAGGACAATTATCGTGGCGCTGGGTTGAGCAATCTGGATTATGCATTGTGCGCGGAGGAAATGGGACGTGTGATGTTTGCATCAGAGGCATTTAACTGTTCCGCACCGGACACCGGCAATATGGAAGTATTGTATCGATACGGGACGCCGGAACAGAAAGAAAAGTGGCTTCGCCCGCTTCTCGATGGTGAGATTCGTTCAGCCTTTCTTATGACCGAACCCGATGTTGCATCTTCTGATGCCTCCAATATCCAAACCTCCATTGTGAGGGATGGTGACAGTTATATCATCAACGGCAGGAAATGGTGGTCTTCCGGCGCTGGAGACCCTCGCTGCAAGCTGGCAATTGTGATGGGAAAAACTAATCCCGAGGCTTCCAGCCATCTCCAGCAGTCACAGATTCTGGTTCCGATGGATGCACCCGGACTGGAAATCATAAGGATGCTGCCAGTTCTCGGATATGATGACGCGCCGCATGGCCATGCAGAAATTGTGATGCGCAACGTTCGTGTGCCGGCCTCCAATATGATATTGGGTGAAGGTCGTGGATTTGAGATAGCGCAGGGTCGTCTAGGACCAGGTCGTATCCATCACTGCATGAGATCCATCGGTGCCGCCGAACGGGCAATCGAAGCGATGGCTGACCGGCTATTGTCCCGTGTCGCCTTTGGCAAGCGTCTCGCTGATCAGTCGATCTGGGAGCAGCATATTGGCGAAGCGCGAATGGATATAGAAATGTCGCGTCTGCTTTGTCTGAAAGCGGCCGACATGATGGACAAAGTCGGCAACAAGGAGGCCAAACGGGAAATCGCGATGATCAAGGTGGCGGCTCCCCGAACCGCTTTAAAAGTCATCGACATGGCAATCCAGGCGCACGGTGCCGGGGGGCTGTCAGATGACTTTGGATTGGCCCATGTTTATGCCGGAATGCGCTCTCTGCGCATCGCTGACGGGCCTGATGAAGTACATTTGAGAACAATTGCGCGGCTGGAGTTTCGGGAGCATCAGGAACGTATGCGGGAGTGGCGACAACATGCTTGATCGCGGCCATATCGAATTTATCCAGTCGCAGGTCTTGCCATGGCAGCGCATTGGTAGCGGGCTGGCGCGCGCCGACGCGGAATATAAGTTGTTGAGCCGCGATCCCAAGGATGGCGCCTGTTCGGCGCTGATGCGCTATCCCGCTGGCTGGTCGCGCCAAGGGCCTGAATATATTGCGGCGGACGAAGAGTTTTATGTTCTTGAAGGCACGCTGGAAATGGATGAGCATTTCTATCCGGCGGACAGTTACGCTTATCTGCCGGCCGGCTGGACCCGCCATGAAATGCGATCGCCGCATGGATGTGTATTGCTCGCATTTTACAATAGGGAACCGACATTGATCGCTCAGCCAGGAGATGGACAGGCCGAAAAAGCGGATAAGGCGATCCGGCATCTTGATGTCGCAGAGATGGATTGGGACATGACCCTGAATGACCCAAATCTGAAACATCTGGGAATTTCGCGAAAAGACTTGCGCACCGATCCCGAAACGGGAGAGCGCACGTTTCTATCCCTGATCCTACCGCAAGCTTCACCGCAAGGGGGATGGGGTCCTCAGGAAATCCACCCCGTTGTAGAAGAAGCCTATATCATCTCCGGAGCATTGACCGGACCGCAAGGGACCATGCATCCTGGTGCCTATTTTTGGCGACCGCCCGATATCGCACATGGACCATTTGGATCACGATGGGGTAGTGTTTCTTTGATCCGGTTTGTCGGCGGCAAACATGTGAATATCTGGACCGAAGAGCAAGCCGCGTTTAACTATGATGCGCCCTATGATCCGATACTTCCGGATAATTTGAATCAGCTCAGCAAGGCCGGCTGGAGTCCTCCACCCGTCTACTGAGCCGATCCTGACTATTGTACCAACAGACCTTTGCTGCCCTTTATGTCCAAGCCGGAAATATCAGCATTGCCGATTAATATTTTAAGATATTGCGCCACCGCGCGCCGCCAACTGGATTCTTCAAGATAATCAGCGATCTTACTTTGCACGGCTTCGAATGGCAGTGTTTCTCCGGAAATTTTCCTTCCAGCTTTGATGACGTGAACACCAAAGCGGGTCTTTACGGGAACCGGACATATTTGGTTTGGTTCAAGGTTGAACAGGAAAGTTTCAAACTCTTCCACCGTCTGGCCAGGACCAATCTGCCCCAGATTGCCAGCCTGTTTTGCCGAGGGACAGGCTGAGAGGGTTTCCGCCAATGCCGCAAAACGCTCAGGGTGATCCCTTAGCTCTAAAATGGTATCAATGGCGCTCAATTCCGCTTTGGCATAACGTTTTTTATCATCCTCTGGCGCTGCAAATAAAATATGCGACGCTTCGACCAGGTCGGGGCTACTGAACTGATCGATATGCTGGTCATAGTAGCGCCGGCAGGTTTCTTCATCGGCATCGGGCGTCGTCACTTCCTGTTCCAACAGGGCTTCGATCCGAGCATCGTCTGGAGCCAATGTACGGCCCTGCGCATCATCAATGAGGGAGGCTTCGATGGACAGCCGGTCAGCTTCTGCCAGCAGCAAGGTTTTGATTGCCAGCGCGCGCGCAGCCTCTGACCAGGCCTCGTCAGGATTGTCCGATGGATGGTTTTGCGCTTCCACTGCGATTGCCTCGGGCGTAATTTCCATTCCATTAACGGAGAATATGGGGGCTTGTGCTGTTTCCATTACAGAGCCGCCTTTTTGCTACGGACAATTTGATAACCGGAACGCCAGATGTAACGCACTGGGGCGGATAGCATGTGCACCAGCCGGGTGAAGGGGAAGATAAGGAATATGGTCAGTCCCAAGAACAAGTGAGCCTTGAATATCGGATGGGCATCCAGAACATAGGATGAAGCATCTGCCTGGAAGGTAAATATCCCTTGCGCCCAATTCATGAACTTGACCATTTCATGGCCATCCAGATGATCGAGCGAAACGAAGATCGTTCCAATGCCGAGCACCAGTTGCAGCCAAAGCAGGAACAGGATCATGATATCGGAGAAGCTGGAAGATCGCCTGATACGGGCGTCGAATAGTCGGCGGTGAAGAAGCAGGCTCGCACCGAAAAAAGCCAACACGCCCGCAACGCCGCCGACAACAATTGCCATTACTTGCTTGGCACCATGGCTGATACCCAGTGCATCGAATAGTGCAATTGGTGTAAGCAGGCCGCCCAAGTGACCAAAGAAAATCACCAACACGCCAAGATGAAATGATAGTGATCCAATCATCAATTGCTTGCGTCGCAAGAGCTGGCTCGATCCGGAACGCCAGCTATAGGGTTCGCGATCATAGCGGATGATCGATCCAATCGCGAGTACCGCCAGCGCGATATAGGGATAGATGCCGAAAACGAGATGGTTCAAAAATTCAGCCATTGTTCGCGCCTCCGTCTTGCTTTGCATCGCCGGGCATTTCCGCCCTTAGATTATCGAGCATATTGGCGACCTTGGGGCAGCCTTCTTCGGGAGAACCCGGACCGAATGTTACCTGTTCTGCTTCCCATGCCTCGTCGAGCGCGTCCAGATCCTCCGGATCATCATCCGGCTCCTTGCGCAAAGCCTCCATGACTTCGGCGTCCGCCGGTCCCGCTAACTGGCCAAGCGCCCCCAAGACGGCAGCATAGCTGCTATCCCGCTTGGCCAGCCTCTCCCCGATCGCAGCAATCACATGAGCCGGCTCGCCCAGTGTTTGCAGCGCCTCTCCGCAAGGCAGGATCGAGAGAAATTCGAGGAATAGTGGCAGAAAGTCAGGAAGCTCGGTGGAATCGATGATCAACCCGTTTTCTTCGTACATGGCTTTGAGATCGACCATTGCCTGCCCGCGATCCCGGCTCTCACCATGGACATGCTCGAACAGGTGGAGCGACAGCGAGCGCGTGCGATCAAACAGCAGCACATAGCGTTCCTGCAAGTCGAGCAGATCACGTTCTTGATATTCGGTAATCAATGGTTTCAAACGCTTGATAAAGGCCGCAGGAACAAGGGCCTCCTCCTTCAGCAGCGGCAGGAAATCGGGCACCGCTTCCTGAATTTCAGCCGTAGGATAGGTCAGCAGTGCGGCGAGGATTTTGAAAGTCTTGGTCATCTTGTGTCTCCTCCGGCAAAAACATCGGACGGCGTCTGGATTTTCTTGCGCTTGGGCGTACCGAACAGATTTGTCTCCGTGGAACCACCGGAACAGCCATTCCCGAACGAGAAGCCGCAGGCCCCGCGCTCATCAAAGGCATCTTCGACATCTTCCCGGTGGCTGGTCGGAATGACGAAACGATCCTCGTAATTGGCGATTGCCATGACATGATACATTTCATCGATCTGTGCCGGTGTCATGCCAACCCGCTCGGCAACATCACTTGCGATCACGCCGTCAATCGTCTTGGCGCGCATATAGCTGCGCATCGCCAGCATCCGTTCCAGACATAGTGCAACCGGTTCTTCCTCTCCAGCGGTCAGGAGATTGGCGAGATAGCGCAAGGGGATACGCAGTGATCGGACATCAGGCATATCATCACTAACCGCGATCTTGCCCGCTTCCGCCGCCGAGTTGATCGGTGAGAGCGGCGGCACATACCAGACCATTGGAAGAGTACGGTATTCCGGGTGTAGCGGGAAAGCGACCTTCCATTCCATCGCCATCTTATAGACCGGCGACTTGCGCGCGGATTCCAGCCATGCCTCCGGGACACCGTCCTTACGCGCCTGTTCAATCACTTCGGGATCATTGGGATCGAGAAAAATATCAAGCTGCGCCTGATAGAGATCTTGCTCGTCTTCGGCCGATGCCGCTTCTTCAATGCGATCTGCATCATAGAGCATCACACCGAGATAACGGATGCGACCAACACAGGTTTCCGAACAGACCGTCGGCTGGCCCACCTCGATACGGGGATAGCAGAAAGTGCATTTTTCTGACTTGCCGCTGTTCCAGTTATAATAGATTTTCTTGTATGGACAGCCCGACACACACATCCGCCAGCCGCGGCATTTCTCTTGATCTATGAGGACAATGCCATCTTCCTCGCGCTTGTAGATAGAACCGGATGGGCAAGCCGCCACGCAGGTCGGGTTGAGGCAATGCTCGCACAGACGCGGCAGATACATCATAAAGGTATTTTCAAATTCGCCGTAAATCTCTTTCTCGACGCCTTTGAAATTATAGTCCTCAGAGCGTTTGGAAAATTCCCCACCAAGAATTTCTTCCCAATTTGGTCCCCAGTTGATTTTTTCCATCCGCTCTCCCGACACCAGCGACCGCGGACGCGCCGTGGGCATCGCCTTCATCTCCGGCGCATTTTGCAGATGCTCGTAATCGAAGGTAAATGGCTCATAATAATCGTCAATTTCCGGCATATCCGGATTGGCGAAAATCTTCGCCAGCAGCCGCCATTTACCACCCATTTTGGGGCGTATCCGACCGTTGCGCTGTCGTTCCCAGCCGCCATTCCACTGTTTTTGGTTTTCCCAGTCCTTGGGATAGCCGATACCGGGCTTGGTCTCGACATTATTGAACCAGACATATTCCATGCCTTCGCGGCTGGTCCAAACATTCTTGCAGGTGACCGAGCAAGTGTGACAGCCGATACATTTATCAAGGTTCAGGACCTTGCCTATTTGTGCACGTACCTTCATTCCGCCGCCTCCATTGTATCAGGGGGTAGCCGGTCTTTTTCTCCATCCAGCCAATCAACATCGGTCATCTTGCGCACGATTACGAATTCATCGCGGTTCGAACCGACCGTGCCGTAGTAGTTGAAGCCGTAACTTTGCTGTGCATAGCCACCGATCATATGCGTCGGTTTCAGCACGGCACGGGTCACGCTGTTATGTATACCGCCGCGCTGGCCTGTAATCTGGGATCCCGGCACATTCACGATTTTTTCCTGCGCGTGATACATGAAGAGGGTTCCCTCTTTCATCCGCTGTGACACAACGACACGGGCACATAGGGCACCGTTACTGTTAAAAGCTTCAACCCAGTCATTGTCGACTAACCCGGCTTTTTCGGCATCCACTTCCGACATCCAGACAATAGGTCCCCCGCGCGATAGCGTCAGCATCAACAGATTGTCGGTATAGGTCGAGTGGATACCCCATTTCTGGTGCGGCGTGATAAAGTTGAGCACGACATGTTTTTGCCCCTCCGCCCGTTCGAGCATCGGCTGCACCGCTTTGGTATCAATCGGCGGACGATAGACGCAAAAGCCTTCGCCAAAGGCGCGCATCCACAAATGATCCTGATAGAGTTGCTGCCGCCCGGTCAATGTCCGCCACGGGATCAACTCATGAACATTGGTATAGCCAGCATTATAGCAAACCTTCTCGCTTTCTATGCCAGACCATGTCGGCGAAGAGATGATCTTGCGCGGCTGCGCCACGACATCACGATAGCGGATTTTCTCGTCCTCTTTCGGGAGCGCCAGATGCTTGTGATCGCGCCCGGTAAATTCTTCCAGTGCTTCCCATGCCTTGACCGCAACCTCGCCATTGGTTTCCGGTGCAAGCATCAATATGACCTCGGTCGCGTCAATGTCGGACTCGATCTTGGCCATGCCCTTGGTCGGACCTTCTTCGGTAACAACGCCATTGAGGTCTCTCAGATGTTGAACCTCATGCGCCGTCTGCCAGGCAATGCCTTTGCCGCCATTGCCCACCTTGTCCATCAACGGGCCAAGCGCGGTAAAACGTTTGTAGAGATTGGGATAATCGCGTTCGACCACTGTCACCTGCGGCATGGTCTTGCCAGGAATGGGGTCAACCTCACCCTTCGTCCAGTCCTTCACATCCATCGGCTGGGCGATTTCGCCCGGCGTGTCGTGCAGGATGGGCGTCATCACGACGTCTTCTTCCTCACCCAGAACTTCGGGCGCAATTTCAGAGAATTTCTTGGCAATCGCTTTGTAAATTTCCCAGTCAGACTTGGACTCCCAGACCGGGTCTACCGCCGCTGAGAGCGGGTGAATGAATGGGTGCATATCCGAGGTGTTGAGATCGTTTTTCTCATACCAGGTCGCGGTCGGCAGCACGATATCCGAATAAACGCAAGTCGTGGACATGCGGAAATCCAATGTCACGACCAGATCGAGTTTTCCCTTGGGCGCATCGTCATGCCATTTGACATCCTCGGGTTTCTCATGCCCCATTTCGCCAAGGTCTTTGCCCTGCACACCATGTTCAGTACCAAGCAGATGCTTGAGCATATATTCATGACCCTTGCCGGAAGAACCAAGCAGGTTGGAGCGCCAGACAAACAGGTTGCGCGGCCAGTTGGCTGGATCGTCAGGATCTTGGCAGCTCAATTCCAGTTCGCCCGATTTTAGGCCATCGACGACATAATCCTTGGGCTCTTTACCCACGGCCCGAGCCGCTTTGGCGACTTCCAGAGGATTGGTTTTGAGCTGTGGTGCCGACGGCAGCCACCCCATGCGTTCGGCGCGGATATTAAAGTCGATTAGCGAACCGCTCATCTCGCCTTCCGGCGCTGTAGGCGACAGGATTTCATCTACACCTAGCGTCTCATAACGCCACTGATCGCTATGCGCATAAAAGAAGCTGGTCGAATTTTGGTGCCGTGGTGGCCGCGCCCAATCAAGCGCGAAGGCCAGTGGTTGCCAACCGGTCTGTGGACGCAATTTTTCTTGTCCCACATAATGCGACCAGCCGCCGCCAGATTGCCCGATGCAGCCGCACATAACCAAGAGATTGATAATCCCCCGATAGTTCATATCCATATGATACCAGTGGTTGAGACCGGCACCGAGAATGACCATCGACTTGCCGCGGGTCTTTTCTGCATTGGTTGCAAATTCGCGGGCAACGGTGATGATATTGTCCGCCGGAACGCCGGTAATTTCTTCGGCCCAGACCGGAGTATATGGTTCGTTCTCGGCGAAGGTTTTGGCAATATTCTCGCCGCCCAGACCGCGATCGAGCCCGTAATTGGCCATGAAGAGGTCATAGACAGACGCTACCAATGTATCGCCTTCAGCCAATTCCACACGCTTTGCCGGAATGCGCCGGATCAGCTTGTCGGGATGATCCGTCCCTTTAAAATAATCATGATCACGATTGCCGAAATAGGGGAAGGCTACATCGACAACCGTGTCATGATCATCCTCAAGAATATTGGTCAGCTTGAGCTTGGTTTCCTTGCCCCCGCTTTCCTTCTCCTCAAGATTCCATTTACCTTTTTCGCTCCAGCGCGAACCGACAGTGCCGTTTGGAACGACAATTTTTCCACTCAGTTCGTCATGGGCAACGGTTTTCCACTCAGCATTTTCTGTCTCGCCCAGCGCATCCTTGAACTCCGATGCACGCAGCAACCTCTCGGGAATGAAGTGACCATCCTTTTCGACCAACCGGACCAGCATCGGCATGTCGGAATATTTGCGGGCATATTCTTCAAAATATTCTGCCTGCCGGTCGAGATGATATTCGCGTAGGATGACATGACCCATGGCCATTGCCAGGGCGGCATCAGTTCCTTGTTTCGGGTGTAGCCACATGTCGGAAAATTTGGCGGCTTCCGAATAGTCGGGGGAAACAACAACCGATTTCGCGCCCTTATAGCGGGCCTCGGTATAGAAATGCGCATCTGGCGTGCGCGTCTGCGGAACGTTCGAGCCCCAGAGCATCAGAAATCCGCTATTATACCAGTCGGCGCTTTCCGGAACATCGGTCTGCTCGCCCCAGGTCATCGGAGAGGCGGGCGGCAAATCGCAATACCAGTCGTAAAAGGACATGCATGTGCCACCGAGCAGTGACATATAGCGCGAACCTGCGGCATACGAGACCATCGACATTGCCGGAATAGGCGAGAATCCGATCACCCGGTCCGGGCCGTACTTCTTCGCCGTATAAGCATTGGCCGCCGCTATGATTTCCGTAACCTCATCCCATTTGGCACGGATGAAGCCGCCATGGCCGCGAATTTTGGTGTAGCTGTCGCGTTTTGCCTTATCGTCGACAATCGATGCCCAAGCCGCCACCGGTTCCATTGTTTTGCGTGCTTCGCGCCATAGCCGCATCAGCCGCGAGCGGATCAACGGATATTTCACCCGGTTGGCGGAGTAGATATACCAGCTATAACTCGCACCGCGTGAACAACCGCGCGGTTCGTGATTGGGGATATCTGGCCGCGTCCGGGGATAATCCGTCTGCTGCGTCTCCCAGGTAACAATCCCGCCCTTCACATAGACTTTCCATGAACAGGAGCCAGTGCAATTGACGCCGTGGGTGGAGCGGACAATCTTGTCATGCTGCCACCGCTTGCGATAGCCATCCTCCCAGCGCCGGTCCTCACTGGTCGTGACACCATGGCCATTGGCATAGGGCGCTTTGGTTTTGCTGAAAAAATTTAATCGGTCGAGAAGATGGCTCATTTCGGATCCTCGTTCAGGCGGTAGCCGGGATAGGTGCGGCGGCTTCTCTGCCCCGCTCGATGTCGTGAAGCAGGCTGCCCCGCCGGGTGTAATAATTCCACGTGACGAAGGCGCAGGCAGCATAGAAGATCAGGAAGCCCCAGAGCGCCGCGTTGGGCGTGCCGGTCATCGCAATCGAGCTACCATAGGCTTTCGGGATGAAGAACGCCCCGTAAGCAGCGATGGCGGACGTGAACCCGATAATCGCTGCCGATTCCTTCTCTGCATTGCGAAGCTGCTCATTGGCAGGCAGCTCAGGCATCAACCGTCCGACTTCCTTACGCATGATGATTGGAATCATCTGGAAGGTTGATGCGTTGCCAATGCCGGTTGCGAAAAACAGCAACATGAACATCGCGAAGAAGCCCCAGAATGCACCTTCCTGTTCCTTGATACCAAGGAAATAGAGCACACCAGCTACCGCCGCGATCATGAGCAGGAATGTCCAGAAGGTGACTCGTCCACCGCCCCATTTGTCCGCAATCCAGCCGGTTGCCGCGCGCGAAACCGCACCAACCAATGGCCCAAGGAACACATATTGCAGCGAGTCCACATCGGGGAAGGCAATTTTTGACAATAGTGGGAAACCAGCAGAATAGCCGATAAATGACCCAAATGTCCCTGTGTAGAGGAAACACATGATCCAGTTATGCTTGCGCTGGAAGATCACGGCCTGATCAGAGAAGGTCGCTTTTGCAGAAGCGATGTCGTTCATGCCGAACCACGCAAGCACAGAACTGATCAGAATGAATGGGATCCAGATGAACCCGGCATTTTGCATCCACAGCTGACCGCCACCTTCCAGCGCCTGAGGCTCGCCGCCCATGGCGCCAAAAACGCCAGCGGTGATGACAATCGGCACCACAAATTGCATGACGGATACACCGGCATTGCCCAGACCGGCATTGAGCGCCAGCGCGTTTCCTTTCTGCCGCTTCGGGAAGAAGAAGCTGATATTGGCCATGGAGGAAGCGAAACTACCACCACCAAGACCGCAGAGCAGCGCCAGTGTCAGGAAGATGAAATAGGGTGTTTCCGGATTTTGTACCGCATAGCCGATACCAAATGCCGGTATCATCAATGACAACGTGGTTAGCGTAGTCCAAAGCCTGCCGCCGAATATTGGTACCATGAAACTGTAGAATATGCGCAGCGTTGCGCCGGAAAGACCCGGCAAGGCCGCCAGCCAGAAGAGCTGGTCGGTCGTATAGTTGAAACCAATGGACGGCAGCTTGGCGACCACCACCGACCAGACCAGCCAGACGGAGAAAGCGAGCAACAGGCAGGGAATGGAAATCCACAGGTTGCGCTGAGCAATTTTCGCTCCCCTATCCACCCAGAATTCTTCGTCCTCCGGCTCCCATTCCTCCAGCACTTTGCCAGTGGCGTGGGTCTTTTTGTGTACTGATGCGCTCTGGACATTTTCCATTTCGGGGAATTCGGGCAGTTCAGATATGTGTTCGCCGATGGCTCTATGTTCCATCTGACGCACCGAGAAGTGCATCCACGCCAGCGCGATACCAACCAGCGCGAAGAGTAGCATGTAGCAGCTCGTCCAGATACCGGTGAGATCATTCATGGCCCCAAAGGCGATAGGCAAAATGAAGCCGCCCAGCCCGCCGATCATGCCGACAAGGCCGCCGACGCTTCCGACATTTTCCGGATAATAGACCGGAATATGCTTGTAGACCGCCGCCTTGCCCAGCGACATGAAAAAACCGAGAACAAAAATCGTCACGACAAAGGGAACCAGCCCCATGGAAGTCGAGAATTTAATCTCCCCCCGGATGCCGTGAATGATATAATCCGTCTCCGGATAGCTCAGCATGAAAAGGCAAATCAGCGACACGCCGAAAGTAGCGTACATCACTTTGCGTGCGCCATAGCGATCCGATAAATAGCCGCCATAGGCACGAAACAGGCTCGCCGGTATGGAATAGGCAGCCGCAAGCAAACCGGCCGTCTTGATGTCTAGTCCGTAAACATCAATCAGATAATGTGGTAACCAAAGCGCTAGCGCGACAAAGGCACCGAACACGAAGAAATAGTAAAGGGCAAAACGCCAAACCTGTTGATTCCTCAGCGGCTCCAGCTGCATCAACGCCGAACGCGGTTTTTCGCCGCTCTGTTTGCGAGATTGTATTTCCGGATCGTCTTCGGTCGTGAACCAGAAAAAGATTGCTGTTGCAGCCAGCACCGCTGCCCAGACCTGCGCCACCGCAGTCCAGCCGTAAGCGACCAGCACAAGAGGTGCCAAAAGCTTGGTAACTGCCGCACCAACATTGCCAGCACCAAAAATACCGAGCGCAGTTCCTTGTTTTTTTTGCGAATACCATTTGGAGACATAGGCAATGCCAACCGCAAAACTGCCGCCGGCGAGGCCGACGCCCAATGCGGCGATGAGCATCACGATATAACTATCCGCCCAAGAGAGCAGAAAAGTCGCGAGGGCCGCAGCCAACATAGTCAATGAAAATACCAGCCGACCGCCATATTGATCGGTCCAGATGCCGAGGAATATACGGGAAAGTGATCCGGTCAGAATCGGTGTGCCGACAAGCAAGCCAAACTGGGTATCAGATAGCCCCAGATCTTCTTTGATCTGGATTCCGATAATCGAGAATATGGTCCAAACCGCAAAACAGATGGTGAAAGCGAAGGTGCTCATCCCCAACGCTTTATGTTGCTGTCTTGATGTTACGCTGGCGATATCTTGCATGACATGTCCCCATCAATGTCAGAAGACCGCTTGCCCTCTGATTTGGCATTGGTTTCAGTGGACACCAGTTTTGCGGCTTTGATCTGCATCAAAGAATGCAAAACTGCTGAAAATAAGGAAAAATGTCGCTTGGTGATTTATCCGATTTCCATATCGATTTTAGTTTCTTTCAAATCAGTACTTGATATAAATCAATCGACTCCAAGAAGCTTTGCAATAGCGAATCGGGGAATGAAAATTGATGCGTTCACAAGATATTTCCGCGGTGCGCGATCTGCCGATGTTTTTCGGCATGGCAGATGAAAATTTCGAAGACCTGGTATCGGTCGCTTTTCTTCAGAATTTCCCGGCGCAGGTCGATTTGATCCGTGAGGGGGACAGCGCTGATTTCCTTTACATATTGGTTGAGGGATCGGCTGAACTCTTCGCCCGCAATGACGGACGTGAAACCAGCATGGCGATCGTGAAGCCCACTTCAGCATTCATTCTCGCTGCGGTGTTGATTGATGCCGTTTGCCTGATGTCAGCCAGAACACTGACTGCATCGCGATTGCTGATGATCCCGGCCGAGCATATCCGGCGCCATTTTGCCGGAGACAAGATATTTGCCGTTGCGATCGCGTCCGAATTGTCAAAAGCCTATCGTCAGATGGTCAAAATGCACAAGGAAACCAAGTTGCGGCCCGCTTTTGAACGACTTGCAAACTATCTGCTGCGTCTGGCGCAAGAGAATGACGGCGCTTCCAGTTTTGCCTTGCCGGCAGACAAGAGAACAATTGCTGCCCTTTTAAGCATGACCCCTGAAAACCTGTCCCGGTCTTTCGGTGCATTAAATAAGCATGGCGTCGGGGTGCAGGGGGCGACCGTGCATATTGACGACCAACAGGCGCTCGAAAAATTTTCCTGCCCCAATCCGCTGATCGACGATCCTGAAATCGGCCTGGGGGTACGCTAACGCCGCGGCGCGAATAGCATTGGTCCGTATAGCATCACGAAAAGCAGAAAGCCCGATGCCCAGACCATAGCTGCAATCGACATCGCCAGGGCGTAACCCATATCGCCAAATGGCAAAATGATACGCAGAAGTGCGCCAATGAATATCAATATGTAAATCGCCACCGTTCCGGTCCCGGCGCGCAATTCCCGCCCACAATGACCCAAGCTGGCTCTCGTCATCACCGCCATGGTGAGCTGCCCTATCGCCCCTGTTGTCAGGGCATGCAAGGCATGAGCCGCAGTTAAAATTTCAGGCTGCAAAATGGCGAACCCGATCATGCCAAAAGATACCGGAATCCAGATATAGGCGATATGCAAAACCAACACGAGCGGGTCGCGCACTACCGCCCATCCACGCCATCGGACAAGACGAACCAGATGCAAAGCCGCGATAATCAAAAAGCCCCAACCCGTGACAATGGATGTGGGAGCCATGATCCAACAGGTCATGACCAGAGCGGAAATCAGCAAGGCCATTTTATCGAACAGATTGAATGGTGTCGGCAACGGCAACATGCCTTGCTTCTTCATCCAGTTGGTTGTGAAGGAGGGGATGATGCGGCCACCGATCAGCAGCATCAATATTGTGATCACCACCAGTGCCGACCGCTGCCCGGTCTGGTAAGGCAGATTCAGTGCTGGCTCCGCATGCCAGACAATATTGCTGACCGCCAACAGGGTGATCAGCGCACAAATGGGCAGGTTTCGCCAGTTCTGGCCAACGATAACTTCACGCCAGGCCAGACCGGCAACGGCAAACAGGAAAAGGCAATCAACGAAAGCAATCACCAAAGCATTGCCACCAACAAACATCACGACGCGGCCAGTCAACCAGAGCATGAACAGCAAAGCCAGTGGCGTGCCCATGACCGGCAATCGGCCGGTCCAGTTGGGGATTGCCGTCATGATAAATCCCGTGACCACGGCGCCGACATAACCGAAGACCATCTCATGCGCGTGCCAGCCCAGTGCATTGCCATCTGCCCCGATCCGATATCCATGCGTGAAGGCCGCCATCCAAAGCGGTACGGCCAGCCCGGCGAACAGCGCGGCGGAAAAGAAAAAAGGCCGAAAGCCATGGCTAAAAAAGGCAGGTTCAGAATATGCCCCCCGCTTGTCGCCGAGGCTTTGCTCTGTTTCAGCCATCAGAATTTAAGCTGGGTAGTGAACCAGAATTTCTGCGTATCGGTCGCGAATCCATCGCTGTCATAGTCGGCATATTTTAATGACACGGAAACATGCTTGCCAAAGCTACGCGCAATCAGGAAATTCCATTCCGTGCCATAGTCCAGATTACCGCGCGTTGATTTATAATCATGGTAGAGCGCGCGGAAGGTCGTTCCTTTCAGCCACGAAGGGCCACCGGGTTTGAGAATAACGTCACCATAGAGATCGCGTAAGCCATTTGCCGGGGTATTGAGAAATTTATCGGCCCAGCCATTAAATTTGTGCAGCGTGGCCAGTGGTGTTTGCAGTGCGGTGGCCCCGTCACCTTCCAGCCTTTCCAGTCCGACTTTCACGGTCACCGGGCCAGCAGCAATTCCCGGCTCCAACAACAGATAATCATGCCGGAAATTGGCTGGATTGGGTCCATAGTCGGACTGTCGGGCATATTCCGCGGTGTAGAGCAATTTTGCACCGCCCAAATCCTGCTTGCCGGCCAGGCGTACACCATATGTTTGCGACGATGCACCCCGCGCATCAGGGATATCCAGCAGATAGGCATAGGCGGTAACATTACCGATGACCGGTGCCTGGTAGTTTACCCGGATGAGATGGATATCATTGTTCCGAAACGTTCCGCTCGGTGAGTCCGGCCCAAATATCCGTTGGACCCGCCAGCTATATCCATAGGTCGCAGAAAAACCCTTGGCAGGCGTCACGGTCACCAACGCCGCATCCATAGTCTGGTCATTTTGCCGCCAGCCGACCGAACCAACCCAGCGCTGGTTGTCGAGATTGATGGCTTGCCGCCCCGCCTTGGCATCGACGATCCCGCCATGCCGCCAGCGGATATAGGCCTGGTTAAGCACGACATCCTCCGGATCAGCCACCACGGGAAATTGTGTCTTCCCGTTCAGCGTATCGTTGAACTTCTCCGCTCCGACATTGGAAATCGCTTCCATTTCCAGCTTGGCGCTGAGGCCTTGCCATTCAATTGTTTCAATACCGGCCTTTATCCGCACGGTCGACGCCGTTGCATTACGTGGGAGCCCGTCCTGATCGACGGTTTCAAGACGATATCGCAAATCCGCATAAGGCTTCAGCTGTTCAATCACCTGCGTTTCGTCTTCTCCTGTTTCTGCCAGAACTGGCTGCGGAAAAATGAGCATAACCACTACGGCTAAAAGCAGAACCGAATATTTGGAAACTTGAACCATGATATTCCTCCCGGAGAAATTGGGAATTTCCAACTAGCGAGAGTTTGGGTAGTTGAAATTGATTTATATCAAGAACGGAGCGAAGTCATTATTTTCGAATTGGGACCGCATCGACTATATGGGAATCCTTGCAAGGCCAAATCAGATATCGGAAAAAAGGTAAGTGAAATTTGATTTCGCTTATGTGCGTCGGATAAGAATTCGATCCATTTTACCAGCACAGTTCTTATACGAAGATGGGGAGATAATGACCGTTTCAAAAGAGATACCTTTTACGCGAAACGGGATTTCGACTGAAAAGGAACAGAGAATCCGCTCTGCCGTCCGGGGAGCGGAATCCCTGCCCACAGACAATGCGATGTCTCGTATTGCCGTGAAAGAGGATGCGGAACTGTTCCACGAATTCTTAAGCGATCCACAAATCAGCGCTCCGATTTATACGCTGCCACGTCCCTTGACTGTTGACGCGTTAGAACATTTTATAGCGAAACATGCTGAGGAACAGAGCAAGGGCGAAGGCCTGCTGTTTCTGAACTTCAACTCTGAGGGTGAGATTGGAGGTTATCAGGATATTTGCATCTGGCCGCGATGGGCTGCGGGAGAACTGGGTGGTGCCGTACATCCTGACCGGCAAGGCAAAAGGAAGGGGATTGAGGGCGCAAAGCTGGGCTTTGACTGGATGTTTAATATTTTGGGCCTGGATTTGATCTGCGAAACAGCCTCCCTGAACAATCATCGAACCGCGCGCCTTCTGGATGGGCTAGGCTTTAAGCGGATGGGCGAAACGCTGAGTCAACGCGACGATGGCACGACGCGTGCATCACTGGTCTGGGAAATTTCCAAAGAGCAATGGTGCAGAAAGCACGGCGATTGATAAGGCAATCCTATACGGAAAGCGGCTTTATGTAGGTCGCCATATCAAAATAATCCCGCCAGACTTTGATCTTCCCATTCTCCATCTCAAACACGCCGCAGCAAGGCAAGTCTACCGCGATATCGCCAACCATTGTGCGGTCGAGACGTTCGGCGATGACGATATCACCGTCCTCCACCAGATTAAGAATATCCCAGTCGGTCCTTGTCCAATTACTGATAAACCCCGCTATAAACGGCTTCAGGCTGTCAGGACCCGAAACCGGGGTTGCGGCCATGTTGTGATAGACACCGTCGACTGTGAAATATTCCACTAGCGCATCAGCATCCAGCCGAGACCATGCCTCGATAAACTCTCTGACGATTTCCTTGTTGGACGCCATGCCTTATCTCGCTGATAATGCTACTGTGATCCGATAATCTAGATGATTTGACTTGCGGTGTCGAACCTCCGCTTTTGCGCACAAAGCGGATATTAGGGGTGCGGCTGCTTTGTCCCAAAAGCGAACGTTAGACCCAGTCAAAAAAGACGGAATACTGGTTATCCACCAAACTGTATGATGCATAGGCATTCAGTATTGGGATGGAGTTGAACTGCTCGCGACCTCCATTCCTTAGCCGACAATGGTGTCTTTACACCATTCGCCGCCGGTCAAGACCGGGCTATGCTAGTGCGAAGAACCCGTGAAGAGAGGAACCTGCTTTGGCCGCCATTATGACAAGCATAAAGGTACTAATCCGCATTGCATTCGCCTATTTTGCCGCCTGCCTCGCTGCCTCGCTCGGGATATTTTTGATTTCCAGCATCATGGCGATCGGGCAACCACTCATGGAAGGCGTGACCTGGGGTGAGGATATCGCGAACCAGGCAGGCTATCTACCTGTATTCGCTGCCATGGCAGGGATTCTTGCCGCCCCTGTCGCTCTGGTCGCGATACTTGTTTCTGAAATCCGCAAGATCACAAGGCTGTGGTATTTTCTCTTTACCGGAGCTGCAGCCGGGATCCCGGTCCTGTTCCGCGGTGACCAGATAACGGTGATGCGTGCCATCGAGGATTATGCCACGCTTGGTCCAATTGGTGCTGCAGCAGGTGCTGCATTCTGGCTTGTTCGCCATCGCAGATGGCCGATCTAAATTCTGTCTGAGCTACCGCTTTACCGGCAGCAACGGAGCGAGACCTTTAGATGGCCTCAACCGCCTGATGGTTACGCCCCGGTCAAAAGCAAGCATGTCCGGGCTTGTACCTATTTCTTTTTCTTACAGTTTTTGATTTTGATTTCAGGGACGCTTGGGCCGCCGGTCTTGCTTTCGATATATTGCCTGTTTCCTACAAAGGTGAACGGCACTTTCCTTAGCTTGCCGCTCTTAATGTCAAAATCTCTGGGAGCTTGTCCCGGATTAAACAACCAGCGGAACTCCGCTTTGTCCGACAAGTAAATGTCAGACTTGCGTTTCCAGCCTTGTATCTTGCCATTGTCAACATAGGCGTAAAAATCTTTCAGGTCGTAGCCGTTCAATTCAACAATCATGTCGGCTCGTGCGGAAATTTTATGCCATCCCCATACCGTAATGCCCGAATTCCTGTTTCGGCCGGTCCTTGCAAACACAGCTCTTACCGGCGACGTACAGGTGTTGGTGACTCTGTAGGAATATTTGCTGCGCCAGGGTTTGGATTGCTTTCGCGGAACTGTTCTATTTTGGGGTGCCGGCACGTAAGTTTCTGTCTGTTGTGGGGGTCGCAGGGGTTCGGGTGATTGACGCTGGTTGTTTGACTGGTCCTGCAGAGAGGCATTTGATGAACAACGTTGATATTGCTGGGTACAATAGCCGCGCGAGTAGCATCCGCCTGTTTTTGCCGGACAACTGCTCTGCATACTAATGCGCGTTGGCTTGCGCCCGCATGCTTTGATTACAGCTCTATCTCTATATCTTTGAACCTCACTCGCGCTGGGGCGGCCGCCATTGTTAAGATTGCCCCGAAGTCCCGGCAAAGTGCTCAGTCGGCGGTTCTTGCAGTTTTCATATCTTCCAACGATATTGGCCCTGCACTGGTCCGTCCGGTTTTGCTCATATCGCTCATTTGCTTTGCAACGATTGGAGTCAATTTCGCAACTTTGCCGAGCAATGCGGCATTGGTTCTCGGCCTCTCCAACTGTTTGAAGTAACATGGCGGGAATAGCAGGCGACGCATGTGCTCTGCTGTCCGATGCAGCTGTCGGCATAAGGATAGAAATGGTGAGAAGAGCGGCTGCAACGAGCCCCCCGATGACATAGCTTTTGTTGCCCATTTTTCCCTCGCTTCTGTTGTGTATGACCATATCCTAGAAATCGGTACCATGCGTTCTCAATATTTCTGACACCGCGTTGTTGCCGGAAAATTGCTTCACATATCCGGCATGTTGAACCTTTGCTTGATCACATCCTGCTTTTTTCCAGCTATCGGCTACCTGCTTGTTGCGTTCCGCGTTGCCGCTGGCTTCACCAGCAAGATGACGGCAAATTTCAAGCCGTTCAAAATGCAGGACGAGCCCATAGGGCAATCGGTTCGACTTGTTGCCCAGTTTTGCCATATCGGCCACGAAAAATCCTTTAGGGCTTGCCGAATATTGACGCCCATCCGGGTTGGCGGTTCGCCATGCCGGATATTCAATGCGCTGGTGGGGGGCGGCCTTGATGCTTGTCACTGCGCTACCCTCGATAAAGGTAAAGATGATTTCTCCCCGCTTGCCAGAGGACCAGAACCCGCCGGTCAAATTCATCGCCACCCCGGGTTCTGTTATCGAGCTCAGCAGGAAAAAAAGGTTGCCTTCTGCGTCGACCATCACCGTCAACCTGTAATTTTGATCGATACCGGCATATAAAATATCCTTGCCCATCAGGCAGTCGAGATTTGTGAAATTATACCGCGGAACATGCACGCTGGATAATGTTACCATGGATATTTGGGCCGGATCGCCCAAGGCGCCCGGATTTATGAAATGCAGTTCAGCAACAGCCTCATCACTTTCCGGTTCAATCAGCCTGTAACGTATCTGGCTGACCCCGGCATCCGGTTCGCTCAGTTTCAATTTGGTTGGAGCAATCTGCTCCCCCTCTCTCAGCTCAAAAAAGTCAAGCGTACCATCACCAGTATTCTTGAAGGCCATCAGATCATCATGATTTTCGCCGATGCACATGCTGTCGACTGATCCATATTCGGAAAGGTCATCTGCATTCGTCCGCATCATGTAGAAGCCGTTCTCTGTAGTCGGAAGGCTTTGGGCCAGAGTCGGGGCAGGTGCGAACAGGAAAGCTGCACTGATGATTGCGCCCGCTAAGTTTCTTCCGACAAAAATACACATGTTACACCTCCTGACAGATGTGCATCATAGGCCCTTTGACATCCGGCCTACATGGTGTGAACACACCATTATCTTCGGCCTGCTAGCCCTCATCCCCGCGAACTATTGCGAATCCAGGAATAATTGTGCGACGGTGCCTTTTCCCGGAACGCTACTGAGTTTCCAGACACTCCCGATTTGTTCCGTCAA
Organism: Sphingorhabdus sp. EL138; assembly: GCF_900258045.1. Lineage (GTDB taxonomy): Bacteria > Pseudomonadota > Alphaproteobacteria > Sphingomonadales > Sphingomonadaceae > Parasphingorhabdus. Next base: position 500,930 of record NZ_OGVD01000002.1, on the reverse strand, counting down.
ATCACTCACAATCGACAGGCCCAGGCCCTTGCCATCGGGATTGCCGGCAGAAATTTCCTCGCCCCGCTGACTGCGCGTTTTCGCCGTTTTCAACTGTTCGGCCGTCATTCCGGGACCTGTGTCGTGAACTTCAAATATCAACTGCGTGTTCCGGCGACGAATGCCCACAACTATACGCGCACCGGGTGCATAGGCAATGGCGTTGGCGACCAGGTTGCTGAGTATCCGCAACACCGCAACAGAGTTTGCCGTCATTTGAGCGGAAGACGGAACGACTTTCAGTTTTATGTCAGCGGCTTCCGCCTCTTTTGCAAAAATCGTAGCTATAGCCTGAAGGATATGTGATGCGCTCATCAGCCGGTTCGGCGCTTCCGGTACCTGGCGGCGGTCCTCGCTGGCCTGGTTCAAATTCTCTTCGACCAGCGATTCCATATATTGGAGCGACTGTTCAATATGGTCGATTTCACTTTTATCGGTTGTCTTTTTGTCCGACAGATTGTGTATCACGGACCGCAGAGAATGCAGCGGCTGGCGAAGATCATGCGTGGTGTTAGCGACCATCCGGTTGGAATTTTCAACCATCGCCTGTGCCAATTCATATTTCTGCTCGAGCCCGGCCAGTCTTCCGGCAAGCTCGAAATTGCGTTCCGCCGATGCAGCCCGCTGAACCATCAGTTGTTCGCGCTCCTTGCGCAATTCCGACACAACGCTGACGCAAGCAACGCCCATCATGAAGGCATCAAAGATCATTGATGTCCGCATGGTATCCAGGGTTGCCGACCGGGTCACTTCAATATCAAGCCAATGAGCGGTAAAGGTAGTCAAAGACGCTACGACAATACCTGACCAGCCGATCACGAAAAAGAGTACCCTTCGACCCTTTGTCCGCAAGGCGGACAATCCCGCAGTCAGAAACAGCATCGCGCACAGGGTAATGCTGATCGTCATCAGCTGCTTGATCAGTTCACTATCAACAAAGACCGTCACAAGAACCATCAGAACTTGCAGCAGGATGATCCCCAGCAAAATTCGGTCATAAACGGGAAAATCGTCCCGGGTGTTCAGATAGCTGCGCGTGAACTGGGAGGCAAAAGCCGTCAGTGCCGCCGCCAGCGGAAGGGAAGCAAAAGCATTCCAGCGCGGCCAGTCTGGCCACAGGAATTGGAACGCATATCCATCGCGATGGAAAATATATATCAGGACGGCAGCGGCATAGAAGAAATAATATATAAAGATACGCGCCGGAGCAAAAATGGCCGCCGCTATGCTGGCGATCAGGAACATGCCGATGATGCCGTAAAACCCGAAATTTAAAGCCATCTCCCGGTTAGATCTTGAGTTGAAACTGTTCAGCGTTTCAATCGACATGGGCAAAGCGGTCAGTCCGCTTGTGCGATACCGGACCCACAAGACGGACTGCTGACCTGCTTCAACTGAGAATGGCACGGCCAGTTGATGGTAATCAATCGGGCGCGTTCGAAAGGGCATCTCGGTGTTTTGCCTCATCAGTCTTTGGGTCGAAGCCCCGACCTGTTGAAAGACTTCGATCTCGCTGACAAAATTTGTCTCGATGGCCAGGATACGGGACAATTCCTCATTGCCGGTGTTGCCCAACTTCAGCCGCAGCCAGATCGCTCCTTTCTGGAATCCGAAATTGGGTTCCGATTTTGCGACCTGCCGAAAGCGAAATTCTCCCTGGTCCTGTTGAAGCTGCGAAAGCGTCAACTTCTGTTCGGGGTCGAGCAAATAACTGATATAGCTTGCAATTTCACGATTTGGATCATCCTGACGCAATTCGACAAAATCGGACGCATCCTCACTATTTACGGCAAATGCTGGTTTTCCGGCAAAAAAGATGGAAAGAAGGCAGAGGGCAAGAATCTTGAGCGCAACAGGAAAAGCTTGCCGGCGGTTCGGGTCAGGGATGGGACATGGGGCAAAAAGCATATTCAATCATCCTCGTGGACGACCATGACGTGGTCCGTCAGGGAATCAAGATGCTTCTCGAAAATCACGGTAGCTTCGTTGTCGTCGCTGAGTGCGCAGATGGAGGTGCGGGCCTGGAGAGAGCGAAACAACTTTCTCCAGATATTGTCCTTCTCGATATCTCCATGCCCGACGTGACGGGTATCGAGATACTGGAGGAAGTGCGTCGATGGTGTCCGGACACGCGAATTGCCATACTCACGGGCCTGACATCGCGCAAGCTGTTGGCCCAAGCCTGGGACAATGGTGTGGATGGAATTTTTCTGAAAACATCAAATTCCGGAAATCTTGCCCACGAACTTAAACTGGTTTGCGAAGGCAATCGGCGACTGCCCCCGGAAGTCGCCGATCTGCTGACCGAAGAGAAAGAACAGGAAAAACTGACCCAGCGGGAATCCCAAATCCTCTTCGCCATTGCGCGCGGTGAAACCAACGGGACGATTGCTGAAAGACTCGGTATCAGCGCGAATACGGTCGACAACCACCGGTCGAACATCATGCGGAAGCTGGGAGCCCATTCCGTCGCTGAATTGCTGGCGCTGGCTTTGCGCGAAGGGTTGCTGGACAGCGCGAAACAGACTTGATTTTCAGTCATCCCTCTGGCCAATCGAATCCGTCTAGTTGAAGTTGAACGTATTTTCTGCTCCCGGATTTAACTGGAATTCAAACGTCTCCGCCAACCACTGATCTGGCCCTTTGCACGCCATTTTGTCGGCAGCCAGATGGTCAAAGTCTGATGGATGCATGCAGAAGGCATAGTCACCCTTGCCCCAGTTCACCCGGTCCGACGTTGCATGGAGGTAAACCGTATCCTCATAGGGATCACCATTGCGATAGTGCGGAAACTCTATCCGTTCGCAGCGACCGCGAGGCAGGCGGATCCAGCCTTGTGCACGCCAGTTCTTGCGTCGCCGGTTCTCGCCCCAGTCGTGCCACACCCAAGCCGCGTAGATGGTATCAGTGCGTGATCGGTTGCACATGCTCAGTGCAGTATACTGGGCTTCCCCTCTCCCGTTTCCGGCTGACGGTGGAGGTGGTGGAGGTTGGCGAGGTGGCTGTTTGCGCTGTGCTGTATCCCGGCCACAATGCAGCGTTCTTCCATGCAGGTGGTATTGCATAGTTCCACGGAACTTGCGACAGGCCTCAGCATAGCCAAGAGGTTTGTAATGGGCTGGAGTAATAGTGCCATATCCCATCTTCTGGGGAATGTAGCAGCCCCATTTCTTGCGCTTGGAGTCCCACTTGGCAACAATTTTGGTCTGCAACCCCCGCAGCAAACCGGTGCGGTATTTGCCATCACAGAATTTCGAAAGATTGATCGATGATCCTCCAGCCTGTGCCGGCTCAGGAAGCAATATCCCGGACAGCGCAAGGCAAGCGGAAAAACTTAACGCGACCAGCGCAGTTTGGCGGAGAAACAAAACAATCATCTGTGGTCATTCCGACCGCAGGCAACGCGACCCTCTCCATGCCAGTGAAAGTCTGCCCGGCCCGTCGTGAAGTGACACAGCTCATTCAGGTTGATCCAGAAAGTCCGGCCTTTGACCGATGTATTGAACCCCATGGAGTCCGCTTCCCGACATTCCATCCGCTTTGTGCGACTGTTGTAGCCGAAGCTCCAACGCGGTTTGACCCCTTTCAATGCGCCCGTCCGATATTTGGCTTCGCAATAGGCGCGATACTGGGGCGTGGCTCCACTGGCTTGTGCCGGAGCGCTCCGGACGGATGCCATCATCGGGGCTATCAGAAGGGTTGCAGCGGAAACGGTTTTGATAATGCTGGTCATGTTCATTCTCCCTCAGCAGATCGGCCCGGATAAGCGCTCCTATTTGCACTTCCGCTTGTTGAGCCCGAAGAGCGTGGAAAAACCCTTGCAGGTCGACTTACCGATATTGCTCACAGTCTTTCCGACCTGTTTTGTGCCATGATTGACCTGCTTGGCGGCATATTTGGGATCAGTCATGAACCGGGCGCCATCTCGCGTAGTTTTCACAGCGGTTTCACCGACATATTGCACCGCGCCAACGCCGGTTCGGGCAACACCTGTCACGGCGCGATTCACGTTGCGCGGGATTTTTCGCGGGTCGCGGATGGACTCGCCAACACCGCGTGTTGCGCCATAGAGATTCTGTCCGAACCGCTCTGTCGCTCGCCCAGCGGCTATGACAGGGTCACCGCCATTGGCAAAGGTTTGCGCCTGACCGAAAGTCATGTCGACGCCATATTCGCCAATTCCGGTGCTGTGCCCACCAAAGGCCTCTGTACCCATATCGATGGCCGAAACTTTGTTCGACAGAGATGTCGCGGCGTAACCGGTTCTGGCGGTGGATTTTATCCGGCTTGTCCTGCTCATATTGCGCGCGCCCTGACCGCGGACTGGCGCTCTGCCCACACCCGGATAGCCATTGTTACGATAGCCTGCACGCGGTTGGTAGTGGCGGGTGCCACCGGTTGTTCCCGTCGCCACTGGACGGAAACCATTGCGCTGTCCACGCGTAACCTGTGCCTGACGTCCGCGCTGCTGCAAATCCCGACGCTCGTTTGGTGTTAAATCGTATTCGTCCCGAATTTGATGTCCCGACCGATCCCGACGGGCATCATAGCCGCGCTGTTCCACTTCCTGCAGATTGCCGGTTCCGGCCAGTCGGCCAACATGCTCGCGATAAGCTGCACCCTGGAAATCCGTGCCGCGCGGCGTGCGTGCCTGGCCACGCTGGTGGCGTGTAGTGCTGCGCTGTGCAGAAGGATGACCGTTATTCTGATACCCCTGTCTCGCGCCGCGTGCGACTTGTGCATTGCGGCCCCGACGATCCAATTGCTGTCGCTCGGTCGGCGTAAGGTCATTCACATCATTAATCTGCTGTCCCGGCCGAGCACGACGGGCATTATGGCCCCGCTGCTCGAGCTCCTGAAGGTCGCTGTTGGCCGCCAGGTCACCGACATGCCGGCGATAATCCGGACCATTGAAATCTGGGTCGGCAGTCCGCCGGGCATCCCGTCTCCGGTCTCGCGCCTGATTGCCGCGCCGTTCCAATTTGCGCGTTTCGCTGCTATTCTTTTCGAACAGCGCGTTAAAACCTTCTGCCTGCGCCAGCGCTGGCTGACCCCCCACAAAGGTAAGCACCGCTAACGCTAATGCTGTCAGTGACAATCCGGAATGCAATCTGATCTGTCTCATGCTCGTTCTCCCCGTGTCTGGCGATGGAAAAATCATGTGGAAAAGCGGCCCAAAAGCCCATAGTGGAATCACACTATATTCGCGGAAAATCGTTCATCTTAAGTTCATTGGTTTTTTGAAAAAACTACTCCTATACAGCGGCTTGTGCTTGTCATCTTCCAGAGTTCATGAACCAGATGCTTAGCAGTCTACACCACCGGTTTTCACCTTGCCCGAATATCCGGACTTGCGGTCAAACCGTTTGTCGATAGCTCGCATGAAACGCGGCATTAATGATGGAATGCTGCCACATGATCCACTGCTCTTAAGACGTAACTCATATACCGGAGTGGTCTTGGAGGTCGCGTTCTTTGGCAGGATATCGATATGCACAAACCGGGAATAGACGGTCCTGTTCCTTACCTCCTGCGTATATCCGGTAATGCCGTATGTCGGATCCGTGCCCCTCACCGTGCTGTTGATAACCTGCTGTCCGGGATTGCGATCATCCACTACGGTCGAAGTGGTCTGACTGTTATAAGTCGTACCCCATTGCGGAACATTGTATGTGTAGGTAACGGGACGGCCATCATCGATGCCGTAATCCAGATAGGCGATATAATCTGCCGGCTGACCGGGTTCGACGACTCTCAACCCAGCTTCCCGCATGATCGCAGTCAAGCGCTGCGCATAGCTGTGAAATTCGAGCGAACTGTCCAGTTCCGGTCGCCAGGAGACCACAGAGAATGTAGCCGATGCCGGAACAGATTCGAGCGTATGGAACTGCGACAGGTTACTCCTGACAGACCCGCCACCCAGACAGGCGGAAAGGGTCATACTCGTGGCGGCAATTAACAACAGGGTTTGCGGTCGCATATTGGGTCTCCTGAATTGATGTGCCGCTAGTTCTAGGGCTGCTTGAGCCACCGCGGAATAGTGCAATCACACCATTTGGCAGCTAGCAGAGATCGGTTAGATTGAGAGCATCCCTGAAGACATTTAGTCTCATCGAAGGAGTGATCTAATGCCACTTTTGAAACAAACTATCGGGGGATTAGCGATCATGCTGGCTAGTTTTGCGAGCCCTCTGTCTGCCCAATCGAAGGACAGCCTGGCTCCGGCCTTCCGCACGGACCGGAGCCCCACAACATATTTATGTGACGACAGTTTCCGCCTTCAGGTCTCATGGATGTCCATTGATGCCAACCAGCTTATTTCCATCACGCTTCCGTCCCGTCGAAGCCCTCAAAAAAGCCGGACACTACTCCTGCCCTTATCCCAAAGCGGTAGCGGTGTGCGCTATGCCACTGACCTTGCCAGTTTCCACATAAAAGGCGACCAAGCTGCTTTTACATCGATCGAGACCGCTCTTTCCGATGAGGTCCATTTGCTAAACTGCAGGACATCCCATCGAGCATTGGCAAGATAATTGTGAGGCTATGTTTGAGAAGTACCAATGTCCGCTTTGAGCCCAAAAAGCGGACATTAATGCTTCGAACCAATGATCGATCTGGCCTAGACATAGCATTCAACTTTCGGATTTTGAGCAAGCCATAGATTGGGCCCGCTGACTGACTTTTCGTTACGCAAAAATCGGTTCAGCTAGAGAGCCGTCCGCGCTGTAATAATTGCAGTGGAAGCCGCTCGGGATGCGATAGGGGATGATGACCCTAGCTACGGGACCTGCAGCAACGTCTTGTGCCTGGAAGATTGCCAATTCAGTCGTGTTGGAATTGGCTGGATGGATCAAGCTCATTGCATAGCCGTCGGCTTCTTCAGTTGACCCGGTCTTTGGCGCGAAGACCAATTCACCGCAGCCTGCGCCATTGCCAAAGTGGTAAATATCCTCTTTGCCGGACTTCGTATCGAAGTGGATTACGCCATCCATTCCATCCACGCGTCCATCGACCGAATTGAGATTGAGGTTGGCATAGCCGTGGCGCGTCTTGCGCGTCATCATACGGTCATCCGGGCGCGGGAACTGGATGTCGCGATCGTTGAGGGTTTCTTCTTTGATGTCATTGGTCTTGCCGGTTAGATCAATCGTCCAACGCCGCAATTCCAATGCCGTGTCGCCATGTGTACTTTGCGAGCCATCATCGTTCGGGAAAAGTGCAGTGCCATTGGCGGCCGCGACATCTGCGATCAACTTGCCATCTTCTTCCCAAGCGTTGAGCTCATGGAACATGTGCCGGCCCGGCATTTCCAGCCAGCGAATATCACTGGCGCTTCCATGCCTCGGGAACAGGGCAAAGCGCGAATTGCGCCCCTTGACCCATGCCTGCATCGGGCCACCCTTCATCGCGCGTTCAAGGCTAACCTCAAGCGGGTTGAACGGCACCAAGACCCAGTTTTCGGTAACAAGTGCGGTGTGAACCATGCTCATATATGGCGCTTCAAACGTGAATTGGTTTGTGATCTGGCCGTTCTTGTCGATTACTTCATAGCGGATTTCCGGTTTGCCCTGCGGTCCGTTTATCATCCACCCATAGCTCATCATGTCGCCGGTGGTAAGATCGACGGTGGGATGCGCAGAAAATGGCCCGGTGATCGTCCCGCCATAATCAAGATAGTCGCGCGTTTCGAGGCTGCGCGGATCCATTTCGATAGCAGGACACCCCTCCATAACGGCCATCAATTTACCATTGTGGAGAATGATATTTGTATTGCCAGTGTTGTAGCGGACGCCCTGCACGCTCGGGTCACTGGTTGCAGGATCGCCAAAAACCCCAAACAAACGTTTGCCTGCTGTCAGTTCAGCGTCAAATTTTTCAGTGCGCACCCATTTGTTGCGCATCGAAACACGGCCATCCTCGAAGAAAAAGCCGTAAACCATCCCATCTCCATCAAACCAGTGATAGCCTTCTGGCGGATCGTAGAGCGGCTCTGAACCTGTGCGATAGAATACCCCGTGCAGATCATCTGGCAGCTCGCCTTCGACAATCAAATCGGGCGCATGTGCTTCGAACCGCATCGGCTGATGGTGGCCTGTAAGATAAGGGTGATCGGAAAAGGGTTGTGCCATGATATCATTCTCCGTTTAAGAAATTGTGCCTGTGTAAGAATCGGATTGATCAGGAAATGCCGCCTATCAAAGCGTATTTCAGTTCCATATATTCATCGAGCCCGTGCTTTGAGCCCTCTCGCCCAAGCCCGGATTGTTTTATCCCGCCAAAAGGTGCGACTTCAGATGAGACGATGCCATCGTTAATGCCGATCATTCCGTATTCGAGCGCTTCCATTACCCGCCATACACGCCCCAGGTCACGTGCGTAAAAATACGCTGCCAGGCCAAATGGCGTATCATTGGCGATGCGAATTGCCTCCTTCTCATCTGCAAAGGTCATGATTGGAGCAACCGGGCCAAAGATCTCTGCATTCGCAATATCCATATCCCTCGTGACGCCGGCCAAGACGGTCGGCTCGTAGAAATTTCCACCCCTATCGCTTGATCTGCCGCCGAGACGCGCAACTGCTCCCGCAGCGATCGCGCTTTCGACCAAGGTGCTGACCTTCGAATGGCCTGCATCGTTTATCAGCGGACCAATCTCGGCTCCTTGTTCCAGACCCGGCGCAACTTTAAGTCCATCAATTCTGGCGGTAAGCTTCTCGGTAAATTCCTCTGCCACGCCTTCCTGGATCAAAAATCGGTTCGCACATACGCAGGTCTGGCCAGCATTTCGGAATTTGGAGGCTATTGATCCTTCAACAGCGGCATCAATATCTGCATCGTCAAAGACTATGAAAGGCGCGTTTCCGCCCAGTTCAAGACTCACTTTGGTGACATTTTTCGCCGCCTGCCTCATCAGAATTTTTCCGACCGGCGTAGAACCCGTGAAGCTCAATTTGCGGATCCGTTCATCGCTGCAAAAAAGTTCACCCACGGGTGCAGGATCAATGACCGGAATGATCTTGAAAACCTCTTTGGGAACGCCCGCTTCTATCGCCAATTTTTCCAGCGCAAGCGCGGAAAGCGGAGTCGCCTCCGCTGGCTTCAAAACGATTGAACAGCCTGCTGCGAGTGCAGGTGCGACTTTGCGCGTCACCATCGCGATAGGAAAGTTCCACGGCGTTATTGCTGCACAGGTTCCAACCGGTTGCTTTATGGTAAGGACCCGTTTGCCTACAGCAAAGCTGGGAATGGTTTCGCCGTAAGCGCGCTTCCCTTCTTCGGCGAACCATTCAATGAACGCAGCGCCATAGGATACCTCAACCATCGCTTCCGTCAACGGCTTGCCGCATTCCGCAGTGACCAAATGTGCCAACTCCGATTGATGAGCCATGACCAAATTGAACCATTTTATTAGAATGGCCCCGCGCTCTTTCGCAGTCCGAGCCGCCCAAGCATGTCGGGCGTCATCCGCGCCACCGATTATCTGAGAAATCTCATCGAGGCCATATGCGCGCACCCGAGCGATAATTTCTCCCGTAGACGGATCGTCAACGGGTAGATCTCCGCTGGCAACGTCCAGTGCGCCAAGCAAATTTTGCATCGCAATTTCAACCGGATCGTCTGTCATGAATTCTTAAAATCCGGAAAAAATTGATTTTGGAGCGCATTCTGCACTTCATCGAAATTCTCGCTATCTTGAGCTGTTGCGGTGGGCGACTGAGTACCCAATTTGCCTAGGCTAGTAACAGGTTCGCTGTTCAAGAAGAGAGAGATGATGGCGTCCGTGAACTTCTCAATCTGCTCTTCTTCGAAGACATCAATACCAAATGTTGCTTTGATATGAGGCGCCAAAAGAAAGATGGAGTTAGACGCGTGCGTCACAATGAAATGCAGGTGGATGGCAGAGACATCTGAAGAATAGACACCTTCGTCCTGAGCCAGCGAGACCCACTCCATTGATTTCATTGAGAAGAGAGAAAATTTCCGCTCGTTCATCCAGTCGAGCATCTCGCCACCTTGGATGGTTTCAAACATTGAGATGCGATGCAGCTCGGGATAGCGAGCACAAAATCGCACGTAATTGCGGGTTGTACTCTTCACCCTGTCATATGGCGTCATGTCCCGCCACTTGTCTGAATCGACGAAAATGGCTTCAATCAAATTGTCTTGCAGATGAGTGAAAACAGCCTGCCAAAGCTGTTTCTTTGACCCGTAGTGATAGGTTACGCTTGCGATATTGGTGCCAGCCAAATCAACGATTTGACGAATTGAACCTCCAGCATAACCATGGTTGCTAAACACCTTGATCCCAGCTTGCAGCAATTTTGACTTTGTCGTGTATTCCATTTTGGTTTGCATCAGGTCTCACTTTTGGCTTTTGCAAGAAAGGGCGGTGGCGATGATAACAGGACATTGGTCTTGCCCCGCTTCCGACCCACATTACAATGCAACGACTGTCGATCGCAAGACAACCACCTAACTGCAACCAGGGGAAAAGGTGGGTGCCATCTTAATTTCCAGCACCCACCCAAGGAATTAGTCGGAAGAGAACGCCAACTAAAATTTAAAGCCAACCTCGACAAACACTTGCCGGCCTCGGTTCAGGGTTACCAACCGGTCATCAGTTCCAGGCGCGCCAAATGGGGGCGGAGCGGAGGTGTTGATGAAAATTTCGTCTGTGAGATTTGTACCAATCAACGACAGCGTCCATTTCCCGTCCGGATCACCGATCGATATCGAACCGTCGATTGTAAAGAACCCATCCTGGACGATGTCGCCGATGTTCGTTGCCAGATCAAGTTCGGTTGGGCTGGTGGTCGTCGTGAAGTATTCATCTGTATAACTGATCACCGAATTGAGCCCAAGCTCCAGCGAATCGCCAAGGGGAATATCCCAATCGATAGCAACATTGCCGGACCATTCAGGTGCTCGAGCAGCAGCGCGGCCATCCAAATCCAAACCATTCACCGAGACAAAGGTGTCGCTGAAGGCCGCATCCAGATAAGCGAGAGCACCGCTTATGGTAAGTCCATCGACTGGCGTAGACCAGCGCCAATCAACGTCGATACCTTGCGTTGTGGTTTCACCAGCGTTGAATGTCGAGAAGTTGAAAATATTGACATCAAAATTCTGAATCTGCTGATCAGAAAACACATAGTAAAATGCGGTTGCGTTGAGTGTCAAAGACCCGTTGGCCAATTGCGAACGAACACCAATTTCACCACCGGTTGAAGTCTCTGAATCGAACCGAAGAGAGTCAGCAGCTGCTTCAGCAACTGCCGGATCGGGATCGTTCAATAACAGTACCGCGCCTGTTGGCAAAGTGTTGTTATCGACGCCACCTGATTTGAAGCCAGTCTTGAACGCGGCATAGACATTGAAATCATCGGTTGGCGAGTATTTCAACACCACCTCGGGAGAGAAATTGCTGTCACTGAATTTGATCGGGCCAGCAAAAAAGCCTGACGGGACCGCACCCAATGGACCAGAGATGAACGAATGAACATACGGAAAGGCAATCGTTGTGCTCTTTTGTTCATCGGTCCAGCGAACACCTCCGGACAGGTTGATTGTGTCGGTCAGGTCGAGCGACCCGCTCGCATAGAACGAGATTGCCTCGGCTGAGAGAGGGCGATCCGCCAACCAATCAAAAGTGAAGCCAGTGGCGGCGTCCGGCCCCAGCAGGATCGATGGCAGAAACGCGTTCTGAGCCGTTAGCAGCCCGCTATCACGACTTTCCCAGAAGCCACCGAGTTGGAAATTGAACGGGCCTGTAAAATCACTTGAGAGACGAAATTCCTGAGTGTATTGCTCTAGAGTGTTGATGAACGGTGCCGAAAATCCGGCGGCGGTTCCATCTGCGTTTTGGCCAGTTGTGTTGAAAGTGTCGTTGTAAATATTGTCCAGCTCAACATAACCTGAAAGCAGTGTCAGAGTGAGATTTTCGGTCAATCCGATGTTGGCCTCTAAACTCGCAAAGAACAGGTCGGTGTCATTGAATGCCTGAGTGACATCACGTCCGCCGAGGTCCAGTCCATCCGGGGCAACGTTAATCCTGGCATCACCATCAGGTCCGGGGAACAGATTGTCGGAAATATTACAGTTATGGGTGGGCGCAAATGACAAGCCAAACACCGCCAGGAATGATGGCTCCGGTTGCCCGTTGCCGCCACAAAACATGTCCGTGAAGCCGTTCAATGTCTCCGAACGCTGCCTGTTATAATTGACTTTGAGGGTTGCATCGAACCTGTCCGAAGGCTCAAAAGCGAGCGTCAGACGGCCGATAAAATTGGTCAATCCCTTATCGCGATCGAGCGCGGGCACATTGTCCTGCAGCTCCACGAACTTGTCAATGCCTTGATATTCGGCAGCGACGCGGATGCCCAAAGTATCCGTTATCGGCCCGGAGATGTAGCCGCCTACGGTATATCCCTCTTCTTCGAATTCATAAGAGACCGTCCCGGATACTTCCCAGTCTGGCGTTGGGTTCGCGCTGCGCAGAGTCAAAACACCTGCTGAAGTCGACTTGCCGAAGAATAACGGCTGAGGCCCCTTCAAGACTTCCACCTGCTCCAGATCGAAAAACGCTGATTGCAAGATCCTTTGCGTGCTCACGGCTATACCATCGATATTGATCGCCACTGCGGAATCAAATGCGTTCGAAATGTTGGAAGAGTTGATGCCGCGGATACCAATCTGCGCACCGGCGCCCGAACCACCGACCTGTACTGAAAGAGCAGGCACGCGGCTAACCAGATCAGCAGCTTCATCAATGCGGAAGTCATCAAGCGTGTCACCACTGATAACGGCAACTGCGACAGGAACATCCTGCAGGGTTTCTTCCTGTTTCCGAGCAGTCACGATGATGAGATTGCTATTGGACTCATCGTCCTGCACAACCTCGTCCTGAACCTGAGCGATTGCCGGGTTGGCCATGCCTATCGCCAGAGTTGTAGAAATAGCAACGCTTGCCGTTCGCAGGCACAATCTCTTCTTGAATGACATCTTGTTTCTCCCCTCCACGACGATGCTTTTTTGCATCTGTTACGCGATTTAAACCGGCGAACATCAAATGTTGGATTTCGCCGCAATCCTGAATGAGAAGCTAATAATCCCGTTTTCAAAAGATACTCTCACAATTGTTATGACCGTTTGAATTGATAATATGGCATGCAGGACAATGTGATCTGCCGCAGTGAATGGCAGGCAAATTCAGTGCGAGAGAGGAGCAAAATTTTGACAAGAGAACATTCCGATGCACCTTTTTGGATGGCAGGGAACTTTGCGCCGGTCGAAGAAACTGTCAAGACAGTCAATCTGCAGATAACCGGCGAAATCCCAAAAGAGCTGAACGGAAGATATCTGCGCAACGGACCGAATCCGCGTGCGCACCCAAGCGCCGACTGGTTCCTGGGCGAGGGGATGATCCACGGCGTCAAAATCAGTGACGGCGAAGCCCATTGGTATCGCAATCGCTATGTCCAAACGCCCCTTTTGGATTTCGAAAAGATCACCAATGAGAACAGACTTGTAAGAGGAAACTCGCTCGCAAACACCCATATCGTGGGACATGCGGACAAGATATTGGCGCTTCAAGAAACGCAGATTCCCATCGAAATGTCTGATGATTTGGAAACCATCGGTCCATATGATTTTGACGGAAAATTGGCAGGCAATATGACGGCTCACCCCAAAATTTGCCCCAAAACTGGAGAAATGCTGTTTTTTGGCTATGGGATAATGCCTCCGTTTTTGACTTATTACCGTGTCTCGCCCAGCGGTGAATTGGTCCAATCCGAAATCATTGATGTCAAAGCAGCGACGATGGTTCATGACTTTGCAATCACGGAAAATTTCGTTCTTTTTATGGACCTGCCCATGCTTTGGGATTTAGAGAAATTGGGTAAACCGGGAATCCCGATCAGCTATGATGAAAGCTATGGTGCGCGGCTCGGCGTCATGCCGCGCACCGGCAAAAGCCAAGACGTAAAGTGGTTCGAAATTGACCCTTGCTATGTCTACCACACAATGAATGCCCATGAGTGCGGCTCGCGGGTCGTTTTTCATGCGCCGCGAATGGTTGGCTACACCTCGGTAGGGATGAAAAATCCGCCGGTACCAAAGCTTCATCGGTGGACAATAGACCTTGATCAAGGCTCGATTAAAGAAGAGCAACTGGATGACTTGGGTGTTGACTTTCCGGTGACTTCGCCGCTGCTGGTCGGCCAGCCACACAAACATGGATATGCTGCAGAGTTTGATACTGGCGGCGCCCCTAATATCCTTGGTTTTCACAAGTATGATATGGAGACAGGAGCGCGCACTTGCCATCGTCTCAAAGACGGGCGGTTAGGAAGCGAGGCCATCTTCGTCCCTGCCGACAATCCAGGTAGCGAGGATGACGGGTATCTGATGGCCTTTGTTTTCGATACCACCGAACATCTGAGCGAGTTGGTCATCCTCAACGCGGTGGAAATGTCTGATGAGCCAATCGCGCGAATACATTTGCAGGCGCGTGTACCTGCCGGTTTTCATGGCAGTTGGATTGGCGATTAGATTGCAACTTTCAGTGTCCTGCGCGTTGGCAGTTGGAGTGGGAGGCTCTTATTGGCCAGTTTCTCGCCAGATGCCTGGCCGCCAGCCATGCTGCAGTGTTAATTTCAAAGCGCCATTATGACTGTTTAGGGGTCGTTAGCAGAAAGACTGATCACCGGTTGTCTAATGTCCGCTTTCGTGCCCTAAGCGGACGTTAGCTTAGAACTGACTCAATCCAATTCTGCTTGCGGTCCACGCTCTAACAAGGTCGTCAAAACAATATGGCTCCTTGTGTTGGTAACATCACCAAATTCACGCATCCGGATCAAAAGTTTGTCGAGGCCATTAGCATCTTTGCATCTGGCCTTTATTAAAAGGCAGGAATCTCCGGCCACGCTATGAATTTCTTCAACATCAGCATCTTCATGTAATCTGGCAAAATTGTCTCGGGCTTTGGTGCCGGTATAGTTCACATGAATGAAGGCGAGAAACGGGCGTCCTATTTTCGTGCCGTCTAAATTGATGGTGCTTTTTTTAATTACGCCCGCGGTCTTCATCTTCTTGACCCGTTCGTGCACCGCGGGTGCCGAAAGATGCACTTTTGCACCCAGACCGGAATAGGATTGCGATGAATCTTCGGCTAGCGCGGTTAACAGCTTTCGGTCAGTATCATCGATAATCAGTTCCGTAGCGCGTTTTTGCTGAATGCTATTCGTATCTTGATCCATAAGCCATAATTTCCTTGAAGCAGAACATTGTTCAGCAATATCTATATATTGCTAAACGATATTCAGCAATGGGAATTATCTATGGAATTGGGAATTTACTTCATCTTCTTGTTTACCACCGCCGTTGTGATTTTTGTCCCAGGCCCTGCTGCAATCGCCATCGCAGCCCAGGGGGCTGGCAATGGTCACAAACGTGCAACCTTTGGAGTATTTGGCGTAGCAGCCGCTAACGCGGTCTACTTCATTTTGTCCGCCACGGGTATTGCCTCACTACTGATCGCATCGGCGACTATTTTTGCCGTGATCAAATGGGTTGGTGTCGCATATCTGGTCTATCTTGGTTTAACAGCCATCTTTAGCAAAACCGGTGGCATTCAGTTTCCCACGGGCAAACTGCAATCCGCCATTTCTTTGTTTGGAAAGGGATTCATAGTCGAATTTGCCAATCCAAAAGCACTTCTGTATTTCGCAGCAATTCTCCCGCAATTTCTGGATGCTTCAAAACCCATATTGTCTCAAATCCTTCTTATGGGTGGCACCACCGTTGTGCTCGATCTGATCTCTTACAGTTTATATGCCTACACTGGTGATCGGTTGACGAGTGGCCGCGTCAAAGAATGGATCGTGCGCCTGATCAATCGCGTCGCTGGCGGTGCCCTTTTACTTGCAGGAGCACGAATGGCGACCGTTTAGGCACACAAGTTGGACTTATAAACGCGCACAGAAAGGACCGATATGACCGAAACATTCCCTCCCATCGAACCTTATGAAACAGAGTCTCTAGGTGTTGGTAACGGCCACGGGATATTTATTGAACAAGCCGGTAACCCTATGATTGGCATAAATGGGTAATTTCCAATGGCCGCTTTTGCGCCCATAGCGGACCCTCAAGCCAAGACAACCGCATTCAATATCAACATCGGCCAATGCGACCTGACACAGCCAATCCCTCTTCTAAAACCGATCTATCAACGCCCGCTGCACAAAGCTCTTTCCTAGAAACCATTTGTCCTGCTAACACCAGTGTCAGGAGAAGAGATGGCGCAGGAAAAGGCTTTGGCAGCGACACCAGCCAGCGAGAAAGAGCGCGCGTCGTCTGACGCAAAGTCCGCTCGCAAATTTTACGGCTGGAACAATGCCGCATTGCTGTTTTTCATCCAGTTTGCCGCCTCCGGCTTCGTCTATTTTGCCTATGCCGCGATATTCCCGGCAATGGTCGAGGATATGAACTGGAACCGCGGTGATGCCTCGATTGCCCATAGTCTCAGCTTTCTGGTCTTGGGGCTCAGCTATCCGTTAACCGCCTGGATGATCGGGAAACGGGGTGTCCGGTTCACTTTGACAGTCGGTTTGATATTGATGCTCATCAGTCTTTTGATGACCGTCTTTTTTGTGACCGAAATCTGGCACTGGACCCTGATCTGGGGTTTTGTGATGGGTGCCGCCAATGCGCTGGCGGGTCCCTTGTGCGGGCAAACCGTCGTCATCAACTGGTTCAACGCCAAACGCGCAACAGTGCTTGGCATCATCCTCACCGGCAATGCGCTGGGCGGCTTTTTTGCCCAGCCGATTCTCATTCGGGTCATGGAAACCTTCGGGACCTGGCAGTCCGGCTGGCTGGTGAGCGCGGCTGCCGTTGTCGGCGCGCTGCTGCTGACCCAGTTTATCGTCAACCGGCCCAAAGATATTGGGCAGCATCCGGACAATTTTGATCCACTCGCGGCCCGTGCGGACACACAAAAGCCTGCGCCCAAACCGCGCACCTATCGCAGCGAGCAAAACTGGACTGTCAGAGAGGTTTTTCACACCCGTGCGGTATATTTCATCATGATCATCAACGTGACCTATCTGTCCATTGGCACGTTCCTGCTCACCCATGGTTCGCTATACCTGTCCGATATCGGCATCTCGAAAATCCAGACGGCTTCCATCGTCAGCATCTTCATCATCGGCAGCGGGCTCGGCCGAATGCCGGCGGGGTGGCTCGGCGACCGCTTCGAGTTGCGCTGGCTGATGGCGGCCATGATGGCGGCTATGCTATTAGCCTTCATCATGCTTTGGACCATGGCCAGCCTTATGGGTCTTGGCTTTGCGGCCTTCCTTCTGGGGCTGTGCTATGGCGGGTTTTTTGCGCTCTCCCCCGCCCTCACCAGTAATTTTTTCGGTCAGGAGAGCTTTGCGAAAATCAACTCAGTATTTGCCCCACTGTTGTTGCCGTTCGTGGCGACGGCACCGGCAGGCGCGGGTTACATTTTCGATATATATGGCAGCTATGATCTGGCATTTTTGATCGGCTCGATACTGCTGGGCCTGTCGCTCATCTCGGCTATCTGCCTGACGCCGCCCAAGCATAAAACAGCAGACGAAGGGGCTTAAACTTTACCGTCGCTGGACAGCAGCGCCGCAATAGGTTTAGTGCCCTTGCGGCCTGCCAATATGATCATCAAGATGGTCGTAAACGGCACCGCTAATATCGCGCCGGGAATACCCCAGAGCGTGCTCCATACAGAAAGCGCCACGAGTACGACCATTGGGCTCAAATTGACCGATTTGCTGAGCATGCGCGGCTCCACCACATTGCCGATGATGACCTGTGCTGCCGTCATCAGGCCGGTAGCGATCAAGGGCACGGTCAGCGTACCGAACTGGGCAACCGCGAACAGCGCCGGAAAAGCGACGCCGACAATCGAACCGATATAGGGGATATAGTTGAGCAAGCCGATAATGATCGCCCAAAGCGCCGCATATTCAATACCGAGCGCCACCATGATGACCCAGCAAATCACGCCCAGCATGATGTTGATCAGCGTCTTGGTCGCCAGATAGCTACCAATATCGTGGTTGATCCGTGCAATCATATTCATCGTGTCTTTGGAATCGCTTGCATTGCCAAAGGCCCGCTGCACTTTTGCAGGAAAACCGGTAATTTCGCTGAGCATGAAAGAGGCATAGAGAATTGTAATAAAGACAAATCCGCCAAAGCTCGTCAGCGAAGATAATACCGATTGCGCTATGGCCGCAATATCAACCTCAGTCAGCAACCTGGTGGCAAACTCGCTGACCGCTTTCACCACGGCTTCGCTGCCGCGATCAATCATCAGGCCAGGCGATGCCATCATCTCACCCATGTCGGTTTTAACGGCTGCGGTCTCTTGCGGTGCGGGGAACCAGGCCGCGAACAGGTTTTCCAGATTGCTCTGATAGGTCGGCAGTGACGGCACCAAAGTCTGCAGTGACGCCACCAGCATCCGGGTCATCGCGAATAGAAGCAAGACCACCCCGAACAAAGCGAGCGTAGCTCGCAGCCACATGGGTGACCGGCCCAATCCGGGAATACGGGCAACCGCAGCGCTGGCGGAATAGAGTATCTGAAGCAAGATGATCGCGGTCACGATCGGCAGGATGATATCCTTGCCGACATAGAACAGCCAGCCGATCATGATCGTTATGCCGACCGAGAAGAATATCGTGCTGACGCGGCCCTGAAACATTATTCTAGATCACCATTTTTTTAGCGGACGAAAGCTCTTGCAACCGCTTGATAAACATAAAATTCCGACCTGTCATCCGATCAGTGCGACAGCCAGTCCTGTAACATCTGCCAGCAATCGCGACTAGTATCTTGACGGCATGCCCCCTTCTCGGCCAATAGCCGCTATGGCCGACGATATTTCTTCCCTTCCGCATGACGAACTGAGCCGCCGCGGCCTTCTGTTTGTTCTCTCTTCGCCCTCTGGTGCTGGCAAATCGACACTCGCGCGCATGCTGCTCGAAGCAGATGACCAGATTGCCATGTCGGTGTCTGTCACCACCCGGCCGCAACGCCCCGGCGAAGAACATGGCAAGGACTATTATTTCGTCAGTGGTGACGAGTTTGAAGAAATGGTCGCCGATCATGCCTTTCTGGAATATGCCACGGTTTTTGGCAACCGCTATGCAACCCCTGCTGCACCAGTGCAGAAAAATCTCGAAGACGGGCAAGACGTTCTTTTCGACATTGACTGGCAGGGTACACAGCAACTGTATCAACGCGGCGGCGAAGATGTTGTCCGTATCTTCATCCTGCCCCCCTCTCTCGCCGAATTGCGTGAGCGGTTGGAAGCCAGAGCCACCGACAGCAATGAAATTATCGACAGCCGAATGCAGCGTGCAGCCAGTGAGATCAGCCATTGGGACGGCTATGACTATGTCCTGATCAACGACGATCTCGACGCCTGTTTCGCAAAGGTCAAACAAATACTCGCCACGGAACGGATGCGCCGGTCACGGCAAACGGGACTGATCGGCTTTGTCCGGGATCTGGTTGCGCAAGAGCGCGGTTAGTCTTTGGTCAGTTTTCAGTCCGCTTGATGTAAAGTCCGTCAAAAACCGTCGTCCAGTTCTGACCGCCATCGGCCGAACTTTGCCAATGCTGGCGCACGCTTTCGATAGTCCCGTCCTTGCGGTTCGGGGTCCAGGTCACCCGGTTGACCGGTGAGCCTTTGACATAACCTGGCCAGTTGGTGTTGCTAAGCACCATTTCACCCCGGTCATTCAGACCGCCTGCGATGAACAGGGCCGTGCCGTCCGCCCCCATCCAGGTCTGGTGCCAGTTTTTGCGAGCCGCATCATAAAAGCTCATGCTCATTCCGGTGTAACCGCCTTGTGTCTGATATTCTTCGCGAATGACACAACCGCCATGTTGGGCACTGATACTGTTAATTGCTGTCGGTGCATCCTTGCCAGCCGGCGTGACATCCCAGATTCCGATCCAGAAATCGAAGGCGCGATGATCGGCACTGGCACAAGGTGGCGGCGGTGTTTTTGCCGTCGGTGCTGTGGAAGGGGTCGATTGCGCAATAGCAGACGACGAGAAAATAGGGGATGATGCCAATAAAGTCGCAAACAAAGCGCAGAATAGGGGTTGGGCGCTTCGGGTATCGGATCCGGGGATACCAGGACGGGAAAAGGAGCTTGCCCATGCGGAGGGCATGAATTCCCGAAATACCAAATTACGAACCACTTTTATCATGTGGCACCATCCCCCTGTGTTCAAGCCGTGGCGATCCCGATGCGTAACCAAACAGGATCACATTGTGGCTCTCGTCCGTAATATGTCAACGCAGTTCGGCAAGGCAGCCGCTTTCGACGAAAAGAGAACAGGCTTCGACAATCGTTTACCCGGCCCTGACAGAAACCGCCAAAATATCAGGAAATGGCTCAAGGTCACCTATTCTTAAGGGCTTTGCGCCATAGTAAATCTGACGATTACCAGCTTTTTTGATGTGAGAAGCAGCACGTGAACAATGGCCTTTCCGATAGTCTGTCTGGCGGCGATTCCAGTGCCAAATGGCCTGTTGTCCGGATTCTGGCCGGTTTTCTGCTGTTCTGCGGAGCCTATGCGGTGATCAACCAGGTCTTGCTGACACATTCGGTCCTGTATCGGGCGGCCGCCTATGACTATGTCAATGCCAGCTGGGCATTGCTATCCTTCGCAGCGCAGGCCTTGCTGCTGTTCGCCGCCACCATCCTGTTGCCGCGCAAATGGTTTTTAGTCTGCATTGCCTTTGTCGGCATATCCGCCAGTATCAATAGCATTTACAGCCAGATTGTAGGCGATACGCTTGATCTGCAAAAAAGCGGCTGGTTGCTTACAGAGACGCGGCAGGCCGGCGCGGCGGCCGGTGAGTTTGCCGCTCCATTGGGACTGGCGCTGGGCAAATTGCTCATCTCCATCATCCTGATGATCGGTGCCAGAAGAGCGCTGCGCGATCCGGTGCGTCAGCTGACCGCGAACCGGTTTGCCGGAGGAAAAACTGCCGCAGCGTTGATCGCCCTGCTCATCGCTCCTTCACTTTTATGGCCGCCGCTTGGCCTCTACCCGCTTGCCGCAGAGCGCAATATCTATAATTTTGCCGCAGCCATCGCCACCGCCGATCCGCCTCCGGCCCGCTCTGAAGTGTCGGCCGTCCCCGGACAAGATACAGAGATTGACAAGATCATCTGGCTGATCGACGAAAGCGTTTCCCATGACGGTTTCAACCGGATTATCGCGCCGGAAATTGCAGGTATCCGGCACATTGATTTTGGCGAAGCGGCATCCATGGGCCATTGCAGCACGCCTTCCAATGTCGCGTTACGCTCCGGGGTCAATGTCCGCCACGTCAATGCCACCACTGACTTGCGCCGCACAGCATCCATCTGGGGCTATGCTGCCAAAGCTGGCTATGTCACGAAGATGATCGACGGGCAGGTCACCGGTCCGCCGCAAAACCTGTTGCTGGCACCGGAACGGGCACTGATCGACAGCTATCGCAATGTCGACAACGGTCAGAAAACCGATCTCGCCATCGCCCGTACCCTCAACTTAGAGATGAAAAGCAAGGGCAAACAGTTTACCTATGCGTTACTGCGGGGCGTGCATTTCCAGTATCGCGACCATTACCCCAAGGGCGCCTTGCCCGATGGCAGCAGCACACAGGCGCAATATGACAAGGCGATATCCTATTCCAAAGCCGGGTTTTTCGACGCGCTGCTCGATGGCATTGACCGCTCGAGGGTCGCGATTTTTTATACGTCCGATCATGGCCAGAATATCCAGGACGGCATCACACCCCATTGCAGCGGAGACCCGGTAAGAGCCGAGTTTTCGGTTCCGCTCATCGCCTTTCTGCCTGACCGGATGCATAACGACCATGGGTTCGCCGGGCCTGGCTACCGCAGTCTAAGCCAGCTGTTCCCGACCAGCCTTGCCCTGATGGGCTATGAAGCGGCTTATGCGACCGAAAGTTACGACAATATCCTGACAATGCCAACTGCCCGGTTTGTCTGGTTCGGCCGCGGTGTGGTGCCTGTAAAAGATGGTGGAACGATTGATGTGCGGAGCGGCGAACACTTCCCAGGCCGCTAAAAGCCGGCTAAATCATTGCAGCTCCAAAAAAGCCGGGCCTGAGCATTATTGCAAAAACTGACAGGAGAATGGACGTGACCAGTTATCTTTATCCTCTGGCAGCGATAATCTCCGCGATCTGGTTTGCCGTCCACCTGCTTATTGGTGGACGCGAAATAGCACGCCCGTTGCGGCAATCGGTTGAACTCGATCCGCTTGTACGCGATGTCCAGTATCTCTGCTGGCATTTCACGACCGTTTCCATCGCCGCGATGTCGTTATTCTTTTTCCTCGCCTATTTTTTGGGGCAGCAACCCTATGCTGTCGCTGGAACCACTTTGGCAGCAGGCTTCACACTCACAGGTGTCGGCCTGGTTTCTGCTATCGGCCAGAGCCATCGCAAAGCGCCGCAAGGCTGGTTATTTGCGCCCATCACCCTGCTGGGTTTGTGGGGATTGCTGGCGAACGGATAAGCTTACGCCTATCGTCCCGTCTGCAAGTTCATAAACGCCACCAAACTGGGGTCAGGATATAAAATTTTCACAGTGTCGCGGATGACTTTCTGACCCTTGGCACCATTGGTGAAGATCACTGCACCGGTTTTATTCACCGGATCAAAAAAGCCCAAAGTCCTCTCGCCGACATCCCCGCCGCCATGCATGACGATCACATTATCGGCAGTATGATAAACATTCCAGCCACCAACAAAGCCAAGGATTTTCGGACAAACCTCTGCCGCCAGCCGCCCCTCGCCGCAAATCTGTCCGCCGAGATTTTCCTCGGCGGTCCAATAGTTCTTTGCTGGCTGATCGCTCACCGGATTGACCATCATCCAGGTCAGAAAACGCGCATAGTCGCCAATGGTGGACCAGACATCGTCCGCTGCATTCCAGTCCTTGCGCACCGTGGCATGAGCATGCTCACCCTTGCCATTGCGTGACATTGCGATCCGGCCGGCAAACCAGGGTTTTTCGGTAAAACTGGTCCGGGTCATGCCCGCCGGTTCAAATATCTGTTGGGCCACCAAGTTTTCCAGAGCCATGTTCATCTTCTTTTCGGCGAAGCGGGCCATGTATTGAAAGCCTTCGCCCGAATATCCGAATTTGGTATCCGGATCGTCCTTAAAGGTCAGCACATCGTTGGTTTGATAGCGCCAATTGGGAAAACCGGTGCGATGCACCAGCGCCATGCGCGGCGTCAGAAGCTTGTGACGCGGGTCGGATTTGATATCCGGATCAACCCAGCTGCCGGCCATACTCTCATCCAGCGTAAAGGACCCGCCCTTCACCAGTCGCACGACGGTTTCCGCCACCAAGGGCTTGGTCATGGATGCGATATTGTAAAGCGTATCCGCCGTCGCGGCCTTGCCAGGCTCCGCCTCACCCGCGACATGGGTCCATGCCACTTGGCCATCGGAGATATAGGCAATGGCCGCGCTTGGAACGTCATATTCTGCGAGCCAGTTCGGGAGTTTGGTAATGATTTTGTTTTTTAGAACAGTTGCGCCGTCATCCTGTTTCGTAATTGCGGGCTGGGCTTGGGAAGCAGGGTCTTCCTGACCCGTTCCTGCTATCGCCGGCCCCGATATTATCGCCATTGCGCATAGTGCAGGACCAAATGATAGAATATGTTTCACGCTCAACTCCCGATATTGTATTGCCATATTAATACAGCAATACTGAAGAAGTGCAACGGCGATATCGCGCTGGCAAGACCGGTGACCAAAGATATCCGTTTATTGAATGGGCGGTTTATAGTCAGCGCTTTGCAGCGTCAGAATATAGGCGGCAAGCTCGTCAATATCCGCGCTTTCAATCTCGAAATCCATCAGCTCGGGATAATTATGGGAGTCGCTGAGCCAATTGGTCAGCGTTCCATCTGTCAATCCGCGGGTGTTGGCTATTGCAATAAACGGCGGCGCTTGCTGATTTGAAGATGCCTGTCCATCCGCGACATTATGACAGGCGGCACAATGCGCCTCGGCAAATGCCAATCCCTGCTTCACCCTACCATCTTCAGCTGCGACAATATTGCGGCTTTCATTGTCCGATGCAGTCTGCTCGGCGGGCATTGTCGTGCATCCGATTGCCAAAAGCGAAAGAAAAATTCCCGGGGACAATTGACGCATGAATCCGATTCCTTTGAGTTAATCCATGGATCCCCACCCGCGTTGATCCACTTCATAGATTGCCTTCGCATCGGATAAAAGCTGGCACTGCTCCATACAATTACGGTAAACTACGGTGATAGCGGATTTTTTCTCCCGTTCCTGTCTGAAAAATGTCCATCGAAAACCCGCTTGCAAAAAGAACATATATAGAACATAGTACGGCCTTATGACCCGCTGGACTCTCTTCAACATCTTCGGCAAAGCACGCGCATGAGTCTTACCCATATTAAAGTCAAAGGCGCCCGGGAGCATAATCTCAAAGGCGTCGATATCGACCTTCCCCGCGACAAGTTGATCGTCATTACCGGCCTTTCCGGCAGCGGTAAGTCGAGCCTCGCGTTCGACACCATCTATGCCGAGGGACAGCGGCGCTATGTCGAGTCCCTTTCTGCCTATGCGCGCCAGTTTCTGGAGATGATGCAAAAGCCGGATGTTGAGCATATTGAAGGCCTGTCCCCTGCCATCTCGATCGAGCAGAAGACGACCTCACGCAACCCGCGATCGACCGTCGCGACAGTGACCGAGATTTACGATTACATGCGGCTGTTATGGGCCCGTGCGGGCGTGCCTTACTCGCCTGCAACCGGGGAACCGATTACCGCGCAGACTGTCAGCCAAATGGTTGATCGGGTCATGACACTGCCGGAAAAAACGCGTTTCTATCTGCTCGCGCCGGTCGTGCGCGGGCGTAAGGGCGAGTATCGCAAGGAACTCGCCGAATGGCAGAAAGCCGGCTTTACCCGCGTACGCGTGGACGGCGAATTTTACGATATCGAGGAAACACCAAAGCTCGACAAGAAACTCAAACATGACATTGAGGTGGTCATCGACCGGCTGGTAGTGCGGGACGGTATGGAAACCCGGCTGGCGGACAGTTTCGAAACGGCTTTGCGGCTGGCCGACGGACTGGCCTTTGTTGATCTGGCCGAGGGTGTTGTCCCGGGCCGCGAAGAAGCGGCGACCGGCACGAAGATGAAGGGCACCGGCCTGCCCGACAATCGTATTGTTTTCTCCGAACGTTTTGCCTGTCCGGTCAGCGGCTTCACGATTGAGGAGATCGCGCCGCGGCTCTTTTCGTTCAACGCACCGCAAGGGGCCTGCCCCGCCTGTGACGGCCTGGGCGAGAAGCTGCATTTCGATACACAATTGGTCGTGCCCAATCCGGAACTGTCGATCAAAAAAGGCGCGGTCGTACCCTGGGCCAAGTCCAATCCGCCAAGTCCTTATTATATGCAGGTGCTCGGCAGTCTGGCGAAGCATTTCGAATTTTCGCTGGATACGCCGTGGCAGGATCTGTCGGAGCATCATCGCGACATCATCCTGAACGGTACACAGGGCCTGCCCGTGACCCTGCGCTTTCAGGACGGCCGCAAAAGCTATGAAGTGAAAAAGCCGTTTGAGGGCGTGGTCGGCAATCTGACCCGCCGGATGCTGCAAACCGAAAGCACGTGGATGCGCGAAGAGCTCGCCAAATTTCAGGCGGCAGCCCCTTGCGAAGTCTGTCACGGCGCCCGGCTCAAGCCGGAGGCACTGGCCGTCAAGATTGCCGGTGAAGATATCAGCATCCCGACCCGCCGCAGTGTCGGCGATGCGCTCGACTTTTTCAATGGTCTGGCTGATCAGCTCGACAAGACCCAGCGCCAGATTGCCGAACCGATCCTGAAAGAAATTATCGAACGGCTGGGTTTTTTGAACAATGTCGGCCTCGACTATCTCAATCTTGACCGGACCAGCGGTACATTATCCGGCGGCGAGAGCCAGCGCATCCGTCTGGCGAGCCAAATAGGTTCAGGATTGAGCGGTGTTCTTTACGTATTGGACGAACCGAGCATCGGCTTGCATCAACGCGACAATGACCGCCTGCTGACCACGCTCAAACGCCTGCGCGATCTTGGCAATACCGTAATTGTGGTCGAACATGACGAAGATGCAATACGTACAGCGGATCATGTCGTTGATATGGGACCGGGCGCCGGCGTCCATGGCGGTGATGTTGTCGCCGCAGGAACGCTCAAGCAGATCCTGAAGTCGAAAAAGTCACTCACGGCAGCGTACCTAAATGGTTCGCGAGAGATAGAGGTGCCTGCCGAGCGCCGCAAGGGCAATGGCAAGAAGCTGACCGTGCATGGCGCGACCGCGAACAACCTGCAGAATGTCACTGCATCTATTCCGCTGGGCACATTTACCTGCATTACCGGCCTGTCGGGTTCCGGTAAATCGTCGCTGACCATCGATACGCTTTATGCCTCGGCCGCCCGGACGCTTAACGGCGCGCGAGTGATTGCGGGCAAGCATGACAAGATCACAGGCCTGCAATATTGCGACAAGGTCATCGACATTGACCAATCACCCATTGGCCGCACACCGCGCTCGAACCCTGCAACCTATACCGGTGCCTTCACCAATATCCGTGACTGGTTCGCGGGTCTGCCCGAAGCCGAAGCGCGCGGTTATAAGCCCGGGCGGTTCAGCTTCAACGTCAAGGGCGGACGCTGTGAGGTTTGTCGCGGTGACGGGCTGATCAAGATCGAGATGCACTTCCTGCCCGATGTCTATGTGACTTGCGAGGAATGCGGCGGCAAGCGCTATAACCGCGAGACGCTGGAAGTGAAGTTCAAGGGCAAGTCCATTGCCGACATCCTCGACATGACGGTCGAGGACGCGGTGAGCTTCTTCAAGGCGGTGCCGCCGATCCGCGACAAGATGGCGATGCTGTACGAGGTGGGCCTCGGCTATATCAAGGTCGGCCAGCAGGCAACGACTTTGTCCGGCGGCGAGGCGCAGCGTGTAAAACTGGCCAAGGAACTGTCCAAACGTTCGACGGGACAGACGCTCTACATATTGGATGAACCAACCACCGGCCTGCATTTCGAGGATGTCCGCAAATTGCTGCAGGTCCTCCATCAGCTGGTGGAACAGGGCAATAGCGTGGTGGTGATCGAGCATAATCTCGACGTCATCAAGACAGCTGACCATATTCTCGACCTCGGCCCCGAAGGCGGCGTGCGCGGCGGCAATATTGTCGCCGAGGGCACGCCGGAAGACGTGGCCAAGGTCAAGGGCAGTTTCACCGGACAATATCTGAAGGATATGCTGGCGAAATAGGCCAAGCTCTCATTGGAGGGTGGCTTGCACACAGCCCGAATAGCCATAGATTGGTCATCCTGAACTCCATCGTCATCCTGAACTTGTTTCAGGATCTGGGGAGCCGCCAAGCCTCAAGTAGATTCTGAAACAAGTTCAGAATGACGAGTCTTGTGGGCAGCACTTTGACACCGTCTATGGGTCATCCCCTTGACACCGCCCTCTCTCCGCCCGCACATTCGTTCCCATGAAACTGAGCCCCAATTTCCACCTCAGCGAGTTCACGCAATCGCAGACGGCCACGCGGTTGATGCTCGACAATACGCCCGGGACAAAGGAGATCGCGGCGCTAAAACTGCTCTGTGAGAAAGTGCTGGAGCCGGTGCGCGAAAATTACGGTCGTCCGGTGCTAATCTCCTCCGGCTATCGCTCGCCGGCAGTCAATCGCGCCATCCGCGGATCGCGGACGTCACAACATGCCAAGGGTGAAGCAGCGGATTTTGAGATTGCCGGTATCGACAATCTGCGCATCTGTCAGTGGATGGAACGGCGGCTCAACTATGACCAGCTGATCCTGGAATTTTACAAGCGCGGCGTACCGGCCAGCGGCTGGGTTCACGTGTCTTACCGTGAACCCTATCGCAATCAGGAACTGACCGCCAAGCGCGTCGTCCGCAATGGTAGGCGCCGAACGGTCTATCAGAACGGGATCGTCGGATAGCGCCGCCCATCGGCAGATCCGACTACTCTTCCAACAAGAAAGTCACCGCCAGCGTCGTGCGCCATTCGGTCACCTTGCCATCAGTTACGACGGTCTTGATATCCTTGACCCACGCGGACTGGACGTTGGTCAGCGTCTGCGAGGCGCGGGCAACGCCTTCGTTCACCGCGTCCTCAATCGAACTGGTTGACGATGAAATAATTTCGGTCACTCTTGCTACAGCCATTACACTCTCCTTCGGGTTATGCCCCCTTTGGAAAATGCCGCCCTGCTTCCATGCCCTGTTGCAGCGGCAGTAGCGAGAATGCGCCTTTCGATCGCCCCCGTCAAATCAGGCGTCTTTAATCACCTTCCTCTGCCACAGAATAGCGACGGGTGCGATCAGCTCCAACACCATGCCGGCAACCATCTGCACCGGCGGCTCACCCACCATGAGATAGGATACGACCCGCCCAAGGCCGCCAATGAATACCGCCAATATCGCCATACGAAACACCAAAGCGCGCCCTACAACGTCACCAGCAGAATAAAACAGCATCAACGCGATGCCGATATAGACGCCGGAGAGATAGCGAAACTGGTTGTCGAGCGCCGTTATCTCCGGCAGCTCGTATAGCTCTGGCTCCGGCACTGCCCCCGCCGCGCCAGCGAAAATACCGACGACCCCGAACAGCAGCGGAATACAGGCAAATATCATTACTACAATACGAAATGCGGTCATGTTGTTTCCTCCCCTTGGCCCCATCTCCCCAACCGATGGAGACCTTGATACCGGACATCTTAACAAGCCCGAAAAACAATGCTAGCCCCGCGCGATCGAAACCTTCATTCTCTCGATTTGCCTGGCCCTGGCGGGAACAGGACTGGCGCTGGCCCTGCGCAGCGATCTGCCGTTTCTGCGCAATCCGGTCCGCCGTACATCCGCCAAAATTGTCCGCCACGACCGGCGCTATGAAGACGGCGCACCCGTCTATCAGCCGGTCTTTCGCTTCGCCGATGAACGCGGCACCTTTATCGAGGTTCGCGACTCCGTCTACATGCCCTTCCCAAAGCCGGTCATTGGCGAAATCATCGAAATTATCTACCCCGAAGGCCATCCCGAAAAGGCGCGCATCCCCTATCCGGTGTTTCGCACTCTGATATACGGGGCGCTGGGCTATGCATTTGTGGTGCTGGGGATGGAACTTACCGGATGGTGGTAACCGGTCAGACTGCTTCAGGCGCGAGCTGTGGTTCAGCCCTGTTGTCACTCGTCCAGTTCTTTCCAGAACCTTCGCAACTCGTGGGTCAGACGGATCGGGTTATCCTCCTGCACCGAATGCCCTGCACGCTCAATTGTAACGACTGACGCCCTTGGGCAAAGATCGGCAAATTCCGTTGCTGCCTGATCGCTGAGGACTCTGCTGCGACCGCCGCGCGCTATCAGACAGGGGCAATGAAAACTTGATGCCTTCTCGCGCAGCAGCTCAATATGATTCAGGATATGGGCATAATCGACCCGTTTCCGCTCGTCCCTTTTCCAGCGCCATGCTCCGCTTTTGGTCCTTAGCGTCAACGATGCATAGCGATAGTGGAGCTCTGCATCAGACTGGTGGGCACCAAGCCGCCGTGCCTCGGCAACCAGCGCATCGACACCCTGTGTCACCGTGTCCGCGCCCATAAATTCGCGCAGCTTGCTAATGTCCGAGAAGGACACATCAGGCGCAATATCTACCAGTGCAAGCGACTTGGCTGCCGGTTTTTTATTGGATAGGACATAATGCGCCGCAACCACACCGCCGAGCGACATGCCGACCAGATGTGTCCTCGACCAACCAAGCTGCGTCATAGCGCGGCCAATATCCTCGACATGAGCCTGAATCGAATAATCATCAGCCCAGTCGCTGTCGCCATGTCCGCGCAAATCAACGGCCACGCATTGATAATCGTCTTTCAGAAGCATGGCACAAAGCGTCCAGGTCTGGCTCGATTGCCCGCCACCATGTAAAAGGAGCACCGGTGGCCCGGCCCTGCTCCATCGCTGCGCATGGAGATGACCACCATCTGCTCTTTTGAGCGAAAGACTTTCCGGCGGCAAAACGGGCTCTGACAATCCAACAAGCGAACCCAGTTCGCTGAGACTATTCATCGCTTGATATATCCGAAATCACGGCTGATACTAAACACTTACAACTCCCCTATTGCTCCGGTGACGCCAGACCGGATAAGCTAAGGTCGCAAGGCGTAACACAGGCACGTTCTCTGCAACAATTGCAGATATGATATAGAGATATGCGAAAATCCGGACACATCCGGGTTCGGCAAATCGGGAGATGACATGAGCCAACCACATCACGGCGGCTGCCAGTGCGGCGATATCCGATATGCCATTACCGGCGAGCCGATTGTCACATTTGCATGTCATTGTACCATCTGCCAGTCACAATCGGGAAGCGCTTTTGGTCTGGCCATGCGCTTTCACGCCGAGGACTTCCAGATATCGTCGGGACAATTACAAAGCTTTACCAGACGGGCGGAGAGCGGGCAGGTTTTCACCAATTCATTCTGTGCAAATTGCGGTACACGCATTCATCATCATGCCAGCGCCAACCCCGATCATCTCAGCCTCAAGCCCGGAACGCTGGACGATACCAGCTGGCTGAAACCGACCCATCACATCTTTGCCCGCAGCGCCCAGAATTGGTTTATATTTCCCGAAGATGCAAAGGTGTTCGATACCGCTCCCCCGAACAACAATTGGCTTAACGGCGAGTGAAAAACGGAATGAGGTTCGCAAGGCCGATCCCGATGAAGGCGTGTCGGGCGGCTTTGCGAACCTCAACTGGTGGTTTCACAGACGGATTGTTACAAAACGACTTGCGCTCCGATAACGAGTATTGCTGCCCATGAAACAAGATATACCGGCGTCCGCAAAGCCGGAATGGCAAGGATATAGACAATGGCGTGCACGATCCGGGCAAAGAAGAATATCTGGGCCCATTGCGCCACAGTAGCGCCATTACTGCCATCACCCAGCAGGCCAGCGGCAACGACCACTGCGATAAAAGCCGGCATGGTTTCCACCATGTTGAGATGCGCGCGTTTTGCGCGGTCCATCCAAAGCGGGGTTTCCGGTTCCTGTTTAGGAAAGCCTTCCGGATAGTTGGTCAGGAATGTCGGCAGACCCCAGACAAACAATCGACCGGCAATATAGGGTGTCCACAACAGGACGGTGAGAATGCCGCTCAGGGCAAGATAATGATATGCGGTTTCCATGATTTCCTCTTTTTGTCAGGATAATGGGGAACGGAGCACATGCTCCGCCCCCACAAGCATTAAAGTTCCGTCGCAGCGGTGTGCCGGATAGTTTTCCAGTTGGCGTCGGCTTTCGCGATCGCGCCTTCAGGGTCTTTCTGGTAGGCGTTGAAAATAGCCTCACTCAGGAAGACATAGAGCTTGCCATTGCGAACATCAGCCCAGCGCGGGTCGCCGTCAAATTTTTTGCCGACCGAAACGCCAAAGGTGCAGAAACCGCCATTTTGAGGCAGGTACCGCGCAGGAGCAGCCTTGAAAGCATCCAGATTTTCCTGAGTAGAGAAATAATAAGCGACGCCGTCATGGACCGCAGTGAATTTTGCGGTGCCCTGAATACGGTTGCCGGTATTGATGAAGGCAACGGTGTCAACGCCATGCAAAGCAAGTGGGGCACTGGCTGCGGTCAGGCCTGATGAGACGTTATATTCATCAGCAGCCATTGCGGGAGTGGCCAGAACAGCCAGAGCAACAACAGATGCAAGAGTGATTTGTTTAAACATAAATATTTCCTTTGAGTTTAGTATTTTAGGGAGTCAGGCCGCCAAAGCGTCCCGGGAATTCACGACTGGGAAGTCGATTTCTGTTCCAACCAGATGGTTGAAATAGTTGGTGAAGATATTCAGCATCACATGACCAAATATCTCGAGTATCTCCTCGTCGGAGAAACCATTACTGTGCATGAGCACCAGGCTGGTATCGCTGACCCGGCCTTTGGTGCGCATCACTTCATTGGCAAAATCCAGAACCAGTTTGGTTTTGGGATCGCTGGAGCCACCGCGAAGATTGTCAGCCAGCTCTTCTTCATCGATGCCGGCCATTGAACCCAGCGCTGTATGCGCCGAGGCGCAATAGTCACATTGATTTGCACCCGCGACAGCAAGTGCAATTTGTTCCGTCAGGCCATTGGACAATCTTCCGCCAGCCAGCGTGCCGGAGAGATCAAGATAGCCTTTCAGCAAAGTCTTTGAATTGGCCATCGTGGCGATGATGTTGGGGATCATCCCCATGCCGGATTTTACACCCGCCAATACCTCTGCTGTTTCAGCAGAGGTGACAGAAGGGTCGATGATATTGATACGTTGCATGTTTGCTCCTTTGACAAATTTACCGTGGGAGCAATGAATATGCGTTTCGGATGATATAGCAATATGACTAGGTTATATAGCGACTTTCTGCAAAGCTGTCTGGACGATATGCAAATTTTATATCAATTCCTGTCGATATTTTGTAGGTGCAACACCGAATTTTCCCGCAAAGGCGCGTGTGAAAGCCGCGGGAGATTGATATCCGGTTTGAGCGGCAACCTGCTGAACGGTGATGCTGCTTTCATCCAGCAGGGAGAGCGCTTTTTGAAGCCTCCAGTCGGAAAGATAGGACATGGGACCTTGCCCAATAAGCTCGGCAAAGCGGCCGGCAAAACTGCTCCGCGACATTCCCACTTCACGGGCCAGACTTTGAACGGTCCAGGGGGACGACGGCTGTTTGTGCAGAAGCTCCAGCGCCTGACCGACATGAGGATCGCGAAAACCCGAGAGCAAAGGCTCCATCTGTTCCTGTTCCTCGATGCCCATCCTAAGCAATTCGATAAACATGACCTCGGACAGCCGCCGCACCGAGGCATCGGAGCCGACATGTTCGGAAAACATCTGCCGCGAAATCAGACGCAGAATTTCATCAAGCCAGGGGTTTTGCGCCCGCATGGAAGAGGTAGTCAGCAGATAGTCTGGCAATGCACGAAGCATTGGATGGTCGGCATTCTTGCGAAATGTGAAATGGCCACAGATTAACTGGGTATTGGCAACCTGATCACCATCGCCGACAACAAGTACGCCTTCGCCATCATATTCGGCTTGCTCAAGCACCGTTTCGAGCGGAGGCGCGTTTTCTACCGGCCTGTCCGATAACATATGCGTCTGTCCGCGCGGGATCAGGATCAGGTCACCCGGATTAAGCGTCATCACCCGATTGCCGGGCAAAGTGACCGTACACTGTCCTTGAACCACAAGGTGAAAACGAGCCGCGCCCTCAAGCACCGGTACCGTTACCGACCAGGGGCCTGAAAAATCGGTACGGAAATACAGGGCGCCGTTCAGATCGAGCGTGTCGAGAATGTCGTTGAGGATATCCATGAAACAAGCCTACAGTTTTGCATTCCCGCCATCAATTGCGAAAAACTGCACAAACTATCCGGAATATGATGCAGATCGTCCATCTGGCAGTGGTCGACAATTGGTTCGCGAGACCCGTTTCCGAAAAATTGCTTATGGCACGCAGCAACATGCCTGTTCAGCTATGGCTGGCCGACAAGTGTTTCTTTGAACGGGCGTCCGGAAAAGGGGCACCCGTTCAAAAAGTACAAATTTCAAATCAGATAGATATCGACTATTTTGGTCTCAACACGGTGTCGATGATGTGAACGGTGCCGTTGCTTGAATCAATATCAGCTTCAACCACATTGACCTTGTTGCCGGCGGCATCTTCGAGAACTAGTTTTTCACCATCCAGGCTCACCTTGATGGCTCCACCTTGCAAAGTGGTCAGGCTGGCTGTCCCTCCGCCTTCGGTGATCGCCTTTGCGATATCGGCGCTCTTCAGGTCGCCTTCGACCAGACCAAATCTTGCCATGCTGGCGAGTTCGGTCTTGTCTTCAGCCGTCATCAGACCGTTAAGTTCTTCCGGATCCATCTTGTTGAACGCATCATTATTGGCGATAAATACCGTGAATGGCCCGTCATCTTTAAGATCGACGGCAATGCCCGATATTGCGACCATGGTGCTGGCCGTGGAAAGGTCGGGATTGCCCTGAACAATGGCAGTAAGATTAGTTGGTTTCTTGGCTTCTTCTTCCAACCGTGCATCATAAATGGCTTGTTCGTCCTCACTCATTTCAGAGGAACAGGCGGTGACAGTTGCCAATGCAGCGGTCGCTAGAAGCAATTTCATGGGGGTATTCATAACTCACCTTTCGTTGGGATTCTCCTCTTTGTATCACCAATGATTGGGTGATGGCAAAGGGTTCGTGGAACGGAGTCGTAACAATATCGTTTCTGGTGGGATTATTGTTGATCCACAAGCGAGTTTTGCGCTGCTTGGACATATATCCCTTTGTAAAAATTAACCCTGTCGCGCATTCGCGTGACAGCGGCAAAAATCATAATCAGTATATTGAATGTGTGATGGTGTATAATCAGGGAGGACAGTCGGGCGATGAAGTTCGAACCCAAAATCGCGACGACAAAATCTGCCCGTTCTCCATTCAGTATGGTAAAACGCATCCTGAGAGTTTCGCAATCCCTGGGATCCGTATCCTTTACCTATCATATCGCGCCGTCCGTGCATTCACCGACAACCAAAATACCACGGCTGTTATTCAGCAATGCCTGGCCCAATAAAACCGCTTCGCAAAATATAGGGCTACAAAAGCAGATCGAGAATATCCACGATCTGATAATATCACTAGGGACGCCCTCCAACTATCTTTCGCTCATGGCGGGAGAAAGCATCATAAACAAAAGTTTTGCAGAAAAAATTCAAACGAGGGTGGCAAGCAACGGGATTGTCGATGAATATATCATTCCCGTATATGGACCGTATAAAATCGAAGGTTGCATGTGTTTCGGGTTTGAACGGGACATCCATTCTCTGGAGCCGGGTATTACTT
Organism: Sphingorhabdus sp. EL138; assembly: GCF_900258045.1. Classification (GTDB taxonomy): domain Bacteria; phylum Pseudomonadota; class Alphaproteobacteria; order Sphingomonadales; family Sphingomonadaceae; genus Parasphingorhabdus. The sequence goes on along the minus strand of NZ_OGVD01000002.1, from coordinate 465,834 downwards.
GCCAGCTGGAGGCTCTCGCCAGCGTCTCGCACATCAAAATCGTGGCTTGCTTTGCGGACAAGATGGAGCGGATTGAACTTTCAAAACGGGAAACAGAGGTACTGCAATGGCTTGCCTTCGGCAAAAGCATTACGGACATTTCCACCATATTGGGCGTACAGCCCACGACCATCGACAGCTATACGCGGCGTATCTACGCGAAATTTGGCGTCCATAACAAGATCGGGGCAGTGTTGGCGGGCGTATCAACCGGTAAGGTTAGCCTGTAGAGCGGGCACTCCTCGAAAATTCCACCATTCTCTACCCGATGAAGAGCGCCATAAGGCGCGGCGGATCCCATTTGATTTTGACGCCCTCGCCTCGCTACGCACCGACGATGCTCACCGACGCTGCGTAAAAGGTCGCATTGATCCGACGCTTAGCGTCGGCAAGCGCGACCGCGTGCCCGAGCTTATGCGAGGATAGCCAAGCGGGCGGATGCCCGCGCCCGGCGCCTGAGGGAATCAAAAAGAAGCCCGGCGGCCGGGTCGCCAACCACCGGACTTCCATTAAATCTACGGCATTACAGCTCAAAGCTTAAGGTGCCGAGAGTCGTAATATAGACGACGCCGATGAATTAAGTGTGACCAGCGCCACAATCATGGAGAAATCGCAATGTTTCTGGGTAAAATATGACAGAATACTTAAAAAATTTCAGGATGTTACGGCACTTTCCCTAGGAAGCCCGATGGCCGGGTCGCAATACCATCGGACTTCCAGAGGAATGCCCAGTTACTGGGGCGCTCCCAAAAGGGAAGAACCACCACGAGGCCGAAGCTCCTGTGGGGGTGCGACACCGCCGCCCCCCACAATTTTTTGTGAATTAGCGGCATCGCTTCATTGTAGTAGCGGCTGATTCCATAACCTTTTGTGATGACGGTCACTGGTCGGCAAAGAAAAGGGCAAATATGTTATGATAGACCCCGATACAGGCCGCGAGAGTATTGAAAACGCGGCGGAAAGGACAATCATGGCGCATTATACCGGACGACCGCGATTTGAATGGGATGAGGATGGCCGGATCATGACCCTGCTCAACCGTTTTGCCTTTGTCGATGATGCACGGCTGGTGTGGAGCGTGCCAGCAATGGTGCAGGTGGACGGTGCATCAATACCCAAATTTGCCTGGTCGATCCTCGGCAGCCCCTTTGTCGGTCGCTATCGCAAGGCATCGGTCGTGCATGACTGGTATTGCGATATCAGGACCCGCGAATGGAAAGCGACGCACCGGATGTTTTACGAAGCCATGCGTGCATCGAAGGTAAGCGGCGCAAAGGCAAGGATCATGTACGCGGCGGTCTATTATGCCGGCCCGCGCTGGGACATTGCCCCGGATTATGATGCTGAGCTGGCCGAAACTGTCGCGGCGGAAGTCTATAGTCTGGATCAAAGCGCGATGGCAGTCGGCGAGCAGCTTGAGAGGCCGGAACTTGCCCTCTGGCAGCGGCGGCAGGTTGATGAAGATGCGTTTGTCGCCATGTGCGACGATTTCGCCAAACGCTGCACCTCGGTCGAGGATGTTGAGACGATGATTGATGATCATATGGGGGCGACAGAATGAACGGCGCAATAAAGCATGGCCTGCCCGGATATTGCCTGTCGGCCCAATAACGGCAGGGATGAGAGAAATTGCGAAGATAGCAGGCAAAAAAATGGGAGTCGATCTCCGAACAAGTTCGGATTTCGGCTCCCACTGCGCCTGATCTGGGTCATTGTCCTCTTGCGATTTCAATGTCCGCTTTTCCGGCGTCCGGTTTCCGGGCCAATATCGTTAGCGGTTGTCGGTTGTCCGCATTTCCGCTTGCGCGATCATGCTTCGGTTTCAAACCCGATATTGGTCCAGTCACCCGATGATTGTTGTCCATCTGCTCCGCTTTGGCTTGCGCCTCCGCTTCGCGGGTTTTTTCCAATCATCAATCGAAAGATCATTCTATCTTTCTTGCGAAAAACAATATGCTCGTTTCGACTATCTTCAGGTTTCAGATCGTTCCAGCGGGTCATTGCTGACTGGTCGCCGGTTCCATTCAAACTCCGTCCGATGAATTGTATATGACACGGGTTTGCGAGTCGCTCCAAATGGATCCGGTCCAGTTATCCACAGATGTCGATCTTTCTTGTGGAAAAACAGTTGCCGGATTGTGGACAAGGGCAGAAAGAAGCCGCTTTCCTAATAAGGATGTAATGTGATATTTCTTTATTGGCTATTTCTCAGTCTTGAATAGCGGTCCAGAAGCAAAAAAAACCGTTGGTCCGGCCTTTCGGGAGGGGGATATTCTGAAAGGGCCGGACCGTCGGTACAATCCCGGTGCCTATCGGGAGGAGGATTAGCGGCAACCGGGACTGAAAAAACTGTAGCGATTAAACCTGAACGGTAGTCATCATGATGATGCTGCTAACGGTCAGGGCGGCTACTATATTGAAAAGCGTTTTCATGGGACAAACTCCTGTTTTGTTAAAAACGCCGATCAAACATCACTTTTCCTGTCTAACTGATAGTCAGGAAATGGTCCTCAAACGGTTAAGTTTCAATTGAAAACGGAGATTGATTAGTTGCATATTTTGCAACCGAATGATGGCTCCTAGAAGATACCATCAAGGAGTTTTTTGCCCTTTTTCAAGGGGTTTTCGCGAAATTTGGTTTCTTCCGCACCGATATAGGAGAAGATGCCGTCCATCGCTTGCTCGGTAACACTATCGGTTAATCCGTCGCGAGAGAGGTCCAAGCCACCAATTGACGAAAGGGCCGATAGCGAGCCAAGGCTTTCTACCTGTTTGTAGGCACCAACCTCACCCAGAGCCTTTTCAACCAACGGCCGGATTTTCACAGCCAGCTCCTCGCCCGACGTTTTGCGCAGATAGTCAGTACCACCAGTGCCGCCACCGGTCACGATGCCGACACCGTCAGTCACCGTCAGATTATCTATGGCAGAGCGGAATATCGGCTTGGCTTCGAGTGCCGCCTTGCCCGCCGCATCATTGAGGCTTTTGGTAATATCCTTGGTCAGGCCCGCCTTGCTGGTGAAGCGCAATATCTTGGTGGCGTTCTTCAACGGCCCGGGCAATAACACCCGCACCGCTTTGTCTGCATAAAAGGCGCCCGGCTGAGACAGTTTATCGAGCGCCCCATCAGAGGCATCGCCGAGCAGGCTTTTGACACCGGTAGATTGTGCATAGGCCGGGGCCGAAAATAGCGGGGTCATGGATAGTGGGGCTGCGAACATGGCCGCTGCTACCGTCAGTTTCAATTTCTTGGCTGTGTTCCGCATTATCCCGCTCCTGCTATGTTATGTCAGATGACAATAGCATAGCATTTTGCCGGGAAGCTGAACAGCTTCACCAAATTGTGTAAATAGTTGTACCGCGATGGATCAGTAACTGCGGGCTATTTATTTTCGGAGAATTCAAGCTTGCCACTGCTTTCCTCTGCACCCTTCTCGGTCAGTTCGAGCAGAAACGGATCCCCTTCATCGGTTTGCCCCGAAAGCTTGTTACCGTCCTTTTGCACAACGAAATTCTCGTCAGTCATTTTCTGTTCGAACCAGGATACGAGATCATCGGTGTTGGTCGGCGCGTCGAAACTTAAAATGACCTTGCCGCCCTGTCCGTCCTTGTCTTCGACATTCAGGCCCGTCACTTTCGAACCCGGGTAAAGGGAGACATTGTTCAGATCGAAATCATCGCTGTCGAGCGATATCTGAGGCAGGTCGACGTCCATGGAAAAACCGTCTGTCTTGATCGAGAATTTGCTGTCGCCGTCTTTACCGCCGATTGACACTTTGTCCGATCCACCGGTTCCCTCACCATCGGTTTCGATTGACATTTCAAAGCCGTCGCCCTGCTCACTCTCGCCGCCGCCAGAACAGGCAGTCAAGATCAACGGAACGGCTGCAAGCGCGACAAGATATTTGTTGGTCATCGGGATTCTCCATACTGTATTGTTGTAATAATACAGTATGGAGCCATCAGGTCAAGGTAGAGGTTTAAGGCTCTATGGTTGCGCCGGGATTAGCCGCATTGACGACACCCCCGTCAACGATGAGGGTCGTACCCACGACATAGTCGCCTGCGCTGCTCGACAGATATATCGCCGCAGCTGCCATATCCTCAGGTCGGCCGATGCGTTTTGCCGGGATACCTTTTTCGACCGCGCCTTCATGATCGCGCGCCGCTTTATTCATGTTGGATGCAAAAGCACCCGGTGCAATGCCGGACATGATGATGTCGTCGGAAACCAGCTTGGATGCCATCTTGCGGGTCAAGTGAACCACAGCCGCTTTCGATGCCTGATAGCTGTAGGTCTCCCAGGGGTTGACCTTGAAGCCATCGATCGAAGCAATATTCACGACCTTGGCCGGGCGATCAAAGCTGGCCGCCGCTTTCAATTGCGGATGCAGTGCCTGGGTGAGGAAGAACAGCCCTTTGACATTGGTATCCATGACCTTGTCCCAGCCTGCTTCGGGAAAGCTGAGATATTCCTCGCCCCAAGCAACGCCGGCATTGTTGATCAATATGTCGAGTTTTTCCTCGTGCTTTGCAAGCTCTGCAGCAAGGGCCTTACAACCCTCGACCGTGCTGACATCACCGGGCACAGATGTACAGTTATCACCCATTTCAGCGGCCGCGGCATCACATGCCTCGGCCTTGCGCCCGGAAATGTAAACCTTGGCACCTTGAGCCAGAAAACCTTCCGAGATCATCCGACCAATGCCCCGATGCCCGCCGGTTACCAGCGCAACCCGGCCTTCAAGCGAGAATAGCTTGTTAAAATCCATCATGAAATCCTTTTAGTAACCGTGCATTTCCGCAACGAGATTGGTGTGATAATTGGCGTCACCCATAAATTCCGCCAGCGCTCGATCGCGCTTCATGTAAAGACCGATATCATATTCATCGGTCATCCCAACACCGCCATGCATTTGCACGCCCTCTTTGACCGAGAGCGACGTCGCTTTGCTGGCCTTGGCCTTGGCGACAGAAACCATCATCTCAGCTTTCGATGAACCTTCATCGAGCATCTGTTGTGCTTTCAACACTGTGGCGCGGGCGATCTCCATCTCGCTATATAAATGCGCTGCGCGGTGTTGTAGCGCCTGAAATGTTCCAATGATCGTGTCAAACTGCTTGCGACCCTTGATATACTCAACGGTGATATCCATCGCGCCAGCTCCAACACCCAACGTCTCTGCAGCCGAACCTGCCCGACCTGCATTCAGCATCCGTTGAAGCACTGCGCTGCCTTCATCCACTTCACCGATAACCGCATCAGCGTCGACAACTACGCCGTCAAATTCGACATGCGCTGCCATTGCACTGTCAACCAGACGCACACTGTCTCTCGACAATCCATTGGCATTGGTATCAACCGCGAAAAGAGTCAGGCCTTTATCTTCGCCAGCACTGCCGCTTGTCCGTGCTACCACGACAAGCGTATCGGCCGAGCCACCCTGGACAACAAATTGCTTCTTGCCATCAAGCTTAAAGCCATTGCCTTCACGGGTCGCGGCCATGGCTATCTGATCCGGCCGGTGTTTCGGACCTTCGTCGATTGCGAGCGCCAAAACGCTATCACCTGACAATATCCCTGGGAAATATTTATCGCGTAGTGCCTTACCGCCAGCATTCAGCGCCTCTACACCGGCAACCGCGGTCGTAAGAAAGGGTGAGGGCGTGAGATTGCGGCCGATCTCTTCCAGAACAACACCAGCCTCAGTGTGACCAAGGCCCAATCCGCCTTCGCCTTCAGAAACCAATATCCCCGTGAAACCCATTTCGGCGAACTGTTTCCACAGTGCATGGGAAAAACCATCCTTGCAGTTCTTGTCACGGAACTCACGGAAATGAGTGACATTGCCTTCGCCCTTCATAAAGTCAGCTGCGCTGTCCTGCAGCATTTTCTGGTCGTCATTCAAGTAAAGCGGCATCGCTTTCATCCTTCTAATATGGTTGTTTAACTGCCTGCGCGATTAGGCGTTGGGCAATTGCAATATCTGTTTGGAAACGACGTTCAGCATGACTTCGCTGGTTCCGCCTTCAATGCTGTTGGCCTTGGTCCTGAGCCAGCCACGTGCGGTGAGCCCGCCATTGGAGGCGTCACTTTCCCATTCCAGCACCTCACTGCCGCCAGCAGACATAATCAATTCGTGGCGGCGCTTGTTGATCTCAGTACCAGCATATTTCATCATATTCGGCTGTGCTGGATGGCAAAGATTGGCCTTGAAAGTGTCGCCAAATCGTTCTGCCATCGCACGGAAGGCCAGCACATCGATGTCCATCTCCGCCATCTGGGCGCGAAGCATTGGATCATCCAGCCGGCCCATTTCATCACGGCCATATTGATCGGCAAATTTAGAGCCGAGCGACGTTGCCCCGGAGGAGCCGTCACCGGAAATCATACTGCGCTCATGCCCCAGCAGATATTTGGCAACATCCCAGCCGCGGTTTACTTCACCCACCACGGATGAAACGTCATCACCATAAGTCTTCGGTACTTCCACGTCTGTAAAAAATGTCTCGCAAAATGCCGACTGGCCAGAGATCAAGACGATGGGTTTCGTCTCTACGCCTTGGTTCGTCATATCGAACAGCATGAAGCTAATGCCTTTATGCTTGGTCGATTTGTCGGTCCGGGTCAGGCAGAAAATCCAGTCTGCTTTGTCAGCGTAACTCGTCCAGATCTTCTGTCCATTGATCAGGTAATGATCGCCTTTGTCTTCGGCGGAAGTTTGCAACGAGGCCAAGTCTGAGCCGGATCCGGGCTCCGAATACCCCTGACACCAGCGTACTTCACCGCGAGCGATCGGCGGCAGGAAATGCAACTTCTGTTCTTCGGTACCAAAATGCAGCAATGCGGGGCCAAGCATCCAGATCCCAAAGCTCGACAATGGCGAACGAATTTTCAGCCGACCCATTTCCTGAAGCAAGATTTTGGTTTCAGCGCGAGACAACCCCCCACCACCATATTCCTTCGGCCAATCAGGAACGGTCCAACCCTTGGCCGCCATTTTGTCCATCCATTCTTTCTGACCGGGTTTGAAGGTCGGATTTTTCCCACCCCAGCAAATGTCGCTTTCGTCGACAACTGGCTGGCGCATTTCTGGCGGACAATTGGCTTCGAGCCAAGCAGCTGTCTCTGCGCGGAAGCTTTCAAGATCGGACATGATTGTGTTCCTTTAATTGATTGATTAAGATCAAACTAACATAGGACAGCCCCAAGGTTCAACGATCGCCTCGCATTTCCGGACAGAAATTTTTCCGGCCAAACCCGGCACCGGATTCCGTAACGTCAACAGGAAGGCGTCACGGAATCGATTGACGAACTTTTTATGTGAAGCCTATGCAAGAGACAAAAAGGGAGCAGGACTGGATGCGTGAAAATGACCGGAATTGGGAAACGAATCCCGAATCAGTTTGTCTGCTGATACAGCGCACTGTTCGTCATTTTACGGACAAACGTCCATGAACGCCGCTTCGGAAACATTGCCACTGAAATCGAAACTCGCATACGGCTTCGGATCCGTTGCCTATGGCATCAAGGACAACGGCTTCGCCACCTTCTTACTGTTCTACTATAATCAGGTTGTCGGACTGCGCGCCGATCTCGTCAGCCTGGCCATCGCGCTCGCTCTTATTGCCGACGCCTTTATCGATCCGGCGGTGGGACAGATGAGTGATCGCACCCGGACCAAGATTGGCCGACGCCACCCATGGCTATACGGCGCGGTCATTCCCATCGCCCTCATCTGGATCGCCCTCTGGCACCCCCCGGAACTCAGCGAATGGGGTACATTTGCCTATTTATTTGTCATCGCCATGGCCGTCCGCATGGCGTTTTCGACCTATGAAGTGCCAGCGCTGGCACTGTTGCCCGAATTGAGCCGGGATTATCATGACCGGACTGCCATCATGCGATACCGATTTCTTTTTGGCTGGGGCGGTGGCATTTTCGTGATGTTCCTGGCTTATGCCTTTTTCCTCACTCCCACCGCGGCATATGCAGATGGACAGCTCAATCCGGACGGGTACAGTATTTATGCACTTTTCGGAGCGTGCATCATGATCATTGCCGCGCTGTCATCCGCCATTGGCACCCACAAGAGGGTTGTCGGCCAGTATCGGCAAGCCACCGAATATCCGCAATCTGCCGAGAGCTTCGGAGAGATCCTGCAGGCTTTCCGCTACCGACCTTTTCTGCTCCTGATGTTCGCAGGCGTTTTTGCCTTTACCAACCAGTGGTTGATCTTCGCGCTCTCTATCTATCTGTTCACCCATGTTTGGGAGTTTACCCAAGCCAATTTCACCGCCTATTCGGTCTTGCTGCTTGTCGCTGCTATCGTGGCCTTTGTCATGGTCACCCCGATTTCGAAAAAGCTCGGCAAGGCACATGCCGCCGCCTGGCTGGCGCTCGTAACTCTCATGCTCGGTACGCTCCCCTACTGGCTGCGTTTTGTCGGCCTGTTTCCGGAACCCGAGGATCCAGTGATGGTGCCTATGCTATTCGCTTTCCTGATCAGTTCGACTGCTGCCGGAATCTCGGCGATGATTTTGACCATGTCGATGATCGCCGATGTTTCGGACCAATATGAGCATGATACCGGAAAGCGGACCGAGGGACTGTTCTCTTCCGGCATGTTTTTCATGCAAAAAGTCGTCAACGGACTAGGCATCCTGCTATCTGGATTGATCATCGCTCTCGTCGGCCTGCCACAGGGTGCCGCGAGTGGCACGGTCGATCCAGAAATCGTCGACAATCTGGCACTTTTCTATGTGGTTCTTGCCACAGTGATCGCGTTGATCGGGGCTTGGGCCTACACATTGTTTCCGCTGGGCGAAAAGGATCATGAAGAACGGATGTCTGCCCGCGCGGCGGAGTAGAATTTTTCCGAATTCGGACACGTTTCCCTGTGGCAAAGCCGTCGCGGCTCTGATAAGTTAATTGCATAGTTAAATCGAAAATCTTTCAAAAAAGGACATGAGCATGGATTTTGATCTCACGGAGAAGCAGGAATATTGGCGCAATCAGGTGCGTGAGCATATCGAGAATCATGTGCGTCCCCGCGTTGCTGATTATCAGGCTGAAGACGAATCCGGAGATCGCTGGAAAGTCCTTCAAGTCGTGGAAGAAGAAAAAGCCAAAGCGAAAGAAAAGGGCATTTGGAACCTATTTATGCCGCCCTCCAATCCGAACCTACCGCATATTGACGATACGTTTGAATTTGAAGGTCCTGGCCTGACAAACCTCGAATATGCGCTGTGCGCTGAAGAAATGGGCCGCGTCGGTTTTTCATCCGAAGTATTTAACTGCTCTGCACCGGATACCGGCAATATGGAAGTATTCCATCGCTATGGCACGCTGGAACAGAAAGAGCAGTATCTTCGTCCGTTGATGAATGGTGAGATTCGTTCAGCCTTTTTGATGACAGAACCGGCTGTGGCATCATCGGATGCAACCAATATTGAAACGGCGATCGTCCGAGACGGCGACGAATATGTCATCAACGGCCGCAAATGGTGGTCTTCCGGCCTTGGTGATCCGCGCTGCAAAATCGCGATTGTGATGGGCAAGACCAGTTTTGAAGGCAGCCGTTATACGCAACAATCCCAGATCCTGATGCCAACCGACGCGCCAGGCGTGAATATCATCCGCCATCTGCCCGTCTTCGGTTATGACGATGCGCCGCATGGCCATATGGAAGTCGAGATGAAAGATGTGCGTGTTCCAGCGTCCAATATCATTCTGGGCGAAGGACGCGGCTTTGAGATTGCGCAGGGCCGCCTTGGACCTGGTCGTATTCATCACTGCATGCGCACCATCGGTGTTGCGGAAGAAGCACTTGAGAAAATGGTTAAGCGTCTGCAATCGCGTATCGCCTTCGGCAAACGTATTTCCGAGCACAGCGTTTGGGATGAACGCGTTGCTCGGGCACGTATCGATATTGATATGAGCCGTCTTCTTTGCCTGAAAGCTGCAGATATGATGGACAAGGTCGGTAACAAATACGCAAAAGCGGAGATCGCAATGATCAAGGTTCAAGCCCCAACGATGGCGTTGAAAATCATTGATGATGCCATTCAGGCGCATGGCGGAGGCGGTGTCAGCAATGACTTCGGATTGGCCAGTGCTTATGCGCATCAACGCACCCTGCGTCTTGCGGACGGCCCCGATGAAGTTCACAACCGGACGATCGCGAAAATGGAATATGGCAAATATGCCGAAACCGCTGATGGCAGCAAAATGAAGGAAGAAATATCATCCGGCGACCTTGCCGTCACGCGATAAGAGAGGACCGATTAGATGAAAGCAGCAGTCCTGGTTGAAGCGGGAAAACCGCTCGAAATCGAAGATGTAACCATCTCCAAGCCGGGACCGCACGAAGTGCTGATCCGAACGGCCGCCTGCGGGTTGTGCCATTCGGATCTTCATTTCATTGATGGCAACTACCCGCATCCTCTGCCCGCCATACCGGGTCATGAAGCGGCTGGTATTGTCGAAGCAATTGGCAGTGAAGTGAGAACCGTTGCGGTCGGCGATGCCGTGGTTTCCTGCTTGTCTGCTTTTTGCGGCCATTGCGAATTCTGTGTTTCTGGCCGCATGTCACTCTGCCTTGGGGCCGATACACGGCGAGCGGAAGGCGAAGCGCCGCGTATTACACGCCCTGATGGTTCAACAGTTGCGCAAATGCTCAATCTATCAGCTTTTGCCGAGCAGATGCTGATACATGAGCATGCCTGTACGCGGATTGATCCCGACATGCCGCTTGATCGTGCCGCGGTTATTGGTTGCGCGGTTACGACCGGAGCAGGAACCATATTTAATGCCTGCGCTGTCACACCCGGAGAAACTGTTGCAGTAGTCGGCTGCGGCGGTGTCGGATTGGCAACGATTAACGCAGCCAAAATTGCTGGAGCAGGTCGTATCATTGCGGCCGACCCTGTTCCGGAAAAACGGGACCTCGCAATGAAGCTCGGAGCGACTGATACTGTTGACGCCATGGCTGATGACGCTGCAGAACAAATTTTGGACCTTACCAAGGGAGGCGTCGATCATGCAATCGAGGCAGTCGGGCGTCCGGCATCCGGCGAACTCGCAGTTGGCTCGCTAAAACGAGGCGGCACCGCAACAATACTCGGCATGATGCCCCTGGATCATCAAGTAGGCCTCAGCGCCATGGACTTGCTATCTGGCAAGAAATTGCAGGGCGTGCTCATGGGCGGAAACCGGTTTCCGGTGGATATTCCGCGCTTGGTCGATTTCTACCTGCGCGGCTTGCTGGATTTGGATAGTATCGTTGCGGAGACGATTCCGCTTGAGCAGATCAATGGCGGTTTTGAAAAAATGAAAAAGGGTGATGCGGCGCGCTCCGTCATTACTTTCAGCTAAATAGGAAGAGGGAACTTCCATGAATCCACAAGAAGACATGACCGGTACAATGGCAGTGCCGGATAAGGACAAGCTCGACGAGGCAAGCCTGGCCAAATGGATGGAAGCTAATGTCGAAGGCTTTATTGGTCCCATGACGATTACAAAGTTCAAGGGCGGCCAGTCTAATCCAACCTACAAAATTGAAACTCCCGGCACCGACTATGTCTTGCGCAAGAAGCCATTTGGCAAGTTATTGCCATCGGCTCACGCCGTTGACCGCGAGTTCAGAGTTATTGCCGGACTTCACCCGGCGGGCTTTCCCGTCGCAAAACCCTATGGCCTTTGCGAAGATGACGATGTCATTGGCACGATGTTCTATATCATGGGCATGGCTGACGGCCGGACACTTTGGGATGGCACACTGCCAGGCATGGAGCCAGATGAGCGACGGGCGATTTATCATGAGATGATCGATACGCTCGCCTTACTCCACAGCTATGATCCTGCCAATCTGGGCTTGGAAAAACATGGCAAGCCCGGAAATTACTGTGAACGTCAGATTTCTCGGTGGACACAGCAGTATAAATTATCCGAGCTCGAAACCATTCCGGAGATGGATCAGCTTATCGAATGGCTGACGAAGACCATACCGGAGCAGAAGAGCTTTGGCATTGTCCATGGCGATTACCGTCTCGACAATATGATCTTTGCTCATGACGAACCGAAAGTTATAGCAGTGCTTGATTGGGAGTTATCCACGCTAGGCGATCCGATTGCCGATTTTGCTTACTGGCTGATGGCTTATGAAATGGAGCCTGAGGGTCGCAGCGGTTTGAAGGGCGTTGATCTGGAAGCCCTTGGTATCCCGTCGCGGGAAGAAGCCATCGCCCGTTATTGTGAGAAATCCGGTATCGAGGATCTGCCGCCAATGGACTGGTATCTCGCTTATAACCTGTTCCGGATTGCTGCAATTTTGCAAGGCATCCAGAAGCGTGTAGTAGATGGTACGGCGAACAGTGCTGCCGCGGCCGAGATGTCTGACCGCGTAACACCCCTGGCCCAAGCCGGATGGGAAGCGGCAAAACGCGCTGGCGCCTAAAAACAAGCTAACAGGAGCACGAACATGGCGGATCTCCAGGATAAAGTGGCCATCATAACCGGCGCAGGCAGCGGTATTGGCAGGGCCTCGGCGCTGCTATTTGCCGAGCATGGTGCAAAAGTGATCGCCAGTGACGTGACAGATGCGGTGGAAGAAACTGCCAAGGGCTCGAATGGTGATATCATTGCCATCAAGGCCGACGCTGGATCGGAAGGCGATATTGAAATGCTTGTCGATGCGGCGGAGCAGAAATTTGGTGACCTGCACGTCTTTTTCGCCAATGCTGGCATAGGCGGCGGTTTTGAAGGCATTTTCGACAGCAGTGTCGCCGAATGGCAAGAGGTGCTGCGTGTCAATCTGATTGGACCGTTTCTGGCGGCGAAATATGCCGGAAAGGTCATTGCCGACAGTGGGCATGGCGGTTCCATCATCTGCACCGCCAGTGTCGCAGGTATCCGGTCTGGAGCGGGCGGCCCAGCTTACTCGGCGTCCAAGGCGGGTGTTATCAATCTTGTCAAAGTTGCCGCGCAACAATTTGCTACTGCCAATGTCCGCTGCAATGCCATTTGCCCCGGTATTACAGAGACCGGTATGACCCAGTTCATCTATGATAAAGCGCGGGAAAAAGGCAAAGAGGACCGGCTTGGTTACCTCAATCCGCTGCGCCGCGGAGCCAATCCGATCGAGATGGCCGAAGTTGCCCTGTTCCTGGCATCTGACCGGTCATCCTATGTCAATGGCCAGGCGATTGCCGTGGACGGGGGGCTGAGCGCTTCGCACCCGGTCACCCGTCAGGAATTTGGCCGTACTGCGGTTTAGCGCCTAGTTCGCAAAAGCCAGTTCACCATCACCCAGCTGGACAAAGTCCACGCGGCCATTTGTTGTCCCACACAGGAAAGTTGTTTGCGCTTTGCCGGACAGATTGCCTTCGACGCGCCAGCCGGCACCATCGCGGGCAACCGATTGAATTTGAGAAACACGGGCATCGTCCCCTGCCTGACGCTCGGCAGCGTTGGAGCAGACGTTGATGGCAGTATCCATCGAACCCGTCCCACGATCTCTGCTGCCATCTCTCCGACTGTCTGAGCGTCGATCGTCGCGGCGATCATCATAGCGCCGGTCGTCGTTGCGCCGATCATAACGATAGTCGCGATCCTCATAACGGCGATCCCGCTTGTTCTTCGAGGCCGCACTGGCAATTGCCGCAATGCCGCCGATGATCAAAACACCTGCGAGAACATCCCCGGCATCCACCCGGTTCCGATGCCGTCGATAACCCCGGCCATAGCCATAGCCGCGATACCCACGGTAACCGCGATATCCGCGCCAGCCTTCAGCCTTGTCGCTGTCGGCTGTCCACCCAAGTCTATCCATATCTATAAGAGTAGCGGGTGCCGGTGCAGGATTGACCGGTGCTGCCATCGCAGGCGCAAATCCGGTGAATACCAAGGCCGTCGATGCGACGGCGGCGGAAACTTTCTTATGAAAACGCATAACTCATACCCCCAAAGTTTTACCAGATTCTGTGCCCCAGACTCCAGTCATATACCACAAATAGTTGGTCCAGCCTGTCGCCAGGCTGAACCATATTCTTATATCCAGTAACCTTAGTAGCGATGCCTAAGGTCTTTCAGACGCACTCCGGACACCCGGCGGCCTTCAACGTAGCAGGTAAACTTGCCGCGGTCGTAACTCCGGCGATATCCGCGATAACCGTCTTTCACCACGAGCCGGCCCTTGATTTTATAGCCGTAGCGGGTCCGCTTCACATCACGGATTTGGGTCACATCAGCCCGGCCGTAATAGCTCGCCTTACGCTCGGCAGCCCGAACACATTTGTTCACGGCCCGGCGCGGTCTGATCCGCTTGCGATCACCATAACCATAACGGCCATCACGATAACGGCGGTCACGATAGCGACGGTCGCGATAGTCATCGTCATAGTAGCTGTTGCTATATTTATCCTTCTTGCCCGACGATAAAATCGCCGCCAGTCCGCCAAGCACGACAGCGCCTGCAATTACTTCTCCGGCGCTAATCCCATCCCGATCATAGTCTTTCGCCATCGCCGGGGTCGCTGAAACGGCCATCGCAGTTGCGGCAGCGGTTCCGACGATTGCTGTTTTAAGAGTATTCATCTCCACTTTCCTTCCAAACTACTCGAGAACCTTTTTCCGAGCTTGCAGAGCCTTGTTAGGAGATAGCGGTTGAGTGGAGACTGAACCTTATTGTCAGCAGTTGTTCAGGTTGAAGGTTAGTTTTATGAACAAAATATTTCCTGGTTTTCTGCCAAAAGTCACGAAGTTTACAAAGTGCACAGATCCCTATGGGTATTTGCGGTAAGTTGGATTCTGACGAAATCACAAAATTTTCTACGCCGATTCATCAAACATATGAAGTCGACTCCCAATCCAAGAACAGCTTCGAACGCTATCATGAACCGAGACATGCAGGACAGCCATCCGCCCTCCTAGCGACGATGGAAACAAAAAGGCCGGAAATATCTCTATCCCCGGCCCTTTTTTGAAATATTGAGCGCTTTAGAACCCCTTACGAACGGTCAAACCAAATGTTCTGGGCTGACCAACCCGGAAGCCAGTGCGAGCCCGCCCGCCACGTTCCCGGTCGAAGGATTGCAATGCGTTTACGTCGAACACATTGCGAACATAGAGGGTGATGTCCAGTTGGTTTTCCAACTTTACACCCGCGCTGAAATTAACCAGCTGATAGGACGGCAAAATCAAATCAGTGCTCAATGGTTCATTTCCGGTTGCGCCGCCAAATGGCAAACCGGAAGTCGTGGCTATACCGACGCCCAGCTCTTGGTCACCGGGCTGTGTAATCCGGTTGCCAACATGCTGGAATGTGCCTGTTACAAACGCTTCACCGATACTGATCGGCCAAGAATAGGTGGCATCGCCCGAAATCTGGAATTTGGGAACCGTAGGCAGACGATTTCCATCACGAACACCCTGAACCACCGCGCCTGTTGTATCCAGAAGCGTCTCGTCAAACTCTGATTCCAGAACGGAACCCGATATGCCAATGTCCAGTCCCTCAACCACTTCGCCGGAAAGTTCAAATTCCAGACCAAGCGTATGGGCATCAGCATTTACGGTAACGCGAGACGAACACGATCCTGCGTCAAGATTGGCTTGAAGATTGCTGATGTCGGTGTAGAAACCGGCAGCATTGAAAGTGAAACTGCCAAACTGCGCCTTCACGCCTGCTTCATAGTTCCAAGATTTCTCATCTTCAAATTCCTGGAACGGGCTAAATGTCGCTATATCGGTAGCATTACAGATACCAACATTGAGTGGGTCGTTCACCCCTCCCAGACGGAACCCCCGGGATGCTTGCGCATTGAGCGTCACATCGTCTGCAACTTCATAGCTCAGTAGAAAGCGGGGGGTAAATCCACTGGACGAGGTGTTCGCCGCAGCATTAGTGTCACCGTTGGCAAAAAAACCGCCACTAGTAATCACGCGATCTTCTGAAAAGTCGTAATAGCGACCACCGGCTGTAAGTGTAAGCTGGTCCGTCAAATCAAAGCTTGCTTCACCGAATAGCGCATATTGCTCAAAGTCAAAGGCAAGGTCAGAGTTAAACGGTGAATCTGCGCCAAAACCATTCGCCACCGCAGCAGATGTTCCAGCGCCCAAAACGGCATCAAGCGCGGCATCATAACCCGGCGTCGGAAGACGCTGAGCATAAACGCGACTGATATCCGAATAGAAGCCGCCAAAGACCCATTGAAAAGGACTGTCATTATTGGAAGCCAACCGAACTTCCTGTGTAAAGGTCTCCAGTTCCGTGTTGTCGCGAAGATTGGATGGGATCAACACCGCCGCATCACCCAGCGCCAGATCGACCGAAACCGATCCTGTGAGTGCGCTGGCATCCCGGCTGACCAATATTGATCGATCACTGTAACTGGATACGGATGTCAGCGTCACGCCTCCAAACTCGGCGTTGATGACGAGATCCGCAATCAAGGTTTCATCACGAAATTCTTCCCGTTGCAGCAAATATTGCTGGCGCTCCCCCAAGGTAATCGCCGGCCGGGTTGTAGTGAAGGGGTTGGCAAAGATGCTAAATCTTTCCTGACGATTGAAGCCGTCAGCCTTGATCTCCTGATACACGATCCTTGGTGTGATGGTTAAGTTTTCCAATGGCTTCAATGTCAGCGCTAAACGTCCGCCATAGCGTTCCCCGCTATTGACATCCTCGGTTACCGCGCCGCCTTCGCCCAATGCATCAATGAAACCGCCAAACTGCGTATAATAACCAACAGCGCGAATGGCCGCCTTGTCTTGGGATAAGGGAACATTCACTGCACCCTTGAGACTGTAACCAAGATCATCACCATCGACTAGCTGGACGTCTCCTTCTACAAGCCCCTCAACCTCATTCAGATTGGGTTGATTGGTTATATAACGAATAGTGCCGCCGATAGATCCAGAGCCAAACAGCGTTCCTTGCGGTCCGCGAAGCGTCTCAAGCCGATTGAGATCGAACAGATCGAGGTCAGGCGTAAACAGGGACAGTGAGATGACCGACTCATCCAGATATACACCGACCTGCTCTTTCACGCCCGGCTGGTCGCGGACAATCTGTCCCGCCGATACTCCGCGAATGGCGACCTGGCTTTGGCCGGGGCCGAGATTTTGGATGGAAAGCCCCGCAACGTTACGGGAAATATCCTCCAGCGTGGTCGCCCCGCTCTTTTGAATGTCCGCCGCTGTCTGCGCGTTTATCGAGAACGGAATATCTTGAAGATTGGCGTCGCGTTTTGTCGCCGTGACAATGATAATATTGTCATCCGCCTCTGCCGCTTCCTCAGCATCTTGAGCCAATGCAGGCTGTGATGCCATGGCAAAAGCCAACGCGGACAGACTTGCAAATTTTACTGATTTCATAGCTAAACCCTCTCAATATGTTCTGCTGCGATGACCATTATGGTCAAATTCACAACCGAGGCTCTGTGGCCTACAACCGCTTTAAAATGCGATTTTACATTAAGTGAAGGCCAAACTCGCGTTTTCACTAGTATTTTTGACAGGGGGTGTTTTTCTGTGTCGAATAGGTCACATATCGGACCTATTCATCCGATCTGGACAAAAAAAAGGGCCGGGATGTTTTCACATCACCGGCCATAAAGTTGTTGTTCTCAGGAGGAACAAGTGGAGGTGCCGACCTCAGTTTTGGGAGGAGATGGTCGGCACCAAACTGTTTAACCTTTGGCGAATTCCGGGTAAGCTTCGACACCGACTTCTGCGATATCCATACCCAGTCGCTCGTCTTCTTCTGAAGGACGAACACCAATGGTGAATTTCAAAATAGTCCAGACGATGGCGCTAAGCACGAAGGTGAAGGCACCGATCGACACCACGCCCAGAGCCTGTACGCCCAGTTGCTCGCCTACGCTCAGCGTAACACCGTCAACTTCTGACTGGGTGTTCCAGGCAACGATCAACGTGCCCCAGATACCGGCCAGGAGGTGGACAGGAATAGCGCCCACGACATCGTCAATTTTCAGCTTGTCGAGCAGTGGCACTGCGAACACTACAATCAGGCCGCCAACACTACCGATAAGGATCGAAGCTGGAACCGACGGGGTCAGTGGCTCCGCCGTAATCGAGACCAGGCCAGCCAGCGCGCCGTTCAGCGCCATGGTGACATCAATCTTCTTGTAGAGGATCTGCGTCAGGATAATCGCAGTCACCACGCCGCCAGCAGCAGCCATGTTGGTGTTCACGAAAATCTTGGACACATCACTGACATCGCCAACAGTGCCCATGGCAAGCTGTGACGCACCGTTGAAACCAAACCAGCCGAGCCACAGGATGAAAGTACCCAGTGTAGCAAGCGGAATATTGGAACCCGGCATCACCGTGAGCTTACCATTCACATAGCGTCCCAGACGAGGACCGATGATAAGCGCACCAGCCAAGGCCGCCCAGCCGCCGACAGAGTGGACCAGCGTTGATCCGGCAAAGTCACTGAAACCGCGCTGATCAAGCCAGCCTGTACCCCATTCCCAGCTACCGGTGATCGGATAGATAAAGCCGGTCAGTATCAAGACAAAGATCATGAAGGGCCAGAATTTTACGCGTTCTGCAATGGTGCCCGAAACGATCGAGGCTGTTGTCGCGCAGAATACCATCTGGAAGAACCAGTCCGATGCGACGGAGTAACCCGTTTCGACATCGGCCTCGCCCACGGCTTGCATGCCATAAGGGCCGAAAGTGCCGATCCAGCTCGTCACATCCGTGTACATCAGGTTATAACCTGTGACCCAGAACATGATCCCGGCAAGCGAATACAAACTGATATTTTTCAGGCACTGCATGGAGACATTTTTCGAGCGCACCAGCCCGGCCTCAAGCATCGCAAAGCCTGCGGCCATCCACATGACCAGAAAACCGCCGATCAAAAAGAGCAGCGTGTTGAAAATATAGGCGACATTGGCGCTCGGATCAGCCACTTCGGCTGCTTCCTGTGCCAACGCGGGCGATGCCATCCCCATGGCTACCAATCCCGCAGATAGTGTTAGAATTTTTCTCATTATATACGCTTCCCTGTCTAAATCTGGCCTGTCTAAATCTGGCCTGTCTAAATCTGGCCTGTTTAAATCGCGGTATCGCCGGTTTCGCCGGTGCGAATACGAACGGCATTTTCCAGCCCCATCACGAATATCTTTCCATCACCGATGGATTCAGTGCCCGCTGCGCTCTGGATGGCTTCTATCGCCTGCGCGGCTACGTCGCTGCCGCAAGCAATTTCCAGCTTCACTTTCGGAACCATGTTGGTGGTATATTCAGCCCCGCGATAAACCTCGGTCTGTCCTTTTTGACGGCCAAAGCCCTTTACTTCAGACACAGTCATGCCCGCGACGCCGACTTCCGTTAGCGCATCCCGCACATCATCGAGTTTGAATGGCTTTATTATGGCAACGATAAATTTCATTATGCCCCCTTTTTTGTTACGGAGGTCATAATCGCAAAGCGCGTGCCAGAATCACAAACCACTGGATTCAAACAGAAAACTGATTCTCGAACTCTGAAGAAAGTGTAAATATTGTGCAGCGCAGCAGCGCTGCCTAAATTTTGGGCACTGTATACTTGACAAAGCAGGGGTTTAGCAGCGTGAGTAACTCTTCCTTTGAATTACTGGTTGGCGGCCCAAATGGCCCCGCACCGCTCTTCGATAGAATTAGTGAGATTAATCAATTTCTTCACGACCTCAATATTCTGGAAGGGGGGCTCGGCGAAGACCAGTTCGATAGGTATGGAGAAGTTCAAATCGTCCTCAAAAGCCCCCTTTCTTGCAGTTGTGTGCATGGGGCCGAGTGTCGCGATGAATATATCATCTCCTTGGCCTGTGAATCTTATAGAACCAGGGCCGGTAAATCTTTGGCCAATCTCGGGAAACGCAAGGCTAATGATTGCGGGATTGAGTGTAACTGTCCTACCTGCGAGAATGAGGAGTTGGTGTTTGTCACGAACATCCAAGGTGTTGATTTCGTAGATACCGTGCTTCCCGTTAGGATGCGGCTCAGACTTTTCAATCTCGATCGCGACGTTTTTGGGAGCCCTCTTTATATGTCTACGACCCAACACCGATTGTTTGTTTTGAAGAGTGTAGATAGGGAATTGGATATCTTGTTTGCGAGCGACCAAAGGCTCCATGATGGACCAATAAACGTGGTCAAGGGCGGAGCGGAGGCAATGGATAGCGTCGCCCAAAACAAGCGGAATATCTCTTGGGACGGGTATCTCGGTTTTGATGGACAGGGTCAGCTTGCCAGTGCTTGGATCAAAGCGTCTGACGATTTTGAAAGGATTTTTCTGGAGATATTCGGCAATTTTCCCGTTAAGGTCGTTGATGTGTTGACGCGCTCGGGCTAGCTTTGCCGATGCGTTTGAGGGTAGTGACATGACAAACACCGATCAAAAGAAAAAAGAGGATGAGGTTCTAAAGCGGATGCTGAAAACACCGCCTAAGCCTCATAAAGAGAAAAAAGGGAGCAAGCTGGTGCCTGCTCCCGAAAAGTTAAAAGGGAAATGACCCCTGCGCTGGCGGTACATCAGGGAAGCGTTTCCCCTGCATGATCTCGCTAACGCGACCTTGATTGACGCCAAAAAGCGCGGCGACTTGATGCTGGTATAGGCCTTTGGTTTTTATGAGGTAGCGGACATGAGCCGCCATTTCGGAGGTTACTGGTTTACTGCTTTTACGTTTCATAGTTTGGTTCTTTCACCATAGAGTGGTGAGAACAGCCCTTGCAAAAGCGAAAATTAAATGTATTATTCCAGTTCTCACGCCGGAATGAAAATTCCACTTTTGGAGCTGGCGGACCGTTCTCGAAAACACTGCCAACTTCAACTATCAGGCCTTGTCCCTAGGGATGGGGCCTGATTCGTTTAAGTAACACAAAATTAACTATATTTCGAGTCATATGACGGCGAACCAAAGCTAACCGTTCCGTTTTCGTTCACGGTGACGTTTTAAACGCTTTGCATGCTGTTTAAGCGTAACTGGTTTCGCCAGTCCGCCGATATGTCAGCCGCTTGCCACGAGCGCCCTTTAGGGCTTCTGTGGAACGTTCAAAGTCATTCAGCTTCCGAGTATTGTAGCGAAAATCGAACTCACCCAGATAGCGATTTAGATGCGCTTCACTGACTGAGTGATAAACACCAATGATACCGCGCTTAAGGATCGCGAAATAGCTTTCGACAGTATTGGTGTGAAAGACACCCTTGCGAACATACTCGCCAAGGCTGTGTTTAACGACACCATGACCAGTATATTCTTTGCCAACGGCTTTGTAGCCATTGTGGTCATCGGTCATAAGCCAGCTACCGCGATCTGCATTGGTAACGAGAGCATGGCGCAGGTTAGGTCCGGTAACACGCGCCATATGTTGACTACGAACACGACCACCACGTTCTACAAGGGAAACAACTGGCATTTTAACATGAATACCAAAGCCAGAGCCTTTACGGTCTTTGGCATGACGGTTCTTGTCTTTACCGCCAACATAAGTCTCATCAGCTTCTACGGTCACACCATAGCCGCCTAGAGGCTCTTGATCGGCATCCTTCATGGCTTCACGGATGCGGTGCATCATGAACCAAGCCGTTTTATAGGAAACACCAATCATACGGGCAATCTGATGCGCGCTCATACCCTTTTTGGATGAGCAAAGCAGATGATTGACCAGCAACCATTTATTCAAAGGAACTTTGGAACGTTCAAACACGGTCCCAACGGTCACAGTATATTGCTGGCGGCAATCATTGCACTGGACAACGCCTTTACGAACCGTCCCGCCGGGATGCGCTTTGGTAGGCTTGCGCTTCTGTGGTGGCAGCCGCTTCGCATTGAGCGACCCGCAATGAGGGCAAGTAGGACCGTCAGGCCAATGAATAGCTTCCAAATGCTCACGGGCTTTGTCTTCATCGGTGAAGCGAGGTGCGAAAATGTCGATTGCGTTTTCCATGCAATTTTAATGGCGTATAGCACCTGCTTTGTCAAGTATACAGTGCCCTAAATTTTAGGCAGCGCCTTTTTCCATTCTCGCCAATATGTCGGGAATGATCGCTGCGGTCTCCCGGTGGCCGATTTCGATCAACTCTTCAGCCTTGGTGAAATTCTGCATGTCGATATGGCCGACAGGCGGGGATAGTGAAAAATCCGGCGGGTCAAGCGCCAGCGAATAGCGCCCCAGATTGCGCAGAGACAGACCGATAGAGGCTTTCACAATGGCAATGCTATTGGGATATTTGCCATCATCCCGGCTGATCCCCGCCATTTCCGCGCGGTTGATGAAGTCATCCTGCAAGTTGACGGACAGGCACAGGGCATCAGGCGCCATATCGCGCGCCGGGGAAACAGGCACGGGCAGCGCCGCACCGCCATCGACAAGCAGGCGGCCGTCATATTCCACCGGCTTGAAAATTCCCGGCAAAGACATTGAGGCACGGATGGCCGGGACCAGCTTACCGCTGTTCATGATGATGGTATCGCCAGTTCTAAGGTCCGCCGCGACGGCAGCCACCGGAATGGACAAGTCGGAAAAGGTAAGGCTGCCAAGCTGTTCTTCCAGCTCTTTCTCGATCATCCGCGCGCCCATGACCGCGCCGCGTTTGAAATGCGGGTCCATGAAGCGGATCAATGTTCGCAAATTTGCGGTGCGCGCAGTTTCTTCGAGATAATCGAGCTTTCCGGCAGCAAAGCTGGCACCGGTAATTGCGCCGATGGACGTGCCGGATATGGCCGCTATCTCCAAAGGTGAATCCTCAATCGCGCGCAGCACACCGATATGGGTCCAGCCCAAACCTGCGCCGCCGCCCAAGGCAAGGGACAGTTTCATAGCGAGACGTCCTCTGCCAGCACCGCTTTGGCTTCGTCCAAATCTTCCTTGAGCACCATTACGCGGGCAGGTAGCGCAATCCCCGCGCCTTCGACAATATTCACACCGCTATCGAAACAGACTGCGCCAATGCCGGCGGCCTCCAGCCGACCACGGATAATCTCCGCTTCATAACCATGCATATGGCGGGACAGTTCGACGAGGCTCATAGTCTCAGCCATTCCCGCTGAGATAACGGTCGGTCGCACGGGTTGGCAGGCCGTCAATGCTCTGTACCCGGCCTGCTGTCTTCTCCATCCATTTTTCCGGATCAGACTGACGATGATATTTGATCAGCGTCTCGCGCTCGGCCTTCAATTCCATCTGCGGCACGCCCCAGCCGCAGCTGGTTTGCACATTGTCCACGGTGATATCGAATATCTGGCGGGTGCCCGGCAAAATCTCGAAATGCGCCGCCAGTTCATCCCAGCCATCATCTTGTGGCAGCACGGGTTTACCGGTGCCATAAAGCCGCATGATCAGTGCAGGGTTGGCAAAATTGTTGAACATGATCGTCACCCGGCCATCAGCAATCAGATGCGCATGGGTTTCGTTGCCCGACCCTGCAAGGTCCAGATAGGCAACCCGCTTCGGGCCCAGCACACGAAAAGCATCATAGCCTTTGGGCGACAGGTTGATCCGGGCATCAGGCGCTGCCGTCGCTACAAAGAATACCGGCTGCTTTGCGATAAAAGCGGTGTGATCATCATTCAGTGCATCAAAAAATTCGGCCATGGTCAATATTCCTGTTCAATAGAAAGGCGCTCCTAACAGAGATTTCCAGATCAGAACAGCAAACCAGTGTATCAAAATCACGGGCCAGAGCGATTGCGACCTGATCCGTATATGGGACAATATGATACCCAATATCAACGTGACGATCCAGAATGACGGACGCAAAAACAGGTCTGCCCAAGGCGGCCCCATGGTCAATGCCTGCAACGGATGCCACGCGACAAACAATAATGTCGAGAGCCAAGCCCCCCATCGCGGAGTGAGCTGAGTCAGCCACGATAGCAGCACACCACGAAACACCAGTTCTTCAAAAAAGGCCGGCACAAAAAACAGCACAATGGCGGTAACCAGCAAGGATGTCATGTCGGTGACCGGATTCCAGACCAGCCATTCCGCGAGAAAACCGAGCAGGGCAATCACAGCAAGAGACGGAACAGCGAGGCGCACCGCCGCGATCCATTGTTTGGCCTCAGGCCATGCCTTGAGCGCAGCCCATGTTTGCTGAAACTCTATCTTCACGACCTACCAGCCTGCGCCTTCATCTAGCGCAACCTGCTCCTCGGGCCGGGTTTCACGGCCGAGCACTGCATTGCGATGCGGAAAGCGGCCAAATTTGACGATAACGTCACGATGCGCCTTGGCAAATTTGATATTATTCTCAATCCCTAATGCCGTAAACAGACCCAGTGAGCGAGTCTGGTCATCGAGATCCTCACTGTGCATGAAGGGCATATATACGAACATCCTTTGGTCTTCGGTCAGCTGATGATCCAGCTCGCGATCAACCGCCTGTTTGGCGATTTGCAACGCCAGATGGTCGGTGGCAAAGGCCTCGGCGCTGTCCCGAAACATGTTTCGCGGAAACTGGTCGAACAATATTATCGCAGCAAGGGCTGCTTCTGAGGTTGCCAGAAAATCTGTCGCGACCCTGGTTTTTTGTTCTTCCCACAGCTCGGCAAAGCGTTCTGTAATCTGCTCGTCGACATCCGCGCTGGAACCGAACCAGTCATCGGGAGTCAGTTTGTTGAACCAGAAATGGAAGATTTTAGAGGTCCAGTCATCCATCACATATCCACCCCGCTTTCGTCATCCTGAACTTGTTTCAGGATCTCTTGACAGAGCGCACGCAGCTTCAGATCCTGAAGCAAGTTCAGGATGATAACATTTGGAGATGTTCAAGCGGCCGTGCCCCCAACCGTCAGGCCATCGACCAGCAACGTTGGCTGCCCGACACCCGCTGGTACTGACTGCCCGCCTTTGCCGCACACGCCAATGCCTTCGTCCAGGGCCATATCATTGCCGATACCAGTCACCTTGGTCAGCGCGGTCGGACCATCACCGATCAGCGTCGCCCCTTTTATCGGCGCGCCCAGTTTGCCATTTTCGATCTTGTAGGCTTCGGTGCAGGAGAAGACGAATTTGCCGGAGACGATATCCACCTGCCCGCCGCCGAAGCTCTTGGCGTAGATGCCGTTTTTCACGCGGCCCATCAGCTCATCGGGATCATCCTTGCCGCCCCGCATAAACGTGTTGGTCATCCGCGGCATCGGCGCATGGGCATAGCTTTCGCGGCGACCATTGCCGGTTGCGGGAACGCCCATGAGGCGCGCGTTTAGCCGGTCCTGCATGTAACATTTCAATATGCCATCCTCGATCAGGACATTTTCCTGCGTTGGCGTGCCTTCGTCATCAATGCTCAGCGATCCGCGCCGCTCATTGATCGAGCCATCGTCCACAACAGTGACGCCCGGCGCAGCCACCCGCTCACCGATCCGACCGGAAAAGGCGCTCGTACCCTTGCGGTTGAAATCGCCTTCCAGGCCATGCCCAATAGCTTCATGCAAGATGATGCCAGGCCAGCCCGGGCCAAGCAGAACCGTCTGTTCACCTGCAGGAGCATCAACGCTTTCAAGATTGATCAGCGCTTGGTTCAATGCCTCATCAACGGCACGGTTCCAGCGCGCTTCCTCAAACAGCTGGTCATAGAGATAACGCCCACCCATGCCAAAGCTGCCGGTTTCGCGGCGGCCATTTTGTTCGGCGACAATAGAGACATTTAGCCGCACCAGCGGCCGCACATCGGTTGCCACAAAGCCATCGGGACGAACAATTTCGACCACGCTCCAGCTGCCGGACAGACCAACAGATACCTGCGCAACGCGCGGATCACGAGCGCGCGCCGCAGCGTCAATTTCTTGACACAAGGCCACTTTCTTCGCGAACGGAATGGCTTCCAGCGGATTCGCTTCACCATAAAGATGTTGGTTGGAACCGCGTGGCGGCGGGGCCGGATCACCCTTGGCCGGGTCCAGCAATTGCAGGGTTTGAGCCGCGCGCTTGATGGCCGCTTCGCTAATCTCGTTACTATGGGAGAACCCGGTCATTTCGCCAGATACACCGCGCAGGCCAAACCCGCTGTCGGTACTATAGTCAGCGGTTTTCAGGCGGCCATCGTCAAAACCGAAACTCTCCACCGCGCTATATTGCAGGTAAAGTTCTCCGTCATCACAGGCCGAAAGACTACCCGATACAAGGGCCTTGGCCCGTTCCGGGTCCAATCCGTCCGGGCGATAAAGAAACGAGCGAGGGTCCAAATTTTTCATCATTTCTACTATATAGAAACGAAATCGGGGCTGCGCACCCCCTTAGGTCAGATTATTCGCCTTAAGGCGCTTCTGCAGAAACATCAGCCGGCCCGCCGATCAAAATGAACCGACGATCACAATAGCCGCAATCGACATAGCCTTTTTCATCTATTTCCAGCCAGACGCGGGGATGGCCCAGCGCCGCGCCACCGGGGATATCCGATGCGCCGTCACAGGCATTGCGTTTTTTGGACGTGCGGACAATTTCAGGTGCGTCGTTCATGTCGCGCGATTAGCAACAGTCACTCGCTGGCGCAATATATTACCGCAGTCTTTCGACCCGATAATCTAGAGATAATCGACCGTCATCGTGAATGTACCGGTGTAGACGCCCGCTTCCTGATCAGCATCGACATTAAGACGCCCGCCAACAGTCAGCTGATATATACCGAGTGTGCCGAGAAAGCCGCGAACAAAGGTACCGAAATTCCGGTTCCCGTTACCAATTGCCATCTGGTCAATGTTCATATTGTCGGAGCCGTTGGTATGTGTCACTGTCATGGTTCCGGGAATGGACACTTCAACGATCTGGTTCGGCCCGCCATAGATAATGAAATTACCGCGTCCTGAAGGGCCTCCGGCAAGTGTAACACCGCCGTTGCTTGTGCGGTTGCCATTACGCGTATCCATAAACACGGTACCGGCGGCAGGGGATGGAATGATCCTGCCAAATTCCAGGTCGGCAATATTTACAACAGAGAGCGGGCCAATTGTAACCGCTCTCGCGTCGGCATCAGCCGTCTGAGCAAGCGCCGCTGGCGCGCTTGTTATCCCGACAAGCACGGTCAACAGGCAGCCAATCAGCCGTGAAATAATCTGGTCTCTGGTCATCATTTTTACTCACTACCCACAAATTCTAAACATTTTCTATGCGTACCGGCTGATCCCCATCAGCTTGTACGCCGCTTACTTCATTTACTGATAATCAATCGTCACATTAAACGTCCCGCGATAAGTGCCGCCGACTTGATTGGCACCCACCCGCAATTGACCGCCAATCTGATAGGTTGCCTCTCCACTGGCATCGAGCGGCCGGTTGCGCGGCCCGTCAAAACGAAACCGGTTCACCCGCATCGTTTCGCTCCCGCCATCGCGGACAATATCAATACGATTTTCCGCCACAGTGATCCGGACACTGGTCAGTGGCGTCCCGGAAGCTGTAAAGGAAGCAGCCGTTGGTGCCCCGCCGATAGATATTGCATTACCGTTGCGTTGATTAAGCGCACTGGTTGTCGGGTTCATCCGGAATACTGATCGGATCGTGCCCGCAATAAAATCGCCAAAGTGCAGATCGGAATTTTTGACCATGTTGACGCCCTGGTTGACGGCAACGGTTGCATTACCGCTAGCAGACTGCGCCCGGACAGGTTGCGTTAGACCAATGCACACAAGCGCAGACAGCATGAATGCCCCGCGCGCAAGTACAGGCTTAAACGCCCGTTTCTGGTCCCTCATTTGTTCCACATTGCCTCAACTAGCGGCAACAGCACAAAATTTTGTTTAATATCATGCCTAATTTTTCGTTAAATGCTGTCACATTCTGTATCCTGATCGATGCAAAGCCTTTGATTGTGGGGGGCAAGATGGTTATGCGGTTGCCATGACTGAAGCTGCTATCTCCATCCAACATCTCTCCAAAACCTATGCCGGCGGCAAAAAAGCGCTGGATGACGTCACTTTTGACGTAAAACGAGGAGAAATTTTCGGGCTTTTGGGCCCAAATGGCGCGGGAAAATCCACGCTAATCAACATCTTGTCCGGTATGGTCAGCAAAAGCGGTGGCACGGCCAATATCTGGGGCTTTGATATTGATGCAGACCATCGCAATGCCAAAGCATCCATCGGTATCGTCCCGCAGGAGATCATGTTCGATCCGTTCTTCACGCCAGCGGAATCGCTGGAGGTTGTGGCCGGACTTTACGGGATCAAGAAATCCGAACGCCGGACGATGGAATTGCTGCGCGCCGTCCATCTTGAAGACAAGGCCCATGCCTATTCGCGCACATTATCCGGCGGCATGAAGCGCCGCCTGCTGGTGGCCAAAGCGATGGTCCATTCTCCGCCGATACTGGTTCTGGACGAACCCACAGCCGGCGTGGATATCGAATTGCGTCAACAGCTTTGGGAATATGTCGAGCAGCTCAATGCATCCGGCGTGACCATCGTTCTGACCACCCACTATCTGGAAGAGGCGGAAAATCTCTGTGACCGGATTGCGATTATCAATCATGGCAAGCTGATTGCGCTCAAAACAACACCGGAACTAGTGGACATGGCCCGGGAAAAGCTGGTCGAACTGACCCTGGATCGAGATATTTCCGAAGAATCCGATGCGGTTACCTTTGCCGATGATCAGTTCCTGAAAGCCGATATTATCGGCCCACGCACGGTTGCCGTGACGTATAACAAGGATCGCACCAATGCCGGCGGCGTGATGCAGGCCGTGCAGAAACGCGGCTATCAGATTGTCGATGTCACGACGCGGGAAGCGGATCTGGAAGACGTGTTCCTGAACTTGACGCGCAAAGCCGCATGAGCAATTTCGACGTTATCATCGTCGGCTCCGGCGCAGCAGGACTGAGCGCCGCGATCACATTGGCGCGGACGCATAAAGTGCTCGTGCTGGCCAAGGGTGATCTCGCCGGTGGCTCAACGGCCTGGGCGCAGGGCGGTATTGCCGCTGTACTTGATGCCGGCGATACGTTTGAAAATCATATCGATGACACGATGGTCGCCGGTGCGGGGTTAAACCGCCGGGAAACGGTTGAGTTTGTTGTTGAAAATGCGCCCGCCGCGATCGAACGGTTGGAAGAAATGGGCGTTCCGTTCAACAAGGAAGCGGAAGTCCTGCACCTGACCCGCGAAGGCGGCCATAGCCACCGCCGGATCGTCCATGTCGATGACGCCACCGGCTGGGCAGTACAGGATGCGCTGCAAAAAACGGCGGCCGCCCATCCCAATATCACCATGCAACCAAATATGGTGGCGATTGACCTGATTGCCGACCGGCACGCCGTGACGCAGACGGGCGCAAAAAACGTCTGGGGCGTTTATGCGCTGAACAATGCAACCGGCCGCGTGGAAACGCTGACATCGCGGGCCACGATCATGGCGAGCGGCGGCGCAGGCCGCACCTATCTCTTCTCCACCGCACCGCGCGGCGCAACCGGCGACGGCATCGCCATGGCATGGCGGGCCGGTGCGCGGGTTTCCAATATGGAGATGATGCAGTTTCACCCCACCTGCCTATATAATCTCGAAGTCAAGAATTTCCTGATTACCGAGGCTGTGCGCGGCGAAGGCGGGCACCTGCTCAATCCACGCACCGGCAAGCGGTTCATGGAGTTTTATGACAGCAAACGGATGGAGCTGGCACCCCGGGACATTGTCGCCCGCGCCAATGATGCCGAGATCAAGCAATTTGGCCTCGATTATGTCCATCTGGATATCAGTCACGAAACCCCAGACTTTGTGAAAGGCCATTTCCCCAATATCTATGACAAGCTGATCGGGTTGGGCATCGATATGACCACCGGACCGATCCCGGTCGTCCCTGCGCAGCATTATACCTGCGGCGGGATATTGATTGACCTCAACGGCCGCACTGATTTGCCCGGCCTCTATGCCGCCGGTGAAGCCAGTGAAAGCGGGCTCCATGGCGCCAATCGCCTCGCTTCCAACAGCTTGCTTGAATGTTTCGTCTTCGGCGACGCCGCCGCCCGCGATATCGCGGCGCATTGGAATGACATGCCCGAACCGCCAGCAATCCGTCCGTGGGATGAAAGCCGCGTTACGGACAGTGATGAAGAAGTTGTCATCAAGCAGACATGGACGGAAATCCGCCGCTTCATGTGGAATTATGTCGGCATCGTGCGCACCACCAAGCGTCTGGAGCGCGCCCAGCACCGCATTGATCTGCTGCGCGGTGAAGTCGAGGAATATTACGGCCATTTCCGGGTCACCCAGGATTTGATCGAGCTACGCAACCTGATCGAGGTCGCGGACCTGATTGTCAAATCCGCGCTCGCGCGCAAGGAAAGCCGCGGCCTGCACTACATTACCGACTATTCCGATTTGCTGCCGGAAGCGGTAGATACGGTTTTGGCGCCTTAGAAAAAACCTGCCTGGCGCCAGTTTTATGCTAATCCCTCCCCAACGGAACAGGAGGGACATACATCATGAACTGGGAACTCATATTCACCGTCACCAATAGCTGGGCTTTGCTGATGTGGCTGATACTGGCCTTGGCGCCGCGCCGAGACATGGCGATGAAGGGCATATTTTATGGCGGCGTCGGCTTGCTCGCGCTCACTTATGCGGTAATTATTATCCCGCTGATGACCGGTATGATAGAAGGCGGCAGCAGTGAAGGAAATTCCAGCAGTCTGGCCGGTGTGCAAGCCCTGTTATCCAGCGATGGCGGCGCCACCATTGGCTGGATCCATTTTCTTGCCTTCGATCTGTTTGTCGGCATGTGGGTGGCGCGCAACGCGGATAAATACGGATTTGCCCGCTGGATTCAGGTTCCCATATTGTTTTTCGTATTGATGTTGGGGCCTTTGGGGCTAGTCCTCTATCTTTTGCTGCGTTTCTCGCGTCACAATAGAGTTGCGGATGCCGTAGTACCTCAATAAGACACTGAAGTTGAAATAGCAGCATATGGTTCCAATCTTGATAGAGATAAGGAATTGAAAAGGGTAAGTAATGGCAGATCCGTATCAGGCATTGGGCGTGGCCAAGGGCGCAAGCGAGAAGGAGATTAAGAGCGCCTATCGCAAGCTTGCCAAAGAGCTGCATCCTGACCGCAACAAGGACAATCCCAAGGCTACGGAAAGGTTTTCCGATGTCACCAAGGCTTATGATCTGCTGCTGGACAAGGACAAACGCGCGCAATTTGATCGCGGAGAGATTGATGCTGATGGCAATCCTGCGGGTTTTGGCTTCGGCGGCGGGCCCGGCGGCACCTATTCACGCGGCGCCGGGGGGCAGCAATTTGATTTCGGCAATGGCGGTGCAGATTTCGGTGACATATTTGAAGGGTTGTTTGGCGGTGGCGGACGCAGTTCCAGCCCATTCAGCTCTCGGCAACGCAGCGCGCCGCCACCAAAAGGGGCCAATGTTTCCTATCGATTGAAAGTCGAGTTCATTGCAGCCGCAACGCTTGAAAAACAGCGGATAACTCTGGAAGATGGCAAGACGATTGACCTCAGCCTGCCAAAAGGCGTTGAGGAAGGCACGCAAATGCGGCTTGGCGGCAAGGGACGGCAAGGGGCGGGTGGCAATGGCGATGCCATTGTGACCATCCATATCAACAGCCACCCCTTTTACGAGCGTGATGGCGACAATGTGAAACTGGAGCTGCCGATCAGTCTGAAGGAAGCGGTTGAAGGGGCCAAAATCAAAGTGCCAACCGTAGATGGTCCGGTCATGCTTTCCATTCCCGCTGGCTCTGACTCCGGCAAGACGCTGCGTCTAAAGAACAAAGGTTTTCACAAGAAATCCGGTGGTCGCGGTGACCATCTGGTGACATTGATGATCACATTGCCGAAAGATGATTCAAAGCTGGCGGAGTTTGTGAAAGACTGGGAAAATGGCGAAAACCCGCGCGCAGATATGGGTGTGTGATTTTGACTGAATATTTTCATGTCTGACCCGTCGCCTCTTTCCCCAGAAGCACGGCGTGAGAAGCCATCGCGGCCCGGGCGGAAAAGTGAGAAAGCAGCCAAGACACTGGCAGAAGGCCATTTACTGCGAAGGATCATTTCGGTCGTCGAACGAACGGCCGTGGGTGTCTATACTGACGGCTTCACCTTTGCCGGGAATTTCGCCTATCTTGCGCTACTGGCGGTATTTTCCTTCTTCATCGTCGCAGCCGCCATTGCTGGCAGCATTGGTCAGACCGCTATCGGCATTGATTTTGTCGAAGCGTTTCTAAGGACCGTTCCGCCTTCTGTGGCCAGCGCACTACACGACCCCATTCAGGATGCGATGGGCGCACGAACCGGGCCTTTATTGTGGTTCAGTGCCGCAGTTGGTCTTTGGACTACCGCCAGCCTGATCGAAACCATCCGCGAAATCCTGCACCGCGCCTATGGTGTAACGGCCCAGCGGGCCTTCTGGGAGTATCGTCTGACCTCCATCGGTCTTATCATCCTGTCAGTGTTTTTCGCGATGCTTGCGCTCAGTGCGCAATTTGTTGTGGCAGGGATCAGCGAGTTTCTTGGTGGATATTTCCCTGATCTGGCCGAAAGTACGACGTGGTTTTCGCTGTCCAACGCTCTCCCCTTTCTGGTGCTGTTTATCACGCTCTATCTGTTGTTCCGACTTCTTACGCCCCGCCAATATCGCCCGCGTGCCTATCCGAAGTGGCCGGGTGCGGTGTTCATCAGCGGCTGGTGGCTGCTCATTACCGGCTTTTTGCCGCTCTTTCTGAAATATGCTGCCAATTATCAACTCACCTACGGCAGCCTTGCCGGTGTTATGATCACGCTGATTTTCTTTTACCTCATCGGGCTGGGAATGGTGATCGGTTCCGAACTCAATGCCGCTCTGGCCGACCGGCCGCAGCATGAAGAACCAGACTTGTAAGCGCCGGATGATGATTTTCTGGAATATCAGCGGCATGAGCGCTATTGAGGATCAAATTTTACATGCAAAAAGGACTGGCAATGAATGAACTGATGAAAGGCAAACGCGGCCTGATCATGGGTCTGGCGAATAACAAATCGCTCGCCTGGGGCATTGCAAAAAAGCTCTCCGAAGCCGGCGCCGAACTGGCGATCAGCTATCAGGGTGAAGTCATGGCCAAGCGTGTCAAACCGCTGGCCGAAGAACTGGGCTGTGATTTCCTGTTGGATTGTGATGTGTCTGATATGGATCAGCTCGACAAGACTTTCGTTGAACTGGCCGAAAAATGGCCCACGATTGACTTTGTCGTTCACGCCATCGGCTTCACCAACAAAGAGGCCCTGCGCGGCAAATATTTTGACGTGACCCTCGACGATTTCCTGATGACGATGAATATCAGCGTCTACAGTTTCACCGCCGTTGCCAAGCGCGCCGCTGCGATGATGAATCCCGGTGGATCAATGCTCACGTTATCCTACTACGGCGCGGAAAAGGTTATTCCGCACTATAACGTCATGGGCGTGGCCAAAGCGGCACTGGAAACATCGGTGCAATATCTCGCCAATGATGTTGGCCCAGATGGTATCCGGGTGAATGCGATTTCTGCGGGGCCGATCAAGACCCTTGCCGCATCCGGCATCGGGGATTTTCGCTATATCCTGAAATGGAATGAGCTAAACTCCCCTATGCGCCGCAATGTCACGATTGATGATGTGGGGTCTTCTGCGCTCTATTTCCTGTCCGATCTGTCTTCGGGAGTGACCGGTGAGACGCATCATGTTGATGCAGGCTATCACACGATCGGAATGAAACAGGAAGATGCGCCGGATATCGCGCTGGATTAAGGAAAAACCATGTTGTCTTTATATTCTATTGGCATTTTCGCGGCTCTGTTGACATCGCAAACTGCGGACGATTTCCATTCGGATGCCAAAGGCCCCTCAACGGTTTGCGACATAACCGCCGCCGGCGCCCGAGATTTTCCAATAGCGGTTAGGGATAGTGGCTCCTATTCACTACTGAACCAAAATGACGACTATTACGCTGTGATTTCAGATGATGAACTGACGGTTTGGGCCTTTACAATGCCAAAAAGTTCACTCCCAATGGCGGCGGTTTGCACCCGACGAATCAAGTCAGATGATGGCAGCATATCTGGCCAATTTGCTATGCGCTGTGATGGAGACAAAGAAGAATGCGATAAGGTATTTGTCGAGTGGCGAGAGTATCACGATACCGTAACGGTTAAGCGAGTACGGAAAAATCCCAAATAACGCGGGCACGATAAAATGAAGCTGCGAACAGAGGGAACTGATGATCAGCAGCCAATCTTTGCGGTAAATAAGGCGGCTTTTGCAACTGATGCTGAAGCACGGCTTGTCGATATGCTGCGGGAAGATGGTGATCTATACTTCTCTCAGGTAGCTGAGGAGGATGGCACTATAATCGGCCATATAGCGCTTAGTCCCATGGATACCACAGCCGACGACCGGCCAGTGAAGGCGCTAGGTCTTGGGCCGGTTGCTGTCGCGCCAAATCGTCAGCATGAAGGTGTAGGATCACAGCTTGTCCAAGCCGCTATCCGTTGGGCGCAATCGCAGGACTGGCAGTTGATCATATTGCTTGGAAACCCCCGCTACTATTCACGCTTCGGCTTTTCTGTCGAGGATGCGAAGCCATTTGCCTCGCCTTTTGCCGGTCCGTATTTTCAAGCACTCTGGCTTGACGAGACGGCCCAAAAGCCGCAGTCAGGGCGAGCAGAATATGCGCCCGCCTTTGGTCGCCTGTAAAAACAAAAAAGTGGGCCAATAGATGAGGGTATATGAGTTTTAACAGTTTCGGCCGCGTATTTCGCTTTTCCACCTGGGGGGAAAGTCATGGGCCTGCGCTGGGCGCGGTCGTTGATGGCTGCCCTCCCGGCTTGACGCTAAGCGAAGCGGACATCCAACCGTTTCTGGATGCCCGGCGGCCAGGTCAATCCAAATATACCACGCAGCGGCAGGAACCCGATCAGGTGAAAATCCTGTCCGGCGTATTCGAAGGCAAAACCACCGGCACGCCTATTTCGCTGATGATCGAAAATATCGACCAGCGGTCCAAGGATTATAGCGAAGTCGCCAAAGCCTATCGCCCCGGCCATGCCGATTATGCCTATGATGCCAAATATGGCTTTCGTGATTATCGCGGCGGAGGCCGGTCAAGCGCGCGCGAAACAGCTGCGCGTGTGGCCGCTGGCGCAGTCGCCCGTCTTGCCATTCCGGAAGTATCGGTTCGCGCATGGGTTGCCGAAATTGGCGGCGATGCAATTGATATGGCGAATTTTGAGACGCAAGAAATAGGCAATAACCCGTTTTTCTGTCCCGATGCCGCCGCCGCCAAACGCTGGGAAGCTCTGGTCGATGGCGCACGCAAGGATGGCAGCAGCCTTGGCGCGATCATCGCTTGTGAGGCAACCGGTGTTCCTGCCGGATGGGGCGCACCCGTCTATGCAAAGCTCGATAGCGAAATCGCCGCCGCGATGATGACCATAAACGCCACAAAAGGTGTGGAGATTGGCGACGGCTTTGCAGCTGCACGCCTACGCGGCGAAGATAATGCCGATGCCATGCGCCCGGGAAATGAAGGACCGCGATTCGAATCCAACCATGCAGGCGGGACCGCTGGCGGCATTTCCACCGGACAACCGGTTTTCTGCCGCGTGGCTTTCAAACCGACCAGCTCTATCCTGACACCAGTGGATACGATCACCCGCGATGGTGAAGCGACCGAGATTACCACCAAAGGCCGCCACGACCCGTGCGTGGGCATACGCGGCGTGCCGGTGGTAGAGGCGATGATGGCGCTGGTGCTCGCAGATCAAAAGCTTTTGCATCGCGCGCAATGCGGCCCGACGTAATGTGGATGCCCTGATCAGATGATCGATCTCGTCCTTCATGTCATTGATGACTATATTCAAGCGCATAAGGCGATTATCGGTCTTGTCATATTAGGCTTTCTTTTCGCTGGCTTCATCATGGAACGTTTTCCCGCGGCGGTGGTTGCTGTACTGGGCGCCTGCACCTTTCTCTTTCTGGGTATCATCGATTCAGACGGTCTATTCTCGGTCTTTTCGAACACCGCACCGATCACCATAGCCGCCATGTTCATTCTCTCTGGCGCGCTGCTGAGAACGGGCACGATTGACGCGATCGCTGGTTTCATTATCGAACGCGCCAAAAAGCATCCCAAACTGGCGGTTGTCGAGATGTTCCTCGGTGCATTTGTCGCTTCTGCCTTCATGAATAATACGCCGGTTGTGCTGGTACTGATCCCCATTATCATTCGCCTGTCCCGCGCCACCGGCATATCCTCCAAAAAACTGCTCATCCCTTTGAGCTTCATTTGCATATTGGGTGG
Source organism: Sphingorhabdus sp. EL138 (assembly GCF_900258045.1). GTDB lineage: Bacteria > Pseudomonadota > Alphaproteobacteria > Sphingomonadales > Sphingomonadaceae > Parasphingorhabdus. Next base: position 429,517 of record NZ_OGVD01000002.1, on the reverse strand, counting down.
GACGACTACCCTTATCGGTACTTCCACCAACCTGATCGTTGACGCCGTTGCCCGTGACACCGGAATGGATGGATTCGGCATTTTTGAAATTACGCCTTATGGCCTGATTGCCGCGGTTGCCGGCACCATCATGATGGTTTTGTTCAGCAGCTGGCTGCTTCCAAAAGGAGAAGCAAGCGGGGAATTTTCGAGCAGCGATGAGAGTGATTTTCTCACCGAATTGACTGTCCGCAATCGATCAACAGCGATTGGCAAAATGCTCTCGGAAGTTCCGATTATTCGCCGGACCAGTGTGAATGTTTCCGCAGTGAAACGTCTTAGCAGCTATATTCGCCATGATCTGGAACATCATGAATTGCGCGCCGGTGATCGCATAGTCGTCCGGCTCGATCTCGCCGAACTCATATCACTGCGGTCTTCAGAGGACTTTAAAATCGGCATTGTACGGTCTGGTGATGTTGGGCCACTGGGTGAGGAACTGGTGGAAGCAACAGTTGCGCCGGGTCATCCCAGCATCGGCAACCGCCTGTTCGACATTCCGTTTCTTGGGCAGCTGAACGTCCGCATATTGGGCATGACCCGCTACCGTAATTTGCCGCGATCGGACCTTACCAACGCCCGCATCCACGCCGCTGACCGCCTGCTTGTGACAGGGTCCAGCAAGGATATTCAGCGGATGTATGAAAACCCCAATCTCTTTGGTGTGGGTCAGACCAAAATCCGCGCCTTTCGCAGGGATCGGGCCCCGATTGCGATTGGCGCTTTGGTCGCTGTGGTTGCCCTCGCCGCGCTTAACATCATTCCTCTCGCGGTAGCTGCCATATTGGCCGTGGGCGCGATCCTGCTGGCACGCTGTATTGATGCAGAGGAAGCATGGGGGTCGATTGACGGCAATGTACTGGTACTGATTTTCGGGATGCTGGCGGTCGGCCTTGGCCTGCAACAGGCTGGCAGCGTCGATTTAATCGTCAATCAGCTTACACCTTGGCTGCGCGATCTACCGCCATGGGCGTTGGTCTTTGCGATCTATGTATTGTCAGTATTCATGACAGAAATTGTCACGAACAATGCCGTTGCGATTATCATCACACCGATAGTGATAGCGCTCGGTCAGGATCTGGGCGTGGACCCAAGGCCGCTGGTAATCGCAGTGATGTTCGCTGCCTCCGCCAGCTTCGCAACGCCAATTGGTTATCAAACCAACACTTTGGTCTATGCAGCAGGCAACTACCGGTTCACAGACTTCTTCAAGGCCGGCATCCCGCTCACCTTTGGGGTCGGGCTGGCCACTTGTCTGGCGATCAGTTTCACGATGTGACAACTTGCCGCTAATCGCTTGCCGTAGCCGGGTTGCGACGATAGGTTGATACAAAATACAAATAGGGGTGGTGACATGCTGTCATTCTGGTTCAAAATACCGCTTTGGCAGCGGGTTATCGCGGCTCTGATTCTTGGTGTTATCACCGGTTTGATCTGGGGACCGGAATCAGAAACCATTAAGTGGATCGGCGATTTCTTCATCAAGGCGATCAAGATGCTGGTCGTTCCCCTGATCTTCTTCTCACTTGTCGCAGGTGTCGCCGCGCTTGGTGACCTCAGAAAACTGGGCAGTGTTGGCGGCCGCGCCATGATATTATTCATCATAACCGGTCAGATTGCGGCATGGCTTGGTCTGGCATTGGGCACGTTTTTTGCGCCCGGCAAAGGTGTCGACACCACGGCTATCCAGAAAGGCGAAACGCCGGCTCCCAATGAAACCACCGCTGTGGATATGATCCTCTCGATCGTTCCAGACAGTCCGGTACAAGTCATGGCCGATGTGCGGGTTTTACCGTTGATCGTATTCGCGCTGCTAATCGGTATCGGCATTTTAATGGCCAAGGAAGATGGCAAACCGCTTGCCAAGATTTTCGACAGTGGCGCCATTGTCATGCAAAAAGTCACGATGATCGTCATGGAACTGACGCCCTTTGGCGTCTTTGCCCTGATGGCATGGGTCGCCGGTACACTGGGTCCCGATGCTCTTATCTCGCTCGCGCAGCTTGTCGGCCTCAACTATCTCGGCTGTTTGCTGATCATTGGTGTCATGTATTCTGCAATGATCAAATTTGTTGCCAAGCTACCGGTGATCGATTTCTTCCGTGGTATTATTGATGCAATTGCGGTCAGCTATTCGACGGCCTCGTCCAACGCGACCCTGCCGGTGACCTTGCGCTGCGTGGAACGCAATCTGGGTGTCAGCAACTCCGTGGCCAGTTTTGTCGTTTCGCTGGGCGCGACGATCAACATGAACGGCACCGCCATGTATCTGGGGTTGGCGACCTTGTTCGGGGCACAGATTTTCGGCGTGGACCTCAGCTTCGGCGACTATGTGCTCATCGCCATCACCTCTACACTCGGCGCAATCGGTGCAGCGGGCATTCCTGGTGCCGGCCTGATCATGATGGCGCTCGTGTTCGGTAGTGTCGGCGTTCCGCTCGAAACCATCGCTTTTGTCGCCGGCGTTGACCGGATCATGGACATGATGCGCACGACAACCAATGTATCAGGCGATGCAGCCATCGCGACAACGGTGGCCGTGATGACCGGCGAGATCGATGTCGAGGAAATGATTTCTGCGGACGATGTCTAAGGTCGCAAAGGCGATCCAAATGGAAAGCTGATCTCAGACCGGCATCATAACATCGCCATATCAACAGGCTGATCCAGCAAAACACGCCCGGCGAGCTCGAACACGGCGGGCGCCGTGGCAATATGCTGGGTGGCCACATGAGCATCGCGGAAGCGGCGTTGAAGACTGCTAGTGGAATAGACTGCACCGCCGCCGCCCAATGTGTAGGCGACTTTGCAGACCTCGGCTGATGTCTCCGTCGCATGAGCACAGGCCAACCGCAAATTCGCCCGGGCTTCGGCTGAAATATCCCCATTACCCTGCGCTTCTTTCCAGGATTTTCCGACGGCATCTTCCAGAAAACTGAATGCGCCGCCCAACTGTGCCGCAGCGCGGGCAATATCAGCCTGAACGGTAGCCCGCTGTGCCATGCTGCGACCACCGCCTGGTGTTTTCTTGTTAATCGCCAGCAACCGTATTTCTTCCAGGGCAGCACGTGCATTGCCGAGGGCCACGGAGGAAACGCCCAATGCCAGCAAACCGAATAAGGGAAATTTGTAGAGCGCGCCGCTGTCGCGTGGACGATCGGCTATGAAGGAAACGGAGCGGTCCTTGGGCACCTTGATATTGTCCACACTGAAATCACCGGAGCCGGTCCCTTTCATGCCGGCGACATGCCAGCTGTCGATGAAGGTCACTTCACTGACCGGAAAGAACAGCATGCGATGATATGGCGCTCCATTGTCGAATTTCTGCAGCTCGCCGTCCCTGGTGATCATTGCGCCGCCGCCAAGCCAGCTGCAGTTGGCCGAACCGGAACCCCATTGCCACTGACCGGAAAGCAGATAATGATCGCCCATATCTTCTGCCTTACCCATCGGAGCAAAGACACCGCCGGTAATGACATCATCCGGCCCAAAAATGTCTTTTGCGGGTGTGTCGTCCAGATAAGCTGCGCCGAGAGTCGAGGTAACCGCAATCATCGTGCACCAGCCCGCGCTGGCGTCGGCTTCCGCAATCGTTTCGATCAACTGCATGAATTCCAGCGGCGGCAGTTGCAAACCGCCCAGTGTTGACGGCTTGGAGAGATTAAACGCACCAGCAGCAGCCATTTTCTGTGCCAGATCAGCCGGAAGACGGCGCGCTTCTTCGGTTTCCGCCGCCCGATCCGCGATTTCCGGCAGAAGCGATAACAATGCCGCGCCGGTGTCGCCGCCAATTCCGCTGATATCATATTGTAAACCGGCCATCTGAGAATCTCCAAAAAACTAGCGTGACCATAAGAGTTACTATTTGTCCATCCAGTAAAAACATTTACTGGTAGTGGAATGCGCTTACTCGCTTTTTTGGGGTTTATCCTTTTTTTGGCCGGATGCGGCAGCCGGGACAATGCGGATATCATGCCTGGACCAGATCAAATTGTCCGGTTGTCCGATTCAGAGATAAAAGGCCTCGATCCACAGAAAATCTCTGACCTGTCATCGCTGCGCATAGCAGCCGACCAGTTTGAAGGGCTGACACGGCTGAACGCCACCGGTGGTGCAGAACCGGGACTGGCGGAAAGCTGGACTGTTTCAGAGGACGGATTGCGGTGGAGCTTCCAACTTCGCGGCGGCCTGCGCTTTTCCGACCGTACCGGCTTTGATGCGGCCCTTTTCAGCCGGATATGGGATCGCCTGCAGGCTCCCGAGACTGCGTCGCCCACGAAAGCTCTGTTTGAAAATATCACAGCCGTTGCAGCGGATGGCGATTCCACGGTTATAGTGACACTGCGCGCACCCGCCCCTTCTCTGCCGGTTCTGTTGGCGCATCCGGCAATAGCCGCCTTGCCACTGCACCTTGTGGAACAGAAAGGTGATAAATGGACCAGCGAGCGTCCCTTGGTCACCAGCGGTCCATACCAGCTGGCAACCTGGAAATTGAACGATCATGCGCGCATGATACGCAATCCTGAATGGCATGACGAGCCGGCACCCACGCCAAGCATCATATGGAAACCGATGGATGACAGCCTGTCCGCTATGCGGCTCATCCTGGCAGGCGGTGCCGATATCGCTGCCGATTATCCGGCGAGCCGACATCAATGGCTGAACGAACACCATCCCGGTCTGGCGCGCAGCATACCCTATCTCGGCAGCTACTATTTTGCATTTAACACCCGCAAGGCACCCTTTGATGACAGCCGTGTTCGAACTGCCCTGTCGATGGCAGTGGAAAGAGCATGGATCGCCGACAAAGTGATTGGCATTGGCAATGTACCGGCGTGGAATCTGTTGCCAGCTGATCTGACCGGAAGCGTCAGTGCAAAGCCCGTGTGGGCCGAGTGGCCTCGCGAAAGGCGGTTAGCCACTGCGCGTCAGTTGCTGGAAGCGTCCGGCTACAATTCTACCAATCCGCTAAAATTTGAAATCCGGTTTAACAGTTCCGCCGAACATCGCCGTGTTTCAGTGGCGCTGGCTGCGATGTGGAAACCCCTGAATGTACAAGCCAGCCTCTTCAACAGCGAGGCAGCGCTCCATTTCGCTGCGCTTAGGAACCATGATTTTACGCTCGCCCGGTCTGGCTGGATCGCTGATTTGCCAATTGCCGAAAATTTCCTGACAGTACATCAAGCCGCCAACGGTTCCGGTAATTATTCGGGATATGACAACCCGGCTTATGATGCGATTGTAGCGCGCGCGATCAGAACGGCCAATCCGGACGAGAGAAACGCACTTATGCGCCGAGCGGACGAAATTTTGATCAAGGATATGCCGATATTACCGCTCTATTTTTACGTGACCCGCTCTCTTGTCAGCGAACGGATTGAGGGATGGCAGGATAATATTTCCAATGTGCATCCCAGCCGGACTCTGCGTATAAGAAAAAAATGAGTCATAATCGGTACTCTTGGTTCAAAGTCTTTGCCGCTCTCGTGGCGGGATCGCTCGCTCTCGCATCCTGCAGCGTCGCGGGAGATGAAGACCGCGCGCGGGTTACGGTGATCGAGGACGGTGAGCCCGTCATCAAACCCGTCGGGATCAGGCTGAATTATGCATCTGCGACGGCGCGTGCTGCAATCGCAAGAGGCTTGGTCACTTTTGATGAACAGGGCCGGGTTGTGCCGGCTCTCGCTGCCCGCTGGATCGTTACAGATGATGGCCTCAGTTATATTTTCCGCCTCAACGAAGCGAAATGGGACGATGGCCGTCAGGTTACCTCCGAACGGATTGCGACGCTGCTCCGCGAGCGTGTCACCGAACTCCAGCCGAGTAGATTGGGCAAAGACCTCCAGGTCATTGACGAGATTATATCTATGACCGGCCGCGTAATAGAGATTAGGCTCAATTCTCCCAGCCCGAACTTTCTTCAGCTTATGGCGCAACCGGAAATGGGTTTGTTTCGCTCGGGCCATGGCGCCGGGCCGATGAGTGAGCTGGACAGTAATCGTGCGTACACATTGGGGATATTCAACCAGGTCGCGTCAGATGAAGACGGAGAGGAAGGGAATGAGGAAACGCAGGAAAACGAGCCCTCTGACGACCCACGGCGAGTTTCGCTGCGCAGCGAAAGTGCCGCAAAGGCCCTCGCCCGCTATACTGCAGGCTACACGGATTTGGTCCTGAACGGGCAATTTCATCATCTACCGCTGGTGGATGAAGCAGGTGTGAGCAGCAATGACATGCGGCTTAATCCCGTTGCCGGCCTGTTCGGCCTCAAATTTCTGAGGATGAACGGATTTTGGTCTTTACCCGACAATCGGGAAGTGTTGTCCATGGCCATTGATCGCCCGGCTCTGTTGACATCTTTCCCCAAGGTGACCGCTTGGCAAAGCCGTCAAAAGATCATTCCGGATGCATTAAATGCCACCGGCATCAACGCACGGCCGGAATGGGCAGATATGTCCATGCAAGACCGACAGGCATTCGTGCGCGAGCATATACGGCGATGGGAGGCGCTGGAAGGGCCCGTTCTTCCCTTAGCCGTCGCCATCCCCGATGCCGCGGGCGCGGACATACTGTTCCTGCGCATTCAATCAGATTTGCGGCGTGTCGGCCTGGATGCCCGCAAGGTTGCCCTGGGCGAAGACGCTGATGTCAGCCTGATCGATGAAATTGCCCCCTATGACAGTGCGCATTGGTTTCTATCTCGTCTGACATGCGCCGAAACACCGGTTTGCCTGAATGACGCCGATGCGAAAATTGCCGAGGCCAATGCCGCAACAAATTTGGAAATCAAGGCCAGGCTCTACGCCGAAGCCGAAGTCCTTCTCGTTCAGCATTACAACTATATTCCCCTGGCCGTGCCGGTTCGCTGGTCGATCAGTCGACCCGGCCAGCGCGGCTTTGCGGTCAACCCCCGTGGCTGGCATCCATTGAATCCGCTGGTTGGCATTCCTATATCTTAAACATGAATAGCAGTAACATAGCGGGAGGGCGCATGGCGATTTCGGAAGAACAGTTGAAACGCTTGGCCGAACAATTACCGGATGTCAGCCGTGATCCGCAAGCCGTTCGCAACCGCGTCGAAGCCATGGAAAAGGTTCTCGAAAGGGCTTTTGTTATCCCCGGCATAAACAAGCCTATCGGACTTGATTCACTGGTCGGACTGATCCCCGTAGTTGGCGATATTGTCACCGCCGTGATGGGTGCCTATATCGTCTGGGAAGCCCGCAATCTGGGCATGTCCAAATGGCAATTGTCCCGTATGGCCGCCAATGTCGGCATTGATACGGCGCTTGGGGCAATTCCACTGGCAGGCGACGTTTTCGATTTTCTCTGGCGCTCCAACACCCGGAATTTACGGATAGTCCGCAAACATCTCGACAAACATCATCCGGGCACACGCACTCTGGAAGGCTAGCATCCCGGGAACAGTGTACCGAAATCCTCATTGTCCAGACGCGCACTATTGGCGACAAAACTGACCGTATGATACGTCCCGCACAGGGCCATAATTTCGAGCTGTGCATCCAATGACCACATCTTTTGGAAATCCGCCAACTGGGCATCCGCGACGCTTCCTCGATCACATAGATTATCGACACAACGAATCAGCAAGCTTTCTGATTCACTCCAGACTACCTCATTCACCGCACCGTTTCGGGTCGCTGCGACCTGTGCGTCACTCAATCCTGCCGCCTTGGCAAAAATCGCAACATGGACGCCCCACTCATATTCGCAATCCAGCTTGGCCGTCGTTCGTAAAATGACAATCTCTCGCTCGCGCAGCGGCAGCGCACTATCCTTATCGAGCAGATTGGGTACGGCCTTTCTCAAAAACCGCATGCTGTTGGCAAAGGTCCGGAACAGGCTGAGAATATAGCCATCCTGCTGCGGATAACCGGCGAGAACCGCTGCGATTTCCGGATCATATGGTGGTGTCAGGGGTTTCAGAACATTGCTCATCGCGTATCTCCGTGCTACAAATAATGTAGTATAGATACGCTACATATTTTGTAGCGTCAAGAAAGGCCTTTGATGCCCGTTAAAAACATAGATAAGGCAAGAGGTTCCACCACCGGTCGGCCGATCATGATATTGCTCGACATGCTCGGCAAGCGCTGGACATTGCGCATCATGTGGGAGTTAAGAGATCGCCCCCTGACCTTTAGGGACTTGCAAAAACAATGCGGCGACATCTCTCCCACTACGCTCAACAGCCGTTTGCGCGAGTTAAGAGATTTTGAAATTATCAGTCATGATACCGGCGGCTATAGCTATACCGCGCTTGGTGCAGAGCTTGGTGCACAAATGACAGAACTCGACAATTGGTCCCGCAAGTGGACTAGTCAACTTGATGACTCGCAGGCTTAGGTTCCCCGCCAGATTTTAATCGATCTGTTATCCTTTAAACCTCGCATGCTTCTTGGGCAGCGCTGGGGCCGAAAGCTCTTGCCAAGGCATATTCGCACTTCTTCCAGCCACCCCCGCCGATTGACTTTCAGCCGTATCATATCGGCTTTCAGCCCATCATTGGCCGCCGCGAACGCATCACGCAACGCACCGGCGGTCAGTGGTTTGCGCGACAGCCGGTCCATATTGGGAAACTCCACCGCTCCAAACATGATCCGCGAAATCCGGAAGTAAGTTTCCGGCCGATTAGCCATACAGGTGCCATGCTTGCTCCATTGCCGTGCCATCAGACGGGGCGATGGCATCATGCAGTAATTGCGCTTCACAATTGCGGGTGGCAATGCTTTGGTCGCACGGCACCATTGCGGATAGCTGGCCCCCTGCGCATCCGGCCACAGCCCGTGCAGAATGAAACCGAAACTGCCATCATCACCGCTGCATTGGCTTTTGTGGCGACGATCATCCTTGCGAAGGCGGCAAAATTCCGGCGACCAGCTCATCGCCAGCGTATAACCGGAAACCGGCCTAACCCGTCGCAGTTCAGCAGCAGGTTTGCGCGCTGGCGCGGCAGGATCAGTCAGCGACGGAGCGCGGCATTGATAGGATTGTGCTTGGACCAAAGTCGGTAAAACAAGAAAAATCAGCGCGAATATGGCTTTCATTCGAACACATCCGGCAGACGATAAGACGCCCTGTGAACCGCCTCATTCAAAGGTTTTTTCCAGATCCACCGTCTTTTCCCCGGCGAACCATTTTTTCGCATCGGGCCGGAACAGCATGTAAACTGCTATGGCTTGCAACGCTATGGTGACCATCGATGTTGCGATCGCCAGCCCGCTTAACTGATTAAATGAAAAAGGAACAGAGATCAGGCCGAACCCAAAGAAAACCGTGATAATCCATTTGGCTACACCCACCGCCTTGCGTGCCGCGAGAAACCATAACAAAAGCGAAATAACGAGGCCAAATGCAATTGAAAAAACCAGAAAACCAGGCCCCATAGCGGCCGTGCTTGGATCAGTTTCAAGCATTGAGATCGCATTATTCCAGTTAAAGACATTGCCTACCAGACCCAGAGCCAAGGCTCCCAGATAAAAGCGTTCAAACCGTATGATTGATGTTGGCCGCATGATGGTCTCCCTTGCCAAAGAAGCCCCGAACCTAACTTACACTTGCGCAAAGTCCAGCCCGATATCAGCTGCCGGCGCCGACTGCGTGAGACGGCCGACTGATATAAAGTCCACACCCGTGTCTGCCTTGTCGAAGATGGTTTCGAGCGTTACGCCGCCGGATGCTTCCGTGACCACGCGGCCGCCGATCAGGGTTACCGCCCCTCGCAAAGTGGCCGGCTCCATATTGTCGAGTAAGAGATGCGTCGCGCCTGCCGCCAGCGCCGGTTCGATCTGATCAACCCGGTCCACTTCGACGATGATCCGTTCAATCCCGGCATCTACGGCGCGCTTCACCGCTTCGCTGATATCGCCAGCGACGGCGACATGATTGTCCTTGATCATCGCCGCGTCCCACAGACCCATGCGATGATTCTCCGCCCCGCCCATGCGGGTCGCATATTTCTCCAGCACGCGCAGGCCGGGTATAGTCTTGCGCGTGTCGAGCAGGGTACAACCGGTGCCGACAATCTTGCGGACATATTCGTTGGTTATGCTGGCAATGCCGGTGAGATGCTGCACCGTATTCAGCGCGCCGCGCTCGGCCGTCAGCATCGCGCGACCTTTGCCTTTCAGCCGCATGATATCGGTGCCCGCCTCAACCGCTTCGCCTTCCGCTGCGAGGATTTCTATTTCGACATCAGGATCAAGAGACCGGAAAAACGCCTCGGCTATCGGCAGACCGGCGATAACCGCGTCATGGCGGCTATCCATCACGCCGGTAAAGATGGCATCCTCCGGGATCACGGCTTCAGACGTGACATCGCGGCCGGTGGGGCCGAGGTCTTCAGCGAGGGTAGAAGCCACAAAGGCCTCGAGGTCGAAACGGTCCAGAGTGAAGGTCATAAACTATGGCTCATCAATATCTTCCAATTCCCAATCTGCTCCGCGTTCTATCAACCGATAGTCATAACGCTTGGATTGTGCCAGAATCTCTTCAAAAGAGTCTCCGTCCTCACCCAATGCAAACTCATGAACGGTCGATAGGCGCACTTCATCATTCCCGATCCAGCTGTCCACCCGCCAATCCAGCCCGTCGAGCAATCCATTGTTGAACTTATATACAGATTCCGTGCCATCTGGCCCCACGCGCCAAACGCCAAGCCCTTCCAGATTCCCCCAGCCAGCTCCGGTTCTCTGGGCAGCAGCGAACATTGTCGCGTCATCCGAGAATACCGGCCTGAGACCTGTTTCCAATATTATGTCGGGCGCTATACGATCAATCACGTAGTGCCCGTCTGCTTCCAAACCAAATGTATGGAAGCCAAAGAAGCGTCCGTCCCCGCTAATCCAAAACTGTTCGACCACACTCCAGTCCCTGACATCGAAGCATGTAACTCCGCCACTTAACATATTGATTTTCATCGTAGATATAGTGGAACTGGCAATATCGCGATATTCCCCCGGAATAGCGACAGGCTCCGCTCTTGGAATTTCCGACTGATCGGGTGATTTTAATATCTCTTCACAAGTCGCCGAGGACGGGACATTTTCATCATCCATCGCAAGAGTAACAGAAGGCAGACAAAGACCTGCGGCTACAAAGGCCGCCAAAACAGTCTTGATCGGTTTTCGCACTATCATGCTGTCCCTCCCTGAACAGGTGATTGGCAGTTAACCGCTACCCCTCATGCGCTAAATCAGCCGGTCCCAAATCACCCTGCCCCACGGTGGCGCTGGCCATTTCCATCATCTTGTCGATCGACTTGCGGGCCTGCAGGCGCAGCTCCTCGTCCATCTCGATGCGTGGTTCCAGATCGCGCAGTGCGACATAGAGTTTTTCCATCGTGTTGAGCGCCATATAGGGACAGATATTACAATTGCAGTTGCCATCCGCACCGGGCGCGCCGATGAAATTCTTTTCCGGCACCGCTTTTTCCATCTGGTGGATGATATGCGGTTCGGTCGCGATGATGATTGTATCGCCTTCAAATTCCTTGGCATATTTCAAAATCGCGCTCGTCGAACCGACCATATCGGCATGATCCAAAATATAGGCCGGGCATTCGGGATGGGCCGCCACCGGCGCATCGGGATGCTGGGTTTGCAACTTGAGAAGTTCTGTCTCGCTAAACGCCTCATGGACAATGCAGACGCCGGGCCACAGCAGCATGTCGCGGCCGGTTTTCTTGGCGATATAGCCGCCCAGATGCTTGTCCGGGCCAAAGATGATCTTCTGATCCTTCGGAATTTGCGAGAGAATATGTTCCGCGGAAGAACTGGTCACGATAATATCGGACAGCGCCTTCACCTCGGCCGAGCAGTTAATATAGGTCAGCGCGATATGGTCGGGATGTTCATCGCGAAATGCCTTGAACTTGTCTGGCGGACAACTGTCTTCGAGACTGCACCCGGCGTCCATGTCCGGCAACACGACAATCTTCTCTGGAGACAGGATTTTCGCCGTTTCCGCCATGAATTTCACCCCGCAAAAGGCGATGACGTCGGCATCGGTTTCCGCAGCCTTGCGGGAAAGCTCCAGACTATCGCCGACAAAATCGGCAATATCCTGAATTTCCGGTTTCTGGTAATAATGGGCCAAGATGATCGCATTGCGCTCTTTGCGCAGGCGATGAATTTCCTCGATCACATCTACTCCGGCCAAGCTGCCGCCAATTCCGCCACGTGCGTCCATTGTCTTTTCCTTTAAGTAACTTACCGCTGCTATGCCACGATGCAGCGGCGAAGATCAATCATCGATGCGGAATTTCATGATCCGCGCTGTCACGGCCTGATCCGCATCCATTCCACCCATGATATAGTGATCATCTCCCGACTTTACGAGAGCGCGATGATCCATGCTGGGCGCGGCCAGCTGGCCCAACTCTGCCCACTCATCGGTATTTAGATCATAACCAAATATCCGGTCCGTTGGTTTCGCGGGCTCTCCATCATAGCCGATTCCGTCATAATTATACGGATTGTCGCCTCCGCCGGCAAAAAGGATCATGCCGCGATCATTGTCGCCCATGGCTGCCATGCGATATTGCGGTCCGCCGGGATGCGCCTCCACCGCGCGCCACGTAATCTGCTCAGGATCAGTAGGATCAATATCACCGCGCCACGCAAACGGAGCCGCGGCAAATTTGCGTTTGCCATCGACCAAGCCAGCAACAGCCACACCATCGGTGATAATCATGCTATCATTCGCCAAGCCGCCCGCGTGGCCGAAGACCGGATTACCAGGGAATTCCGTCGCCATGCTCCAGCTATCGGCCTGTGTATCATAGAGCTGGACAAGGCTGACATTGCCTTCATCATGCCATCCGGACACCAGATAGATATAGCGGTCGCGATAGGGCAAAGCGACCATGTCATCGACCGGCGTCGGCATATCGGCAAGACGCGAATAATCGCTGTTTTTGGGGTCAAAAGCGAAGACTTCCGGCGTCGATACTTCATCGCCATTTTCCGCAACAGTATAGCCGCCAAAAAGGTAGATTTTGCCCGCCACCGTGACCGCGGCGCTGGCCAGGCGTCCTTCATTCACCGGCACAGAGGCAATTTCCTCACAGTCTTTGATGCTGATGATACAGGCGAAAGCAGCATTGCTGGCATCTTTCCAGCCTTTGCCCGACTTCAGTCCGTTGAAGCTGTAGAGCGTTGGCCCGTCAGGCCCCTCGGCGAGCGCCACCGCATTGTTGGTCATCGGGATCGGCAGTTCGAACCCGGCCGTCGATGAAACCGGCTGTTCAGGCCCTTGTCTTTCGGGTTCCTGCCCGCAGGCGCTTACGATCATGACCATGCCCACAATGGCGGCCTTGCTCCAGAATTTCATCACTCTGCTCCCTGCTTTTCCTTGTCGGCCAGTACATCCTTGATCGATCGGGATACATCCCAACGATCCGTATTAGCCGCACTTCTCTCGAATGCAAAAAAGGCATCGACATTGGCATCCAGTCCGGCAGCGCGCAGCGGCAGGACAAAACTGCTCTCCACCGCTCTCCTTGCGGCGTCCCGCGCCAATCGCATCTGCAACGGATTTTTGGCCTGTTTTGCCAGTTCTGCGACGCCTTTCTTCCGATTGGCGTCATCCAGCGTTTTTTCCGCATCGGTCAACGCCATCAATATGCCGCCATCGTCGTAGCTTTGGATACGGTCAATCCGCACCTCTGGCCGCGCAATCTCGATCGGCGGCATTTCCACCGACAGGGTTTTGGTCGTTTCATCCCAGCGGACATTTTCAGCATCCAGTTTGGCCAGATCAACCTCATAGCGCACCGATCCCGGCATGATCAGGGTCTTGCGGGCCGACAGACCGATGCGACTCACTGTGGTTGTCACTGTCGCGTTATAGCTGGCCGAAAAAACTGTCAGCCGGTTCTGTTCGCGCAAACCGTCAAGGCTCGCGCTGGCAATCGACACCGGATCGGGCGTGAAGCTGCTTTCAAACCTGGACAACAACAACCAGGACAAGGCGCCGATGATCACCAACACACCAGCCATGATCGCCAAGGGAAGGGCGTAACGGCGCTTCACCGGGACATTTTCCAGATATCATCATCCACGGCCGCAATCTGTCGGTTCTGTAGGTCGATCAGATGCGCGCGTACCGATTGACCAGCAGCGCCCTTCAGGCGCGGATCAAGCCCTTTATACATTTGCGTCACCATATCAGGAATAGCCGATGGACCGTTTTCCAGTATCTTGAGAATCTGCCGTTCGCGCTGTTTCCGATGCCCCATCATACCGCGGACGAGTTGCCGGGGTTTATCGACTTTTTTGCCGTGAGCCGGGTAATAGACTTTGTCATCACGTTCATAGAGCTTTTGCAGGCTGGCCATATAGTCCGCCATGTCGCCATCGGGCGGCACAATGACGCTGGTCGACCAAGCCATGACATGATCGCCGGTGAACAATGCGCCGGATTCCTGTACCGCGAGGCAAAGGTGATTGGATGTATGACCCGGTGTCGCCACCGCTTCGATGGTCCAGCCGTCACCGGATAGTGCTTCACCGTCCACCAGCACCCGGTCGGGATTGTAAGTCTTGTCAAAACTCTCGTCGGCCCGCGGGCCATCATCATCCAGAACCAGCGGTGCACAGCCTATGATCGGTGCACCGGTGTGCGCTGCGAGTGGTTTTGCCGCCGGACTATGGTCGCGGTGCGTATGCGTACACATGATCGCGCTGATCCGAGCATCGCCAACAGCTGCCATTATCGCGTCAATATGGTCGTCAATTGCAGGGCCGGGATCAATAACCGCTCGATCGCTTTTGTTGCCTACTACATAGGTCTGGGTGCCGGTATAAGTATACGGGCTGGGGTTACCCGCCAGCACGCGCACGACCAGCGGTTCCAGCTGCTCCGCAAGGCCGGTCGGAAATTTGCTCGGGTCAAAATCTGCATTCATGATCAAGATGTGGCATATTCAGGCCATAAAACAACCATGAATATCATCACAAAATCGGGAGCGAACCGCAAAAGGGTCCGCTCCCAATCTTGTGACGATGGGTTTTAAGGGGTTTCAGGTGACGGAAAGCTGAGCCTTCAGATCCTTGATGTCTCGATCAAACGCTTTCAGCTTTTGCCGGGAGTCCTTACTGCTGCACTCCGCCGCCTTGGCGCGCTTTTTCTCAAGCTTTTTCAATGCCACCTGCAATGTGATTTTCCGACTCTTGTCGGAACAGCCAACAACACTGGCCCATGCCTGATCATTCATGACGCCTTGTCCGGCAAAGGCAATTTTCTTGTTCATGGCAGCGCAGTCTGCGTTCGAGCCACTGGCGCTATAAGAACCGCGCGAACGGCTTGAACTGCTTGCAGCTGACCTGAAATTGGGTTTGAACGCTATCTGCGTAACGTCCCAGATCCTTGTCGCCACGCTTTTTGCCTCGCGTACCTCTTGCTCGGCTTCACGCTCCGCTTCGCGGGCTTCTCTTTCCGCTTCCCGCAACTCTCTTGCTGCTTCGCGTTGCGCTTGGCGAACTTCCCTCTGTGCTTCCCGCAACGAACGCTCAACGTCCCGTTGGGCTTCGCGCTCCATCTGAGATGCCTCTTTGCGTTCCTGCTCCCACTCGCGTTTCCACTCCCGCTCCGCTTCCCTGAGTTCACGTGCAGCTTCGGCAAGTTCGCGTTGCATCTCCTCACGATCAAGTCTCGCCTCACGCGCGGCTTCTTCTGCTTCACGGCGCGATTCCTCGGCCTCACGAACCATTTCCTTGATCTCTTGTTTGGTCAGAGGCTTGTTGGTCCGAAGCACAACTGTGCGGCCATTATATTTGATCTTGTGGACATGTTCATTCCCACTGGCGCGCACTTTGGCCCAATCCTTTTCACCATTGAGCATGGTGATATTGATCGTACCATTGGATTTCTCCCACGCTGTAAATTCCAGGTCCGATGGTGCAGCCGGCGGTACTGGTCGCACGGGTGGAACCGGAGCCTTGGGGGCCCAGGACGTTTCTGTCTTTTTCTTCGAAGCGCTAATCTTCCGAAGCTTGTTGGCAATTTGCCTATCCGTCAACTTGCTCTTTGACTGAAATTCGACCCTGCCCTCTTCGTTTTCCACGATATATTTATAGCCATCCGCAGTTTTTTCGGTGACCACAGCGCTATCGGAATTTGCATCAACGCCAATGGCGTTCGTGCTGATCTTGATCCCCGTTCTCTTAGAGCCCTCATCGACGGCAAGTTTTTCGCTGTCGATAAGTTCGTCATGCGGACTTACCTCAGTCTCCACGGCATAGGTGACAGTGGCCGTGAGCGGCAGGGCAATCACCGTGCCTGCACCAACCAACAAGGCTCCTGCACGTTTACGAAACTTCGACTTTTCTTTCTGTCCCAGCATTTTCAGCCGGTCTTTGATCTTGTTCTTCTGGTTCAATGGACTGGCGAGGCCAAGCTTGTGTCCGGACACGGATTTGGCAATTGTCCGGCCATAGACGGCACGCAGATTACGGCCGCCATTTTGCAAGATGCGCGCATCGCAGGCCGTTTCCTGATCCTGCCGGAACGCAATCCAGGCAAGCCAGGCCACCGGATTGAACCAGTGCAGCGACAAAATGACCAGACCGATGAAATTGGCCGCCAGATCGCCTGATTCATGATGGGCGATTTCATGTTCCAGTGCCAGCTCACGTTCGCGCGGCGCATAGTCGCGGAAGAAATTGGTTGGAACGGCGATATATTTTTCAAACAATCCGAATGCCAGCGGACCGCCGACTGCAGCGGTTTCCAGAATTTTGATCCGTCCATGGCGTCCGACGAGCCGACCGTCCGAAACAATATCCTCACGAAACTGAAAATAGGCAGCCAGTTTGCTGATGAACAGCATGCCGGCCCCGCCCAGCCAGACAACGAGGGCGATCATCATCCAATCGATGGAGGCCAGAGTGCCGACCGCCGCCGTTTCGGCGGGAGCAACCATTGCGATTTCCGAAAGCAACGGCCCAACGACCGCCGCTTCCCCCGTTTCAACCGGTGCTGGCGCTTTCAGGGTGAGAGTGGGCATAAACAGGCGCGCAAGTGGCAAGGCCCAAAGAAGATAAGCGATATGTGGTCCAAAAAATTGGCTCACCGGCTTACGGATTATCAGCACTAGCGCCATGAGCAATGTCATCGACACCATCGTGTCCATCATCCAGTTGGTCATCCCTTCAACTCCCTCAAAAGCTCTTCGATTTCCCTTATATCGTCATCGCTCAGCTCATCAGCCTCGGCCAAATGGGCAACCAACGGTGTGACTTTCCCTCCGAAAAGACGGTCAACAAATTTACGTGAAACACCAGCCAGATAAGTATCCCGCTCAACCAGTGGTGAATATTGGAACCTGCGGCCATCGCGCTCTGTACCGATAACGGCCTTGGCAGCAAGACGGGACAGCAGGGTTTTGACGGTTTGCAGCGACCAGCCTTTGGCATCGGCAACCCGGTCAGCCACTTCAGTAGCGGTCAGCGGTGCCTTTTCCCAAAGCACCTCCATAATCTCATGTTCGGCATCACTGATACGTTCGACCATATCCAATTTCTCCCAAATGAAATTGCCAAATGTAGATAGACAAGATTCGCTACTGACTACATCTGTAGTTATTCCGACCACAGATGTAAATGTAAAATTTTACATTTGCGACGAATGGTTGGCGAACCCTGTTCTGGCCATAAGGCTGAACCGATGGCCCGATTGTCGGGAAAATTTACAACAGCCAATAAGTTAAGGCGGCATTTACCATCTAAGTGCTTGCAAAGTAACATAGTGCCAAAACTGGCACGCCCGGTGCAAGGTTACGGGTGTTCCTATGTTTCACACCCATGAAACGCAAATGAGGGGGACAGCGTACTGGTCTCCGCCGTCCCCTCTCATTAAATTATTTAAACAACCCACTATACCCAAATAGAAACGGCCCGGATCTCCTAATCCGGGCCGTTCTTGATTCCACTGATGCAAATCGCCGCCTGGCGATTGTCCATCAGATGCCGACTAGCTGGCTGCAGGCGCGACCTTTTTTTCGGCCATCAACTCGCCCAATTCGCCGGCTTCATACATTTCCATCATGATGTCGCTACCGCCAATAAATTCGCCTTTGACATAAAGCTGCGGGATGGTTGGCCAGTCGGAAAATTCCTTGATGCCCTGGCGTACTTCCATGTCTTGGAGCACATCGACGGACTCAAAGCCGACACCAAGATGCTCAAGAATCGCAACCGCTTTGCTGGAAAACCCGCATTGCGGAAACAACGGTGTGCCTTTCATGAAAAGCACGACATCATTGGATGTCACCATCGCGTCAATTTTTGCGTTTACTGCGTCGCTCATATTCATTCTCCTTTGCGAGGTTCCGTTCGGGACCCGCGCTTATTCCGGTACTCCGGTGGTCAGCTGCAATGCGTGCAGCTCTCCGCCCATTTTACCTTTCAATGCCGCATAGACGGCCTGATGCTGCTTGACCCGGTTCATATCGGCAAATGCTGGCGCCAATACTTTGGCCGCATAATGGTCACCATCGCCGGCCAGATCCTGAATTTCGACAATCGCATCTGGAAAGGCTTCAAGGATCATTGCCTTAATATCGTCGCTCGCCATAGGCATTGCAGATCGTCCTACTCAGCTTCTTCAATAAACTGGCGGCGCGCCTCCACCATCTTGTCAGTCAGCACAGTGCGGATACCGGCATCGTCAATGTCCACGCCTGCCGAAGTCAGATCGCCCAGCAGCTTGCGAATGACGTCTTCGTCACCCGCTTCTTCAAAATCGGCTTGAACGACTGCTTTGGCATAAGCGTCTGTTTCCTCTGCCGTCAGGTTCATTTTTTCCGCAGCCCATTCGCCAAGCAACCGGTTGCGCCGGGCAGTAATCTTGAATTGCATTTCCTCATCGCGCGCGAACTTTGTCTCAAATGCTTTTTCGCGATCTTCAAAACCGGTCATAATCTTCCCTTACTGGCATTATCCATCTCTGGAACATTCTAGATAAAATAGGCACTCGTCGCATCAGCGACAAGAGGCCGGGGTTGTTCAGTCTGAAACTTTCACAACCAGCTTGCCAATCGCGCCGCGATCGGCCATTTTTTTGATCGCTTTTCCAGCATCGGCAAAGTCAAAGACTTCCGAAACACGCGGTTGAATCATCCCCTGTCCCCAAAGCTTGAACAGGCGATTGATATGAGACCGGTTACCGGCCGGATCACGCATCGCATAAGCGCCCCAGAACACACCGCAAACATCGCAGGATTTGAGCAAAGTCAGATTAAGCGGTAATTTGGCGATACCTGCAGGGAAGCCGACCACCAGGAACCGGCCTTCCCAGGCGATGGACCGAACCGCTGGCTCACTATAGTCACCGCCAACCGCATCATAAACGACATCCGCGCCATTGGGGCCGACCGCTGCCTTGAACTGCGCTGCCAGTGCTTTCGACTGGTCCTTGTCAAAAGGTGCTCGCTCGTAAATTACCGTTTCATCAGCGCCTGCCTCTTTGGCAAAGGCTGCCTTTGCTTCGGAAGACACGGCGGCAACCACACGCGCGCCGAAAGCTTTGCCCAGCTCAACAGCGGCAATACCGACACCGCCGGAAGCGCCCAGTACCAAAAGCGTATCGCCTTCCTTGATGTGACCGCGATCGACAAGTGCATGAATAGATGTACCGTATGTAAGGATCAGCGCCGATGCATCTTCGAAGCTCACGGTATCCGGAATTTTGAACACGCTGTTATGATCGACAGCGACTTTCTCAACCAGGCCGCCATGACCGGTGGTTGACGCGACCCTGTCGCCCACTTTCAGACCAGTCACGCCCTCACCAACTTCGGAAATGACACCGGATACTTCTCCGCCCGGCGCGAAGGGGCGGGGTGGTTTAAACTGATACATATCCTGAATAATCAGGACATCGGGATAGTTGATAGAGCAAGCCTTTACATCAATGACCACCTGACCCTTGCCGGCAACCGGATCATCAACATCCAACATTTCCAGGCTTTCCGGACCACCAACTTTTGTGGACATTAATGCTTTCATACTCTTTTCCTCTTTCCCAAATCTATTTTTGGCGCCCTATGCCATCACCGGCTTGTGCCAGGACTGCGCAGAATCGACACGCGTTTCATGCGCTTCTATGGCATCGGATTTTGCCATTGTCAGGTCTATTTCATCAAGCCCGTCCATCAGGCATTGCTGCCGGAAAGGATCCATCTCGAATGTGAAGCGATCCTGAAAGGGCGTGGTTACGCTCATGCTTTCCATGTCGACGGTAATGGGATCGGTTTTGGCCACCTCCATCAAACGATCAATTGCTTCCTGCGGCAAAGGGATTGCCAGCAGGCCGTTCTTGAACGCGTTACTGGAAAAAATATCAGAAAAACTCGGCGCGATAATTGCCTTCACGCCCATGTCGTCAAGTGCCCAAGCGGCATGTTCGCGGCTCGATCCGCAACCAAAATTATCCCCAGCAATTAGAATCGGCGCCCCGGAATATTCCGGATCGTCAAAAACATTCCCTTCTTGCGCACGAACCGATTCAAACGCGCCCTCACCCAATCCGTCACGCGATATGGTTTTCAGCCATTTCGCGGAAATGATGACATCGGTGTCGACATTTTTCCGGCCAAAGGGAATGGCGCGACCTTCAACTTTGCGAACGGGCTTCATTCTTCACCCGTGTCGTCGGCATCATCGACAGGTTCGTTCTCATAACGTATGCCCGGTTTCGGTTTGCCGGCCTTAAACTCGTCCAGTTTGCGCATCTTGTGCCGGCCCGCATATATCAGAGCTGCGGCGACCGCCGCCGAACCGACAGCGGCACCCACTTTGGCGCCGGTGGACCATTTGCTCTTCTTTTCATCATTGCCGTCATCTTCAGGCTTTTTCTTGTCGTCTGCCATATCTAAAACCTTATCCTATCAGTTCACGCCCATTAATTCACGCACGTCAGTAAGTTTCCCGGTAACCGCTGCCGCAGCGGCCATCGCAGGGGACATGAGATGGGTTCTGGCACCCGGCCCCTGGCGCCCAACGAAATTGCGATTGGACGTTGAGGCGCAGCGTTCACCAGCAGGCACTTTGTCAGGGTTCATACCCAGACAGGCCGAGCAGCCCGGTTCGCGCCATTCAAAGCCGGAGGCGGTAAAAATCTTGTCCAATCCTTCGGCTTCTGCTTGCGCTTTAACCAGGCCTGATCCGGGAACCACAATTGCCCATTTCACACCCTCGGCTTTCCTGCGCCCCTCCAGTACTTTTGCGGCCGCACGCAGATCCTCGATCCGGCTGTTGGTGCAGCTACCGATGAAGATATTTTCTACCGCCACATCGCTAAGGGCCTGCCCGGAAGCCAGCCCCATATAGTCCAGCGACTTGCGCGCTGCATCCTGCTTCGACGGATCGGCAAAGCTCTCCGGGGCTGGAATATGACCGGTCACCGGTATCACATCTTCCGGACTGGTCCCCCAGGTAACGGTCGGCGCAACGTCGGCGGCGTTGACCGTAACGCTTTTGTCAAACTGCGCGCCATCATCGGACCGCAGCGTTTTCCAATAAGCGACGGCGGCATCCCAGTCAGCGCCTTTCGGAGCCATCGGACGGCCTTTCAAATAGGCAAAAGTCTTGTCATCCGGCGCGATCAATCCGGCGCGCGCACCTGCCTCAATCGACATGTTGGACACGGTCAACCGGCCTTCGATCGACATTTGCTCGAAGACTTCGCCGCGATATTCAATGACATGACCGGTTCCACCGGCCGCACCGATCACACCAATGATGTGCAGAATCAGATCTTTCGGACTGATACCGGGGCCAAGCAATCCCTCGACCCGTATTTCCATCGATTTGGAACGCGATAGCTGCAATGTCTGGGTTGCGAGGACATGTTCGACTTCACTGGTTCCGATACCAAATGCGAGCGCACCAAGCGCGCCATGGGCCGCCGTGTGGCTGTCACCGCAAACCAGTGTGGTGCCTGGCAGCGTAAAACCCTGCTCAGGGCCGATCACATGGACAATGCCCTGCTCCCTGTCGCTGGCGCCGATATATTTGATGCCAAAGGCCGGCGCATTGGTTTCCAGTGCTTCCAGCTGCGCGGCGCTTTGCGGGTCGGCAATAGGTATCTTGTTGCCATTCGCATCAACGCGCGCCGTCGTCGGCAGATTATGATCGGGAACGGCCAGCGTCAGGTCTGGCCGACGGACCTGGCGCCCCGCTTTCCGCAACCCCTCAAAAGCCTGCGGGCTTGTCACTTCATGGACCAGATGGCGGTCGATATAAATCAGCGCCGTGCCATCATCGCGTTGATCCACGACATGGGCATCCCAGATTTTCTCGTACAGGGTCTTTGCTTCAGTCATCGGGAGTTTGTACCATCCTCTTTTTCAATATGGTGCTTCGTTTACCCAGATCAATTGTCTGCGCAAGTCAGAAGTGACTTCAAAAGCCGATCAGAAAGGCGTATCTTCAGCAGATGAGCTTTTTTGCAATCATAGCTATTGTCCTGGCCTCCGTGGTGGTGATGGAATTTGTCGCATGGGGCGCGCACAAATATATCATGCACGGTTTCGGCTGGAACTGGCACCGGGACCATCACGAGCCCCATGATAACGTGCTGGAGAAAAACGATCTTTATGGCATTGTCGGCGCGGTGATGAGTATTTCCATGTTTGCTATCGGTAGCCCCATGATCATGGGCAGCACCGCTTGGGAACCCGGCACCTGGATAGGGCTCGGAATATTGCTTTATGGCATTATCTACACCCTGATCCATGATGGTCTGGTGCATCAGCGATACTTTAAATATGTACCAAAAAGCGGTTATGCCAAGCGGCTCGTGCAAGCCCACAAGCTGCATCACGCAACCATTGGCAAGGAAGGCGGCGTGAGCTTTGGTTTTGTATTTGCCCGTGACCCGGCTAAGTTGAAGGCGGAGTTAAAGGTACAGCGCGAGACTGGAAAAGCGGTCGTCAGAGATTCCGCTGGCGCGACCTGAACCCGTTCCATTTGAACATCGTAAGACCGATCCCGGCAAAGATCATCGCGCTGCCGACGAAAAACCGCGTGGTCAGCGTTTCACCCAGCAGCAACACTCCGCCCAGCGCGGCAATGGCCGGCACCGAAAGCTGAGAGGCGGCGGCCGTACTGACGGACAATCTCGGCAGGACAGCATACCAGGTAATATAGCCCAGCCCTGATGTGATGGTGCCCGAGATTATCGCCAACAGGATGCCAGTTGGTTGGACCTGTTCACCGCTGCCGAGCAACGGGATCAGGAGCAAGCACAGCACCGCCGCGCCGACAAAATTCCGCGCTGTCGCAAGAGCAGGCCGCGCCGCGCCCTTGCCGGCCCAGCTATAGAAACCCCAAGAAATTCCCGCGAGCGCCATGATCAATCCGCCAACCAGTGGTGGCGCAGTATCTCCTGGTGCCAGAAAGACAGCTAATCCGGCAATGGCCAGCAACAAGCCGGCCCATTGAATAGCCGTCGGATAGATGCCGCGAAATATGCCGATCATCTGCAGGCTCAATTGTCCGGCCGGAAACAGGATCAACGCCCCAATGGCGGCATCCAGGGACACATAGGCAAAGGAGAAACTGACCGCATAAACAAAAAGTGCAACCGCCGGAACAATCGTATCGCGCCGCGGCAGAACCGCACTGCGATGACGAAAACCAAATAGCAGCCCCAACAGGATCGCACCGGATACTAGGCGGATGGCAGTAAAGCTAGCCCAGTCGATGGTGTTTTCGGCAAGTGCCGCGCGATTCAACAAACTGTTACCGGCAAAGGCACACAGCGTCAGAACTAGTAAAAGCGCGGTTAGCCATCGCCCGCCAATATGGTCCGACGACTGATCAGCAGCAGCCACTAACCGGCAAGCGTAGGTACAACCGGTCCGCCCAGTTCAATCGCCTTTTTATAGCCTGCCCGTGCCATCATCCGCTTGCCATAATCCATCGTTGCCGGGCGATTGGCGAGCATACCCGCCGCCATGGCGAGCTCGACAACATACATGATATTGATATCAGCACCGGTGAAGCCGTCGCCAACCAGGAATTCACGATTGTCGATATGGTGCTCAACATAGTCGAGCAGTTTGACCACCTCGCCCTCGACGAAGGGTGCATAGCCTTCGCCCAGTCCGCCGAAACGCGGTGCGAGCATTTGCACGATCACAGGGTTGGCCAATGTGCCCTCGGCGAAATGCAGCCATTCTAGATACTCGGCCCGGTCTTTGGAACCCGGTGCTGGCGCCAGCTTGCCATCGCCATATTGCTCCAGAATATACTCAATCACCGCCCCCGATTCCATCATCAGATGGCCATCGATAATCACCGTCGGTGCCTTGGCCAGTGGATGGATAGCGGCCAGATCGGCTTGCGCACGCATGGTTTCGGGATGCCTCTGATGCCGCACCATTTCATATTCCAGCCCGAGCTCTTCCAGCAGCCAGATGATACGGGTTGAACGGCTATATTCCAGATGGTGCAATGTGATCATGGCTGAGGCTCCTGTGGGGTTTGAACAGTTTCGCTATGCCAAAGCCTAGGGGCTGTCAAAAGCACAAACAACAAAAACAATGTCTGAGCGCGCTGTGTCTGCGCGCAACGCCGTCTCAGCCAGGCATCTAGTGTCCCACCACACCCAGACTTTCAAAGGGCCTGTCATTGTCGCTATATTTCTCGACCAAGGTCGCACTGGCTTCATTCAGACCGATCAGTTCGACCGTCTTGCCTTCGTTCTGCAGGCGCTCGACAATTTTGTCGAGCATGCCAGTCGCCGAGATATCCCAAAAATGCGCATCATGAACATCGATAATCACCGTATCAATGCCTTCTTCGTTAAACTCCATCGCTTCATAAAGCATATCGACCGAGCCGAAGAATATCTGGCCGCCAAAGACATAGCGGTGCGTTGTCACCTCGACAAAATCCTGAATGGTCACCAGCTGACGTACTTTCCAGGCGAAGAAGATACCGGAGAGCAGAACGCCGGTAAGCACACCGATAGACAGGTCATGGGTCGCAACCACCATTACGACGGTCGCAATCATTACAACATTGGAAGGCCACGGATGATGGGTGATCTCGGTGAAGCTTTTCCAGCGGAAGGTGCTGATGGACACAAAGATCATCACCGCCACCAGCGCCGGCATCGGGATCTGCGCCACGAGCGGGCCAAGGCCCACGATCAGCACCAGCAGCATCACGCCAGCCACAAAAGTCGAAAGACGGCGGCGACCGCCTGATTTGATGTTGATCACCGACTGGCCAATCATCGCACAGCCACCCATGCCACCGATCCAGCCAGTCACAAAATTGGCAATGCCCTGACCATAGGTTTCGCGCTTCTTGTCACTGCGGGTCTCTGTCATGTCATCAACGATTGATGCGGTGAGCAAGGATTCCAAGAGGCCAACCGCTGCCATCGCCAGCGAATAAGGCGCAATGATTTGCAGTGTTTCCCAGGTTATCGGGATTTGCGGAATGTGGATCCATGGCAGGCTATCGGGCAACTCACCCATGTCGCCTACAGTCGAGACATCCACCCTGAAATATATGCTGACCGCTGCCAGCACGATGATTGCCGCCAATGGTGAGGGCACCCAGCTGGTCAGTTTTGGCAAACCATAGATGATGGCGAGGCCTGCAGCGACCATCGCATAGGTTTGCCACGTAAACGCTTCACCGGTCAGTTGCGGCAATTGGGCCATGAAAATCAGGATCGCCAGCGCGTTTACAAAGCCGGTAATCACCGACCGCGAGACAAAACGCATCAACAGGTCCAGCCGCAGCAAAGCCGCTATGGCTTGGAAAATACCCATCAAGATAGTCGCAGCGAACAGATATTCGACCCCATGATCGCGCACCAAAGGTACGACCAACACCGCCACTGCCGCTGTCGCAGCGCTAATCATCCCCGGCCGGCCGCCGATCATCGAGATTATCACCGCGATGGAGAAACTGGCGTAAAGGCCAACACGCGGGTCGACACCGGCGATAATCGCAAAGCCAATAGCTTCCGGAATCAAGGCAAGAGCCACCACCAGACCGGCCAAAAACTCGGTTTTCGGATTGGATAGCCAGTCGCGCTTGAAATCGCTGTGTATTGCCATGATTCGGTCCCCACCGATTGAAATGTCAGATTAAAATGCTGCAACGCAACATCATCAGGCGCGGCCATGGCCTATTGGCCTGCCACCGTCAAGCGAAGCGCCACTCTTTGCATCCGTTTCAGATCAAACGGCTATGCGAAAGTCTTCCGTCACCGTGGCTACTGCTGCAATTTCCTCTTCATGCTGGATTTCGCGCTGCGTTTCAGCAAGAGCCTCGGTCTCCCAGGCCTCCATCGCAGGATGGGATATGATGTGATCCACCCATGCCCGGCCTTTTGTCCCAATATCAAGGTCATAAGTCCGCACACGATAGGCAACCGGCGCATAAAAAGCATCAACAGCGGAAAAACTGTCCCCGGCCAGCCATGGTCCGCCAAAGCTGTCCAGACCTTCGGCAAATAGCTCGCCAATCCGATCGACATTGCGCTGCAGCGGCGCATCAACATCATGTAACCTGGCCCGTACACCGACATTCATCGGGCAAATATTGCGCAGTGGTGCGAAACCGCCATGCATTTCGGCCGTCGCACAACGGGCCCAAGTTCGCGCTTTTTCGTCCACCGGCCAGACACCATCATGCCGTTCGGCGAGATATTCCATGATAGCGAGTGAATCCCAAATCGTGCGGTCACCATCCTTCAGACAGGGGACCTGCGCATTGGGAGCAAAGGTCCGAAAGCGCTCGTAATTGTCCGGTTCAAAATAGATAATGTCGTCTTTGAACGGGATATCCAGCGCCTTCATCAAGATCCACGGGCGCAGAGACCAGCTTGAATAATTGCGGTTTGCGGTGATCAGCGTGTAACTCATAAAATTTCCTTCGGGCTGACATAGCCAGGGTCATGATGAAACGGCATCCCGCGGCCTTCTGCCAGAGCCCTCAATATGCTGGCGAAATCAGTCTTTCCTCTAAATCCAAGAAGCCGCTCTGCTTTACCCGGATCATAAATACGGTCAATATGGTCCGGTAACACCCAGCCATTTTTCTTGTACAAGGCTTTGGCTTCGGGAAAATAGCGCGCGATAACGGACGGTGCATCTTCGATCAGCTGCCTGCAATCTTCCCGGGCAAATGGCGTCGGGGCTGATAATATGAACGTCTCGAACCCCAGGTCAGTAATGGCATCCAGTGCCGCTATATGCGCCTGAGCGGCGTCCTCAACAGTCAATCGCCGATTTAAAAATTCATTGGCTTTCAGATTGGGGCCACTTGGCACTTCAAGCGTGTCATCATCCTCCGGGAAAAATCGGCCGGTGCGCAAAACCGCAATATTGATGCCGTGCAGCTTGTGATAGAGGCGGCACAAATGCTCCGCCGATATCTTTGTCACGCCATAAATATTACGCGGTTTGAGCGGTCCGAATTCTTCATCCAGCCAAAAGGCCTCTTCGGCCCCGCCCGCACGGCCAGCACGCACGTTCTCGGAAATCATCAGAGATGTTGTTGACGTAAAAATAAACCGATCATGACCAGCCTGCACCGCCGCTTCCAAGAGGTTCAGCGTTCCCGTCACATTAACATCGACAAAGGCGCTGTTCGGGTATCGGACAATATCAGGTTTATGCAGCGCACCCGCATGGATCACCGCTTCAATGCCATGGTCGCTGAAAGTCTTGTCGATCAAGGGACGGTCGGCCACCGAGCCAACGATGTCTGTATTATCCCCGGTAGCAATGTCCAGACCGACCACTTTGTGACCGATGGCCTCAAGCCTGGGTGCGAGAAACCTGCCCAACCAACCCGATGAGCCGGTGAGCAGCAGTTTCATCAGGCGCCACCGATCAGTTCACGACCGATCAACATCCGGCGAATTTCATTGGTCCCTGCGCCGATGTCGAGCAACTTGGAATCGCGCCAATAGCGCTCTACTGGCCAATCGGTGGTGTAACCGGCACCGCCCAGTGCCTGCACCGATTCTTCGGCGACACGGACACTGCTTTCTGACGCGTACATGACAGCCCCAGCGGCATCGAACCGCGTTGTCTGATTTGCGTCACACGCCTTGTTCACAGCATAGACATAGGCCCGCGCACTGTTCAGCCGGACATACATATCGGCAATCTTGCCCTGCATCAGCTGGAACGTGCCAATGGGTTTACCAAATTGCTTGCGCTCACGAACATAGGGGATGACGGTATCGAGGCACGCTTGCATCAGTCCCAAGGGGATCGCGGCCAGCACCGCGCGCTCATAATCGAGACCGGACATCAGTACGCCAACACCGCCATTAATCGGCCCCATGACATTTTCTTCCGGCACTTCGCAATCGTCAAATACAAGCTCCGCTGTCGGGCTACCCTTCATCCCGACTTTCTCGATTTTCTGGCCGATGGAAAAGCCCTTCATGCCCTTTTCAATGAGGAAAGCGGTAATACCACCAGACCCCGCATCGGGTCGGGTCTTGCCATAAACCACCAATGTATCCGCATCGGTTGAGTTTGTGATCCAGAACTTGGTGCCATTCAATATATAACCGCCCTGCACCGCGTCGGCCTTGAGTTTCATCGAAACCACGTCCGAGCCCGCACCGGCTTCCGACATGGCGAGTGAACCGACATGTTCTCCGGAAATCAGTTTTGGCAGATATTTCGCTTTCTGCTCTGGCGATGCCCACCGGCGGATCTGATTGACGCACAGATTGCTATGCGCACCATAGGATAGTCCGAGCGCGGCACTTCCGCGGCTTACTTCTTCAACCGCTATGGCGTGCTCCAGATATCCCAGACCCAACCCGCCATCTTCTTCCTCTACGGTTACACCATGCAGGCCAAGCTCGCCCATCTGTTCCCAAAGCTCGCGCGGGAACCAGTCGTCCCGGTCCATTTTCTGGGCGAGCGGACTGATCTTCTCATCGGCAAAGCGCCGTGTCGTATCGCGAATTTGATCCGCCATTTCACCGAGCTGGAAATCAAAATCAGGGGTAGCAATCATATCGTCCTCAACTTTCTGGGACGCGCATATCATATTTGGTTGCTACTGCGACCAAAATTTGCAGCAAAATTTTACGGCGGAATGTGGTGCGCAGAGGATTGCCGATCTCGCTCAGCAATGCCATAGGCCCGGCCATGCTCTATGATCTTGCCCGCCCATTTATTTTCGCGCTCGAAGCGGAAAAAGCCCACGGCCTCACCATTGCCGGGCTAAAGACCCTGCCCTTGGGACCTGCGCCCAAATCCGACCGGGTTTTAGCCACAACCGTCGCGGGACTGGATTTTACCAATCCCATCGGCATGGCGCCCGGCTTTGACAAAAATGGCGAAGTGCCGGACGCGCTGATCCGCATGGGCTTTGGCTATGCAGAGGTTGGCACGCTCACGCCCCGTGCGCAGCCGGGCAATCCCAAGCCGCGAATATTCCGATTGCCAGAGGATAAGGCGGTCATCAACCGGTTGGGATTTAACAATGAGGGTCAGGAAAAAGCTGCACCCCGTCTCAAGCGGATGCGTAATCGGATGGGCAAAGGCGTCCTCGGCATCAATATTGGCGCGAACAAGGACAGTGAGGACCGTATTGCCGACTATGTCATCGGCGTCGAGAATATGGCGCCACTGGCAGATTACCTGACCGTCAATATTTCCTCTCCCAATACGCCCGGCCTGCGCGCTTTACAGGACAAGGGCGCACTGGAAGAATTACTGGCAGCGGTCATGCAAGCGCGCGGTGATCACAAAGTGCCGGTGTTCCTCAAAGTAGCTCCCGATCTGGAACCAGCCGATATCGATGACATTGTCGATGTCACCATGAAGCAGAAGATTGATGCGCTTATCGTTTCAAATACAACGATAACGCGACCCAGTCTGCAATCGGGCAATCAGGATGAAACCGGCGGCCTGTCTGGCGCGCCATTGAAAGACCTAGCGCTGCAACGCCTTAAGGATTTTCGCAAGGCGAGTGGCGGTGAGATTCCGCTCATCGGCGTAGGTGGCATCGCCAATGCAGAGGATGCTTATGAACGTATTCGTGCGGGCGCTTCGCTTATCCAGCTTTACACCGCGATGATATATGAGGGCCCAACCATGGCGCGTGCGATGAGCTGTGGACTGGCTAAACGGTTAAAGCGCGACGGATTTATATCCGTTTCAGATGCCGTGGGAGCTGACGACAAATGATTTGCCAAACAGACAAGCCATCCATAAAACTTGGCACCATGAAAAAACTCCTGACTTTGCTCGCTTTTTTCCTGATCACTCCGCTCGCCGTTCCGGCCAGTGCGCAAAATGCCGGTACTGCCGCATCAGCCCATCCCGAAGCCACCAAAGCCGGGTTTGAGATGTTGCAAGCTGGCGGCTCCGCAACCGATGCCGCCATGGCAATGATGCTGGCGCTCACTGTTGTCGAACCGCAATCGAGCGGCATTGGCGGCGGTGGCTTTTTGCTGCACCATGATGGCAAAAGCGGCTGGATGGAAACGATCGACGGGCGCGAAATGGCTCCTGCCGCTGTTGCCCCGGATCGCTTTCTCGGCGAAGATGGTAAGCCGCTGGGATGGCGCGACGCAACGCCGGGCGGGAAATCCGTAGGCGTGCCCGGTAACATGCGGCTGATGGAGATGGCGCATAAAAAATGGGGTAAACTACCCTGGGAAAAACTGTTTGACCCTGCAATCAGGCTTGCCGAAGAGGGCTATGCAGTGAGCGCGCCGCAATATGACTGGATGAAGCGGCTCGAAAAACTCTGGGTGAAATTCCCCGACATGCAAAAGCTGTACTGGCGTGATGGTGCCCCTGCTCCGCGCGGGACGATCATTAAAAATCCTGAGCTCGGTCAATTGCTCCGTGAACTTCAGGCCGGCGGAGCCGAGGCTTTTTATTCAGGTGAGACAGTGGCCGCGATTTCGGCGGCAGTTGGCAATGCAACGCAAAACTCGTCGGTGCTGACACAGCAGGATTTTGATAATTACAGCGCAATTTTAAGACAACCAGTCTGCTCCACCTATCGCGAATATCGGATTTGCGGCATGGGCCCGCCATCCTCGGGAGCGACAACAGTTCTTCAGATTTTAGGCTCCATCGAGCGATTTGACATGGGCGCGCTCTATGAAAAAGAACCAGCGCGCGCATGGCATGTCATCGGCGAAGCGATGCGGCTCGCTTATGCGGATCGCGAAAAATATCTGGCGGATCAGGATTTTGTGTCGGTTCCGGTCGCTGGCTTGATTGACAAGAATTATTTGGCAAAACGTTCAAAGATGATCGCATTGCAGCGCACACGGCCGCAATTTCCGGGGATAGAAACCTATCCTGCAGGAAATCCACCTGGCGCTTCGCCTCGTACGGCCGCTATTTCATCGGAAGTTGCTGGAACAACCCATTTCACTGCCGTCGATGGTGAAGGCAATATTGCCAACATGACATCCACAGTCGAAGGGCCGTTTGGCAGCCAATTGCTGGCCCGCGGAATGGTGCTCAACAACGAACTCACGGACTTCACATTCGCACCGGAAAAAGATGGAGCACCTGTTGCAAACAGGGTGCAGGCAGGCAAACGCCCCCTTTCCTCAATGTCGCCGACAATTGTTTATGATGCCAAAGGACAACCGATTCTCGCCTTGGGTTCGGCGGGCGGGAAGCGCATCATCATGCATGTTACCAAAACCTTGATCGGCGTGTTGGATTACGGATTGCCGCTGAAAGATGCCATGGCGATGCCCAATATCTATTTCGGCGGCTCGGGACTGCTGATTGAAAATGACAGTGATCTGATTGCCTTGCGAAATGACTTGGCTCGCCTCGGTCACACGGTAGTCACCAACAACCTGCCTTCAAAGCTTGCTGGCGCGCAGAAAACTGACAAGGGCTGGGTCGGCGCAGTTGATCCGCGTAGCACCGGTGAAGCGGTTAGCGAGTTGCCTTGAGGGAGACAATTCCCGTCTCTATGTTGGAAACCATTGCCCGAAACTTTTATCCACGCTAGCCTATAGCCATAATTGGGGGCTGCCCGTTATTGGGATTGGCCGCGCGAGAGGGTGAATAGAGTGTCGGCAAAAAAAGCGAGCAACCGCTATCTTGAATTTGACGGGTTTTCCAACCTTGTTTCCATGTTTTTTCAGCGCGCCAGCGAAGGTGGTGACAAGCCGTTCTTAAGCGCGAAAATAGACGGGGAATGGCGCGCAATAAGTTGGGCGGAAGCGGCGAGGCAAGTGGCGGCACTGGCCAAATCATTCCAGAAACTCGGTTTGAAACCAGGCGACCGCATCATGCTGGTGGCCGATAATTGCCCGCAATGGTGCATTGCCGATCTGGCGATCATGGCGGCAAAATGTATTACCGTCCCGACCTACACGACCAACACGCCAAACGATCACCAGCATATATTGGACAATAGCGGTGCGAAAGCGGTGATTGTCTCCGATCAGAAACTGGCGCAAAACCTGATACCTCCGGTCATAAAATCTGCAGATGCCGATATTGTAATCGGCATGTCAGACCTGCGCATCGGCCAGTCGGGTGATTTTTCCATTCATCAGTGGAACAAACTGATTGAAGGCACGGACGAGGATGTTGCTGAAATAAGCGCTGATGCCGCCGACATAAAACGGGATGATGTTGCCTGTATCATCTATACGAGCGGCACAGGCGGCAAGCCCCGCGGCGTGATGCAGCCGCACGGTGCAATCCTGCACAATGTCAAAGGGCCGGCAGAAGTCATCGAAAATGATTTTGGATGGGATGACGAGGTATTCCTGTCATTCCTTCCCCTAAGCCATGCCTATGAACACAGCGCCGGACAGTTTTTCCCAATCGGCCTGGGCGCGGAAATCTATTATTCCGAGGGGCTCGAAAAGCTTGCCTCCAACATTGAGGAAGTCCGGCCAACCATAATGGTCGTGGTTCCGCGCCTGTTCGAGGTTTTGCGCCAACGGCTCATAAAAACGGTCGAAAAACAGGGCAAGATGCCGAATTATCTACTCGGCAAGGCATTGGCTATGGGCGAACGGGTGGCCAGCGGCAAAAAACGCAAGCGTGACAAGCCGATGGATATTTTCCTGAACAAGACACTCCGTCCAAAGGTCCAGAAACGCTTTGGCGGGCGGATCAAGGCGATGGTATCAGGCGGGGCGCCACTTAACCCAGATATAGGGGTGTTTTTTCAGTCATTGGGGCTGACCTTGTTGCAAGGCTATGGCCAGACCGAATCTGGCCCGATTATTTCCTGTAACCGGCCACGCACCGGCCTGAAAATGGATACGGTCGGCCCACCGATGATCGATACGGAAGTCAGGATTGCCGATGACGGCGAAATATTGGTTCGCGGCGAACTGGTCATGAAGGGCTATTGGCGCAATCAGGCCGAAACTGACCGCGTCATTATCGATGGATGGCTGCACACCGGCGACATTGGATTGATCGACGAAGCAGGGCGGGTTGCGATAACCGATCGCAAGAAGGACCTGATCGTCAATGACAAGGGTGAAAATGTCGCTCCGCAGAAGCTTGAGGGCATGCTGACCCTGCAACCGGAAATATTACAGGCGATGATCATTGGTGACAAGCGGCCCTACATGGTCGGGCTCATTGTACCTGATCCGGAATGGGCACTGGAATGGTCCCGCAAGGAAGGCATGGCTTATGACTTCCTCAAACTACAGGCCAATCCAGCCTTCAAATCAGCGGTGAGCAAAGCGGTTGACCGGGTGAACAAAAACCTGACGGTGACCGAAAAGGTCCGCCGTTTCGAGTTTGCCGATGAACCTTTTGCAATCGAAAACGAAGAACTGACGCCGAGTATGAAGATCCGGCGCCATATCATTCGGGAACGCTATCAAGAGCGATTAAACGCGCTTTACAAAAAATAAGTGCGTCAGTTGCTCTAAGAAATCAGCTTTCAGTCTTGGTATAAGGTACGAACGAACCGAAAGAACAGCTGTCCACAAATGTCCCGGTTACCAGATCTTTGACCTGAGCGATTTCACCGCGACATAAGTTGCTGGAAAACTTGCGTGTGACCAGCGTGTTGCGATCAACATCGCGGCATCCGCCATGAGGTTCGTTTACATACAAGGTCTTGGCGTTCCGCGACCGGCTGTAGACAAGATACTTATCACCGACGACCCGCAGATTATCCTGGTCGATCCGGCTAATACAGCTTACCGGCTTGCCGGCCGTTCTCCCGGCGACGATCTTGTCAAATTTGGTCTGATCTTTTTCGCTGAGCTTGATTTCAGAGGTACCACTATGTGCCGCCGGCGCCGCGAGCATTATCGCCAGAGGTAATGTGAAGATCATTTTACGCATAACTATTCTCCTTCGATGTCCCCCATCGATGAAATAGTGTATCATACATTGCCGGGATTCTGAAATCCGTAAAATTTCCTATTCAGAAATTGTCCTTGGCGGTGCGCCGATCCGCCAATTGCTCCACCGAAACCGCACGCATGAATGGATTGGTGGCCGCTTCCAATGCGATCGTCGTCGGGACAGTGGCTTCGCCTTTTGCACGGGCAGCCAACACTGAATCCATACGCTCTTTCAGTGCCTGATTATCCGGTTCTGCCACCAGGGCATATTCACCATTGGCCTGCGTATATTCATGCGCACAATAGACCTGTGTATCACCCGGCAATTTCGACAGTCTCTGCATATTATCAAACATTTGAGCGGCCGTTCCTTCGAACAATCGTCCGCATCCCATCGCAAACAGCGTATCCCCGACAAAAACGACTTTCTCGTCGGCAACATGAAAAGCTATGTGACCTGCCGTATGAGCTGGAACGTCGATGACATCCGCCACGACACTGCCCAAACGAACCTGATCACCCTCTTTCACCATCCTATCCAGGGTTGGAATGCGGTCTTTTTCCGCTTCCGGACCGGTAATGTGGCAACCAGTCGCTTCCTTTATCTCGGTGTTGCCGCCGGTATGGTCCGGGTGCCAGTGGGTGTTCCATATCTGGGTGATTTTCCAGCCACGCGCATCTGCTTCAGCAAGAACAGGCCCGGCGACCGCCGGGTCGACTACCATGGTTTCCTTGGACTGTGGCTCATGGACCAGCCAGACATAATTGTCGGACAAAACGGGAATACGGATGATTTCAAGCATAGGTAGCAAATTACCTTTTTTCCCCAATCTTGTCGATAGTTAACTGGCCGCTAACCCTTTTACACTAAGGCCCGCAACCTGATTACCGGTGTTTTCGGAGAGGAAGCCAGTTGCGTATTTGGGTTATATTTCTGGCATTTATAAGCCTGTGCGCTCCCGCGAGCGCAAATGTTTCCCTCGCCGATGAGCTGTGCACTTTCGGCACCGGCCTCGATGGCAAGATTTCCGAAGTTGTCGCAAAAAGCGACCAATTTGACTGCTCCGACAACAAATATGACTTCGCCGGGTCAAGATTATGGGTCAAAGTCCCGTTCCAGGCAGGTTCACTCCCTGCAGGTGCTATCGAAGTACAAGGCGACAATAATGGTTTAAGCGCTATGGCGGTGCATTCCATATTGACCGACGGCACAATCAAGTCCGCCTATTTTTCGGAACAGCAAGTGATCGACAGTTGGCGTCCCAAGGGTCATTATGGCCTGCCAATACCGGGATCTGAGGATGCCGCAACGCGCAGCCAGATCGAAACGGTGTATCTTTCGCTCGATAATCCGCGCGTAGCCAGTTCAATAACATTGATACAGCTTGCGTCGAAAAAACGATGGGACGATCTCAAACTGCCACTATCGACCATGTTTGCTCTTCTGTGCGGCATGGCGATCATGCCTTTTTTCTACAATGTCTTTTTCTATGGTGCCCTGAGACATAGCTTCATGCTTTGGCACAGTGTCATGATACTGGGAACGGTGGTTTATACGTTCAGTTCTTCCGGCTTAATCTTCCTGGCTTTCCCCGAAACAAGCCTGACGATGAAGTTTCTGCTGAACTATTGGACCCTGGCAATTGCAATCGCCGCCAGCGGGTTTTTCCTCGATCGGTTTGTGGAGCCCGGGAAAATTGCGGGATGGCTTCGCCCGATCCTTCTGTCGACGGCCGTTCTACCGGTTTTTGTAACCGCCTATGTTTTCCAAACTACCGACGGATATGAAACCCAGACTCGCAATTTCTATCATGCCTCTTTCATCCCATATTTGCTCGTCGTCCTTTATACGATGGTTCATGCCCTGCGGCGCGGCAGCAAGGCTATCTGGTTTCAGATTGCAGCATGGACACCGATTATCGGGTTCAGTTTCGACCGCATTGCCCGCGGTATGGATCTCTATATCGGGATCCACGAGCTTGATTATGGGCTCTATTTCGTATTGGTATTGGAAACTATCATATTGGCTTTCGGTGTCGCCAACCGGATCATGAGACTGCGTCGCAGGCATGAGCATACGCTGAAGGAACAGGTTGAACTGACCCTGCTCGCCGATACAGACGGCCTGACAGCGATCAGCAACCGCCGCGCCCTGGAAAAAGCGTTCACGCGAAACATGGTCGATCGGAAATATAGCCATTTGGCGATTTTGGACATCGACTTTTTCAAGCAGGTCAACGATCAATATGGCCACGAGACCGGGGACGAAGTGCTCCGCGTAGTCGGCAGGGAACTGGGTCAAACGCGTCATTTCACCGCGCGGATTGGCGGCGAGGAATTTGCCCTGCTGATGAAACCCGACGAGCGCGGCAGCCGCAAAAGTAATCCTGCCGCGGAAATGACCAGGATTTGCGAGGTGCTCATTCGAGCAGTCTATGAGAATGTTCGTGAAATCAAACAGCCCGTCACATTTTCCGTTGGCATAACCGCGATACCAAAACGAACGTCCTTGCGGGCGGTGATGTCAACCGCTGACAAACGCCTCTATGATGCCAAGAATAATGGCCGCAACCAGGTCGTCAGCTTTGACCTTTCCAACCTTGACCCAAGACCGGGATCAAGCGTGGCGGTTGGTTAGCGGGCAGAGAAGCCCTACCATTCCCCTATATTCTCCATGCTCGCCCATGGTTCCTGAACCGGCAGATTATCACCCGCCTGTAACAGTTCAACCGAGATATTGTCGGGTGTCCGGACAAAAGCCATATGCCCGTCGCGCGGCGGCCGGTTGATCGTAACGCCAGCGTCCATCAATATCTGACAAAGCTCGTAGATATTATCGACGCGATAGGCGAGATGACCGAAATTCCGGCCGCCGTCATAATCTTCGCTGCTGCCATCTTCCGCTGGCCAATTATAAGTCAGCTCAACCTCTGCAACGTCTTTTTGCCCCGGCGCGGCGAGGAAGATTAGCGAGAAACGCCCCTGTTCACTATCGTAGCGACGCACTTCTTCAAGACCCAGAAGATTAAAGAACTTTACCGTAGCATCCGGCTCCGTAACCCGCAGCATTGTATGCAAATATTGAATCGGCATCGTCGAAAAACTCCATTCGTCGCTGTTCAGAAACAGTTCATCGCAGTAACCGCAAAGCCAGACTGCGATCTTACAAACAGTTTAAAAGGCTTGGAACGAAAGGGAAAGAGCAATGACTGATAATGTTGAAGGCAGCAAATTTCTGGATAAAAAGAATAACGTATTACTGGTTAGCGCGGGATTACTGACCATCGGCCTGATCGCCGGCGGCTATTTATTGGGAGATGGGTTGCTTCGCTCGAAAATGGCGGACCGCAGCGTAACTGTGCGCGGACTTGCTGAACGTGAAGTTACGGCCGACCTCGCGACCTGGACGATCGCTTACAGTGCACAAAGCACCAATCTGGCCGAGGCACAAGCCGATATGGATCGCGATACTGCGGCAATCGGCAAATTTTTTACCGAACTGGGTTTTGAAGGAGATGCATTGAAACCCACAGGTGCCAATGTGAACCAATATACCAGTAACGGCATCCCCCGTTACACTATCCGTCAGCGACTGTCTCTGCGCACCGATGATATCGAGAAAGCCCAAGCGGCCGTCGCCCGACAATTTGACCTAGTCCGCCGCGGTGTTGTCCTAGAGGACGGTTCGGGCATGAGCTATACGTTCACCAAGCTTGATGAAATCAAACCGGAAATGGTTGCCGAGGCGACGAAGGACGCCCGTAAATCAGCTGAGCAATTTGCCGAGGATAGCGGAACCGATGTCGGCGGGATCAAGTCCGCGACCCAGGGATATTTCTCGATCAACTCGCGGGACGGTGATAGCGGCGGCTATGGAGTGACAGACACACCATATAAGAAAGTGCGTGTTGTAACGACTGTTAACTTCTATCTCGATTAGAGCGAGACGACACGGTCCGGCTGTTCATGTTGAACCATGTCGCCCTTCAATCAAATCCTGATTCTCAAGAAGCGCCGCTGCTAGAAAGCGCATCAGCAACTTTATGCGCGGCGTATTCTTGAGATCGGGATGGGTGAGCACCCAGAAATCGGCTACTGGAAAGGGCGCCAGTGATTGCGGCAAGCGCATAAGGTCAGGCTCTGGATCACTCATGTAACATGCGCCCCTTATCATCCCATGGCCGTTAAGTGCAGCCTTGTGACGCAAAGTGATGTCATCACTCATCATACTGACCGGCGCATCGGGAAACGGACTATCGGCAATCCAGCGTGGTGCCCCTGAAGGGGTCACGGCCACAATCCACCGCCGATCCGCTGGCCCGGTTTTCTCAAGATAATCACGGCGGCAATAATAGCTCAACGCATATGGAAAAAGACGGCGACCCACCAGATGATCCGGCGGTTTCGCCACACCCCTGATCACGACATCTGCCTCTGATCGATCAAGGTCGGCAAAACGATAGCTGCTGAGCAGTGACAGTTTTATGTCCGGATATTGCCGGCAAAAATCGGCAAGATAATCGAGCAACAGATATTGCCCCAATACGTCTGGAATGGACAGTGTAATCGGTCCGGATAATTCTGTTTCACTTGCCTTGCGCCGACGATCAGCGGAAAAGCTGATCTCCTCAATCCGCTGTGCAGCCTCGACCAGTTCCGCGCCCAGTTCGGTTTTCCGGTACCCGCCAGCTGTGCGTTCAAAAACAGGTTTGCCATAACGCTCGTTAATCACCGCCAACCGCCGCGACACCGTGCTGTGCGTAACGCCTAACAGCAATGCTGCCGCCCGGACCGTGCCTGACCGATCAAGCGCAAGTATGAATCGATAATCATCCCAATTTTCCATTGGTGCATTATTGCACCACAAAGAAGGAAAATACATCCACTATTTCAACAAAAACGGTTCTAATAAGGTGCGATATCGCAACGCGAAATAGCTCAAAGGCATTTCAATCATCAAAAAAGGCTTCTACCCATGACGATCCACCGTACTGCCCTGAACCTGGCTTCAACCCTTGCCGTCGCAATGGCCATGCCATCTTCCGCCCTTTTGGCGCAATCATCGTCTTCACCGGAATCTACAGCCGCAAACTCCCGATTAACCGTTGCCAAAGGCCAGTATCTCTCCATCATCATGCCAGAAGCAAAGTCGGATTCTGATGCAGCCCGCCAATCCTATTATCGCCAGGCGCTGCCGCTGGGTCAGAAGTTCGGCCTGAAACGAGAGGTTCAGCTGAAGATCGATAATCGAGTGATCAGCGACTACAAACCCGCTGGACTGATATTTTTCTCTTATCCGGATCAGGCCTCTGAAAATCAGTTGGCGAACCAGCCCCAATGGCCCGCGATTAAGGCCCTGCGGCCCGGGGCCTGGAATGAACTCAGGATCTACAGCGCGGCTGTTGAAAATGATCTTGATCTGACCTTTGACCCTGACAAATATTACAGCCTGGTCGTCGCACGGACCAATCCGGACAAGCCGGAAGACTATCAGCGCTATCTGGCCGGTATTGAAAAGGCCGTACATGAAGCAGGCGGGCGATTCATCTACAAGATGAAAAATCCCAAGATGGAGGCTCATGCGACGTCGCTAAACGCGCCTAGTCAATTGACGTTTGTGGAGTGGGATGCTCCCAATGGCTTCGCAAGAGTGCAACAGACCGAAGATTATAAAGCCAGCGCGCCATATTTCCAATCTGGCGTAACGAACGTTGAATTTTATTATATGTCGGTTAACGGCAAATCATAACAACCGCCCGTTGATATCTTCCTGCGTTCCAGCGATATAAGGGGACGATGCAGGGTAATGTCGAACATCCGCAAACAGCCGGAAAAGCCATTGTGGTTTTTGATGCGGAGTGCATTTTATGTTCGGCCAATGCGCAGTTCATATTGCGCCATGATCACAAGCGACGTTTTCTGCTGGCGTCGATGCAAGGTGACTTTGGCAGCGCGCTTTACCGGGAATATGATATTGATCCCGCCAATCCCGAGACCCTGATTGTTGTCCAAGATAACAGGTTGCTGCGCAACAGCGATGCAGTGTTGGCGATTTATGCGAGACTTGGCTGGCCATGGAGAGCCGTCTCTGCGCTGAGCTTCCTGCCGAAATTTTTGCGTGACCCGGTCTATTTGTTTGTGGCGCGCAACCGATATCGCATATTCGGGAAACGCGACACCTGCTGGCTTCCACAGCCGGAATTTCAAGACCGCATGCTGTGAAGACCATCCTGATCTTCGGAGGCTATGGCGGCTTTGGAGGGCGTTTGTCTCAGTTACTTGCGGCGCGTGGTCACCATGTCCTGGCGGCCGGACGCAATCTCGAAAAAGCCAGGCAATTCTGTCAGGCAATCCAAAATGCCGAACCTGTGCAGGCAGACCGTAATGGAGATATTGCGACCATCCTTGCGCGGCACGAACCGGATATTGTCATCGACGCTGCGGGTCCGTTTCAAGGCAGCAGCTATCAGCTTGTAGAACAGTGCATTAAAGCCGCCGTCCCGTATCTCGATCTGGCCGATAGCCGGGATTTTGTGTGCGGCATCGACAGGCTGAACAATATCGCTACCAACGCCGGAGTTCCGGTCATTTCCGGCGCATCCAGCGTACCTGCCCTGTCGGGAGCAGTGATCCGCCATTTGGCATCAGAGCCTTTTCGGATCCAGGCAATCGAGATAGCGATCAGCGCTTCCAACAAGGCCGCCGCAGGACCATCGGTCAGCAAAGCCATTCTCAGCTATGTTGGAAAGCCGATAACGATACGGCGCGGAGGACAATGGCAAACCGGTTATGGTTGGCAAGACATGGGTCATGTCAGTTTTGCTCTGCATGGCTCACCGGTGATTGATAATCGCCTGGTCGGACTGGCAGACGTTCCCGACTTGGATCTTGTGCCCCGACAGTTTGCCAACCAGCCTGCTGTTCATTTTCGTGCAGGTACGGAGCTGGGATTTCAGAATCGGGCATTATGGCTTGCAAGCTGGCCTGTGCGCTGGGGCTGGATCGGGTCGCTAAAACCAATGGCGAAGGCTCTGCTCAGATTGCAAAACATGACCCGTGCTATGGGTTCTGACATATCCGCAATGAAAGTAGA
The DNA here is from genome assembly GCF_900258045.1 of Sphingorhabdus sp. EL138. GTDB lineage: Bacteria > Pseudomonadota > Alphaproteobacteria > Sphingomonadales > Sphingomonadaceae > Parasphingorhabdus. The sequence continues at coordinate 388,041 of NZ_OGVD01000002.1, read as the reverse complement.
CCTGTTCGGCCACAAGGATGATCAGCCCTGCCAGAAAAGCTGGACCTTGATTGCCCGAAAAGGCGATGGCCCGCAAATCCCGACATTTGCTGCCGTGATCCTGACTGAAAAAATACTGCAGGGGCAGCTAGAATCCGGTGCATATGATGCCAGCAAACTTCTCACGGTGGCAGAATTTCAGCCGCTGTTTGACGGCTATGCCATTTCTCATCAGACCCGGGCCGTCGACCCGGGACCATCGCTTTACCAGCGGGTCATGGGCTCCGAATTCACCAAGCTGCCGTCCAGCTTGCAAAAACTGCACAGCGTTGTTCGCGATGGCGGCTTTCGGGGCAAAGCACAGGTTGCGAATGGCACAAACCCCTTTGCCAAACTGGCTGCGAAAATTTTCGGATTTCCGTCAGCCGGCGTACATGATCTCAACGTTCACATTGCAGTTGATGAGACAGGTGAAACCTGGACACGCCGCTTTTCGGGAAATGCTTTTTCCAGTCGCCTGCAAAAAACCGGCGATCATCTAACCGAGCGCTTCGGACCTTTTCAGTTTCTGTTTGCTTTGCCGAGCACAGATAATGGCCTTCGGATGGAAATGACTGGCTGGAAATTCTGGTTTGTTCCGCTGCCACTCTTCCTCGCCCCCCAATCACCGGCAAGCGAATGGGACGGCGATGGAAAGTTCCACTTCGATGTGCCGATTATTTTACCGGTCGTCGGACTGATGGTCCATTATCACGGCTGGCTGGAGCCTACGGAAAGTTGATGGCTTAGCTTGGACAATCGCCCTGACGCTCTGCACCGATATTCATGGCCAGTTTGGCAGTTTCGCCGCTGTCCGGATCTTTTATGTCGAATGACATAGTGCTGTCATAACCGTCAGGGTTAGCCTGTCCGGTCATGACAATATTGATATCGCCTTTGGCTGTGCCTTTGCAGGTCATTTCCAGATCAAGTGAAGTCGCCGACCCCTCGTCCTTGATGGTTTCGCATTGACCGCCCAAAGCTCCGGACATTTGCTTGGCCGCCTCTTTCCATTGCTGACCATTGTCGCCGCCTTTCATACAAAAAAGACCACCAGTGCCGCCGCCAGCCGCCTGTTCCATTTGCGCGATAGTTCGCTCTTTAACGTCCGCCGATATGCCCGGAAAGTCCAGCTCGGTAATTTTGACCGTCTGTTTATACTCGCCTTCTGTTGGACTGCCATCTCCACCACTGCCACAAGCTGCCAGCATGAGAGGAGCCGACAAAAGTGGTAAAAGATATTTGTTGGTCATGGCAATGAGGCTTTCTTTTGTTGCTGTGCGAGGCTTGTATCGCCCGTCAAAAGGATTGAAAAGCCTGGCGATGTAAATCCTATTCGGCGACGGTTGCTACAAGCTGTGCAAGATATTTCTGTGCCGCTTTGGCCGAACGGCTTTCGGCATCGATTTCAACCGCCTTTTCCCAGTTAATCTTGGCCTGTTCAGCGTCGCCGCCGGCATAAGCAATATTGCCCGCTTCCAGAGCAATAGCCGGGTCGCGTTCTGCCAGTTTGGCAGCAACTGCGATATCGGCCTTGGCGATCGCAAGGTCTCCCATCCGTCTTGCCAGTGTTGCAGATAGCAGCCAGCCGAGCGGGTCTTGCGGAGCCAGCTTGTGCACCATCACGAATTCTTTTTTGGCCGCCTCATAGTCATTTAAAGCGACATGCGCCCGGGCTCGATCGAGATGAACTTCGCCCTTCTCCAACCCGATCAAACTGCCCTGCACCAGCGCGGCATTAAGATATTCCAGCGCCTTTTGCGCTTCGTTTCCGGCCAGTGCCGCGTTACCTGCCTGTGCCCAAAAATTGGCAACGCGGGGATATTTGGCAACCTCCGCCTCTCTGGCGGCTTCGGCAAAGGTTCTTGTCGCCGCTATCCAGTTAAACTGTTCCGCATAGGCAAAGCCGAGGCAGTGACGCGCCAGAAATCCCCCGCCTTCTATGCGCCACTTATTGGCCTCCACAACGCCGCTTGCCGGATCGTCGACCGCCAGATCGACACATTCGTTGAACCGGACTTCGGTCATCGTCATCGGCGCAGAGGGGTTAATTGTCTGCGGAACCGGTGATCCAAAAGGTGAAGTCGATTGGGCAAGGATAAGGAATGCGGAAATGAACATGAATAAAATTCCATCGGCCCCGAGTCTGTCAAAGGGTGTTTTGCGATAGTCGATAAATGTGGTTCGACAAGCTCACCACTAACGGCTTTCTTTCAGTTACATTCAATCCAGCCGCGAAACCACGTCGATCAAAAGCTCAATATCCTGATCGCGTGACAGGCGGTGATCTCCGTCCTTTACCAAATGCATCTGCACGTTCGCTGAACGCATTTTCTTGGCGATCTCCAGAGTATAGGCCCAAGGCACGTCAGCATCCTCCTGTCCGTGCAGTAACCGCACCGCTCCATCAAATGCGATTTCCTTGTGCAAAAGGCGATTAGCCTCGCCCGACTGCCAGAAAATATTGGTCGTGACATAGGGGTCTTCGCTATATTCGCTATGCTCTTCCAGCTTGCCTTCCCGCAGAATCGTCATTTTCTGTTCCTGCGTGAACCCCCAGTCGGTAAAATCGGGAGCCGCAGCAATACCGACCAGCGCTTTCACCCGCATCGGCCGGGCAAGCGCAACCAGCAGCATCAACCAGCCACCCATGGACGAACCCACCAGAGTAATGGAACCGGCTGTCACTTTCTCGATCAAAAACAGCACGTCATCGCGCCAGTTGATCAGACTCTGGTCCTCAAACTCCCCGCCGCTGGCCCCGCATCCGGCATAGTCAAGGCGCAGCATGGCGCGCCCTTGATCCTTGGCCCATGCATCAAGCGCCAGAGCCTTGCCACCTTCCATATCCGACATATAGCCGGGCAGAAACACCAGGGTGCTGCCTTTGACACCCGACTTGGCTGCGCGATAACAATAGGCGAGATTGGCACCACCCGGACGCTGCATGTAGAGGATATCTTCTTCCATTTAGTCTTCCGCTAATCGTTTGTGCTTGTGCCTACGCAGAGGTACGCGGCCAATCAACTTAAACGTGGGAAGAACCGAAATAAACAATTCCAAGGCACAAAAATGCGATAATCAGCATGCCCACACCGCTTAGCATGGGCCGCTTATATTTGGGTAGCAATCCGGTCAGTTCGGCCGGCGGATCACCGGTAAAACCAAGCTGCCAATGCGGGCGGGCTTTAATCCCGTCATCCAGTCCAAAAACATGCGAACCACCCGTTAGACCGCGATAAACCAGATCACCGAAATGATAGGCTTCACTGCGCCACTGGTTTTCGAAAAACAGGAACGTGTTTCCAATAGTCTCGATCCGGATCGATCGTTTGCGTGCACCTTTACCGTCGCGGTGCCAGACGGAGTAATTGTTGCTCATAACGGATTAATCCATAAAATATAGCAGCTTACTCACTCTTACCATCATTTCCTTGCAAAAACCTTTCCACCGCTGCGGCATAGGCTTCAGGATTGTCCAACATAATGAAATGCCGGCTGTCGTCGATTTTTTCGAATGTGACGGTCTTGGCCCCTGCAAAAGCCTCTTTATACATCTTGCTAATCCGTGGCTCAGCCATCACACTGGTATCGACCGGATAGAGCATAGTGACCGGTATGGTGATCCCAGGCAGCAAAGGCCGGACATCGGTCGTCATCAGATCGTAGGTCAGCTGCGCCATTGTACCGGTGTCGGCTGCGCGCGCCCATGCAGCAATTTGCTCCCGCCCCGCCTCTGTTCGCGACATGGTTTGCAGGGTCCGCTCATCTACTTGGCTACTGCCTTTCGCTATCAACGCGTCCCGCATTGCAGCTGCCTGAGGCTGAAGCGTTTCAACTGTGGTGTCCGGGCCAAATAGCAAACCGAAAAATGGCAGGCTGTCTATGATCATCGCTTTTTCGACGCCCTGAGGATAGCGCGCCGCCAAACTCATCGTCGCCAGACCGCCAAGCGAATGGCCAATTAACAGCGCTTTTTGGCGATTATTGCGATCGACAATTTCATCGTCGATATAATCGGTCAGCTCGCGGATAAACGGCTCCAGTAATGGTCCGTCTCGATCAGACATTGGCGCATCGCCAAAACCCCGCATCTGGATGACATGGAGCCGATAACGGCCTTTGAGTTTGGCACGTGTCGCTTCCCACACAGTGCGGGGTGTTGAAAGACCGGGAATCAGGACGACATCACGGCCCTTTCCTTCAACCAGGACAGTAAAATGCCTACCACCCAGCAATTGAGCTCCGTTCGGCAAATCGATCCGCTCACCTCGCGCAGCCGTCGAAACCAACGGCTTGGCAGATTTCGTGGTGGTGCAAGCCGATAATAACAGCACCGTTGCAAGTCCTAGAAAAAACCAGATCTTCATTTGCATCCTTACTTTCCTGCGCGCCGCTTCTGTACTTCAGAAAAACGTCTTCAATCACCATATCAAAAAGGCTTGTTGTCTGAAAGGCGGACGGCGGTTGACTTGGCCGGACCATGGACTAAGGCAATGAAAATCTATGGATCGCCGTTTTCTGGCGTTCTTTGGTGAGAACTGTGTGAACTTTAAAGATTGAAAACCCGATGACCAAGATGATCAAAATCACCCTTCCCGACGGCAGCGCGCGTGAAGTGGCATCGGGTACCACACCGGCACAAATTGCGGCGGATATCGGTCCGGGCCTCGCCAAGGCGGCTTTGGCCGCGCGTATTGACGGCGAAGTTCGTGACATCATGCGGCCGCTGGAAGAGGATACCGAGCTTGCCCTGATCACTTCAAGGGATGAGGAAGACGCGCTGGAACTGGCGCGCCACGATTTTGCCCATGTGCTCGCAGAGGCGGTGCAGAAGCTTTATCCAGGTACGCAGATTACCTTTGGTCCATCGACGGATGATGGTTTTTACTATGACTTCGCGCCTGCGGGCGACCCGTTCACCGATGACGATCTCCCCAAGATTGAAGAAGAAATGCGGCGGATCATCAACGCAGACAAACCGCTGCGCCGCGAAGTGTGGGAGCGTAACGATCTGATCGCATTGTGGGAAAAAGACGGCGAAAAGTTCAAGGCCGAGTGGGCCGCCGAGCTGCCCGAAGGCGACGAAATCAGCGTCTATTGGTCTGGTGATGACTGGATGGACATGTGCCGCGGTCCGCATCTGCCCTCCACCGGCAAGCTTGATCCCAAGGCGTTTAAACTGATGCGCGTTTCCGGTGCCTATTGGCGCGGCGACCAGCGTAATCCGCAATTATCGCGTATTTACGGCACCGGCTGGCTCAACAAGAAACAGCTTAATGCACATCTCGTACGGCTCGAACAAGCCGCCAAGCGCGATCACCGCAAACTGGGCCAGGAAATGGACCTGTTCCATATTCAGGCCGAAGCCATGGGGAGCATATTCTGGCATCCCAAGGGCTATATGATTTGGCGCGAGCTGGAAGCCTATATGCGCCGTGCTGTTGATGATGCTGGCTATAACGAAGTAAAAACGCCGCAAATCATGGATGCGCGTCAATGGGAACAGTCCGGCCATTGGGGCAAATATCGCGAGAATATGTTCGTTGTGCCTGACGAGATTCCCAGCGTCGACGATGATGCGCCGCTGGTATCCTCGGACGCCGACATGATGGCGATCAAGCCGATGAATTGCCCGGCCCATGTCCTGATCTTCAAACAGGGCATCAAGAGCTATCGCGATCTGCCGCTGCGAATTTACGAGAATGGCTGCTGCCACCGCAACGAACCGCATGGTGCGCTTCACGGCCTGATGCGGGTCCGGCAATTCACGCAGGATGATGCCCATATATTCTGCCGTGAAGATCAGATTGTTGATGAGGTCAAGAAATTCTGCGAACTGGCGGACCAAGTCTACAAAGAAATGGGTTTTGAAGGCTATGCCATCAAGCTCGCGCTTCGCCCTGACGAGCGTTTCGGCTCCGATGAAATATGGGATCAGGCAGAGGCCGAGTTGCGCGACGCCGTTCATGCTGCGGGCATGGCCACAGAAGAATATGGCTGGGAAGAATTGCCCGGGGAAGGCGCCTTTTATGCGCCCAAGCTGGAATGGCACCTCACCGATGCGATTGGCCGCACGTGGCAGGTTGGCACGATCCAGTCTGATAGGGTTTTGCCCGAACGTCTGGATGCAAGCTATATTGCCGAGGATGGCGCGCGGCACCGCCCGATCATGCTTCACCGTGCGATCTTCGGTTCCTATGAACGATTTATCGGCATATTGATTGAGCATTATTCCGGAAAAATGCCGTTATGGCTCGCGCCCACACAGGCGGTTGTTGCAACGATTGTCACGGATGCCAATGACTATGCGAAAAAGGTGACGGAGAAGTTGAAAGCCGCCGGTATCCGGGTCGAGGCCGACCTCCGCAACGAGAAGATCAACTATAAGGTGCGCGAGCATTCACTGGCGAAAGTGCCAAATATCCTCGTCGTTGGCATGCGTGAGGCCGAAGAAGGCAAAGTGGCCCTGCGAAAACTGGGGCAAAAGGAACAGATGTTCCTGACGCTTGATGAGGCTGTTGCGATGCTCAAGGAAGAAGCATTGGCACCGGATCTGACAGGAGATTGATATGAAAATTGGCGTAACTGCACTTGTTGCTTCTGGTCTGTTTCTGACCAGCTGCAGCCCTGAAAACACTGCAAACGAGCCGGATATGGAAATTGTGCGCGGCGGTGCCACAGACAAAAGTGCAGCCGAAATAGCTTATGAACAAGCCAACGCAAGGATGCACGAGGGCATGGGTGTCATCGATCCGGATCCGGATATCGCCTTCATGCAGGGGATGATCCCGCACCATCAGGGCGCCGTGGATATGGCGGAAATCGTTTTGGAATATGGAAAAGACCCTGAAACCAGGGCGCTGGCCGAAACGATTATCGAAAGCCAGACCAAAGAAATCGCGCAGATGCGTGAATGGCTGGAAAAGCATGATGCCGTGCCGGTCAAAAAAATACCTGCGGGTTCAGATTCACAGGATCACACCAACCATTGATCCTGGGGTTCCCAGCCATTAAGTATATATACAATTTGCGACCCTAGCGATTTCCCGCTATTGGCCGCTTTCATTTGATTTTTTAGGAGTATTTAACATAGCTGCACCACCACGCCGTCCCACGCCGCCCGTAAAAGGCGGTCCACGTTTCAACAATCTGATCATTTCCGACACTGTGCGGGTCATCGACGACAGGGGCGAAAACCTCGGCGTCATGAACACTGGCGAAGCGATCGAGCGAGCCAAGGATGTTGGCCTGGACCTCGTAGAGGTTTCGCCTAACGCTTCTCCGCCGGTCGCAAAATTTCTGGACGTTGGAAAATTTAAATATGAGGCCCAGAAAAAGGCCAATGCGGCGCGCAAAACCCAAAAGGTACAGGACGTCAAGGAAATCAAGATGCGTCCCAATATCGACGATCATGATTACCAGGTGAAGATGCGCAATGTTAACAAGTTCATCGACAACGGTGACAAGGTGAAGGTCACGCTGCGCTTTCGCGGTCGTGAAATGTCACATCAGCAACTTGGTATGCAATTATTGCAGCGAGTGCAGGAAGACATGAAGGAAACCGCCAAGGTTGAAGCCTATCCAAAGCTGGAAGGCCGTCAGATGCTGATGGTGCTCTGTCCCAAATGAGGCGGTAGTGGCGATTAATTGGGGTGTTTATGTGCAACCCAAATAAAAGCCATACCCACAACTATGGACGTCAGCGCGATAGCAAATTCGAAATTTTGCGATACCATGGACTTGTCCGTTCTGTGATACGATCCTGCCATGTATAATACGGCAAAACTAACACCCGGTTAAATGGGCGTAACTTTTTGCGCGACTTTTAAAAACCGTGCCTAGGTTACGGGTTTTGCACGATATTGTTTGGGGAAATGACGCTTCAGATTAGCGATCTTGGGTTTGTCCCAGCGTACAATATAACCCTGACGCGGGTTTTTCTGCATGAAATCCTGATGATAGCTTTCGGCGGGATAGAACGCTTTATAGGCTTCAATCTTGGTCACGATGGGCCGTTTCCAATATTTGCCTTTGCCAAGCTGCGCCAGATAAGCGCGGGCCGCCTTAGCCTGTGCATTGTTGGTTGGGATCAACGCGCTACGATAATGTTTGCCGCGATCGGGGCCCTGCGCGTTCAAAGTTGTCGGATCGGCTACCACCGAAAAGAAAACCTGCATCAGCTTGCCATAACTAACGACGCTCGGGTCATAAACGACGCGCACCGCTTCGGCATGATTGGTCATGCCCGCGCTGACCAGCTTGTAATTCGCACTGCGTTTGGTGCCTCCATGGTAGCCTGATGCTGCGCTGATCACACCTTTGGTATGTTCAAACACGCCTTCGACACCCCAAAAACAACCGCCGGCAAATATCGCAACAGCGCGTTTGCCTTTTTCCGAGGCATTGATTCGAGGAGCAGGAATGATCGTGGCTTTTTCAGCCGCATGGGCTTCACTGGTAAACAGGCTGGGAGCGCTCTGACTGCTTGGGTCAGTTGTGCTAACGGTGGCCCAAAGTCCACCAAAGGCCGCAACACTGATACCGGCAATCGCTAGTTTTGGCAAAATTCTGTTCATATCAGGCGCCCCGTATTCTTGCTGGATTTAACTCACTACCTGGGTAGCAACACTCATCGTTGGAGCGAGGTTCTCGCTAAACTCCTGCTGATCCTCGGAGGGTTGCATGAAGAACAGGGCTAGCGCCCCCAGGATGAAGCCGCCGCTCAGGCTATAGGTTAAATCTGATTTCAAAAAACTGGGCATTTTGTTTTCCTTGTGGTTACCCTCTGTTCGGAGCGACCCCTGAATTGGTTACACTGATAATATAGGATTGCTTGCCACGTTGTGAACGCCATCACAGGACGACATTCAGTTTCAGCGGGTGAAGGGAATCTTTATTGATTAACCTCAAGCGCCGGGCGCGGGCATCCGCCCGCTTGGCTTTCCTCGCATAAGCTCGGGCGCGCAGTCGCGCTTGCCAACGCGATGCGTCGGATCAGCGCGACCGTCTGCGCAACGCCCTAGAGCGTCGTCCGAGCGTAACGAGGCAAGGCCGACCGGCGCCTGAGGTTAAACAGAAAACTCCCGCGCCCGGCGCCTGAGGGAATTAAGTTAACGCCGCGCAGGCCCGCTGTATTCTGGTGCACGCTTCCCGCAATATATCTTCCGACGTCGCATAGCTGATACGAAAAGCTGGCGAGAGACCAAAAGCGCCGCCATGGACTGCTGCCACTTGCGCCTCATCAAGAAAATAGCCGATCAGGTCCTGATCATTCTCGATTATTTTGCCCTTCGGTGTCGTCTTGCCCATCAGTTCGCTTGCGTCGGGATAGACATAAAAGGCGCCCTCTGGTGTCGGACAATGGAGGCCTGGCGTATCATTCATCATCGATACCACCAGATCTCTGCGTTTCAGGAAAGCGGCGTTCCGTTCTGCCAGAAAATCCTGCGGACCGTTTAGCGCCGCAACTGCAGCCGCCTGCGAGATGGAGCTTGGGTTGGATGTAGACTGTGACTGCAGCTTGCGCATAGCACCGATCAGCCATTCCGGACCACCGGAAAAACCGATCCGCCAGCCTGTCATCGCATAGGCCTTGGAACAACCACTGACCGTCAGGGTGCGATCATAAAGATCAGGACAGACCTGGGCGATCGTGGTGAACGGAAAATCGGCATACCAGATATGTTCATACATATCGTCGGTCATCACCATCACCTGTTGATGCGGCAACAGCGCCTCGCCGAGAGCTTTCAGTTCCTCGCCGCTATAGGCGGCCCCGGTTGGGTTGGATGGCGAGTTGAGGATCAGCCATTTGGTTTTAGGCGTGATCGCGGCCGTCAGCTGCTCCGGCGTAATCTTGTAATTCTGGTCCGCGCCCGCCTTGATGATCACCGGCGTACCGCCAGCAAAATTCACTATGTCGGGATAGCTTACCCAATAGGGCGCCGGAATAATAACCTCATCACCTGCGTCGAGTGTCGCCACCAAAGCATTGAACAACGTATGTTTGCCGCCATTATTCACCGAAATTTGGGACGGCGCATAGGTCAGGTCATTGTCGCGCAGGAATTTGGCGGCCACCGCCTCTTTCACCGCTATCGTACCATCAACTGTCGTATAGTTGGTGTCGCCATCCTGGATCGCCTTGATGGCCGCTTCCTTGACAAAATCCGGCGTATCAAAATCCGGTTCACCGGCAGAAAGGCCAATAATATCAATGCCCTGTGCTTTGAGCTCGGTCACCCGGCCAGACATGGCCATGGTTGCGGAGGGTTGAATTCTGCCAAGAGCTTGGGAAAGTTTGAGTGGTGATTGAGTCATGGGGAGAGTCCTGTTTCAAGACGTTAAAAACAGCGCATAATCCTGTCTGTGCTATCGCGCAATAGGATCATGACAAAACAAGCAGGAATTTTGTAACAATCAGTTGTTCGAACGGGAATATCGCTGACCTAAAAGTGCAGGAGATCGCTGTCGACTGTTTTCATGGTCTTTTAACAGGCGTTTCATGATCGGTTAGGAATCAGCTGCGCTTTTTTACAAATTTGGCCCGCAGGACGAGGCCTTTTATCCCCTCACGCTTGCAATCAATTTCCTGCGCATCGCCAGTCAGGCGAATGGATTTGATCAACGTGCCGCGCTTTAGCGTCTGCCCCGTCGCCTTCACTCATCACAGGGATTCAAGCGCTTGGGCCATATCCGCTATAATATCATCAATATGCTCGATACCAACTGAGACGCGCACGACATCCGGACCAGCGCCAGCGGCGACCAGCTCGTCACCCGACAACTGGCTATGGGTGGTCGAGGCCGGGTGAATGATCAGCGAACGGGTGTCACCGATATTGGCAAGATGACTGAACATCTTCACCGCGGAGACCAGTTTGGTACCCGCATCATATCCGCCTTTCAAACCAAAGGTGAATACCGCGCCGCCTTTGCCATCAAGATATTTCCGAGCCAGCGCGTGATATTCGCTGTCGGGCAAACCAGCATAGGATACCCAGCTCACCTCGTCACGGCCCTGCAGCCATTTCGCGAGTGCCAGCGCATTGTCGCAATGCCGCTCCATCCTCAGCGTCAATGTTTCCATACCGGTCAGGATGTTAAAAGCGTTCATCGGCGCCAGAGCAGGACCAAGGTCGCGCAACGAAAGCGCACGTGCAGCCAATATGAAGGCAACCGGACCAAAGGCCTCGGTAAATATCTTCCCATGGTAGGATGGATTGGGCTGGTTCAAAAAGGCGAATTTCTCGCTTTTGGTCCAGTCAAACTTACCGCTGTCCACGATCAGGCCAGCAATGCTGTTGCCATGACCACCGAGAAATTTGGTGCCGCTTTCCACCACGATATCTGCGCCATGTTCGATAGGACGGCAAAGCGCTGGCGAAGCCATGGTGTTGTCAACAATCAAGGGGATGCCTGCCGCATGGGCAATATCGGCAATGCCCGCAATATCCTGTACGACACCGCCCGGATTAGCGAGGCTTTCGATGAAGACACAGCGCGTATCATCGGTAATCGCGCCTTTAACTTCATCCAGGATGTCAGCATCTACGAAAGTCACGTTCCAGCCGAATTTCTTGACACTATACCCAAGCTGGTTGAGCGAACCGCCGTAAAGCTTTTTCGCCGCAACAATATGTGCGCCGGGATCCATCAGCACATGGAAAATCAGCAATTGGGCCGCATGGCCAGAAGCCACCGCCAGCGCTGCCGCGCCGCCTTCCATCGCCGCAATCTTGCCCTCCAGCGCGCCGTTGGTCGGGTTCATGATGCGGGTATAAATATTGCCCACAGTGTCGAGATTGAACAGGTCCGCTGCATGATCGACATCATCGAACACATAAGAGGCGGTCTGATAGATCGGTGTGATCCGAGCGTTGGTCGCCGGGTCCGGTTCGGTTCCGGCATGCACGGCCATGGTTTCCAGATGATCAGTCATAAATATCTCCATCAAAAGCGAGTAGATTTATTTAGGCGAGTTCGGCCTTCACCAGACCTCGTAAACTATTTCCTACATAGAAACCGCTGTCTAAATCCCCAGCCTGCAAATCTGCCTCCATCGCCTCGCCGCTTTCCAGCAATTCCCGGCGCAATATTCCCGGCAACAGGCCTCGTGAAAGAGGCGGTGTCACCAGCTTGCCATCGCGCTCCACAAATATGTTCCAGATGGCACCTTCAGTGAGATAGCCGTCTGAATCGTAAAATATCGGATGCGCATCGCCTTTCACGTCCGGAGCATCATAAACACTGCGGTCACTGGTCTTGTGATGCAGGCGGTAATCTTGGGCATTTGCTTGCATGGGTGCGAGTTTGACTACCACCGGCTCATTAAGTGGTTCCGGCATCGGCTGCAGTTCTATTGCAATCGCTCCCGACCGAGACAGCATCAATCGCACCTTGGCCGGTTTGTCCTGATGAAAGGTGATGGCCTGTATCGTGTTGCGCGCGGCATGGCGGTCAAATTCAAATTCTAGCGCGGCGGCGCTGGCCTTCATCCGTTCCAGATGTGCTTCGAGACGAAGGATGCCAAGTTCGGGATCGAAGGCCATTGTCTCGATCAAATCGACGGGAATTCTATCGCCTGACACCTGTTCACCGCGATCATCCAAAGCTGCAAATCTCCCTTTGGCAAGGCATTCCCGCCATTCGTCACCCCCGACAGAGTCTGCCACTATGCCAGAGCCAAGCCCGATGGAAAGACTTTCTTGGCCCTCCGTCAGAAAGAATGTCCGGATGGCGACATTAAATGCTGCATCGCCGCGGGCATCAATCCGCCCGATGGAACCGCAATAAATGCCGCGCTGGTCCTTTTCCAGTTCATCGATAATCTCCATGGCCCTGATTTTGGGCGCACCGGTGATCGACCCGCAGGGATATATTTGGCGCAACAGGTCAACGGCACCATAATTATCGGCCAGCCAGGCGGTTACGGTCGAGGTCATCTGATGGATCGTTGGATAGCTTTCCACATGGAAAAGCTCAGGCACCTCCACACTGCCGGGTTCCGCGACCCGGGACAGATCATTGCGCAACAGATCAACAATCATCAGATTTTCAGCGCGCTGTTTGGGATCGCTCTGTAGCTCCGCCCGAACCGCTGCGTCGGCGGTGGCGTCAGACACGCGCGCCGCTGTTCCTTTCATTGGTTTTGCCGTAATCCGGCCGTCTTTCATTGCGAAAAACAGTTCCGGCGAAAAGGACAGCATCCAATTTTTACCATCAAATATGGCGCCGCCATAGCCTGCCTTCGCCCGGTCCCGGATCGCCGCATAAAGAGCGAGGGGGTGGCCAGCATAGGCTGCATAAGCCCGAAAAGTGAGATTGGCCTGATAGATGTCACCAGCGAGAATATAATCCTGCACCCTTTGGAAAGCGTGGTAATAGTCCTGCCTAGTAAGTCCGGGCTTCAGGCTGCCCAACCATGCGCCTTTCGCGTCGGGAAGCTGCCTCAATACAGAATCTGGCTCCAACAGGCTGTAATCCTTGAACAACCCAAACCATGCCAGCGGGCAAGCCCGCTCGTCGGGCAGATATTTAACCAACCGTCCTTCCATGGCGAGGCCTGCTTCATAGGACATGTAACCCGCTGCATGGAGCCCGCGTTTTTTCGCTTCTCCCAGTTGGTCCAGCACCGCGCTCAGCTCTGCCGGCGTGTGGGCCTGCAGTATCTCGAGCGGATCTCTGTACAGCCGGGCTGGCACAGCTTCACCGCCATCCCGCGCGTCATCGAGCAATATGAAAGGGCTGGTGTCGCAGATCATTCTCCTCCCCTAATTGCTTTTTATGCTGTTAGTCCATAAGCATAAACTAAACTCAGCAGGGAGAAGCGCTGAATGCGCATTATATCTATCGGCGCGCTGGTTGCTGTATCATTGCAAATTTTTGCCCCGGCCGCACTTGCAGCGGAAGAACCTGCAGATGTCATCGCCCCCAAACCGGCTGCACTCGTGACCGACCAGGTCCCTGACATTCCAATGTCCGTGGTGGAAAAAACCCGCCCCTACATGGAGTTCCGGACCGCACGTTTTGTCGATTGGGATCCCGTGACCAGAGCGATGCTGGTTCGCACCCGTTTTGCCGACACCAGCCAGCTACACAAAATTGCCCAGCCGCTCAGCGCGCGCGAGCAACTGACCTTTGGAGACGAGCCCGCGCGGTCAGCCAGTTACGCACCGGACGGATCCGCCTTGTTGTTCCAGAAGGACATTGGCGGCAATGAGGTGAACCAGATTTTTGCGCTGAAAGACGGCGTCCCGAAAATGCTGACTGATGGCAAGAGTCGCAACAGTCTTGGTCCCTGGTCCAGCAAGGGCAATTTGCTGGCATTCGGGTCCAACAAGCGCACCGGGCTTTATAACGACATCTACCTGATGAACCCGGCAAAGCCCGATAGCGCCGTCATGCTGGTCGCGTCTTCCGGTGGCGGCTGGTTTCCGATCGACTTTTCGCCCGATGACAAGCACCTGCTGGTTTTCAACTATGTATCGGTCACCGATAACCAGCTTCATCTTATCGATATCGCCAATGGCACATCGCGCAAGCTGACCAACAGCAGCAATCCGGTTGCCTATAACGGTCTGCAATTTGCGCCGGACGGTCGCCTTTGGGCGGCGTCGGATGATGGCAGCGATGTCCAGCGGCTCGGTACCGTCAATCTGGAAACAGCCATGTTTGAACCGGTTATTGACGAGAAAATCTGGGATATTTCCGACTTTGATATTAGCAAGGATGGCCGCTGGATCGCCTATGAAGTCAATCAGGCAGGCCGTTCCGTGTTGAAAATCTATGATGTGCAAAGCGGTGCGGTTCGTACGGTGACTGATCTGCCGGCGGGCGTGATTGGCGGGATTAAATTCGCACCATGGGGAGAGCTTGGTTTCACGCTTAACGCTAACCAGACTGGTAGTGACAGTTACAGCCTCAACCCCAAAACACTGGCCATCACACGCTGGACAAGAAGCGAAACCGGCGGGCTGGATGCCGCCAATAACGTCGCGCCGGAACTGGTGGAAATTACCAGTTTCGATGGCGAGAAAATGTCCGGCTTTCTGTACAGGCCCGATCCCGAAAAGCATAAGGGCAGACGTCCGCTGATCATCAATATTCATGGCGGGCCGGAAGGACAGGCCACGCCGCGGTTTCTAGGCCGAAACAATTATCTGATCAACGAGCTGGGTATCGCAATCTTCTATCCCAATGTGCGCGGGTCCACCGGTTTCGGCAAACGGTTTGTCGCCCTCGACAACGGTCCGTTCCGGCGGGAAGACAGCGTGAAGGACATCGGTGCTTTCCTTTCTCATTTGCGAA
Source organism: Sphingorhabdus sp. EL138 (assembly GCF_900258045.1). Taxonomy (GTDB): domain Bacteria; phylum Pseudomonadota; class Alphaproteobacteria; order Sphingomonadales; family Sphingomonadaceae; genus Parasphingorhabdus. The sequence goes on along the minus strand of NZ_OGVD01000002.1, from coordinate 372,711 downwards.
AGGACAAGCGCATCAACAAGCGCCGCATCGCGGTCACCGGCGGCAGTTATGGCGGCTATATGACGCTGGCCTCGATGCTCCGCTATGGCGACAAGTTAAAGGCCGGACTGGAAATTGTCGGCATATCCAACTTCGTCACTTTCCTGGAAAATACGCAGCCCTATCGCCGCGATCTGCGCCGGGTTGAATATGGCGACGAACGCATACCCGAACAGCGCGCTAAACTGGAAGAAATCAGTCCCCTGCGGCGCGCAAGTGAAATTGATATCCCGTTGATGGTGGTGACCGGCGCCAACGACCCGCGCGTGCCGGCCAGCGAAGCGGACCAGATTGTCGAGGCAGTTCGCGCCAATGACCGGCCTGCTTGGCATCTGCTTGCCAAAAACGAAGGTCATGGTTTTCGCAAGAAAGCCAATGCAGACTACCAGTTCTGGGCATCACTTCTATTCTGGCAAGAATATCTGCTGAACGGGGATAAGTGAATGGAATTCCTGGTCTTTGTCGGAATTATTGTCCTCACGGTGCTGGTATTCGATTCCCGCAGCACCATTGCCTCGCTGCGCAACCGGATAGCGATACTCGAAGACCGGGCGGATCAAACTGCGGTTGAAACCAGCCAAGCCGTTGCCACAGAACCCACCGCACCAGCCGAGCCGAAACCAAAACCAGAGCCAGTCGAGCCGGTGAAACGCGCAGCCAAGGAGACAGTCAAGCCCGAGCGCGTCGCTACACCAGCGCCAGAACCGGTATCCCGGCGCGTTTATCAGCCGACTTCTCCTCCACCACCGCCAGCCAACGAGGAACCGAAACACCCCCCCCCCAGCGCGGCGAAACGATTTGAAGACCTGATTGGCGGCAAGCTTCCCATCTGGATTGGCGGTATAGCGCTGATTTTCGCCGGTTTCTTCCTAGTCCGCTTTTCAATCGAGGCAGGGCTATTCGGACCAACAGCGCGCTGTATCACCGCCGCTTTGTTCGGACTGCTGCTCATCGGCCTGAGCGAATTTGGCTACAGGATTCCCAAATTCGGCAAGATCTTCACAGATGATGTGCGCATCGGTCACAGCATCGCCGGCGCTGGAATCGCCGTGCTCTACGCCACACTCTACATGGCCAGTGAACTATACCAGTTGCTGGGCCTTTATACTGCTCTCGGCGGCGTCGTAGCGGTCACCATATTGGCTTTCGTGCTGTCGCAGCGGCACGGCCCGCCAACGGCGATCATGGGTCTGCTGGGCGGCTTTGCCGCACCTTATGTTGCTGGCCTTGGTCCAGAATCAGTCGCGCCTTTGCTCATCTACCTCGGGGTATTCACCGCAGGCCTTTTCGGCCTCGCAATCCATCGCGGCTGGGCTTGGTTGGCGCTTCTCGCAACGGGCGGCAGTGTTATCTGGACAACCGCCTTGTTGTTCATGGACCTCAGCGGCGATGTGCCGTTTGTCGGCGCATTTATTGTACTGCTCGCCATTGGCGGCGTGCTCACCATCACTCGCACCGGCACCAGCTTTGGCATTCCCAAAGTTGTTATGCAGGCGATACCGCTCGGCGTCGGTCTGTTGCAGCTGATGCTGCTAGCCCCGTTAATCGAATTTTCTCTGATGAGCTGGCTGTTCTTTGGCGTCCTGGCCATTTTTGCTATCGCTCTCGCTTGGCGTGATGAAGCGATGACACCGGCTGTTGCCGGCGCGCTTGGCCTGTCTCTGGCCATGGTCGCAACCGCCTTTTACAACATATATGCAGACCGGATGACACTGTTCGCGGCGATTGGCCTGACGGTTCTGTTCGGCGGCGCTGGTCATATTTTTACCTTGCGCGAAAAAAGCGGTTGGATGTGGTCCCTCATCGGCCTTTCAGCGCCTACCGCAATGCTGTTGATCACTGCGGCGCTTGGCGGCTTTGATTGGAGTGAAAATATCTGGGCCGGCATCTGTGTCGCTACGGCTCTTACCACCGGTCTCATGGCCTGGCGCATACGTGCTGCCAGCGAGCCGTTTGTGCAGCCAGCGGCCAGTGCGGTTACCGCGATCCTAATCGCCATCGCCCTCTGGATATGGACGCCAGACAGCCTCGCCGCTCTGGTCGCGATCGCGGTGGCCGGCAGTCTTGCTGCCTGGGCCGGATTTACTCAGCGCAAGTCGATTATCGTGCAATCGGCTCTGGCCATCGGTCTTGGCGGTTTCATCATGCTGTTCAATGCAGAGGGTTTGCTGGAAGCTCTGTTCGGGTCTCTCGGAGGCGAGACAGATCTCTATCGCTATCTGCCAAGCGTTGGTTCGACAGCCATCGAACTGTTGGTTCCAGCTATCGCAATTGTCGCCATCGCTTACGTCTTCCGCGACAATTTCGGCAAGGTGCTTTCTAAAATCATCGCCGGCATCGGCCTGATCACCACCGGCGGCTTTATCTATTTGCTGCTGAAACAGCCGCTCGCCATCGGGCCGATTGAGGATTTCGTTGCCTATGGTTTTGCCGAGCGCGCTGTGTTCACGCATTTGCTGGCACTAGGCGGCTGGTTGTTGCTGAGAAAGACATGGTCCGAGAAGCTTGCAACACCGCTCAAATCATTGGGCCTTGCTCTGGCTGGTCTGGCCCTTGCCCGCTTCGTCTATTTCGATATTTTGCTACTCAGCCCGACCAACGTCAAACAGGCCATGGGCCCGGCGCCGATAGCCAATCTGGGCACGCTGCACTTTGTCGCTATGACCTTATGGCTGTGGTTTTACGCGCGGACAGAAACGATCGCGGCTGCCTTGCCCCGGTTGGTCCGGTCTCTGGAAATTGCCAGCCTGCTGGCAGCCATTGCCGCAGTGATGGTCACTGTCCGTCAAGCCGTCCATGGCACAGATATCGCTACCCCGCCCTTCACTTCGACCGAGACCTATCTCTATAGCGCCGGATTGCTGGTGCTCGCTATTGCATGGCTGGCGCGCGGTATCCAGACCACCAACGCCTTGCTGCGGATCGCGGGGCTTCTCTTGCTGACTTTGGTGACGTTCAAGGTATTCCTGATCGACGCCGCTCAGCTTGAGGGTATTTTGCGTATCTTGTCTTTCCTCGGCCTCGGTATCGCCTTGATCGGTATCGGCTGGATTTATGGAAAGGTTATGCGGACGGATGCAGCAGAGGCAACCGATTAAATAGAGCTATAGAAAACGGGAACGCTTCAAACAGCTGCCGCCATATAGCTGGCCTGATTGATCGCGGCCTTCGCATCCAGTTCCTTCGCCTCATAGGCACCGCCAATCAATTCAGCAGACAGGCCTTGCGCCTCTAAATCATTGTAAAGATCACGCAAGGGGTCCTGCCCGGCGCAAATGATGATGGTGTCGGCCTCGATAATCTGCGGCTGGTCATTTTGCAGAATGTGCAAGCCATCATCATCAATCTTCACATATTCGACACCGTTCATCATGCCGACACCCCGGCGCGCAAGTGTAAGGCGGTGTGTCCAGCCCGTTGTTTTGCCCAGGCCTGCACCAACGCGGCTTTCTTTACGTTGCAGCAAGGTAATTTCGCGATCCGATTTTGCAACTTTCGGTTCAACACCGGTAACACCGCCGCGTGGATGGTTTTCAAAATCAACACCCCATTCGGCTGCAAACACATCGCGGTCCACAGCTCCGGATGGTCCGGCATGGCTGATCAGCTCACAGACATCGAAACCAATCCCGCCAGCGCCGATAATCGCGACCTTCCGCCCAACCGGTTTCTTGCCGGTTATCACATCAATATAGCTGACAACCTTGGGATGATTAATACCCTCAATATCGGGTGTGCGCGGCTTGATACCGGTCGAGACAATGACCTGATCAAAGCCTTCTGACTTCAGCGTCTCTGCATCCGCTCTTGTATTCAGCCTGAGATCGATGTCATGGACCTCGATCATCCGGTTATAATAGCGCAGGGTTTCGTAGAATTCCTCTTTGCCGGGGATGGTTTTTGCCAGATTAAACTGGCCGCCAATTTCCGAAGACGCCTCGAACAATGAAACCTTGTGGCCGCGTTCCGCAGCGACAGTGGCATAAGCCAGGCCCGCAGGGCCAGCACCGACAACGGCGATGCGCTTTGCCTCCGTTGCAGGCTCATAGTTCAGGATTGTCTCATGACAGGCCCGTGGATTGACCAGGCAAGTGGTCAATTTACCGGAGAATGTATGATCCAGACATGCCTGATTACAGGCGATGCAGGTGTTGATTTCATCCTCGCGCCCTTCAACCGCTTTGCGCATGAACGCGCTATCCGCCAAAAGTGGCCGCGCCATAGACACCAGATCGGCATCGCCGCGGGCAAGCACTTCTTCGGCAACATCCGGCATGTTTATCCGGTTGGATGTAATGACCGGCACGTTGACCTCTTTGCGCAAACGGCCTGTGACCGATGTAAAGGCCGCGCGTGGCACCATGGTTGCAATAGTAGGTACTGCACTTTCATGCCAAGTGAAGTGCGTTGAGATGATCGTCACGCCCGCTTTTTCAAGCGCTTTGCCGAGGGTAATAATCTCTTCCCAGCTCATCCCGCCTTCAAGCATATCCATGGCGGCGATACGGAAAATGAGGATGAAGTTTTCACCAACTGCGGCCCGAGTCTGCTCCACAATCTCCAGAGCGAAGCGCATCCTGTTCTCATAAGAACCGCCATATTCATCTTCGCGCAGATTCGTTTTCTGCACCAGAAAGGTGGAAATCAGATAACCGGCAGACCCTATGATTTCGACCCCGTCATAGCCGGCCTTTTGGGCCATCACGGCACATTGCACGTGGTCATTAATTTGCTTCTGGATACCAGCCTTGTCGAGCTCGTTCGGAACAAAGGGAGCAATCCGTGATTTCACCGCTGATGGCGCTACCGCGTTCTTGCTATAAGCCAGCGGCCCGGGGTGAAGAATCTGCATGCAGATTTTCACATCTGGATCGGCCTGGTGAACCGCGTCCGTCACCAATCGGTGCTTTTCCGCTTCCTCGTCGCTGGACATCATTGCGCCACCGCTGGATGATTCTTCGTTGGGAGCAATCCCGCCAGTAATGATCATGCCGATATTATTCGCCGCACGTTCAGCGAAATAGGCGGCCATGCGTTCAAAACCGCCATCCATTTCTTCAAGACCAGTGTGCATGGAGCCCATGATCGAGCGGTTTCTGATGGTGGTGAAGCCCAGATCGAGGGGCTCGAGCAGTCGAGGATATTTCATAATCACACCTTTTAACGCCAGTTCGCGATCACGCTATTATTCTATCTGTTAGCCTTTCAAACCCTGATGCCGATACCTCTTTTCAGCCGTATGCCCTTATGCTTGCCAGACATGGTGTTCAACTTGCCGATTTCTTCCGGCCTCCCGACAACCAGAATCTGATCGCCAAACCTGTTTCATTCGGCAATAGAGAATGAATGTGTATCGTCGCTTTTGCCTGGCAAGCCCATCCGCGCTGGAAACTCATCGCCATAGGCAACCGGGATGAAATGCATGCCCGGCCCGCGGAACCGCTGACCCGGTGGGACGGTGTCCGTCATTTACTGGCTGGCCGGGATACAAAGGCCGGTGGCACCTGGCTTGGTGTGTCCGAGCAAGGCCGCTTCGCCGTCGTCACCAACCTTAGCGGACAAGGAACACCGGATGCCGATCTGGCATCGCGCGGTGATCTTTTAAAGGATTATTTGTCTGGCGATGGCCTCTATTCAGACCTCTCCAGCACAGATTTTTCCGATTTTAATCCGTTCAATCTGATCACGGTTGATGGGGAAGAAGCGCTGGCACATTCCAACCGCCCGGGTTCTACAAGCGGGATTCTCACACCGGGAATCCATGGATTGTCCAATGGTCCGCTGGACAGACCCTGGCCAAAGTCCGGGCACCTCAACCAGGTATTGGCAAACTGGATGGAAAAGGGATCCGATGATCCGGCAATATTGCTGAATGCGCTCACCGACCAGACGACCTTTCCTCCCGCAAGACCAGTGGATACCGTTGGTCAATCGGCACTGGAACCCGAATATTCCGGCGTTTTTATTTGCAATCCTGTTTATGGCACCCGTTGCAGCACCGTGGTGGTCATTGATGATCAAGGCGCAGGAATGATTATCGAGCGACGTTATTCCCCTTCGGCTCAATCGACAGGCGAAACCAACCTTACCTTTTCCTGGCCCGTCTAAAGCATATGGGCAGATGCTTCGTCCCGATGCTTTTTCAGATATTTCATGAAAGGTGTCCCGCCTGTTCCGACATCTGACGTATTGCCAGCGCCGCCTTTGGACTGTTTGTTGATATAGCTTGCCGCATATTCCAGATGCCGCGTCCGGAAGCGGGTCAGGTTTTGTACGCAGTCGTTATAAAGTTGGTTCAATATCGGTGAACCGGCTGACTGGACGAAAGATCGCAAAACGCTGTTCGCGCGAATATCGTCTATAAACTGGCGATGCTCGGGCGGCCGGTAAATATGAAGTTGATCGAGATATTCGCGCAACGGATCACCCGCATGATCTATGCCTAGAAACGCATCCATGGACGGGACAATGGACGATTGCGATCCGGTTTGACCGCGAAACACCTGCGGTTTGCCGCCTGTCTCCTCAACGCCTTCGTAAATCAATCCGCCTGCGAGAGCCGGATTATCCTTCCAGCCATGAATCCAAGGCCGCACGCGGTGGAAATAGACATAGGGGTCGCAACGTTCCGGCATACGGCCGAAAATGTCATTCATATCATCCCACACCGCGGACATCGCCGATAGTCCGTTCTCCAGCGCGTCGGTATCTCCACTCCGGCAAGCTTCGACAAGCGCAGGTATGGACGCCAGCATCTCCCCCGCCCTTGCTTCAATCGCAACATGGATCAGGACAAACCATGCTTCATCCTGCCCACCTAGAAACGGCTGGATCATGTAGGTATTGGCCAAATCAATCGGGCCTGCCTCATCAATTAAGCCCCAATTGTCGAGCACATAGCTGGAATAGGTAAGCAGCGGTGGTTGCTCTATGGATGCACCCAATTGCCAGATCGGCAGAGCCAGGCATTGGGGAAGCTTTTTCGGTGCACCCGGTTCGCCCCAGACGTAGGCTTGCACCAAAAACGAATAATGAACCATCGCTACGCGCCGCTCGGCCAGGGTCGCGGTGGCACAAAAGTCGGTCAGATCAAGGGGAGCCAGCCTTTCGATATGCCGGCGGGGTTCGCCAGAGACGAGCGTGCGCGGTAAGCTCATGGCGGCATCCTGCACCGGGTGCAGTTCTGATGGCAGCGTAACCTTGTCCGGGTTGAATGAAGAGAGAAAACCGCGCTCTGCGGTCACATCATAATTGGCAAGATTGAAGGCGGCCATCCTGTACTCCGTGTAGAAAAATTAGAATGCACAATATTATCTTATAAAAGCCGCAATGTGCTTGCCTTATGACGGCCGAAATTCCATCATATGCAACATATGACAAATTTGGATGCCATTAGCCGCAAAATATTGCACCAGCTAGAACGAGACGGACGAATCAGTAATACTGACCTGGCTCAAAAAGTGGGGCTATCCGCATCCGCTTGTTTGCGGCGGGTGCAGGAATTGGAACGCACCGGCCTGATCAAGGGCTATCGTGCGGTTGTTGATCCTGTCGTTCGTGGTGCCGCCATAACGATTTTTGTGATGGTCGGGCTGTCCGAACATTTGAAGAAAGATGCGCAGGCTTTCGAGCGAGCGGTCGCCAAGGCTTCAGAGGTCCGAGAGTGCCACAATATCACGGGGTCCGTGGAATATCTGCTGCGCGTCGAGGTGTCGGACCTGGCCGCTTATAAAGCTTTTCATGCCGACGTGCTGGGAACGCTGCCGCAGGTCAGCAGTATTACCTCGCATATCTGTCTGGGTTCTCCGACTGACAAACGCGCCTAGGCTTAAGCACGCAAAAGCCTGTAGGTTTCATCGATCAGGTTTTGGCCGCGATCATTGAGCAGGAGCCCCATGCCCATCTGGTTCATCGTGTAGCTGAAGGCCAGACCATAGTCCGGGTCGGCAAAGCCGATCGAACCACCGGCACCAACATGGCCAAAAGCGGAATTGCCCAGGACAGCTGACATCTGATCACCGCCCGGATAGGCCCGGTTGTCCATCGATTTCATGAAACCCGAAGCAAAGCGGGTCGGTGCAAGCAAAGTGGCATCAATCTGCGTCGCCGTTGAGACCTGCGCCATCGATGCCAGCCGCTCTGGCGATACCAGCGTGACCCCCTTGTGCGAACCACCCAGCGCCAGTGGTTCATACATAGCCACTTGACCGCGTGCGTTTGCGAGGCCGCCCGCCCCGCCAATTTCGGCCTTGTGCGCCTCCGGGTCGTTCTGGTTCCAACCGCCATTATTTAGAAACGATAGCGCCTGTATTGAATCGGGATCAGTCAGGAGTTTTTTCGTGAAAGGGCTGAGTTCCGCCTTTGGGTCTGGTGTAGCGACAATGATCGGTGCGATCGGTCGGGACACATCTTCTGGCAGTCCGATCCAGAAATCTGCTCCCAACGGCCCCGCAACTTCATCCTGAAAAAACTGGCCCAGAGATTTACCCGACACCCGGCGGACAAGCTCACCAACCGTCCAGCCGAAATTGACCATATGATAGCCGTTGCGGGTGCCAGGCTCCCAGAAAGCCTCCTCATCTTCGAGACGTTTGATCATATAGTCCCAGTCCAGAAAGCCGCCAGGCTTCACCGGGTCGCGAAAGGCCGGGACCGCGCTTTCGTGATTGAGCATCATCTGCACGGTTGTTGTCTCTTTACCGTTTTTGGCAAATTCCGGCCAATATTCCGATACCGGCGCGTGCAATTTCAGCAGACCGCGGTCCACCAGGATGTGCGCGCATAACGCTGTGGCAGCCTTGGTACAGGAAAAAACAATCGAAATCGTATCCCTTTCCCAGGGTGTATCGGTTGCCGGATCAGCAATGCCGCCCCAAAGATCAACGATCGTTTCGCCGTTCACACTGATACAGACGGATGCACCAACCTCTCCGCGCTCAGCAAAATTACGGGCAAATTCATCTTTGATACTCGTGAATTTCGCTGAGGTCGTACCGTCAATATTTGCTGTCATATGAAAAAGGCTCCTGAAATCGAAAAAATGTCAAAGCGGTCTGATAAACCAGTGAAAGGTATATTTGCCCGGGCCAACACGATAAGCTGGCAGGGCATCAGGCCCGCAGGCGCCTGTGCCGACCCCGCGCATGGCCGCACTGATATGCACTTCGACACTGTCTCGCCGGATCACATCGGCAATCGTCGTCGCCTTGCTGATATCCGCATCATGGTGGTGCCGGGCCGAAAAACTGAGACTAGGCAGCCCAATTTCAAAACCCTGTTCTGCTTGGTCTTTCAGGGTGAACGACCGGGTCTGTTCATGCGCGCCATGCTCCTGTGGCAGAACATAGGGATGATACTGATCTGTCACCCTTGAAGTCCAGAGACCAACGGTTTGGGCACCTATGCGATCAGGATAGGACTCGTCCGGCCCCAGACCGAGCCATGCCAGTTCTTCCAACCCCGCCGGAACCGTAAACCGGATGCCAACCCTGGGCAGATCAATCCACGCTTCCGGTACGATAATTTCTTCATCAACCCGTGCACCATTGGCGTCCAGTGTCCAGCGTGATCTGTGCGCCGCCTGCTCCCCGTTAGCGCCCATCAAAGATCGTTCGAAATCGAGCAACGCTCTTCCGTCCTGTTCGACAAATTGTGCCGGAGAAGCCTTGATCTTGAGCTTGTCCAGACCATGGTTCACCCATTCCATCCGTTTGCTGGGGCGTTCCTCACGCCAGCCGATCTTCCCACCGTCATTGTCCATCGGTGCACGCCAGAGTGTGGCGGTGATATCGCCATCAACAATCCGCCGGCCATTCACATCCACCGATGCGATCCGACCTTCTTCGTCAAAACCCAGCTTGACCGGCCCGACCGAAATATTGCCTGTCACCCGTTGTGATCCTGCCAAGCGAAAGTCCTGTTCCGCAGGTGCAGGCGAATGCTGTTTCGCGGTCAGGTCAAACTGGTCCCATCCGACCATATGACCTGCTTTCGCCCAGGGCGTCGCTCTTCGCAAAGCCCACTGTGTCAGCAAATGCCATTCGGCATCGTTGTCAGTTGGTGCACCGTGATCAATAGCCACCACCGCGCTTTGCCCCGCCGGAATATCGGGTCGAAACGTGCCACTTTCCACTGCCACCCCGTTTTTCTGGAGTGTCCATGTCAATTCAAGGTCATCCGTTCCCGTAAAAGCCCGACGATTGGTGAAGCGCACTTCCCCCGGACCGATCCATTCTCCGCGGACCGGTCGCGCAGCCCATTGATATTCGCGCAGTCCGGGATGCGGCGTCAAATCCGGGCCGACCAGACCGTCGCAACAGAAATTCACATCATTGGGGTCATCGCCAAAATGCCCACCATAGGCCCAGAAGAACCGGCCCTCATCATCGGTCATCGCAAACCCGTGATCCCGCCACTCCCATACAAAGCCGCCTCCGAGCGCTGGTTCTGCAAAAAAAGCATCGACATAATCCGCAATGGAGCCGTTGGAGTTACCCATGGCATGAGAAAACTCGCACAGGATCATCGGCCGGTCATCTAGTTTGGTTTCCTCTGCCCAGCGTGCCCAACCAACAATGAAGTCGATGGAAGGATACATTGGGCAAATCAAATCGGTGGTCATCCGTTCGCGCATATCGGGCGCATTGCGAGAGCTTTCCGTCGGATCCCCCATAAGGGTCTGGAACCGGTGGAATATCGCGCCTTCGTAGTGCAGAAAGCGCGTGTTGTCGATCCGCCGGACCATGGCAGCGGCCGCATCATGTGCTGGACCAAGACCGGATTCATTGCCCAAAGACCAACCAATGACGCTTGCGTGGTTGCGGTCCCGGTAGACCATTCGCATCACTCGTTCGACAATCGTTTTTTGGTATCGCAGGTCGTTGGATACCGCCTGCCAGCGGGCGTGGCATTCCACGTTGGCTTCATCAATGACATAGAATCCCAGCTCATCGCACAGATCAAGCAAGCGGTGATCATTGGGATAATGAGCCGTGCGGATGGCATTGATGTTATGCCGACGCATCAACAGCAGTTCTTCCCGCATCTCTTCAACGGTCGATGTCTTGCCTGTCTCAGGATGATGATCATGCCGGTTAACGCCAATGATGACTATCGGTTTGCCATTGATCAGGAGCTGGCGATCCCTGACCTCGATCCTGCGAAAGCCGACGGATGTAACGTTGGCTTCGGTTACATTGCCTTTATCATCGACCAGTTCGGTCACCAGCTTGTACAGCACGGGCGTTTCCGATGACCAAGGCTGGACATCCTCTATTTCCGCGTTCAGTTCCGCCCGGTTATCAACAAAACTGTAGGCGGCGGTATATTGCTCGAACACACTGCCATCGGGAAACTGGATCACCGGACTATCGTCCAGTTTGGCAATCAGACTGTCATCTGGTCCCAATAGCTGGCCGCGCACTTTCCATCCTGCGGACGCACCATCGATTTTGACTATATGGTGCAGCTTGCCGGAACCCGTTTCAGGATCAAAATCAGCGGTCACGCTCAGATCGGCAATATGGGTAGCGCCACGCGATTGAAGATATACGGAGCGATGAAGCCCACCATGATACCAGTGGTCCTGATCTTCGATCCATGTAGCATCGGACCATTTGATCACCATGATTGCGACAAGATTGGACCCTTCGACCAGATGAGGTGACAGATCAAACTCGCTCGGCAACCGGGAATCCTTGCCCATTCCGACAAATTTACCATTGCACCAGAGCAAGGCGACACTTTCAAAACCCCCGACATGCAGGATTGTTTTCCGGTTTTTCCAATCAGCAGGCAAATCAAAGGACGTACGATAGAGGCCCGTCGGGTTCTCATCCGGTATTTCAGGTGCGGCTTTGTAGGAAAAAGGCATCTGCACATTGGTATATTGCGGCAGATCGCTGGTACCCTGGCACGTCCAGCTGCCCGGCACCACGATGGAGCGCCAGCCGCCGGTATCATGGGACGGACCTTCCCATCCTGCAGGCGCATCACCGGGCCGGTCAGCCAACAGGAATTCCCATTCTCCGTCCAGTGAACGGCATAAAGAAGACGACGAATTCTGCTGAAGTGCCTCTTCACCGGTAGTGAAGGGCGTATAGGACGCCCGCGACGGCAAACGGTTGATATCCGTCAGCTCGGGTTGCAATATATCTTTAATATCCAAACGCATGACACCTGCCTACAGTACGGCAGGGGGAAACAACAATTCTGAATTTGGGAAAAATTGGAAAGGCGTCATGTAGTCAGACGATGATATCGTTCAAAAAGACCTTAATCATCATGTTCTGACATATCCATCTGCGGGAACGCGCTGGGAGAGGAATGCTCTTCCCTGTCCACCTTGACCTGCAAAAGACCTTCCATCACGGCACAAGCCACCATATGCGTGCGGTTTTTTGCTCTTAACTTCAGCCGTACATTCTCCACATGTCGATCCACTGTACGCGGCGCAATATCGATATGTTGCGCCACTTCCTTGGTCGAAAGCCCCTGCGCAATAAACTCCAATATCTCATGCTCTCTCAGCGTGAGCACTGGACCGTTGGTCAAACTCTTTTGCTGTAACATCACGAGGAATACCTTCTATAATATCGAACAAGCCGTGAAGCTTGCCGACTAACAAATGCCCCCATTTGTCTCGGCCGCTATACCGCGAGCGACATCGATCGCTGCAGCTGAGCGGTGCTCGCAACATAGTACGGTCTCAAAGGACCGACCAATTAGACTGTTGGTGGTTCCCTCCCCAACAAATCGTCGCAAATTTTGAATCGCTGGATCATTGCTGTCCTGCGATGGTTAATCTTTTACTCTCATACCATAGAATCGCGATAGGACAAAAACGTCCATGCCAACTCTTTGAATTTACAGTAATTTACATGTTATGGAAATTCCATAGGTAAAATTACCTAGTAAAAACCAGCACGCAGATTCGCTTGGGATTCAAAACACGCGAATCGCTGGATAGACCATTTCGGTGCTTTTGCCGTACATAATCGCCACAAAACAACAGAAGGTCGCATCTGAGGCCGTGTTCAATATTCTAAAGAATATGGGTGCGGAACAAACGAAAAGGGTCGTGCTGAGGGTCCAGAGGAGACAGCACGGATGCAATCGCTACTATCCGCCCCCGCGATGATGCAGGGGCTTCATTCAAACTTGCGCTCGACCACTTTGCGGTTTCGTGCAGGGCAATTAATCTTTGACGAAGGACAGAAAGCTACACGCTGGTACGAGGTGGTGCAGGGCACTGTTCGCACATGCCGTTTTCATATGGATGGGCACCGGCATCTCACCGGCTTTTTCTTTAGCGGCGACGTCTTCGGAGCCGATTACGGAACCTATGGAACGGCAGCCGAGGCAGTGACCGATGTTGTCGTGCGCTGTTACCGGGTCGGAGATATCACGCAGGATTCAACGCCAAAGCCGCAACTGGACGAGGCTGTTTCGATATTGTTTCGCGCAATGTCGACCGCTCAGCGCTACCTGTTCATAATGGGTCACCGGACTGCAACCGAAAAGCTGGCAGCCTTCCTGCTGTGCCTGAAACAACAGGCCAACGATGATCCCAACATATTTGTTCCGATGTCGAGAAGCGACATAGCCGACTTCCTGGGCCTAACAGTTCATACCGTCAGCCGGACGTTTACCGACTTGGCGCGCCGCGGCCTGATCAGGATCAATGGCCGGGACTCTGTCATCATCACAGATAATGCGGGGCTGTGCCGCCTAGCCGGCGAGTATCAGGAAAGCCTGACCGCAGAACCGGCAGCCGATATCCATCCCGCAGCTGACCTTTGCCTCGGCGAGTTGTCCGCCGCATAAAATTTGACGTGCGCAAGCATGTCCGGAGAAACATCATGACCAGCAATCGCTTCACCCCCTTTAAAGCCATTATCGCCTTTCCCGTTGCCACTTTTGCCGGAGGATCGGCAATGGCCGCGACCTCCGAAACCTCCGAGACCCCCGAGCCGAACCACATGAGCCAGGAGCCGAGACTGACCGCCGCCGAAGCGGAAGCGGAAACCGCCCGCATCATTGCGCGGCTACGGGAAGTTCAATCACCCGCGGTTCAACAGGCCGCCGAGCCGGAGAAACCAACCGTCAAACTAGCGATTGTCGAGGCAAAGCCCCAACCAGTTCCACAAAAATCGCAACCTGCTTCCAAGGAGTCGCGACCTGTCCCCAAGAAGTCACAAATCGCAAAGGACACGACAAATATCACCGCTGCCTTGCAGGCCATTCAATCGGAGTTGGCGGAGCAGAAGCAACTGATCGCGAGCCAGAATGCACTCATCCAGTCACAAAATGACAAGATCAAGCAACTCGAGTTGCACAATCAGCTAGTACGTGCAGCAGCGCCGGTGGAAACGCCTTTTGCCCTGTCACAAATGCGCGGCGCTGGCATTCAGCGAAGCCAGGTAGAGACGGCTGCGGTACAGATCGGGACGACCCCGGATGACGAACTGACCATGCCGGAAGGCCCCGTTGGCGAAGCACCACCGGCCGCCAATAATATCGAGCAAAAAGTTGAGGCTGTGCCGGAAGGCCAAGGCGTGCTCACACCGCGCGGCCAATTCGTGCTGGATCCCTCGATCGAATATACACGCTCGTCAACCAATCGACTGGTTTTCCGCGGCATCGAACTTATTCCCGGCATCCAGATCGGGGCGATCGAAGCCAGCGATGCAGACCGCGATACCGTTATCGGAACTTTTGCCATGCGCTATGGTTTGACCAACCGGCTCGAAATTGAGGGCCGCGTTCCTCTGCTCTATCGCAAGGACAGAATTCAGGTCGTCCAGCAACGCGAAGAACAGATTACCCGAGAAGTCGGTTTGGAGGAAACCGGAATAGGTGACGCGGAAATTTCTCTGCGTTATCAGCTCAACCGGCCCAAGCCACAAAATCCTATTTGGGTTGCTGGCCTACGTGTCAAAACCGACACAGGCACCAGTCCCTACGAGATTCCGTTTGACGAATTTGGTGTTGCAACCGGACTTGCCACCGGATCGGGCTTTTGGGGTGTGCAGCCAAGTATCAGCTTTTTGCTGCCTTCTGACCCCGTCGTAATCTATGGCGGCACCGGTTATTTATGGAATATCGAACGCAATATCGACCGGGTCGTTGGCGATGTATTTGTCGGCAAGGTCGATCCCGGTGACGCAATTAACGCCAGCGTTGGCTTTGGCTTTGCGCTCAACCCGCGTTTTTCCTTTTCGCTAGGCTATCGCCACAACTATATTTTCTCTACCAAGAGCCAGCTCGGCGACACGCTGCAGGAGAGCAACGACATTCAGGTCGGGGCACTCAATTTTGGAATGTCCTATCGGCTTAGCCAAAAACAGTCACTGAATCTGGGTTTCCAGTTCGGTGTGACTGAAGATGCCCCGGATGTCAGTATCGTCGCCCGGATACCCTTTCGCTTTTAGACCATCCAGGGTTTGAGGGTACCAGCGGAGCTGCCGGCGAAGTTTACAATGTTTGCAAGCTCCTTTGGCCTGTCTGACCGAGTGATCTGTGCCAAAGTTCACACAGATCACACACCCTTTTATAGGCCGCTTATATAAAGTTGAGAAAGAACCGAGTGGAAGTTACCCGGACTTGGCGATGCAGGAAAGTCTCGCTGGAACTCCACCCGGCTCCTTCGTTGGATAAACACGGCGCAGGGTCTTGCGGTTGTGGCTATCAATCTCGTGGCGGCGGAAGATGTTGGTCGATCAAAAGGCTGGTCATCAAAAAAAGCACCACAAACCCCCTCTATGGTTCATGGTGCTTTCAGTCTGGACCGGCTGGATTGGCAACCGGTCAATCCTCCTCGGTTTGGCCTTAGTTTCTAAGCGCCCCAATTCCGGCTTGCCCCACAACGTCATTCAGTGCGTTGCCGATCCGATCCATCATCAGGTCGCTATTGAAGCTCTCATATCCGGATAGAGACAGGGTGGCGTCCACTTCCTGGACAGCTTCAAAGCCGCTGGCGGTATTGATCAGCATGTTCTGAACGCCATTGGCGGTCTCATGCGCAATCGCGGTCTGGCCGTTGTTGAGCAGATAGACGGGTGTGTCGCCGACTTTCATACGTATATTGCCATTTGACAACACGCCATTTTCCAGTGTCGAGACATCAACCGGGCTTAGCCCTGCCGCAGCTGTCTGGGAGGTGTGCGCACCATCGTCATTCATGGTCAGCACGGTTTGCAACAGCAACTCACCATTGACGTATGTGCGTATATCAGCTCCGAAATTGACGCCCAACCCGTTGACCACAAACCCGCCACGCAACTTGTCCAGATCTTCGTCAGGAACAAGTGCGGGCAGACCAACCGCCGCTGCGGGTTCAGCGTTGGCGGTTTGGGGCAATAGCATCGCGGTAGAAGACGCGATGCAGGCGACCGTGGCGAAAACTTTTTGTCTATAGGTCATGACTCGTCTCTCATCTGATCGTACCAACCCGCACATCGAGCAATAGCTCTGGCGATATCTGGTACAGGGGGGGAAGGTGGTTGGTTAGATTGCCGATCGTGGCTGTTGCCGAAACCTGGTCGGTTGGTGCAGTGGACCAGCGGTTCCAGTCACCGGCAAGATTATATTTGGGCAGGCTTTTTATCGGCCCGTCAACAATCGCCAGCGCGACGCCGTTCCAGTATTTCGTAAAATCCTCGGTCGAATATTTGCTGATACCCAGAACAGAGTCGCCGACCAGCACCTGGTCTTTTGTCTGCCCCTTGACCACAACGAAATGCTTGAAACCATCAAGGTCGAGCAACACGATAACCGGGCGTTTTACCTGGCTGAGCTGATCCATTGTCAGCTTGAAGCCTTCGGCACGATAACCGATAGATTGCAGATACCGGCGCATGTCGAGCATCGAGAAACCGACCTCTTTAATCGCTTCCTTATCGCCCAGGTCCCACATTGCCTTAAACGGGGTGCGTTCACTGGTGGGGCGATCATAGTGATAGGTCAGCAACGTCGCGACCGCCGCGGAGCCGCAGCTGAAATCATATTTCTGGCGAATGACCGAACGGAACGGGATATCCCACCAGGTCATCACGCCGACATAATAGTCTCCGCCGATAGATTCCCGCCCCAAGCGGACTTCGGCCTGGGCTATGGAACTGCAAAACAGGGAGGTGCCGGCAAGAGCCAGCAGTCCGCCCTTCAAGATGGCTTTCAAGCGGTTCTTAAAGGGCGGAGAGGCGTGGGATAGGCCATTCGGGATGGGGGAAGAGGGGGTCATGGCCTACACCTTACTCAATCGGTAATGTTGATCGTCACCGCCAGGCCTGCCTGGAGTGCCGACTGTGCGCCGGTGTTGATCACAATATTACCAAGACCGTTAAAGCTGGACAGTGAATTGTCCGACAGATTGACATCGCCGGCGGTAAAATCGCCATTGATCGTGTTGCCGGTATTATCCGAGTTAAAGGTCTGTTCGTTAATCGCTATTTGTGTGCCGCCACGGAGCTCGTCGAGCTCTTCCAACGACATTAGCGGGGACGCAGATTGCTGCTCGGTAGTCGCGGGTGCCTGAGGCGCAGCATTCTGATCTGCTACCTGAGCGCTCGCGTGGGAGGCGGTCATGGCCAGAGGGGCTGTCATAAGAAGCCAAAAATGCTTTTTCATCGTCTTTACTCCCGATTGGGGATGCGGATGTGGAGGATGGAGGGGCCGGCTCCATCGGCTGAAACCGGCCCGTCCTTGTCGCTTGGGCGATTAATCGCCGCCGCCAGCGCCGCCGCCAGCTGCTTCACCAGCGCCATCACCGAAGTTGATGGAGCCCTGTGCCGCAATGTTGGTTGCAGCCTGGTTGTTGTTGTTTACGCCGGTATTCCATGATTGGTTCAAGATACCCGCAAAAGCTGCGAAGGCACTGCCGCGAACATAGTTGTCGCCGCTGTTATAACCGACGGGAGCCGGTGTACCATCTTCACCATCAAGATCGATGAGTTCATCCATCTGAGAGTTGGTGTTGTATGCCGTCAGCGTTTGCGTAGCAATAACAAGGTCGTTGTTGTTGTTGTTATTGCTGTTGATGTCGTCCAGCGTATTTGTTGTGCTGGCATCTGCTGCCAGATATACATC
The DNA here is from genome assembly GCF_900258045.1 of Sphingorhabdus sp. EL138. Lineage (GTDB taxonomy): Bacteria > Pseudomonadota > Alphaproteobacteria > Sphingomonadales > Sphingomonadaceae > Parasphingorhabdus. Next base: position 354,588 of record NZ_OGVD01000002.1, on the reverse strand, counting down.
AAGCAGATCGTTAACAACGACAGCACCATTGTCTGTGTCGGTGACATCGTTATTTTGATTGAGCTGAGCCATGGCAGGTGCGCCAACGGCCAAAGCAGCTGCTGCAGCGGATGCCGCCAATACTTTAGTCATTTTCATCGGTATTCTCCTTAGGGTCTAAGGCTTCTCATCTTTCCCTGAACGAACAAGGAAGGGGGTAAAGAGGCCCTGTTATGTGCCGCTTCATGCGACATCCCCTTGTTATGCCGATTCGCTTTTTCGCTTGTTGCGATTTGGCAATTGGCGGAGAATTTTCTGTTTTTTTGCTGCAATTCCAACGCTTTTATAGCAAAAAACGAGATCGACGGCGTTCCTGTAACCCGTTAAGGCCTTGGCACGAACCAAGGAGAACTATGAAAAGCGTCCTGTTCAAAGGTTAGGGGAAAAACGCATGTGGAAGAAATTACTGGTTCTGGCCGTTATCGTCGCGGCGATATTTGCATTTTTTTACTATGATCTCGGTTCGCAGCTCACGCTAGAAAACCTGAAAGCACAGCAGGACGCGATTGATGCGCAGTACAGAGCCAATCCGCTCATCATCATCGGCGTGTTTTTCCTGATCTATGTTGCCGTCACTGCCCTGTCGATTCCTGGTGCCGCGGTGATGACACTGGCCGCCGGTGCATTATTTGGCGTTGTCGTCGGTACTATTGTCGTGTCCTTTGCGTCTACCATCGGTGCGACCATTGCTTTCCTCACCTCACGCTACCTGCTCGGCGACTGGGTCGAGAATAAATTCGGCCAACGACTCAAAAACATCAACGAAGGCATCAAGCGCGACGGCGTTTTCTACCTGATCTCGATCAGGCTGGTCCCGGCCTTTCCGTTTTTTGTTGTGAACCTGCTCATGGGTCTCACCAAAATGCGGGTGTGGAAATATTTTATCGCCAGCCAGATTGGCATGCTCGCCGGCACGATCGTTTATGTGAACGCGGGTACGCAGCTGTCGCAAGTCGACTCGGTTGGCGGGGTCTTCTCCCTCTCGGTCATCGGCTCCTTTGTCCTGCTGGCGATATTCCCCTGGATCGCCAAAGGCATTATCGGCTTTATCAACAACCGGAAAATCTACAAAGGCTGGAACAGACCGAAGAAATTCGACCGTAACCTCATCGTCATTGGTGCGGGTTCCGGCGGGCTCGTATCCTCACTGATCGCTGCGACGATCAATGCCAAGGTCACACTTATCGAGTCAGGCAAGATGGGTGGAGACTGCCTCAACTATGGCTGTGTCCCATCGAAAGCGCTCATCAAGAGTGCCAAAATTGCCGATCAGATGCAGCATGCCGATCGCTATGGCCTGACCGCCACCAAGCCGATCATCAATTTTAAAAATGTGATCACCCGGGTCGAAGACATCATCAAAACCATTGAGCCGCATGACAGCGTCGAACGGTTTGAAGGCCTCGGCGTGGATGTGGTGCAGGGCTATGCCCGGTTGACTGATCCCTGGACCGTCGAGATTGAACGCAATGACGGCGGTACCCAAACGCTGACCGGCAAGGCGATTGTGCTCGCGACTGGTGCACGACCGTTCGTTCCGCCCCTGCCCGGCCTCGATGAGACCGGCTATCTGACCAGCGATACGTTGTGGGAGGAAATGGCCAAACGCGATACTGTACCGGAAAAAATGGTGGTGCTGGGCGGCGGCCCGATTGGTTGTGAACTGTCGCAGTCCTTTGCGCGCCTCGGCAGCAATGTCACACTGATCGAAATGGCCGATCGGGTAATGGGTATCGAGGATGAGGATGTTTCCGAGATCGCAGCCAAGGCACTGAAAGACTCCGGTGTTACGTTGCTCTGCAATCACAAGGCTCTACGCACAGAGATACAGAACGGCACCAAAATGATCATTGTCGAGAATGACAGCGGCGAACAGGCCCTGCCCTTTAACGATCTGCTGATCGCTGTTGGCCGCGCGGCGCGGCTTGAAGGATTCGGTCTTGAAGAGCTTGGCGTTGAAACCGACCGGACGCTGGTCACCAATGACCATCTTCAGGCGACTTTCCCACATATCTATGCTGCAGGCGACGTTGCAGGTCCCTATCAACTGACCCATAATGCCTCTCATCAGGCATGGTTCGCCACGGTAAATGCGCTGTTCGGGCGGTATAAGAAGTTCAAGCCAGGTTATGAATTTCTACCGTGGACGACGTTCCTCGATCCCGAAATCGCGCATGTTGGCCTCAATGAGCAAGAGGCTGAAAAAGAGGGCATCGAATATGAGGTCACCAAATATGGTCTTGATGATCTCGACCGCGCCATTGCCGAAAGCGCGACCGAAGGCTTTGTCAAAGTGCTGACACCGCCGGGTAAGGACAGGATTTTGGGCGTGACCATAGTGGGTCAGAATGCCGGTGAGCTGCTTACCGAATATGTGCTGGCAATGAAACACGGCCTTGGCCTCGGCAAGATTCTCGGTACGATCCATACCTATCCGACCATGGCGGAGGCGAATAAATTTGCTGCTGGCGAATGGCGCAAGAAGCACAAGCCGGAATGGGCACTGAAATGGCTGGAGCGTTATTTTAACTGGGCCCGGAGTTAGGCTCAACGCCGAAAACTAAGCCATGCCAGCACCGTCCGTTGCAACACCGTCACCACGCACAGTCCGGCGAAAACATAAGCTAGCCCCACAAAATGCATCGGCAACAGGCACATGATCAGGAAGAAGGCGATCGTCTCACCGCCTTCGGCCAGCCCAGTGCTGTAAAAGAAGCTCTTCTCGCCATGAGCGCTCGTTTCAGCGCCCTGCTCTGCCGCTGTCACCGCAAAAGCAAGGAAGCTGACCCCGGTGATGGTGAAGGCCGCGACCAGCGCCAGTGCAGGCAGTAAATTGGAGGGATCGGTAATCCCGAAGGCCAGCGGGATGGACACATAGAAGATGAAATCGCAGACGATATCGAGATAGCCGCCAAAGGCTGTCTTCTCCGTTGCCCGCGCCACGGCGCCATCAAGACCGTCCAATATCCGGCTGATTGCGATCAGTGCCAACGCCCAACCAAAATGCTGAATCGTAATGGCATAGGCGGCTCCCAAACCAAATCCCAAGCCGAGCAACGTGACACCGTTTGCAGTGAAGCCAACCCGCGCCAGACCACGACCAGCCGCGTTCAGCGGCGGATCGATCAGTGGCCGAATCTTGGCGTCAAACATTGCGAAAAGCCCTCAACCCCATGTGATGATACCGATTACCGCGCCGGTCATCGCGGTGGCGCAATTGCCAGCGAACCAGCTTTTCATACCTAATCCTGCTACTTCTCCGCGGCGCTCCGGGCACAGCGTACCTATGGTCGAGATGATCAGGCCGACACTGGCAAGATTTGCCACACCGCATAGCGCATAGGTGACGATCAATTGCCCCTTCGCGCTGAATGTATCGATGGGCAACGCCGCGAGTTCCAGATAGGCGACATATTCATTGAGTATCGCTTTGGTCCCCATCAACGATCCCGCCGCTGCGGCCTCCTCCCACGGCACCCCGATCATCCACATGAGCGGTGCGAATATCCACCCGAATATGCGCTTGAGCGTCAACGCCTCGCCGCCAATCAAAGGCAGAACCGACAATATCTGGTCAATCAGCGCGACAAAGGCGAAGATCACGATAATCACCGCAATCACAGTCAGAAACAGCTGCACGCCGTCCATCGTGCCCTTGATGATCGCGTCAAAGCTGCCCTCATATTTAAGGCCCGGTTCTTCCCGGTTTACCTTTGTATCCGACAGCCCCGGCACCATCAACCTTGCGAGCAGAATGGCTGCTGGCAGAGATATTAGCGAAGCCGAGATCATATGCCCAACCGCATTCGGCACCGTCTTTTCCAGCGTGGTTGCATAGAGCACCAATATCGCACCGGAAATGGTCGACATGGCCAGCACCATGATCGCGAACAACTCGGCCCGGCTCATCTTTTCAAAATAGGCGCGCACCACCAGCGGCGATTCCACGACGCCGAGGAAGATATTGGCGCCGCCGCTCAGACCGACAACACCGCTGACACCCAGTGTTTTTTGCAAGGCCCAGGACAGACCCCTGACAATCATCTGCAAAACCCGCCAATGCCATAGCAAGGCCGCTAGCGCCGAGAAAACGATTACAAGCGGCAATATCTGGAAAGCGATAATCAATGGCGGGGCCGCGCCTTCCTTGAGCACAAAGGGCAATTCCGCACCGCCAACATAGCCAAACATATAGCTTGAACCCGCCAGCGTCGCCTGTTCAATCGCCTGCACCCCTTGATTGGCAAGGCTTATAATATCCCAGATAAACGGGATACGGACAATTGAGACGGCAAGAATGAACTGAACCGCAATGGCTCCGGCAATCCAGCGCCAGCTTGGTCTGTCGCCACGATTTTCCGACAATGTCCAGGCAAGGGTCAGGATGAAGGCAATCCCGATCAAGCCCTGAAACTGGCTCACTATATCAAGCAATGATTAAATTTCCCGTGGCGAAGCAATAGTGCATCACCATGGCGGAAATTTATCACATCGCCAACAGGGATTTATGCCTTCAGTTGTTAGCCGCCGCGACAGCCCCCATCATCAACTCCTGATCCTTTCGGGTCGGATTTCCGCGCAGGCATAGTCCGCCGTTGACCTGAAGATTCTCGCCGGTCATGAAACATTCGTCACTGGCGAGGAAAACAGCGGCAGCGGCAATATCCTCGCTGGTGCCGATACGGCCGAGCGGATAGCGCGCTTCAAACGATTCCACCAATCCCGGAACCTGATCGACGCCGGCCGTCATCGGTGTGCGGGTGAGGCCAGGCGAAATGCTGTTGGCTCTGATGCCGCGATCACCAAATTCATGTGCAATACAGCGGATGATGTGATCGGTCGCTGCCTTGGTACCCATATAGGCCGCATGGTCGTTGAGCATGATCGTTGCGGTAGCCGAGCTGATCTGGATAATCGAACCGCCATCTTTCATTGCCTTGATCATCGCCTGATAAAACTGGAACGGACCGACCAGCTGTAGCGCCGACATCATCTCCAATTCTTCCTTGGTATTCTCCAGAAACGGTTTCAGAAAACCCAGACCAGTGGCGTTTACCGCAATATCCAAGCCACCCATTTTGCTGGTAGCCGTTTCCGCGAGGGCATTGATTTCCGCTTCGTTCGTTAAGTCACATAGCGCATAATGGCCGCCCAATTCTTCGGCAAAACCCTTCAGCTCGTCTTCCTTGCGGCCGGCAACCAGAACATCCGCACCCTCATCTCGCAAACGCTTGGCAATCACCTGCCCCATATTGCCCGGGCCAGCCGCACCCAGCACAACAGCCTTTTTACCTTCAAGACGTCCCATAATCTGCTCCTCAATTCCTGAATATGTCTTTCAAACTAGATGATCATCAGCCGGAAACCACTCTCAATATGGCTATCGTCCAACCTTTGTGATGCACAAAAAAGGGCCGGGAACAGCCCCCCGCTGTCCCGGCCCGCTTTGATCAACGGGAGAGTTGATCAGAACTTGAAGCTGGCCTCCACAAAGACCTGGCGGCCACGGTTTTGGGTGACGACAAGATCATCACCAACACCGGGCTCAAGGAATGGACGGCCACCGCTAGTGTTGATCCAGATTTCATCGGTCAGGTTCACACCGACCAGTGACAATTTCCATGCGCCGTCAGGATCACCCACTGAAATGGAACCATCAATCGACACGTAGCTATCTTGCTTAAGATCGGTCAGTGAGTCTTCGTTGGTGAAATAGGACCCGCTATATTGCAGATTGCCGTTCAATCCCAACTCAAAGGCGTCGCTCATGGGAATGGACCAGTCAAACGCGGCATTCGCAGCAAATTTCGGTGCACGCGCCGCTGCCCGACCGTTGATATCCTCACCCGATGTGGTTACGAAGGGTGCGGTAAACTCAGCATCCGTGTAAGCCAGTGAACCGGAAAGGTTCAGACCGTCGACCGGTGTCCGCCATGCCCATTCCACATCGACACCTTGGCTCGTCAGCTGACTGGCGTTGAAGGTTTGGAATTGAATAGTCGTCGCATCGAAATTCTGTACCTGCAGATCATCGAACACATAGTAGAATACCGATGTATTCAGGGTGACGCTGCGATCAGCAAATTGCGCCTTAACGCCAACTTCACCGCCAAGACCGGTTTCCGAATCATAGATCAAGGAGTCGAAACTGCCGGCTGCAGCTGCGGCTTGCAGTGAATTTGATGGCAACGCACTGTTGTCAATACCGCCCGATTTAAAACCTGTCTTAAATGCAGCATAAATATTGATATCTGGCGTTGCTTGATACCTTATCGAGACCTCAGGCGAAAAGTTCGAGTCCGAAAAGTTGATTGGCCCAGAGAAGAAACCTTCAGTTACAAACCCCGGACTATCCACAAAAACACCAGCTGGTAGTGGATCACCTGTTACTGGATCATTGCCAGTAAACTCCAGCAGATTGTGAAGATATGGCACACGTATTGTGTTCACCTTTTTCTCGTCGGTCCAGCGAATACCGCCGGAAATCTGCAACTGATCTGTCAAATCCAGTGTGATGCTACCGAAGAAAGAGAGAGCTTCTGTTTTTGTTTTGTGCTGCTTGAGCCAGTCATATGTTGTACCGGTTCCGTTTACAAGTCCTTGGAAAACCGGAGCATTGACCGCCGACACCGGCTGTGTGGGGTCGGGGATCGTAAAAATAGGAAGCGTAGGATCGGCTGCTGCGAAAGAGATGTTCACGGCTTGCTGCGATGTGTTGAAGTCTATTTCACGGCTTTCATAAAAAGCGCCGATCATAAAGTTGAAGATGCCATCATAATCACTGGCAAGCCTGAACTCCTGGGTAAATTGTTCAATTTTATTTTCGGGGTCACTACACCCGGAGCCCGCAGGCACGCCTGGTCCAAAAGTCCCGACATAAGCATAACAATCAGTATCGACAGCATCCATACCAAGATAGCCGGAAACCGAAGAAATCGTCAGTGTGTCCGACACATCAAGATCCCATTTCAGCCGACCGAAGAAAATGTCGGTCTCGCCGTAGGGAATACCATTTTCAAACCTGCCCTGACCGGCAGAACCATCTGGTAAACGCCCGGACAAAGCAGCAGCAGCGTCGACATGATGGTAGAGACCATCACGATCGTTACAATCTGCATTGGAAGGAATGACGAGTCCACCTTGTAGCAAGAATACTGGATCCGCCACGCCATTTGGTCCGCAGTTAATATCGGAATGCGCAATCGCACCGTCATTTTCATTCTTGATATAGTTCAATTTCAGATTGGCGTTGAAATTGTCAGAAGGGTCCCATTGGAAAGTCAGACGACTGACGAAGTTTTCCAAGCCGCGACTTGTCCGGACTGAACCATTGGGATTAAATGCCGGTGTGCCGGGTGCCAAGTCCACATAATCTTCGATATTGTTGAACTGCGCCGCCAATCTGACGCCAAACGTATCTGAAATAGGCCCGGAAATATAACCGCCAATGGTCGTGCCATTTTCCTCAAATTCCTGAGAAACCTTGACGCCCACTTCCCAATCCGGCGTTGGATTAGCGGAACGAACGGAAAACACACCAGCCGAAGCACTTTTACCAAAGAACAATGACTGCGGACCTTTGAGCACATCAATTTGTTCGACATCGAAAAAGCCTGCTTGAACAAGGCGCATGGTGCTGATCTGCACGCCATCGAAGTCAAAGGCCACGGCAGAGTCAAAGGAAGCCGAAATATTGGATGAACCGACGCCGCGCAGACTGATCTGGCCACCCGAACCGGAGCCACCCACCTGAACATTCAATGCGGGAACACGGCTTACCACATCGGCAATTTCATTAACCTGAAAGTTTTCCAGCGTATCGCCGCCAATGGCTGTCACCGTTACGGGCACTTCCTGCAGTGTTTCCGTCTGCTTACGGGCGATGACCGTAATGACGTTACTGTCATCTTCTGCAACTTCATCCTGCGCATAGGCCGGGGCAGCAACGCCGGCGAAAGCCAGACTTGCTGCAGAGCCCATCAGCAATCCCCGTACTGATTTGCCTGAAAAGATAGTTTTGTGGTGTTGTGATTGTTTAGTCATCGCTCTCTCCCAAATTCCCCGGTCGCGGACCAGAGTCTCATCCAAAATAACTGGCGGTTTTTCCGCGCTAATTATGGGATCATCTTAAGCAGGAGTTTACAGACGCTCTGCTAGCCAATTTGATAGCAAATATGCCAAACTGTGATATTCGCGCAACATTATGAGCAATGCCCATCCGGAATCCGCTACGGATACTAGCGATAATGGGTATTGCCATGATTGGGATCATCACCGCCTATACTATCCAAAATGCAGGTTTGGGAGAGGTTAATATGGGTCGTTTGGAAGGTAAAATCGCGATTGTCACAGGTGCCGGTTCTGGGCTTGGCAAAGCTATCAGCGAAACATTCGCTCATGAAGGCGCCAAGGTTGTGGTGACCGATGTTAACACCGAAAATGTTAAGGCAGTGGCTGCGGATATTGGCCCAGATGCGCTTGCCTTGCATCAGGATGTTGCAGATCAGCGGCGTTGGGCGGAGATATTTGACGAGACCGGCAAAGCCTTCGGAACGCCCCATATATTGGTCAACAATGCCGGTTTGGTTATACCCGCCACTATTGAAGACTGTACCCTGGAACAGTTTCGTCTCACCAATTCGGTCATGCTGGAAGGCGTTTTTCTCGGTTGCCAGACGGCTGTTCGTGCGATGAAAGACAATGATCAACCAAGCTCGATCATCAACCTGAGTTCGATGGCAGCACTGCAGGGCTACTCTCCGTTTCTGGCCTATGCAGCAGCAAAGGGCGGTGTGCGATCGCTGACCAAATCGGTGGCGCTGCATTGCAAGGAACAAAATTATCCGATCCGCTGCAACAGCCTGCACCCCGCTGGCATCGACACCCCGATGGTCCGGCAGGCTGCTGTAGGAGCAGAAGGCGATCCGACACCTGAAACAGGGATGATCCCGCTCGGCGGATTGGGCCACCCCAATGATGTAGCCGAACTATGCGTCTATCTGGCCAGCGATGCGTCGCGCTTTATGACGGCAGGAGAATATCCGGTGGATAACGGCACGTTGTATCAGCCAAGCTGAACGGTCATGCGTTGCCCGCACCCATCACGCGCGCCATTTCGCCCTGAAACTGACCGAGATCGAAATAGTCACGCCATTTAGCGATCTTGCCGTCTTCAATTTCAAACGTCCCCATCACCCGGATTGCAATCCACTGCCCGTCAATCCGGAACTTGTCGGTCCGTTCCGTCAGCACGACATTCCCGTTGGTTGCAATATGATGGGTTATCCATTCCGCCCCATCCGATCCCATGCCGGAGCCTTCGAAAAAGGCGCGCACCGCGTCAATCCCTTCGCAGGGTTCCATCGGGATATTGTGGTAGAAAATATCATCCGCCATCGCCGCGTAGATGGAGTCATAGTCCATCCGGTTCCAGCTTTCGATAAAGTCGACGACGATTTGTTCGGCAGCATTTGACATCGCGAAACTCCTTATTCCTCGGGTGAAACGTCCAGGATCATCTTGCCCTGATTGCCGCCGGAGAACAGCTTCATGAAAGCATCATAGCTGTTCTCGATACCTTTTTCGATATCCTCGTCATGCTTGATTTTACCCTCGGCCAGCCATTGCCCCATCTGCGCAATGCCCTCAGGAAAGCGCGGCGGATAATCGCGCACGAGGAAACCCTTGATCGTCGCCTGACGCGAGATCAGATACCACAGGTTACGCGTGCCCACAGGCTCCGGACTGTTGTACTCGCTGATCAGACCGCACAGCACCATCCGGCCATATTCGTTAATCGAAGCAATGCCCGCATCCATGATGATGCCGCCGACATTCTCCCAGATGATATCGACCCCATCGGGCGCGGCAGCTGCAATTTCAGCTTCCAGTTCAGCCTGGCTTTTGCCGCGATAATCAATTGCTGCATCAAAACCATAGTCATCCACCAGCTTTGCGCATTTGTCGGCACCGCCAGCGATACCAACGACCCGGCAACCTTTGATCTTGCCAATCTGTCCCACAAGTGATCCGACCGCACCAGCCGCGCCAGTGACCAATAGGGTTTCACCTTCCTTCGGCTTGCCGTCGTCGATCATCCCGAAATAGGCGGTCATACCGACTGCACCGAGTACCGACAGGAAATTGGTCGGCGATGGCACGAGTGATGCGTCAACGGGTGAAGTGAAGCCACCCGCCTCAACCACCGAATATTCTTCCATCGCGGCCAGACCGACAACCCACTGGCCGACCGGAAAGTCGGGATTTTTGGAAGCATGGACGCGGCCCACGGCGCTGGCGCGCACGGCATCGCCCAAGGGGATTGGCGGCATGTAACTTTCTGCGTCACTCATCCAGCCGCGCTGGGCGGGATCGAGTGAGATATAATGATTGCGCACAAGGAACGATCCTTCAGCCAGTTCCGGCAGATCTTCTTCCACAAGAGCGAAATCACTGGGCTTAGGTTCACCGTCGGGGCGGCTGACGAGGGTGAATTTGCGGTTTTTGGTCATGATCGTTTCTCTTCTTAAACCTTATGGGATTTCTTGATTTTTTTAGCCAGTGACCATTTGTGGACTTCGGTCGGGCCGTCATAAACACGGAAAGCGCGGACTTCGCGGAAGACCTGCTCAACGACCGTGTCCTGGCTCAGACCGGTGCCGCCCATGACCTGCACGCATTTGTCGGCAATGCGGAATAAGGCTTCGGACACCGCGACTTTCGCCATCGAACTTTCGGTTGTGCCGATATCACCGGTGTCGAGCACCCGCGCGCACCAGTCGATCATCAACTCCGCTTGCTTCAGGTCAATCTGGTTTTCCGCCAGCATGAAGCCGACGCCTTCATGATCGACCAGCGGTTTGCCAAAGGCCATCCGCTTGCAGGCATAGTCGGTGGCAATTTCCTGCGCCCGGTCACAGCAGCCGAGCCAGCGCATACAATGGGTAAGCCGTGCCGGTGCCAGCCGGACCTGCGCATATTTGAAGCCCTCACCACTTTCGCCAAGCATCTGGTCAGCGGGCACCCGCAAATTGTCGATGTTCACAACCGAATGGCTACCGGGCATGGAGCTGTCGATCGTGTCGAGAACACGCTCAATGGTGATTGCCGGATCGGGTAGATCGACGAGGAACATGCAGGCGCCGTCATCGGACTTCGCCATAACGATCCCTACGGTCGCGCCCTTGGCCCCGGTGATGAAGGTCTTGCGGCCATTGATAACCCAGTGATTGCCGTCCGGTTTGGCGGTGGTCTGCATCATCATCGGATCAGAACCGGCCCCATTTTCGCTAGCCGGTTCGGTCATGAAGAAGGCTGAGCGGGTGGTACCTTCGACCAGCGGTTTGAGGAAATGCTCTTTCTGCTCCGGCGATGCGCATTTGCCGAGGAGGTACATATTCCCTTCATCCGGCGCGAAGGTGTTGACGGCCAGCGGGCCGAGTGGCGAAAGTCCTGATTTGCGCAACACCAACGCAGTTTCCAAATGCGTCAAATGGCTGCCGTCTTGTCGAATATGCGGCGTCAGGACACCGGCTTCTCTCGCCAAGGCCCGCATCTCCTGCACCAGTTCATCGGTCGGTCCGTGATCCTCGCAGCGCGGGTCTTTTTCATAAGCGAAGATTTTGTCGCGGACAAAGGTTTCTACGTTGTCGGCAATGGTCCGGGCTTCGGCGCTGATTTCGTGGTTCAATTATTGTTCCTTAAATATTCTAGCAACGTGCTCCGCACTTGATGCGGAGCCTAGGATGGCTGTTACGCCCATCTTACCTGGGCTCCGCATCAAGTGCGGAGCACAAGCTCTTCAGGAATACAGCAAAACCTCAACGCTGCAATATCGTCACGGCGGACACACCCGGTGCGCCATAGACCTGCGTGTAGGCGGTTTTCGGATCACCCGGAACCTGCCGTTCGCCAGCGGTCCCGCGCAGCTGCACGACATTTTCGTAAACCTGCCGCAAGCCGGAAGCACCAATTGGCTCTCCGCAAGCCAGACAGCCACCATCGGTGTTCACGGGCAAGGCCCCGTTTATCTCGGTCCGGCCCTCGATCAGCCATTTTTCCTGATCGCCATGCGGACAGAAGCCATTTTCCGCCATGTGCATAATCTCTGCGCCGGACTCGGTATCCTGAAGCTGTGCGACATCAATATCTTCCGGTCCCATGCCTGCCTGTTCAAAGGCTGCCTTGGCTGCGATCTCGGTCGCCGTCCCGCCGCGCTCATTGTCGATGGAGGCGGCAAAAACCTCGAACGATCCCGGTGGCCGCGTCCGCATGACGGAGGTCTTCAGACGGATCATCGGACCGCCCAGTTCCTTCGCCTTTTTCTCGCTCGCAAGGATCAGAGCCACCGCGCCTTCAGCAGGCGAACAGAACATATATTTGTTGAGCGGGTCGCTGATCATCGGCGCGTTCATGATCGTTTCCAGATCGACTTCACTGCGCCGCCAGGCATGATCGGTCTTGGCGCCATTGCGAAAGGCTTTCTCCGAAACCCGCCCGAGTGCCTCTCTGCTCAAGCCGTTCTCATGCAGATAGCGCATGATCTTCGCGCCGAAAAACTGCGTGGTCAGCATATAGCCAGCTTCGCCATACCAATTGGGTAGCCCATAAGCGCCCGGGTCCGCGTTAAACGCACCTCGGGGGTGCTTGTCGAATCCGACGGCCATGCCAATCTCATATTCGCCCGACTTGATCGCGCTCGCCGCAGCGTTCAGTGCTGAGCCTCCCGTTGCGCAACCATTGGAGACATTGATAAACTGAATTCCGGTCAACCCTAGTTTCGACACCATGGTATCAGCAGCACCGGAGGCAGCCGAGCCACCAAATGCAAATTCAACATCTTCCCAGGCGATGCCAGTATCAGCCAGCGCTTGTCTAACGGCATAGACGCCCTGATCCATGCCATCACGGCCTTCGGTCCGGCCAAAGGGATGGATACCCGCGCCCACTATGCATACGTCGCTCATTGCAATTTCTCCTCAAACAGGCTGGAAAGCGTGGATCATTTTTTGCTCGCTGGCCGGCGCATCCGGGTCCAGCGGGATGGCAGTCAGTTCCACTTCCATTCCGATTTTAACATCTTCCGGTTCAACACCCGTCAGCCGCGATTCCACCATCGTCTGGCCCGGCAGCGAAACATAGGCGACGATATAGGGTTTGAAATTCTCAGGATCAGCCGGACCCGCATAAGGCGTTTTGGGCGGGAAGCGCTGCACGGTATAGGTCCACACGGTGCCCCGCGAAGCCAGCGCTATCGGCTCGATATCGTCATTGGGCGTCAACGGCAGCGGGAAAGATATATGGCCCGTCTGCTTGTTTCGCGCGCCAACCAGAGCGGTCATATTGTCGTCGGTGAACAGATTATCTGCAATTGGCTGCGCGTTCATTCGCCCTCTCCTTTATTGCTGGGGACATTAGGGCAAAGCATGATGCCCAATAACTGCCAAAACGGCTAGGCTAAGCCTTCAGTAACCGGGATGAACGGCGAGCATCCCGCCGTCGACCAACAGGTCGCTGCCGGTCACGAAAGCCGCATCATCGCTGGCCAGATAGACTGCCGCGCCGGCCATATCCGCCCCCTCACCCATGCGATTCATCGGCGACATGGCGGCAACCCGGTCATAAATGTCCGGTACAACCTCTTTTGCCGCATCGATAATCCCGGTATGCGTGCCGCCCGGCACGATATTGTTGCAGCGAATGTTGAAGCCGGATTGCGCGCAATGTACTGCAACGGACCGAGTCAACATACGCACGGCGCTTTTGGAAGCGGTATAGGTCACGTCGCCGGGAAGCGCTGCAAATGCTGATGTCGAGGCGATGTTTATAATCGACCCCGATGATCCGCCGGGATTCTGCTTCATCGCCTTAATCGCATTCTGACACCCGAGCATCACACCGGTCAGATTGATGCCGAGCAAATGGTGCCAGCTTTCCAGATCAATATCCTCAATCGATTTGGCTGCCACAATACCGGCATTGTTGACGAGAATATCGAGACGGCCAAATTCCGATTGCGCTTTGGCTACCACCGCCTGCCAGCGCTCCTCGCCTGAAACATCCTGTTCCATGAAAAGCGCACCGGCTTCATCGGCGACCTTTTGACCAAGCTTCACCTGAACATCGGTGGAAAGCACTTGCGCGCCCTCTTCGGCAAAGCGCTTCACCATCGCGGCGCCAATACCAGATGCGCCGCCGGTAATAATCGCCGCTTTTCCTTGCAACCGCCCTGTCATATCATCTCTCCTCAAGTCCCTATCAATTTAGGGAGACGCCGGTTTCTACCCTGCGCCTCTATTATTCATGCCGTTCTTCAGAAAGGAAGCCTCATGCCAACGCCCGAACATATGACCGAGATCGTCAATAGCTATCTGGCAGCGATTAATGCCGGCGATATGCAAGCGGTGATGGAAATTTATGCCGACAATGCCGCTGTCGAAGATCCTGCCGGTACCGAGCCGAAAACGGGATCCGAGATTCTGACATTTTATCAAAATGCGTTTTCCGGCGGCGCCAAAGTTGAATTGACCGACAGCATCAGAATAAGCGCAAAGACTGCGGCCTTCCCGTTTCGTGCAGAGATTGGTCAAGGGGATGGCAAGGTGTTGATCGTCGAAGTGATTGATATCTTTGAATTTGACGAGGTGGGTAAAGTTGAGAAAATGACGGCGCATTTCGGCCCTGCAAACATAACGATGAGCGAAGGTTGAGCCGTCTTTCAAAGGGTCAATAGCCGGAGCGCTTCGCCAACCGATCTGCATGGAAACCGGCATCGCCAAACATCTGCTGGGCGACATGGACTCGTTTGAAATAAAGGCCGACATCATATTCGTCGGTCACTCCAATGCCGCCATGCATCTGGATTGCTTCCTGGGTGGATAGTTGCGCGGTCATGCCCGATTTGGCTTTCGCCATGGAACAGGTAGCGGATGCGCTTTCAAAATCATCGTCAAGCAATTGCAGGGATTTGAGCACTGCTGATTTGGTCATCTCTATCTCGGTCGCGAGATGCGCGGCGCGGTGCTGCAGCCCCTGGAACGAGCCTATTTTCTGGCCAAATTGCTCGCGTTCTTTCAGATAATCAGTGGTAATCGCAAAGGCCTGTTGTGACGATCCGGACATTTCGGCGCCCAATACCGCACGGCCGGCGGACAAAATGCCTTCCAGGGCTTCATAACCCTTGTCGACTTCACCCAATATATCATCGCCCGTAACCTCAAGGCCATCGACCTTGATATTCGCTGCATTGCGACTGTCGATCATCGGCGTGTGCGTGCGATCAATCTCTTCTGCATCCGCATCAACCAGAAATAATGTGATGCCCGATGGATCATTAGCTTCACCCGAAGTGCGGGCCGCGATTATCAATTTGTCGGCAACATGGCCGTCCGCGACAAAGGTCTTTGCGCCAGATAGTTTATAGCCATTGCCATGCGGCGTAGCGGCAAACTCGACATGTTCCGGGCGGTGCCGCGGTCCTTCATCAACGGCCAGCGCGAACAGGGTCGAACCATCACAAATCGAGCCCAGATGCTCTTCTTTCTGCTTGGTCGTGCCGTAACGCTGAACAGCGGTTGCGCCCAAGACAGAAGTCGAGAAAAACGGCGAAGCGGTAAGGTTCCGGCCCATTTGTTCAGCCAGAACACCGGCGCCGACATAGCCGAATTCGCTGCCACCAAATTCCTCTTCAACAATGATACCGGCCCAGCCCATGTCGGCCATTTCTTTCCACAAGTCCCGGCAAAAACCGTCCGGATTTTTGCTATCCCTAACCTCACGAAACGCCGCAACTGGGGCATTTTCGGTCAAAAACCCATTGGCTGCATCTTGCAACATTTCCTGTTCTTCGGTGAGAATTAGGGACATAGCTATCTCGCCTTCTTACGCGCTGGGTAGTTCCAAGACGCGCTTGGAAATGATGTTGAGTTGAACCTCGGTCGTGCCGCCAAGGATGGAATAGGCGCGATTGTAGAGCCACGTGTTCGCCAGGCTGCCATATTCAATACCGTCAGGGCCAATGGTCGCAGCGTCGGTTCCGCCAATGTCCATGCGTAGTTGGCTGCCTTTCTTGGTCAGTTCAGACGCCGCATATTTCAGCATGGACGATTTTGCGCCCAGCCCGTTTCCGGCATTGGCCTCGTCATTCAGCCGCTCAACCGTCAGGTTATAGGCCCAGTCATCAATTTCGGCCTGGGCGATTTTTTGACGCAAAGACGGATCATCCAAACGCCCGGTTGCATCCACGCCAATTTCTCCTGCGGCATAGCCACCCAGATTTTCCGGTCCCGTCGCGCCGCGCAGTGGCGACATTGTACCCAGCATGCCGCGTTCGTGCACCAACAGGTTTTTCGCGACATCCCAGCCGCGATTAACCTCGCCAACGACCGATAAGTTATCGTCGCCATAAGCTTTCGGAACTTTCACATCATCAAAGAAAGTTTCGCAAAAGGGCGAATGGCCGGAGATGAGGATAATTGGCTTCACGCTAATCCCCTCACTGGCCATATCCATCAGGATGAAAGTAATACCCTTATGTTTCGGCGCGTCAAAATCGGTACGGACCAGGCAGAATATCCAGTCAGAGATATCGGCATTGGACGTCCAGATTTTCTGGCCGTTGATCAGCCAGTGATCGCCCTTGTCCTCACATTTGGTTTTGAGCGAAGCGAGGTCAGAACCCGCACCCGGCTCCGAATAGCCCTGACACCAGCGGATTTCACCGCGCGCAATCGCTCCCAGGTGCATCAGTTTCTGTTCGTGCGTGCCAAAGGCCAGCAAAGCGGGGCCGAGCATGGATATGCCAAAGTTGCTGAGCGGCTTGCGCGCGTTGATCCGGTCGCGCTCTTCGGTAAGAATCTTCGCTTCGTCGGCTGACAATCCGGCGCCACCATATTCCTTGGGCCAGGTCGGAACCGTATAGCCCTTGGCCAAAGCGGCCTCGAACCAGCGTTTCTGGGCCTCGGACTGGAACTCCCATTGACGACCACCCCAGCATTGATTCTCTGCTGTAATGTCACCGTCACGCATTTCTTCCGGGCAGTTTTCTGCCAGCCAAGCCCGTGTTTCCGCGCGGAACTGTTCCAAATCGCTCATAATTTCCCTCTCGTAATCAAACCGTCATATTGCAGACTGCGAAAGGCTGGCACTGCGCAAATAGTTAGCCCGAAGGAAGAACCAGCCCAGTAGCGCGTTAGTCGAGCCGCAACATTTGCTTACCGAAATTCTGGCCCGCAAACAGCCGCTTCAGCGTATTGGGAATATTGTCGAAACCTTCCTGAATGTCTTCCTTGAAGGTGATTTTTCCTTCCTTGATCCACTGACGCATCCGTTTTTGCGCTTCGGGATATTCGCTCATATAATCGAGCACGATAAAGCCGGACATCGTCCCGCGCTTGAAGATCAGGTTGAAATAATTTTCCGGACCGGCCGGCATATCGCCTTTTTCATAGCGGGAAATACCACCGCAAATCACAACTCGGGCGTGCATGGCGATATGGGAAAGCGCGTCGTTTAATATGCTGCCGCCAACATTGTCGTAAAAGACGTTGATAGACTGGTTGCAAAGCTCTTTCAGCTTTGCGCGAACATCTTCGTTTTTATAATCAATCGCATGATCATAGCCCACATCCTGGGTCAGCCAGTCACATTTTTCCTTACCACCTGCGATACCAATAGTCCGGCATCCGGCAATTTTGCCTATCTGTCCGACCATCGATCCGGTTGCACCTGCCGCACCGGAGACAACCAATGTGTCACCCGGTTGTGGTCGGCCGTGCTTGAGCAAGCCGAAATAGGCCGTCATACCGGTCGTTCCCAGCGCGCCGAGATTCGCGCCCAGCAATTCATCATCAGGAACCTTGTTCAATTCACTGCCGGGAAGCATGGCATAATCCTGCCAGCGCAGCATGCCCATGACCTTGTCTCCAACCGCAAATTTCTCATCGCGCGACTCGACCACAGTGCCGACACCGCTGCCGCGCATGACTTCACCAATTTCGGTCGGAGCAACATAGCCACCGATATTTTCCATCCAGCCTTTTTGCGCAGGATCGAAGCCGAGAATCTCGTTCTTGACCAGCACATGACCTTCCGCAACTTCTGGCACCGGGGTAACGACTTTCTTGAAATCATCATCCACCAGCCCGCGGCCTTTGGGACGTCCGTTGATCAGCCACTGTCTGTTGTCGGTCATTATCTTCTCCCGTTTCGCAATATTGCAGCCTGATAGATCACGGAAGGTCCATGATATAACTGGCAGCTTTGATAGCCGCCCGGGGGTAGCGATTTTCCGATACTGTGGCATATCGCGTACATGAAGAAATTTCTCGCCTTCACGGTCTTGCTGATCCTTCTGCTTATCGGAGCCGGTTTTCTGGCTCGCACTTTTCTCGGCTGGAACGACGGAATGAACGAAGCCCGTTCGGAAATTCATGCGACCACGCTCGACGACAGGCTCTGTGTTGCGGGCGGTATTGGATTGTTCCGGGTGCTCGACAGTTGCGAAACGCTGGATTTGAAATCGGGCAGCTGGTCGTCCTGCGGCAAACTGCCACGAGCGCTGCACCATGTGGCGATGGCTGCCGATAACCGGTATGTTTATGCCTCGGGGGGATATGTCGCGTTGCCGTTTGAAGCGGATCAGGAGGCCGGCCTTTTTCGCCATGATCCTGCAACCGGCACCTGGACTGAAATCAGTAAGTTGCCACATCCAATCGGCCAGCATGCGATGACCCATTTTGCCGACGCGCTCTACCTGGCTGGCGGGCAGAATGACGGGAAAGATCTCGACACAATGTGGCGCTATGAAATCGCGGCCGACACATGGTCAGCCATGCAGCCGATACCGATGGCGCGCCATTCCCATGCCATCGCCCGTTCCGGGCCGCTGCTATATATCACCGGCGGACGCAGCGCCGAATTTGGCACCGAGATGACGCAGGTAGACGTCTATCATTTAACCGAAGACCGTTGGGAGAGTTTGCCAGACATGCCCATCGGGCGCGGCGGCCATGGCGCCTTTGTCGATGGCAACCGACTTCATATATTTGGAGGCGAGTCGCTCAGTGCCGGAAAGGTCCTTGCTGATCATCACATATTGAATCTTGAAACCAGGCAATGGTCTTCCGGAGAGCCTCTTGGTCAGCCCCGCCATGGCTTCGCGGTCAGCGATCGCGAAATATCGGGTGGTATTACAATCGTTGGCGGCGGTGCGCGACCGGGAATGGAAACCATCTATTCCGTAACCGGTACGGCTCAGACACTGGCGATAAAACCAGAAGCATGAGAATCTGATAGTATTCAGCGGAGAGGAGAACGAACATGAGGACCAGCAATGATGAAGGCGTCCTGCTCTACGCCTTTACCTGCGGCTATATCACCCTGCCGATGAGCTTCTTTCTGGATGGCGAACCGGGCAAGGCCAAAGTCCCGGCCTGCGTCTTCCTGATCGATCATCCCGGCGGTCTGGTGCTCTTCGATACCGGCTTCAGCGACCGGTTCATTGGCCTGGAAAAAGGACTCGGCAAGATTGTTGATATGCCACAGGGCGAAAGCATTGCCGATCGATTGCGTGCGCTCGACATTGATCCGGCACAGATCGACTATGTCATCAACTCGCATCTCCATATCGACCATGCCGGCGGCAACGCCCTGATTCCCGACGCCACCATCATCGTACAGGGTCCGGAATGGGATTTTGGCATGACCGGTGAAGACACCGCTTATGACCTGCAAGATTTTGACACCGGCCAGCCGGTCAAGCGCATCGCCGGAGACCATGACCTGTTTGGTGACGGCACTATCGTTATTTTTCCAACAGCAGGCCACACACCCGGCCATCAATCGGTTCGGGTGAAGACGGCGACCGGCGAAGCCGTGCTTGCTGCCGATTGCTGTAATATGCGGCGGTCCCTCGATGAGATGCACCTGCCCGATCATTGCTATAATGTGGATCAGTATCGCGGATCGCTCGAGAAACTCTCGCAACTAAGGCGAAACGGAGCGCGAATTTTCTATGGGCATGACCCGGATTTCTGGGCCACTATTCCGCAGGCGCAAGCTCTCGATCTGGGCGGCCCTGAAGCAATCTGAAAAAGGCCCTACTCCCTATAACAATAGTGGCGAGCGCCCCTGCCTGCGCTATGAAGAATTGAGAGCAAATTCCCCGGCAGAGGGTAATCATTAAAGGAGCGAAGCCTTGAGCGATACACAGATGGCAGACAAAGATGTGCTGATTGACATCTTTACCCGAGCCGACCTGATCATGCAGTCGGACATCAAATTCCGCAAAATGATCGGCGCCGGACAGTTGCAGATCGTCTATTATCCTGTCCGCGGACAGGAAGTGGTCTCTGCCGCAATGATGGCGGCGGTCAATCAGGAAGATTATCTCGTCACAATCTATCGCGGCCTCCACGATCAGCTCGCCAAGGGCATTCCTTCGAAAGACCTCTGGGCCGAATTTGCTGGCAAGATGGCAGGAACCTGCAAGGGCAAGGGCGGGCCGATGCATATCACTCATCCCGAAACCGGGGTGATGGTGACGACCGGCATTGTCGGATCGGGCATTCCGATTGCCAATGGTCTGGGTCTGGCCAGTCAGCTGGAAAAAGATGGCAAGGTGACGGTCTGCTGCTTTGGCGATGGCGCCTCCAATATCGGTGCATTCCACGAAGGCCTGAACATGGCGCAGATCTGGAAACTGCCGGTAATATTCCTGTGCCAGAACAATCATTATGGTGAGCATACCCATATGCGCGACACCACGGGATCCGAAACCATCAAGCAGCGCGGCGATGGCCTTGGCCTGCGGTCTGTGCGGGTCAATGGCAATGACGCCAGCGAAATGTATGCCGCAGCAAAAGAGGCTGTCGAATATGCGCGCGCCGGAAACGGACCGACATTGATCGAGGCAATGACATTCCGCTTTCACGGGCACCTGCTGGGAGATACCAGCCACTATATCCCCGAAGACGAAATGGAGCAGGCACTGAAAGACGATCCAATGCCGATATTGCGCCAGCAGCTGCTCGACATGCAGATTAGCGAGACAGACATCGCAGCTATTGAAGCGAAAAATGCGGCAACGATTGAAGAAGCCGCCCAATTTGCGCTCGACGCGCCATATCCTCCAGGCGATGAATATCGCATCGATGTTCTCGACGTGGAGATTGCAGCATGAGTGAGAAACCAGCAGAAATCATGTTCGCCCAAGCCTGTAACATGGCGATGAACAAGGCCATGGCAGATGACGACAAAGTCATTCTGCTCGGCGAAGATATTGCGGACGAACAGGGCGGCGGAGTGTTCAAAGTCACGGCTGGCCTGTCTGCTCAATATGGAACAGACCGGGTCCGCTCGACGCCGATTTCGGAGCAGGCAATTGTCGGCGCCGCCGTTGGTTCGGCATTGGTAGGTTACAAACCGGTCGCGGAAATCATGCTGATGAACTTCATCACTGTGGCTATGGATCAGATTGTCAATCACGCCGCAAAATTACGCTTCATGTCGGGCGGCCAGACAAGCGTGCCGCTGACCATTCGGACCACGACCGGCGCAGGTACAGGCCTGGGCGGCCAGCATAGCGATATGCTCGAAGCCTGGTTAGCTCACGTACCCGGCCTGAAGGTGGTTGCGGCCTCCAATCCGGCAGATGCCTATGGTTTGCTCTATTCGTCGATCATGGACCCCAATCCGGTAATCTTTATCGAGAATACACCGACATATTTCACCAAGGGGCCCGCTCCTGCACCCGACCATGTTGTCCCATTGGGCAAAGCGTCTGTTCCGCGCGAAGGAACCGACATCAGCCTGATCACCTATGGCCGCGGTGTCGGCGCATCTCACGCGGTGGCCGAAAAGCTCGCAGGCGAAGGAATTTCCTGTGAAGTCGTCGACTTACGCACTATCGCACCATTTGACGAAGAAACTGTGTTGAAAAGTGTCGCCAAGACCAAGGCTGCCGTGGTCGTCCATGAAGCCGTGAAGAATTTCGGCACCGGCGCGGAAATCTCTTCACGCATTCACGAAGAATTATTCTCTGAACTCAAAGCGCCTGTCGGCCGGGTCGGATCTGGCTATGCGCCAGTGCCCTTCTCTCCCGCCATCGAGAAAGCATGGATGTTCAGCGAAGATGATATCGAACGCGAAATTCGCAAAATATTGGGGTAAAAATGGCTACTGAAATACGCATACCTAAACTGGGTTTCAGCATGGAAGTCGGGACGCTGGCAGAATGGCTTGTACCTGATGGTTCCGACGTGACCGAGGGGCAGGAAATCTATGCCCTGGAAAATGATAAATCGACGCAGGAAGTCGAATCTCCTGCCACCGGAAAACTCAAAATCCTGATCGATACAACAGGGGAAGAATATCCGGTTGGCGAACTAATCGGTACGATTGAATAAGCATCCACAAAGACGGCTGGCCAAAGCCCTACCAATATTAATAGTAATGTTTGGTTGACTGCAAAACCAAACAACGCGACAAGTGACGCAAATCGAGAGTCCAAATAAGGGCTCCTGGGAGGACGAGCGTTACTATGGCTGAGAATTTCGTCGCAGAAATACCTGATGTTTCAAAGGCTACATTTCGCCGGAATGTGGACAGTGTTACTATCACCAGCGCGGCGGAAATCAGATCTGCTGCAGAAGCAATCCACAAGATCGCACAATCCTATGGCTTTCGCATTGCCGTGAGCGCGGACATCTCCTCAAAAGCCCATTTGGTCGATGCTGAAGGCGAACTTATCAACAAGGATATTTTTGGCTGGGTCGCCGAAGGCGAGCGCTGGTGGGAAGATACCAGGCTGGCACTCAGTTCGCCCCTGCCCCGCGCCTGCCGTTATGAAAGCGAGCCAATCTGGTGCAATGCCGATGGCTTTCATGGCCATTGGCAAAACGAATATCTGGACGAGATTGACCTTAAGGATTTTTACGAAACCGGTGCGACCGCCAAATCCGCTATCCTGATTCCGGTTCACCTGCCATTCGGTCAGATCGCTGCGGTCAGCTTTACACCAATAGATTATAGCGTCACTGATCTGAGTGAACCTTATCGAATATACTCGGATTTTCTATCCATCGTCACCAGCCGCTTTGTCACCGGCTATGTGCTGGCGATGCGCAAGAAACACCGGATGCCGACCAATTGCATCCTGTCCAAACGCGAAGCGGAATGCCTGCATTGGGCCGCCATCGGCAAAACCGACAAAGAGATCAGCATGATCCTGTCGCTCAGCCATGCAACGATCCGCTATCACGTTAATCGTGCCGGGCAGAAATTGAACAGCGTCAATCGGGGCCAGACGATTTTCAAGGCTGGCCAGCTCGGCTATCTCGGGGCGACCGACTAACCTGCTATTGGTTCGTCATCCTGAACTTGTTTCAGGATCTCCTCAAAGGAGCGCATGACATAAGAGATCCTGAAACAAGTTCAGGATGACGGTTACGTTGGGAATTTACTTCCGTAACAATGCAAACACCCCGGTCATCGTCATTAACAATCGCTCACCGGCAACAATTTCGCCATGGCAATAGGCGGTCCGCTTGCCCTTGCGGTCGATATGCGCATGGGCCACGACCCAATCGTCGAGCTTTGCGCCGCTCAGGAAATTTGTATTGAGGTTGATTGTGGCGATGGGCAGCCGCGGTTTTTCGCTAACGAATAATTGGTAGCTAAGAGCCACATCGGCCAAAGTTGTCAGGACACCGCCATGCGCAACCTGGATACCGTTCAAATGCCCTTCCGATATCCGGATACCAACGGCGATGTGATCTGCCTCTTTGCGGGTGAAATATGGACCGGCAACATCCAGAAAACCGCTGGAAAATGTCGCCGGCACAAATCCTTCCGGTACAGACTCCAAGGCGCTATTCAGCCGCCTCGAGCTTGGGACTTTTGGGTGGTTCCTTGCTCGTCAGCCATTTTTCCAGTGTTTCATGGAAATGACGAATCTTGCTTTCCTGATATTGGGCAAAGATAGAAACGCCGTGCGGCTGATTTTTTACGCCCTTCTGCATAGCCTTGTGATTGATATAATCCTGATTGAATACCTTGTTCAAATAGCTGCCAAACTCGGTCGCTTCCGTATAGTCATCGTGCAAATCAAGGAACGTGCATTTTGCCGGCTCAGGGCGTTCAGCGCCTTCGGGCAAGGCCACCATGAACATGACCTCATGCAATGATTGCTCAGGATTATCACCATCGGGGCGGAAGCGATAAAAGATCGGATTGAAATCCGCCCAAGGGCTCATATTCGGAAACACACTGTAGAAGATGGCGTCTGTGAGATCGGCGTCACTGATCTTGTCGACGTCATCACCCCAGGTCGGACGCATTTCTTCGCGCCGGGCCTGTGCAGCCTCATCCCGCATCATATGGGCAGACACGTCAGTAAAAACCATCGGCATGTCTTCTTCTTCGGGAGCGATTTTTCCACCAACCCAGTTGCACATATGGGGATCTGCCGATTTCAGATCGCCTTCAACATAGTTGGCTTCCATGTCGAAAATACCGCTTTTGCCATTGGGCAAAGACACCTCGACACGGTTTTCTTCCAGCCGCTTGAATGTGTGCTTGCTGATCGGGTGGATAAAGCTTTGAAATGCCTTCTGATCCGGAAAAGCCGTCGGATCAGGGTTTTCAAGATCCGTATGCGGGCTTGGCGCACCGTGCGCGGACATTGCGCGCGACACATTGTTCCAAACGTCATATTTGCTGTTTGCATCGGCAAAGGCCGGCATCAATTCGGGATGCGTACCGACCACATGATAGGATTCCATGAAAGCTTCCTGCGCAATTTTCCAGTTGCACGGAAGCCGCTTGATCATATGCGCCGCTTTATACCGACGCTCAAACGGGATCTGGAAATGCCGGTCGAGATCGCCCAGAAAGTCCTCCAATGGCTCGCAATTGGGATCGGGGTTGATGAAAACAAATCCACCCCATTCGCCAACGCGCACTTCCTTTAAACTATGGGTTTCTTCGCTGACGCTCGGGAAATCCCACTGGCATGGCACTTCTTTCAGTTTGCCGTCCAGTTCCCATGACCAGCCATGGAATGGACAACGCAAGGCTTTCTGGCCCTTTTTATGATTGTCACAAATCGCACGGCCACGGTGCATACAGCTGTTGGGATAGGCCTTTATTTCGTCTTCAGAAACACGCACCACGATGAAAGACAATCCTGCAATATCATAGACATGGGTATCACCAACATCCTTGATATCATCTTTGTGACAAGCCATTTGCCAGACGCGTTTCCAGAGCATTTCCACCTCGCGGTCATGCTCTTCTTTCGTCCAGTACCGGCTGACCTCCACTTCTGTCAGGCCGGGCTCCATCGGAGATTCTTCAAAATATACTTCGGGAGCACGCACTTTGTCGCCTTCTAGCAACTCCGTGTAGGAAATACCGTTTGACCGATTGTGACCCGTTAACGTCTCGACCATTATCTTCTCCTGAAAACTAAACTTATTTGCGGGCAGACTACCGCAAGAGCTGGCAAACTCCACTAGTGAATCTGGCAGCCATGGGCGTGTCGAGTTGCGTATTTTGCAAGGCGAAACTTGCGATATAACCTAGTGCTTTTGAGAGGACCGTTCGGTCCGCTTACCTGTGTATCCTGCCCTGCAAGAAGCAGGTTTTGAGTCTGCCGAAAAAAGGAGAGCAAACCCGTGAAACTCTATTCCAGCCTTGGTCCCAATCCTCGGCTCGTCCGAATGTTCCTGGTTGAAAAGGGCATTGAGGTGGAACGAATCCATCTCGATATCATCACCGGCGAAAACCGGAGCGACGATTATGCCCAGAAGAATGTCATGCAGACCACCCCGACGCTGGAACTGGATGATGGGACATTGCTGAGTGAATCGACAGTGATCTGCGAGTATCTCGAGGAGACAAAACCGGATCCCGTACTGATCGGATCAACCCCTGAAGAGCGTGCGGAAACCCGGCGCTGGGCCCGGCGTATCGATCAGGAAATTGCGGTTCCGATGACACTGGGTTTTCGTGGCGGCGGAGGCCGGCCCATGTTCGAACCACGTATGAACGTTGTTAGCACAGAGGCCGCCGCTGAATTGTCCGCCATGTCCGACAAGCACTGGATTTGGCTGGACGGACAATTGGGTGACAAAGACCATATTTGCCACGGCAAGCTGACGCTGGCCGATCTTGTCGCCTTCTGCTTCATCAAATTTGGCGGCACGGTCGGATGGACCTTGCCCGAAGGGACGGACAATCTGGCACGCTTTGCAGCCAAGATGGAAGAACGCCCCTCTGCCGAAATCTGGCGCGGCGAAGAATGAGCGCTTCTCCCGCCACTTTGGCCAAACTCGGCACGATCATGCAAATCAGCTATGTGCCCGACGATTATGACGCGGCACTGGATTACTGGACGCAGAAAATGGGCGCGGGCCCGTTTTTCCACACCGAGGGCGTGCAGGTCGAGAATGTCAAATATCGCGGCGCGCCGTCTGACATCCAGTTTTCCATGGCGATCGGCTATTGGGGTGATGTGCAGGTCGAACTGATCCGTCCTGATAATGATGCGCCCTCGATGTTCAAGGACTGGCGCGCCAAGGGCCTGCAGGGTGTCCAGCATCTCTGCATCATCGTCGATGATTTGAGCGAAGCTCGGCAGATAACCGAAAGCAAAGGCGGCGACGTCATTCAGGAAGTCAGTCTACCCGGCGGTGTCGGCGGGGCTTTCTATGCCGACTATGGCGGCGGCCCCGGCACGATCATCGAATATCTCCAAATCCCGCAAGCGGGCCTCGATGGCTTTGCGGCCATGCGACAAGCCCATCTCGATTGGGATGGCGTGAGCAATCCGGTAATAGGAAAAGAATAGAATATGAGCGAAACTCCACCCGAACGCAGGCCCGACCAGAAACCGATCAGATGCGTATTGGTCGCCGCTGGCAAATATCACGATATTGATTTTGCCCGGCTCGAAATATTAAAGCTGCTGGCCGAGGATGACCGTATCCGAGTGCGGGTCTTCGAAGATTATGAAAATCTCGAAGCGATTAAGAACGCCGATATCCTGATCAGCTATACCTGTGATCTGCTGCCCAGCGAAGCGGCACAGAAAAACATTCAGGACTTCGTCAAAGGCGGCGGGCAATATTTTGCGCTCCATGGCACCAACAGCGTCTTGAAGTTTCTTGAAGACGGCCGGGTCGACGCGCCCGATGACATGCCGACCTTTGTCGACACATTGGGCAGCCGGTTTCTGTCCCATCCGCCGATCATCCCGTTCACCGTCGACAATGCTCAGCCGGATCATCCGCTGGTCAAGGGCATCCCGAGTTTTGAAACCACGGATGAGCAATATCTGGTCGAGACCCGCGCGGAAATCGATGTCCTGCTCGATACAGAATATAATGGCGAGGATGATATTAGTGGCTTCGTCCACAGCGATATAAAAAAAAGCCGTCATCCGGTTTTCTATATTCGCAAGATGGGTGAAGGCGCCGTGCTCTATCTGACCATGGGGCATTGCCGCGGCCATTATGACATGGATCCGGTCCTCGACTGGTGGCCAGAAGTAGACCGTTCCGGTTGGCAGCAGCCGATCATCTATGACCTGTTGCGCCGTGGCATCAAATGGTGCTGTCAGCCCGCAATTGCGAAATTTTAGGCACAGAATTCTAGACGCAAAACAAACCCCAAGACTTTTAAAAGGAGAGCAAAATGGATTTAGGACTGAAGGGCAAAAAAGTTATTCTCACCGGCGGTAGCCGCGGACTAGGGCGCGCTGCGCTAGAGCATTTCGCGAAAGAAGGCGCGGATGTCGCGTTTTTCTCGCGCAATGCCGAGCAAGTGGCCGCAGCCAAAAGCGAACTGGAAGCCCATGGCGGGAAAGTTTTTGCCGAAGCTTTCGATATGACCGATGCCGAGGGTTATCCCAAATGGCTTGAAAAGGCAGCCGGTGAACTCGGTGGCTGTGATATCTTCATCCACAATGTCAGCTCTTCCGGTGCGGGCGCGACTGGTGATTGGGAAGTCACTTTCAATACCGATATTATCGGTGCTGTGAAGGCTCTTGAAGTGCTCGAACCGCATCTCGAGAAATCAGATGACGGTTCGGTGATCTTTATGTCATCGACCGCTGCGTTTGAAACATTTGTTGCACCGCAAGCGTTTAACGCCATGAAAGCGGCGCTGATCACCTATGGCAGCCAGCTCAGCCAGGCGCTTGGCCCCAAAGGCATTCGCGTCAACATGGTATCCCCGGGGCCGATCAAATTCCCGGGCGGCAACTGGTCGCAAATCGAAGCGGGTATGCCAGAATTTTATGAGATGACCAAAGCAGGCTTTGCCCTCGGTGATTTCGGTGAAGCCGATGATGTCGCCCGCAGCGTGGTCTTCCTCGCCAGCCCGGCATCAAGCTATACCACCGGCGCGCATCTGGTGATTGATGGCGGCTTTACCAAGCGCGTTCAATTCTAAGCTACACTCCTCTCCCCTTGAGGGAGAGGAAACGCAGACTTGGCAGCTTGCTGCCATAGTCGAGTTGGAGAGGGGTGGAGGTTTGTTAGGACCTCTCACCCCCTCCCCAACCACTATTTCTTTGTAAAAGCCGAAATCCGGTCATGCATATCGGGACCATGGCCTTCCGATTCCATCACTTCCCATTGCAAGCCCGCATCGAGCGGATCGCCATCGGTTGCCTCTAAAAGCCGCTTGTTTGCGGCATGAGAGAAGCCGGAGTTAGAGACAATTTTCTCGGCCAGCTGCACAATCTCGTCATCAAATTGCGCGATTGGCACGGTATATTCCGCCAGACCGATACGTACAGCCTCCTCAGCATCTATCATATCCGCCGTAAACATCAGGCGCTTGGCCGTTGCGATACCGACACGGCGCGGCAGGCGCTGGCTCATGCCCCAGACCGGAGTCAATGCCCATTTCGCATGGGTGTCACCAAAGCGCGCGCTATCAGCGGCCAGAATGAAATCGGCCGCCAACGCCACTTCCAGTGCACCAGTATAGCAATGACCATGCACCGCCGCGATCACCGGTTTGGGAAGCTTTTCCAGCAAACGAAGGGTTTCGGAATGCCAGCCGCGCGAAGGCACTTCTTCACCCTCCGCGATATCGCTCAGATCATGTCCGGCGGAAAAACATTTGCCTGTTCCGCGAACGACAACACAGCCAATCGCATCGTCTTTGCGAAGGTCCGCAACGTGGCTTCGCAATTCGCGAAACATCTCGACAGTCAGCGCATTAAGCTTGTCAGGCCTGTTGAGCGTCAGCATCGACCATCCGTCATGGTCTTCCCGTAATACACAATCCGTCAAAGCAAATCCTCCTTGGCCGTCAGTATCTAGTTAACGGCCCGGTCTTTGCCATCCCAATAGGGTGCGCGCAACTCACGGCGCAGGATCTTACCCGACGGGTTGCGCGGTAGCTCCGGGATGAAGTCCACGGACTTGGGGCATTTGAAACCGGCAATATTGGTCCGCGCATGGGCAATCAGATCAGCCTCATCCATCTCTGCGCCATCTTTCAATACGACACAGGCTTTCACAGCCTCGCCCCATTTTTCATCTGGCACGCCAATGACCGCTACGTCTGCAATGGCCGGATGGCCATAGATCGCATTTTCAACCTCGGCTGGATAGATATTCTCCCCACCGGAGATGATCATGTCCTTCACCCGGTCGTGGATGTAGAGATAGCCGTCCTCGTCAAAATAGCCTGCATCACCGGTGCGCAGCCAGCCGTCGCTGTCGATTGTCGCGGCTGTCGCTTCGGCCATATTCCAATAGCCTTTCATGTTAAACGACGAGCGCGTGGCAATTTCGCCCACTTCGCGTGCAGCCAATGTGTTGCCATCATCATCGATGATCTTCACTTCGACACCCTGAAGCGGCTTTCCGACCGAACGCATCTTGTCGTTGCCGTTTGGATCATGATCCTCTGGCGGGAGCGCGACAATTGTTCCCGATGTCTCTGTCATTCCATACATCTGCACAAATTCGCAGCCGAACATATCTATGCTCTGCTTCATCATTTCGAGTGGAATGGGCGAAGCACCATAGGTGATATATTTGAGTTTAGAGAAATCCACCTCTCCCACACGCGGATGATTGAGCAATATCTGGATCGCGGCCGGCACCATGAATATCTTGCTGATCCCATATTGCTCTATGAAATCGAGCGCCTGCGCCGGATCATATTCCCGCACCACAATGGCATGACCGCCGCTATACATATTGCCGAGCCCGGACCCGGTACCGCCGATGTGAAAACAGGGCATGGCGAGCAGCATAGTCTCACCCGGTTGCGATTTCTGCCAGTCGGCCAGATCGTCATCCGTAAGCTTGGAGCGCGCCCCGAAAATCGAATAACCGGTCATGATCGCCCCCTTGGGGTGGCCGGTTGTTCCCGATGTATAAAGCTGCAGCGCGTCGTCATCTGGCGCGCAAGGCACCATCGGGTCGACATCCGAAAACCCGTCACGCCACTCCGGATAGCCGGCAAATTCTTCAGTCGCCTCTTCAGAGCAGAAGATGGTCTCAACATATTCAAACTGCGGTTTGATCTGCTTCACCAGATCGACAAATTCCGGGCCAATGAACAAGATTTTGGCCTGACAATTGTTGACAATATAAGTGACTTCCGGACCAGCCAGCCGCCAGTTGACCGGCGTCATCACCGCACCGATCTTGGCCGCACCCAGAAGAATCTCGAAATAGAGATGCGAGTTTTTGCCCATATAGGCGATCCGGTCGCCCTTCTTGACGCCCAGTGAAGCGAGCCCGTTGGCGGCCCGGCTGCTACCAGCGTCCAGTTGGACATAGGTCATCTCGTCCCCTTCAAAGGTGAACACCAGCCCGTCGCCCTGATCCTTGGCCTGTTGCCGGATCACGTCCGCGATAGTAACAATATCTTCTTTCAGCATGGTCCTGTCCTGTCTCTAGCGACCTTCTTATGGTCGATTCTTCTCTCTCTATCTAATCGCGACAGCCGTGGAGACAGCCTAGCATATTGACTAGCCCGATGAGTGACCGTGCACCAAATTCATAGGTGCAATAATGGTGGATTGGGCTAAATTTGAACCATGCGCGACTTGGCTCTCCATCAAATTACAATGACACAAGGTGGCCCGGCGGGGCTTGTCCTGTTCGCGGCAAAAGCGGGTCTGAAGAAAATCTGTCTATTTACCAGCTCTCCTAAAACAGAGGCCGGTGAGAATATGTTTCCGGTTGTGGCAGCCGGTGATCGAGAAGAATTTCAATCTCTGCTCACCGATCATGGTGTTTCTATCGTCAACGCCGAATATTTCCCGGTCATGCCAGAGATTGATGTCATCGAATATACCGGCGCGTTGGAGCTGGCCGCGGAATTGGGCGCCAAACGTGCCGTCACACATATCCATGAAACAGATACTACCCGCATCGCTGATCAACTGGGCGCGCTTTGCGAAACGGTGCGCGGTTTGGGATTGGAAATTGGTCTGGAGTTTACCGGCTTTGCGAAAGGCTGCGACAGTCTTGAAAAAGCAGTGAAACTGCATGAGGCGATGAACCAAGCCAATCTGAGAATCGCCATCGACGCCCTTCATATGTTCCGGACAGGTGGAACGTTGGAACAACTCAACGCCGTTGATCCCCGGATCATCGGCTATGCCCAGATATGCGACGGCCCGCATTTTCGACAATCCGATGACTATGTT
This sequence comes from Sphingorhabdus sp. EL138, assembly GCF_900258045.1. Classification (GTDB taxonomy): domain Bacteria; phylum Pseudomonadota; class Alphaproteobacteria; order Sphingomonadales; family Sphingomonadaceae; genus Parasphingorhabdus. Next base: position 322,865 of record NZ_OGVD01000002.1, on the reverse strand, counting down.
GAGGAAGCGATGAACCGGATGATCCCCGGCGAGGGCATGTTCCCGCTCAGCGCACTAATTGATCTTCTGGGAGATCATGTCGATCTTGACATTGAAGTACCCCATTATGCGCCCGGACAACATTTTGACGCAGAACAATGGGCGTTTGAAGCAATATCAGCAAGCAAGGCGTTGCTTGCGTGATTGGAGACGAGAATGACACATGATGACTTGATCGACCGGGCGACCATTACCGACCATGTGCTGAAATATGCCACGGGTATCGACCGGCACCAATGGGATCTCTACCGCTCCATCTTCGCGGATGAGGTCAGATTGGATTTCTCCAGCTGGTCGGGCGATCCAGCCAGTACCATGCCAGCCGATAATTGGGTCGCAGGTGTTCGAGCGACGCTGGAGCCGTTTGATGCCACTCAGCATGTGCTGACAAATTTTATCATCACCCTCGAGGGCGATAGCGCCACCTGTACCTGTTATATGGCCGCCCATCACCATCTTGTTGTTAATGACGACCGGCAAATGCATAGTATCGGCGGCTATTATGTGCACGAACTGGAGCGAAACGGTAGTGGCTGGCTGATCCACAAGACCCAACTCAACGTGACATGGGAAATGGGTGATCGCGGTCTGTTCGAACTGGCTGCCAAGCGAGGTGCAGCCTCAATGGCCTAACGCTGTTGCGTCCTGCGCAATTGCTGTTAAATTGTCCGGACAAATTTGCAAAGGACCACCCCTATGTTTCTCACCAGCCTCTCCGCTCTTGCGCTCACTGCCGGATCACAAAATAGTGCGATGCTGGATCAGCAATTGCTTGGTGTTTATACAAATGAAGAGCAAGCCTATTTTGAAAAGGATGCGGGCCGGACTCCACCACCGTGGATTGCACTGAAAATTGAAAAGCAAGGCGATGATCTGATCGTCACCCGGACAGATGCGTTCGGCAAAGCGGTTGCGGCACCTTTAAAGGGATATGCAGCCATAGGTGTAGAGCGAGACAGCCTGACATTGGGTGGGTGTACCCGCAATTTTGATCGCACAGATGCGGGTTGGGCCTATAGCAAGCTGCAAAACAGAAAACTTTGTAATCAGGATTATCAGATTACCGGCGTGAATGCCGATGGATTAAAACTGCGCTTTGCCGATGGCACCGAAACCCAATTGAAACGCGCCCGCCCTGTCGAATGCTGGGCCGCAGCGAAGAAGACTGAACCCAAGGCAGATGGCAGCCCGGACTGGTTGTTCGTCCAAAAACTAAACCTGCATGATCAGGGCGGACGGGTCATGGTCGGCGGGGGAGAGAGCGGAGCAGAACCGTTAATCTTGCGCATGCGCGCCGTTTATTGGCCGAAACCCAGCACCAACCGGCCGAGCATGGTTCTTTATGTCCACAAGCCCGAAAAGCCGGATAGCGCCGTCAGCTATAGCTGGGCCGATATCAATGCCAGCCGTGTGGGCCTAAACCTGCGTTGGATGCAGGCCAGTTGCACGATTAAAGGTGCCGAGAGAGCTTCGGATGTGACGAGCCAAAATTTCCGCGGCTGATCATTGGGGCGGTGGTGCAAACAGCGCCGGATCAATTTCCGCATTCACCTTGGTCTCTGTCCAGAAGACCTCATTGGATTTGCGCCCATCATAGTAAAGCGTGACATGACGCGCCTGCAGCCAGCGCGGGTCTTCGAGACGCACGAAATCATCATAGACCCGCAAATGCCAACCCCTTGGCGTGCGAAAGCCCATGGTACGGATAGCATAGCTTTGCTGGTCAATGCCGAAAAGGGTTTTGCCGCCCTTTGGATCGGTTAGCTCGACCATGTAGAGCGCATGGCCGCCGACGTCGTCATCTGGCAAGCGGGTGGCGACAAAGCCGGGCTTGTCAGCCTGACGGATAATCCCGAAACCAAAATTGCTCGCCCAGAACTTGTCCGCGTCTGCCTTGGGCGTGATCCCGCGTTCCGTCCAAGTGGTTTCTCCGTCATAGCCCACTTCGAAAATCAGCTTGTCCGCATCTTTGGCGATGATGCGGACCTTGCCATCCGCGCCATGGGCAACAGTACGATCGGGATCAAAGACGCGCCACATTCGGTAACTGCTGGCTCTGGTGCGCGGTTCGTGGCCTTTGGGTCCATAGAAAACGGCGTGACCGGACAAGGTCAAAGTCCGGGCATTGGCCCAATCATCACCACCCGCCGCTTCCCGGGCCATCGCCAGTATCCCGGCGCCCTCCAGCGGCTCATCCGCCGCTCCCACGGGAACCGCCATTATCGCCAAGACCGTCACTATCAAATAGTTTAGATATCTGTTCACCTGACCGCTCTTTCTTATTTGTCCGGACAAATTTACCTTGCCTTGTACCTGTGGTTTCTGTCAACATATGAACATGACGCAAGACGGTAGATATTCGATAAATGGGCGGGCAATCAGTAGGCGCGCCTTTATCGGTGGTGCCAGCGCGTCTCTTGTCGCCTGTGTCGCACCGCGCATGGCATGGGGCAAAACTACCGCAGATGTGATTGTGATCGGCGCCGGACTGGCGGGATTGCACGCAACCTGGCAGCTGGAACAGGCCGGATTGAAAGTCATGTTGCTGGAAGGCAATAATCGGACTGGCGGACGGCTATATACGCTGGACAACCTGCCCGGAACGCCCGACGCCGGCGGTGTCCAGATTGGGGCCGCCTATAAGCGCTTCAACACCATTGCCGATCGACTGGGCGTTGAGCGCTATCTGCCCGAAAGCGGTCAAGGCGGCTATCTTTATAATGTCCGGGGGCAGAATTTCCTGAAGGATCAGTGGCCGGACCTGCCGCAAAATATGCTGGCGGATGATGAGAAGGAGACGAGCCCGGATGCACTTTTTTTCTCCTATATGCGCAAACTGCCGGCGCTCGAAACGACCACCGACTGGATGTCTCCTGCAATCACCGCGAAGGATATCTCCCTTGCCAGCTGGTTAAAGGCGCAAGGTGCATCAGGTGAAGCGATGCGCTTCATGAACGCCAATCTGAACGGTCGTACGCTTGAAGAAATGTCGATGCTCCACATGCAGCGGACGCTTTCCATGTTCAGCACTGCGCGCAAGGCAAATCCCGGACCGACCAAATTTATCCGCGGCGGTTCGCAGCGTATGACCGATGCCATGACCAATGCCATAAATTCGGATATCATATTAAGCGCCCCGGTGTCGGCAATCGAGGACAAGGGTGATGGCGTGGAAGTCAGCCTGACCGACGGACGCAAATATGGAGCGCGTCAGGTAATTTGCACAGCCCCTTTCAGCACCGTCAGAAATATGAAAATCGACGCCGCCCTATCGGCAGACCTGCGCGATACCATCCAGCAACTGCCCTATACAAAGGCCAGTTTTGTTTTCCTGCGCGCGTCCGATGCCTTCTGGAAAGAGGATGACCTACCGGAATATATCTGGAGTGATGACCCGCTAATCGGCCGGGTCTTCACGCTGAACAGCGACCCGCCATTGCTCAAGATATGGGTCAACGGCCCCGCTGCAGAAGCTCTCGACAAGATGGAACCGCAACAGGCTGCCGCCGAAATAATCACACGCATTGAGAAGATCAGGCCATCGGCAAAGGGGAAATTGTCTTATCTTGACATGTTCAGCTGGCAAAAGGAGCCTTTTGCACGCGGTATCTATCACCATATTGGGACGGGCCTCGGCGCTGCCCTTGCCAGCACCGTCCAGCATCAGGGCGAGCGGCTTCATTTTGCCGGCGAACATATGACGCAAAACTGGCCCGGTATGGAAGGTGCGCTTGAAACCGCTGAAAGGGCCGCAAGCAGAGTGCTAGCCCTTGTCTAGCGGAGAAATAGGAAGACATGAGTGACAGCTCCAAAATCCTGACCAGTCGCCGCGCATTTATTGCTGCGGTGACAGCGACAGGTCTTGCGACTTCGGTGACAGGTAAGGCCAAATCGCGTGCCAGTCATCAAGAGCGAAGGTCCACGAAGACCGCCCAGACTTTCGTTCTGATCCATGGTGCCTGGCATGGCGGGTGGTGCTGGCGCGATGTCCGGTCGCAGCTGGAAGCACTGGGGCACCGTGTGTTCACGCCAACACTGACCGGGCTTGCGGAACGTGCGCATCTGTTGTCAGCGGATGTCGGGCTGGACACGCATATCAAAGATATCACATCGCTGATCGACTATTATGACCTGACCGACATTGTGTTGGTCGGTCACAGCTATGGCGGGATGGTGATTACCGGTGTTGCCGACGCGATGAAGGATCGGATCAGCGAGATTATCTATCTCGATGCCGCCCTGCCAAATGACGGCGAAACAATGATTACGCAAGGACCAGAACGCAGCCCGGCAGTCATCGAACAAACCCGCAAGGCGTTGGAAGGCTTCGCCCCCGACGGAATTGCCATGGCAGCCTTCCCGCCCGAATTTCTGGGCATTCCAAAACATCACTCTGGCTATGATTGGGTTGCACGGAAACTGACACCCCATCCGCTCAAAACATGGCTGGACCCGATCCAGCTTGAAAATGGCGGATCGCTGGGACTGAAACGCAACTATATCCATTGCACCGCGCCGGTCCTGCCCAATAGCAGCTTTCCCTATCATGCCGCGCAGGCCCAAACAGACCCAAGCTGGACCTATCATGCGCTGGCCACTGGCCATGACGCTATGATCACGGCACCCAACGAACTCGTGGCAATTTTAACCGGGTAAGGGAAGCGCGCTATATTCTATCCGCACCGCAAATATCAAAAAAAGGCGCCTCCTGAGAGACGCCTTTTTTATCTATGGACGTTGCCAGTCTAGTTGAACGTATATTTCAACTTGATGCCAAATTGCCGCTTGTCACGCAGGCCAACACGGTCGCCTTCGCGGCCAAAGTTGAAGAACCCGCCGGGAAGTGCACGGGTACCAAAGCTTGTATCCGCAAAGTTGAAGGCCGTTGTCGGGGCGTCTTCGTTCAGAAGATTGGTGACGAAAAATTCGATACCCGCATTCTGGCCCGTCAGGCCCAGGCGAAGATTGACATCCGTTGCTTCCTCGACCTCGGCGACATTGGCATTGCTGTCAAAATAGTCGCCCGTAAAATAAAGGTCGCTGCGCAAATACCAGCTATCGAAAAAGCCGCCAAAACCATTGAAATCATCCTCATAGGTTGCGCCCAATGAGAGCGTCAAAGGTGGGAAGCGCGGTGCCCGTTGTCCGGAAATATCTGCATTGGGGCCAAAGATATCACCAAAATCTCCGGTTCCACCGTCGGCAGGAAAGGATGAAATCTTCGCATCAATATAGGCAAAAGAGCCCTGCATGGACAGGTTTTCACTGACGTTCACTGTCGCATCAAACTCGACACCGTAGATATTGGTGCTCGCCCCGTTCGACGTGAAGTTGACCGTACGAACCGGATTGGGCGCTCCCGGATCCGTGTCGGTTATCACCTCAATGGAGCTGAAAATTTCGTCGCTCCGTTTCATGTAAAAGGCGGCAAGGTTGAAAGCAAAGATACCGCTAGGATGTTGTTGCTTCCATCCGAATTCATAGTTGGTCAGCTGTTCTTCGCCAAAAAGCACCCTGGCATCGGGTGCCAAAGCGGCCAGTTCGGCCAGTTGCTGTGCATCCAGTCCAGCGATCTGTGGATTGAAGCCGCCTGGCAAGTTGCCTTCGCTGTAGGTTGCATAGAATGTCGTGTAATTTGACGGCTGATATCGCAACGTTCCGCGCGGCAGGAAGCTGTTAATTTCCCCAGGCGAGATGGGCGTCGCCAGACCGTCATTTACCTCGGGATTGCTGAATTCGTCTTTCTGGAAACGGCCCTCGAGCGTGATCGATATCTGGTCCGTAATTTGGTAATCTAGCGAACCAAAAAAGCCCAGAGTTTCAGCACCCGACACAAAGGGATCAGACCGGAAAATGTCACCAAAGAAGATCGACGGACCAAAAAAACTCGCCGTTCCGCCCAGCTCATCAATATCGATTTTGACGTAGCTCGCTCCGGCAGAGAGATTCAAGCTATCATCAAACAAAGATGCCGACAGGCGCCCTTCAACCGTCACATCTTCTGTTTCACGTGCGGTAAAGCTCGTGAAACTATTGTCGGGAGTTGAATCAAAATCTGTGTAAAAACCAAATCTTTCCTTGTTATATCCCGCCAGAAAACTGAACTCGATATTGTCAGTCAGGTCCGCAGATCCAATTGCGCTCAGACGCAATGAATCAAGGTTCAAACCGAAATCATCCACCGTCGTCGGATTATATTTGAAATCAAATATCGCGTCACTGGGATCGGAACGCCCATCATTCAAAAAACCGAGAAATGCCTGAAGGTTTTCCGGAGCTGTGTTCAGTCCGATGCGATCAGCAGGAGGTTCCGTAATCCGTCCGCGGAAGACCGATTCGCCGCGACCACCGCCCGGTGAAGGCACGACCGAGTCCGTTTGATCGGCAATGCCATTGACGAACTGAAAACCCCCGAAATTATGCTGACTGGTACCAAAGTACAAAACAGAAGCGGCAGGGCCATCATCAATTTCCTGATAGGACCCTCTCAATTTGAGGCGGATGCCATCGCTTGGTTCGATCAGCAACGTGCCGGCGATCGACCATTGTGATTCGTCACCCAGGCGTTGGCCAGGAACAGCAATATTGTCAAAATGGCCGTCTTTCGTATCATAATTACCGCTCAAGCGGAAAGACAGGCCGTCTGTAATCGGACCTTCTACCCCTGCCGCGAAATTATATTCATCCCGGGTGGCCGCCGTGACGCTCAGATCAACCTGGAACTCGTCGCTGGGATCCTTGGTCACATAGTTGATCGCACCAGCAAAAGTGTTGCGGCCAAACAAAGCCGATTGCGGACCTTTGATAATTTCCACGCGTTGCAATTCATTGATACCAATGGTCTGCGCACCGCCGCTGAGGAATACGCCATCCAGAAATACCGTTGCTGTCTGTTGCAAGCGGTTGCCGCTGATCAACGTAATGCCGCGAAACCGTGGCGTTGAGTTAATGCGCGCCGTGCCGTTGGTATTATCACCAAAGGGTTCAACAAAAGCGCCCGGTGCCGCCTTGGTGACTTCTGTAATATCCTGGAAACCAGCGCCTTCAAGCTCCGTTTCACCGATTACGGTAACCGCCAAAGGCGCGTCCAACAGTGTCTCTTCTTTCTTACGCGCCGTAACGATGATCACATTGGAATTATCATCAACACCTTCATCAGCCGTATCTTGTGCGTAAACGGGTGAACTGCCTAAAATCGTCGCCGATAATAGCGCAGCCTTTAATATTAATCGCATCCCCACATCTCCCCTTGATTTATTTGTCTGGACCATAATTTCTGCATCATCGTCCGGTTTTTTTGACCAAAAATTATAAGTATTTTCCATCCACTCGCATTAGACAAACATGCAATCAGAAAGACCCGCTTAGAGTCACGCCGAACTGCCGTCTCTCAGGCGGGGTAATTGCAAAGGCACGTTGCCGAACACCATTGAGCGTCGGAGCGGAAAAATCGACATAACGCAAAATGCCGCGTGGTGTTTTATCTTGGAAAGCATTCTTGACCCAAAACCTGAGAGACAGATTATCCTTCCGAACACCCAGAGAAAAATTGGCTTTGGTAGAGTCTCCCGTTTCCGCCAGATTATGAATTTGTGCAAAGAAGGAAGATCGATAGATTAGATCGCCGCGCGCAAAAACGTCCCAGCCACTGTCTCCAACAGGAACATCCAAAGCTGCGCTGAACGTGGCTTGATGTTTGGATACCAATGGAGGAGCTTGACCGGATACATCGGCAAAAGTGGCACAAGGCGTTGGGCCCGTCGTCAGAGTGCCGTCGCCAAGAACTTGCCCGGCATCCAGAATCGCCGCTGGATTGGTGCAGCCATCTGTTGTTACCAGAGTTGCACCAGGATTATTAGGATCAGCGACCGTTCCTGTGCCCGTTGTCCCGCCCAGCAAAATAGCCTGGTCGGTGCTGACACCATTTGTAACTTCAGCATCAATATAGGCGTATGTTCCTGACAGCGTAAGAAAATCGGTTACTCGCCACGAGGCATCCAACTCCAAGCCGTAAATTTCTGTGTCTCCGATATTGTCGCTGAAGGAATTCACTCCGCCAGCTCCGGTCGTGAACGTGCTCGTCAGCACCTGATCGCTATAGTCAATAAAGAAGCCCGCCAAGTTTATGCGCAGGCCGTCCAAAGGTTCGGACTTGATGCCAACCTCGTAGTTTTTCAGGCTTTCCTCCCCAAAAGTAGTCGTAGGCGCGTCAGTGGAGTTGAAACCGCCCGGAGAGTTACCTTCCGAATATTTGGCATAAACCAACAAATTGTCATTAGCTTGATAATCTACGGTAATCCGGGGAAGAACAGACTTGAACGTTGCATTCCGGACAGCGCCGTCCCCTGCAATGATCCGATCAGGATCTGCAACACCTGCGAACAAATCGCCGAGCCGATAGGAAGCTCCAGGCCGCGTGCCGATTTCTTCTCTTGCAATGCGGAGCTCGCCGCCGATCGTTAAACGGTCCGTAACGTCAAACTCGATGGAACCAAATGCCGCCAGGTTCGTCGTAACATCTGTTTCCGAGATAGAATCAAAACCAAATTCAGTCTGCTTACGGCCGTAATCGGTGCCATTGGTCTTATCGTCAAAAAAGAAGCCGCCAATTTCGACACGGATCGCCTTGTCCTGGGGCGAGGCAAATCGCAGCTCCGCCGAAATTGCAGTACGCTCGATCTCGGAATCAGTATTAAAGGGCGACACACCAAAAGCACAATCCGGTATGAAATTCGCGCAAACAAATGGCGAGCTGATGAATAGGGCTGTCTGATCGTTGAATGTCTGGTCAGTACCGGTTCGCTCGGTAATATCCGTATAACCGAACAAGGCTGTCGCCGTGTAACCAGAATCGCCCAGCTCCGCTGTTGCCGTTGCAATGAAGCGATTTGCCTTCCTGTTTAATCCTGGTTCAATCAATTCATCTGTGTTCAGACCAATGGGTTCTCTTAACTCCACTTCACCTTGAAAATATCCCCGACTGCCTGCGGTAAAGACATTGTTGAAGCTGGAGTCCTGAAGTCCGATTGCATAATGATCATCATCGTCTTCAGTCCGAAGATATATGACACTGGCCTCAAAACCTTCGCTTTGGTAGTTGAGTCCCGCAGAAATTGTGAGAGTTTCCTGACCCAGACTGTTGCCAGTGACAGAATTGGTATAGTCGCCACCGAAGCTGTTATATTTTCCGGACACAAAGCCACTCAATCCGTCACCAATGGGCCCGGCGACACGGCCAAAAATGTCATAGTCATCATGGGTCGCAGCAGTTAGCTCAAAATCAACGGTCAGCTCATCATCGGGCTGCTTGGACACATAGTTTATGGCGCCAGAGAGCGTACCGCGACCAAAGACCGCACTTTGCGGACCTTTGATCACTTCTACCCGGCGATAATTTTCCAGGTCGAGCGCAGTCGAGGCACCTACAAATGGCACGCCATCAATAAAGAAACCGACCTTGCCTTCAGAAATCAAAATGTTCGATGTGCCACGAATGACGGGGCGATCAGCGTCGCGACCAAATGCAGATTGCAACTGAAAGCCAGGAGTGAAGTCAGAGATTTGCTCCAATCCAGAAATATTTGCATCATCGATCAGATCTTCACCAAAAACGCTAACTGCAACAGGGATCGTTTGCAGGCTTTCTTCTCTCTTACGAGCAGTAACCACGATAACATTATCGGATTCTACGGCATCTTGCTGTCCGACGTCCTGCGCAAGTACATGTGTCGGGGTTGCCGCTGTAGCAGCCAGCAAAAGGCCTTTAAGTACGGTTTTCATTATAGCTTCTCCCTGATGTCCAATTGTCCGGACAATTATCTCCAATCGTTAGTTTCCACTGTCAGTCAAATTTGTCCAGACAAATTTTATAATAATGCGAACTGTATGCAAAAACTGTCGCAAAAATATCACTCTTAAGTCTGAAATGCTCAAAATATGTTAGATTTCAGTCATTTTCTGTGGATATAATTTGTCCGGACATTTTGCTTGCATTCTGACCATCTATGCTAAAATAATCGGGAAGGAGGTCTTTCATGCGGCTCTATCAAACTTGCGTTTTTCTGGTCTGCGTTATGATATCCGTGCTTTTTTTTGCTGCAACTCAGGGCATCGCCGCGTCGCAACCGCCCGCCAAGGCAGAAATCTCCACAGCAAAAATCGAACGCGACTTTATCGCTGGACCGTTCGGCCAGGTCCATGTGCGCATCGCACGCCCCGAGACCGAATCCCCAAAACCCCCGCTAGTGCTATTCCACCCCACACCTTATTCCAGTGATTATTTCCTCAAGTTCATGCGGCGCATGGCAAGCGATCGAACAGTCATCGCCATTGATACACCCGGCTATGGCGATTCGGATCGGCCAAAGGAGTTGCAATCCATTAATGGCTATGCCGGATCTGCAGCGACCGTCCTCAAGGCGATGGGATATGGCGGCAAAAAGGGACAGCCGGTTGATCTACTCGGTTATCACACAGGCACCCTGATCGCGGCAGAGCTTGCCATCCAGCATCCTGGCCTCGTCCGCAGGCTGGTCCTACCCGGCCTGCCCTTCTTCACCGGCGCTGAGCGCAAAAAGGCCTATCAAGCCAACGCCAAGCCCGAACAAGTTGCGTCCGACGGCTCTCATCTCGCCAAAAAATGGGATTTTGCCAAAGCAGCGACCAAAGCTGGTCTGTCCCTGGAGCGCGCGCAGGAGCATTTCGGTGACATGATGCAATGTTATCCGCATTGTTGGGAAGCCTATCACGGCGTCTTCACCTATCCTGCCGAAGAGCGTTTCCCGAACGTCGAGCAGCCTGTCCTGCTGATCACCAATGACGGTAGCCTCAAACAAGAGACAGAGGCAGCCTTGCCCTTGTTCCCGCAAGCCACGCTAATACATATCAACGGCGTCACCTTGGGCGGCTTTGATCTCGCATCGCAAAAATATGTCACGGTCATCCGTCCGTTCCTGGACAATGATCCCCCCAATATGAGCGAGAAATGAGAGGAATTTTATCATGGACCAAAAGGATGGTGTTTCACGGCGCAGCCTCTTTTCAGCGGGCGCGGGTCTGGCGGCTGGAGCTGCATTAAGCTGGACTGATTTCGCCCATGCCGCCAAGAAAGGCGGACCGGACAAGATCAGCATCACGCCAGATGGCCGTTATGAAACGGCGCCATTGGCCAAGGATATCATTTCGCTAGGTGTCGCCCAGGCGCGGGTCGTACCGGTCGAGCTCAGCAACCTGAAGCAGACCCGCCGCGCCAATGTGCAGCATATGATGGACCTGATCGACGCTGCAAATGGTTTTTCCGGTCCGAAAGATCTGATCTTCTTTCACGAATTTCCGATTACCGGCTATTATCATAAGTGGAATATCCAGGACGCGCGAAAGGCGGCCATCGAGATACCTGGTGAAGAGACGGAAATGCTCGCCAGCAAGGCCCGCGAATATGGTTGCTGGCTCGTTTTCGGCTCCTATGTGCGCGATCGGGACTGGCCGGAAAGCCTGCTGTCCATCACCACAATCATGAATGGCAAAGGTGAGATTGTCGACAAGCACTGGAAGGCCCGCAACATAAAGGGCTTTTTCGGGGGCGATTTCGAACTGTTTACCACCACCATTTATGATGTGCTGGACCGCTATGTCGAAATGTACGGAGCCGACGCGGTTCTCCCTGTCACACGTACGCCGATCGGTAATATTGCGACTAGCTCGGTACAGCGCGAACCGGAACTCTTCCGGGCCTTTGCGATGAAAGGCGCAGAGATTATCCTGCGCACCGCGACGGGCGGTTTCAACCCCATCGATATGCAAGCAACCAGCCTCTACAATGGCGTCTATACAGCGGTGGCGAACAATGCCGCATCGCCGGAAAACCCCTACTATTTTGCTGATGCCGGCGGTGGTGGATCGGCCATTTACGCGCCCGATGGCGATGTCATGAATATCGCCGAGACCGCTTTTGAAACACTGGTTTCTGCGCGCATCCCGATCGCCAATTTCAGGGCGCGTAACCGCCAGCCGATTGTTCATAGCGAGCTGTTCATGCCGGTGTTCGAGCAGTATCGATCCCGCTATGGTCCCAATCTTTTTGCCGAATATCAACCCAAGGACACACGGGATTCCGGGCGCTATTTACGCGACAAGGCAAGGTGGCCGAAATAGTGTAAAATAGCGGTTGCAATCAGCCGCCTCTTGCGTAATTTGTCCGGACAACTTTTGAAGGGGACTCACCCATGCCTGCCTATATGATCGTTACTGCGAAAATTTCAGATCGCGACAAATTCATCAAGGGCTATGGCGCTGCTGCCGGTGCTCTGGTTGAGAAGTTCGGCGGACGCTATGTCTTGCGCGGCCCGGGAGCAGAGCTTCTGGAAGGCGATTTTGGCGACGGCGCGTCGATGGTGATTTCAGAATGGCCCGACAAAGCCGCCGTTCATAAATTCTGGAACAGTCCGGAATATCAGGAAGCCAAGAAGTTGCGCGCTGATATCGCCGATTGCCAGGTCCTTGTTATAGAAAGTCCCAAAATCGCATGACTGATATTATCAAACGTACGACCCTTATGGTTCGTGACGGGGATGCCGCGTCGAACTGGTATGAAACCGTCTTTGGCATGACCAAATGGATGGACACCCCTTTTACCCTGTCAGGCACGCAACTGGCTGCTGGTAAAAAGGGTGACAAGACCCGCCTGATCATCCTGAAATGCGAGCATGACATGATCGGCATGATCGGCCTGCTCGAATGGCTCGACCCCAAACAGGATGCACCGGAAGAGCTGCCCACCGAAATCAAGTTTGGCGCACCGGTTTTTGTCGTCGCATCGGAAGATGCAAAAGGCGCGGTGGAACGGGCCCGCGCTCTGAGCTCCACCATCCATAGCGAACCACGCGAATGGAGCGTGACCGGTGCTGATGGCAAGCAAAAGGATATGATCGGCTGCTCCTTCTGGGATCTGGATGGCTATTTCTTTGAAGTGAACCAGGTCGTGAAGGTTCATGACTGAGTGACCGGCGCCGGTTCCTCTCTTTCCGACTTTGATATGCTGTCTGCGGGCAAGCAGATTGACGATGACGCCAATTATCAATGGCGCGTTGCGGCTCGGCCCGTTGGTAATGTTGTCCCGTCAGATTTTGAATGGGCGGTCACCGACATACCAGAACCCGGCGAAGGCGAAGTACTGCTCAAGACCCACTATCTCGGCCTCGCTCCTGTCATGCGCTTCTATATGCAGGGCACGGGCGCTGCCGGAGAACGAGTTCTGGAGCCCGGTGATGTCATCCATGGCCGCGGCGTCGCGCAAGTCGTCAAGTCCCGCCACCCCGACTGGCGTGAAGGCGAAATGGTACAGGGTCAGATGGGCTGGCAGACCTACAAGACATCCAAAATGACGGCGCAGGAGAAGTTTTTCCGGATGCCTGCCAACGGCTTGCCCGCCGCGCTGGGGTCCGGCGTGCTGGGTATGACCGGCCTTTCCGCCCATGCCGGGCTTTTGGCCTGTGGCGATCCGAGAGAAGGCGACCGCATGGTTCTCTCCGGAGCCGCCGGCGGGGTCGGATCAATGGTGAGTCAAATGGCGGCCAATGTGGTCGGCTGTGATGTTGTCGGCATGGCGGGCGGAGCGGAAAAATGTGCGTTCATTCTCGATCATGGATGCTCCCATGCGATTGACTATAAATCCGAGAATATCGAAGCGCGGCTGGACGAGCTGCGCCCCAATGGCATCGACCTGTATTTTGACAATGTCGGCGGGGAAACGCTGGAGGCCTGTCTGGAACGGCTGCGCCTGCACAGCCGGGTGGTGCTCTGCGGATCGATCAGTGAATATACGCGGGACGAGCCGTTCAAGCTGTCCAACTACACCCGGCTACGCGCCACGGAAACGCGGATGCAGGGCTTTTTTGTTTATAATCATCTGGACCGATGGGATGCAGTCATGGATGATCTGGCAGGATGGATTCATGACGGCAAACTGAAGCCCGTGCAGGATGTCGAACAGGGCTTTCAGCACATGCCCAGGGCGCTGGCGAACCTCTATTATGGCCAGAATGTCGGGATACAATGCTGTTCGGTTCGCGGCGAACCAGAGACATGGATTTGAGGGAGAATATTAGTGGGTGAGAAACAACAGACACGGTTTCAGCGCGGCAACTTTGTCGTGGCCGATATCGACCGGGCGCTGACTTTCTATCGCGATGTGCTGGGGTTCGAGGAAACCTTTCGCAAAGGACATAATCCCGACAGCTATTCCTTCCCGGTGTTTGAAATCCCTAAAGAGGCGGAAATTGGTTTTTCGATCCTTTCGCTCCCCGGCCAGCCGCGGGTCATGGCTCTGTCCGAGGTCAAGAACGTTCCTCTGGAACCTGTCCCCCATCCGCGGCGCGGTGCGATTGTACTGGATGTCGCCGATCCCGACGCAGTGATGGAAGGCGCGCGAAAACTGGGCTTGCAGGTCTATGAAGAAGGACGGCTTGAAACCCATGACGGGCGGATCGGTCGTGAAATAGGCATTGTCGATTTTGATGATAATCTGGTGGTCATCTATCTCATCCCGGATGCGCAATAATGGCCAGTCAAACCGATCAATCCCAGACAGACGCAGCCGCTGCTCCGGCCAAGCCGTATCCCAGCGCCGCGGCGGGTTGGTTTCTGGTGGTCATGCTGACGATCGCCTATATTTTCAGTTTTGTGGATCGCTACATCCTCGGTCTGTTGATCGAACCGATCAAGGCGGAGTTCGATCTGTCCGACCGGCAAATTGGCTGGCTGCTCAGCGCATTCACATTGGTCTATGGCTTTGTCGGCATCTTCATGGGCTGGCTGATTGACCGCGGCAAGCGCATCTGGATTGTGTCGATCGGGGTTGCCTTATGGTCTGCGGCAACCGTCGCCACCGGCATGGCGAAAAATTTCTTCCAACTTTTCGCCGCCCGCATGGGTGTTGGCGTCGGCGAAGCGACGCTTAGTCCGGCGACTTTTTCCATGATTGGCGACAGTTTCCCGACCGAGAAACGCGGCAAACCGATCGCCTTTTACTCCTCCGCTCTTCCCATTGGCGCAGGCCTGGCCTCCCTGTTGAGCGGCGCGATCATCGCCTGGACCGCGGCGAGCGGCAGCCAGTCCTTGCCGTTTTTCGGTGAACTGTCACCTTGGCGTTTCACGCTGATTATTGTGGGCCTTCCCGGGATGATCTTTGCGCTCTTCTTCCTGTTTATGAAAGAACCGGCACGGCGTCCGGTAGCGGCGTCGGAAGAGGTGATCAGCGGCAGCGGCTTTTTCGATGCACTCAAATATATCTGGCGCAACAAGACGCTCTATATCGGCTTCGTGCTGATCATCTGCACTATGACGACCATCGCCTATAGTCAGGGCTTTCTGGCCCCGACGTTTGAACGGACCTGGGGGTGGTCGGCGCAGAAATATGCTTTCGTCAACGGTGTTGCACTACTCATCATCGGCCCGGCCAACATGATGATCATGGGCACCATCTCCGACTGGTGGACGAAGAAGGGCGTGCAGGATGCATCCTTGCGCATCCTTTATATCGGCTTTTTCATCATGGTGCCGACCGCCGCCATTCCTTTGTTCATGCCTAGCGCAGAACTGGCCTTTGCAATATTGTGTATCAATACGGTCGGTATTGGGATTGTGTCTGCCATCGGCGTGACATCCTTGCTCGTCATCACGCCTGCGCAAATCCGTGGACAGGTGGTCGCGCTCTATTATCTGGCGATCAGCTGGTTCGGTTCGCTGGGCCCGATTGCAGTTGGCGAACTGTCGAGCAGTGTATTTGGCGAAGATAATCTCCGCTATGCCGTGGCAGCCGTGCCGCTCATCTTTGGCCTGGTGCCGTTTTTGATGATGCCTTTGACGCGGCGGCTATACCGCGAGCAGATGGTGCGTTTGGGCGCGGCCAGCGAATGATCCGCAAGGGCTACAGTCACGGCCCCTTCGGTCAGGTGCACTGGCGGTTGCTGGCACCAGAAGGACCTCCTACGAAGCCAGACCTTTATTGCCTGCACCCCGCCCCGTTCAGCGGCCTCGCCTTTACGACCATCATGCCGCATCTCGCGCAGGAACGCCGTGTCTTTGCGCCGGATTTTCCCGGCCATGGTGGCTCCGACGCTTTCAAGGAAGAACCGGTCATAGAGGAATATGCCGCGGCGATGATGGCGGTGGTCGAGGAACAGTCGGGTAGCGGACGGGTCGACCTGATGGGCTTTCACACCGGCAATCTTGTTGCGGCTGAAATGGCGCTGACCGCGCCCGAAAAAATCCGACTTCTGGCGATGGTAGATGTGCCGGCCTTTGATGCCGAAACGAGCGCCAAATTTCTCAACGCCAGCGCCAAAACGTTCGCAATCACACCCGAACTCTCCTGCCTTGAAGGACCATGGGAGCGCGGGATGACCAAACGTATCGAAAGCCAGACACCGGAGCGCAGCTTTGAGATGTTTACCGAACAGTTGCGCCCGGGTCGGTTGATGAACAAGGCTTTCCATGCTGCGTTCAGCTATGATGTCGATGCAAAATTACCGATGATCATGCACGAGACTATGATATTGGCCTCGCAATCGGGCCTGCTGGACGCGACCCGTCATGCGGCTAGCATCATGCCCAGCGCCATTTTGGTCGAACGGCTGGACATCAAGCGCGCCGTCCTTGACGAAGCAGCGGAAAAGACAGCAGATGAGATTTTGAAATTTCTGGACAGGACAGGATCATGAAGGCCTTTGCCATTTATTGCACCGACAAACCGGGCACCGAACAAAAGCGTCTCGAAGCGCGCGCTGGGCATTTTGCCCATATTGAAAAGACCATTGATAATCTGTTTGTCGCAGGACCTCTTAAAAACGCGCAGGGCGATACCGTAGGATCGCTGTTGATTGTCAAGGCCGAAACAGCAGAATATGCCCGTGCGCAGCTGGAAGCCGATCCTTATTTTCACGCAGATATCTGGGCTGATATCCGGATAACGGAATTTACCGCCGCCGCTGGCGACTGGATTGGCGGCAAGATATGGTAGGCTTCCATATTTCTTGAGGAGATCAGAAAATGACCCGCATCACGCCCTTGACCATGGATGAACTGCCCGACGAGACGCAGGCGGCTCTCAAATTTTCTGAAAACCTGATGGGTTATGTTCCCAATTCGGTGATGACAATGGCGCATTGGCCGGAACTGCTAGGCGCATTTCGCGGACTGGTAAGCGTGATCTATGGCGACAGCGCAATCGATAATGGCTTGAAACGCCTGATCGGAGCGGTGGTCAGCGCGGCGGCTGGATGCCAATATTGCAAGGCGCATACGACATTGGGCGCCCGGGATGTCGGCGTGGATGAGGAGAAGGTGAAAGCGGTCTGGGACTATCAGTCCAGTGACCTGTTCAGCGCAGCCGAACGGGCGGCGCTGGACCTAGCCTTTGCCGCCGGACAGGTGCCCAATGCGGCAACCGACGCGCATTTCGCCGCGCTTGACACCTATTATGACGAACGCCAGAAAACCGAGATTATGGCCGTGATTAGCATGTTCGGTTTTCTCAACCGGTGGAATGACAGCCTTGCAACGAAACTTGAGGGCAAGCCGTTTGATTCTGCGAGCACGCTCTATTCGCCTGATCAATGGCAGGCGGGACAGCATCGCCGCTAAACCATCGGTCAGCAGTTAACCGATCTCGATCAATTCCAGCAATTCCCCAGCCGGGCCAAGTGCCGTCGCAGTTCGGCGATCCCGATAGAGCGCGCCTTCCCGTACCTGTGGCGATGCGATCCAGTCAATTGCGATCGCGTCCAGATAATCAACCGCCAGCGTCACAAGTGCATTGCCCGGTGGCAACATGCCGTCATGCCGTGGCCGCTGCGTCGCCTCTTCCGGATAATCATCCACCTCGACAATCGGCAATCGGTCATTCTGGACCATGGTGAGATCAGATACCGTCCCCGCAGGCTTCCCGAACGCCTCGTTGATCATGCTATATTCCAGCGTATAGGTATCGCCCACCGTCAGATGCAGCTGGTCACGATACCAGTCCACTGTCCCTGCACGATCCGGTGTCGCCAATATCACAATGAAAATATGATCGGTCAGCGACTGCGCCTTCGGCAAATCAGTCGAAGGCGTATCTTCGCGCACTTCATTGAGATAGACCATTTCGCGGCCGGTGCCGAGCACCTGCATCGGCACGAAAAATGGCAGACCTTCCAGCTCTTTCGGCGGTCCGATAATATCAAAACCGCTACCTTGCAGCCGGTCCGGCCAGCCGAATACATCCTGTACAGTCAGCTCATAGGCCGCCCAGCCATAGGTGGTCGTCGGCTTGAAATCCGGATGGTCCGGCTGTTCAACCAGACGGATGAAACAATCGGCCCCGCTAGCCGGTTGCAGCACAGCCATGGGTGCGCCGACGCTACCCGGACAATTCCAACCTTGCGCCAAATCATCGGCCAGCGGACCGTTTTCCACGACCTGCATGCCCAGCATATCGCGATAGTCTTTCAGCGCCGCTTCCAAATCGGGCACCGTCGCTACGCCGCCCAGTATCGAGCCATGTTGCAAGGCATGTGTCATATCAAAATTCCGGCTTTCTCTTTTCCATGAACGCGCTGACACCTTCCTTGAAATCATCGCTTTCAAAGGCAGCGTCGAACAAAGCAGATGTCTCCGCATCATCATCGGCCTGCCCGTCCAGTATGCGCTTTATGATCGACTTGCTCATCGTCTGGCTGTGCAAAGAGACCGATGCCATCGTGGCCGCCAGCGTGTCCGCCTCGGCATAGGGATCGTCAGCTAGGATAGTGATCAAACCGATATCGAGCGCTTGCTGCGCCGACAGCAATTGGCCGGTAAACAATATCCGCTTGGCTTGCGAAGGCCCAACCAGGTCAACCAGCAATTTGGTGTCGTGCAGCGGATAGACCAACCCCAGTTTCGAAGGCGTAATCCCAAAACGCGCCTTCGGTCCGGCCACCCGCATGTCACAGGCCAGCGCGATACCGCAGCCGCCACCCACGCAATCGCCATCAACAATCGCAATGGTTGGCTTTGGTGCCTGTGCCAGCTCATGCTGGACCCGGCCTATCGCTGCCTGATTGCGTGCGCGCCATTCCGGATCAGTGGAACCGGTCGCAAATTCGCCAATATCGGCCCCGGCACAAAAAGCGCTATCCTTGCGGCTGGCATGCAGCATCAAAACACGGATCGCATCGTCCATCATCGCATCGGCCAGCAATTCGGGCAGCAGTTCCCACATCGCCTGATTAAACGCATTGCGCTTGTCTGGCCGGTCAACAAGCAGATGCGCGACCTTGCCCTCTTTCTCAAGCCGCAGGGTCATAGAGGATCAACTTTCGCCAGATGCTGGGCAATCTGATGGCGGGTGGTCACCCAGACATCTTTCTTCGACCGCACATGTTTCAGAAATTCTTCAAACGCCCAGATGCGTCCGGGTCGGCCAATGATCCGCAAATGCAAGCCAAGCGACATCATTTTCGGATTGCCCTCTTCGCCTTCACGGTAGACCTGATCAAAATTGCACTTTGCATAATCCAGCCATTGCTGCGGTGTCATCGCCGGGTCGGTCCACATTTTCATATCGTTGCTGTCAAGCTGATAGGGCACAATCGCAATCGGTTTTTCCGGCACCGTTTCCTTGTCCCAGAACGGAATGTCACCGGAATAGTCGTCCATATGATAAGCAAAACCTTCCTCGATCAGCAGACGCCGGGTATTATCGGTATGGAAATAGCGCGACAGCCAGCCATAGGGGCGCGTACCGGTGGTCTTTTCAATCGATGTGACGGCCTTGCGGATGAAATCCCGCTCTTTTTCCTCGTCCATCTTGAACTGATGCACCCAGCGATAGCCATGGCTCACCGGCTCATGACCCATGTCCGCTATCGCCGCGCCGATTTCGGGATGGTTTTCAAGGCTCATGGCGGCCACGGTCCAGCTTGCCATGATCTCATATTCCTTGAGCAGCCTGACGATGCGCGGCGCGCCTGCCTTGATGCCGTAAAGATAATTGCTTTCATTGCCATAATTACGGATTGGCGATTTTATATGGATGCCGAGCTCATCAACCGGCTCCATCCCACGGTCGCCGCGAGCCACGGTCATTTCACTGCCTTCCTCAACATTGACAACAATGCTCAGCGCCATTTTCGCGCCATCGGGCCAGTCCATATGTTCTTCTTGCATATCAGTTTTTGTCCTTGATCATGGCCGGTGTCCAGCCCTTCGCCCGTCGGTCCAGGCGTGAATCCAGTATTTCTCCATCGAGGTCCATCAGGGCTGCCTGCGCGAGAAAGGCCGCGCTTTCTTCTAGGCAGTTGACCCGGATCACGCCGCGCAATTGTCCTTCAAATTCACTGACGACTACCGGGACAACACCACAGTTGGCGCAGACCAGAAAGTCAGCGGTTTTGGTTCCAAAGCGGTATCGGGAAACCGGGCCCGCCAATGTGATATCGACATTGCCTTCAGGATCGGATGTCCATGAAGCGCCATGCATCTGGCAAAAAGAACACTGGCAGGTTCTTGCGCCAAGTTCCGCCGGCGATTTTTCGCTGCGAAAATCCAGCGTGAGTGCACCGCAATGACAGGCCCCGGCATAGTGCATCAGTGCATTTCCTCTCCGCCAGAGACGTTGAGCGCCTCTCCGGTGACATAAAAGGCGTCATCGCTGGCCAGCCACGCACAGGCGGCGGCGGTATCGGATGGCAGGCCGGGCCGCCCCATCGGGTTGCTCTTGCTCATATTGGCGAGATAGGCCTCGACACTGTCAAAGCCCAGCAGTTTGGAAAAATATTCATTCTGCTGGGCACCCAGACCGGTCGTCACATGATTGGGACAAACTGCGTTCACCGTTATTCCATGTGCGCCGAGTTCAACAGCGCTCGCTCGAGTAAGGCCTACCATGCCATGTTTGGAGCTGACATAGGCGGGCAGATGCGGAAAGCCGGTTTTCGCGGCCTGCGATGCGATGTTGATGATACGTCCACCTTTGCCAGCTGCAACCATCGCTTTGGCAGCAGCCTGCGTGCAGTAAAAGGCACCTGACAGATTGACCGCAAGCACTTGATCCCATTCCTTCGCCGTGTCGACCTCCAGAAGCGGCTTCATCATGAACCCGATCCCGGCATTATTGACGAAAATATCAACTGCACCAAAGGCTTCCACACTTTGATCGACCAGAGCCTGGCATTGCGCCGCGTCACTGACATCACAGGCGATGGTCGCCACTTTGGCCCCGCGCCCGCGCAACTCTTCGGCCACGCCTTCTTCCTGATCACCGATTGTGAGGTCCGAAACCACACAATTGGCACCTTCATCGGCGAAGCGCTGCAATATGCCCTGCCCCAGCCCTTTTTTCTTTCCGGAACCGGTGACGACAATGGTTTTTCCTGCAAACCGGCCAGACATCAGAGGTCTTCTGTCAGTATGAATTGTGGACCATCGGCATAATCCTGAAACGGTGCGGCCATGGCCTGAAATTCGGGATCAGATACATCGGCGACAAATTCATCCATGCCGGTAATGTCGATAATCTCGAAATATTCGTAAGGGGGCGAATCATCCGAACCGAACAGGCCGGTGGCCTTGTGGACGGTGAATGATGTGACCGAGCTCAGCGCGCTGGCCGTCGGGATATCCCGTGCTTTCGCCCATTCCTCATATTCAGCAATATCAACGCCTTCTTTCAGATTGAACAATACAATGATGCGCATGGTTTCTCTCCTCTTATGTGATTTCCAGATAGGTTTCGGGGCGACGGTAACCGCGTAACTTCTCGTCCAGCTTTCGCGCCAGAGCAAACAGATCCGCCTCGCATCCTTTTGGCGCTAAAATCTGAAGCCCCAAAGGCATGCCATTGTCGTTAAAACCGGACGGAATGGTAATCGCGGGAAGGTCTGCAATATTGGCAAGACAGGTATAATCAGCCTGATTGGCCGGTGCATCTTCGCTATGCGGAAAGGCACCTTGCGGGGCGGTTGGCAAGATACAAAAACCGTGTTTTAAAACCAGCATCTGCATTGTTTCAGAGGTCTGCTTGAGAATCGCCTGATCCTCATCCCAATCGGCAGCGCTGCGTTTCGGGCCATATGCGATCAGTTTTTTCAAATTGCCGGAAAGCTTGCTTTGATCCTCGTCCGCAAAATGGGCCGCCATGGCTTTCGTTGTCTTGATAAACCCGGCAAACCGAATGCGTGACAATTTATGTTTGAGCTGAGCCACGGCGATGGTTTCCCCCGCCCAGCGCATGATATCGCGGAAATTCTCGATGACTTCCAGTTCGCAATCAACACCCGTTTCGACCAATGTCGCCAGTGATCCAGTTGCGGCCTTGTCCTCACCAAAATCGCTAATGACCCGTGCGACCTTTTCCAACAGGGCCAAATTCCGGGCCAGCGGCCCGATGCAGTCCAGCGATTGTTCCGCCAGTTCCAGACCATCCTGGCCGATCGCCGATTGTGCGGGTTTAAATCCGTATACCCCGCAATAAGCGGCCGGTATCCGCACAGACCCCATTGTGTCCGTGCCTAATGCGACATCGCATAGACCAGCCGCAACCGCGGCCCCGCTTCCGCCAGATGAGCCGCCGGGCGTATAATCTTTCTTGTGCGGATTATATGTTTTGCCGAACCATGGATTGTCGGTCTTTGCGCCCAGCGCGGCCTCCTCCATATTCAGCATTCCTATCATAACGCCACCAGCCGCCCGAAGCGCTGCAACCACCGCAGCATCTTCGCTGGCAACGCGATCACGATAGAGTTCGCAGCCGGCAGTCCAGGGCATGCCTCTAACCGCGATATTGCCCTTCACGCCGATGGTGACCCCGGCCAGAGGTCCGGCACCGCCCGTCGCGGTCCGATCAAAATCGGTAAAGGCATTTAACGGCCTGTTGGCCGTTTCCAAGGCATCCCAATCAATCACAAAGCTCGCTCATCAATCAGGCGAATGGGTTTCTGGCGTGTATCAATTTGCGTATCCTTTGCCGTCCCTCCGGCATCAACCAATGCCACGCCGACTTCAATACCAATGCCCTTGCGCAACAGTTCCGCAAGTTCCGTCTGGCTGCTACTGCCTTTGCTCTCCAGCGTCACATGCATCTCGTCTCGCCCTGTATCATCGCGCGTGACGCGACAGACATATTCACCGGTCAGGTCATTGCGTCCTTCGATGATGGCACCAATGGCATGCGGGAATATGTTGATACCGCGCAGCTTGACCATATTGTCGCTGCGCCCCTTGAACCCGGTAATCCGCTTGAACACCATGCCGGTGGCATTGCTGTCGGTGCGCTCCTCGGTAATATCATGAGTGTTGAACCGGATACAGGGCGCGATGTCATCCTTGAACAGGCAGGTCACGACCATGTCGCCGGTTTCGCCAGCTGGCACGGGCGCACCGGTATCAACATCAAGCAGTTCGAGATATTGTGCATCTTCCCACACATACATGCCGTCACGTTCGGGGCCTTCGCCCGCAATGCTGCCGGTATCGCCGACACCATACCAGTCATAGGCCTTGGCCCCCTGCCAGGCCGCTTCGGTCGAGGCGCGATCTTCGGTCCCCAGATGACCGATAATCATCTTCAGATTGATCCGGTCAAACAGTTCCTCTGCGGCAGCGACATCAGCCAGCTTACGGATATAATCGACAAAGCCGACCATGCAGCTGACATTGAAATCCGCCATCAGATTGACCTGATTGATCGACCGGGTTTCAATTCCGGTGCCAGCGCTAAGGAACAGGGCATTGGTGAAATGCGTCACCGCCTCGCGAATATAATGCCCGCCATTGATCATGCCATGACCATAGACGGACTGCACCACATCATCGCGCCCGAGCCCCATCCAGCGATACATCCGTCCGACCAGCAAATTGGTGATCTCTCGGCCCTTTGGACCAAACATCAACGGCTGCGGACGGCCCGTTGTTCCCGATGTCGTGTGGAACACCACTGGTGTTTCTCCGCGCCCGTCAAAATCACCATAAGGCGGATAGTCGTTGACCGAGGCCATCAGGTCACTCTTGTCATAAACCGGCAGCTTGGTGATATCTTCCAAGCCCCCGATATCTCCCACTTCTATACCCTGATTACCCCATAAGCGCTGATAAAAGGGTATCTCCCATCCGCGCTGCATCAGCTTCAAGAATTGCTTGTTCTGGATCGCAAAAAGCTGGTCACGGGACATGCCAATGTAGCGCGCAGTGAAGGCATCACCCACGGGATAGTCGGCGAGCATCTGCTTGGCATCAAAGGCTTCGAAATAGGTCGGAAAAGTCATTGGGGCTCCGTGGCATAAGCTAGGGGTTCATCAAATATTCTGGGGTCGCAATTTTCACTCGCGAGCGAACGGGCGAGATTGCGCTTGGATTGTGTCTGGGCTTCCGACATTGGCGCCGTCGGGCTGCCGAGATTGTCGGTGATCATGCGTTCAACTGTGCTACCATCCGCAAGGGTAATGCTAAGCATTTGCGGGGCCAAGGCATTGTGATCGGGATTGTCATCAATACGGACGGTTACTTGCTTGCCGAGCGTCACCAAATCGGTATTGGCAAATTCCTGCGCATGGAAACAGCGGGGATCAATGATCCGGTCGCGCAGCATCAATGGCACCAGAAAGGCCAAGCAGAGCCGTGCATAGCTGGGTGTCATATCGGATTTATAGGGCCGCCCGACCAGCCGGTGGATCAAAGGCGGTGCGGCTACATCAACTGACTCTACCATCTTCGGATCCAGTGATCCGTCACGGATCATATCATCGATGGCGCCTAGTATACCGTGACTGGCCCGACCGGATGGAAAGGGCTTTATGCTGACCTGCTCAATCAACCATCCGCCACCAATGCTATCGGTATAGCGTGTCAGATCACCCGGTTCGAAAAGCTTGAAATAGCCAAAGGGTCCCTCAAGTGCATCATGCGGACCATCCATGCCGGTCTTTGCCAGATCAACGGCGGTGATTGCCGCGCGGGAGGCGTTGGCGATCTGTAAAGGGAGTGCAATAGACGCCTCGACATGGGCCTGCATGGTGCCTGCGGCTTGAGAATAGGCCAAGCCCAGGACATCGGCAAATTTCTCGTTTGGCATGCTTTCGAGCCGTGCCACGGCCAGAGCCGCACCAATAATGCCAGCTGCCGCCGGGCGGAAAAACTGCATCGCGCCGGTCGCCGCAACACCGATACCGCTCGCGATATCCACACCGACTGCCAAGGCCGTGAGAAACTGTTCCGTTTCGCATCCACCGATCCGATCCACGCTGGCCAGCAACGCTGCGGTCACGACTGACATGGCATGGACCACTGCGGGTTCATGCACCGCATCCCATTCGAGACAATGGATCGCAAAGCCGTTAAACCAGGCCGCCGACGGTGTGGGAAGGCTATCTGCCAAGCCAAGCAACCGCGCCTCATCACCGGCGCCCCAGTTACGCACGGCGGCCAGCATGGATTGCGCTTCCTCAGATGCCGCTCCCGCCGCGCCGCCAGCCAATGTGTCGCCTAACAGGCGAAGCGCTGCAGCCTTCGTGCTATCCGGCAGGTCATGGTCGGCAGCCGCGAAATCAACTATTTTCTGCGTCGCACTCATGACAACCACTCTGATAGCATTTCATGGATCGATGCAGCAGCATCCCCGTTCAGGGCAAGATCAACTGCACGATCAGCTTCTTTTGATTGCAGCCCGCCCCATGCGATCAACGCCCGTGCTTTGCCTATAATGCCTTCTTTGGACAAAGGCCGTTCTGGATCGCCAAGCGTATCAACCAGCTCGACACTCTCTCCGCCGCAAGTGACCCGGGCACCATAATGTTCGGGATAGCGAGCGGTTATATCGCCGGCTTCGCCAGCCGTCACGCCGGCGCGCTTTTCCGACAGCGCGACAATCGCATCTGGTTCAAAGTCGCTAAGCTGCGGCACGTCGCGCTCAGCCACCACGGCAACCGCATGCTGAAGCGAGAATTTCGCGTCGATCACGGTTTTCGGATCCGGGCGATCACAGAAACTGATAGCGTCGGCATAAGTCTCTACATGGATATCACCGTCAAGCGCCCCCAGCTTGGCCTTGAGTTCCAATGCCGCATCGATAGCCGGATGGGCATGGCGGCAAGCGCCCCATGGCTTGAAGCTGACTTCATGGATACGCCATTGATCCGGAAAGGTCATCGGTTTCGGGTTTTTGCAAGTGGCAGCATAGAGACCTTGCGGGCCTTCGAGGATGAAGCGGGGGCCGGTAGCGCCCTCCATGGAGGCCTCGGCAGCATGCCAACCGGTTTCTGCAGCATGGAAAATATGCCACTGCTTCGCAATTGTATCCTCATGACGCATCTGCCAAAATCCGCCTGACACTGATCCAGCCAGCCCCATGGCATCGACCACATTTTCCAAGGATGGCTTTTGTTCAAAGGAGAAAGACGCCGATACTGCAGCGCCAAATATTCCAGCCGTTGAGGTATTGTGCCAGTACGAATAATGACGGTCGTCAAAAGTCGAACCAATAGCGATCACGGCTTCATAGCCTCGAATGGCAGCATCCAACATTTCGTCAAAATCGGCAGCCAATTGACCAAATATATTTCCCCAGACCACCGGGCCAGGATGTAAAATGGATGACCGGTGAATGTCATCCATCTCAAGAACATTACCTAACCAAGATCCATGATAGCCCGGCACTCCCGAAATCTTTCTTGGTAAACTGCCCACGTCGCTGGTGAGCGCACCGGCCACACAGCCCAACCAGTCGAGCAAATGCAGCCGCGCCTGTTGCCGGGTCGCCTCATCAACAGGGCGCATCAAATGAGTCGCCAATTTCTCGGTCAGGCTCTCTTGCGTCATTGCGGCGCCCGTCCTAAGACGGCCCCATGTCCGGTAGAGAAAAATTGGCTGCGAAAGCACCCGCTAAATCCAAAAGCTCGTCCAAGAAAAAGCCGCGCTATCTGGAACTGGCCGACGAACTGCGCGAAGCGGTGCTGCGCGGTGACTATCCCGATCCCGGTGATTTTCCGACCGAATCCGTCTTGTGCAAAAAATATGATGTCAGCCGCTTTACGGTCCGAGAAGCTTTGCGGAAACTCACCGCCGAGGGCCTGATTACGCGCAAGCGGGGTTCCGGCACGGTTGTTCAACCGGCGACGGCCCGCGCCGGTGCGCTGCACCAGCCGCTGAGTAATGTTGGCGAGATTTTGCAATATGCGCGCGATACCACCATTGCTTTTGAAAAGAAAAAAGCGGGCGCCATTCCCAAAGATGTTGTGGAACAGATTGGCGCCAAGGCTGATGGCGACTGGTTCGCCTTTCGCGGCAAGCGGATGAAGCCTGGGCGCAAGCGTCCCATTGCGGTGACCGAAGCCTGGGTTCACCCCGAATTGGCCGATGCTGTCGCGCAGATTGATGTCAACGCTACAACCTTGTTTGGGCAGATTGAAACGCTCGGCGAAGTCAGTGTGGCCCGGGTGACGCAGGATATCCAGGCAATCAAGGGCACCAAAGACATTCTCTCGGAGCTTGGCCTGGAAAAGGGTGATCCGGTGCTGCGCATCCTGCGCTGCTATTTTGACGAAAGCGACCGGATGTTCGAAATTTCGGCGAGCTATCATCCCGGCGAACGCTTTGCCTATTCGATGCATATCGAGGTGGACTAAAGCCGGCGTCATTGCTGCTTGTCCAAGGTCGGTGCGTCTTCCGGCTGCCAGTCAGTTTCCGACGCAAAGCGGAAAGAGAGGCCGATCTGGTGGCTGCCATGTGCCTCGATCAGCAGGCCGCGTTCACGCAGAAAATCCTGATCAAGCGCTTCGCGAAAATCGAGAACGGGGGAGAAAGCGACGTCCTTGTCAGCAAACCACTCAACCCATTGATCACGCGTTTTGGTCGCGAAAACCTCCCTCAGGAACGCAACCAATGGTGCTTGCCCGTCACCCGGCTCCGCTTCGGCAAGTGGCAGCAGGTCCAGCCGGTCCAGCGCGGTCAAAAGATTACGTGCAAATTTGACTTCACGCGCGCCCAAGACGACATGCCGCTCATCTGCGGTCTTATAGACATTGTAAAATGCCGCGCCGCCCAATGACCGTTGCGATTGGGATCGGGGAGAAGCACCACCGGCAATGGCCGATCCGGCAATATGGGCGCTCCAGGGCAGCATCGAGTCAAACATCGCGATGTCGATATAATCGCCCTCGCCTGAACTATCGCGCCCGATCAACGCCATCAATACCGCCGATAATCCGTTGAGCCCCGCGGCCATATCCGCCGACGGCACACCGGGCACGACGGGTGTGCCATCAGCACCGTCATTGACGGACAGAAACCCTGACAAGGCCTGCACGGCCAAATCATGCGCAGGATGATGCGCCATTTCGCCTTCCTGCCCAAAGGCGGAAATCGAACAATAGACGATGCGCGGGAAACGCCCTGACACAGTGTCATAGTCAAAACCCAGCCGTTTCATCACGCCGGGCCGAAAGCCTTCGATCATCACGTCGGCATCGGCCAGCAGTTCCCAAAGCTGCTCCCGCCCTTCGTCTGATTTCAGGTCGAGCGCCAGCGCCTGTTTGCCGCGATTGAGATTGCGGAACCAGACCGACTGGCCCGCCTCCATCGGTTCCATTTCCCGTGCCGGGTCTCCGGTCGGTGGTTCGACCTTGATCACCTCTGCGCCATGGTCAGCCATCATCATACTGAGCATCGGGCCCGGCAGAAAAAGCGAGAGGTCAACGACCTTGATGCCGGTTAGTTTGGCCATAAGCGTATCAGACTATCCCCTTTGCGCGCAGATCAGCAATCGCATCAGCATCATAGCCCGCCTCGGCCAGCACAGCGTCACTGTCCGCCCCAAGCAGGGGCCCTGCCCGGTTTGGCAATCGCTCGCCATTCAGCTTGATCGGGCTGGACAAGACATTCATGTCCGCACGGTCGGGATGGCTGACCGTGTCCCGCATGCCAATGGTTTGCAGCCATGGGCTATCCAGTGCCTGATCGAGGTCATAGACCGGCGCAACCGGCATCAGACCCTGAAGCAGGTCGAGCCAGTACGCGACCGGTTGCGCAGCGAATATCTCGCTCAAAACGTCCGACAAGGCTTCCCGATTGGTCAGACGATTGGCCGGTGTATCAAAGCGCGGATCTGTAGTTAGTTCCTCGTGACCAATACGCTCGCATAATATGGCCCAAAATTTTGGCAGCTGCGCCATGACAAACATCCAGCCATCGGCGGCCTTGAACATCTGGCTCGGCGTCGCGGACGGGTGCGCGCCAAAAGGCGCACGTCCTGTGACATCATCCTCATTCATATACCAGAGCGCCGGATAGCTGGTCTGGTGAACAGCGGCGGACAAGAGGTCGACATCGACATCACAGCCTTCGCCGGAACGCTGCGCATCCAGTAAGGCCGCAAGCAAACCAACGGCTGCCATTGTGCCGGTCATGAAATCAACCATCGACAGGCCAAAGCGCACTGGCGGCCCGTCAGGATCACCGGTCAGCGCGCAGAAACCCGCCTCGGCCTGCATCAGATAATCATAGCCCGGCCATTTCGACCGCTCATTGCTTCGTCCATAAGCCGATATATGCGCACAGACGATCGCTGGATTGACCGCTTTCAAAGCGTCATAGTTAAGGCCGACCTTGTCCGGCACATCTCCGCGCAGATTATTCGCCACGACATGCGCGTCTTTGGCGAGTGTATGAAGCACCTGCTGTCCTTCTTCGGTACGCAGATCGAGGGTCAGCGAGCGCTTGTTCAGGTTGAAACTCTGGAAATAGAGGCTTTCCTGTTCGCGTAGCCAATGCGGCCCGACATGGCGCGCTGTGTCGCCGCCTTTTGGCGGTTCGATCTTGATTACATCGGCACCCATCTGCGCCAGAAACATAGTGCCGTAAGGACCGGCCCCATATTGCTCGGCAGAAAGGACACGAAAGCCTTTCAGCGGTTGCCTGGCCTCGCTCACGCAGGGTTCCTTTTCACCCATTGTTTGGAAATAATCATCCGCTGCATTTCATTGGTCCCCTCTCCAATACACATCAGCAAAGAATCGCGATAATAGCGTTCAATCTCATATTCCTTGGAATAGGCATAGCCGCCATGAACACGCATGGATTCTTCTGAATTCCGCACCGCTGCTTCAGAAGCAAAATATTTCGCCATGCCCGCTTCCAGATCACAGCGCTCGCCGCGATCATAGGCTTCAGCCGCATCAAGAGTCAGCAAACGTGCCGCTCTGGCGCGGGTCACCATTTCGCCAAGTTTCAACTGGATCGCCTGATGCTCGGATATCGGCTTGCCCATTGTCTCACGCAGCTGCGCATATTCCGTTGCTAGCCTGAGCGAACCCTCGGCGAGACCAACACCCCGCGCCGCGACATTGATGCGCCCCAGTTCCAAGCCGCCAGTGGCTTGGAAGAATCCTTGTCCCTCGACACCGCCAATCAGATTTTCTGCCGGAATGCGATAGTTATCAAATACCAGCTCCGCGCTGTCGATGCTGTTATAGCCCAATTTCTTGAACTTCTTACCAACCGTAAAGCCTTCACCTTTGGGCGCGATCATCAGGCTCATACCTTTGTAGCGCGGGTCCGCTTTGGGGTCGGTTTTCACCAGCAGCGCAAAGCAACTGCCGTTAATTCCGTTGGAAATCCAAGTCTTGGTCCCGTTGATCACATATTCATCACCATCACGGACAGCCGTCGTACGGATCGCTTGCAAATCCGTGCCGGCATTGGGCTCGGTCAGCGCCAGCCCACCACGAATTTCACCGCTCGCAAATTTGGGCAACCATTTGGCTT
Source organism: Sphingorhabdus sp. EL138 (assembly GCF_900258045.1). Classification (GTDB taxonomy): domain Bacteria; phylum Pseudomonadota; class Alphaproteobacteria; order Sphingomonadales; family Sphingomonadaceae; genus Parasphingorhabdus. The sequence continues at coordinate 292,055 of NZ_OGVD01000002.1, read as the reverse complement.
TCTGCTCTGCCGTACCAAAACGCTCAACCGCACAGGCCATGATCAAGTGTGAATTGAATATCCCGGTTATCGCCATCCAGTGCGAGGCTATTTCGGCAACGATTTTCGCATAGCTGGTAGCCGGGAGGCCGAGGCCGCCATATTCCTCGCCGATGGTTGCACCAAACAGCCCCATGTCAGCCATTTCGCCAACCAGCTGCTCCGGCCATTTATCTTCGTGGTCATGTTCCATGACGACAGGTTTCACCGAACGGTCGATCCATTTCTGGATTGCATCCATGAAAGCCTGTTCTTCTTCCGGATCAATCATATGCTGTGCATTATCAATTGCCGTTGCCATTTTTGTCGCTCCTGATGTCTTAAATTCGGGGTTCCCTCCCCCTCTTATTTAATCGTCCGCACCGCCAAAGCCGCGTTTCCAGATCAGCATGGTGCGTTCGAAAGTGCACACGACTTTATCGTCCTGGTTCTTGCCAATCGTCTTGATTGTCACAATGCCCTGTTCCGGACGTGACGATGATTCCCGCTTTTCCAGCACTTCACTTTCCGCATAAAGTGTATCGCCGGGAAATAGCGGGTGAGTGAGGCGGATTTTGTCCCAGCCAAGATTGGCTACTGCTTTCTGGCTGGTATCCGAAACGCTCATCCCGACCATCAACGCTACGGTCAGCGGAGAGCAGACCAGCGGTTTTTCAAATTCGGTTTTCTTGGCGAATTCATAGTCGAAATGCGCGGGATGCGTGTTCATCGTCAGCAAGGTGAAGTGCACATTGTCGGTATCGGTGATTGTCCGGCCGGGACGATGCTCGTAAATATGACCGACTTCAAAATCCTCAAAGTAGCGTCCAAATGTTTCGCGGAAACGGCCCGGGCTGACTTCTATAACTCCATCACGCATATATTTGTCCTTGTTGATTAAACATTCTGTTCTTCTGTTTTATCCGGCTGCTGCCGCGATATGCCTGTATCGTTGCATAACCGGAGCCTCCAGCATACGCCCATTATGGCTAATCGCTTTGCCGCCAGCTGCATCAAATGCATTTATTGCGTCTATCGCTTCAGCCACTTCAGCCTCCGTCGGTTTCATCGCCTTGGCAATGGCAGCAATCTGTTTTGGATGGATTGCAGCCTTTGCATGAAAGCCCATTGCTTTTGCCTTGGCGGATTCTTCTTCCAGCCCGGCCTCATTTCCCATATCGATATAGGGAACATCAATCGCGGCGATCGCCGCCGAAGCGCAGCAGAGGATAAACGCACCGCGTGCAGCCAGAAGCGGCTCCCATTCCAGTTTCGTACCAAGCTCCGCAGAAAAATCACCGCCACCGAACATCATAGCAGTGACGCCATCGCTGGCGGCAATCTCGTCGCCAGCACGCAAGCCTTTGACCGTTTCGATCAGCGGCACCAGACCATCAACCCGGTCGCCCAAGATACAATGGGCAATTTCAACCTCGGCAGCACTTTCCACCATCGGCAGGAAAAGCAGGGAGGGAAGATGATCAGCGGCCGATAACGCAAGCAGATCGGCCAGACCCGAAGCAGTCTTTATACCATTGATTCGCACCGCGGTTTTTGACCGGTCGAGCGTTTTCAAGCCATCCAAGACAGATTCGCGGGCGCTGTCTTTTTGATCTGCAGGGACCGAATCCTCAAGGTCGATACAAATCAGATCTGCACCGCTATTCGCTGCTTTTTCAAAGCGTTCGGGCCGATTGGCAGGCACAAAAAGGAAGTTGGTAAAACCGGTCATAGGGTCCATTATCATGTTCGATCAATATTACCTCTTCACAATTTGTCCGGACAAATCTAAAGTCAACCAGAAAGTGAAATTAATTGCATGATCACTCGACATGATTTTTAGGGAGAAGCGTGAAATGAATCGATTTTTTAGGCAAACAGCTCTGGCGACGATGGTAGCATCTTTTGCTTTGGCCAGCCCTTCTGCAGCGCGGATGCTTGACCCGGAAAAACCGGAAGATGCCTTGGAGATCATGAAGCGAACACAATGCGGGACCGCTGATGGCGTACCGGCTGTTTATCACTGGTCGGGAAAAGTCTATTCCCGCGTACAGGGTGAACCTGATCGGCATCTTTATAATGGTGAAGGCATGAATATCCGGCAATGTGTACGGATCGAAGATCCCAAACGCGGTGTCGGTTACCGGCAAGTCAGCCGCGAAGTGATGTTCTACCTTGATCCCAAGACCAACGAGGTACTGCGCACATGGGATAATCCCTGGACGGGAGAGACGGTCAAGGTCATGCAGATCGCCAATGATCCGGTGAACAGCCGGCCGAATTATCCTTATCGCGCCGATGGCACGCCTTACACGCTGCCCAATATCCGCACACAGGGCAACTGGATGTTCATGCCGATCGAAGTGCCGCTCTTTTACCACAATGTGCTGGCGGGCGATTATCAGGATTATGTCGGCAACAAATATCACGCAATGGAAATTTTCGACTTCACCATGCTGGCTGACGAGATGCTGGATACGAAAAACCCAACCGCTTATCCATCAATCAGCTGGGTACGGATTTCAGACTGGATGCCGTGGATGAAGATGCGCGGACGGCAAGGACAGATGGTCTTTAACGCCATGGGCGCGAAGCTGAAGAGCTATGATGAGCTACCGGACGTGATCAAGGATGAGATTGCGCTCAATTATCCCGAGTATACCGCACCGCCTCCTGGCGATGATCCGCGCAAGAATGAAACGACCTGGACCGTGTTCAAGAAAATGATTGATGCGGAGCGGGCAGCCGAAGCGGACAAGAAATAAGGCTTCGCGTCAGAGTTTCTCCCTGGGGGTCGGCCAATATGGTCGGCCTCTTTTTTTGCCCTAAAACGGCTTGATATTGCCGAGAAACGCCGTGGCAAGCAGCAACAGATAGACGATCCAGACCCAGATGCGAGTGGTGTCCATTGTCTTACGCAACGGAATTTCGGTTTCATCCGATGATCCTTCCGCAATCAGTTTGCCAAGCTGTGGCCCAACCGGCTTGAACGCAACATCGATCATGATGGCCGCAGCGAAAATCAGGCCAAACATGAGCGCCTTGGTCGCGAGCCATACCGGCATAAGCGGCTCGCCTTGCACCAACGAAAGGGTGCCGAGGCCAAGGTAAAAAGCGGTTAGGCCGATTTTCAGTACAAACTCGATTTTCCGATCCCGTGCAGCGCGCTCGGTCTGGTCATGGATATGCGCATCCCAGACCAGCCACAGCCAGACAGCCCCGACGACCCAGGAGAGCGCCACACCCCAGACCGGCACGTCCCACCAGCCCCCGGCATCGACCATCGTTATCGTAAGTGGCACCATCAAGGCCCAGGCGGTGCGTGGCGTCATGTCAAGATTGACGAGCAGTTGCAGCAGAATCAAACGTTGCGGCAGATCATATTTCTCCCGCTTGCGAAAATGCTGGCCGAGCATGAAGACGCCGACATCGGCACCGAGCCACAGGACAAACAGCAGGATGTGGACAAAGACCAGCAGCTGATAAAAGGAAAAGTTGAAAAGTTCTATCATCGCACCGGCCCCCGTCTGTTACCTGATCATCTCATGATCATATATGTCCGGACAAATTGCAATGCCCATCCGGAAATCCCAACAGATTGGTTAGTCCATGATCCGGTGTTCGTCGCACAGCGTTCGCTTGAACAATTGTCCGTCCTTGAACCAGTGCCACGTCCGCGCCCGGTGGTTGCCATCGTCGCCGAGGCAGATAATCTCATAGAAATTCGCACCAGGATCATCCTTGCGGTTCAGGTTGAGCAGGACGAGTCCAAAGTCCGTTTCCCATCCGCAACCATCGAAATTATCATTGTCCCACCACAGCTTGCCATCGCGCAACACACCGTTGAGGGTCGATCGATATTCGCGGCCGTCATCCCACCGGAACAGGTTTTTCTGGATATAGGCGTAGGGACCGTCATGTGGAAAAATGCATTCAACGCGCGCCTTGTGCCGATCGACCAGTTGATTTTCCGTGTCGACATGACGGTAAATACCTGTCCAAACGCCTTCATGCTTCATCATACCTGGCATGAGATCGGTCAGTATCGCTTTGGTCTGCGCTGTCACGGTCATCCGCCCCTGTTGCATAACATTTTGCATTCGTTAGGCGACGTGATACTCGCCTGCTAACAACCATCATTGGCTTTTGTACAGCTATTGATTGTATCATATCTGGAGAGGAATATTGATGACCGAACCCGACTTGCGCCAACGCTTCATCAAGCCATCGATGGATCCGCAGAAATTGCAGCATTTTCTGTCCGTCTATGACACAGGCAGTTTTTCCCGCGCCGCCAGCAATAATGATGTCAGCCAGCAGGCCGTTTCCAAAAGTGTTGCAAAGCTGGAAGAGACACTCAGTGTGCGGCTGTTCGAACGAGGCGCATTTGGCGCTGAACCCACGCAGTTCGGCCATGCCCTGGCCCGCCGCGCCAAAGTCATTACCGCGGAAAGCCGACTCGCAGCCGCAGAGATCAGTGCCATGCGCGGTGCAGATCGCGGTTATGTCCGCATCGGCCTCGGCTGGTCCTTCCTCACCCGCATAGCCCCCATGGTGATCAATCGTTTCAGCGAGAAGCAGCCGGGCGTGACACTGAGCATCACCTCAGGCGACACCAAAACGCTTTACGAGAAGCTGCTGCGCGGGGAGGTTGAATTTGTCGCCAGTGCTCCGCCCTCCGATCTCGAAATCGACAATGCCATCGACACGACCGAGATGTTTGAGGACCGCGATGTTATCATGATGCGGCGCGATCATCCGCTCGCATCGAAAACCGACATTACGCTGGAAGACTTATCTTCCCAGACATGGCTGGTATCCATGCAGCTCCAGATGCAATGGCAGCGTATCTGCAACGTGTTTCTTGCCGCCGGTCTTTCCCCGCCGGCCAAATATGTCGATATGGATTCGGTTATTCTTGCCAAATCAACCCTGTTGCAAAGCGACGCAGTCATGCTGCTTGCCAAGGAACTGATCGCAACGGAAGAGGAGCGCGCCCAATATCACATCATTGAGGGGACAGAGTTTCCGGTGGCACGTACCGCCTATTTTGCGATTCGCCGCAATTCCTTGCTGCAGCCAGCAGCCCAGAGCCTGAAAAACGAACTGGTCGCCGCCTGCCGATCTATTGTCGGCATCAATCAGTTGCACGGGATGACTGTGGCGGAAAGGCCATAAGAGTCGCGAAAATCCAGTTGGTTGTAGATAACGCCCAATTGGTTGTTAGCACTGACCCTATCAAGAAGATTAGCGAAGACTCCTAAAATTTGTCTGGACAACTTGGATGCACATCAAGCATTCTGTTCATGTCCGGAACCAGGGAGACGAAAATGACAACGCGCAAAGCAATCTATCGAAATACTGCCATTTTTGGATTGGCACTAACGGCGCTAGCGGGTGCGCCGACCCATGCACAATCATCAACAGAGCAGGAAGCGTCTGAAGAAGGTGGACTGAATGTCATTGTGGTGACTGCACAGCGCAGAGAAGAGAGCGTTCAGGACATCCCCATCGCGATCAGCGCCTTTTCTGCCGAGGAACTCGAAACCCGCGGCGTATCCAATGCTTTGGAGGTAGCACAATTTGTCCCCAATCTCGTTGGACTAAACAATACCGGCCTCGGCACCGCCAACTCCTATTTCCTGCGCGGGATCGGCAATACGGAATCCATTGCCACATTTGACCCACCCATTGGCACCTATGTCGACGATATCTACATGTCGCGGCAAAATGCCAATAACCTGTCCTTTTTCGATGTCGAACGCCTGGAGGTACTTCGCGGTCCCCAGGGTACATTATTTGGCCGGAATACAACCGGCGGCGCGATCAATGTGATCCTGAAAGAACCCGGAGATGAATTTGCTGGCTATGTGGAAGCGGGATATGGCAGCTATGAACGCTATCTTGTACGCGCATCGGTGGATGTGCCTTTGGCAGACAGCTTCGCCGTCAAAGTCTCCGGCTATTTTCAGGACGACGAGGGCTATGCCCAGAACACGACTACCGGAGAGCGCACCAATGAAACCGATGGCTGGGGTGTCCGCTTGGGGTTCCGTGGAGAATTGTCTGACTCCGTTCGCTGGACCGGCTCTTACATGCATACCTATGCCGATGCCGGAAACATCCTGAACTTTGATTGCGATCCGGCAGATCCGACCAACTGCTCTGGACGATTTGTCACAACGGGCCTGACCAAGGACAGTAATTTCAACGGTATTTTAACGGGTCCTAAGAGCGATTTCGGGCTGGGCAACGAAGTCGAGATGGATTTTGTCTCTTCCAATCTCGAAATTGGTTTGGGTGATATCACGGTCAATCTGATTACCGGCTTCATTGATTTAAGCCAGGATTTCGGGCTCGACTTTGCCGATGGTCGCGGCTTGCCAAGCACTTCAACGCCAATACCGCCGGTCATCGGTTTCACCAGCGGCGGCTTTACCATCGCCAATCAGGGCGAACATGACCAGTTCACACAAGAAATCAAGATTACCGGCTCGCTAGGCGATGGCCTGATCGATTTTGTCGGTGGCGTTTATTATTTCGAGGAAAATAACCGGACTGACTTTGGTGACATATTCTCCCTCGCCTTTCCGCCGCTTCCGGCTGGCTTCCCGCTGGTTCTCGCGGACAGGGAGATCCGCAATGAAACCACGGCTTGGGCCGGCTATTTGCAAGCCGATGTCAATATCACCGACGCACTGAAACTGACCGCCGGTATCCGCTATACGGATGAGGAAAAGACCTTTGCGGTGCGCGACAATCGGCCAATTGTCGGAACCAATGCCCTGGGACAAAATACCTGTTTCGGCCCGTTTCAGTTCGCTCCAAGCACCTGTATCGACAGCGCCAATCTGGTTGCAAATAACGGAGCGGCCATTCCGCAGGAACAGAATGTCAAAATCTGGACCCCGCGCTTTGCGATAAACTATGATGTGTCGGATGACATTCTGCTGTTCGCCTCCGCCACCCGCGGCTTCAAATCGGGCGGCTGGAATGCGCGTGGAACATCGCCCGGGGAGCTTCTGCCCTTCGGTCCTGAAAAGGCATGGAGCTATGAAGCCGGCTTCAAATCGGAATTTTTCGATCGCCGTGTCCGGTTGAATGTTACCGCCTTCCAGCTTGATATTGATGGCTTGCAAACCCCTTCCGCCTTTATCCGTCCTGATGGATCCCTGGCTTTCATCACCCGGAATTTTGCCGATTACCGGAACCGCGGGCTTGAAGTTGAGCTGAACACGGCACTTTATGATGGGCTAAATATCTTCGCATCTCTGGGCTATCAGGACGATAATTACCGCATTGATCGCAATGCAGCGCCGCTCGATGCCTTTGGCGTGCAGTCCGTCAATGCCCAGCAAGCAGCCTGTCAGGCCCAGCTCGCTGGTGGATTGATCCCCAATGTAGCCGGAGCAGATACGGCAGCATCTTGTGGTGTGGGCATTGTTGCGCCGGACGGCAGTATAGCAGAACCTGTCAGAACACCTGATTTCACCATTGCAATTGGCGCAAGCTATACTGCGGAATTTGGCGATGGTTTGTCGCTTGTTCCTTCGATCAATGCCAACTGGCGCAGCGACAGCGAAACCGGTACCAGCGAAGTCACGCTGTTTGATCAGCCGATAACGGGCCCGTCCGGAACGGTTTTCCCTTCAAACACGCTCGGCAATGGCGATGTCATAACCGGGAGCTTTTCGGAAGACCGGTGGATCGTCAATGCCGGACTGGCGCTAAAGAGCGATGCAGGCTGGTCGATCACAGCAGAATGCAAAAACTGCTTCGATGAGGAATCAGTGGAATCCACATTGGCCAATTTCAGCTATCTGAACCCACCACGGACCTTCCTGATCAAGGGACGTTTTGATTTTTAACGACAAAGGAAGCAAGGCCGAAAATATCGCTTTCCGTTGGCTCCAGGCTCATCCCCGGAGCCAGCGGAACATTTGATTTCAGGCGACAGGCCGGACGCTAGACACACCGATCGTGTCGACGCAGATGTCCGGACTAATCATATCTTGCCTGTCATCCATCGGAGAGGCACAAGCGCACAATGAATATATCAGAAACATCAGTGACCGAACCCGAGCGAAGCGAATTTGCCATGGGCTGGAAGGTCTTGCTCGCCGGCGTCCTAGGTGTAGCCTGCGGCGCATCACCAATACCCTTTAATGTCATCGGTTTTACCGTCGAACCGCTCATTGAAGAATTCGGCTGGACCCGAACCCAGATACTCTTTCCGATAACGATCTTCGGCATTATCGCATCTCTGCTGGCCCCATTTTTTGGTTCGCTGGCGGACAAATATGGTGTGCGGAAAGTCGCGCTCTATTCGCTGCTAGCCTTTGGCCTGTCTTTCGCAGCTATTTCATTGACCCCGACGGCACAGGTCACATCGACCCTCTATATCTACTATGCCTTGTGGGTACTTGTCGGCTTGATTGGCATTGGTTCGACGCCGGTCAGCTGGAGCCGCGCAATCAATCTGTGGTTCTACAAAAATCGCGGACTGGCGCTCGGTATATTGCTGCTTGGCACCAGTCTTGCCGCTATCACCGTTCCCAAGCTCGCGGTTTGGGGTATCGAAAACTATGGCTGGCGGGCGATGTTTGCCATCGTCGCTGCTCTGCCGCTGTTCGTTGCTCTGCCACTTGGTTATTTCCTGTTCCGCGAACCGCGGCCGGAAGAACGTCCCAAGGCAATTTTAAGCGATAGCGGCAACCTGACCGGCGTCACATTGCGTGTGGCCCTGAAAGACTATCGTTTCTGGTTGATCTGGTTGTCTATCGCGGTCATCGCCACAGCCTTCGGCGGTGCATTTATCAATCTGCCGACAATGCTTGGCGACCGCGGACTGGACGCCCAAACCGCAGCATCCGTCATGGGAGTTCTGGGCATCGGCATATTGTCCGGGCGGATCATTACCGGCGCGCTGCTCGACCGGTTCTGGCAGGGTTTTGTTGCCTTTCCGTTGCTCTGCTTGCCGGCCATCTCATGCTATGTCCTGCTAGGCGACAACATTAGCTTTTCGATGGCTGCAATTGCGGGTTTCCTCCTGGGCTTCGCAGCAGGGGCAGAAAGCGATCTGATCGCCTATCTGACCGGGCGCTATTTCGGCATGGCCAATTATGGTAAAATCTATGGCATGCTCTATATGCCTTTCGGTTTTTTCTCGGCCCTGTCGCCGATCATCTACGCCAGCGTACGCGACAATATGGGCAGCTATGACCCCATATTGAGTGTCGCCATTTTTGCCTTCGTAATTGGCGGCGGGCTGTTGTTGTTCCTCGGCCGTTATCCGGAGAGCTTCCCTGAAACTGATTCCTCCCCCACAGAAAAACTAGCCATGGAGCCAAGCTGATGGCCACGAAAGCCAATCCCACAGCCATAGAATTTATCGCCGATACGGGCGCGGAAGTCCTGACCGATTCAGAAACGCTCAACTTCTATGCCCATGATGTCTATCAACGCGGTGCGGATCTGCTTGCGGTGGTCCGGCCCAAAGACAAGAATGAACTGTCGGCAGCAATTGCTGCCACCACGACTCAGAATATCCCGGTCGTCCCGCGCGGTGGCGGGATGAGCTATACAGGCGGCTATACGACGGAGAAGGCTGGCGCTGTATTGTTCGACCTCGCTGCGATGGACCGGATACTGGAGATTAACGAGACCGATATGACGGTCACGGTCGAGGCGGGCTGCACCTGGGCGAAATTATATGAAACGCTTGCGCCGAACGGTTTACGCACGCCGTTCTGGGGAACCCTTTCCGGGCTGAAGGCATCGATTGGTGGCGGGATGAGCCAGAACTGCCTGTTCTGGGGTTCCGGTCGCTATGGCACCGCGGCACAAAGCTGTATCGCCATGGAAGTTGTACTCGCGGATGGCACGATCCTGAAAACCGGTGCGGATTTCACTCGGCCTTATGGTCCCGACCTGACCGGGCTTTTCCTGGCCGACACCGGTGCACTTGGTATGAAAGCAACGATTACGCTGCGCTTGATCCCTGAAGCTGAGGCTCATGGCTATGCCAGCTTCACCTTCGAAAAGCACGAGGACATTCTCTCGGCAATGGGCGCCATCGAACGTTCCGGTGTTTCGACCGAATGTTTCGGTTTTGACCCCAGTCTGAACGCCATTCGCATGCAACGCGACAGCCTTGGCAGCGACGCCAAGGCATTAGGTCAGATGATGAAAAAACAGGGCAGTGTCTGGGGCGCGATCAAAGAAGGGGCAAAAGTTGTTGCCGCGGGCCGCGACTTTATGGACGAGGCGAAATTCTCGCTCCATGTACTGACCGAGGCGCGTATTCAGGCGGCGGCGGATGATGACCTGGAACGGGCACGAAAAATGGCTTTGGATAATGGGGCCACCGAGACCGAGAACACCATTCCCAAGATAATCCGCGCCAATCCGTTCGGGCCGCTCAACAGCATGCTCGGCCCGCAAGGCGAACGCTGGGCACCGGTTCACGGTTTGCTGCCGCATAGCCGGGCAGTTGCCTGTTACGATGCGATCCTGAGGTTGTTCGAAGATCATCGCGCAGAGATGGACCGGCACGGCATCTTCACCGGTATACTGGTATCGGCCGTCAGCGGTTCAGGCGCGATTATCGAGCCCTGCCTCTACTGGCCAGATGCTTCAAACCCTGTCCATCAGGCGACTATAGAATCTTCACATTTCGCAAAGCTGCCGACATTGGAAAGCAACAGCGAAGCATGGGAGCTGACCCAGAAACTGAAACAGGCGCTTGTCGACCTGTTCCATGATCAGGGCGCGGCGCATTTGCAGATCGGGAGAACCTATCGCTACCGCGACAGCCTTGACTCGGCCGCCGATGGCCTGCTGCAAGATTTGAAAAAAACCGTTGATCCAAAGGGGCTTATGAATCCGGGATCGCTCGGCCTATAGAACGAGATGGACTTTGACCGCAGACAGATGATGGCCGCGGCACTTTGTGCCACCGTCACAACACCTGTTTTAGCCTCGACCGGAAAATATGATAAAGACAGCATTATGACCGAAACGAAAAATTACGCCGCCGTCGCGATGCAACTGGCTGCCCGTTCGATTGAAAAAACGCCGGACAAGGCGTCTGCCCGCGCGCAAATGCTGGTGATGATCGGCGAGATAGAGACCAAGATCCGCTCCGCGACGATTTTCATTCAGCAATATGCTGGCAGTCCGGCCAAGCTGGCGGTGCTGCCCGAATATCTGCTGACCAGCTATCCGGGGCGCATTTCCATCCCCGATTTTGCCGACAAAGCTGCGCTGGAAGTCGATGGCCCGGAATATGAGGCGCTGGGTGCAATGGCGCAGCGGCTAAAAATGTTCATCGCCGGCAATGCCTATGAAGTGGATGCTAATTTTCCCGGTATCTATTTCCAGACCAGCTTCGTGGTCGCGCCGTCGGGTGAGGTTGTGCTGCGCTATCGCCGGCTCAATTCGATGTTCGCACCGACGCCGCATGATGTCTGGACCAAATATCTTGATATCTATGGCCTCGACGGTGTATTCCCGGTGGCGAGAACCGAGATCGGCAATCTGGCCGCGATCGCCTCGGAAGAGATACTCTATCCCGAAATAACCCGCGCCCATGCGCTGCGCGGGGCGGAAGTTTTCGTGCACAGTTCTTCGGAAATCGGCTCCCCGCTCGACACGCTCAAAGATATTGGCAAGCGGGCGCGGGCGCAGGAAAATATGGCCTATGTCGTCTCGGCCAATACGGCAGGCATAGAAAATACGACCCTGCCGCTGGCCTCCGCCGACGGCAACAGCATGGTGGTGGATTACAAGGGCCGGGTAATGGCCGAGTCGAACAGCGGTGAGACTTTCACAGCCTTTGCCGATATCGATTTGGGCGCATTACGCGCCGCACGGCGCAAGCCGGCAATGACAAATTTCCTGGCACGCCAGCGACTGGAGCTTTTTGCCGCCACTTATGGTAATTTGTCCGTACAAAAAGCCGATGGTTTGATCGAGGTCAATGAAGTGAAGACCCCGGATCGCGATTATTTCCTGCGCACTCAGGAAGAAACGATAGAGCGCATGATAAAGGAGGGCTTGATATGAGCAAAACAGTCCCGAACGACCAGAAACTGGACGTCGCACCGCCCTATAACGCAGTGGCCCGGCATGGCGTATCTCCGCAGCCGTCCCACGATGAAATCGCGCGATTTGATTTCCTCGCCAATTTCAACAAGTTCATGGCGAGCACGTTAAGCCCCGGCAACAAGCTGGCTTATGACAAGCGCGTCCTGCCGGCTTTTTTGAAAGAACATGGCCGGGAACCGCAGGATCGTTTCGAGATTCGCCATGCAATGAACAAGGACCCGTTCCACAAATTCTGGTCCGCGCTAAAACGCAACTCGATGGAAATGCGCCAGCAAAATGGTCGTGCCATTGTGCTACGCCAGATTGATGAGTTGAACGCCAAGGCCCGGCAATATAATGAGGGAGCCCAAGGTGTTAAAAGCACGCTGGAACTGAACCCCGCAATCGCAGTACCGCGCTATCAGTCGGCCGTGGACATTCATTGCATGCCGGGCAGCTATCATGGCGAGGAACTGCCCGGAGATGTATCGGCTGGAGCCAATTATGACTGCGGCATTTTTGCGACGACCGGAGGCGGTCTGGGCGCCCTGACCGACGGCGGTGGACAGGCGCTTGTCGATTGGATCAAGAAAGAGCGCCCTGGCTGGGAACCCCGCCGGGTACTCGATATCGGCACCACCGTTGGCCACAATATCGTCCCGCTGGCGCTGGCTTTTCCCGATTGTGAATTTATCGCAATCGACACGGCGGCCCCAATTTTGCGCTATGCCCATGCCCGCGCGCAATCGCTCGGCGCGACCAATATCAAGTTTATTCAGGCCAATGCCGAAGATCTCTCCCGCTGGGACGACGGCACGTTTGACTGGGTCCAAACCACGATGTTCCTGCATGAAACCAGCGGCAAGGCGCTGCCCAAAATCATCGCCGAAGGATACCGCGTCCTCGCTGACAATGGCCTGATGCTGCATCTCGAACAGCCGGAATATTCCGACGCCATGCCGCTATTTGAGCAATTCCTGCGCGACTGGGATGCGTTCAACAATAATGAGCCTTTCTGGTCCTCCATGCATGCGCTGGATATGAAAGACGAGATGGTCAAAGCCGGCTTTGACCGTGACGAGCTGTTCGAAACCGGGGTCCGCGCCGTTGTTGATCGAGAGATTTTCCCCGAAGCACCAACTGGCGAGGACGAGGACCATGGCCGGGCCGCTTTCTGGCATGCTTATGGTGCCTGGAAAAATGCTGATCAGATGCAGGAGGCAGCCGAATGACCGATACCCCTTTTGACTGGATGGCCGCGGCCAATAAAAAGGCCAAAGGCAAGCGCCCGGAATATTTTGACGATCCCGAGGACGAACGGATGCTGTCCATTCTGATGGCAGTGGTCGGCGAGGTGTCGGTGCTGCGTGAACGTATGGATACGGTCGAACGACTGCTCGATGCCAAAGGGACGATCAGCCGCGACGATATCGAAAGCTACACGCCCGACAAAGAGGCGGCCTATGAGCGTGGCGCGATGATCCGCGAATATATCTACCGGGTGATGCGCGGGCCGCATCAGATGGTCGAAGAATTGCAGCGGGCCGAACCGCCGGTGGAAGAGGTCAGCAAGGAGCTGAAGGAAATCTAGTTCTGCGTTTGCTCCGTCGGCAGCAGTTCATAAATTTCCAGCACATGACCGCTTGGGGATCGCAGGTACATTTGCCTGGATCTTCCCGAGCGGGACAAACCCAATGGTTTCAGTACAGCCCCTGCAGCAAGTGCGCGCCTGTGTAGTGCTTCAATATCTTGCGCGACATGCACGAAAATCACACTGCCATGGGCATTGGGGTATTTTTCCAGTTCCAGATCGGGAAAACCAGGTTGCTTGATTTCCATTAGACCGATACCCGCGCCGTCCGGCGATTGCAGGCGAGCAAATGTCAGCACGGTGTCTTTTGTCCAACCCAAATATTCATTCTCGAGCGGCGGCAACCGTCGCGGCTCGAACAGCAGTTCAAATTGCATGACGTCGCGCCAAAATCCGAGTGATTGCTCTATATCCTTGACGATCAGCGAAGCCCGATCAAATCGAGCAGTACCCGACTTTTCCGCTTGAGCGGGTGAAGCGAGAACCAAAAACGCCGCGATCAACGATATAAAGAATTTATGGTATTTGCGCACGAAGGTGCCCTCCAAACCAATGATCAGAACGGTTTGACCGCTCCCAGGAAACACACGCCGGAGATGGTGATCCAGTAGATATAGGCTGCAATACGCGCTTGCCCGATTTCCCGTTCGAGCGCGGCTTCTTCGGCCGCATCCGGCCCTTCGGCCAGCTTACGGAACCGCACCGTCCAGCGGCGCATGACGACCCGCAGGAACAGGCCGATACATAACGCAAAGGCATAGAGCCCAATTTTGGCCGGATACCAGTGATTGCCCTCGCCCGAGACAATCGGACCGGAGCCGTCCAGAGCCATGAAGGCGACAATGAACAAGACCACGATAAGGGGATAGCGGAGCATCTCTTCGGTTTTGGTCACCTTGACGCCGATATCGGTCTCCCGCTTGATAAAAGCAGTCCAGGTCATCGCCAGCCAGATCGCAAAAAACAGCCACATCCACCAGATCCCGGCACCGTCAAGAAAGGGCACAAAACCATAAATCTTACCCATGTGCAGACCCAGCGGCAGCAGCAGGACAATGCCGGTACGCGCCAATATGTCGATCCGGTAGGCCGTTTCCATATGCCGCCGCCGTTCTTCCAGCGACAGGTTGCGGTTCGTGACATTATAGCTGGTCTGGAAAACACCCCATTCGCCGCCCAGCCAGTAAACCATCGCCAGGATGTGGATCCAGCGCAATATGCTCAATTCATTCGTTGTGAGAAATTCCATTACCAACGTCCTCCCAGACCGTGTAAATAGCTATCTGCAATTTGTCCGGACAAATTCCTCTTGGCAAGAGAAAAATGCACTGGCATGAAGAAAGACAAGGAGAATGGGATGAAGCACCGCATTATCGAAGGCCGTCTGGAATATACATCACGCAAACCGGAAATGGAGGGTCAGAACCGCGGGTTCGAAACTTTCATGTTCACCCATCATAGCGATGGCAAAGTGACGATGCGCGCACATTGCGAAATTTACGAACCCGAACCCACGGTGATGCGCGATATCATCTACGCGATGGACGAGCATAAGCAGCCGATGGACTGCCATGTCCGGCTGACTGTCGGTGATGAATTTATGGGTTCAGGCTGGATGCGTTTTGACGGAACCCATGTTGAAATGGAATCCTATGGCCCCTCGATCGGGAGGCTCTCTCAAAGGGTTGAAGCGGAATTGCCGCTCGACGGTTTCGGCACGCACCCGATTGTCTCGGACGGCTATATGCTGTCGACCAAGGATTGGGATAAGGAAACAAAGCGCCTGCTCAATTGCTATCTGCCCTCCCCCGATCATCGTGGTGCAACCCCGCCGCAAATTGCACAGGTTAAAATCGGCGCCATCTATATCGGCACAGAAGAAGTTACCGTGCCGGCCGGCACCTTTCAGTGCAAACATCTGCAATTTGTCGACGATGCCAGCATTGTACCGGGAACCGGCGGCATGGCGGGCGAGCATCCTGCCTATGACGTGTGGATTACCGATGATGACGACGGCATATTCGTACAGGGCGGCGTCGGCGGTTATATGATGACCTGGTACGAGCTGGTCGAACTTAAACGGTAATCATTATCTTGCCCATATGGCTGCCGCTTTCGAGATGCGTGTAAGCCGCAGGTGCATCGTTAAAGTCGAAAACGCTTTCGACCAACAGTTCGATATCGTTTTTCGCGACCACATCCAGCGCCTGTTGCAGCATCTCTCGATTGCCGGACGCGATGCCCTTGATTGCGATATTCTTGCCAATCAAAGCGCCCTGGCTGGCGCTGGATTGATCCTGCGGCGTTCCGGACAGCGCCCCCAGAGATCCGATGCGCGCATTGACGGCGCAGGCCGCCACAGTCTCGCCCATGGCCGGAAAACCCAAGGTATCGACAACGACATCGGCACCCCGGCCGCCTGTCGCTTCCAGCAAGGCAGCGCCCCAATCCGGCCGGTCGCGATAATTGATGCCGTAATCCGCGCCCATTTCCCTGGCGCGCGCGAGTTTTTCATCGCTGGACGAGGTGATCGCGAAATCCATTCCCATGGCCTTGGCCAGTTGTAGCGCGAATATCGACACACCCCCGGTTCCCTGAGCCAACACAAGGTCACCCGGCTTGGCCTCGCCAAAGGCCATCATCGCATGCCAGACCGTGCTGCCAACGACCGAAAAAGTGGCCGCGCTGTTGTCGCTCACATTTTCAGGTACGGTGACGGCAGCATTTGCGGGAAGAATGATCTTTTCAGCGAGCCAGCCATTAACGGTCACACCAAGGTCTCTGGCAAAGACGGCAAAGCTGTAGGCGCCATCGAGCCAGGTCGCAAAATGCGGGGCCATGACGCGTGTCCCCACGTCCAGTCCGGTAACATCAGCACCAACGGCTTCAATCACGCCGACGCCGTCAGACAGAGGCACGCGATCTTCGGGCAAATCCGTGCCATAGTCTCCGCGCAACACCATCAGATCGCGATAGTTGAGACCTGCCGCCGAAACCTTGACCAGAATCTCGTCTGCCCCCGGCTCTGGCTCGGGATGATCGGCCAGCTGCAATCCGCCAATGCCGGTCCTCGATCCGATTTGCCATGCCTTCATATGTCGTCACTCCCTTGTTCGCGCAGCGGCGCAAAAATACGGTCGATAAATATTTTCAGCTTTGCTTCACGCTCCGCGTCAGAGGCTTCCAGCCCTTCAAGCGCCATCAGCCGCTCTTCCTGCACCCACATTTCCTGCGCCATGTTCATGACGACAGCGACAAAGCGGTCCATGCCGGGATCGTCGAAAAATTGTGGCTTGCCGTCGGGTCCGTAAATATCTTTCGGCGTGTCATCCGGTTTGAAAACCGGGCCCGGGTTGTCAGTTTCAGAGCTCACCGCTTCCAGGCTCCGAAACCGAACCACATGATACCCTCGGCCAGTCGTCCGGTGGTTTCGCTATCGACGGCATTGGCATTCTCGTCCGCAATCGCCTGCGCCACGGCTTCCTCGCCGTAGATGCCAATACTGGGCACGACAAACTGGAAATAATCACCTGCATCAAAGCCGCCGGCCTTGCACAATTCCGGCGGGCTTTCGTCGCGATAGCCTTTGTAGAAAGGTTCTGAATTATACCAGCTGTCCCAGTCGAGATAAAAGCCGTCAAAGGCATTCATCTGGTCATTGGGCGGTAATTCCATATGGAGCAGCAGACCGCCGGGTTTCAGAACCCGATAGGCTTCTTTGAATGCCGCCGCGCGCGCTTTTTTTGACAGCTCATGCAGGAACATGGAGGAAAAGACGAGGTCGAAACTGGCGTCGGGATAATCCAGAGCATCGGCGGACATTTGCGCGAAACTGACCTCCTGCCCCTGCATCTTGGCGCGAGCCGATGCATAGCGCAAGCCGCCAGCCGCTGCGTCAATCGCTTCTACCTTGGCTTTGGGATAGGTCTGTTTCCATGGCAGCGTGTTGTGGCCGATGGTGCAACCCGTATCGAGAATGCTCTGAGGCTGAAAGTCCGGAAACTTGCCTTTTACATAAGCGGCCATGGACAGGCCGATATCGTCGAGATTGGCCCCCATTAGCCCCATGGAAAATACCGCCAGCCCCTGATCATAGACCGCTCCGGCTTCGAGCGACTCTCCGCCGCGCGTATAGCTGCCGGGCATCAGATGCACTTCAATCGCATCGACATTGCGCGGGATATCAAGATCGGGATCCAATTTTACCGAGCCGGGCTGGTCGGCAACTTTCGCCGCCTCCGTTTCCAGCCGTTCGAGATCACGCGCAACGACAGCGCCCGATGCCTGCCAGACCATTTTTTGCGCCTGCACCCGCATGGCCGAATAGATATTAAACGCCGGATCACCGCGCAGCGCCTGATGCGCTTCGTTGCTGGTTTCCGGAGCCCGGCCTGTCTCCCGAGCAAAGGCCGGAGCGGCTCGCTTGTCATAGGCGGTGCGCATATCACCGGCGAGATCATTGAGGATGAATGCCCGGATACCGGACACAAAGCGCCCGCGCGCCGCCTCTTCCGCTGTCAGTTCGGGTTTCATCGGATGCTGTAATTCCACGCCCATCAGAAATTCTCCTCTGCAAATGCCTCTATTCGCGCCGCGTCACCCGATTGCCGGATCAGCGCCTGTTTGCGGAAAAAGCGCATCAGGCCGCTTGTGCCCATCCGCGATGCGCCTAGCCCGGAATAGCCAAAGCTCGACTTTTCCGCTTCCCAGACCATCGACGTCAGCGAGCCGTCATTGATAGACACCGCTCCCGCCTTCAATCTGGTACCAATCTGCTCCGCTTCCGTAACCGATCCGCCAACAACCGCGGCGGACAACCCGAAGATACTATCATTCGCCTGTGCAATCGCCTCTTCAATCTGATCATAGATCATAACCGGGATGACGGGTCCGAAATTTTCTTCGCGGATAATGTCTGATTCAGGCGGGACATCGGTGAGTATCGTGGGTCTGAGATAGAGCCCGCCGCCGAGATTTTCGACTGTGCCGCCGGTGAGCAGTATGGCGCCTTTGCTAACCGCATCGTCAATCTGATTTTGGGCAATTTCTGCTTGTTTTTCAAAGATAAAAGGCCCGATATGGCCGTGGTTGATATCGGGATAATTGAGCTCCACCGCCTCTGCCTGTGTCGTCAAACTGGCGAGGAACGGCTCGGCAATGTCCCGGGCCACATAGACCCGCTCGATCGACTGGCAGGCCTGCCCGGTATTGACGATACTCGCCCTCAGCGCCGTTGCCGCCGCGGTCTCCGGGTCTGCGCTCGCCAGCACGATCATCGGGTCCTTCCCGCCCAGTTCCAGACTAGCCGGAATAAACGCCTGCGCGGCACCTTCGCCAACTTTCCGCCCCGTCGCCACCGATCCGGTGAAACAGATGTAATCAACCTGATCAACCATCGCCGCCCCGGTCGCACCATCGCCTTCGATGATAGACAGCACCCCAGCCAGCTCCGGGATTTCCCCAACGGTTTCCATCAGCGGCTTGATGAATCGCGGGGTCACTTCCGACGGTTTTACCAGCACCGCTGACCCCGCCATCAAAGCCGGAATGGCGTCGATCAACGCGAGCGTCATGGGGAAATTCCATGGGCTGATAACGCCGACAAGCTGATAAGGTACCAAGCGTGTCGAAGTGGTGATTGTGGGTACTGAGGTTGGTTGATCGGTCAACTGCCCCTCGACAATGAGCTGAGGCGCCATCTCGGCCCATCGCCTGATCTGGCCCGGTACGCCGGCTGCTTCGATCTTGGAGATACCTCCACGTCCCGTATCGTCTGTAAGCGCCGGGATGATGGCACCGAGATCAGCTTCTATCGCATCGGCCCATTGTAGCAAGACTGCACCGCGCTCGTCCGGTGTTTTAGTGGCCCAGGCAACCTGCCCATCGCGCAGCCGCCTGGTCTCATCCACAACCGCGTTACGGCTTAAAGGAGCGATTTCGTAATCCGCTTCGCCCGTGCGGGGATTGCGTATCTTCATAGCTGTGCCTTCCAGCTGTCGAGTATCACATCGCCTCTTGCAAACCTGACATCCTCGCGCTTGGCCAAATCCGCAATTAGCCCTTCAAAGCTGCCGATCCGATAGGGTAAACCCATGATATAGGGCGTCAAATGCATCGGGAGCATCCGACCGCCATATTGGTTGGCTTCTGCCAGCAACCAGTCTGCAGCATCGCGCATCTGCTGAGCATAACTGTCGACCGAGTGCTGCTGGACATTGATAATCTGGCGATCCGAAAGTTCATGATTGAGCGGGATATTGGTAATCGGCCCCGCGTCAGTTTGAAACGCATAGGGCATTTCGTCATTCACCCAGTCACACATATATTCAACGCCCGCATCGGCAAGGAGCTTTGCGGTATTGAAGCTCTGTGAGCGCGCTATCGACAGCCACCCGCGTGGCCGCTTTCCGGTTGCCTTTTCCAACACGGACAGCGCCGTTTCTATCAGCGCTTTTTCTTCCGCTTGGGCCATACCACTTGCAATAGTGCCGTTCATGTCCGTGCTATGCGCTATGATTTCGTGACCACCGGAGACAATATCCTCAACCAGCTGTGGATAGCGTTCGGCTACTACGCCGTTAGTCGCTACTGAGACTTTTATTCCCACCTTTTCAAACGCGCCAAGCAACCGGTAAATCCCGATCCGGGTGCCATATTCCCGCGCCGTGTAGTGGCGATAATCGGGGTAAGCGGTCTGCATATGGCCTGGCGCACGAAAAGGGTCATCCTTCGGCACCATCGGGAAATATTCGAGGCTGATAACCGGCCAGATAAGGAGTTTTTTGTCATCGGGCCATTGCACCGGTTTGCGATCAAACAAGCTGCTATAGGGGTAATGTTCATGGTCCATCCCGCGACCACGCTTCGGATATTCCAGATAGCCGGGATCGAGGCTCATGATGCGCCTCCCGTCTGGTTGCGGAAGGCATCAACAATATCACCAGCCTTGGTGATCCATGCCCGGCCATCAGCGGCAATATGTTCGAGCACGGCCTCAAACGGACCAATCCGGTGGGGCTGGCCAATCAGATAGCTGTGCAACGGTATGCACATCACCGTCCCCGATTGCGCGCCTTCTTCCGCCAGCCTGTCATATTGCCGGATCAATGTATCGGCATATTCCCGCGGTGACATGTTATAGATGAAGAAGCCGTAGTGATCGTTGACCTCAAGGCTATAAGGTATTGCTGTTAGCTGCCCGGACTTCACCTTCACATCCGTCGGCTGATCATCCTGATAAAGATCGCAGGTATAATCCATGCCATATTCCGCGAGCAGGTCGAGCGTGCGCGATGTATGGGTTAGCGCCGGCGCTAGCCAACCTCTGATCCTTTGACCCGTGGCGCTCTCCACGGTCATAATGGAATCCTCAATAATCGCTCGTTCCTGCGCCTCATCCATTCCATAGGAGTAGCGCGTGTTGTAAATGCCATGGCTGAAAAACTCCCAGCCTCGTTGGTCGGCATCCTCCACCACTTCGGGAATATGGTCGCACAGCGCTACCGACAAGCTCACCGATCCCGGAAAGCCGTGCTTCGTCATCATCTCCGCCATGCGCCAGTGCGACACTCGGTTTGCATGATCACGGTGGCTGTACCCGACCACATCGGGATGTGGCTTTGGCCAGCTTTTGCGATGGGGATTTACCGCAGGGTCCAGTTCATAAAACTCCAGATTGGGCGCTATCCAGACCGCGCAGGTCTTGCCCTCTGGCCATTCGATTTTCGGACGACTGCGATAAGGCAGATAATCATATAATCCCGGATCGGATTTTTGTGCTTCAGACACTAGCGCGCCTCCAGCCAGTCAATCACGGCCTGTACCGGTTCGACATCTGCATATTTCAACTGCAAGTCAGTAAGGTTGGCAAAATGATAGCTTTCATGTTTATCGGCACAGGTTTCGATCGGCACGATTGTACGATATCCATGACTTAGGGCGTCTACCGCCGTGGCACGCACGCAACCAGATGTAGAGCCGCCGGTCACCACCACCGTATCGACTTTGTGCCATGTCAGATAGCTCGCCAGCGGCGTTTCGAAAAAGGCGCTCGGCATACGTTTGGTATATTGCAGATCGTCGGCATCCACATCACAGCGCGGATCCAGCAAATGGCGCTCGCTGTCATATTTGATATTCTGCAGCGAATCTTCGGTATCGGTTCGAGTGCCCCAGACTCCGGCATCTCCGGCGTCGTCCTTATAAGCTACCCGGCTCCAGATGACCGGCATGTCTTTCGCTCGTGCAACAGCAGAAATCTGATTGATATAATCGATCTGCTTTGGATCGGTTTCATAGGCTGTCTTGAACATGTCTGTCCGCGTATAGGCCTGCTGCACATCGACATTGACGATGGCGAGTTTTTCACCAAAGCCAAATTTCTTTCGAGCGGGATTGCCGATCACTTCTTCAAAAATCTCGCGCGCAGTACGGCCATCCTGGACCATTTTCGTGCCAATTAATGTCATTGGGTTTTTCTCTCCGGATTCGATAAAAAGACAATAATCTGCAAAAAAGACTTGTCGAGACAAATTTGTCCGGACAAATAAAGATTCTTATGATCACACGACACTTTATCGATGTTTCAACCGGCAGCAACAGACGCCGCGTCCATTACCGCAAGGCGGGCAAAGGTCCGCCGTTGCTGATGGTGCATCAAAGCCCGCGCAGCTCCAAAGAATATGAAGCATTGATGGAAAAATGGTCGGAGCATTTCACGTGCATCGCGCCAGATACGCCGGGTTTTGGGCAGTCTGATCCACTGCCAGGCCATCCTGAAATCACCGAATATGCAGACGCGACTATCGAATTTCTTGATGCACTGGGTATCGAAAGATGCGCCGCCTATGGCTTTCATTCCGGTGGAATCATCTTGGTCACGGCGGTCAAACGCCATCCGACTCGAATCACAACACTAGCCGTCGGGGGCTATGCGATCTGGTCGCCCGAAGAAATGGCGTTGTTCAGTGATCGCTATCTGCCTGAATTCCATCCATCCGATTATGGCGAACATCTGACCTGGTTGTGGAACCGTATCCTCGAACAAAGCTGGTTTTTTCCATGGTTTGCGACCGATGATGCTCACCGGCTTTCGGTTGCAAATGATGATCCTGCGCGGGTCGATGCGATTGTTCGTGAGATGCTCGACGCCGGTAATGCCTATCAGGCAGGCTATGGCGCGGTGCTGCGCGCGCCTCGTGATATTCCAGCCATTGACGCAGACGTCCCACCCTGCCTGATCAGCGCTTATGATGGCGATCCGCTGCAAGAGCATATCGACCGGTTGGGTGATATGCCCGCCAGTTGGGCAGCACAAAAAGTGACGACGCCAGAGGAACATCAGGCGGTCAGCCTGTCCCATTTGCTGGCTGCAGATACGGTGACGATCGACAACTTACCTGATGCCGGTGATGAAGGTTTTGTGGAAGTTCGAACAGATGATTTTCACGGCCTAATCCACTGGCGAGGCGATCGGCGTGCGGACAGACTTGCTCTTCATGCCCCCTCCTATGCCGCGACCGGCAATCAACCCGCGGGTCAGATCGCCATTGATCTACCCGGCCATGGCCTATCGGACAATTGGGATGCCGCAGTCCCTGTCAGCTGGGCTGTGTGGCAGGACGTTGTAAATGCGATTGCTGATGCGCTCGACACTAAAACAATCCTATATCCTTCCCTGCCCAATGGTGAACCGGATCGACTCTATCCGGATTTGTCGCCCGACCGTTTTGGTAATTATCTCAATATGGCTTGGCAGATTGTTCGCGCCCGTCATATGTTTGCGCCCTGGTACACAGTCGATGCAGATCACGCCCTTGCTTTCGACGAAAAGAATCTCGGGCCCGCGAATCTTGCCGTAGAGCATCTTGCCCTGATCAACGGACATAGCGCCAAGCAATATCATATCGCCCTCCAACAACGACAAAAGGAAGATTAATGGGAATCAGAGAAGACATGCCGCTTTTGGCCCGACACGAAGGCGTTTGGGACGGCACCTACACCTATTTCAACGCGCAGAACGAGAAAATTGATGAGCATGCATCCCGTCTGCTTTGCCGATTCCCGGACGAAGGCGATGTGCCTTATCATCAGACCAACCACTATACATGGGCTGATGGTAAAACCGAGATACGCGAGTTTCCGGCCGAATATGGCGACAAACGCGTCTGGTGGGACAATGAGCTGATCAAAGGTTGGGCCGCCGAAGTGCCGCTGGACGAATATAACCGCACCGTGATGTTGTATTGGCAGCGGCAAGGTGATCCATCACTTTATCTTTATGAACAGATTCAGATTTCCGACGATGGCCAGAACCGTTGTCGGACGTGGCACTGGATTAGAAACGGATTGCTGGAAACGCGGACCGCGATACAGGAGACTTTCGTGACCAAGGACTGGCGTTCTATTGATGCCGAAATGGAGGTTGTTCCTGCCTGAACCATCGACACTCTTTGATAAGTTATGGGATAGCCATGTCGTCGGCACCTTGCCAGGTGGTGGCGCATTGATGGCTATTGACCGTGTTTTTCTGCACGAGCGCACCGGTGCGTCCGCGCTCAATTCATTGGCTGAGGCCGGACGCGCCGTGGTCGATCCGGCACGCGTCTTTGCCGTCACAGACCATATTGTGGACACCCGGCCGGGCCGAACAGACCAGACCCTGATGCCTGGCGGGCAGGCTTTCATCACCGAAACGAGAGCTGCTGCCAAAGCCGCTGGCATAACCCTGTTTGATGTCAACGATCCCGATCAGGGGATTGTCCATGTAATATCGCCGGAACTGGGTATCGTGCTACCGGGATGTACCTTGGTGGCACCTGACAGTCATACCTGCACACAGGGCGCTTTCGGCGCACTAGCCTGGGGCATCGGATCATCGGAGGCGGAACATGCGATGGCGACGGGAACATTGCGGCTGAACAAGCCCAAATCCATGCGGGTCTGTTTTTCCGGGTCGTTATCAAAAAGCGTCACGCCCAAGGACATGATCATGACATTGATCGCTAGCCATGGCGCGGCCGGTGGCAAAGGACACGCTGTGGAATTTGCCGGAGACGCGGTTCGCGCGCTCGACATGGAAGGGCGGATGACCCTCTGCAACATGGCGACGGAATTTTCCGCCATGTCTGGGTTTATCGCTCCCGATGAGAAAACTATCACATATCTGGAGGGGCGTCGTTACGCGCCCAAAGAAGCTCAGTGGGACCAAGCCGTTGAAAGCTGGGGAAAACTGATCAGCGATGCAGACGCTACTTTTGATACTGAAATTGAAATTGACGCTAGCGCGATTACACCAACGGTCAGTTGGGGTACCAGTCCGGAACATAGTGTTGGTATTGGCGGTACCGTACCCGAAAATGCCGACGAGCGCTCGCTTGAATATATGGCGTTACAAAAAGGACAGAGCCTTAAAGGAACGCCGATAGATGCCGCCTTCATCGGCAGCTGTACCAATAGCCGTTTATCCGACCTGCGCCGGGCCAGCGCCCTACTAAAGGGCAAGAGAATTGCTGACCATGTCCAAGCCATTTGCGTCCCCGGCTCCTCCCGCGTCAAACGCAAAGCTGAATCAGAAGGGATTGATGCAATTTTTCGCGAAGCCGGGTTTGAATGGCGGGAAAGTGGCTGTTCGATGTGCTTCTATGCAGGAGGTGAGAGTTTTCAATCAGGTGCACGGGTTATCTCTACCACCAACCGTAATTTTGAAAGCCGTCAGGGACCGGGCGTCAAAACCCATATTGCCAGTCCCGAAACGGTTGTCGCCAGTGCGCTGGCAGGTGCCATTGCCGATGTCCGGGAGTTGCTGTGATGGCTGAACCATTTTCCATGCTGACTTCCCGGCCCATGCCTCTGATCCGCGATAATGTCGACACCGACCAGATCATCCCCTCACGCGAGATGAAAAGCACCGGCAAGACCGGATTTGCTGACGGGCTATTCGCCGGATGGCGTTATACCGCGATCGGTGGCCGCGATCCTGATCCAAGTTTTATACTCAACGATCCTTGTTATGCCGACAGCCAGATCATCCTGGGCGGCGCGAATTTCGGTTGCGGGTCGAGCCGCGAGCATGCTGTATGGGCATTGGCCGAATATGGTTTTCGGGCTGTTATTGCCCCGAGCTTCGCACCGATTTTTGCCGGTAACTGCGTTCGTAACGGTATCTTGCCAGCCGTTTTGGATGCTGATGCGATAGCCATAATCGAAGAAGTGGATTGTCCTATTACCATCAACTTGGCCGCACAAAAAATCACCATTGGCAAAGACCAGAGCTGGTCTTTCCCGATTGATGATGAAGCCAAAGCGATGTTGCTGGAGGGATTGGATGCTATCGACCTCAGTTTGAAAATGGCCAAAGACATTGCCGCATGGCAAACGGCCGACCGCGCAACGCGGCCATGGATTTACCTAGGAGCCACCCAATGACAAAGTCTGTAACCATCAGCGAAGTGGGACCACGCGACGGCCTGCAAAGCATTGATGCCGTGATGCCGACCGAAGCCAAAAAGGCCTGGATCAAGGCGGAGGCCGAGGCGGGTGTCAGCGAGATTGAAGTAGGAAGCTTCGTACCGCCATCCCTGCTACCGCAAATGGCGGATACCGCAGAAATTGTGGCCTATGCGAAGACCCTGCCCAATCTGGATGTTGTCACGCTCATACCCAATCTGAAAGGCGCGGAGAGAGCCATAGCAGCAGGCGTCGACAAAATGTCGATCCCCTTTTCCATGTCCGAAACCCATAGCATCAAGAACGTGCGCAAAGATCATCCAGCAATGCTCGCCGAAATCAAAGCGATTGCCGATCTGGTCGCTGCGCAGTCCGAAGGACAGCGTCCCCATTTTGAAGTAGGTCTCTCTACTGCCTTTGGTTGCACCATTGAGGGGTCAGTCAGCGAAGACCAGGTCGCGCACCTCGCGGAAGCGGCGATGGAGGCCGGTGTGGCCGAGGTCGGCCTGTCGGACACAACCGGCTATGCCAATCCGGCGCAGGTCACACGAATGGTGCGCCAGATCAAGGGTGTGATCGGCAGCGACAAGCTCAACACGCTGCATCTCCACAATACCCGCGGACTTGGCTTGGCGAATGTCATGGCAGGATTGGAGGAAGGTATTACCACTTTTGATGCTTCGCTGGGAGGCTTGGGCGGCTGCCCCTTCGCACCGGGCGCCTCGGGCAACATCGTTACGGAAGACCTGGTTTTCATGCTGGAGGCTATGGGTATTGATACGGGCATTAATCTGGATAAACTACTGAAAGTAAGGGAAATTGTTGCAGCATCCCTGCCCGAAGAACCGCTTTATGGGTTTACACCCGATGCTGGTCTTCCCCTGGGATTTGAAAGGGCCGCAGCATGAACGCACCAACACCTCTAGCAGGCCTGAAAGTTATCGAGTTCACCCATATGGTCATGGGACCTGCAGTGGGCGCCATTCTTGCCTCGTTGGGCGCGGAAGTGATCCGCGTCGAACCGATTGGCGGTGATAGAACTCGCAATCTGGTAGGCTCCGGTTCTGGCTACTTCCCTATGTATAACCGCCATAAACAGAGTATCTCACTTAACCTGAAAGACCCTGAAGGGCTTGGTATAGCGCGCCAGCTTGTTAAAGGCGCAGATATATTGGTTGAAAACTACCGTCCCGGCGCAATGGATCGCTTGGGACTTGGCTATGAAGAGCTCGCCCAGTCCAATGAACGGTTGATCTACGCCTCGGAAAAAGGATTCCTCCCCGGACCCTATGAAAACCGAACCGCCCTCGATGAAGTGGCCCAAATGATGGGGGGACTTGCCTATATGACTGGTCCGCCCGGACAGCCATTGCGTGCTGGTTCCAGCGTGATCGATGTTACAGGCGGCATGTTCGGCGTGATTGCAATATTGGCAGCAGTTGAGGAACGGCACCGCACTGGCAAAGGGCAAAAGGTACAAAGCTCGCTCTTTGAAACCACCGTATATCTGATCGGCCAGCATATGGCGCAAATGGCCGTGACCGGTAAAGCCGCTGACCCCATGCCTGCCCGCATATCCGCCTGGGCTATTTATGATGTTTTCCAGACCAAGGACGAACCGATTTTCATTGGTGTGGTCACCGATGCTCTATGGGAGAAATTCTGCAAGCTGTTTGCGCTTGACGATCTGTGGGCAGATGAAAGCATCCGTGAGAATAACAACCGGGTTGCCGCACGCGACCGGATCATGCCGCAAATTCGGGAATTGATCGCTGGCTTTGGCCGAGATGAGTTGATCGCGAAGCTTGAAGGCACCGGTTTGCCCTTCGCCCCAATCGCACGCCCTGAGGACATGTTCGACGATCCGCATCTCAATGCCAGTGGCGGTCTCGAACCCGTCACACTAGCCAATGGCCAGCAAACCAAGCTGCCATCGCTGCCGATTGAAATGGACGGGGCGCGGCCATCTGCATCCGCCAATCTTTCGACCATAGGTCAGCATAGCGAGGCGATTTTGGAGGAACTCGGCTTGAGCCCGGGACAAATAAAAGCTCTGCGGGACGTCGGCACTGTGGACTAGCATGTTCCCGGGCCAATATATTCCGGCCCAAAAGTAACAGTGGTCCCGCCCGAACAATCTCCCTTATCCTGTTCATCAACAAGGGAGAGTCATCGCCATGAACACAGATGTCCTGATCATCGGAGCCGGCGCAGCTGGACTGAGCGCTGCTCTGGCAGCGCATGAGGCCGGTTCGAGCGTCACAGTCATCGAAAAGCAGCCGAAACTGGGCGGCACCGCTGCAATATCGGGTGGCATTGTCTGGATACCCGGTAACCGGCAGATGCAGGTGCATGGTATCGAAGATAGCCGCGAAGACGCCCTCGCCTATTTCCGCTCTCTCGATCAGGGCGATATCGATGACACTATATTGTCCGCCTTTGTCGAGGAAGGTCCACAAGCGCTAGGCTTTCTCGAAAATCTGGATGCGGCGAGACTCAGCCTGCTGGAAGGCTATCCTGATTATTATCTCGACCGGCCGGGAGCTAAACCGGATGGCGGCCGCGCTCTCGATAATGATCTGTTCGACTTCTCCGCACTGGGCGATTGGGCCGACAAGGTCTTTGAACATGGTCCCGCGCCGCGCATGATGCTGCGGGAAACGCCTTTGGGCGGCGGCACCGGACAAGTTGATCCAGCCGAAATGGCCCGCCGCGAAAGCGAAGATCTACGCGGCTGGGGACAGGCTTTGATCGGGCGCCTGTTAAAGGCCTGCCTTGATCGCGGGATTGAACCCTTGCTGGATGTTGATGGCCACCGCTTGATTGTCGAGAATGGCCGCGTAGCCGGGGCCAAGGTCCGCCGCGACGACGCCGATTTGACCATCAACGCATCACAAGGTGTAATACTGGCAACCGGCGGTTTTGAATGGAATGAAGAGCTGAAACAGGCCTTTTTGCGCGGCCCGCTGGATGCCCCCGCCTCGCCGCCGGGCAACCAGGGCGATGGTCTGAAAATGGCCATGGCCGCCGGAGCAAGCCTTGGCAATATGACCAGTGCCTGGTGGGTACCGACCCTCTCAATCCCCGAAGTAAAATGGGAGGGCGGCGAGCAGCGCTCCATGCCGGTACTGATCGAAAGAACGCTTCCGCACACTATATTGGTCAACGGAGCGGGGAAGCGCTTTTGCAACGAGGCCAATAATTATTCTGCACTAGCCGGGGCTTTTCACCAATTTGATCCGGCGACCTATTCTTATCCAAATTTGCCCGCCTATCTGATTTTCGATTCGCAATATATGTCCCGTTACCCGCTGGCTTCGGTCATGCCTGGGGATGCAGTGCCAGACTGGATAACCAGTGCAGATGATCTGGGAAGTCTTGGCGATGCAATAGATATTGATGGCGAGCGGCTGGAAGAAACGGTCGCCCATTTCAACGCCCATGCAATCAAGGGTCATGATCCAGATTTTGGCCGCGGCGAGAGCGCATATGACCGCTTCTACGGCGACCGTTCACGTGAAGGCGCATCGGCGACATTAGGACCAATCACCAATGGCCCATTCTATGCGGTGGAAATCCACATGGGAACACTCGGCACCAATGGCGGCGCAAAAACCGATGGTTCAGCACAGGTGCTTGACCATCAAGGAGAGCCGATTCCAGGCCTGTTCGCGGCAGGCAATGTTATCAGCTGTCCAACCGGCGGGGTCTATGCGGGTGCAGGCGGAACACTCGGCCCTGCCCTGACCTTCGGATATATCGCTGGCCGGTCTGTCGCACGGCGCATCAATAGCTAAAGAAAATCAACGAAATTTGAGAAGAGGATAGAACCATCAGAATATTGACCATCGGCGCAACCGGCGACCAAGGCCATCCTTTGCTAGAACGTTTGCTTGCGGCAGGCCTGCATCCGGTGGCAGCGCTGCGCAATACAGCCGCACTGGCCAATACGCCCTTTGCAAATGTCGAGACCGTAGAAGCCGATCTATATGACGAGCAATCCATGGTCGCGGCGGCGCAGGGCATGGATGCCATTGCCATGCACCTGCCCTTTGTATTTGATCTTGAAAAAGCGACCGAGCTCGGTCGTAACATCGCAGCTGCAGCCAAAGCCAGCAGCGTTCGAAAAATCGTGTTCAACACGAGCTGTTATGTGGCCGATGAAGATAACGGCAATCCTGCGCATGACGGCCGCCGGGCGATTGAAAAGGCGATTATCGATAGCGGTGTCAGCTATGCGATTTTTGAAACCAAGGTCTTCATGGACAATATGATCCGCAGCTGGAACAAACCCTCCATCGTCAACAGTTCGATATTTGCCTATCCTGCCAAACCGGATCTGAAAATATCATGGATCTGCCTTGATGATGTCGCTGCCTTCATGGTCGAGGCGCTGCAAAATGATGATCTGCCGAGTGGACGTTATGCTGTTGGCGGACCGCAAGCTCTGGTTGGGGATGAGGTTGCTTCGATCCTCAGCGAGGCTGCCGGGAAACCCATCACATTCAAAAGCATGACACCAAATGAATTCGCATCCGCGATGAGCTTATTGGTCACCGGATCGGCGACTGTCGAACCCCAATCGATCTATAGCGGTATGGCAAGCTTCTACAGCTTCTATAATGAACAGCCGATATCACCGCTCATCGCAGATATAGTGGAAATGGCCAAATATTTTAAAACTCGGCCGACGCCACTTGCCGAATGGGCGGCGCGACAGGACTGGAGCGATCCAACCGATCCGGCTCTTGCGATCCGAATGGCAGGTGCCCGATAATCAGTAATTGCCAGAGATCAGAACTTATACCCGACCTCGACACCAAAGCGCCGGAGCTGACCCGGTGAGATAAATGATCCGCCAAATTCAATCGCCGGAATAACCTCGTTGAGATATTTGCGGTTGAGCAGATTGTCAGCAAAAGCGGTGACATTCCAGTTATCCCCTTCCAGACCAAAGCGCAGGTCGAGTACGCCAAAGGCTTCCCGCTCGGTAATCGAATAGTCCGCATCACCAACAAAGGCTGGTAAAACCAGTTTGTTTGGTGAATTTGCATCTGCCGGTAACGGCAGCAAACCGCTGAACAAGGTCGGACTGGTATCATCCTGAACAGAGTGGAACCAGGTGGGTCCGGTAATCCGGTAGTCTGCCCGCATCACTAGATCAAAATCGTTAGCAATTGGCGCAACAACCTGCGTACCGATATTGATCGTATAGTCAGCCGTGTAAGGTGATTTATTCCCAACCGTGTTGGGCCGCGAAGCATTGGCCTTGATTTCGCTCTCGGTCACGTTGACCGCGCCAAAAATGTCCCAGCCTTCCACGATTTCGGCATTTGCGTTGAATTCCAAACCGTAAAGTTCAACTTCATCGATATTGGAAACCACCCGCAAAAGACCGAAACCGCCGACGAAAAACTCGAAAAACTGCATGTCATCGACATCGGTATAATAGCCGGCAAGATCGAAGGTGATCCGGCCATTGGCAAGAGAGCCTTTGAAACCCGCCTCAAAAGCGCTGGATTTTTCCTTGCGGAAAATATCGTTGATCAAGACATTTGTGCCAATAAACTGGTTGAAATTCTGATCCACAATCGCGGCAGAACCCTGGTTGTTGAAACCACCGGATTTGAAGCCGATGCCCCAGTTGGCATAGAAGTTAATGTCGTCCGACAACCCATAGCGCAGCGACAATTTTGGTTGCAGCTGCTTGAACGTTTCCGACTGATCTGGAATCGCGCCAAAGGCCTGACCCGGATTAATCGGCGTTCCTGTGATAGGGTCAGTTGCCAAGGGTACTTGGCTTGATACTTCGCGATCCTCCACGTCATAACGCAGAGCCAAACCAACATCAAAATTATCCGCCACTTCATAGTCCAGCGATCCGAATACGGCATAGACGTTGGTGTTGAAATTATCGGCGAAGAGCTGTGACGTCGGATTGGCGCTGTCCGGTCCATTGAACAATTGACGGATAACGCCCTGCCCCAAATCAGCTCCCAAGCTCACGCCTACATCACGATCGATATTCAGGAAATAGCCGCCGACCTGCCAACCGAGCGGGCCATCACCATTGGAAGCTAACCGGACTTCTGCGCTAATATCGGTCTGTTCACGGATCTGGAACTGCGTGCCGTCACAGGTTGTTGGACTATAGGGTCCGAAGGTCGATCCATTAACCGGATCAAAGATAAACGGGATAGGGTTGTTGCCCACAAAACCCGGCTGGTTAACGGGAAATCCGGTCAGCGCTGCAGTAGAACCAAAACAATTGTTAGAGGCATCAACCGAAGCTGGAGTGGCTCCCGGGAAAGTATAACGCGCAAAATCAGCAGACGTACCATCGGCCGTCAACGCCTGATCCACATCGGCATAAAGCGCCCATGCGGTCAATGTCGCAAAGTCAAATTCATGGGTCAGCTTAACCGATGCTTCAAATGTTTGCTGTTCATTGGTCGGACGAATGTTCGAATAATAGTTAAACGGGTGATCGTTCACATCTTCAAAAAACGCCGGATTGGTCGCCGCGAAATTCGGCAAGTGGAAAGCAGCGTTGAAGTTGATGGATGCGCCGGACAGATCCGCATAGCGAGCCTTTACGTCAACTTCGGTGTCGGGGCCCAGCTCAGCCACAAACCGTCCATCAATCGACCATGTCTCCTGGTCATCAACCACCTTTCGGTTGTTCAGGAAGCTGTTCCGGTAGAAGCCATCCGTCGTGTTGTAAGAACCCGACAAAACGAAACCGGCAGTGTCGCCAACAGGAGCTGATATATAGGCAGACGCTTTGTAAGTATTATCTTCGGCTGCACTTAACCTTACGCCGCCTTCCAGTTCATCGCCTGGTTTCAGTGTTTGAATAACAATTGCGCCAGCCGCAGCATTCCGGCCATAAAGCGCGCCTTGC
Organism: Sphingorhabdus sp. EL138; assembly: GCF_900258045.1. Taxonomy (GTDB): domain Bacteria; phylum Pseudomonadota; class Alphaproteobacteria; order Sphingomonadales; family Sphingomonadaceae; genus Parasphingorhabdus. Next base: position 259,008 of record NZ_OGVD01000002.1, on the reverse strand, counting down.
GGGCCCTTCAAAATTTCAATCTGGCGTAATGTACCCTGATCCTGATTCAATTGGGCGGTGTTGGTTTTAAGGATGCCATCCACCACCAAAGCAACAGAGCTTTCCGCATCCCGCGCGCCGTTTATGCCGCGAATGTTGATCTGTGTATCGCCGGCTTCGGCCGTACCGCTAACGATAGTGACACCGGCGGTCAGCTGCACAAACTCGTCCGCCTGTTCTATGCCAGTGCGTTCAAGCGTTTCGGCCGTAAAAACGGTAATCGATGCGGGTACTTCGGCAAGCAATTCGTCCTGTCGCCGCGCAGTAACGATAATAACATTGCCGCTATCTGCTTCACCGGCTTCCTGATCGCCGGTCGATTGAGCAATGGCCGGATTGAAACTTACGAGAGCAGCGACACCCGCCGATAGTGAAAGAGCTGTTTTGAAGCGACGCATTTTACTTTCCTTCCCTGAATGGAATGAGATGCAGGCCTTTTGACCCGTCATTTTGACGTTAAACGAGGACATTCTCCCCGCTCATATAGACATAGACTTCCTGAAATTTTCCGTCGCGCATGCGCCAGAAATTTGTGTTGTTTAACAACGTGACATTACCGTCCGCGTCCGTCAGCTCGGCCACAAAACTGGCGGCGATCCGGCCATTGGCTTCGTCAACAGTGCAGGTAAAATCACGGTGAATAATGGTTTCATAGGCACCAAAAAAATCCTCAAACATACGTTTGATTTCCGCCTTACCTGCATGACGCGTAAAGCTGGTCTGGACGCAGAATAGGGCCTCATCGTGGAAGCACGCCAGCGTAGCATCCATATCTTTCGCATCGACATTGCCAAAATAGGTTTTCGTCGCAAATTCGATTAGTTCTGCACGAGAAGGGCCAGGTTCATACTGCATCAGGCGTCTCCCTCTTTGAGCAGATTGTCGCCGCTCATATAAACGAAAACATGCTGGAACAGCCGGTCCTTGCAATAGAAGCGGTTGCAGTTCTCATAACGCAGCTGTTCACCACCATTGGGCGTGATCAATACCGTGAATTGCGAACAGATCGTATTGGTATCGGGGTCAGCGGTATGAACAAAGTTGCCATGCCAAATGGACTCAAAATCCGTGAACAGCTTTTCAAACATAGCCCTGATGGCATCGCGACCTTCATGAATCGTATTGGATGTCGCTTCATGCAAAATCGCGTCTGGTGCAAAACAGTTAAGAACCTGTGTCATATTCTTGTTATCGACACCGTCGAAATAGCGCTTGGTCACGATATCGACGTAAAAGGGATAAGGTAGCGGAACTTGTCCTGCCATACCGGGGGTCCAGTCAGCCATTAATACCATCCTTTTCTGATATCATCGTCTTTGGGCACTTCGGGTGCCGGAAACGCTTTTTTGCTGTGGGTGAGCCCAAGTTCGATCAGCGTTTCGAGAAATTTATAGGCGACCTGTCCGGGGTTCAGGACGGGGATCGGCATGTTGTCATCAAGATATTTTGCCGACTGGTGCATGGTTGTTGAACCGAGTACGATCACATCCGCGCCATCCTCTTCCATTGCTGCCGTCGCTTCGGCCTTCAGTTTGTCGAAGATCACCTCTTCTTTGCCAGCAAGCAATTCGGTCACGTCGGGCCGCGTATCTATGGATCGCAGTGAAGCCACACGATCCCACCAGCCATATTCGTTCAAGGTCTTCTCGTAGAGCGGGAACCATTCCGGCCACATGGTCAGCACGGTAAATTTCTTGCCCAACATCATTGCAGCCGCAAAAGCCGCCTCCCCGGGACCGACGACGGGTATGGAAAGACGAGAGCGCAAGGCTCTCATGCCACTGTCACTAACTGTATCAATCAGGACACCGGCATAACCTTCTTCTTCGGCTTTGATGCCAGCCTGAAACACAGTCCAGTCCATCAACATGGTATCATGATAGCTGTCGCCCAAAGCTGCACCCCAAGGTACCGCCACAAATTCAGGTGCAAATCCGTCGCGGACGAAATCAGCAGGCAATTGTTCCGCGCGGGCAGCAACACCGGCTTCATCCATTGGGATCGGAACGATGACTTTTATACGATATGTTTCAGGCATAGCGATTGACAATTCCCTCCCAGCAACCTCTATTGTATACAATTCATACCCGTCAAGGAGAAATTGGTTTCCACTATCAATCTTGTTTGGCCATCTTGTCCGCAAACAAATTTGAGGTAATGTGTTAGATATGAGCCGCGCATCTGAAACTGCTTATCAAAAAATACGCTCCTTCATCCTGCAGGGAGAGGCAGTGCCTGGTATGCAACTGACGGAGGAAAAGCTGTCTGAAATCTCGGGCGTCTCGCGAACGCCGGTAAGAGATGCCGTCCGCAGGCTGGAAAACGAGATGCTGGTTATCCGCAGCGCATCCAAACGCCTTTCGGTAGCGGATTGGTCCGAAGGCGAGGTCGACGAGATGTTCACCCTTCGGGCGATGCTGGAGGCGCATGCAGCGGCTCGTGCGGCGCGGCGGATTGACGGCGATGCATTAAACGCATTGCGCGGCATCAACGATGAACTCAAACGGGCAATTAAAAAATCACCACCTGACGTAACGGCCTTTCTTGAAGCGAATCGGCGCTTTCATGATCTGATATTGGAATGCGCGCAATCGCCGCGCCTGAGCAAGCTGATGCCGGCGTTGGTCGAACAGCCGGTGGTTCGGCGGACCGCCCAACAATATTCAAAAACACAGCTTCATCAGTCAGCTATTGATCATGACGAGCTTATCGCTGCTTTTGCGGCCAAGGATGCCGACTGGGCAAAATCGGTTATGACGAGTCACATTCGCAGGGCGTTTCATTCATTTAGTGTTACCGCAACACCGAAATCTTGATGCTTCAAATGATACCACGTTCCCGAAGGTCGCTGATCTTGGAGCTGTCCATACCCAGCAATTCTCCATAAATCGCTTCATTATGGCCCCCCAGGTCAGGGCCGATCGTTTCGACGCCGCCAGGGGTATCGGACAATTTCGGCGCAACATTCTGCATAACGAAATTTTCATGCTGGGGGTGATCCATTTTTACCAATGCATCCCGCGCTTCAAAATGCGGGTCCGCCAGCATTTCCGGCGCACGGAAGATATTACCCGCCGGAACGCCATTCACTTCGCACAGGTCCAGCACTTCCTGACTGGTCAAAGTCCGTGTCCAGACGTTGATCAGGTCATCCAGTTCAGTCTGGTTTTCACCTCTCGCAACATGGGTGGCGTAACGAGGGTCATCGCCCAGTTCCGGCTGCCCCATCATCGCCGACATGCGTTTCCAGACGCTATCCTGATTACCGCCGATCAGGACGCTTCCGTCTTTGGTCTCATACACGTTGGATGGCGCTATTTTCGGCAGAATAGAACCGGTTCTTTCACGAATATGACCCGCAACTGTGTATTCCGCGACGGTCGATTCCATATTGGCCAAAACTGCTTCGTAAATCGCCGAATCAACGACTTGGCCTTTGCCAGTCACATGCCGATGGTGCAGCGCCATCATTGCGCCAAGACAGGCATAGGTTGCCGCCAGAGAATCACCGATCGACAAACCGGCGCGACTTGGCGGACGGTCGGGTTCGCCGGCAATATAGCGCATACCACCCATTGCCTCTCCGATAGAACCATAGCCTGCGCGCGAGGCATAAGGACCTGTCTGCCCATAGCCGGAGACGCGGATCATGATCAGCGCTTCGTTGATCGCGCTTAACTGATCATAGCCCAGGCCCCATTTTTCCATCGTGCCTGGGCGGAAATTTTCCAGCAGAAAGTCACTTTTCCCGACCAGTTTTTTTACAATCTCCTGACCTTCTTTTTCGCGCAGGTTGAGCGTGATCGACTTTTTATTTCGCCCGACGACCGAGAACCACAGCGGTATCCCCTGCCCCCAGCTGCGCATTGCATCACCGACCTTTGGGGGTTCGATCTTGATTACTTCCGCGCCATGATCACCCATTAGCTGACCGCAAAATGGTCCGGCAATAAGCTGCCCCATTTCAATCAATCGTAGCCCGGCCAGTGCCCCTTGCGCCATTAAAAAACCTCCTGCATGATGCTTTTGCTATACAAAGCACAATATGGATTGTATACAATTTCTATGGCACATGAAAACCCCATATCTGTCGATATCGTCGAAGTCGGCCCGCGTGACGGACTGCAGAACGAGCCGGATATCATATCTACCGCAGACAAGTTAGGCCTGATCAACCAAATGATCGACGCCGGTATTCGCCGGATGGAGGTCGCAAGCTTCGTCCATCCCAAGCGTGTCCCGCAAATGGCCGACGCCGAGGCCGTTATCGCTGGCCTGCCTGATCGTGACGACATGTCCTATATCGGCCTGTGCCTCAACAAGCGTGGCGTCTTGCGCGGACTTGCGACGAAAGAAGGCGGTAAGCGCGGAATTGATGAAGCCGGCTGCGTGATCGTCGCAAGCGATACTTTCGGTGAGAAGAACCAGGGCCAGACCATTGAACAGGGCATAAGGGAGAATCGCGAAATGATCCGCTTTGCCAAGGGGGAAGGCTTAAAGGCGCAGGTTACGATCTCTGCCGCCTTTGGGTGCCCCTTTGAAGGCCATGTCCCGCCTGAGACCGTACTGAATATCGCAAGTGAAATGGCCGAGGAAGAACCGCTCGAAATTGCGCTGGCCGACACAATCGGGGTCGGTGTGCCCGGACAGGTCGAGGATTTGTTCGGGCGTCTCAGCGAAATTTTACCCGACCATATCGCGATGCGCGCGCACTTTCATGACACGCGCAATACTGGAATCGCAAATGCCTGGGCGGCGGTCCGGTCGGGTGTTTCTACGCTCGATGCCAGTCTTGGCGGTCTCGGTGGCTGCCCGTTCGCTCCTAACGCCACCGGCAACATAGCGACCGAGGACTTGATCAACCTGCTCGACCGTTCCGCGATCGGGCATGGCGTCGATTTAACGAAAGCCATCGCCACCAACCAGTGGTTTGAAACAATAATGAAACGGCCGTTGCCATCGCTTGTCGCAAGAGCCGAAGCCTGAATGCATAAATTACAAGAGAGAGAATGATATATGGGGTATCGACTAGGCGTTGATGTCGGGGGAACCTTTACCGATCTATTGCTGTTCAATGATGAAACCGGACAATTCTGGCGCACCAAAACACCGTCCACCCCCCACGATAGCTCCGAAGGCATCTTGAACGGTGTGAACGCCATTTGTACCGATGCCGATGTGCAAGCCAGCGAGATCGAATATTTTCTCCACGGGACAACTGTCGCCACCAATGCAGTTCTTGAAGGGAAAGGCGCAAAAGTCGGCCTTATAACCACCGAGGGCTATCGCGATATCATGCAGATTGCGCGGAGCTTTGTGCCCGGTGGTCTTGCTGCCTGGATTATCTGGCCAAAGCCACAGCCGCTAGCGGCGCTGGAAGATACTGTGACCGTGAAAGAACGCATGGATGCCGATGGTAACGAAGTCCGCCGGCTGGATGAAAGCAGCGTTTCCGAAGCCATCACACATCTGAAAAATCAGGGTGTGGAAGCCGTCACAGTGTCGCTAATGAACGCCTATACCAATGGCGCGCACGAAAGCCGGATTGGCGAGATGGTCGCGGCTGAAATGCCGGATGTCCCCTATTCGCTAAGCCATGAAGTGCTTCCTGAGATGCAGGAATATGAGCGGACCTTGACCACGGTTGCCAATGCAGCGGTGCGGCCAGTCGTGGGCCACTATGTCTCAAACCTCCGATCCAAGCTCGCTGACGCCGGAATGGCAGGACGCTTCTCGCTATTACGCTCGGACGGCGGTCTGATGTCTTCGCAAAAGGCAGAAGAGCATCCGGTCAACATTCTGATGTCCGGTCCGGCAGGCGGCGTCACCGGCGCTGTCTGGGTAGCAAAAAATGCGGGCCTTAAAAATATCCTGACGCTGGATGTTGGGGGCACCTCAACCGATGTGGCGCTCATCGAAAATCTGGAACCGAGGCGGGTGCGAACAACCGAAGTCGGCCATTTGTCGGTGCGCGCTTCTTCATTGGATGTGAAAACAGTCGGCGCTGGCGGCGGTTCGATTGCTTATGTGCCAGAGCTGACTGGAGCGTTGCGCGTTGGTCCGCAATCCGCAGGCGCGGTGCCGGGACCGGTCGCCTATGGCAAAGGCGGCGAAGAACCGACGGTTACAGACGCCAATGTTGTTCTTGGATATTTGCCGGAAAACTTGCTCGGCGGCTCTTTCCAACTCGACCGCGAAGGTGCTAAGAAATCGGTTCAAAAAATCGCCGATGCACTGGGCATTGACCTAATGTCAGCTGCGCGTGGCATAATCGATATTGTAAACGAAAATATGTTCGGCGCACTTCGAATGATCTCGGTCCAACAAGGCTATGATCCTCGCCACTTCGCCCTCATGGGTTTTGGCGGAGCAGGACCACTGCACGTTAACGCGGTTGCCAAGCTGATGGGCAGCTGGCCAGCGGTATCGCCGGTATCTCCCGGTGTACTCTGTGCGCTCGGCGACGCAACCACGCGGATGCGTACAGAAACGGCGCGCTCTTTCTCTCGCCTTGCAACCACGACGAAAGCATCCGAGCTGATCGCGATCCTGAAGGAAATGGCCGATCAAACCCGTGCGGAATTGCTATCTGATGGCGTTGCGGAGGCAGACATTACCAGCGAGTTCGAAGTCGATGTCCGCTATGCCGGGCAGGCTTTCGAGGTGCCATTGACTATCACACCGGAAGTGCTGGATCGCGATGGGATTAACGGCATTTTGGCCCGCTTTGACGAAGAGCATCACCGCCTCTTCACATTTAACATGGATACACCGCATGAGATTGTGAACCTGCGCGCCGTGGCTCTGGGGCAATCACTCAATTTACCAGCCGCCGAGTTACCAAAGGGCAATGGCGACCCATCGGATGCCAAAATCCGCGATCATAAATTGTGGATGGATGGCGCAGAACAGGACGGGGCAATTTACGATCGCGCCAAACTCAAACAGGGTGATGTCATAACTGGGCCGGCGATCGTGGTGGAGATGGACTCGACGACCCTCATTGAAACAGGCTGTATCGGCGAAGTCGATGCGGTCGGCAATATCCTTATCAATCTGGCGGAGGGACAATAAAATGCCTGCAACAATCATTGAAACCAATGACACGCCGTTTGAGAAAATCGATATTGATCCGGTTACACTCGACATTATCGAAAACGCCCTGCGTAATGCGCGCATTGAAATGGACGCGACACTGGTTCGCACGGCCATGTCTCCCGGCATCAGGGAACAGGGCGATGCTTTCCCGCTAATCGCCGATCACACCGGCAAAATGATTGTTGGTCAGTTTGGCAGCTTTATCGATGGCTTCCTGCGGCAATTTGACGGCACGCTGGAAGACGGTGACATGATATTCCTGTCCGATCCCTATAGCTGCGAGGGTGCGGTTAGCCACAATAACGACTGGCTGATTTTGCTGCCGATATTCAAGGATGGTCGGTTGATTGCATATACCGCGATGTTTGGACACCAATCTGACATTGGCGGCAAGGTTGTCGGCTCCATGCCGATTGACGCCAAGTCCATCTTTGAAGAAGGCGTGCGTATTCCGCCGGTGAAAATCTGGAAAAAGGGCGAATATAACGAAGATCTGATGAAGCTTGTCATGCACCAGACGCGCAAGCCGGATTGGTGTCAGGCGGATCTCAACGCGATTATCGCATCCTGCCGCGTAGCCGCCCGGCGCGTCATCGAAATGGCAGAACGATTTGGTGACGATGTCTACGTTTCTGCAACGCAAGAGTTGCTGGCGCGCAATCACAGGGCGATGAAAACCCTTATTGGTCAGGCAATTGGTGAAGAGCCGGTCAGTTTTGAAGACTATATTTGTGACGATGGCATTGGTGCCGGTCCTTACAAGATCAAATGCACCATGCGGCGAGAGGGTGACAGAGTTATTCTCGACTTCGAGGGAACCGATCCGCAAAGTGGGGCTTCGATCAACTTTTTCCTCAATGAGAATATGTTCAAGATGTTCTTTGGCATCTACATGATCATGGTTTTCGACCCGCAAATCCTGTTCAATGACGGTTTCTATGATCTGATTGATGTACGGATTCCGGAAGGATCGCTGCTCAAACCGAAATTCCCGGCAGCATTGTCGGGCCGCACCCATGCACTGGGCCGGATTTTTGATATTCTCGGCGGATTGCTGGGCCAGAAGACACCGGAATTCCTCAATGCTGCGGGCTTCTCATCATCACCACATCTGTTCTATTCCGGCAATGACAAGAAAGGCGACTGGTTTCAGCTGTTCCAAATCGGCTTTGGCGGCATTCCGGGACGGCCGCTGGGTGATGGACCGGATGGGCATTCGCTATGGCCCGGCTTTACCAATGTGCCGAACGAGTTTCTGGAGCGCTATTTCCCGCTGCGGATTGAGCGCTACGAGACAGCACCGGATAGCGGCGGAGCGGGGCTGCATCGCGGTGGTAACGGTATCTACCTTACCTATCGCTTCCTCGCATCCGGCACGATCTCTATCCATGATGACCGCTGGTTCGTTCCGCCATGGGGCGTGAATGGTGGTGAGCCGGGCAAGCGTGCGCGGAAAATCCTCGAGAAAGAGGATGGCAGCAGCACCATCATCGGGAATAAAGTGGAGGAAGTTGCCGTGGAAGAGGGTGATCAGTTGCACTTCATCACCTGGGGCGGCGGCGGATGGGGGAGCCCGCTGGAACGCGACCCCGAGCTGGTAGCCCTGGAAATCCGCCAAGGACTGGTCACGGTTGATGGCGCGCGCGAATATGGCGTGGTCATCGCCGATGACGGGAAAGTTGACACAGCTGCAACGGAAAGGTTGCGCGCCGATATGGCAAACCGGATCATCGAAACCGACAGCCCGTTTAACTTCGGACCGGATATCGAAACGCTGCGCACCAACTGTCTGGAGGAAACCGGCCTACCCGCGCCCGTGCAACCGGGACAAACCGCCGCATAGCCACCCATCCTTCTGCTAGTGGACTTCCCCCTTGCCGCCGATCATCACGGCGGCAAGGGAGAGCTTTACACATGAGCATTTTGGACAATTTCAAACTGGAAGGTGATGTTGCGGTTGTCACCGGCGCTGGCAAAGGCATTGGCCGCGCGATAGCGCTAGGTCTGGCAGAGGCAGGCGCAGATGTTGCGCTCGCCGCACGAACGGCGGGTGATCTGGAAGCCGTGGCGGAAGAGATCCGCGCGCTGGGTCGCAGGGCGATAACCGTCGCCACCGATGTCACCGACATGGTGGCGCTCGAACATCTGGCCGAACGGACCGTCGAAGAGCTGGGCAAACTGACAATCTGGGTCAGCAATGCCGGCGGCCTGCCCGATGGTACGCCCCGCTATCTGACCAAAACACCAGAGGCCAACTGGGATGCACAGATTGACCTCAACCTCAAAAGCGTCTGGATGGGCGCTGTTGTCGCCGCCAAACATATGCAGGATGACGGCGGCGTGATCATCAACACCTCATCCCGCGCATCCTTTGGCGGACAGATCAAAAACGGTCCTTATGGCGCCTCCAAGGCGGCGGTGAACAGCCTTACCAGCACCTTGTCCCTTGAACTTGCCCCGAAAATCCGCGTCAACGCTGTAGCCCCCGGTCCGATACCGACCGAGAATTTTGACGAATCCATGGGAGTAAAATCCGAAGAGGACCGGGAAAAGCTGCTCAAGCATATCGGCATCCCGTTGCAACGCTATGGTACGGAAGACGATATCGCCGCAGCCGTCATCTATATGGCTTCACCGGCGGCTAGCTGGGTGACCGGCCAGTGCCTGTTCGTGACCGGAGGGCGATAAACGAAAGATTGCAGGTATCTGCCAAACTGGGCTAGCATCTATCAAACAATAGATTGCGACGCGCTTGAACAATATATTTCCGATATTCCAGTTTCTGAAAGACAAGACCGAGACCGGTCTGGACTGCACCCTTGTGACGCTGACGGCGGTCACAGGCGCCTCCACCCGCAATCCCGGCGCGCATATGGCAGTCGCAGCGGATGGAAGTGCCGCGGGGTCCTTTTCCGGCGGTTGCATCGAAACGGCGGTGATCGCGGAAGCCGTGGACTGCATCAGCGCAGGTGCACCGCGCGAGGTCCGCTTTGGCGCGGGTTCGCCCTATCTCGACATTCGCCTTCCCTGTGGTGGCGGTATCGATCTGCTTTTTACGCCCTTGCCAGATGCGCAGGCCGCAACAGAACTACATAATGCAGTCGTGGAACGACATCCCTTCACCATCAGCATGGACCGCGAAACAGGGGCGCTAAGCTGTACGCCAGCCGAACAGGGTCAAGCCGTTATCAGCGCGGGATCATGGGTTCATGTCAATCACGTCCCTCCCGCAAAAATCGTGATCCTCGGCCATGGCGCGGTGGTGGAGAATCTCGCCAATCTCACTGCGTCCTATGGACTCGATTGCGAAATATTGACGCCTGATGCAGACATAATGGTGCGTGTCACCGAACAGGGCGGTACCGTCAGTCTGCTCAAGACACCGGCGACGACCGATCTCTATCAGGCCGATCCATGGACCGCCTGTGTCTTTTATTTTCACGACCATGACTGGGAGGCAGAGCTGATGAAACAGGCGCTGGCTTCTCCAGCCTTTTACGTCGGCGCGATGGGCAGTTTCAAAACTCACGATACCCGCAAGGCTTTGCTCAGCGCCATTGGCGTCGGCGACGAAGACATAAAACGCATGAAAGCGCCCATCGGGATCATCCCGTCCACGCGTGATCCAGCGACGCTGGCGCTGTCCACGCTAACGGAGATTATCGAAACCTATCACAGCCGCTTCAGCCGTACCCATGGGAATATCGCGTTATAGCGACTGCCTCAAAGAGATTGGCCGTCATCCACGACCATATCCGAGCCTGTTACCGACCGTGATACATCGGATGAGAAATAGAGCATCATCGCATCAAGCGACGCCATGTCCTGCAAGCGGCGGCGATGGAATCCCGCAATCTGGGCCTTGCCACCCGCGGTCTGATACCAGTCGCCCTGAATTTCGGTGGCGATATAGCCGGGATGGATGGTGTTCACGTTCACCCCCTGTCGCACCCATTCGCGCGCCATATTGCGTCCCAAATGGGTCACACCTGCTTTGGTTGCGGCATAGGCGCTGTCGCCATTGGCGGTCAGTCGGGAAGTAATGGAACCGACAATGGTGATACGTCCGTTTTCCTTCTCTCGGCTACCGCTGACGATCAGACGTTTTGCCCCTTCTCGTGCGGCTGCATAGACACCCATGAAATTTGTGTTCACCAGCCGCTGCACATCAGCCAGCGGCAATTCGGTTGCCCGCCCCGGCTCGCTGAACCCGGCATTGGCAACAATCGAATCCACAATGCCATATTCTTCTTCTGCTGCATCATAGGCACTGATGACGGACGCCTCATCCGTCACATCGAGAGGCACCGCCAATGCATTGCCGCCGGCTGCCACAATTTTATCTGCTACTTCGGCCGTTCGATCCGTTCGGCGTGCGCCCAGCACAACATTGGCCCCTGCTGCGCCAAATAGTTCTGCGAAATGGGCGCCTAGTCCGGAGGATGCCCCGGCGATCAAAGCGGTCCGACCGGCGAGTGAGAAGGGAATGTCCATATTTGTCCTCTGGATTATGCGTTATCACAATAGGCTCTAGACCATCGCCATTGGCTCGGCCAATATCGCTTTGCATAGGGGCAAAGGAAGAGGATAGACATGATCAACGCATCTCTGGATTATAAAGGTAAAATAGTGTCCGTCATTGGCGGCTCCAGCGGAATCGGCAATGCCACGGCACAGGCTTTCCGGGAATGCGGTGCGGAGGTTCATGTCACCGGCACCCGTGCCGGGACCGATGACTATTCCAAAGACGAAGGCTCTGATCTGGAAGGCCTGCATTATGCACAGGTCGATGCCGCCGACGACGACGCCATTGCCGCCTATCGGCAGACTTTCGATCGTCTGGATGTGCTGATCTGTTCACAAGGCATGGTGCTTTATAGGCGGCAGGAATTTGAACCCGACAATTTTGCCAAGGTGATACAGGTCAATCTCAACAGCCTGATGACCTTTGCTGGCCAGTTTCATGATCTGCTCAAAGAGGCCAAAGGTTCGCTGATCATCATTAGCTCCACCGCTGCCTTTCACGCGACCGTTGGCAATCCGGCCTATAATGCATCGAAAACCGGAGCGATGGGGCTAACGCGAACGCTCGGCAAAGCATGGGCTCCAGATGGCATAAGAGTAAACGGTATCGCACCCGGCCTCATCGCCACAAAGATGACGGCGGTGACAACTGAAAATCCGAAACGGCGGGACGCAACGATCCGTAATATCCCGGTTGGCCGCATTGGTGATCCCGAGGATATGGCGGGACTGTCGCTGTTTCTGGCCTCGCCATTGGCCAGCTATGTTGTCGGGCAGACGCTGATCGCGGACGGCGGATTGTTATTGTAAAGATCAGCCCGTTTCTGGTGGTGTATCTGATACGGCTCTGGCGGCATGGAGATAAGCGATTATCGCCAGGGTCAGGCTCAATATCGTGATCCCGATCACCGCATAGTTGAGCGAAAGCGTGCCATGGTCCGGTGCCAAGCTATCGCTGATCGCTCCGGCCACGGCAGGACCGATGAAATAGCCGAGAAAAGTCGCGGACAGACTGGCTATCGAGGAGGCTGTACCCCGCTCGGTCGGTGATACGGATGACTGCATCATCGCTATAGCCGGTCCTTGCGTGGACGAATGTACGCCATAGCCAACGGCATAGAGGATGAGTGCCAGGATCAAGTTGTCGGTCAGCAGGCAAAGGCACAGCAGTGGCAGCGCGACCAGCACGACAATAGCACAATACCATGCCCGCCATTTCGGATTTCTGAGGGCCAGCTTGTCCGTCACATAGCCGCCTATGATCATCCCGGGAACGCCGCCCGCAATCCAGACAATACCCAGATAGATACCCACCTGCGACACCGGAATCTCGAAATTGCGGATCAGGATGGGTGCCAGCCAGATGGCAAAAGCATAAGAAGCCGTGACCGCCAGGGCGTTAGCCAGAGCCACGCGCATGAAGATCCGGTTGCGCCAGAGCGAAGCCATGGTTGTGGTGAAGGGTTCCTGCGTCGTCGCTTTGGTCGTTTCCTTGCCGGCTTCGGAGAACTGGCTGCGGTCGGGTTCTTTGACCGTCAGATAGATCAGCACACCAAGTAAGACGCCCGGCAATCCGAGAATGATGAACGTCCAGCGCCAGCCATAGGCTTCTGCGAGCAGTCCGCCTGCGACAAAACCAACCACGGGACCGAGCACGGCACCGACCGAAAACACGCCCATCGCGCGTGATAATTCATGGGATTGGAAATAATTGGTCAGGATGGAAATGGCCGGGGGATTGCCACCGGCCTCTCCGACACCAACGCCCAGGCGGGCGAGGAACAGGGTCCAAAATCCTGTCGCAACACCGCATAGCGCAGTCATCAGACTCCATAGACTCACAGCTATGGAGATCATTTTTTTCCGATTGGTACGATCTGCCAGCCGGCCCGCGGGTATCCCGAGCAAAACATAGAACAGCGTAAAAGCCGTTCCGGCCAACAGACCGATTTGTGTGTCGGTCAGGACAAAGTCCGCTTTGATATCCTCAATCAGGATCGACATGACCATACGGTCGGTGATGTTGAACATGTAGGTCAACATCATCACAAACAGGATATAGTAGCGGTATATGTTGCCCGTTGCTTTGCCCGGAATCGTGGCAGACTGTTGAACCATACTAATCCCCTCCCTGGGAGGAAGTGGGATAACGCGAAAAAGGGGGCACAGCCAGTCTGGCCGCACCCCCTTTTATGATAGGGCTATGATGTCTGCCTTACTGAGCAGCGGTCAATTTAACGTGCCGCCGCATATGATGATCGACGCTGCCAAATTCGCTTTCGATGATCGACAGCCGCTTGAAATAGCTGCCGACAGCCGTTTCATCGGTGACGCCCATGCCGCCATGGGTCTGCACCGCAGACTGGCCGACAAAGCGCGCCGATTGTCCGATCCGAACCTTGGCCGATGAGACCGCATGTTTGCGCGCCGCTTCGTCTTCATCCAGTTTGATTGTCGCCAGATAGGACATGGAGATCGACTGCTCATATTCCATGAACATATCGACCATCCGGTGCTGGAGCACTTGAAAGCTGCTGATCGGCACGCCAAATTGCTTACGCTGCTTTGCATATTCCAGTGTCATCGCGTGGGTCACCTGCATCGCACCGGTGGCTTCCGCGCAAACCGCCGCTGTTGCTTCATCGACAACTGTTTCGATCAATGGCAGGCCGTTATCCAGCTCTCCGATCAGGGCATCGGCCGCAACCGAAACATTTTCAAAATAGACTTCCGAAGCGCGGCGACCGTCGACAGTTGCGTAGTCGCGCAGGCTGACACCATCGGCATCCTTGGCGACGATGAACACCGATACACCACCTGCATCCGACTGCCCGCCGGATGTACGTGCCGTCACCACGAAATGGCTTGCCCAAGGCGCGCCGATCACGACCGCTTTGTGGCCGTTGAGCGAGTAACCGTCGCCATCTTTCTTGGCTGTGGTCGTCAGGTTGGCCAGATCATAGCGGCCCTGCGGCTCGGCATAGGCAAAGGCGAAAACCTTCTCACCGGCGATGATCGCGCTGAGATATTCTTCTTTCTGCGCAGCCGTTCCGGCATGTTTCAGGAAACCGCCGGCACAGACCACGCTGGGAATGAATGGCTCGACCACCAGGCCTTTGCCAAATTCTTCCATGATCAGCATGGTTTCGACTGCACCGCCGCCAAAGCCGCCATCTTCTTCAGAGAAGGGTGCCGCCAGCATGCCCAGTTCGGCAAGCTGTGCCCAGAATTCCGGCCGCCAGCCGGATTCACTGGTGATCACGGCGCGGCGTGTATCCCAGTCATATTGTTCCCGAACCAGTCGTGAAATACCGTCACGAACCATATTCTGTTCGTCAGAAAAATTGAAATCCATAGTTTCGCTTTCTTATTATATTTGCGGGTTGGATCTAAAGTCCGAGGACCATTTTGGTGATGATGTTACGCTGAATCTCGTTCGATCCCCCGTAGATCGATGTCTTTCGCATGTTGAAATAGGTCGGTGCCGCGCTGTGCGCATAGTCCGGTCCGATCGGAAAGTCGTTAGAGCCATCTGCCGGGAAGCTGCGGAAATCAGGCGTGCCATAATGGCCAACCGCTTCCAGCGTCAGTTCGGTCAGGCGCTGCTGAATTTCCGTACCCTTCACTTTCAACAAGGAACTTTCCGGACCAGGACCCTTACCCGCCTGTTCACCGGCCAGCGTCCGTAGCTCGGTAATTTCCAGAGCTGCGAGATCAATTTCCAGCTGGCTGATCTTGGTGGCGAAACCCATATCCTGAAGCAGCGGCTCGCCATCGAGCATTTCGTGTGTGGCAATTTCTTTCAGCTGCTCGACACCGCGTTTCGAACGCGCCACGCCGGCAATACCAGAGCGTTCGTGCGCCAGCAGGAATTTCGCGTAGGTCCAGCCTTTATTCTCTTCGCCAATCAGGTTTTCCACTGGCACGCGCACGTCGGTTAGCCAGACTTCGTTGACCTCATAGCCGCCATCGATCAGCTTGATCGGGCGGACTTCGATACCGGGCGTTTTCATGTCCACCAGAATGAAGCTGATACCTTGTTGCGGCTTGGGCGCATTGGGATCGGTGCGGCACAGGAAGAAACCCCAATCGGCATGCTGCGCCAATGTTGTCCATGTCTTCTGGCCATTGATGATGTAATCATCGCCATCGCGCACCGCGGTTGTTTTCAGCGACGCAAGGTCTGAACCGGCGCCGGGCTCGGAATAGCCCTGACACCACCAGGTATTGCCGCTTTTAATGCCCGGCAGATGCTTGGCTTTCTGCTCTTCATTGCCAAATGTGTAGATAACCGGGCCAACCATGGCGACGCCGAAGGGCAGCGGCATAACCGCATTCACACGTGCATTTTCCTCTGACCAGATATAGCGCTGCGTCGGGGTCCAGCCGGTACCGCCATATTGCTCAGGCCAAGCCGGAACGGACCAACCTTTTTCGCCGAGAATTTTGTGCCAGGCGGTCATATCTTCAGGGCTCATATCGTCCTGAACCGCCGCACGTTCGATATTCTGAGGGTAATTATTCTCAATAAAGCTGCGCACTTCGTCGCGAAAAGCTTTTTCTTCTGCAGTGAACTCCAGGTTCATGACCGACTCTCCAATGATTAATTCGGCCGCAACATACGCCAAAAACCGCAGAAAACAAGCTGATCTAAAGACCGTAGCAGGTGACGCTACGGCAAGCGCGACTCTCGTGGACATTCACTTTCAAGAATCGCCGAACCCGTTTAATCGACTCATTAAATATCAGCGGAATATTTATCCTTCCGGCGTTTTCCGAAACGCATCCCGCTTTCCAGTTTTGCTCTCAGCGCTGTGTAATAAGCTTCCAGAAATATTCGTTCATCACCGGTGCCAGGCTCCCAACCAATTTTGGCGCAGATTGATTTCGTCACTGTTTCCAGTGCTTCGTCGGTTCCGGTTCTGAGGACGCTTTCCAGCGTCTGCAGCTCAAACTCTCCATAGACAGACAGATCAGCGTCCGAAAATTCATAGCGCGCCGACGCCTGCCCGGCGCCCGCGCCATTCGCATCGGCCGAAGGCGCCACAACGCCGCCCAGATTCCGCTTCACATTCTGGATTACCCACGTCCCCGCAATCAGATCACCACAGCGCAGACGATCCTTGTTGAACAAGGGAAAGAGCAGAAACATCAAAACCCAGAGGAAGCCCGCCCACGCCGTAAAGTCGCTCATGGTGCCCTCGGCCTCGCCGGATGTTATAAACACAAGCGGCAGAAACAGTTCGATATCCCGGATGATGTTACGCGCAATCACCGCCTCTGCGGTCAATCGCCCGCCGTCGCGCGCGGCAACCCGAATGCCGACGGCGCGCTTACCCCATGTGGCCGCACGTTCACCCAATTCGAAATAGAGGAAATAGGCGTTACGGAACAGAAACACGGCGATGATCCAAAGGACAAAGACCACGTTTAACGGGCCGCTTGTTTCCAGACTGACACCTGCACCAAAAGCAGCCTCAAAGCCCCACAAAACAAGCAGTCCCAGCAGCGTCACACCAAGGATGAGACCTAAGATGATAAGGATATCCAGCGTCAAGGCGCCGGCGCGTGCACCGGCAGTGGCAACGGTTACATTAAGTGGAACGCCCTCCGGAGAGACCATCACCCGGTCCAGCTTGGGGTTGGTTGATCGCCTGATCCAGGGATCGGTCGTTGTCGTGTTCATGACCCGCTCTCCGCACGGTTACGACCAAAGACAAAGAAATAAACCAGCCAGAATGTCAGCATTGCGCCGCCAACCGCATAACGCAGGGCGGTACTGTTGATCAGCTGACGCGCGAAACCTTCCAGCAGACCTGCGCAAATCAGCATGATTACCACACCGGCCATTACCAGAGCTGCTCGCTTGCCAGCATCACTCGCAGCCGTCAGATGGGATTTTGTACCGGGAAAGGCAATAGAGCGCCCGACATGAATACCGGCCGCACCGGCCAGCAGGATCGCGAACAGTTCGGTTGTGCCATGAATGGATAGCCAACCGACAAATTCCAGCGTCAAGCCGCGCTGGGCAAACACCCATAACATCGCGCCTAGAAGGGCCATATTGTGAATCAGCAGCAAGATGCTGGGTATTCCAAAAGCAAAGCCCAGCGCGAACGCGAGGATAGCGACCTGCGCATTGTTGCTGAACAAATAGGCCGCGAAAACGCCCAGGCCATCCTGTTTCTCGGCACCGAAAAGCGTCCCGCGCAAAGCTTCTTCGCTGGCACCCGGCACCCGGACTTCGGCAAAGTTCCCAGGAACGAGAGCATAATACCAGTCGCTATCGCCGGCGACGAGTGCATAGCCGATCAAGGTCCCGGCGATCATGACGAATAACGCAATCCAGATATCCAGCTTGATCTCGCGGATAGCCTGGCTCCAACCGCCGCCGAAAAAGCCCTTTAGCCAGCGGCCAAAACTGGTCTGGGTACCATAAACCATGAAGTAGGACCGCAGCGCCAGGCCTTCGAGATAGTCGATCAGCCCGGCATCAAGAGAGCTTTCGCGGGCGATAGAAAGGCTCGACAGCAATGTCCGATAAAGCGTCGGGAGCGCAAGCACATCCTCATCACTCAACCGCCGGGTCTTGCCCTTTTCCATCTTGGTGACAATTTCTTCCAGCCGTATCCAGTCTGCTTCCCGTTCAAGACGAAAGCGGTCGCTTTTTAGGGCAGCGGTTTCAATCGCTTGCTGTATGTTGGAGTCGGTTGCCACACTCGCCATCAAATCGCTCCCCGCCGCTTGATTTTAAGGTAGCTGTTAATCAGGCGCGTTCCGATATTTTCATGCGCTCCTTCAACCACATCAATACCCATATGCTGAAGCCGGGTTACAACCAGCTTTTTCTGGTCGAGCAGACTCTGGGCGGTCACGCTGCGCGCTACATCTTCGGCATTTTCCGGTTTCTTCTCAATTAATTCCAACAATTCCTTGTCTTCCAGCACCACGAACAGCACCAGATGTTTGTCAATCAACCGTCCAGCAGCCTCCAGCATCAAATCCGCGCTGGTCGGGTCGGTAAAATCTGTAAAAATAATAATCAGCGAGCGCCGCTGCAAACGGCTGGAAAGTGCTGACAAGGCCAAGGTGTAATTGCTTTCCTGATGCCGGTAGTCAATCGTCGCGGCATCCTGCTGCATCCGGTAAAAATTACGGCTGCCAGACAGAAAAGGCGTCGACAATTCCGGCTTTGCTGCAAAGCTGAACAGGCTTGTTTTATCACCGGATTTCAAGGTGATATATGCTGTCAGCAAAGCCGCCGACACCGCGCGATCGATACGCGGCAGACCGTCAATCGGTTCACACATGGCCGATCCGCAATCCAGCGCAAAGACAATCTGGTTGTTGCGCTCCGTATCATATTCCTTGGCCAGCAATTTACTGTGCCGCGCCGATCCCTTCCAGTCGATACTCCGCCGATCCATACCCGGCTGATATTCGGTCAGGGCCTCAAACTCGCTGCCCTCGCCGCGAAATTTGCGGGCCAACAGACCAAAAACGGAATCCCGCAGGAACATCTGTACGGTCGGGCTGCGTACAGCTGAAATATTGGGCATGACCGCTATGGATTGATCACTTTGCTTGGAGGTCTGACGCCATGCCAGACCCAGAGGACCTTTCCAGCGCAACCAGAGCTTTCCGATATCCCCTGTTCCCCTGCGGTTCGGTATGGTCGTTGTCGCGCCGCGATAGGTCGACTCTCCCGGTTCAGAACGATCAAGCGTAAATTCCATACGGCCGGAATCAGAAAGCCGGTCATCCACACCCAGATTGCCACTCACTTGCCGAGGGGTCATCAAACCGGCAAACTCGGCTTGCAGATCGAGCTCCAGCGGTGCGCCTATTTCGGTGCTATTGGGAACGGCAAGCCGGACATTGCCAGCCTTTGCAGCCATCAGGCCATCGACGACAAGCAGCAAGACCAACATAGCCGCCCAGGCTATGCCAACCGCCCAGAGGTTCGGCATCAGCGCAGCAAGCAACGCCGCAACCGGCGCGCCAATAGCGATCAGGAAAACAGCCCGGGCGGTGGGGTAGATCAACGCGGCGCTTCCGTGCGTTCTACCAAGGCTTCGATAATGGTGTCGACAAGGCGGCCTTCAATTTCCGCAGCGGGAGACAACAGAGTGCGATGCCGCAAGACAGATGGAGCAAGCGCTTTCACATCATCCGGCACGACATAGTCGCGGCCCGAAATCGCCGCCCTTGCTCGCGCCGCGGTCGCAAGCATAATCGCAGCCCTTGGACTGGCGCCGTTTTCCAGATCAGCGGTTTCACGGGTCGCACGAACCAGTCGGACGATATAATCGGTGACGTCTTCAACCAGTTTGACCGATTTCACGACTTCTGCCGCCGCGATCAGGGTTTTCTCATCCACTTGAGCGCTGATCCCAAAATCCTTGGGCCCTGGTGCGCCAATACGCTCGCCATATTGGGAGACGATTTTCTTTTCTTCTTCGGCATCGGGATATTCGATCAGCAGCTTAAACAGAAAACGATCGAGCTGTGCCTCAGGCAGAGGATAGACGCCCTGCTGTTCGATCGGGTTTTGCGTGGCCACCACCATGAACTGCGAGGACAGATCGTGTGTCTCTCCGTCAATTGTAACGGCTCGCTCCTGCATTGCCTCCAGCATCGCCGCCTGGGTTTTTGGCGGTGTCCGGTTGATTTCATCGGCCAGCAACAAGTCACAGAAAATCGGTCCGCGCGTCAGGGTGAATGTGCTCGTCTGGAAGTTGAAAAGGTTGGAGCCGACAATGTCGCCGGGCATCAGATCGGGGGTAAACTGGATGCGGCCAAAATCCAGACTGAGGGTGGCTGAAAAACATTGTGCAAGGAATGTTTTAGCCGTTCCTGGGGCCCCTTCAAGGAGAACATGGCCGGAGGAAAACAGAGCGATCAGCAGATGATCGACAATCTCTTCCTGTCCGATAATCGCCTTGCCTACTTCCGCGCGGATATTGTCCGCCAGCGTCTTTAATTCCCCGATATTCATCCGATGAGTTCCTTTTTCCAATGATAAAGCGCCGCAGCGTGATCGGCGGTTTCGCGAGAGTTTTGAGATTGATTGAGATTATTCAGCAGAGCCGTGAACCGGTAACCATCAACTTCACCCAGCATATCGAGTTTGCGATTCTGCTCCTCGCGATCTGCACCTGAAGACAGACCCAGGGCATGAATGGCCTCGTCACGGATCATCTTTCCATAAGGGTCGGCAACCATATGCTCGCGGCGCATCCGGTGAATGAAGCCAGCACTGTTGTTGACCAGCGCGGTCTTGCCAAAATCGATACTGCGACGCTCACGCACCGGCGGGCCAAAGCGATTAAACGCCATCCAGGCGGCGGCCAATGCTGCAATGATCAAACAGATTGTTGCCGATAAAAACGGCGGTTTGAACGCCAGCGTCAACAGATTGTCGGATGAGCCAAGACCGTTGAGAGTCAGGTCAAATATGATCGGGCCATCTGTCTGCGCCTGAAGCGCGGTGACAAGATCATAGGCATGACGCGCAATCTTTTCATTCCCCATGCCGGTGTTGTTCATCAAATCCGCATCGGCCACAATGACGACCGGATAGTAGGCCGAGTCTATCTCGTCATCCGCCGTCAAGACTGAAGGATCAAGACCTTCCAGATTGTCATAAATACCGCCATCATCGACATAGCCGATCAAAGACTCGCCATTTTCCGGGTCTTCGACAATGTTTCTAAGATAGTCGCCGGTCATGGTGTTATGAATGTCAGGCAAAGGAATAGGATCGCCAACAGCGCTATTGGCGATTTCGGACGGGTTGAAATCGGATTGCGTTGATTGCCGTTCGCTCGCAATCACGGCTTTGCTTTTGCCCTCATTGGCTTTTTGATCTTCTTCGGGGCGAATTGTCTGAAGCTCGACATCAACAATGTCGCTCAACATGCGAACGCCGGATTCACCGGGCACCGTACCCAAACGCGTAGCCCAGCCTTTTTTTGACTCCATGCCGACCAGATTTGTCGTTGCCACTTGCCATTTGGGAAGAATGATCATTGTCGGCCCGGCATAAGCGCGCTCTTGAATAATTTCGGCGATCTTTTCCGCTTCGGCATAGGCATTGGGCGTCAATATGAGCAGCCCGGGTTCGTCAATGGCGGCAGCAGAACGGGACAGTTTTACCTCGCGGCCGGTCTTTTCCAGTAGGTTCGCCAGAGCCTTGTAACCGACCAGACTGTTTGATGCGCCATGCGCCTGACCGTTTTTGCCCGAAGACAGGTTGTCACCAGCACCCAAGCCATAAAGCAGCGCAACAAAAGCAGCGAAGCCGATAGCGAACATGATGATGATGGTCGTGCGCTTGAACGGATTGGCCTGAACACTCATAATGGCACACTCATGAGGGCGTACTCATTTCACGCCCGCTTTCGGTTTGCGCCAACTGTCAGCCAGTGCAAATTCGCCATAGGCATTGCGCGAGGCGGTCCAGCCCTCTTCTCCGATCGGGGTCGCGGCAAAAATCCCGCGTTCGACATGTCCTGCGATAATCGCGAACATCGCCCGCGCCGTTTCGGGCAGGCTGTCAAACCGTTCAATCTCGCGGGATGTGTTGGATGGTCGAAGCAGATCGGGACGACGCTTCTCAATATCCTCAATGCTGCGAAACAGCAGCAGATGGGCCGCCTCGTCAAATTGCCCTTTGTCCGCCAGGACATCCGCTTCTTCGAGCAAACGCCTCGCCGCTGTTTGATCCGGTAGCCATTCTTCTTCCGCTTTGGGCTTGCGGCTACGCCAGTCCTGCCAATAAGGCGACAATATTACCCAGAGTAAAGTCAGCACCCCGGCCGCGAGCAGCACGATTAATATGATCCGCAAGGTTGGCCATGCCGCCACCAGACCCTCGGCAGCCGGGGCCAGAGCATCGCTCAACCATTCCAGAAAGTCGGTCCACCATTCGGGAGGCGGTTCCGGTGGCTTGGGCGTGATGTTGCTAAATTGAATCTCTTCATCACCGCGCACGTCTCTCCACGCGGCATCGAAAGAAGCGTTCTCGTTATCACCCTGTACTACTGCGTTTCGTGCCACTTTTCCGATGTTGCAGAATCTAGCAGCAGGAGCAAGGGCGAAGATGATCCATGGCAGGGCATTTCATCTGGTACTGAGCAATTGACAGCACCCGTCAGAGCAGGAATAAATCACTGCTTGTTAACGGGGCAATCACATGAAGAGTTTTGACATCGGCCGCGTGATGAGCGCCACCTTCGCGGTTATCGCACGGCATCCTGTTGTATTTCTGGGCCTGTCATTGATCGTTGCAGGATTGCCTTATGGATTGATGCAGTTTCTGGCGCTGAATCCCGATCAGCTTTCAGGCCCAATTGTCGATCTGTTATTTGCCGACGTGGAGGATTACTGGCTGGCATTCATGGTGTCTGGCATCAGTGTTTTCATCACCTATTTCATTCTGGCAGTATTGCTTCAAGCCATGCTGATTGTTGCGACCATCCGCGATATGCGAGGGCAGGACGTTGATATCGGCTTGTGTTTTGCCGAAGCGATGAAAAGGTTCTTGTCGCTTATCGGACTGGCGATTTTGTCACTGCTGGGGATAATATTAGGGTTAATCTTGTTCATTGTGCCTGGCGTGATTTTGATGCTGATGTGGATGGTGGCTGTACCGGCAATGGTCGTCGAAAATCTCAGTATAACGGACTCGCTGAAACGCAGCGCAGAGCTGGCTTCCGGATGAAAAGGCATGATGTTCCTGTTCGCCATTATTTTCATGATAGCCTCGGGAACCTTGTCCGGCATGTCCGAGGGGATCGGCTTTTTTAACTCTACCGCATCGGTTATTCTGACCATGGTTGCAGAAACCGCAGTCGCTGCGGTTCAAGCCGCCGGCGTCGCGGCTGTCTATGTTGAACTTCGTACGGTTAAAGAAGGGCCGTTGACCGACTCGCTGACAGATATATTTGCGTAAACAGACCCTGTCCTATTGTACCTCTTTGCCAAACACGAAGCTGTGCGGTATAGGTTGCATAATGATATTTATTTTAGGACGAGGCTTTGATGATTACACTGAATGTTAACGGCGAAGCAAAGGATGTCGATGTCGATCCGGCAACACCTATCCTTTGGGTGGTACGCGAAAATCTGAAAATGACCGGAACCAAATTTGGCTGCGGCGTTGCGCTTTGCGGAGCCTGCACCGTCCACCTGGATGGCAAGCCTGTCCGTTCTTGCTCAACCCCCGTTTCAGAGGCTGATGGCAAAGCAATCACCACCATCGAAGGTCTGGCCGAAGAAGACGGAACATTCAGCAAGGTCCAGCAAGCTTGGGTCGATCAACAAGTGGCCCAGTGCGGCTATTGCCAGTCGGGTCAGATCATGTCGGCGACGGCCTTGCTCAAGAATAATCCCAATCCCACTGATGAACAGATTGATGCCGCGATGGCAGGCAATATCTGTCGATGCGGAACCTATGTGAGGATACGCAAAGCAATCAAGACCGCTGCGGGCACATCCTCAGAAACGCAGGAGGCTTGATCATGGCGAACAAACAAAACTCTGAAACAGCGCCCAAAAAGGGCAAGTGGACCCGCCGTGCCTTCATAGGTGCTGGCGTAGTTGCCGGCGGCGCGCTGGTCATCGGCGTTGCAGTTCGCCCTGGTAATCCGATCGACCGGCTAAGCCCAATGGTCGCCAAGGGCAAAGGGGAGCAATTGATCAATGCCTGGGTGAAGGTTGATGCCGACAATATTGTCACGGCCATCATTCCTCATGTCGAAATGGGTCAGGGTGTTTTCACCTCGCTGGCGCAAATGCTTGCCGACGAGCTGGATGCGGACTGGAGCAAAGTCCGGATCCTGGAAGCGCCGGCAGATGCAAAATATGTTTCGCATGATATTGGCCGCGAGTTCCTTGCCCCCAATCTGGAAGTGCCGGCTATATTGGAACCGACGGTTGGCGGAACTTTCCTGCAACTGGCTACGGCCATGAACTTGCAGATTACCGGTGGCAGTTTCTCGGTTCGCGGAACCGGGCAACGCGCCATGCGGGTGGCCGGAGCGGCTGCGAAAGAAATGCTGATTGCCGCAGCAGCGGAGGAATGGAATGTTCCCGCCGGTGAATTGCGCGCAGAAAACAGTATGATCCTACACGACAAGAGCAATAAATCAGCTCCGTTTGCAGACTTTGCCGCCGCCGCTGCGGAACAAGGCCTTCCAAACAAGCCTAAGCTGAAGTCGCCCAAAGACTATAAGCTGATGGGCAAGGCCATGGCCCGCCATGATATTCCCGAAAAATCCAATGGCACGGCGCTATTTGGCATTGATGCGGACCTGCCCGGCATGAAATATGCCGCGGTGAAAGCCGCGCCCGTGGTTGGTGCGACCATCGAATCCATGAATGTCGATACCGCCAAATCCATGCCCGGTGTCCTGCAAATCCTGAACATGGGTGATTTTGTCGCTGTGGTTGCCGATGGATATTGGCAGGCGCAGCAAGCGCTTGGCACGATCGACGCCAAATATTCCAAGACTGAAGGCGACACGCTCAATCAGGATGCCCTGTTTGCGCGCTACGCAACGGTGCTGGACGAAGCCGGCGACGACGGCGGCGATGTCGAGACCGAGCAAGGCGACGTCACGGAGGCTTTTGCGGGTGCAGCCACCAAGGTTGAAGCTGAATATAAGGTCCCCTTCCTCGCCCATGCCACGATGGAACCAATGAACTGCACCGCCTGGGTGCGGGACGGGAAATGTGATGTCTGGTCTGGCCACCAGGCCCCGCTCATGGCCCGCAAGGCGGCAGCCGATACACTGGGCATTGATACAGATGCCGTGACCTACCACAATGCCTATCTTGGCGGCGGGTTCGGACGGCGGTCGGAAAATGATGCGATTATCATGGCAACCCGTATTGCCAAGGCGGTTTCCTATCCGGTGAAGATGATCTGGTCGCGCGAAGAAGACACGATGCAGGATCATTATCGCCCGTCGGCCACCAGCCGGTTCCGGGCCGGTCTGGACAAGGACGGCAAGGCGGTCAGTTGGAGCAATATCCATACGCACCTGTTCGACCCGCAAGAAGCACCCACCGTGCCTTATTATAATATTGCCAATCACAAGATCCGCAAAATCGATGTGCCGACCCATTTGCGTTTCGGTCCTTGGCGGTCTGTGGATCATAGCCAGCATGGCTATTTCATCGAAAGCTTCGTTGACGAACTGGCCCATGCAGCAGGCAAGGATGGCTATGCATATCGCCGCGAATTACTTGCGGGATCGAAGCGTCATCTGGCGGTTCTGGACAAGGCCGCTGAAATGGCTGGTTGGGACAAACCACTGCCCGAAGGCCATGGCCGGGGCATAGCTTTCGTGCCATCCTTCGGCACCATTGTCGCGGAAGTGGCCGAAGTTGACATGACCGGCGCGAAACCGAAGGTGAAGAAAATCTACGTCGCGGCAGACCCTGGCTTTGCGGTCAATCCTGATGGCTTTGCGGCACAGATGGAAAGCAGCATTGCTTACGGCCTCACCGCCACGCTCTATGGCGAAATCTCGGTCAAGGACGGCGCTGTTCAGCAGAGCAATTTCCATGATTATCCGATTTTGCGGATCAACGAGATGCCGGAAGTGGAAGTAGGGATCATCAACGGCGATCATAAACGCTTGGGCGGAGCCGGTGAACCGGGATTACCGCCACTGGCGCCCGCCGTTACCAATGCAATCTTCGCTGCTACGGGCAAACGCGTGCGTGAACTGCCGCTTAGCAAAGTGGATTTCGCCTAAGGCCATTCGCGCTGACCTTTAAAGGATAAATTGATGACAGTATTGTTCCGCGCAGCTGCGCCCATATTGGTAGTTACACTGGCCGCCTGCGGTTCGGACCCTGCGCCCGGACCGACAGAGCAGATTGTCGTTCGTGAGCCAGGTGCTGAAGCTCCAGATAGCGATGCAACCCCACCTGCAGCAGAAGCAAATGATAGCTTGATCGCAGCCGGCAAGGCAGCATTCAACACATGCATCGCCTGTCATGTCGTCGAAAAAGACGGTGCCAATCGGGTTGGCCCCAATCTTTATGGCATTGTCGGCCAGGCGGCGGCCAGCGTTGAAGGCTTCAATTATTCTGACGCCTTGGCCTCTTCAGGGATCACCTGGACCAAAGAGGAACTGGATGCCTATATCGCCAACCCGGCCGCCAGGGTCCCAGGCACGACAATGATGGCCGGTGCAATTACCGATGCTGGAAGACGTGAGGCCATTATTGCTTATCTCGAAAATGTATCTGCCAATTGAACGAAACAGCTAGTAACGGAATTATGCTCGCCGTCCTCGCGGCAGGGCAGTCCCGCAGATTTGGTGATGAGGACAAGCTGACCGCGCTCCTGCATGACAGGATGCTAGGCTTTCATGCTGCTGACACCCTTACCCGTTTGGCGTTTGATCACCGCATCATCATCACATCTGATTCCGATCACCCCTGCGCAACCGGGTGGCGCCAAATGGGCTACGAAATAATCATCAATGATCAGGCCGCCGAGGGTCAGGCCACGTCGGTTCGATGCGCAGCCCGGCTGGCAGCAGAACGCAGTGTCGGAGCCCTGT
The DNA here is from genome assembly GCF_900258045.1 of Sphingorhabdus sp. EL138. GTDB lineage: Bacteria > Pseudomonadota > Alphaproteobacteria > Sphingomonadales > Sphingomonadaceae > Parasphingorhabdus. The sequence continues at coordinate 231,763 of NZ_OGVD01000002.1, read as the reverse complement.
ATATCTGCTTGGCCGATATGCCTTATATCAAACGTCAGCATATCCGGAATCTGTCTCAGGCCTTTGAGAATCGTGACCGCAAGGCAATCGTTGGATCGGGCGACGATGACAAGATCATGCCTCCTGCAATCTTCCCGTCCAGCCAGTTTTCGGCACTTCAGAACCTTAGGGGAGATCAAGGTGCCAGAAAACTGTTGCAGACAGCCCATCTTGTATCCGCTCCGGAAGGCAGCTTGCTCGATATTGATACACCCGAGATACTGGCGATAGAAAACCGTGAAGAGATTCGCCGCTAGTCTTTAAACAGGTTCGCCGCATCCACTAACCGGATATCGTCGCGTGTCTCCAGTTGTTCCAGAAACCAATATTTGTGCCAGGCACCATAGACTATCAATATCCGCTTTCCCTGCCCCCTGAGCTGATCCAGCGCAGCAGAGACTTTTTGATAATGGGCCGCGTTGATATTCTGCCAGCCGCCAGGACCCAGATCGTTGCCGAACATCTTCTCATAGACCTGCTGCCGCTCTTTTACGGCGCTGTCATAGGCCTGGCTGTGAATGAAAAGAGGATCATCGGAACGCCCTCTGACCGCTTGACCATAAGATGCGATAGCGGCTTGATATGCAGCCCACTCTTGCGCTCGGGCCGGATCCTTTTCCAGCAGCGCCAACGCGGCACGCCGGTCATCGGCAATTTCCTGCGTCCAAGCCGCAACCGGGACCATTTCAAAACCGAGCTCTTGCCGCAGCGGAAAAACAACATCGGTCAGTTCGGGGAAGTCATCCGCCCGGCTCTCGCGGACTTCGCCAAATTTTTCGAAATTTACAGATGCCGTGGCGAAGCGCTCGGGTGGCAATTCGACCATGATTATGTCGGGATCAAATTTGACTATCGCCAACCGCAAGACCGCCAAGGAATAGTCTTCGCTGCGGCGGTGCTGACCATGAATCGCTCCGACTATGGTGACAATATTAGTGTCAGGGGATGGAGCGGGTTGTTCGGCCGGTGCGGAGCAAGCGGCAATGAAGGCCATGCAGCCGAATGTTAGCCATTTGAACAAGGAAAGCCGAAAAAACTTCACTCCGCGTCAAGTCGCCTGGCCATCCGCACGATACCATAGACCAGCGGCGGTACGAAGACGGCGGATAATATGACTTTTGCCAACAGCTGACCCGGCATGATTTTCATCAATGGCGCAACGCCGTAAAAGGCGACCGTAATGAAAATAACCGTATCAACGGCCTGACTCACGACGCCTGCAATCATACTTCGGAGCCACAGCAGTTTGCCGCTTTCCCCTCTCAGCCTTGTGATAATGAAAACATTGAGCAACTGGGATGTCCCATAGGCAATGATCCCCGCGAACATCAGCCTGGTCGACTGGTTGAGTATAATGTCAAAGGCAACGCGCTTTTCTTCTTCCCAGAATGATGCAGGGGGCAAGGCCAAAACCAGCTGGATCAATATCATCGACACAATGATGGGCACGAATCCAAAAACCACTATTCGATTGCCCGTGGCCCGACCGTAAACTTCGGCCACTGCTCCTGCCAATACCACCAGCAGAATGAATGCGAATATGCCTGCTTCCACCGCCAATGGTCCAAGCGCCACCAGCTTGTTACCCAAAATCCCCGCCAAACTCGCCATGCCGCCGTATAAAACGCAAATGACGAAAAGACCCCGAGGGATGTGCTTTGTTTCTGAAATCGCTGTCATCTTTATTGCCTAGCGCGGTCCGGATCGAAAAAAAAGCACCAAAAGTCGACCAGAAAAAGGAATCGTGACTCTCGGCCAATTTCCTCTAGGGAGGAATCGGAAGTGCTTGTGTGATGGTATAGTCAGAGGCATTTGCGGGGATATTGGTCGGTCCAAAAGGGGAATTTGTGCAAAGATTGGCGGTTTATTGCGGTGCAAGCGCCGGGGGTGACCCTGCTTTCGCCCAGACAGCAAAAAAATTGGGTCAAGTGATGGCCGAGCGTGGAATCGACCTGGTCTTTGGCGGCGGACGCCTGGGCTTGATGGGGATCATCGCCGATTCTGTCCTGGCGGGCGGAGGCAAGGTTTATGGTGTCATACCCGAAATGCTGAAAGACCATGAGGTTGCACATACCGGCCTTACCGAGCTTCATGTCGTTACATCCATGCATGAACGCAAAGCGAAAATGACTGAGCTCACCGATGGATTTGTGGCCATACCGGGCGGCATAGGCACACTGGACGAGCTATTTGAAGCATGGACGTGGAAAGCACTTGGCTATCACGGCAAACCCATTGGGCTATTGAACGTCAACGGCTATTGGGATTCGCTCACTGCATTTCTGGACAACGTCGCGGGGCACGGCTTCATGTCATCCGCTCGCCGCGAACAACTTATCTTAAGTGACGATATTGGTGACATATTGGATCAATTGACATCGGCGTACACCGGGTCGCAGGGGGAAGTAACGTGGTAAGACTGATGGGAATGGATCGCTAAATGACCGCTATTTTGACAAGCATGGCTGGCATGGCTGTGATCATCTCGCTCGCCGTCGCTCTTTCAACTGGACGGCGCAATATCCGCCTTCGTGTTGTCGCCGCGGCATTCGCATTGCAGGCCGGCATCGCTGTCCTCGTGCTTTATGTACCTGCCGGTAAAAACGTTATCGAGGCGATGTCTACGGGTGTATCCAACCTGCTCAGCTATGCAGCGGATGGTACAAATTTCATATTTGGCCCGCTCGCGACACCAGAAATGGGCGGCAACAGCTTTGCCATAGCCGCGCTGCCGGTGATCATCTTCTTCTCTGCATTGATATCCATTCTCTATTATCTTGGCGTGATGCAGTTTATCATCAAATGGGTCGGCGGCGGGATCCAGAAAGTTACCGGCATATCGAAAGTCGAATCTCTCTGCGCCGCAGCGAATATCTTCGTTGGCCAGTCCGAATCCCCGCTTGTTATCAGGCCGTATCTGGCGAAGCTCACGGAATCTCAGCTTTTTACCGTCATGAGCGTCGGGATGGCCGGTGTGGCGGGAACGATATTGGCTGCCTATGCGTCCATGGGCATCCGCATTGACTATCTGCTCGCCGCCGCTTTCATGTCAGCACCAGGCGGTATTATGATGGCGAAAATCATCATGCCGGATAATCCCGATGCCGAGGCACCGGAAGAACTGGTCGTCGCCGTTGACTATGAAGAAGAAAAGCCCGCGAATATTATCATGGCCGCGTCCATGGGTGCACAAACCGGTGTAAAAATTGCCGTTGCAGTGGGCGCCATGGTCCTGGCTTTTGTCGCTCTGGTCGCTTTGGCCAATGGCATATTAGGAGGCATTGGCGGCTGGTTTGGCCAGCCGGGCCTGAGCTTCCAGCAAATCATTGGCTACGTATTCGGTCCAATCATGTTTCTACTCGGCGTGCCATGGGAAGAGGCTTTTGCAGCCGGCGGACTTTTCGGGACCAAGGTTGTCCTGAACGAGTTTGTTGCATTCAGCGATCTCGGCGGCATGGCTGATACCCTGTCCCCGACGACAGTAGCAATCGTGACATTCGCCCTGTGCGGCTTTGCCAACTTCCTGTCGATCGCCATCCAGCTGGCGGTCACTGGTGGATTGGCCCCCAATCAACGCCCGGTAATCGCACGTCTTGGCCTGAGAGCACTGGCTGCGGGATCGCTGGCTAACCTGATGAGTGCAGCGTTGGCCGGCTTATTATTGTCGCTCGGCTAAGCTCGAGCGATTGACAAACCCATTTCGCGGAGCATCATAGCGTTATGTCGCAGAACCATGATCCCTTATCATCTATTTCACTCACCTTGGCTGATCAGGACAAGGATGCCTTTGCCGCGCGCATCGGCAATTCCTTTTCCGATTGGGGTTTTGCGGTTATTGCTGATCACGGCATCCCGGATGACTTGATCGCAAAGGCCGAACAAATGTCCCGCGCTTTTTTTGCGCTACCGGATGATGTGAAGCGGAAATATTATGTAGAAGGCGGTGGCGGCGCACGCGGCTACACACCTTTCGGAACCGAGGCTGCAAAGGATTCGGACATCCATGATCTTAAGGAGTTCTGGCATATTGGCCGGCAACTGCCGGAAGGTCACGAATTTGAACCGTTCATGAGTGCAAATATCTGGCCTGACGAAGTGGATGGCTTTCGCGATTGCTATCTGGATCTCTTCGCCGCCTTTGACCGGGCGGGGCAACGGATATTGGAGGGGATTGCGCGCTTTCTCAATTTGGATCCTGATTTTTTCGACGACACTGTGCGCGACGGTAACAGTATCTTGCGTCTGATTCATTATCCGCCTGTACCAGCAGACTCCCCGGCAGTACGGGCCGCTGCGCATGAGGATATCAATACGATCACCTTGCTCATCGGCGCAGAAGAAGCAGGGCTTGAGCTACTCGACAAACAAGGCAACTGGCGCCCGGTAACCCCAAAGCCGGGCGAGCTTGCGGTTAATATTGGTGATATGCTGCAAAGGCTTACCAACAACCGGTTGCCCTCGACGACGCACCGGGTTGTCAATCCTGCACCGGAAAGGCGTGGGCATTCACGCTATTCCATGCCCTTCTTCCTGCATTTCCGACCGGACTATCTGATAGAAACCTTGCCACAATGCGTGGATGAGGAGCACTCTGATCTCTATCGGGAGCCAATTACGGCGCATGACTATCTGATGGAACGCCTGCGCGAAATTGGATTGGCATGACCCCGAAGGTTGTCGGGATTAGCGGGGGCAGTTGTTCGGGTAAATCAACTCTCGCCGCACATATCTATGAAGCATTGGGACCAGAGCAATGTGTGATCCTGCCGCAAGACGACTATTTCTTCGGTTATGGCGATGCACCGGAAGGGAAAGGCGGTCCGAATTTCGATCATCCCGATGCCGTGGATTTTGACAAGATGTGCGCGCAATTGAGCCTGCTCAAACAGGGAGCATCCATCCAACGCCCGCTTTACGATTTTCCAACCCACATGCCTAAACTGGAAACACAGCTGACCGAACCACGCCCGATCATATTGGTCGACGGCATATTGATATTGCACCACGCACCATTGCGGCAATTATTTGATCTGTCGGTATTCGTGCGCTGCGACAGCGCCGTTCGATTTAAACGGCGGCTTGAGCGGGATGTCCGGGAACGTGGCCGAACCGCCGACTCGGTGCGCGAAGCATTCGCCAATCAAGTCGATCCGATGCATGATAAATTTGTCGAACCTTCACAGACCCATGCAGACATCGTGATAAATTCGCAACAGTCGAAAACGGCTGTTACCAGTGATTTTTCGGCAATTGTAAAATCAATAACTGATATAATTCAATAAGATAAATCAAAGCGCAGCTGATCCTGCCTGCTCTGTGCGGCAAGATTCCAACCCCTTGATAAATTGTGGATAAAAATAAATTGCTGCAATGCAAAATTTATTGGTTGCGGTTGTGACAAAACTGTCATTTTAGGCCTCTAGGGAGCTTCCAGCGACATCCGAGAAGATTGCCTTCGGCGTCTTCGACAGATGTTTATCACTGTGAAGACCAGTACGGGGAAATCGAACATGAAAATGAAATATCTTTTGGCAGCCAGCGTTGTCAGCCTTTCCACAGCAGGCCTGCTAGCCACACCAGCCGCCGCGCAGCAAACAACATCCGGCTTTGATGGAACGGTTCTTGATGAAACCGGTTCCCCGATAAGCGGTGCGACGGTTGTTATTACCGACACCCGCACAGGCGCGAAACGGACATTGACGACCAGCTCAGACGGCTCTTTCGGTGCCAGCAGCCTGCAAACGGGTGGTCCCTACTCTGTAACTACTACTGCTGCGGGCTTTGAAGGTCAGACCGTAGAAAACGCATTTATCAATTTGTCGGGTGAAACTTCACTGACCTTCACTTTGACCAGCAGCGCCGATGAAAACATCATTATTGTATCCGCGCAACGCGCCAACGTTACACAACTCGCGATCGGCCCAAGCCAAGCGTTCAACCAAGACGTATTGGAAAGCGTCCCAACAATTAACCGCGACATTCGTGACGTAATCCGAATTGATCCGCGCGTCAGTTTGAGCCGCGAACAAGGCGGCACAGTGGACCGCGTTACCTGCTTGGGCGCAAATGACCGCGCTAACACATTTACGGTCGATGGCATCGTTCAAGCCGACACTTTCGGCTTGAACGGTACACCCTTTGCTTCACGTAATTCGCTCCCGTTGCCTTTCGATTCCATCAAAGAAACATCTGTCGAACTTGCCCCATTTGACGTAGAATATGGCCAGTTTACCGGTTGTGCCATCAACGTTGTAACCAAATCAGGCTCCAATGATTTTCATGGCACGGCGTTTTTTGAGTATCAGGATGATGGGCTGACCGGTGATACTGCTGGTGGTATATCTGCCCCACCATCTTCTTTTAACAACAAGCGTTGGGGCGCTACACTGTCCGGCCCGATTGTCGAAGATAAGCTGTTTTTCCACGTTGGCTATGAGCAAGCTGAGTTCTCTGGTGTTCCGGTAACAGATGGTCCGATTGGCGCAGGCTATCCAAATGTTCAGGAATTCATCGATGTAGACACGTTTAATGAAATCGCCGGCATTATCGAAAATACCTACGGCATAGCAGTAGGTCCACTGGTTCGTACGAACCCGGAACGCAATGAGCGTTATTTTGGCCGCCTAGACTGGTTCATCAATGACGACCATCGTTTGGAACTCTCATACCAGCATCTCAATGAAGCCAAACAGTTTGAAGATTCGTTGGGCAGCGGCGTAGCAACCGGCCTACAGAGCTTTCGTGTCGAAGGCACCAAGTCAGACTATTTCTCTGGTCGGCTTTTCTCACAATGGACCGACAATTTCTCGACAGAGATTCGTCTATCCCGCTCTGAAATCACTGATATTCAAGACCCGATTAATGGCGGTGAAGCACAAAATGGTAACCCAATTCCGATTATCCGGGTCGGCGTAACAACACCATTTGGCTGTGATACTGACGCAGCCGGTTGCGAGACAGGCTTTTTCGAAGCCGGGCCGGGTCAGTTCCGGTCAGCTAATGATCTTCAACAAACTGTTGATCAGTTTAAGGTCAAAGGACGGCTTGAGTCTGGAGATCACACATTCACATTGGGCATAGAGGGTAATCGCGCCGATGTGTTCAACCTGTTCGCCATTAATGCGACGGGCATGTTCAATTTTGCAAATGTCGATGCTTTGCGGGCTGGTTTGCTCAATGATGGCAGATCATTCAACACCTTCTTCGGCACAGACGACTTGATTAACGGAGATACCGACGGTTTCTTGATTTCAGCGTCGAGCACGGGTGATATCAATGATGCCTCTGCTTCCTTCAAGCGTTCTATCTTTTCCATCTATGCGCAGGATGAATGGCAAGCCACGGACCAGTTGAACCTTCTTGGCGGCGTCCGATTGGATTGGTATAGTGGTGATGCACCGCGCGCTAATCCTCTTTTCCAACAGCGCTATGGCTTCACAAATGCAGTGTCTTTTGGTTCTCTTGATCCGGTAATCTTGCCTCGCTTGGGCTTCACCTACAATATGTTCAACGACGGCTTCTTTAGCAATACGCAAGTCAAGGGCGGCGTTGGCATCTTCTCGGGCGGTGATCCAACCGTCTGGTTCTCTAACGCTTTTTCAAATGACGGTTTTGCTTCAGCAATTGGTACTTTATCCAGTGCAGAGTGTGCTGGCTTGACTGCAGGTGGACAGGTCGACGTTACACCCGGTGGGGGGGCTTTTACAGGTATACCGCAGTGCGCGGTTGATGCTGCCGTCAACGCTGCGCAAGCAGGCAGGGCTTCTGTTCAATCGACAGATCCAAACTTGAAAATTCCAACTGTCTTGCGTGCCAATTTGGGCGTTGCAACACGCTTTGGTACGAATGACGGCGGTTTCTTTAGTAACTGGGGACTGAATGTTGACTATATCTTTAGCCGCAACCGGAATCCCTTCAATTTTGTAGATCTCACCTATGCAATTGATCCAAACAAAGGCTTGAACGGCTTCACCATAGATGGTCGTCCGCTTTATTCATCGATTGACGCACTAAATGTCGGCTGTGATGCGACCTTCCAGGGTAGCGGAACAACCGGTGGCTTTGTCAATGTAACCGATGCTTGTTTCAACACACGGCGCGAAGACGAAATTCAGCTCACCAATGCTGGTTCCTATAACAGCCACACAGTATCCGCAATTTTGTCGAAAAATTTCGACCGCGGACTTTTCACTGATGGTGGCAATGTTTTTGTATCTCTCGGTTATGCTTGGACAGATTCAAATAATCGCCGGGACTCATCCAGTTCAACCGCAACGTCAAACTTCACCCGTACAGCGGCATTTGATCGTCAGAATCCAAGTGTATCAACATCGAACTTTGAAATCCGTCACAACATTACCTTTGCGGCAAATTTCGAAGAGACTCTTTTCGATGATTACAAAACTGGTTTGGGCTTTTTCTTCTCGGCCCAGTCCGGCCTGCCCTACAGCGTTACATTTGACGGCAATCCAGGTTTTGACGAAATCTCGTCAAGCCGTGATGCCGGATTGCTATACATCCCGACAGGTTTGAATGACCCAAATGTGAGATTTGTTGACTTGGTTAACCGCGATACCGGTGCAGTTTTGCAAACTGCAGCTGATGCAGCGAGTGGTCTCGAGGATTTCATTTCAGCAAACAAATGTATCAGCAAATATCGCGGTCAAACCATTCCGCGTAATACGTGTAACAATGATTGGTATTATGATCTCGACATTCGCCTGTCCCAGCAGATTCCGGGACCAGGCACTTTGTTTGGTGTTGACGATCGCATCGAAATCTACGGCGTTTTTGACAATTTCCTGAACTTTATTGACTCGAATGGTAACGCACGCCGCAATCAGACATCTGATGGCCGCCTTGATTTGGTTGATGGTAGCGTTGACAGCACAACCGGCCAATACCTGATCTCAGGCTTCAATGTCGGCAGTGACAACGAAATCGATGTCCTGCCATCACGCTGGGCTATCAAAGTCGGCGTTCGCTACGAATTCTAGTCTCTGACTTCAATAGTCGGACCTAGTGAATCCAAATGACGGCGGCGCTGCAAAGCGTCGCCGTTTTTTATTTGCGTGCGACTACCACCTCCATCAGACTGGCATCACGCTGCGCTCATATCGCCAGGTTGCCCATAGCTGCTCTGCCATTCGCATCGCACCACGCAATCGCTTGGGGCCAAGCCGGGTAAAATTTTGCTCATGCTCAAGCAGCTTGCTGACCGACAACTGGTTAAAACCGGATGTCTGCAAACCGTCATGCGCGGCGATAAAGGCGGCGATTTGATCGAACCTCTTCGCCACCGAACCGTTGGGGCGTGACCGGTCGCGGGACAGCAATTCAAAACTATGTGTTACAGTTACAAAAACGGGATGATGTTCCATGTAGGCATGAACCATCGCCGCCTTCATTTCCGCCGTCGAGAGTGCGCAAATCTGGGCCGGCCTGATCGCATTTGGCCCGTCCAATATTCCGGCCACGGGCAATTCCACCACGCCGCTTTTCAAAACAGGTGCAATCTGGTTTTTTGGCACGTTGATCTTGCAATGCCGTAGGGAGGAGCAAGGCGTAAAACTTGAATCCCAGGTCAGTCCAGCAGTACGCAAAGCACGCAAGCTGTCGTCATTTGCCCCGAAATTTCCGGCCCGAAAAGCAGTGGGCGTCGGCGCGCCAGCTTTTGTTAGAACACCCGTTGCAAATTTCAACAATCGTACCTGATCCTCAAAGTCGAAATCCGCTAGGTTACGTCCCCAGCGATCTTCCACCGGCGAATCCTTTGCCCATTCCAGCCATTCCGTGTGCATATGCAGCTGCACTTCATGCCCACGCTCCACAACCGGGCCAACCATATCCGCGACGATCTGTTCACCGTAAACCAGCGCAGGCATGGGGTCGATGAAGAACACAGCTTTATGGCCATAATCGTCAAGCCTGCCCATTTGATGCACAATTCCGAAATCGCCCGCACCACAGCGCCCCAATATCGAGCCGTCAAAATTGGCGGCAGCGCTAAATCCTTGCTGGTGCAGGGCAGCAGAAAGCTCCGTGTCAACGGTCAGCATAATATTTGATACATTATGGCCCATCACTAACAGATGCCCTCGTCTTTCAACCTGTTCTGGTTTTGAAAAATCAATCGGCCGCTGCCCGGCCCATCATATAAATTCCCCCAGGTGGAATATAGACTGCAATCCGTTAGGAACCCGTTAAGCCAAGGAAGATACCGGTGCTGTAGAGGAGACGTCGGAGTCCATGATTCTCGGCGCTGAACAGCCTCTCCAGGGCGTTCCGGCCTAAAATTCCAAAGATGCTATGATGACAAGCGTGAGGCCTTGATCGGTATCCCGGTTCGAGTCGAAAAGCATGTGCTGGCATGAGCAAGCCCACCTTAAACGGCAACAGATCAACCTCATCGACAATATTTGGCTAAAAATGGAGCGGGCGAAGAGATTCGAACTCTCGACCCCAACCTTGGCAAGGTTGTGCTCTACCCCTGAGCTACGCCCGCTCGGCGCTGCTGTGACATTGGGTTATATGCTATCGTCATCAGCAGTTGAGGCGCGCGGTTAGCATGGGTTATACAGCCCGGCAAGCCCCATTTTGCAATCCATGGCTATGAAAAGTAAAAATATGCTTGGCTTTGATGGGTTCGACCCCACATAAGTTGCGATTATATTAGAAATCACCACGCGATTCCCTTGAGAAATGGTCCTAAAGCAGCGGATCTGAAACGGGGATCGGCCAAAATTATAAGGGAACGAAAATTGGCGACAGCAGGATTAACAGTGGACGAACAGAAGGCGGTTGAAGAATTTCAACAAGCCGTAGTCGCGCCCAGCATGAATAAGCTGGTGATTCTTGATTTCTGGGCCGAATGGTGTGGGCCGTGCAAAGCCTTGACGCCGGTGCTTGAGAAAGTCGCGGCCAGTTATGCCGACAAAGGTGTCATGCTCGCCAAAGTGAATGTTGATGAGAACAAGTTCATCGCATCGCAATTTCAGGTCCAGTCGATTCCCACCGTCTATGCGATATTTCAGGGGAAACCGGTCGCTGATCTGACTTCTGCGCGCACCGAAAGCCAATTAGGGCAGATTCTCGACCAGTTGCTGGAACAGCTCCCCGTCGGCGCGGGCAACGGTGAAGAGCCGAAACAAGATATTGTTCCGCTACTTGCTATGGGAGAAGACGTACTCGGACAGGGTGATGGTGAGCGAGCTGCGGGAATATTTGCGCAGATAGCGGATATGGCCCCTGACAACGCAGAGGCCGTTGGCGGATTGATTCGCGCCTTGGTCCTTGCCGACCACTTGCCCGAAGCAGAAGCCGCCTTGGCAGGTATTCCGGATGCCATGACCAGCGATCCGGCTATTGAGCGGGCCAGCTCTGCTCTGGCGCTGGCGAAAGACAAGCCGGATGATGGTGAAGCAGATGCACTGAAAGCTGCTGTTGCTGCAAATCCAAAGGATCATCAGGCCCGCTTTGATCTGGCCAGCGCCATGATTGCTTCGGGTGATCATGATGGCGCGGCGGATCATCTGCTTTCAATTATCGAGGCTGACAAGGACTGGAATGATGGTGCCGCACGGGCAAAACTGCTGTCATTGTTTGAAGTGGTCGGTCTGGAAGACGAATGGGTATCAGCCACCCGTCGCAAGCTGTCTGCGATATTGTTCGGGTAGATATGACCGAAACCAAACGCATCTCGATCTTTCCTTTGGCTGGCGCGCTGCTGTTCCCCGGCATGCACTTGCCGCTGCATATTTTTGAGGAACGTTACCGCGCGTTGATTAATGATGCCATGGCGCGTGATCGGCAAATCGGGATGATCCAGCCAAAGACAGATGGCGATGTGCCGCAGCTGTTCGACGTTGGCTGTGTTGGCAAGATTATCGACATTGAAGCGATGGATGACGGACGGTTCAATATTGTACTGGAAGGCGTTTCCCGGTTTCGGGTTATAGAAGAGCTGGACGCATCCACGGCTTTTCGTCAGGTGCGAGCTGAGATTGAAGAAAACGCTGAACAGGATGAGGTGCTGGCCAGCGCTGAACGGGCTGCGCTCGAAATAGAATCGCGCAAATTTGCCGAACTGCAGGGATATCAGGTGGATTGGGACAGTATCGGACGGCTCGATGACACCGCGTTCGTCAACGGTATCGCCCAGATTGCCCCGTTCGATGCGGCATCCAAACAGGCTTTACTGGAAATTGATGGTCTTTCGAATCGTGCAGAACTCATCATCCAGTTGCTCGAGTTCTTCGGACGGCAAGATGGTGACGAAGGCCGTGTGACGCTTCAATAATGTCTAATGTCCCGGCCGAGATATTTGATACCAAACTGCTGGAAATATTGGTTTGTCCGATGACGCGGACACCGCTGGTCTATGATGAAGCAGCACAGGAATTGATCAGCGAAGCCGCAGGCATGGCTTATGCGATCAAACAAGGCGTACCCGTCATGCTGATAGAGGAAGCGCGAAAATTATAGAAAGCTGGCCTTTATACCATCAACCACAAATTGGATCGCCAGCGCCGCCAAGATCACGCCGAGCACGCGAGTAATAACAGTTTCGACTTTCTGACCCAATATTTTCATCAACGGGCCGGCGGCCAGCATTGATACCAGCATGACCAACAGGATGGCGCCCATGGCCGCAAGCACGACCAGTTGCTCGTTCCAACCGTCGCTGCGGCCAATGAACAGCATCAGCGCCGCGATCGAGCCCGGGCCAGCGATCATCGGCATAGCCATCGGAAAAATCGACACATCCTCAATCTCTGGCGTATCGATAATTTCCTGCGCCCGGCCTTCACGGCGTTCCGTGCGTTTTTCAAACACCATTTCAATCGCAATAATGAACAGCATGATCCCGCCGGCTATCCGGAAACTGTCAAGGCTGACACCCATCGCATGGAGCAGAGCCTCGCCAAAAAAGCCAAAGATCAGCAATATTATCGTCGCAACAAATATCGCGCGAAATGCCATTGCACGTCGTTGGCGAGGACCCGCGTCGGTTGTCATGCTGGCATAAATGGCGGCACAGCCTGGCGGATCAATCGCCACGAAAAATGTGATCAGGGCAGAAACAAATAGCTCGGTCATTTGATCGGCGCCGCCACATCGTCAAAAATAACATCTTCCCATGCGCTACCATCCCACACACGCACCAATATAGACCGCGATTTGTCGGCTGAGCTTTCAGCGCTCCAGAACATGGTGCGGTCCGCAGAAAAGCCGCTTTTTATTTTCTCACCGCTAGGTGCAGCGGCAGAGGCAGTGGGCATGCCTTTGGTGCAGCTGGCCACTCTGGTCGTCACGAAATCCGGTTCTGCCAAGGGCTTGTCCAAAGGCACACCATGGTCGAAAATCCATTTCCATTCCACGTCCTTGCCGCGCTGACGCCGGCTTTCGGCATCCTGTTTTTGCCAGATAGTCGTAAAATAGCCAGTACCACCGCTTGCGCCCTGCCAAGCACCGGTTGCTACACCCATGCTGCCGTCACAGGACATGAATATTTTATGCGCCTGCCATTCTGTTGCCTGCGACGGATCCGCCTTGCCCTTTAGCCAGACTTGCGCGTTCACAAGCTCCGGCGTGAACATGATTGCATCAGCGGCTGCGGTTTCGCGAAAGGCTGTCCATTGTCCTTCTTCCCGGGCCAGCCGGGCAAAGGCCAACTCGGCTTTCACAATATCGCTGGGATTAGCGACCGGTTTGCCTGCGGCCCGCAAAAACCGCTCGCGATCATTGGGTCGACCATTACTGGCACAGCTCGCCAACAACAATGCCATTCCGAACGCTGCCAACAATCGCTTCATAAACTAAAATCCTTCAGGCTTAACCAGGCCCGCACGCATTGATGCAGCGACCAATGTATTGCGCAATAGCACAGCAATGGTCATCGGGCCTACCCCGCCCGGAACCGGCGTAATTGCACGGACATGGTCCATCGCTTCTGCTGTGGCAACATCACCTACCAGACGGCCTTTTTCCTTACCAGCCTCGGGCGCTAGCCGGTTAATCCCGACATCAATCACCACCGCGCCATCTTTGAGCCAATCGCCCTTGACCATCTCGGCGCGGCCGACCGCGGCCACGACAATATCGGCGCGGCGCACCACGTCCGGCAGATCGCGGGTCCGGCTATGCGCCATGGTGACGGTGCAGTTTTCGCGAAGTAACAGCTGCGCCATCGGCTTGCCGACCAATATCGACCGGCCAACAACCACTGCATTCAGGCCCGACAAATCGCCGAGCTGATCTTTGAGCAGCATCAGGCTGCCGAGCGGAGTACAGGGCGTCAACGCCTCTTCTCCATTAGCCAGCCGGCCGGCATTGATAACATGCAGGCCATCAACGTCCTTGTCAGGGTCAATCGCCATGACGACGGCTTTTTCATCAAGGTGACCTGGCAGGGGCAATTGCACCAATATTCCGTCCACGGCTTCGTCTGCGTTCAGTTTTTCAACCAGAGCGATCAGGTCTTCCTGTTTTGTGTCCGCTGGAAGGCGGTGTTCGAAGCTTTCCATGCCAGCGGCGATGGTCGCTTTATGCTTGGACGCGACATAGACTTGACTCGCGGCGTCATCGCCGACGAGCACTACTGCAAGTCCGGGCGCTCGCCCTGTCTGTTCCTGAAATTTCGGGACTTCGGCCTTGATACGTTCGCGAAGACTTGCGGCATAGGCCTTGCCGTTGATTATCGCCGCCCCGTTCTTGGTCATAAAACCGGAATGAGCGCCGCAGCAAGCGGAGGAATAATGGCATCCTGCAGGATAATGATCCCGATAATCACAACCATCGGGGTCAGATCAATCGATCCGAAATCCGGCATGATCCGCCGGATAGGCCGGTAAATCGGTGCCGTCAGCGCATCCAATGTCGTCCAGAGTGCCCGGGCAATGTCATTTTGCAGGTTGATAACGTTAAACGCGAGAAGCCAGCTCATAATCGCTTGCACAATGATGACGGTGATCGCGACAGTCAGCAAAATACTGATAATCTGAAACAGGGCGTAAAACATGGACCGAAACCTTTTTATCTCATGATGGCCATTAGACGATTGTGCAGCTCAATGCCAAGCTATCTATGCCAACAAATTACTGTATCAACAGTATAATACAGTTCGGAAATTAATCAACCGCTTCAAAATCATCCCGGATTAATGTGCCAGCCCCCTGACTGGTAAAGATTTCAAGCAACATCGCATGGGGCACGCGGCCATCCAGCACCACCGCTGCATCCACTCCCCTCATCACCGCATTGACACAAGTTTCCAGCTTGGGAATCATCCCTCCCGATATCGTGCCATCGCCCTGCAGACGCTTGATGTCGGTAGGGTTTAGATCAGTTAGCAATTCACCTTTCTTGTCCAGCACGCCTGCCACATCGGTCAGCAAAAACAATCGAGAGGCCCTGAGTGCAGCCGCGACGGCACCAGCCATTGTATCGGCATTGATATTATAGGTATGACCATCTTCTCCCACGCCTATTGGAGCGATGACCGGGATCATGCCGGCGGTCGATATGGTATCGACAACGCTGCGGTCTACCTTTTTGGGCTCTCCGACAAAACCAAGATCAATAATCCGTTCGATATTGCTATCTGGATCACGGGCCGTGCGGCGCAGCTTGGCGGCTTTGACAAAGCCGCCGTCTTTGCCAGAAATGCCGATGGCACTGCCGCCTGCCTTTTCTATCCAGCTCACGAGTTCCTTGTTAATAGCGCCGGACAGAACCATCTCTGCAATTTCGGCGGTTTCCTTGGTCGTCACCCGCAAGCCATCGACAAATTCGCTTTCGACCCCAACCCGCTCCAGCATTGCGCCAATTTGCGGGCCGCCGCCGTGAACCACTACCGGGTTAATCCCGACAGCCTTCAACAACACCACATCCTCAGCAAAATTGCGCGCCAGTGCCGGGTCGCCCATCGCATGGCCGCCATATTTGACGACGAAAGTCTTGCCGGCATAGCGCTGCAAATAAGGCAAAGCTTCGGTGAGTGTTTCGGCCTTTGCCAGCATGGCAGGATCCGGTGCGTGATTGGTTTGGTGGTCGGTCATGCGGTCTTTCAATCCAGCTTCATGGCAAATGCAACATGTTTATCAATTTTCAGGCGGCGCGGCGATTTTTGCGCGCGCGAGTTGCTTCACTTTATCGAGAGTCATTTTCACGTGCCCCTTTGGATCCTGTGCACTATGAACCAACGCAATTTTACTATCCTGACCAATAACATAGCTCGTTCGATTGGTGAGCGCCAATGTAGGTTCCATGCGGACTTGATAGCCATCCATCACGGCTTCATCAGCCCGCGCTACGGCAAATTTGTCGCGGCATTCCTCAACCGAGAATTTCGTCAGCGTGTCAATGTCGTCGCCGGACATACCGATGACCGTGGCACCCGCAGCCTCAAAATCAGCGGTCGCTTCTGCAAACATATTGGCCTCAATCGTGCAGCCTTGTGTAAACGCTTTGGGGAAAAAATAGAGTACAACTGGTCCATTTTCCAATTTTTCCGACAAGCTGATTTCGAACGGTTTGCCTGCCAGTGCGCCAGTGGTTTCAAAATCAGGAGCGGCGGCTCCCACTTCCAGTGGTTCTGCGTTGGCACTGCGGGAGCTATAGACATAGGCAGCCCCACCCAACAGCAGCACAGACATGACGATGATGATCCAACGGTTCATTATTCTTCCTGTTCCAGTACGGATTTGAGAGCATAAAGCTGATCGAGCGCGTCACGCGGGCTCAACGCATCAATATCCAAATCCTTCAATGCTTCTCTCAACATATCGGTTTGCTCCTCCTCTTCGGCAAGGCTTGCGGCAAATAATGGCAAATCGCCCAACCCAGCGGCAAGGCCACCTGTTTCGGCCTTGCCTGCTTCGAGTTTATCCAGAACCGACTTGGCGCGTTTCAAAACGGGTTTGGGAATACCCGCCAGCTTAGCGACGGCCAGACCATAGCTACGATCCGCCGGGCCTTTAGCGAGCTCATGGAGCAATACGAGGTCCCCCTTCCACTCGCGTGCACGGACATGATGCAAAGACATAGCATCAAGCCGATCGGCGAGCCTTGTGAGTTCGTGATAATGGGTTGCGAACAGACAGCGGCATTGATTGGTTTCATGCACGGCTTCGACCACAGCCCATGCCAGCGCTAGGCCGTCATAGGTGGACGTGCCCCGTCCCACCTCATCAAGAATGACAAAGCTCTTTTTCGTCGCCTGACTAAGAATCGTCG
Organism: Sphingorhabdus sp. EL138; assembly: GCF_900258045.1. Lineage (GTDB taxonomy): Bacteria > Pseudomonadota > Alphaproteobacteria > Sphingomonadales > Sphingomonadaceae > Parasphingorhabdus. The sequence goes on along the minus strand of NZ_OGVD01000002.1, from coordinate 214,489 downwards.
CGGTTTCGACCATCTCGACCATGAATGTCGAACGGCCTTGTGCGAGGTTGTCGGAGGCACCGACCCGACTGAACAAGCGATCGACCAGACTGAGGCTGGCCGAGGCAGCAGGCACGAAACCGCCCGCCTGCGCCAGGATAACGATCAATGCATTCTGGCGCAGAAAGGTCGATTTACCGCCCATATTGGGGCCGGAGACCAGCCAAAGCCGTTCATCATTGGATAAAGCACAGTCATTCGCGACAAACGGGTCGCCGGATGCACTGAGTGCCGCCTCAACCACAGGATGGCGTCCGGCTTTGATATCGAGCACATTGCCATCTGCAAATTCAGGACGGCACCACTGCCCTTCAACCGCGCGCTCGGCGAGAGCGGATGCGACATCAATCCGCGCCAGAGCATCGGCGCTGATCGCGATGGCATCCTTGCGCTGTAAAACCCGGTCGACCAGTTCCTCAAAATGCGCGGCTTCTGCGGCCAGCGCATGGGCTCCCGCCTGTGTTACCCGCACGGCTTCCTCGTGAAGTTCCGTCGAATTGAACCGCACCACACCCGCAAGTGTCTGGCGATGTGCAAAACCGGAATCTTCGGCCATCAGGCTATCGCCATGGCGCGCTGGCACTTCGACAAAATAGCCGAGAACCGCATTATGCTTGATCTTTAGCGTGTTTATCCCGGTCGCTTCTCGGTAGCGCCCTTCAAGGGTAGCAATTGCCTTGCGCCCATCAGACCCGGCACTGCGCAATTCGTCCAGCGCCGGATCATACCGGGATGCAACATAGCCGCCGTTAGTCATGTCCGTCGGCGGCGTTTCGACCAAGGCCCGTTCCAGCAAATCGACCATCGCGCCATGGCCATCGAGTGCGGGCAGCAGAGCGTTCATCAAGTCCGGCAGCGCCATATCCAGTGCCAGCTGTTCGCGTAAAAGCCGCGCGCCGCCAAGACCATCGCGAATCTGTCCGAGGTCGCGCGGGCTGCCGCGTCCCGCCGATATCCGGCCAAGCGCACGGCTGATATCCGGCATCGCTTTCAGCGCATCGCGCACAGCATCCCTGATAGCAGGCGCATCGTGAAACCATTGTACCACGCCGAGCCGAAGGTTGATCTTCGCTTCTTCAAAAAGGGGCGCAGCAAGATCGCGGCCAAGCAGGCGCGCGCCGCCCGGCGTCACTGTACGGTCGATATTGTCGAGCAAGCTGCCTTTGCGCTCGCCCGCCATCGTTCTTTCGATTTCAAGACTCGCCCGCGTGGCCCCATCGATCAGTAGATATTCGCCCGCATGGCGCTGCACCGGGGGTTTCAAAAACGGCGTATCCCCTTGGGCCGCATGTTCGATATAAGCGATCAACCCACCAGCCGCGGCCAGTTCGCTCCTCGCAAAATTGCCAAAGCCATCCAGTGTTGAAACCCCGAAAAGCACCTTGAGCTTACGCGCCGCCTGCTGACTGTCGAAATCCTCTTTAGGCCATTCGGTAGCCGCTTCCAGCCGCGCCGCCAACGAAGGGCTGCAAATAACCTCCGACGGCGCTATCCGTGACAATTCGGCGGTCAGCTCGTCACCGGAAATCTGCATCAGTTCGAAATCGCCGGTCGAAATATCGCTCGCGGCGATCCCAATTTGACCCTGCACTTCGGCAACGGCCACCAACATGTTATCCGATCGCGCATCAAGCAACGTATCTTCAGTCAACGTACCAGCCGTAACAAAGCGGATAATGTCACGTGCCACCAAAGCCTTATAACCGCCCCGTGCTTTTGCCTCCGCGGGGGTTTCAGTTTGTTCGGCAATGGCAACCTTGAAACCGGCACGGATCAGTTTCGCTAGGTAGCTTTCCGCCGCATGGACCGGCACACCGCACATCGGGATCTGCTCCCCAGCATTTTTCCCGCGCGAAGTCAGTGCAATATCCAATGCCGCTGAGGCCAGCTTGGCATCGTCAAAGAACAGTTCGAAAAAATCGCCCATCCGGTAGAACAGCAAACAATCCTGTGCCTTTTCTTTCAGCGCAAAATATTGCTCCATCATCGGCGTCAGCTTTGGCTGCGCATCAGCTTTCTTTTTCGCTTTTTTGGGCTGAACTTTCGTGGACATGACAGAAGCGATAGCGAACTATGGCGGGACATAAAAGAGGTCCAATTCCATAATTGGATTCTATTATTCCAAATCAGCATTGTAGCAGGCCTTGCCCAATGCCCATCATTCAGAGTAGGCACGTTTCGGGACGCGCAGCACGTTGGCAGGGGATGCCAAAATCTGAATCACGGAGAGATAATTTGGCCGATAAAAACGAGAGCAACGTAGAATTTTCTGAACGCGAAGCATTATTATTCCACTCTCACGGACGTCCCGGCAAAATCGAGATTGTGGCATCCAAACCAATGGCTACCCAGAGGGACTTGAGTCTCGCTTATTCGCCCGGTGTCGCAGTACCGGTCCGCGCTATCGCCGAAGATCCATCGACCGCTTATGACTACACCGCCAAAGGTAATTTGGTTGCAGTGATCTCAAACGGCACCGCCATTTTGGGCCTTGGCAATTTAGGCGCACTCGCGTCCAAACCCGTAATGGAGGGCAAGGCCGTCCTGTTCAAACGCTTTGCCGATGTCGACTCAATCGACCTCGAACTGAATACCGAAGATACCGAAGCCTTTATCAACGCGGTCGAGCTGATGGAGCCCAGCTTTGGCGGCATTAATCTGGAAGATATTGGCGCACCGGCCTGTTTCATTATCGAGCAAACCTTGCGCGACCGGATGAATATTCCGGTATTCCATGATGACCAGCACGGCACCGCGATTATTGCGGCAGCCGGGATCATCAATGCCTGCCTGCTGACTGATCGCAAGGTCGAGGACATCAAAGTCGTCGTCAATGGCGCTGGCGCCGCAGCCATTGCCTGCGCAGCGCTGATCAAGGCGATGGGTGTTCCACATGACAATCTCACCATGTGTGATCGCAGCGGCGTCATCTATCGGGGCCGCGACAATGTCGATCAATGGAAATCGGCGCATGCGATTGATACGGATGCCCGCGACCTGACCGAAGCGCTGAAGGACGCAGATGTATTTCTTGGCCTCTCGGCGGCAGGCGCGCTGAAACCGGAAATGGTCAAGGATATGGCCGACAAGCCGATTATCTTTGCGATGGCCAATCCTGATCCGGAAATCACCCCGCCCGATGCCAAGGCGGCCCGGCCCGACGCAATTGTCGCCACCGGACGGTCGGATTATCCCAATCAGGTCAACAACGTCCTCGGCTTTCCATTCATTTTCCGCGGCGCTCTTGATGTTCGCGCCACCCGGATCAACGACGAGATGAAGGTAGCGGCGGCTACGGCCATAGCCGAACTGGCACGCGAACAGGTTCCCGAAGAGGTAGCCGCAGCTTATGGCGGGCAAGCACCCACTTTCGGCGTAGATTATATCATCCCGGCGCCATTTGATCCGCGCTTGATGGACGTGGTTTCCGCTGCGGTTGCCAAGGCCGCAATGGACAGCGGTGTTGCGCAAAAACCTATCGACGATATGGATGCCTATCGTCAGAGCCTGAAAGCACGACTAAACCCAACCACGTCAGTGCTTACGCAAGCTTATGAAGCCTGCCGCATAGCCCCTAAACGGGTTATTTTTGCAGAAGCCGAAGAAGATGTTGTGTTGCGCGCAGCCATTCAGTTTCAAGATGGCGGCTATGGGACACCGGTACTGGTTGGCCGTGATGATCGCGTGCGCGAAAAGCTCAGTGAACTGGGCGTTAGTGATCCCGACCGGTTTGAAATCCATAACTCACGCAATAGCCCGCTGGTCCCGGACATGGTCAACATGCTCTATGAGCGTCTGCACCGCAAAGGCCATATGGAACGTGACATCAAACGGATGGTCAACCAGGATCGCAATATTTTCGGCTCTGCGCTGCTTGCCATGGATCAGGGCGAAGCGATGATTACCGGAGTAACCCGCCCCTATTCCCAGACCTTCAAGGATATTGCCAGGGTCATCGACATTGAAAAAGACCGCACACCACAGGGCATTCATGTGATGGTTGGACAAAGTCACACGGTTTTCATGGCGGATACCACGGTCAACGAGCGACCTTCGGCCGAAGAACTGGCCGATATCGCGGAACAAACCGCAGCGGTGGCCCGGAAAATGGGTCATGAACCACGTGTTGCTTTCCTGAGTTATTCGACTTTCGGCAATCCGGCCGGTCGCTGGCTGGAGAATATCCGGGAGGCGGTTGCTGAATTGGACAGCCGCCGGGTCAGTTTCGAATATGAGGGAGAGATGGCTCCCGATGTCGCACTGAACCCCAAATTGATGGCGAACTATCCGTTTAACCGTCTATCCGGTCCTGCCAATGTGCTGGTCATGCCTGGATTGCAATCGGCCAATCTGTCGGCCAAATTGCTGCGCGAACTGGGCGGGGATGCTGTGATCGGACCAATGCTGGTAGGCCTTGATAAACCGGTTCAGATTGCCACCATGGCATCGACGGCATCAGAACTGGTGACGCTGGCAGTACTTGCTGCAAGTGGAATCGCTAAATAGCGACGCCACTGCTGGCATGTCAGCTGGGATAATCTTTAAGGTCGGGTCGGGTCGTTACTACGGCCTTGCGCACCCGGTGCGCCAACTGCTCCTATATTGCCAAACAGCTCTTGGAAGAAAGAGCGTTCGCGGCCCAGAGTGGGCGTCGTGTCGCCGTCCGGACTGATACTCGCCACCAGCTCCAGACCTGTGCGATCCACTGCAGTCACGTTCCCAGCTTCGTCAAAAGTTACGCGCATAACCATCTGGTCCCGAGGCGTCGGCGAGTTAAAGGCGAGTTGTTTGGTTTCACGGGAGACATAATACCAGGTATTTTCATCAAATTGTCCGGTAAAAGTCGGACGTCCCAGTGATGCCTCAACAGACTGCCGGTTGTCTATCCCAGGCTGAATTGCATCTGTAATAACCCGATCAACAATATAACCCTGATGACCGCGGACCTGTGAACAGCCGGAAAGCAACAACCCGCCTGCAACCAGACCGGTCATTACAGCGTGTATTTTCAATTGGCTACGCATCAACTCGATTCTCCAAAACGTCCGCCCCAAAGATTACTAGGCCATTTGGGTTGGCTTTGATGATTATAACAGTTTATTTCCTGCTAATCATAAGGCCCATTGCATCTCGCCGTACAAATATCAATATCCCCTGTATGTAGTCTTAACATAAGCGGTCACCAGCCGGGTATATCTTAAACGAAATTCGGGGTTTAAAATCATGTCATTCTTGAACGCGTTACTCGGGCGAAAAAACGCCAACAGGGTCATGCAGCCACTATATGGTAGCATTATTGCCGAGGGCCGACGTATTGACTGGTATGAAAAAGGCGGCGTTCCTGACACGCTCGACGGCCGCTTTGATATGATTGCTGCGATTTTGTGCGCCGTGTTGATCCGCCTGGACCAAACCGAAGAAGCCAAGCAGGAAATAGCCTGGCTTACGGAATTATTTGTTACGGATATGGAAGGTCAGTTGCGACAGATCGGCATTGGCGACTTAATAGTCGGTAAACGGGTGGGTGAGATGATGGGCGCGCTAGGCGGGCGTTTAGGGGCTTATAGGGATGCTCTGATAGAAAATGCCAGCCTCGACGAAGCGTTGACACGCAACCTATATCGCGGCGAAATACCGGAACAGGCAGCGCTGCAATTCACCACCAAGAATTTCGCACATTTTTTTAACCGGCTTTCCGCCGCTACGACCAGCCAAGTAATTGCCGGAGATATCGCAGAGGCCAGACCATGACTAGATCACAGCCGCTGCCTCCCCCCGAACTGTCCGATATCATAAAGCTGTCGGACATCGGGGGCATGGCAATAAAAGGGCAAATTGTCGCCGACGAAAATCAGCGTCGAGCACTAGCCAAACGCTTTGACTTGCCTTCCATAGAAGCAATCACAGCGGACTATCGTCTGGAGGCGAATGAAGAGAAAATCATTTTCACTGGTACAATCCATTCCGAACTGCATCAATCGTGCGCGATCAGCGGTCAGCCATTTCCCGTCCACGTTGACGAGCCGTTTAACATAATCTTCGTAGAAAAAACCGACACACCGCCCGGCGAAGAGGAAATCGAACTAGAGTCCGAAGACTGCGACACAATCGAATATGAGGCTGCTCAAATCGACCTTGGAGAGGCCGTTGCGCAAACGCTTTATCTAGCGCTTGACCCATATCCACGAGGGCCGGATGCGAATAGCATAGCAGAGAAGAAGGGCCTCAAAAGCGAAGAAGAGGCCGGTCCTTTTGGCGCGCTAGCAGCGCTCAAAGCGGGCCTTGGGGAAAATAAACCCAGCTAGGCAGCCGATTTCTCTGCTTCTTTCTGCTCTGCCGCCTTAACCAGTCTCTTTTTCAGATTGTTCAACCGAGTTTTGGCTTCAATTTTTCCGCCGAGTAAATCAGTAATATAAAAAGTATCAACTGCGCGCTCACCATAGGTGGCGATATGGGCGCTGTGCACCGTGACTTTGGATTCGAAGAGGGCATAAGCCAGTTCGTTCAGCAAAGCAGGCCGGTCCTGTGCCGTTACTTCCACTACCGTAAAGCGATTGGATGCATCGTTGTCGACAGTCGCATTGGGAACGATATTAAACGCCCCGGCACGGCTATGAGCCAGTGGTCTGGCCTCCAGTTTTGTGGTCAGTTTCGACCGGTTGGCCAATGCGTCCTCAACCGCCCGTTTCAAGCGCGTAAGCTGCGTGTCTTCTGCAAACGGCTGACTGTGCTGGTCCTGTACCAGAAAATTGTCCAGCGCCATTCCATCCCGCGTGGTGTGAATCCGCGCATCGATAATGTTACCGCCAGCAACATGAATGCCGCCCGCAATGCGATAGAACAGGCCGGGATGATCGGCCGCATAAATCGTCACCAGTGTAGCACCCCGCTCTGGATAGGCATCTGCGGAAATTGCCAGACTATCATCACCCGCTCGCAGCATCAGCCGGGCATTATGTGCGATGATATCATCCGGCTCGGCGATCCAATAAGGATCGGTCAGGCGTCTTGCCAGTTTGGAAAACTGTATTTTGGGAATGTCCAGCGCCTCGGACAAGACCGCCTTTTTCTCAGCGATCCGTTCTTTTCGGCCACGCTGCTTATGACCGAGCAGCAACATTTCCTCGGCCGCCTGAAAAAGATCCGTTAGGAGCTGCCTTTTCCAACTGTTCCAAACGCCCGGTCCCACGGCGCGAATATCAACAACCGTCAAGACCGTCAGCAGACGAAGTCGCTCAATGCTCTTTACCTGACTGACAAAATCCTGAATGGTTTTGAAATCAGACAGGTCGCGTTTGAACGCCATGGCTGACATCAGCAAATGATGCCGCACCAGCCACGCCACCAGTTCGGTTTCATAAGGCTCAAGCCCCAGCCGCGGACACAACTTCATCGCGACTTCAGCGCCCAATATGCTGTGATCACCGCCTCGCCCTTTGGCAATATCATGCAACAAGGTCGCCACGAACAACACCCGCCGGTTTTTGAGCTTCCTGATTGTCTCGGTCGAGTTAGGGTGGTCTTCAACCAGATCACCGCTGGCAATCCTGGAGAGCAGCCCGATAGCGCGAATGCTATGTTCATCCACCGTATAATGATGATACATGTCAAATTGCATCTGTGCGACAACCCTGCCGAAATCGGGAATGAAGCGCCCGAATATAGAAGCTTCATTCATCCACCGCAGAACCAGTTCGGGATCGCGTGGCGAACAGAGCACGTCGAGGAACAGCTTATTTGCCCGCCGGTCCTTTCGGATCTTGTTGGTGATCAGCTTTGCGTCTCGCCGCGCAGCGCGCATCGCCAGCGGATGGATTTCCAGTTCATGCTTATCCGCGAGGTGGAAAATTTCGATCAACCGGACCGGGTCTTCTTCAAAGAAATTTTCCTCTGGCAAAGCCAGTCGGCCACGGTCCAGTGTAAAGCCCTTCAGCTTTTTTGGCCTCCGAGTAATGTTAGGGATGAAGCGTCTTACCCCGGCATTATGAGTCTCATCGAGATGAGCGAGAAAGACGCCAGTAAGGTTACCGACGACTTTGGCGTTCAGGAAATAATATTGCATGAAACGCTCTACGGCCGACTTGCCGGGCCGGTCAGCAAAGCGCATCCGCTCAGCAACACCGGGCTGCAGGTCGAAAGTTAAACGATCCTCTGCCCGCCCCGTCATATCATGCATATGACAACGTACCGCCCAGAGGAAATTGGCAGCCTTGCGAAAACGCCTGAACTCATCTGCTGTCAGCAGGCCAACATCAACCAGCTCTTCCGCAGAGGTCACTCGGTGGATATATTTGCCTATCCAATAAAGCGTCTGCAGATCGCGCATCCCCCCTTTGCCTTCCTTGACATTGGGTTCGACGACATACCTGCTATCACCCATGCGGACATGCCGGGCGTCGCGTTCTGCCAGCTTTTCAGAGACGAAAGTACGATCCGTGCCTGAGACCACATCGGCGTAAAAGCGGGCCTTTGCTTCTTCATAAACTTCGGTATCACCCCAGATATAGCGGCCTTCCAGCAAAGCGGTACGAATGCTGAGATCTTCATTCGCCATCCGCACCATCTCGTCGATAGAACGGCTGCTCTGACCGACTTTCAGGCCCAAGTCCCAAAGCCAGTAGAGCATTGCTTCCACCGCTTGCTCGGTCCAGCTGGTCTGCTTGAACGGGGTTAAAAAGGCGATATCGACATCGCTATGCGGTGCCATCTCACCCCGCCCGTAACCGCCAACCGCCATCACTGCTATACGCTCGCCCGATGAAGGATTGTTCACGGGATATTGATGACCAACAGCGATATCATGGATGATCCGCACTAACTGGTCGATCAGAAAAGATTGCGCGGCTGCCGCTTCATGTCCTGCAGAAGGTTTCTCCATTAATCGCAGGCTGATCTCTGCCCGGCCATTTGCCAACGCCTCTTGTAGCAGAGGTAATATTTGTGGACGTGCTTTGGTTATGCCATGCTCAGCGATAAGTGCTTCTATCGCCTCAACCAACTTGCGACGGTCGACAATATCCCGCTGCCGGACAATCCGTTTCCCCGGATCGCTTGCCGGCCTGGGTATATTGGCGCGTGCATTCATCCCGTGGCAGCCAGCATTTCCCGGTGCTTCTTGGCCAGCACGATTTTTGCGATTTTCGCTGTACCCAGTTTCGGCAACGGTTCTTCATATTGCCAGATATGCACCGGCATCTTGAACGGTGCGAGCTTGTCTTTCAGGAATTCCAGAAGCTCGTCTTGCGACAATGCCTCACCATCTTTGACATGATAAACTAGGCCGGGAACTTCACCGAACCGTTCATCTTCAACGCCAAATATGCAGGCTTCCGCCACGGAGGTGTGGCTGTAAATCGCCGCTTCGACTTCCTGACAGCTGATATTCTCGCCGCCGCGAATGATAATTTCTTTCTTGCGGTCGACAATGAACAGATAGCCGTCTTCGTCGAGATAGCCGATATCGCCGGTGCGGAAATAGCCGTCTTCGGTAAAAGCGTCTTTGGTCGCTTGTTCGTTATTCCAATAGCCGGTGAAATTGGCAGACGAACGGATGCATACTTCACCGCGCTCGCCTTGCGGAACTTTGTTGCCGTCATCATCCAATATGCCAACATCAACAATCGGCGGCGTGGCGCGACCGGTGCTGTCCGGTTTGGCGAGATAATTTTCATTCTGGTTGGAACAGCCGACACCGTTGGTTTCGGTGAGACCGTAGCCAATCAGTGGAAAGCCCTTGCCCATGCCTTCCTTGATCCTTTTGACATGCTCGACCGGGCGCGGCGCGCCCCCAGCGGCCATGGAAACACAGGTGCTGAGATCATAATCATTGACCTTGGGATGCGCGTAAATCTCCATACTCATCAGCGGAACGCCGACGAAATAGGTCACTTTTTCCTTCTCGATCAGGCGCATTGCCTCTTCGGCGTCCCATTTTTTCTGCATCACCAGCTTGCGGCCAATCGCGTAGCTCACCAGAACTAGTGGTACCGACGCGGTAACGTGAAATAGCGGTACGGCCACCAAAGCGGTTGGCTGGATATCCGGCAATGTGCCGGCTTTTTCCATCAAATGCGCCATCACGGCAAAGGCGCCCACAAAACTCATCGCCCCCTGCACCACCGAGCGGTGCTCGGCATAGGCGCCTTTCGAGCGTCCGGTCGAACCGGAGGTGAATAATATCGTCGCATTATCCTCTGGTCCCATTTGCGGCAGCGGGGTTTCCGCATCGCCGCCCTTTGCCAGACAGGCCTTTAATCCTTCGAGCGGCGGAAGATCATGGTCAAACAAAACCACCTCTGCGCCATGGTCGCGTCCCGATTCGCTCAGGCGCGCTGCACGTTGGGCATCGGCAAAAACAATCGAGCAACTTACATCTTCGATACCATCGGCCAGTTCATCGCCTTGCCACCAACCGTTTAATTTGGTGGAGACACCGCCCGCCATGGTGATTGCCATATCTAGGATAATCCAGTTGGCGGAGTTGCGCGCGGCAATGCCGATCCGGTCGCCTTTCTTAACCCCATGTCCGGCGACCAATCCGCCAGCCAACACGCGTGCCGCAGCATAAGTTTCCTTAAAAGTCAGCCGGATATCACCATCGACGAGAAATTCCTTGTCTGCATTCTGCATGCAGAAAAAGGCAAAAAAGTCCGAAACATTGCTCGGAGCATTTTTGAACACCGGCATATCGACGCCGTATTTATTGACCGAGGAAAGCTCCAAAAGCTGTCCTGGCTGTGTCATGACGCCCAGGGTTTCGTCGATCATAGCGTCTAGTGGCGATGGCATTTCAATTTTCTCCCGCAAAGTCAGTTTGGGTTTCTCTCTTGGTATCGGAGAATTTCCCGTTATATGCCCTTGCTATATGACGATGAAACCGGACGGGGAAAAGAGTTGATTGATATTATTCTTGCAAGTGCAGCGCAATTTACGCGATTTGAAGAATTGGGACTGTCTCCCAACGCGCTTGACCTCGGTTTTTTCCAATTGAAATGGTATTCGCTGGCTTATCTCGCCGGTATATTGATCGGTTATTGGTATCTTACGAAACTAATCAAAGAACCGGGCGCTCCACTGGCGCGCCGTCACGCCGATGACATGATCTTTTATGCGACGCTGGGAATCATTCTCGGCGGACGACTTGGTTATGTGTTTTTCTATAAACCTGAAATCCTACAAAACCCGATCGAGATCTTGCAGGTTTGGAACGGCGGCATGTCGCTGCATGGCGGTGTCTTGGGCGTTGTTCTCGCAATCTGGTACATATCCCGGAAGGAAAAACTCAGTTTCCTGCGCATCTGCGACTATATCGCCTGTGTCATTCCGTTCGGATTACTCTTTGGCCGTCTCGCCAATTTCGTCAACGGCGAACTTTGGGGCCGTGCCACCGATGTACCCTGGGCAATCATCTTCCCGATGGGCGGTGAAGTCGCGCGCCATCCCAGTCAACTTTATGAAGCCGGTCTGGAAGGGATACTCTATTTCATCATAACATCTTTGCTCTTCTGGAAAACAGATGCGCGCTATCATCCGGGCAAGCTGGTCGGCACCGGCCTTTTGGTTTACGGCCTCAGTCGATTCACCGTAGAGTTCTTCCGTCAGCCAGATAAAGGCCTCGAGAATTTAAGCTGGGGCCTGACCATGGGGCAGACGCTAACCGTGCCTATGCTGCTACTAGGTGTCTATCTGGTGTTCACGTCGAAAGGTCGCCGCGTCCGCGTAGAACCGACGGCCGGAGATAAGAGCATTGCCTGACAGTCCGTCAGCCGCGCATATTCTCGCTGAAAAAATCCACCGCGACGGGCCGATTAACCTTAGCGAATATATGGGCATCGCCAATGCGGCTTACTATGCAGCGAAAGACCCGATTGGCGAGGACGGCGATTTTGTTACCGCCCCGGAAATCAGCCAGATGTTCGGTGAGCTTATCGGAATATGGTTGTCGGATTTGTGGATGCGCAAGGGCCGTCCAGGTCATATTCACTATGTTGAACTGGGTCCAGGCAGAGGAACATTAGCCGCGGATGCACTGCGCACAATGTTGAAATTTGAGTGCAAACCGCAGATTCACTTTGTCGAAACCAGTCCGGTGCTGAAGGAAAAACAGGCTGCGCTTCATAGCAGTGCCGCATGGCACAAAAGCATCGACAGTCTGCCGGACGACGGTCCGTTACTGATTGTTGCCAATGAATTTTTCGACGCTCTGCCAGTGGAGCAATTTGTGTCGACCGCCGACGGATGGCTCCGTCAAATGGTCGACCGGGAGCGCAATAAGTTCATAGCTGTCCCCGGCACTCAAGTCATTGAGAAGCAGATGTCGAGATCCTCCGCTGGCCTGCCGGCCGGAACTATATTGGAGAGCTCTCCTGCCAGCGTGCAGATTTTAGGTGAGCTTTCGCATCGCATTGCTCAGCAGGGCGGCGCTATATTAATCATCGACTATGGCTATGATCAACCGGGTACTGGCAGCACTCTGCAAGCGGTAAAAAATCACCTCCCCATCAGCCCGTTTGACAGCCCGGGAACCTCAGACCTCACAGCGCATGTCGATTTTCACAGCCTAGCCAATATAGCGAAAACGCGTCTTTTGTCGGTTCATGGACCAGTGGAACAAGGTCAATGGCTCAAGGCACTTGGCATTGATCAACGGGCGGGAAAACTGGCTGAGAACAGTCCGGGCAAAGCGGAAGATATACGCGCCGCGCATCGCAGACTAACTCATGTTGATGAAATGGGCCGGTTGTTTCGGGTGATGGCTGCAACATCGATGGACTGGCCTGAACCAGAAGGCTTTGTTTACGGCGAAAGTTGAGTGCTGCTCATCGATCTTGTGATCAACCGACCCAGTCGGCGACTTCCAATACCACTTTGTTCGCAGCGCTGTTCAAAGCCTCACCCACCGGACCGGCCTCTGCGGCAAATACGGTCTCACTGGCCTCGAAGCGCCGCTTCTCAACCGGTTCGCCTTCACGCATTTTTACTGCATCATAGGTCACCGTGACGGTCAGGCTGGGACCATCCAGCCCGAAATTCACCAGCTCACCGGACAGATATGTGTCTGCTTTGCCCTGCGCCTGAACTGCTGTTAGCACCAGCCGATTATTTTTCGCTGCAATGGTTTCTGTAAGTAGCCCCTGAAAAAGCCGTGCGGGCTTATCAATCCACGTGGCTTCTTTTAGATATGCGATACCCGTCGCGCTGGTTTGGACTGGCACGCGCACGTTGTTAAGTTTTTGCGGCGTAGAAGGCAACTGAACCACTAAAGCACCGGCTTGTGGCCCAGCGCGAACCGCGCCGGGGTCCACTTGCATATCTGATGTCAGAGACAAGAGAAATGGCGGCGGTTCGGCACCACCGAAACTGACACAAGCGCTCAAAACACTAAGACCTGCCAACAAGCCCAAGGATTTTGTCTTTTGCAATATGGTCATAGATCCCTGCTTTCCCATTGGCGTTCTTTTATTTACCTGGTTCATAGTCTGGCAGCGTTGGCGCGGACAGCAACGATCCCGCGCCACCCTGATCCAACCGTTCAGTCACAGAAGTGAGAGATTTGGTCAGCGCCTGCATGTCCTTAACCAGTTGATCGACTTCCGGTATTGTTTTGGTTCCCAGCTGCCGAACACCGGGGCGCGCATCTTCAAGCACCTCACCCAACGCTGCCATGCTCTTTTCTGCTGCGGCCAGTGTCTTGGTGAGGTTTTTCGCCAGCGGTTCACCATTGTTAGTCAACAATTGGTTCGTATTGTCTGCAACCGCAGAGAGTTTTTCCGCAGTTTCCCCGGCATTGCGGATCGCGATGGCCGATTCTGCCATCAACGCTTCAAGATTAGGTGCTTGCTTCGCCAGACTGCCAGTCAGCTGCTCGGTATTGTTCAAAATGCCTTCGATCGATTCCTGGTTCTTGTCCGATAACAGCAATGTCAGCCGATCGGTAAGCGTCGCCAGTCGTTCGACAACCAGCGGCGCACTGTTGAGCAGTTCGCCCAAAGCACCGGGTTTGGTAGGAATAACAGGTACGCCTTCCGGACCCAATTCTTCAATCGGCGGCGCATCCTTTACCGCGCCATCCAGTTGAATATTCGGCGGGGCGGTAAAGCTGATACTCTGGATAGTCGCAGTTGTTCCCTGCAAAATTGGAGTTTCTTCGCTCACTGCAATGCGAACGCGCACAAAATCGGGATCCTTTTCCCAAAGCTCCACGTCGAGCACCTGTCCAGAAGGAACACCCGCAAAAGTCACGCCGGTTCCCTTTGCCAAACCACCCACGGATTGGGCGAAAAATATATCATATTCCTTCGTCGCACCGTCACCAAAGCGGACAATCCAGACCAGAAAGGCAGCCACTAAAGCGAGCAAGGTCAGGGTGATAACACCCACAAGAATATGATTGGACCGTGTCTCCATTATTTCACCTTTATGGCCAGCCGTTTCGGCACCTGCAACAAATCTCTGTAATTAGACCGCATTTTCAACTTCCAGCCGCATTCTGTGTTGATGCCATCCGCCCGCGTGGACCGTTGAAATATTCCTGTATCCAAGGGTGGTCCATCGCAAGCAGTTCCGGTATCGTGCCCACGGCGATCACCCGTTGATCAGCCAGCACGGCCACCCGATCACAAATCGCATGAAGCGTATCGAGATCATGGGTGATCAGGAACACGGTAAGCCCCAAAGTCTGCTGCAATTCGCGCGTCAAATTGTCAAAAGCGGCAGCCCCGATCGGATCAAGCCCCGCCGTCGGTTCATCGAGAAACAACAGTTCCGGGTCGAGCGCGAGCGCTCTTGCAATGCCAGCCCGCTTTTTCATACCGCCAGACAGCTCGGCGGGATATTTGGGTGCGGCTTCCGGCGGTAGTCCTGACAGGCACACCTTATATTTCGCAACCTCGCGGCGGAAATCGCGGTCCATCTCGGGAAAGAACTCGCGGATCGGAACCATTACATTTTCTGCCACCGTCAGCGTGGAAAAAAGCGCACCGCCCTGAAACAACACGCCCCAGCGTTTGCGAACGTCAATGGTTTCCGCGTCCGATCGACCCAAAAGCGACTCACCGAAAACTTCGATCGAGCCCTCATCGGGTTGCTGCAGGCCGATGATCGAACGCATCAGGACGGATTTTCCGGTACCGGAACCGCCGACCACGCCGATAATTTCGCCCTTGTGGACATCCAGATCGAGGCCTTCGTGAACTACTTGTTCCCCGAAGCTGTTGCGCAGCCCCTTGACGCAGATTATCGGGCCGGAAAAGTCGCGATCGACAACGATAGGATCTTCGTCAACCATCAGTCCCACCCGATCCAGGTAAAGAATACCGCAAAAAAAGCATCCAGCACGATCACCAGGAATATCGCTTGCACCACAGCGGCTGTTGTCCGTTTGCCGACTTCTTCGGCATTCCCTTTAACCTGCATGCCTTGATAGCATCCACAAATCGCGATGATCGCGCCAAACACCGGTGCCTTGACGAGACCGACATAGACGTCCGTCAGCGGCACCACTTCCCTGATTCTCGCAAAAAACGTGGCGGGAGGAATATCCAGCTCTACCCAGCTCAGCAACCCGCCGCCGATAATCGCAACAATCGACGCGTAGAATCCCAGCAGCGGCAACATAAAGACAGCGGCGAGAAAACGCGGCAGGACCAAGGCTTCTACAGGCGACACGCCAATCGTACGCATCGCGTCAATTTCCTCGGTCAGCTTCATGGTCCCAATTTGTGCGGCAAAGGCCGAACCAGAACGACCAGCAACCATGATCGCCGTCATCAAGACACCCAACTCACGCAAAGTCAGCCGTCCGACAAGATTGACCGTGAACACCTCTGCACCAAATTGCCGAAGCTGCACCGCGCCTTGCTGCGCGATCACCAAACCGATGAGAAAACTCATAAGTCCAATAATACCAAGAGCCCGCACGCCCACTACGTCGAAGCGCTGGATCACCGCATTCCATCTTATCCGGCCGGGATGCCGCATCAACGAAGCAGCAGAGACCATCACCGAACCAAAAAAGCCGATCAAACCCGCCAAGGTCGTCAAGGCGATCATTGTTGCTTCACCCACTTCATCCAGCACGCGAATGATTGGGTTGGGTGGATCAGGACGCACTTCAGCAGGCTCAGCTACTCCGCCTATGGCAGCGATAAGCCGCTCCGCTTCATTGTCCATACCAACAATTTCCGCTTCGATATCGCGGGCTGTGCGATGGATGAGCCAAGCACCAACGGTATCAAAATAGCCAATGTTGGAAAGGTTCAGTTGTTTTGCCTGTCCTTCATATTCTCGCAATCGTTCGGGCAAGTCTCCGATAGCGGCGATCGACAAATCACCGGAAAAACGAAGTACAGTTACTCCGTCCTCGGTAATTTCTTCGACAAAATCGCCAGGCACTGTCATCGCCGCTATTGGTGACCGAAAATCATTGAAACCTCAAGCCATTATAACAAGTCATTTAATGGGTGCATTTTATCGGCGCTGCTAATATGGCGTCGCTATTGGGAAAAGAGGCGTGATGACCAAGCTGTCTATTTACGATATGGATCGGACGATTACGGTGCGAGGCACCTATACCCCGTTCCTGTTTCACATGGTTTTTGCACGCGCACCTTGGCGGCTGGTCTTTCTGCCACTGCTGCCCTTTGGATTCATTGGTTATGGCTTGAAACTGATCAGTCGAAAGGGTTTGAAAACCTATAATCAGCGCCTGTTATTAGGCGGTAAACCGAATATAGCGAAGCTGGAGCCGCATATTGAGCGCTATGCTGATAAAGTCATGCAGGGGAACAGTTACGCCAAAGCCCTTGCCCAGGTCGAAGCTGATCGGGCCGAAGGCCGAAGATTGGTACTCGCCACCGCTTCCTACGAATTATACGTCAATGCGATAGCCAAACGGCTGGGCTTTGATGAAGTGATCGCAACCCGGCTGAAAATCGATGAGCAGGGCCAGGTACTGCCTGAAATTATCGGCGAAAATTGCTATGATGTCGCGAAACTTGACCGGATCAAGACCTTTCTCGGCGAACAAGGACTTGAACGCGAAAGCATCCACATCAGGGCCTATTCCGATCATGTAAGCGATGCACCGATGCTCGACTTTGCCGATGAGGCGGTGGCGACAACACCGAGTGCACAGCTACGTCATCTTGCTAAGAAACGCGGTTGGAGAATCCTGGACTGGGCCTAAACCACACCCAATGCTTGCTCAAAGTCGGCGATCAGGTCATCAGGATCTTCTACACCAATTGAAATTCGAACCAGATTGTCGGTTATGCCAAGCGCGGCCCGGCGATCATCCGGCACTGACAAATGAGTCATTGCCGCTGGCAAGCTTGCTAATGTCTCGGTTCCGCCAAGACTCACGGCCAATTTCGCAATCTTGAGGGCATCTAGGAAAGCAAAAGCTTCGGCTTCGCCGCCCTTGATGAATACCGAGAAGGTGGACCCCGCACCACTGCAATGGCGATCATAAATATCCTGCTGCGAGGCATCGGAAATAAACCCGAGATAGCCAAGCCCGTCCACTTTGGGATGGTCCCGAAGAAAAGCGCAAACTTTCTCGGCATTTTCGCCAGCACGAGTCATACGCAATTCCAATGTTTCAAGGCTACGCATCAGCATCCACGCCGTATTGGGATCGCATATTGTCCCAATAGTATTCCGGATCGCGCGGATCGGGTCCATATGGCCTTTCGAGCCAAGAACGCCTCCGGCAACCAGATCACTATGTCCACCGACATATTTGGTCAGGCTGTATATCACGATATCCGCACCATGTTTCAGCGGCTGCTGCCACAAGGGACCAAGGAAAGTATTGTCAATGGCAATGGGCGGCGCGCCCTCATCACCAAAAACCTGTTTGCGGGCCTCGGCCACACCCTCAATATCCACCAACGCATTGGTGGGATTGGCCGGACTTTCGAGATAGACAATCGCTACTTTACCGCCATTCTGTGCTGCTTGCGCCTTGGCCTGCTCTAGTAGAGCCGCGACCTTGGAAGGACTCGCACCAGCCGGGAAATCAAGGAACGTTACGCCAAAACGGCCCAGTATCTTGTTAATCAGCGTTTCGGTGGCCGCATAAAGCGGTCCACTATGCACCACCACATCACCCTGATTGACATTGGCAAGAAGCACCGTCGCGATAGCCGACATGCCACTGGAAAAGACCAGCGCATCTTCAGCTTCGTCCCAAATGCTAAGCCGGTCTTCAAGAATTTCCTGATTTGGACCGTTGAAGCGCGAATAAACGAGACCATCCGCGCCGCCAGGGCGCTTTCCGGTAATACCTTCGAAATGACGCTTGCCCGCGGCAGCATCTTCAAAAGCAAAGGTAGAGGTCAGGAAAATAGGTGGCTTGAGCGAACCTTCCGAGAGGACCGGGTCATAGCCATGGCCCATCATAAGCGTCGACGGCTTGAGCTTGCGTCCGCCAATTTTCTCTATCGGCGCTTTGGGCATACGGCGCGGTGTTACCGGAACAGCATCATCATTTTGATCGGACATTTTCTCTCTCTCCAGCGGAAATCATCTGGAAAGGCCCATGCCGCAAAACTCAACTGATTACAAATGAAACCATCCAAATGCACCCGATGATTATCGGTATCCCGGCTATGTCCAGCATCAGTCCTGACTTCAGCATTTTTGGCAATTCAATATGATTGGTTGACCATGCAATCGCGTTCGGCCCCGTACCGGAAGGCAGCATGAAGCCCCAGCTGGCCGCCATCGCCGCCGGCATGGCAAGCAAGACCGGGTCGACACCGGTGGCGAGGATCAGGCTGGCCACCACCGGCATGATCCCGCTGGCCGTGGCGACATTGGACGCAAATTCGGTGACCAGAATGACCAGTGCAACCAGCGCTATAGCAATGATAATAACCGGCACGTTTTTAAGCGGCTCCAGCGCCAGCCCAAGCCAGTCGGCCAGGCCGGATTCAATAATGCCCGCCGCCAGCGCGAGGCCACCGCCAAACATCATGATCACCCCCCATGGCGCACGATCCGCTTCGTCCCAGTTGAGCAATTTCCGACCGGTACCGTCGGGCAGGATGAACAACAGTAAGCCGCCCAGTATCGCGATGCTGCCATCATGCACCGCGCCAGCCGGAAGCACCGCCTTGATCTGGGGCAAGAGCAGCCAGCCGAGTACGACAAGGGCAACTACCGGCACGACCCGTTTTTCTGGAAGGCTCCAAGGACCAGCTGACCCGATCGCTGCCCGTGCACCAGCACCGTCAAAACTGTCTTTGCCCACTTTCTGGACCGTTATTAGGATGGCTGCACAGACCGGCAGGCCCAGGATCACTATAGGCAGGCCGAAGAACAGCCAGCTTAAAAAATCAATGTCCATGCCCAGAGTCTTATTGATCAGACCAGCAGCAATAGCATTGGTCGGACTGCCTACCAATGTGCCAAGGCCTCCGATTGAAGCGGCAAAAGCCACCCCCATGATCAAGGCACCGGCAAATCCCTCTGTCTCGCCATCCTTCACCCCACCAGCAACCAGGACGGCAACGGCAATGGGTATCATGATCAGGGTGGATGAGGTGTTGGAAATGAGCATACTGAGCAGCGCTGTGGCGAGCATGAAGGCGATTAATATGCCCCAAGCACTCTTTCCCGACAGGCTGACAATTGCCAGCGCGAGACGCCGGTGCAGACCGACCCGCTCAATCGCCAGTGCAAGAAAAGCACCGCCGAGGATAAGGAATAATATCGGTGAATAATATTGGCCGGCGGTTTCCCGTACATCCATAACGTCCATCACCGGCAGGGCAAGAAAGGGCAACAAGGCGGTCGCGGTGAGAGGTACCGCTTGGGTCATCCACCAGGTCGCCATAAGAATTGTGAGCGCAGCGACATGCCAGGCCGCCGGACTCATTGCCGCTGGCGCTGGAGATAGGAGCATCACGACAAATACCGTCAAGCCAGCAAACAATCCAACGCGCTGGGCATTCATTTCCTCTTCCCCTCGTGCCCCTGTCTGCGCAAGGGTAAAATTATGCCTTCAAGCCGATCAACGATATCTGCCGACCATAGCCAGCTTCGCCGCGATGGCAACTGCGCCGATAGCTGAAGTAACGATCCTCATAGGCATAGGTGTCCAGACCGAGTTTATCGATTTTGACAATGCCGACCCTAGCCAAGCGGTCCGCCACATAGGATTCGATATCGAATTGAAAGTGGTTCGGTTGTCCGGCTGCGAAATATTGAAAATTTTCAGGATCATCCCCGACGAAGCGTTTTTGGAAACCTGCATCGACTTCATAGCTATGCTGGGCGATACAAGGACCGATAGCGCATGCAATATCGTCTCGTGAAGCACCGAGCTTTTCCATCGCTGTGATGGTATTGTCCGTGACGCCGCCTATGGCGCCTTTCCATCCCGCATGCGCCGCACCCACGATCTGTGCCACCGGATCATGGAACAGCACGGGCACACAATCTGCGGTCAATATGCCGAGGAGCAAGCCGGGGCTGCCTGTTACCATCGCATCAGCATGCGGGCGCGCATCAAGGGCGAAAGGCTCGGTGACTGTGACCACGTCGGCGCTATGGACCTGATGCAGTGTAACCAGCTGACTGCCTGACAGCACCACTGCCTTGGCCCGCTGGCGGTTTTCGAGAATGGCCTCGCGGTCATCATCGCTGCCCAATCCGACATTCAACCCTGCGTAGATGCCCTTAGACAAACCACCCGCACGACCGAGGAAACCGTGCGCTACGTCTTCCAAAAGCGGCGACGTCGTAACATCCACTGGCGATGAACCTTGCTCAGGCAAGACTCTTGCTCACTTGCTCCGACACATCTTTTGAAAGGTCGGGTGTCGCCGCGATTTTTTCCAGCGCTTGCCGCATCAGGTCGGATCGGCCGCGCTCGAAACGACGCCAACGACCCAGCGGCGGAATGAAGCGTGCGGCTGTTTGCGGATTTTGCCCATCCAGCGCGATCACCATGTCGGCAAGCATCTGATAGCCTTTACCGGACGGATCATGAAACCGCACCGCATTACTGGTAAATCCGGCATAAAGTGCCCGTACCCGATTGGGATTGGACAGGGTAAATTCGGGATGCTTGGCAAGGCGCTCGACCCGCTTCACTGTGTCGCTGCGCTGTGACAGCGCCTGCATGGTGAACCATTTGTCGAGCACCAGCGCATTGTCTTTAAACCGCTTGAAGAAATCCTCAAACACCCAGGTCCGTTCATCTGCATCCATATGCGACAGGACACCAAGCGCGCCCTGCATTGCCGTCATGTTATTGGCATCCCGATATTGGTCGAATGCCAGCTCCGCTGCATCCTCAACCTGCGATGCTGCGATGTAATCAAGGGTGACGTTGCGCAGTTTCCGGTCTGCCCGGGCTTCTGCCTCCAGCGAAAACTCGCCCGGCACGCATTGATTGTAGAGACGGCGGAACTTGCGTTCAAATTGTACGCCGATTTTGCCGCGCAACTTTTCGCGCGCATCATGAATAGCCTGCGGATCGACTTGAACCATCTGATCCCCGAGAAACGCTTCGCTCGGCAGCTGTATCAATTCCGCCAAAAATGCCTTGTCAATATTCTCATCCGCCAGCACCGCGCCTACGGCCTGCAGAATGATATCGCGATCCGCCGGCGTCCCGGTTACCCGGGCAACCAGATAGCTGGTCATAAGCTGTTGCATCGCCTCAAACCGGGCAAACGGATCGTCATCATGTGAGGATAGAAAGGCCAGTTCTTCTGCCGTACGGCTGCTTTCCAAAATGATCGGCGCGGAGAAGCTGCGGTTGATCGAAAGGATCGGATGCTCTTTTTGCCCTTCGAAAATGAAGCTCTGCTCCGCCTGATCAAGCGTGATAAGCTGTTCGCCGTCATGCTTGCCGGTTTCAGGATCAAGCAACGCGATTTTGAGCGGGATGACCATTTCCGATGGCTGCGGAGCAGCGCCGCTCGCGCCCAATATCTGTTGCAGGTCCAGTGTCGCAGTGCCTGTTTGCGGATCATGGCTTAGCCTCGCCGACACGCAGGGCGTTCCGGGCGTCCGGTACCAGCCGCGGAACTGGGTCAGGTCGATATCGCCACCCTCTTCCATCGCCACAACAAAATCCTCACATGTCGCGGCTTCACCATCATGACGGTCAAAATACAAGTCCGTGCCTTTGCGAAAGCGCTCTCCGCCCAGCAAGGTCGCCATCATCCTGATAATTTCTGCGCCTTTATTATATACAGTGGCTGTATAGAAGTTGGAAATCTCCTGATAGCTTTCCGGGCGGATCGGATGCGCCAGCGGTCCGGCGTCTTCGGGGAACTGAGCCGCACGCAGGATGCGCACATCTTCAATCCGCTTAAGCGCTGTTGATCCCATATCCGCCGAGAAGCTCTGGTCGCGATAGACCGTGAAACCTTCTTTCAGACTGAGTTGAAACCAGTCGCGACAGGTGACCCGGTTACCCGACCAGTTGTGGAAATATTCATGGGCTACCACACCCTCAATTCCATCATAATCAGCGTCGGTGGCGACTTTCGGGTCCGCCAATATGTAGCGCGAGTTGAAGATATTCAGCCCTTTATTCTCCATCGCACCCATGTTGAAATCACTCACAGCAACGATGTTGAACAGCCCCAAATCATACTCGCGCCCGTACACGTCCTCATCCCAGCGCATGGAATCCTTCAATGCCTGCATGGCGTGGCCGGTGCGCGGCAAATCGCCATCACGGACCCAGATGTTCAGCTCGACCGGTTTGCCCGACCGCGTGGTAAAGCTATCACTGTTTGCAACCAGATCGCCCGCGACCAGCGCGAAGAGATAGCTCGGCTTGGGCCAGGGATCATTCCACTGTGCCCAATGACGACCGTTATCCCCATCGCCTTCCCCAACCTTGTCACCATTGCAAAGCAAGATCGGGAAGGTCTTTTTATCACCCTCCATCCGTACCGAATAACGGCTCAATATATCGGGCCTGTCGGGGAAGAATGTGATCCGGCGAAAACCTTCGGCCTCACATTGGGTGCAGAGCATCCCTTGAGAAGCATAAAGCCCCATCAACTGCGTGTTGGTAGAGGGATCAATTTCAACGGTAATCTCTACTTCATGTGCCGTGCCAGTGAGCGGCAGTTGCAAATTGCCGTCAATCAACTGCCAATCCGTCCACGTAGCGCCGTCCACCTTGACCGACGTCGGAATGAGACCATCGCCATCCAAGATCAAAGCTTCCTGATATTTAGCCGATTTGGACCGCCGCACATCCAGTGTCGATCGGACAA
Organism: Sphingorhabdus sp. EL138; assembly: GCF_900258045.1. GTDB lineage: Bacteria > Pseudomonadota > Alphaproteobacteria > Sphingomonadales > Sphingomonadaceae > Parasphingorhabdus. The sequence continues at coordinate 191,198 of NZ_OGVD01000002.1, read as the reverse complement.
CCGTGTGATCCAGGCCCAGCTGAAAATCGAGCGCAATGGCCGGGACGAACCACGCCGGCGGACGATAATCTTCGCGGCGAATAATGGCAGGCTCGGTCGCAGGCATCGCTGCATCGGTCTTTTGGATATCTAGCATGACTCCCGCCATAAGAGCCATTTGCACCTCGTGCAATTGCGTTTATGCTTCTATCATCGGGCCCATCCGATCTATTCTATAGGGAAACTCAAGCCATGCCTCATATGCTCATCTTTGGACTGGGTTACACGGCAAAGCGGCTGACCGAACGATTGCGCGGCGAGGGATGGCAAGTAACCGGTACCCGGCGAGAGGCATCGGATGAAGCAATGGCGTTTGGTGACGAAACATCAGTCTTGGCGGCAATTGAAACCGCAACCCACATAATCTCTTCTGTTCCGCCTACCCGCGACGGCATTGAACCTGTGCTGGATCGTTACGGAGAAGCGATAAAAGCCGCATCGCTGGAATGGACAGGCTACCTCTCCTCTACCGGAGTCTACGGCGATGCGAAAGGTGCCTGGGTCGATGAAAGCGCGCCGATTGGCTCTGGACGGCGCAAGTCCCGTAGCGATGCTGACCAGCGCTGGCAGGGCATGCGCGACGATGTCCGCGTACTGCGCCTGCCTGGTATTTACGGGCCGGGCCGCAACCCGATCACCAGGGTTGAGCAAGGTAAAGCAAAAAGGGTCGATGTTCCCGGACAGGTGTTCAGCCGTATCCATGTCGATGATATCGTGGCCGCTGTGGTTGCATCTTTTGATGGCCCTGCCGGGGTTTACAATATTGCCGACGACCTGCCCGCGCCGCAGCATGAGGTTATCGCCCATGCCGCAAGGCTCATTGGTATGGAGCCGCCGCCTTTGCTCTCTCTGGAAGATGCCGGTCTTTCGAAATCAGCCTTGGGTTTCTATGAAGAAAACCGCCGGGTCGCCAATGGTAAGGCGAAGCGGCTGTTGGACTGGCAGCCGCAATATCTTGACTACAAGGCAGGCATGGCCGGTTTCGTATAACCGGACCTATCGGACAGTTTTGAACCTGTCGTCTACCTTGTCTGACAAAAACTGTCGCACATGGGCAACAAAAAGCTCAGAACTATGCTCGCGGCCGAGCAAGAGATGGTTGTCGGTCGGCAGTGTAACGAACTCCGCCCCGCTGATCCCACTGGCAAGCTCCGCGCCCTTGGCGACCGGAACGCGCTGATCACCGCGCGCATGCATGACCAGTGTGGGGCACTGTATTGCCTCCAGTCGGTGCCGCACGTCGATATCCGCAAAGGTTTCCAGAAAACGGGCGGCATTGGCAGCCGAAACGGTTTTCCTCTGGAATTCGTCAAACGCCGCCCTTTCGGATTCCGTCGCACCGGGGATCAGCGCCCGGGAAAACAGATTGCGATAGCTGGAATCATCACGGCTCCAACCCTTGGCAACCAGAGTGATCAAAGCTTCTCTCTCGGCAACCGATTCGGTGTCGCCATCGGCGCGCCAGCCCGCCGCATAACCGCCCCAAAGGATCAGATGACTGACCCGATCGGGATTTTTTGCAGCATACTCAATAGCGACGGCCGCGCCCTGCGATATGCCGAGTAGAGGAAAACGCTCCACACTGCTTTGGGCAACCACTGTTTCCAGATCTGTAACAAAGGCGTCAAACCCAAGATCTGCTGCATCCCAATCGGACATGCCATTGCCTCGTTCGTCATAGCGGACCAGACTGTAGTCGCGCGCCAGCTCTTGAAATAATGGTGACCAGACTTCGCTGTCCCAGTCCAGTTCAAGATGATTGAGCCAGTTGGCCGCTTTCAGCAGTGGCGGCCCTGATCCTATCCGGGCCCATGCAATACGGGTACCGTCTTTGGCGCCCGCAAAGCCGATTTTTTGCCGCGCCAGATGCAACTGGCTCGGCCTGTCGAGCGGCGTTCCAGCTCTTGCACCAAGATCGGGCAGTAACCGTGTACGCAATGCTTCCGCCTCTTCCCGCATCGCAGTCAACCACGCTTGATAGTGGGAGTGGTCCGGCAGATCGAGACCAGCAAGCAGGGGTTGGTCTAACGCTGCACGCACATCCGCAAAATCCTGCCCGGCCAGCTCCTCATCGCGCTGCGCGCGTTCAATCAAATTCTTATAGTCGATTGTCGCTGCCACCGGTTCAAAATGAACCTTTTCCCGGTCGGCTACAATCCGTTCTGCTTCGGGTTCATTCAGCAATCGGCGCAGTTTCCAGATGGCGGATCTGAGAGCACCTCTCGGATCATCCGGCCCCTCCCAGAACAGATCGCACAGCCTTTCGCGATGCTGCGGCTTTCCGGTAAGCAAAAGGAACGCCAGCATTGCGCGGGCCTTGCGCGATGCTGGCAATTTTACCGGCTGACCTCCGCGGCGCACGGACAAGCCGCCAAGCACTTCGATTTCCAGATTTGGCATGGCTACTCCGATTACTCGCCCCCGAGTTGGAATTCGTCATTCTAGCGACAAGCTCATGGCCAGTGGTGATCATCGACACATCGGGCGAATGCTAGAAAACCTAGGACCAATAAGATCAACGCCGCAATTTAAGGCCGCCGCAACAAAAAACAACGGAAATGACATGCTCATGAACATGCTGCCTAACACGCAAAGGTAACATTGGAGGCACGCTTGTTGAATGAATATTCAACTCACAAACAGATAGAAGGAATTAATAATGTTCTCCCAGCGATATCTATTCGAGCGACGACCAAGACAGAAACATTGCGCGATCTTGAGAAAAAAACGGCGATATTGACCGCGGCCATACAGCCGCAAAATTGAATTTGATTTTGCACGACCCTGACGACCTCAATGCAGGATAAAATGGCCTGGCTGTTTTCTCCTGCCACCTGGGGCTGCGCGCAAGTGCAGCCCCCATTTTATCCCCAACCAGCCGCGTACAAATGCGCGGGTTTGTCGAACAAGGTAGTTTATAATGTTGGAACCACTCGCATTGATCAATGACCCGGTACTTACTCGCCGGGAAACGGAAATACTGGAATATATCACGCTCGGGCTGTCCGCCAAGGAAGTCGCACTGGAAATCAACATATCACCCCGGACAGTTGAACGACATGTCGAAAATGTCAGGCTGAAACTGCGCGCAAGAAACAGGACCCATATGGTCGCATGTGCCGTCAAGGCAGGGCTATTGAGGGTCAACGAAGCCGGAGTCCGGGGAATTTACAGACTGGCCTCCCGCAATGGGCCGCTGGAACAGATGTAAGATAGCGGCGGCTGTTACGCTTATTTTTTTTAGACGATGCTCCAATATGCACTTTGTTAAATTGTGGGTATGTCGTCCATCTGACCTTCCACTTTAACACTCTTTGCGAGTTTTTCAGCCAAATCACGACTGAGCAGCGCCATGATAGCGTTTTGGAAAGCGGGTGATTTTTCCATCAACCGCATGATTTGAGATGCATCCCACTTTATCAGACGTGCCCCCGGTTCTGCAGTAACGTCAGCCGTTGGTAGACGGCCTAGTACAAAGGCTATTTCTCCGATAAAATTACCCGGGGTGAGTTGAAATTCATTGTCACCCTTTTTGATCACCACGGTCCCGTCGAATATAAAATATAGCTCCGACAAGGGCTCGTTTGCAGCGGCCAGAATGGCAGGTGATCCAGCCGTCTCCCAATGCGCGATTTTGAGCAGCTGGCGAAATTGGCCGGGACTGAAACCGTCAAAGGCCTCGAACAACTCTTTCTCTTCCGATTTAAGCGCAAAAACGGTGCGTTCCATCAATATGCGGAAAAGAATGATCAAATTTGCGGCAACCAATATGCAAGTTGTGACGATGGCATCCCACAACGGAATTTCCGGGAATAAATAATAATAGAGCAGATAAAATGCCGAGCCCGCTAGCACCATAAGACGAAGCTTCAGTTCGTCCCGGATGAGAAAAGCAATGATGTAAAAAAGTGCGCCAAAGTGAATTAGCAGCGCTGTGTTAAAGTCAAAATCCATAGATCATTCGTCACCCAACCGACCCCATCTGAAAATATCGATGCGCTACAATGGTTTGGCGAGCAAGTTGCAAAAAAGCTAGTGATGACTTGGGGGCAGTTTTTCTGATCCTGCAAAAAGACCGCCAATATATATTCAATGTTCGACTTTGTGGGAATCCCGCTTTAAGCCTTCGCGCTTACGCCCTCGTCAGGAAGCATTGTTGCCCATCGCCCATATCATCTTGACCACCGCTATCCTTATTACGCTGGCAACATCGGCTTTTCTGGCGCTGCGTTACCGGAATATCCAACTTTACGGCACGGAACCGAGCAATCTGCTGGCCTTTACCGCGATCCTGTTTACGTCAGGTCTGGACGTCGGATTGATCATGTTTCCGCTTACCGAGTTTCCAGTTTATGCAACCGAAACACCCTACGGTTTTACCAATCCGCTGGCGATCGAATTCGGATTCTGGGCATTTCTGGTCTGGGGATTTTATTTTCTCACAACCTTCTATTTCTGCGTAATCGAGCCACGTCTCAAACTGTTTGAACTGTGGTGGGTGGCGCTGGCCAACAATATTGTCATCGTCGCAACCTGCGCCTTTACGGGGTTTCTTTTCCTGAGTTACCTGCCTGATTATATCGCTGATATTTCGCCGGTTGCGCGCTACTCTTTGGTTGCAGCAGTGGTGCTCGGCGCAGTGTTATCCAGCACCGATATCCGGTATGTCAAATGGCTGAGCTATGGGTCTTTCGCGCTATTCGCGCTGTTGATCCTCGGCCTCATGGCGGCGAATGGAATGGGGGCCGACGATCTTCTTGCGAGCGGCCAAAACCTTGGTGGCTATTTCATCAATATCGACAAATTTGTAAGCCCGCTTACCGACTATCACGCATTCTACCTGTTCTGGTGGTTTGCCTGGAGCATCATGATCGGGCAATTTGTCGCACGGTTCCTCGGCGGGATTAGGCCGCTGCAGCTATTGTTGGCACTTTTGATCTTGCCGTCCATTCCCATTGCCATCTGGTTCTCGGTTCTGTTCCACTATCATACCGAAGAGATTGTCCTGGCAGAATATCTTCAAATTTCGATGGTCGTTGTCGGCATTATTTTCGTGTTGAATTCACTGGATTCCCTGACCCGGCTTTATTCGGAAAACCTCAACCTGACCGTCACGCGTCTGGGCATGCCGCTCTATATTGTGGGTCATTGGGGGCTGCTTTTCGGGCTGATCATGCTTTACCAGTTTACACCGCTGAAAATCGAATGGATCGGCATGGTGGTGATTGCCCTTTACGGCTGTATCTACTTTCTGATCTACCGGCGCCGAGAAGTGCTGCAAAAATTATCGCAAACGGGGCAACCGATTCATGTCCAACAATAAACAGGCTGACTGGGACTATATCATCATCGGCGCCGGTTCGGCAGGCTGCGTTCTGGCGAACCGTTTGACCGCCGACAGCAGAAACAGGGTGCTGCTGCTAGAGGCTGGCGGAAGCGACAAGAATATCCTGGTCCAGATGCCGACCGCCCTGTCCTATCCGATGGCGTCCAAAACCTATAACTGGGGCTATCATAGCGACCCCGAACCAGCACTGGATGGCAGGCAGATAAGTTGTCCGCGCGGCAAGGGGTTGGGCGGGACATCGTCTATCAACGGCATGGTATATGTCCGCGGACACAGCTGCGATTTTGACGAATGGGAACAATCGGGTGCCAAGGGATGGGGCTATGCCGATTGTCTGCCCTATTTCCAGCGTTCCGAAACCTGGCAAGGTGGCGCTGACGACTATCGCGGCGGCAGCGGGCCGTTGGGCGTCGGCGGTGGCAACAATATGTCCGGCAATCCGCTATACCAGAGTTTTATCGATGCTGGTGTTCAAGCCGGATACCCAAAAACCGAAGACTATAATGGCTACCGGCAAGAGGGTTTTGGCGCGATGCATATGACGGTGCGGGGCGGCATCCGGGAATCTACCGCGCGCGCTTATCTGGACCCTGTGAAGAAAAGACCCAATCTGACGGTCTGGACAGGCGCGCTCGTCGATCGCCTGATCATGGAAGGCAAGCACGCCGCCGGTGTGGCGCTGGAACGCAGCGGCGTCACAACGACCGTCTTTGCCGCGAAAGAGATCATACTCGCCGCAGGCTCTATCGCTTCGCCAGCATTGCTCCAGCGTTCTGGTATCGGCGCCAAATCGGTGCTTCAAGATGCCGGGGTGAAGCAGGTGCACGACCTGCCCGGCGTGGGCGAAAATCTGCAGGACCATCTGGAGGTCTATTTCCAGTTTCATTGCAAAGAGCCGGTCAGCCTCAACAATAAGCTGGGTTGGTTCAGCAAGTTGATGATCGGCATCCAGTGGGTTCTGTTCAAATCCGGTCTCGGCGCAACAAATCATTTTGAATCCTGTGCGTTCATCCGATCCGACGCCGGGCGAAAATCACCGGACATCCAATATCATTTCCTGCCAGCCGCCATGCGATATGATGGCACGCCGTCCTTGAAAGGACATGGATTCCAGGTTCATGTCGGCCCCAACAAGCCGAAGAGCAGAGGCCGCGTGCGGATAAAGTCCGCCGACCCATCAGAAGCGCCGAGCATCCTCTATAATTATATGCAGCATCCCGATGACGTGTCGGTCTGGCGCCAGTGCATCCGCCTCACCCGGGAAATCATCTCGCAACCGGCCATGGATGCCTATCGCGGAGATGAGCTACAGCCCGGCACAGACATAGATTCGGACGAGCAAATAGATGCATGGGTGAAAGACAATGTGGAGAGTGCTTATCACCCGTGTGGAACCTGCAAAATGGGATCACCGGATGATCCCTTGGCAGTTGTAGATACCGACTGCAGGGTCATAGGCTTGGACAGCCTGCGCGTTGTTGATGCATCCGTTTTCCCGACCGTCACCAACGGAAATATCAATGCCCCGACCATCATGGTGGCCGAAAGGGCTTCAGATATTATCCTCAGACAGCCGCTGCTCCCACCATCGTCGGCGCCGAGCTGGATCGACGAAAACTGGCAGACCAGACAACGACAGAACCCACCTGGTAACACTTAGTATCGACGCTCACGCTTGGAATTCGGACCGAGCTACCAACCAGAACCCCGTCTTTCCCGCATTTGCCGGCATTTAGAAGATGGGGTTCAACTGCTGTTTGGATCTGCGGCCTTCATGGTCCGCGATCAAACGACTACAAGACTGTGCCACTTCAGCTATTTTTTCATATACCACAAAGCATTCACTATCAGCCATTTCCCATCGAAATTACCCATATGAAAATAGTCGACAAACCAAGGTGTTTCGAGACGAACCGAAGCGGCATTGCCCGTCACATCGAGAATTTTGCAGGTGCGGTTCCATTTTTCGATGGGTGTTTTAAGAGCGCCGCGCTTGGTCAGAGAAACCAGTTCCTCTTTGGTCATCCGCCTCAACCCAAAGCTTTCATAGGGCTGCTTCCCAATCACAGCGCGCTTGGCGAGATCGGGGTGCAGTGAGCGTGCCACGCGCTCGGGATCTCCTTGTAGTTGGCCGTCAACATAGTCGTGACAGGTCGCCTCGATAGCAGCGAGCGTTGCCACATCTGCCACGTTCGGCTGACTTGCAGCTGTAGCTGCGGCGATAATCGGGATGACGTCCATGATCTGACCTTCCTTCTGAAACCGCGTTCACGGTCTCATATCTACGCTTTCTTTTGAAACGCCGGAAATTCTGAGCAAGCGTCATAGTCGGCCTTGACCATGGCATAACGCTGGTCAATCGCTCCAGCAAATTCAGGGTGTGTGAATATATACAGGCGATCAGCTTCGACACATTGCGCGGTCCATTCCGCGACATCGGCGGGATTCAGCCCGCCATCAATCACTGCGGCCATGGCCTGGAATTGCGGATCACTCTCGTCACCTCCACCAGTGGGCTTGTCAAAGGCGCTGCGGTGAATATTGGTTTTGACCCATGCCGGACACAGGATGCTGACGCCGATATTGCTGGGAGCCAACTCCTGCTTCAATGCTTCCGAATAGCCGACAACAGCAAATTTGGTGGCGTTATAGGGTGCCATTCCCGGGGCCGCTCCATGACCCGCCATGGATGCCGTGTTGATGAAATAACCGCCCTCGCCATGACTTTGGATCAGTGGTGTGAAAATTTCCACACCATGCGCAACACCGATCAGGTTGATGTCCACAATCCAGCGCCAGTCTTTCATATCGATTTCGCCGGGAGCACCACCCAAGGCAACGCCGGCGTTGTTGACCACGATATGGACTTTGCCAAACCGATCAACTGTCGCCTGAGCAGCCGCACGAACCTGCGCCTCATCCGCGACATCGCACAGGACCGTATCAACATCAGCGCCGTTCGCGCTGAGCTCAGCAGCCGCCTGATTGAGCTTCTCCTCATCAATATCCGCTAACATGATCTTGACGCCCCGGGCGGCAAACGCATGCGCAATGGCAAGGCCAATGCCGGCCGCTCCACCCGTGATAAAACTAACCATGTCTTTGTCGATTTTCATATTTCTATCCTTTTGCAATCGGCGTTGGGGCTAGCGGCCTTTGACAATATCTCTGGCAAGTGTGCGCACCCGGTTTTCATCGGGAAATTGTTCTTCAATCCATGCGGTCTCGACAGCCCTCAGGCTCTCGGCCACAATCGGCCCGGGCTTGAGACCCATAGCGATCAAATCACCACCGGTAATCGGGAAGACCGGTTTTGACCATTTTTTCAGCTTCGCAAGGCTGGTATCGAGATCACCATCTGCAACGAACAAAAGCGCTATGTCTCGCGCCGCATCCTTACCATAATGGTAGGCGATAGCCGGGATATTTGAAACTGCCGGTTTCAAGGTTCTCAACCGATCGGCCACAGCGCGGCGCAATTTCTTTGAAAATCGAAGGCTAGTGACAATTTCCGCTGTCTTGTCGGCATCTTTGGGAAGCAAGGCGACCAAACGCCGCACTGGGTCCGGCGGGATATCATAAGCTTCCTCGCGCAGAATGAGCACGGCCAGCAAGGGCCCTGCTCCGGGATCGATTTCGTCAACAATATTGGCAAAAACATCCGCCTCGATCATTTCCTGTACAGCATAGACGGGGTCGACCGCACCGAGCAATTTCATCAACTCGTCTGCAACGCGCTCGCGCGATAGTTTCGACAATTCCCGCGCGGCTTTACGGCACGCGTCAAACGTCTCCTTGTCGACATCATGTTGGCCGAACCGGGCGAGAAAGCGGAAATAACGCATGATACGAAGATGGTCTTCAGCGATCCTTTGCTCAGCCGAGCCGATGAAGCGGATATGGCGCTTTTCGAGGTCGGCGAGCCCGCCGAAATAGTCATAAACTTCCAGTGTTTCCGGATCGGCAAACAGCGCATTTATAGTAAAATCCCGGCGCGCGGCATCCTCTTTCCAGTCATCACTAAATGCGACTGTCGCTCTACGTCCGTCGGTCGATACATCGCAGCGCAAAGTGGTAATTTCAACCGGGCCGTCTTCGGTGACGGCCGTGACAGTACCATGTTCGATACCGGTAGGGACAGCAGTGATGTCCGCGTCTTTCAGCCGGGCGATTACGGCATCGGGTCTTAATGTCGTTGCAAGATCAATGTCCTTTGCCGGGATCGACAGCAATGTGTCCCGCACCGCACCACCGACATAGCGCGTGGCACCTTGATGACCATCCAACACCGCAATCAGGTCTTTGAGCGACTGACGTTGATGCCAAGGGGTTTCCGGTAACTTCATGACAGCCAATCCAACCGCTTTGACAAGTTCACCAATATGCCCGCGGTAATTCCCCATATACGGCGGTTTTGCCAGTTAATTTGGTAATATTGACGGCGATCCCCGCGCCATTCTCCGACATGGGTGTTCTGGTTTCGCGGATCGAGGACAAAGTCGAGCGGCGCTTCGAACCAATCATCCACTTCATCCGGGCAGGGAACGAGTGGCAGATCCGGTGGGATCACCCCGATAATGGGTTGGATGTTATAGCCGCTGCCCGAATGATAGCGGTCGGTCGGCCCGATAATATCAACCTTGGCGGGATCAAGCTGCACTTCCTCTTCTGCTTCCCGAAGGGCTGCGTGGACCGCGTCTTTGTCTTCTGGATCAATCTTACCGCCGGGAAAGGCGACCTGCCCCGGATGGTTACGCATATGATCAGGACGTTGGACCAATATGACGCCTGGATCGGGGCGATCGGTAATCGCAATCAGCACAGCAGCGCTTCGCAGGCTATTCAAATCTTTGATGAAATCGCGTTCATCGGACAATGCATAATCTAGATCATTGGCATGACCACTGCGCAAGGCCTGCGAAAGCTTTGTTCTGAGGTCGCTGATGCCGGTCATTCTGGTTTGTCGATCGGGGAAAAGGCACCATTGCTCCACAGGCCGAAAGGGTCGAGATCGTCGGCTAGTGCATATTCAGCCAGCTCATAGTAGACGGGCCGTGCCAGTACGGCCTCGAGCCCGCCGCGGACATGCAAATAGGGTCTCGCCTGCTCGTCTGCAGACGCACAATTATCCGCTGCTGCAATTTTCGGAAAGCTGAGTTTGTGCATTTCATCAGCCATTACCAGATGATCAGTATTCAACCGGAAGGCGAGTTTGCGGTCGACGCCTTCCCCCTGACTTTCAACTTCTACTGCAACGAACGGCGCGTCATCTATTTGAATATGGAGTTTCTGGTAGGGCGTGACCAAAGCGTAGCTACCATCCTTTTCCTGTCGCAAGAGGGTGGAAAAGGCGCGGACCATGGCCGGGCGATTAATCGGTGACCCTTGATGAAACCAGGTGCCATCAACTGCAATACGCATTTCGCTATCGCCGGTTTCCTTCGGCTCCCATTGGTCGACCGGCGGCAATTTCTGCGCTTCTACCAACTCTGCAATGTCACTAAGCGATAGAGAGGCGAGTTCAGGCGGCGGTGCATAGGGCATGCGCTGTGCCTATTGGGAATAAGCGGACGTGTAAAGTATCGCTAATAATCAAAGGCGTTTAGAATCGTTACGCCTATGAATTTTCAGCTTGTCCAGGGACCTAGCTTGCCCTTCTCGGGCAAAACGGCATCTTTGGGTGCGCGCACCAGCAAGCGTTCCGGCTCCCATGGACCAGGTAATGTCCAGCCGCCGGTCCGCTCTGGCGAGAAACCGAAGAAGCGGTCATAATAGGCAGGGTCACCGATCATCACGAGCGGCAGGCCCTCGTTGTCCTGTAATTCTTTCAACATGCCTTTCATTAGGGCCTGACCCACGCCCTGTTGCTGGCAATCAGGATAAACCGCTACTGGCCCCACCATGATCATGGGATGCTTTTTACCTTGCGGGTCGGTTAGTCCAACAGGCCAGCATTGCAGCGAGCCGAGCAGTTCGTTCTCCGCCATATCAACCGCAGCGACGCTAAGCCCATCGAGCATATCCATGCCTTCCCGAACTTTATAGGCGGTTCGCTGCGTGCGTTTTTGGCCGAAAGCAGCATCGAGCAGATCCTCAACCAGCGCGGGGTCAATTTCAGCGAGAGGCATTATAGTCGTCAAATCACCGGTCCAATTTTCGGAAGAAACTTAGAGAAATGCGCCTCTAACGCTATTGAACACCGCTGTCGAGCAAGAGATTGGTCTAAACCAAACTGGTTGTGCAGTGTTGATTGCACTATCGCTTTACCGCGTCTAAAAGACCGTAATCAAAGGAGTTATGCCCGTGAATAGTCAACAGGATCAGCAACCACAGACCGATCAACCGGCCGTCGATACCAGTGGAGCCGCGACCGGGAAGCTGGCACAATTGCGTAGCGATCCGAAAGGCTGGATTGTGTTCATATTGGCGGTAGCTGCCGTAATCATGTTCTTTGGTTCGGCGTTCGGATCGGGCATTGGACTATGGGGTTGGCAAGCCGGGCTGGGAATTTTGCCATGGACCGGTCTGTTGGCTTTGATTGCTCTGCTTGTTGCCATCGTCGGGATTATTCTTGATCGCCGGAAAGATCGTAAGACGCGCTGGCCTTTGCTCGGCATTGGAACTTTGGTTTCACTGGGATTTATCGGCTATTTGGCCAGCTATGCGATGACATTGGCGTCTCTTCCGGCGATCCATGACATCACCACCGATCTGGCGGACCCGCCACAATTCTCCGCCTTAACCCTACGCGCCGACAATTGGGACAATATCCCGGGTGCCGATGATAGCGCCATGCGCGGGATGAACCCCCGTCAACGCTGGGCGACCCTGCATCAGGGTGCTTATCCGGATATTCGCTCTGTTCGCATCGACCAACCAGTCGCTGAAGTTATTGAAAAAGCTAAGCGTTTGGCGGAAGATCGTGGATGGGATGTCGCCAATGTCGACCCTGCATCCGGTCATTTGGAAGCGACAGCCACGATTTCCCTGTTCCGTTTCAAAGATGACGTGGTCATCCGTGCTCGCGCAGCAGAAAACGGCCAGGCCAGCATTATCGACATGCGGTCGGTATCACGGGTCGGCATTCATGACCTTGGCGCCAATGCCAAACGGGTGCGTCAGTTCCTGAGCGATTTATCGGGCACAACGACCACTGCTTCTTGAAACGATGCTATTGGGGCGGCGTGAGCTTTAACAACCGCCCGTCTTCGCCATCTTCCAGTACCCATAGAGCGCCTTCGGGTCCCTGTTCAACTTCACGGATACGTGTGTCCATGGCATAGCGTTCCGCTTCCTGCGCCGTTTCGCCATCAAAGGATACGCGAATAATCGCTTCGCTTGCCAGACCGCCGATAAAAGCACTGCCTTTCCATGCAGGGAAAAGGTCATCTGAATAGAATATCATTCCAGATGGCGCGATGGTCGGGACCCAGGCCACTTTTGGTGCAGCGAATTCGGGGCGTGTATCATGGTTTGGGATTTTTTTCCCATCATAATGATCGCCCTCCGAAACAATCGGATAACCATAATTGGCTTTTGGCTGGACCAGATTCAGCTCATCACCATCTTTCGGCCCCATTTCCTGGTTCCACAGCCTGCCCTCACTATCAAAAGCCATGCCGAGAATGTTGCGGTGACCCAGGGACCAGATTTCTGGCAGCGCGCCGTCCTGACCAACAAATGGATTGTCTTCTGGCACACTGCCATCCGGGTAAAGCCGGATGATCTTGCCCAGATTGCCGGTCATATCCTGCGACGGATCAAATTTCTGCCGCTCACCGGACCCGATAAACAGATATTTGCCATCGGGTGAAAACACCATGCGGTGAGAATAATGGCCTCGCCCCGTGGTTTTCGGGTTTTGGGTCCAGATTGTTTTCAGTTCTTTCAAATCCGGTTGAGTGCCCTGAAGATCAAGTTGGGCGTGCGCGATAACCGCGCCGCGCGTGTCATCGTCTCCGGCTTCAACCCAGCTGAGATAAACCCGTCCGCTGGTCTCAAAATCAGGTGCGAGAATGACATCGCCAAAACCGCCCTGACCGCCATAATCAACCTCGGGCACATTTGCGATTTCGGTTTTTGCGCCCTTCTGGTCTACGAGCAAAAGCTTGCCCTTCTTCTCCGTGATCAGCATCCGGCCATCGGGCAGGAAGGTCATTGCCCAAGGCTCGTCAAAACTGGCGATCTCGTTTTTTTCAAAAGGCTTGCGGTCCACCGGAGAGATGTCAGTTGAAGCTTGAGCCTCTTCTGAACCACCCTGACTAGCCTGTGCATCGTCGCCGTTGCTGCAGGCGATAAGAACGATAGATAATCCGGTTGCAAGTGTAAGATTTCTCATTTTTGTTCCCATGATCATTTTCTATGTGGATCCAGTAAGTTGCCTATGGCTGATTTTGTGAAAATATAGCGGATTACAATAGCAATTCCTAGAATAATCGGGCGTCAAAAGCCGACGTTCACTCGTTACTTACCATTTCCGGTTAAAGCACTGAGCCATGTTCGCACGAAAATCAGACAGGCCTGATCCGCGCCCGCCATCTGCGGTATCCAGCGGTGTGGGTATTGCCGGACTGATCGGATTATTCTCGTGGGTTATGATAGCGCGACAATATGGCATGGATGGCCCATATTCCGCGCTTGTTGCCTGCCTAGCCTGTGCCGTGCCCATGGTAATCTGGTCGTTGCTCTACGACAAAGTACATCTGCGCGCGTCAACCGGCATTGATTGGAAAAACCCCAAACCGCTCAAACAGACATTTGATATTAGCGTCGCCAAGCTGGCCGGTCTGTGGGCGACATGGGCCATTATAGCTTTTATCTACTGCGTGGGACGCTGGTATTGGACCGGGCAGTATCAGTTTTCGATGGAAATGATGGAGACGGCAGCTCCCTTTTTGCTTGGCCTGTCCATTCCTTATGTCATGTGGATGGACCGCAGGTTTGTCGAACCCCGTGATGGTGCCTGGCATTTCGGTCAATTTCTGATGGGGGCACGGGGCGAATATGACCGTGAGCAGATCGATCATCATCTACGAGCTTGGGCGGTCAAAGGCTTTTTCCTGGCCTTTATGATCTCCATCGTGCCAGGCGGATTTGGCGATATTGTCCGCCTCGACCTATCACAGATTATCAATGACCCTGTCGCTATCGCCCATTGGTTGATTATTGCCATGTTTGTCGTCGACGTGCAGTTTGCGACCGTCGGTTATTTGCTGACCATGAAGCCGCTGGATGCGCATATCCGGACGGCCAACCCCTATCTTGCCGGTTGGGTGGCAGCGTTGATTTGCTATCCGCCGTTCATATTGATGGATGGTCCGCTAAACTATCATGTCAACACGGCGGATTGGGCTTATTGGCTGCAAGGGCATCAGACGATTTTGGCAATCTGGGGTGGAATTCTGGTCCTATTGACTGCAATCTACGCTTGGGCGACTGTTGCCTTTGGTCTGCGCTTTTCGAACCTTACGCATCGGGGCATACTGACCCATGGACCGTATCGCTTTACCAAGCATCCCGCCTATGTGGCGAAAAACCTGTATTGGTGGCTGGCGACCATGCCGTTTCTGGTGACGTCGGGCAGCTTCATCGATATGGTGCGCAACACCGCCATCATTGCGGTGGTCAGCGGCGTATATTACTGGCGAGCGAAGACAGAAGAAAAACACCTGCTCAGCGATCCCGCCTATAAGGCATATGCAGAATGGATGGACCGCAACGCCCCGATCCCGCGCGCTATTAACTGGGCCAAGGTGAAAGTCGGCTGGTGGCCATCAGCTGACAAACCGGAACCGGAAATTCAGCCTGCTGAATAGAAAAACCATTGGGGCTTTCAAAAGCCCGAATACGGACATAAACTGGCCGGATGACAGTGATTGGTACCGATGGAAAACGCCGCTGCTTTGGCGGACAGGCAGGTAAAGAATTTTACGGGGTTTATCATGACGAGGAATGGGGCGTTCCAGAGCATGATGACCAAAAACTGTTCGAGAACCTGATACTGGAGGGCGCGCAAGCAGGGCTAAGCTGGGAAACGGTACTCCGGAAACGGGAAGGTTATCGCCGCGCCTTTCACGGCTTTGATATCGCACGTGTGGCGGCCATGACCGACGGCGAACTGGAGGCGTTGCGAGAGGATGAAGGGATCATCCGTAACAAGCTGAAAATCTACTCCACCCGCAAAAATGCGCGGGTCTTTCTCGATATGCAGAAGGAGTTTGGTAGCTTTGACAATTGGCTTTGGGCCCATGTGGATGGCTCGCCCATCACCAACCGGCCTGTCGATATGTCGGAAATGCTGGCGACGTCCCCGATTAGCGATATCATCTCCAAATATCTCAAAAAGCGTGGAATGAGTTTCGTTGGCAGCACAATCATTTATGCCTATATGCAGGCAATCGGGATGGTTGATGATCATATGGCGGATTGCTGGCAGGCATAGTCGCCATTCATATAGGAATGATCAATATGAAAGAGCGTTTCGAACGTCACAAACAGCCTTGGAACAGCGAAGAAATTCAAAAGCTCCATGCTTTTGCCAAAAAGGGCATGACCCTGAAAGCAATCTCCAAGGCGCTCACCCGCAGCGAAGAATCAATCAAAAAGCGCGCGAAAGCCGATAAGCTCAAGATAGCGAAGAAGCGTTAGTCGCTCAGTCGACAATCTGTAAATCTATGTAAAATAGGCAAAATAGTAAAATATTTACAGTTTTCCGCTACCCCGCGTGACGTGGGGATTTAATGACGACGAAAAACAAGACAAGCGACCTGGGGGATTCCGATCAGGATTTGATATTGCGCGAGCAGCTTGCCGAACATGGCAAGTCCATTCGTGTGACAGTGTTTGCCAACATCATAAACGCCGCGATTTTATCGTTCCTGTTCTTTGATCAGGCCCCCATGGCCATGCATCTGCTGTGGTATGGCATGTTTGCCTATCTTTCCGTCAGGCGCTTGCAACTGGCTGAGCGGGCCAAAGCTCAGGATTTGCCTCGCGGTGAAATGCTGAAACTCAAAAAGCACATCATATTTAACGCAGCTGGCTATGCCCATATGTGGGGTGCAGGGGTTGCTTGTCTTCTACCGGTGGCGACACCTGCTCAACTGATGCTTCTGGCAATTATCGGTGCTGGCAAAATGAGCACTGCAGTTGTGTCATATCGACATATTCCGGAGGCCTCACGTGCATGGACCCTGATCATCTATGTTGGACTGACGGCCGGACTGCTTTATCTCGGTGGGATAGAGAGCTATCTTGCCATCGCTTTGCTGACGATGTTTGCAGCGGTATTATATGTAAATTGCGGCAATATATTCGACAATTTTGCCAAACAGCTTTTGGCCGGTCAGGAAATCCGGCAATCGGCTGAAACAGTAAAATTGCTGCTAAACGACTTTGAAGAACAGGCTTCCAACTGGTTATTCTCCCTGGACAAAGAGGGTCAGCTTGTTGACGTCTGCGACCGCTTCGCCGAGGCTTTTCGTCGGCCCAAACAGGTAATGAACGGGATGAAGCTTGTTTCCCTGCTGGACGATGAAGAGCATCGCGAACTGCTTGCTGATCATATCGCCAATGGGCGGTCCTTTCGGGACTTGACCGTCCCGGTTGAAGTGGAAGGTGAACTGCAATGGTGGACCGTCAGTGCGCGGGCTAACGAAGGCGTTCCTGATTCTGAAAACATCGCGATGAGAGGTGTTATTGAAGACATTACAGCCCAAAAAAATGCAGAAGCCAAAGTCAGTTACATGGCGCATTTCGACGGCCTGACCGATTTACCCAACCGGCGTTTGTTTACCGAAACGCTCAATCGCACGATCCATCGAGCCAAGTCTGGCGATGACGTGGCTTTGATCTTCTTTGATTTGGACCATTTCAAAACGATCAATGATACCCTGGGGCATCCGATTGGCGACAGGTTGCTGCAAATGATTTCACGGCGGCTCGAAAAGCTGTCGAGACCAGGAGATCTGCTTGCCCGAATTGGCGGCGACGAGTTTGCTCTTCTGTTGAAAGGTGAAAGAGCCAAGGATGCACGGGGTGTCGCGGATCAGATTGTCGAGCAAATTGGGTGCCCGTTCATGGTCGATGACCATAATGTAATATCGGGAGTCAGCGTCGGCGTGGCCGAATGGCATTCTGATATGGACGATGCAAACCAGCTTTTGAAATATGCCGATCTTGCACTTTACTCGGCAAAAGGGGCCGGCAGAAACCGGGTTGCTAGTTTTGAAGAGGGTATGGATGTTGCCGCTCAGGCACGACGTAACCTGGAGCTCGATTTGCGGGCATCACTGGGCCGTGATGAAATGCGCTTGCACTACCAGCCGCTGGTGGAGTTAAAGACGCAAAAGAGGACCGGCTATGAAGCGCTGCTGCGATGGGAACATCCGGAGCGCGGCGTTGTCATGCCGGATGATTTCATCACCGTGGCCGAAGAAACTGGCATGATCGTGCAGTTGGGGGAATGGGTCATTCGCAAAGCGCTAGATGATGCTGCGGCCTGGGATGACCACCTGACGATCGCAATAAACCTCTCTCCCACCCAAATGCGCAGTGCCAACCTGGTATCAACGATTGTCAATGCCCTCGCGCATTCCGGAGTCGACCCCCGCCGGCTGGAACTGGAGATAACCGAGAGCATATTGATGCAAGATAGCGATGCCAATATCCGTACCTTGCATACGCTTCGTGATCTGGGCATCCGGATATCGTTGGATGACTTCGGGACGGGATATAGCTCGCTGAATTATCTGCGCAGTTTCCCGTTCGACAAGATCAAGATTGATCGTTGTTTTGTCAGTGAAATCGATACACGCGAAGATTGCAGGGCAATTATCCGGTCCGTTATCAACCTTGCGCAGAATCTCGGCATGACAACCACGGCCGAAGGTGTGGAGCGCGAAGATCAGGTCGAGGAATTGCGACTGGAAGGCTGTGATCAGGTGCAGGGCTTTTTATACGGAAAAGCCGAAGCCTTGGAAGAATGCACCGATCTGCGTCTTACCGATCAGTTTGTTCCCAATGTGGAAACAATCTATTTGCCAGCAACTGATGCGCCGATACCAGCGGGCCAAAAGCGTAAAAAAGCCTGATATCCAAGCGCTACAACCGCAATATACCAAGTTCCAGGGCGCGGATGGAGGCACTGATTCTGTCGCTGGCATCCAGTTTTGCAAAGACCCGGCGGACATATGTATCAGCGGTTGATCCTCCTATATCCAAGTCCGCTGCTATCGCTTTATTCGAATGACCATGTGCGATCAGCCGGATGACTTGCGTTTCTCTTTGTGACAAGTGCACCTGCGGTTCATATTGCTTGTCCAGAATATTGCATATTCTGACATGCGCAGCGCTGGCGATCGCAGCTACCGTCGCTATAGTAGCTTCATCATACGTAAGTTGAACAGGATCAAACGTAAACGCCGAATAAGCATGACGCCCTTTTGGGCCATATAAGGGAATACCTATCCCCTGATCCAGGTCATGTGCCTTAAGTAGATTGACGAACCTTTCCTCATTTTCATTCAGTCGCCGCAAGGCAAGGGCATCGTTCCACAACATGGGTCCGCCATGCTGCATGACTATGTCCGGAATCGGGTCATGTTTTCGAAAACCTGGTTCTTCATATAACCCAAGCCATTCTCTCGAAAAGCCATAGGTTGCCAGTTGAACCATATGATCTGTTTGCGATTTTAATTTTGGGGTAAAATGATAGCTGGTCCGGTTGGCACCAAGATTTACAACGGCTATTCGAACAAGCTCCAGTATATCTGCGAGAGAGGATAGCGAAGCGATCCTCTGAAAAAGTTCGCCGATATGTAAGTTCTGGTTCTCCGTAGCCATGGCCCCTGCTACTTGCGTTGTGGCTTTTCGGCATCAAGCCTAGGCCAATTTACAAAATTTTTCAACTTGTCCCCTGTTTGCGTGACAACATCACTTGGCCTTGTCTCTATTTGGCCTTTCGCTGACGTGACTTGGTAAAAGTTAAAGTCCCCCCTGCATTATCGGAGATACGTGATGGATCAAACGCGCGATCAAATCTTGTTACTGGAAGACATCCAGCAAAGACTGGAGCGGCTGGAAAACCAACAATGGGAGCAGGCGATCGGAAAGATTGATCTTGGCCAATTTGCCATCGATCTTAGAAGAGCACGAGTTGGCGTTTTTCCTGATGAATATTGTACAGGCAATATCTGGGATGTTTTGCTTGAGCTCTACGAAGCCAAGCGATCTGGCGCGAAGCTGCGACTGTCCGAAATTTCGGAAAAAGCAAAAATATCAGAAAAACTGGTGCTTCGTTACATCGATCTCCTGTCCGCGGATGGGTTTTTATATCACGAACAGCATATAGGTGATGAGCCGTACATATTGCTGACCGACAAAGCCATGACGAAGATAGCTCAACTGTTTGAATATATTCGAGTAGGAATGGATAAGCCAGTGGGTTTGAGGGGCATCGCAGACAATGATATGACAGTATCGAATAAGGTATCTGCTGGGCTTGGTTGATCTGCCCTTGAAGTAGGTGGGACCACGTAAAGCCTGTTACATTCTTAGCGCTCCCCGCAATCACAATCTTGACGCGGCGGCTGGTTGGCAGCATGGCCATCTTATGCGATTTTTCTCCGATAATGCTGCTTCCGTTCACCCCAAGGTGATGGAAGCTTTGGCGGAAGCCAACCATCAGGATACCGCCTATGATGGCGATGCTTTGAGCGCGCAGTTGAATGGCGCCTTTTCCAAGCTGTTTGAAACCAACGTCGAGGTTTTGTGGGTGGCAACGGGAACAGCCGCCAACTCGCTGGCTTTGGCGGCACTGTGCCAACCCCATCAGGGGGTAATCTGCCACCGCGAAGCGCATATCGAACAGGATGAAGCGGGGGCGCCCGGTTTCTATACTGGCGGGGCGAAGCTGATGCTGGTGGATGGCGAAGGTGCCAAAGTTGCCGCGCAAACCATAGATCAGCACTGCGCCGCAATCCGCGACGATGTACACCAGGTGCAGCCCGCCGCGGTATCGCTGACCAATGCCTCGGAATATGGTCTGGTTTACAGGCCGGACGAAGTTTCAGCTGTTGCGGAAGTTTGCAAACAGCGGAAACTTGGTTTGCATATGGATGGCGCGCGCTTTGCCAATGCGATTGCAACTCTCGGCTGTCACCCGGCCGATATCACATGGAAAGCCGGCGTTGATGCGCTTAGCTTCGGCTTTGTCAAAAATGGCGGCATGGGCGCAGAGGCGCTCGTCTTTTTCGACACGGAACTGGCCCGCGAAACCCATTACCGCCGCAAGCGTGGTGGGCATCTACAGTCCAAGGGACGTTATCTTGCCGCCCAGATACTGGCGATGCTGAATGATGACCTGTGGCTGGATAATTCGCGCGCAGCCAATACCGGGGCGCAGATCATTGCCGAGGCGGCCAGCAACCGGTTAATTCATCCCGTCGAAGCAAACGAGATATTCATCAGATTATCCGCCAGCGAAGCGGAAAGCCTGCGCGCCGCCGGATTTGATTTCTATGACTGGGGCGAAGGCCAGGCCCGGCTGGTCACGAGCTGGAACCAGAGCACGGAGGACATCCGCCCGTTGGCCGAGGCGATCCAGGCCCTATGACACCGTCGGATAACGGCGAAACCAGTTTACTTACGCCGCGCATATTGGTCCCGTTTTTACTGGTTTCCCTGATCTGGGGCTCGACCTGGCTGGTGATCAAGGACCAGATTTCCGACGTCCCGCCAAGCTGGTCGGTCAGCTACCGGTTCATGATCGCAGCCGCTGCGATGTTCGTGCTGGTTGGCTTCAAACGCTTGCCATTCCGTTTGGGCATGAAGGGGCAGTTCTGGGCCGTCTTGATCGGCATTGCCCAATTCTCGTTCAACTTCAACTTCGTCTATAATGCCGAGCTATACATTACCTCCGGCCTGGTTGCAGTCTTGTTTGCTCTGTTGATGGTACCCAATGCGATATTGGGCCGGATCTTTCTGGGCCAACGGATAAACGCTGCTTTTTTGGCCGGCTCCGCCATCGCAGCCGTCGGCATCGCGCTGCTTTTCTGGCACGAATATAAAAGCTCGCCGGCGACACTGGCTGATGTGATATTGGGAGTAGCGTTGACTGTGGGGGGTATTTTATCTGCGTCGGTCGCCAATGTGATGCAGGCCTTGCCGCGGCTGAAAAGCTATCCGATCCTGACGCTTTTGGCATGGGCGATGTTCTGGGGTGCGGCGATCAATATATTACTGTCATGGATCACTGTCGGCCCGCCCGTGATCGAAATGCGCGCCGCCTATCTTGGCGGTATCGTCTATCTCGCCATTGTCGGTTCGGTAATCACCTTTCCGCTCTATTTTGTGCTCCTGCGCGAAATCGGAGCCGGAAAAGCGGCCTATTCCAGCGTGCTGGTGCCAGTCGTCGCGATGATCCTTTCAACGCTGTTCGAAGGTTATGTCTGGACCTTTTTGCCAGCCGCCGGCGCACTGCTTGCCATGGCCGGACTGCTGGTCGCATTGCGAGCGCGCAAGCCGAAGGTGGAATGACGCTCGATTGGGCGGGTTGGATTACGGCGCGGCTCCACCGGACGGTACAGTGCGTATTTATGGTATCCGCATTATCCCGAAAGCGGACGTTGGTTGCCTGGTAATCCCCTAAAACAATCTGGGTCCGGCAAAATCTTGCCGGGTTGAACTAATTTTTGCCGTTTTCGGAAGTTGACCCAACACCCGCGAACATTCGAATATCCCGATATTCCCAAAATACAGTCACTTAAGCAGAATTGCAAAGCGGTTGGCATATAGTTTGCTCTGCTTTCACAAGCGATGTGCGTGCCTTCGGAACAAAGACGGCGGGTCGTTGGGTCTGATTGCTTCGGCAGGAGCGTTCAAGAGAAGGGAAAGCGATGTTGGAACATGTGGTGACAAAGGAAAGGAAAGTCATATTATTTTACCTGCCCGTCGTAACCCCATGGTGGTTCGAAAATATTGTTGTCCATTTGATCAGAGCCATTGCCCGGGATCATGACGTTCATGTGCTGGTGTCGCCACTATGGCAGAATACTGGCATCGGTGAAGAACAAATCCATTTGATTGGCGATCTAGATCATGTCCGCTGGTATGTTCTGGATGGCCCGGATCATCCCCTGTTACGCACCGACGCCAACGGAGAAGATGATCTTTTTGCGTTGGTTGATGACATTGATCCAGATCTTGTTTTGTGTCGCAGCGCCGATATTGGTACACCCAGGCGATTTCCAGGCATTGTGCGCTATATTATGGAAGGCGCTGCACCGCCTTTCCGGACAGGAAGCAACTGGATATCTTTGCCCCCGTCGCTGTTCGATCATGGCCTGATGCCCTCTTTTTCATCTGAACAGGCCGACGAGCTTGACCGGCTTGCTGAACCTTTGTGGGAACAAATGCTTGCAGATATGGCGCTTTCGACTCGTGCAGAGTTTCTGACAAAAACGGGTTTGCCAAACGACAAAATCATTATCGGCTTGCCACTGGAATATGAGCACGAAGAGAATTTCTTCGGGCAACACCATCGCTATTCAAACAATGCTGAGATGATCTTGGAACTCGCATCGGTATTGGGCGATGATGTTATCCTCGCCGTAACCAACCATCCTTTAAATGAACTATATGGCGACAACCGTGCGGTTGATGCCGCCATATCGGCCAGACATGGTCAGGTCGTAATGCTCCGCAGTAACGAGGAGGCCGGTCATACCACATTGGCTTTGAGTCAACATTGTGACGGTATGATTGTTGGTAATTCCAAAAGCTGGTCTGCATGCGCCGCACTTGGAACACCAATTTTGCGACTGTCCGATTTTGCGACGGGTGACTGGCTTCAGGCTTACAAAGATTTACCCACATTTCTTGCCGATATTGCTAGCGGTACGGCTAGGCGGGCAGACCCTGCTTTGGCACGCCGCTGGTTTGCCTTCCATCTTGCCAATAGCGTGTTTGATCCCACCGATCCTACCCTTGATGCCAGTGATATTGTTTCTCGCATGATCCAGCCGGTTGATCCAGATCGCTGGGGCCATGCCATAACCCGCTATCTCGATCAGCCATTGGAGAAAGCTGCATGAGAGCAATCAAAAAGGAAACTGTTCATGTATGATCTGGGAGTAATCGTGCCGGTTCGACGTGGAAGTTCACGCATTGCGGAAAAATGCTTGCTTCCCTTTGGGGATCAGGAAACGCTGATCGAATGGAAGTTGGCGCAGCTGACCAAAATAATCGACCCACGGCGTATTTATCTGTCGAGCGAAGACGAAGCGTTTTTGGAATTAGGCGACCGTTTCGGCGTCTCTCGCCATCACCGTGCGCGCCATTTGGCAGTGGACCATATTGCGCCATTTCGCGACGTCATAACCGGAATCGTGCGGGACATACCCCACACCCATATCGCATGGTCCACCGTGGTTTGTCCGTTAATGGCACCGCAGGAATATTCGGATGCTTTTCGCGCCTATCTTGATCAGGTCATCCAAGGCGAGAATGACTCCTTGCTAGGCGTCAATTTGATGAAGGAATATTTCTGGTCGCGCGAAGGTGCCCTCAATTATGAAGCCAGTCGCAATCATACAATTTCACAGGAATTGCCCGATTGGTTCAAAGTGACCAACAGCATCTACATGGCACCGCGCCAGCAAATATTGGCGCGCGAATATTTCGTTGGCGATAATCCGGTACTTCAGCCGCTGTCCAAGCTGGCTGGTGTCGATATCGACTATATCGAGGATTATCGCATCGCCCGGGCCCTCTACGCGGTCTATGCTGAAGACGGGCTGGACGCCGTCAATCCCTCAACAATAGTGAACTGGAGTGCCCATGACCCCGACTTCCCTGTCGCCATATGACTGTATCCTCTTTGATTTTGACGGAGTGATCGCCGATTCCGTTGATGCCAAAATAACCGCTTTCGGAGCGCTATATGATGAGTTCGGACCAGATGTCCGACAGGCGGTGGAGGATTATCAACGCGCCGTTCCCGGCGAAACCCGATATGACAAAATTCCGCGCTTTCATCGCGATTTGCTCGGCATAACATTGTCAGAAGATGAAGTTCTGCAATGGTGCAACAAATTGTCTTCGATTGTGCTGGATGAGGTCGTGGCGAGCCCCTTGCTGCCTGACGTCGCCGATATTCTTGCAATGTTGGTACGGCGCAATATTCAGGCCCATATTGTATCGGGAACCCCGCATGATGAACTACAGATCATTGTTGAACGCAAAGGCCTGAACCCATTCTTCAAAACCGCCCGAGGTTCACCGGAAAAAAAGGATGTGATTGCGCACGATATTATGCGCGCGAACGGTTTGACTGTCGATCAATGCCTTTTTGTAGGTGACGCAATGACGGATTATAACTGCGCCTTGGCTTGCGATATGGACTTCTTGGGCCGTGCCGAAAAAGCAACGAACCCCTTTCCCGAGGGGACAACTGTAGTCGACCGATTGGGCAAGTTCTTCATCGCGGACGATGGGAAGCCTGCCACATCGACTTCCGCAAGCAGGAAAGCTGCTTGAATAATCATATGGAGCCAGAGATGAGTGGTGATATGCAGCCGATTGAGAAGCTTATGCGGACCGCGCCGGTCATCCCGGTATTGGTCATTGATGATATCGCGGACGCGCGACCCATAGCACAAACGCTCGTGGCCAATGGATTGAGAGTTCTTGAAGTGGTTTTGAGAACCGAAGCCGCGCTCGACATTATTCGAGAAATGCGAAAGGTAGATGGTGCAATCGTGGGGGCTGGTACGATCACCAATCCCGACAATCTCGATGCAGCACTTTTGGCCGGCGCGGAATTTATTGTATCCCCGGGATTAACCGAAGATTTGGGTAAGGCAGTCCTCTCAGCAAAAATTCCATTTCTTCCCGGAATAGCCAGCGCTAGTGACATCATGCGTGGCATGGACATGGGCTTCCGTCATTTCAAATTCTTTCCGGCAGAAGCGTCCGGCGGGATTCCATCATTAAAAGCGCTAAGCGGACCGTTTGGCCAGTGCCTGTTTTGTCCCACCGGTGGGATTAACGCAAAGAATGCGGTGGATTGGCTGGCCTTGAAAAACGTGCTTTGCGTTGGAGGTAGTTGGCTCGTCCCCAAGGGATCACCTGATCTTGATTTGATTGGAAATACGGCCCGAACGGCTAGCACAATGAATGGTCACGCTGAATAAATCAGATCTGCTGTAGCCAATTCGAGAGCAGTTTTATGTCCGCTCTTTCGCCCAAAGCGGGTATCTTAAGGTGCCGGGTTCAATCAAATTTCCTGCTCTTTGGGAAACCTGTCGGCGGCAGTCTTCCCGCCGCCCCGCGGGCAACCCGCCACATGGTCAGATCATGCTCGGTCCGCGTGCGGCCGGACTCACCGCCCATCGCCCAGCTCAGGCCTTCTTCCAGTTTGAACACTGTCGCGTCTGACAATCCGCCATCTTTATAGCGTTGCAACATGACGCCCTGCCCCTTCGCCATTTCCGGCATTTCGGACAGTGCGAAGACCACCAGTTTGCGGTTTTCACCAATGGCCGCAACATGGTCCGCATCCGTAGTAACCGGCCGCACAACCAGTAATTTTGCATCGCCTTTCAGGTTGACGACCTGACGGCCCTTTTTGGTCTCGGCAACCACATCAGAGATGTTGGTGACAAAGCCGCGCCCCCATGTCGACGCGATCAGAAGCTTGCCCTTGGGATCAGCCACCATCATGGCAATTGGCTCGGTTCCGGGCTCCATGTCGACCATCGACGCCACTGGTTCACCGAAACCCCGCGCGCCGGGTAGCTTGTCCGCACCTATCGTGTAGAATCGTCCGTTATCGCAGCACATTAACAGCTTGTCCGTCGTTTGTGCATGAAAGGCGTATCTCGGACCATCGCCTTCCTTGAACTTGAAGGACTCTGGCTTGGACAGATCGGCATGACCCTTCATCGCCTTGATCCAGCCGCGCTTGGACATGATCACGGTAACCGGTTCTTTCTCGATAAAAGCTTCGAGCGAAATTTCACGCGCGGGCGCCGCTTCTTCCAGCATCGTCCGGCGCGCGCCCAACTCGGTATCCTCTGCATAAAGTTTGCGCATCGCCGCGAGGTCTTTTTTCAGACGTGTCTTCTGCCGTGCCGGACTTTCGATCAATTTTGCCAGCCCCTCGCGTTCTTCGAGCAGCTTGTCCCGCTCGGTCCGCAACTCCATTTCCTCCAGCTTGCGCAAAGACCGCAACCGCATGTTGAGGATCGCCTCCGCCTGTCGGTCGTTCAGCTTGAATTCTTCCATCAGAAGTGGCTTCGGCTCATCATTATTGCGGATAATCTCAATCACGCGATCGAGATTGAGATAGGCGATAATATAGCCTTCGAGCAGCTCCAGCCGGGAATCGATTTTGTCTATGCGATGCTGCGAACGGCGCACCAGCACCTCGATCTGATGGACAATCCAATGTTGCAGGACTTCGGTGATACCCATGACCTTCGGCGTGCGGTCCTTGTCGAGCACATTCATGTTGAGCGAAAAGCGGTTCTCCAGATCGCTCATCCGGAACAAGGCGTTCATCAGATCATCAGGATCGACGGCGCGACTTTTTGGCTCCAGCACGATGCGAACGTCTTCGTCTGACTCATCGCGAATGTCCGCGAGAATGGGAAGCTTCTTGTCGGCAATAATCTGGGCAATCTGCTCGATCAGCTTGCCCTTTTGCACCTGATAAGGAATTTCGGTTACGACTATCTGCCAGGCACCTCGACCTTCGGCGTCTTCCTTCTCCCACTTCGCCCGCACGCGCATCGCGCCGCGGCCGCTTTCATAAGCAGCATCAATAACCGACTTCGGATCGACAAGCGTGCCGCCAGTGGGAAGATCAGGGCCCTTGATAATCTCCATTATTTCAGCGTGCTCGGCCTTCGGCCTTTCGATCAGCAATGTTGCGGCATCGATAATCTCGGCCACATTATGCGAAGGAATGCTGGTCGCCATGCCGACCGCAATGCCGCTCGCGCCATTGGCGAGCAGATTGGGGAACAGGCCGGGCATGATCTCAGGCTCTTCATCTTCGCCATTATAGGTAGGCTTAAAATCAACGGTACCTTCGTCAAGACCATGCATCAGCTCAATCGCCGTGCGGGTCAGGCGCGCTTCGGTATATCGATAGGCAGCCGCATTATCTCCGTCGATATTGCCGAAATTTCCCTGCCCGTCGACGAGTGGATAGCGCATCGCAAAACTCTGCGCGAGACGGACCATCGCGTCATAGACAGACTGGTCACCATGCGGGTGATATTTACCGATGACATCGCCGACGACGCGGGCACATTTTTTATAACCCTGTGCCGGATCCAGTTTCAGCAACCGCATCGCCCACAGAAGTCGCCGGTGCACAGGTTTCAGGCCGTCACGCAGATCGGGCAGCGACCGCGCGGTGATTGTCGACATGGCGTAAATCAGGTAACGCTCGGACAGCGCCGCATCAAACGGTGCGTCCACTATGGCATCAAATTCATCTTCGGGCTCAGCGCCGGGCGCATCGGTTACATCACTCATGCTGGATGCGATAGCAGGGTCGATTCCGCTTGTGGAGAGGGATTATTTGACGAGCCATTCTTTCGGCAAGTTTACCCCTTCCCGTTCATTGTCCCAGATCATCGCCATGATCCACCAGCGGGCTCCATCATTCCATAAATGTACCATATTCACGCCACGAAACTGGATTTCAGGATGGTCAGGGGTCTCCCGGGCTTCATAGGTCGAATAGACATGGGCAATCTGGCCAAACAGATCCGTCTTGCGGCCAATTTCAATCTCGTAAAAAGACCGTCCTTCCAGCAGCGGAATGGTGGCCTCGACAAACTCATCATAGGAAAAGGAAAAGATAACCGGCTTGCCATCAACAATACGTGTACGATTGATCAGCGCTTTGGGATGATAGATTTCTCGATCGCGCTCCCAATCTTGCCCACCCGGCGGTCCGGATATGCAATCATAAAGCGTTTCCATCACTTCATCTATGGTGGCATATTTGGTCACAACCTGCTCCTTCCAGAGTTTCAGCGTTAAAAATAAGTACTTTTCCCTTGATTATGTTCATTGTATCAAATGAAGCCTGCGCCCCTCACATTGGAGAAGATACATGCGAATGCGCAATACCTTAATCGCCACCATCACGATTTTCAGCCTTGCCGCCTGCGCCGAGGGGCCTGAAAACATGACATCTTTTGACATGGCAGAAGCGGATGTCGCAGAGGCTGAAGCGGAACCGTCTGCTTTGGCGTCACCGTCAAATCGCGTGGCAGAGGGCGAAACCAACACTACGGAAATCCCGGTAAGCCAACCCCAAATTGCCTATAGCTATGACTACGGCTTTCGCTTGCCTTCATCCGAAATTCCCAAAGCACAACAAGCGCATATCGCCTTGTGCAACGAGATGCCCGACAATGGTTGCCGTGTACTCAATATGTCCAACAGCGGTGGCGAAGGTGATTATGCGACGGGCCGTCTGCACCTCGAAGTGGCCGCCCCCAAAGCCCGCGCCTTTGGCGAAAGGCTAGCCGAAGCAGTTGACGAAAGCGGCGGCAGCCAGGTCGCAGCCTCGATCACAGGTGAAGACCTTTCGAAGAAAATTGTGGATACCGAGGCGCGTTTACGCAGTCGTGTCTTGCTGTCCGAGCGCCTGACAGAGTTGCTACGGGCCCGTAAAGGCACAGTGGCCGAACTCGTGGAAGCAGAACGCGCCGTAACCGAGGTTAATGAAGAAATCGATCAGGCACGCAGCTGGCTCAAAGAAATGCGTGGGCGCGTGGCTTACAGCACTGTGCTGGTAAACTATCGGTCTGGCGCTCCGGGTTCCGGAGGTTTCACCCGGCCAATCCGCGAAGCTTTTGGCGATATCGCCTCAACTCTGGGATATTCGGTGGGCGCAGTAATCTCTTTTGTTGCCATCCTGCTGCCGTGGATATTGCTCTTGGCTCTGGCAATATATTTGCGGCGACGCTTTAAAGGCGCGGACCGTACATTCTGGGGCCGGAAAATCGAGTCAACTGTGCCGGCAGAGGATTGATTGCACCGCCATAGCCTTTGGCTTATAGAAAGAAATCAACGCCCCGATTGCTTCGAGTCTGATTGATTCGCACAATCGGGGCTTGGTTTTTGATACTTCTTCCTGTGAGTAGGAATCCGATATGTCCCGTCGTCGCCAAATATATGAAGGCAAGGCCAAAATCCTTTATGAAGGACCGGAGCCTGGTACGATCATTCAATATTTTAAGGATGATGCCACTGCTTTCAACGCGGAAAAAAAGGGCACAATCAACGGCAAGGGCGTGATCAATAACCGTGTTAGCGAGCATATTTTCACATTGCTCAGCCATATTGGAATACCCAGCCACTTCATCCGCCGCCTGAACATGCGTGAGCAACTGGTAAAACAGGTCGAAATTGTTCCTATCGAAGTTATTGTTCGCAATGTAGCCGCCGGTTCGTTGAGCAAGCGTCTGGGCATCGAGGAAGGCACGCCGTTGCCACATACGTTGCTGGAATATTGTTATAAGGATGATGCTTTGGGAGATCCGCTGGTTGCGGAGGAGCATATTGCCTGTTTTGGCTGGGCAACGCAGGAGGAAATGCAGGACATTTCTGCAATGGCGATCCGGATCAACGACTTCATGGCAGGAATGTTTGCTGGAATCGGGATAAAATTGGTCGATTTCAAACTAGAATTTGGCCGACTTTTTGATGGAGATTTCTCCCGGATTATTCTGGCAGACGAAATTAGTCCTGATGGCTGTCGTTTGTGGGATATCGAGACCAATGAAAAACTCGACAAGGATCGTTTTCGCCGTGATTTAGGGGGAGAAGCCGAGGCATATCAGGAAGTTGCACGGCGTATGGGATTGTTCCCAGAAGGCGGCCTAAGTGAAGTACTTGACCTGGATAGTGAACGGAAAAAGCGCGGAAAGTAACCATAGTCTTTCGGCTTGTTGTTAGGTGATTCGATGCATTTGTCCATCAAGGGGCGGGCAAATCACACTTAAATAGCCATGATGGTTTACGCGAATTTAACCATTGGACTGATAGCACCGCCCTCATGTGGAACTCATGTGAGGAATTTTTCCGATGCGCCTTTTGATCTTGTTAGCCAGTACAACAATGCTTGCCGCATGTGGCGGAGCCGGCCCCCAGTCTGCAGGCAGTGCCGCACCAGGAGGAGGCACGGGTACCGGTGGAACCAACGGCAGCGGAGAAACCCATACATTTGTCAATCCGACCGAACCAAAGTCCTACACTGCTGTAGGTAGCACACACAGCTATCAATATTCCGTACAAGACGCCGGTACGCCCGGTGCCGGTCAGAGTGCCCAGCTTTACCAAGGTGACGCCAAAACCGTCAGAAATTCAAACCTGACCATTGATTATAGTCCACGCGATGCAATTTTTAACGTAAGCTTTTCCAATGGTCTGGCTGGTACAAGTGCTACAAGCCGTTTTCAGGATCCACTTCACCGCACCGACTTCGGCGGAGCGCTTGAACCCCAATTTGGTACACCCGATCTTGAGTCGACCGCTTTTGGACTGCAGGGAATTAACTATCTCGAGTCAGGATCTGCCAGCAACGTCTCTCGCAGGCCTGGTGGCGAGTTTATTTTTGACCTCATAAACACAGCAGAAGCTGGTAGTTACGATGTAACGACCTTTTTCTATCAGACTCCGGGAACAGAAACACAATATGTTACCTTTGCCGGTTACCTGCGGAACACCGCTGGTGTCGTGCAGTCGGATATCGACAATCCCGATGGTAGCACCAGCACGATCTTGACCCAGACAAACACCTTCGAACGGGGCGCGCTGGCCTATGGCGAGCTTAGCGCAAACAATCAGGTCCCAACGAGCGGTTCGGGTTCTTTCGAAGGTACAATGTTGGCCTCGATGGTCTTCAATGACCAGCCTGATACATTGGGTAACACCGACACTTATTTTCAATGGATCGCCGGCCGTGCAAACACGACCGTTGATTTCAGCGCAAATACCTTTGCCCTCTCCTTGGACGGCACCGTCAGCGCGCCACTGTTTGACGGCACCAGCGGGAGCTTTAGCGTACAAGAAAACGCACAATTCCGCGCCAATGCTGCGGGTCAGATCGATCTGGTTGCGGCGGGCGGCTTTCTCGGTCAGTTCAACGAAGCCTGGTTCGTCAATCCCGGCGGCGCCCGCTTGGACGTGAACATTGCCGGCTCCAGCGTTGATGGAGCTTTCTACGGACCGAATGGCGAAGAAGTTGGCGGCGGTTATCGTATCGTTGGCGGCACGCCGGATGAACGGATTGACATATTGGGGACCTTCGTCGGCAGAGGAAACTAGGGGCCGGTCATGAAAATGCCGGTCACTGCCAAAACAGCCCTCCTGATTACAGGAGGGCTTGCAGCATCCTTGCATATCACTCCTGCAGCGGCAGAAATCGCTGCAGATGAAGCAGCGGCAGAAACCGCAATTACAGCGGCGACGCCGAAATGCGACGAGTCTGGTATCTGTCGCTTTCAAGTTACTCCAGCGCAATTGCTTGCCAAGGCCGAAGCCTTCATTCAGGCAAAACAATATGACCGGGCACTGCCACTTGTCGAGGTTCTCGGACAGGTTCCTGACCTTCGAATACAGCAGCAATTTTTGGCGGGCTACATCGCTGTCGAAACAGGTGATCTAAAAAAGGCTATCAAAACCTTTCGCTCGATCCTTGATGAGGATCCAGGTCAAACGCGCGTGCGGCTGGAACTCGCGCGCACCTATCTGATGAGCGGCAAAGAAGCCAGTGCCGACTATCATTTTCGTCTCGCGCAAAATGACGAGAACCTGCCGGATGAGATCGCTCGGACGATTCGCAATACGCGCAGTATTTTAAGGGATCAGCGGGTCTGGCGTTTCAGTTTCGATTTCGGCTTCGCGCCCGACACCAACATCAATGGTGCGACAAACGCGGAAACGATTGATGTCAATTTTGGTGCCATTTTCCCTGTACTGGGCGATGCCCAAGGCGAGTTGCAGCTTGATGAAAATGCCAGACAACGATCAGGCGTTGGTCAGATTGCGGGATTTTCCGGCGGGATTCGTTTAAAAGCCAGTGACAAGCTCGCGTTCCTGTTCGACGCTGATAGCAAAATCATCAACTATAAGGGTAAAGCAGCGGACGACATTGTCGGGCAGATTGCAGCTGGTCCGGAATTCCGGATTGCGCGCTATGCGAGTGTTTCCGTGCAGGCTGTGGGTCAGCAACGCTGGTTCGGTGGCCGTCTGGCGACCCGCGAGTATGGAGCACGATTGGGCTTTCAAACAGCGCTCAGCCGGGGGCAAAGAGCCGGTATCGAGCTGGACGGCCGGCGGGTTGATTCGAAACTGAGTGACAGTTTTAGTGGTTGGCAGCTGGGCGCCAATGCGACTTACGAACACTTGATCGGTAAGTCATTGATCGCATCAGCCAGCATATTTGCACGGCGCGATCTACTCGATTCCGATCAGTTTTCTAGTCTCAATTACGGCATGAATCTGGGTGTTGGTGGCGAAATGCCATTCGGGTTGAACGCAGGCATTTCGGCCAGCATCAGCCGGTCGACCTTTGACGAGGCCAACACTTTCTACTCAACCGAAAAACGCCGGGACTGGCGAACTTTTGCCCGAGCCTATATCGGTAGCCGGCAGATCAAGGTACTCGGCTTCTCACCCTCGATCGACTATAATTATTCCCGCGTCGACAGCAATTATGACCTGTACCAGATGAACCGCCACCGGGTGAATTTCAAATTTGCGAAGTTTTTCTGATTTCAATCAATCTACTGCCATGACCCGACATATCGGATGACAACCATCTCTTGCTCCTTTTGACGACAGCGCTATAGGAATTAGCGCAGCATGTCGGCCAACCAAGAAGCGAGATTCATGAAGATAAGAATTTTTGTGACACTGAAAAACGGTGTCCTCGACCCCCAGGGGAAAGCCATACATCACGCCCTGGAAAATCTGGACTTCAAGGGTGTAAATGACGTGCGCGCTGGCAAGCTCATCGAACTTGATGTTGATGACCGCATGACAGACAGCGACCTTGAAAAAATGTGCGAAAAACTGCTCGCCAATACAGTGATCGAGAATTTTGAAATTCAGAAACTGTCCGGCCAAACAGCAGAAGAAGTCTGAACATGAACTCTGCCGTCCTCGTCTTCCCCGGTTCCAATTGTGATCGCGACATGGCCGTCGCGCTGGAAACGGTGACCGGTACAAAGCCGCATATGGTTTGGCACGGTCACAACAGCTTGCCAGACAGTCTGGATGTAATCGCGATACCGGGCGGTTTTTCCTACGGCGACTACCTGCGTTCAGGAGCGATGGCGGCACGGTCCCATATTATCGACTCCGTGATCGAAGCCGCGGATAAAGGCATCAAAATTCTGGGCGTATGTAATGGCTTTCAAATATTAACCGAAATCGGCTTGTTGCCGGGCGTTTTGATGCGCAACCAGAATATCGAGTTTATTTGCAAGGATGTGCCATTAACCGTGGGACAGTCTCGCTCGGCATTCACATCTGCATATAAAGACAGCGAAGCCATCACTATTCCGGTCGCCCATCATGACGGCAACTATTTTGCAGATGATGAGACTTTGGATCGATTGGAAGATGATGACCGGGTGGCCTTTCGCTATGTGACCAATGTCAACGGATCGGCGCGAAATATTGCGGGCGTTCTGAATGACAAAGGTAACGTGCTCGGCATGATGCCGCATCCCGAGCGCGCTATTGACAATAAGCACGGTGGATCAGACGGACTTAAACTTTTCGAAAGCCTGCTGGCTTAACCGCAATTCCTGACAGAGCTATTTCTGCTGAGGTGACCACTGGGTCGCGACGAAGAGAAGATCAACACAGCTATCCAAATCCGCAAATGCCGCAGAAGATAGGCCCGGATCCTTTTTATTAAGACGAAATACAGGCAGTGCGGAACCCACCAGCGCCCTTCGCAATGCCGCCTGCAAAAGGCTCATTCTAAGATGGAAGAAAACCCTGCGCTTGCCGGTGTTTTCAATACGGCTGCCAAGCTGTTTTATGAGAAATAGCCGCTCAATAACAAGTTCGTTGTAATGCGGATGAGGGCCTCTGTGTAAGGGACGTCCCGTTTGAAGCGCTAGTTTTTCATCAGAGGGTAGCAAAACCCCATTTCTCTCGAAATCATCAAAATCAAAACCACCACTGGTCATCTCGTTCAGCGGGCCACGAAGATCGGATATGGTGGCAGCTTGCAGGGGTATCAGGTGATGGCGTTGATAATGGGGATTGTGATTATTTTCGCCTTTCCGGTTTACCATCGAAAAACGCGTCATTACCTCCTCCAGTCGGCTGCATCTTGGACGCACCGTCGTCGGAAAGGAACATGCTATACTGATACGTGAGTTTGAACAATGGTTTCAACCAGTTTACTTTTGTTCAAGGGGCTGCCCCAATAAAAAAGGGCCGATCCGAAGACCAGCCCTTTTCGCTAAATCAAGATTAGATGCTCTTAGTTACCTGAACCAGGACCATATTGAATGGTCACGTTCCGGTTCTGTGGCTCACGAACGCCGTCTGCGGTTTCGACGCGAGGACGCGTTTCACCGAAGGCTTCGCTGGAGATCACGCCGCCGCTAATGCCACGTGATTCGAGGTAAGCCCGAACAGAATCGTTACGACGCTGGGACAAACCAACATTGTAGCTCGCGGAGCCAGATTTATCGGCATTACCAGCCAACATAACCTGAGCATTTCCACAATCACCATATGCCGTAACCGCATTGTCCAGAACTGTAGCAGCTTCTGGTGTAATGTCTGACTGATCCCAGTCAAAGAATACAATGTAAGGTCCAGGCGCACACACAGCAGCCGGTGGAGGCGGCGGTGGTGGTGGTGGAGGCGGTGGTGGTGGTGGAGGAGGAGGCGGTGGTGGTGCCTCTGGCTCACCGCCAAAGTTGTAGATCAAGCTACCCAAAATCGAATGCGTACGCAGACGGGTGCTTACATCGTTACCAACTTGGTCAACAAGGTCGATCCTGTCAGCATTGAAGAAACGGTATTTCACGCCAACATCCCAGCTGTCGCTCAGTGGCGCGCGGATACCCGCAATAGCCTGCCAAGCGAACCCGGTGTCTGAATCATCAAGATAAGGGCCAGCGAAAATATTGGTAACCTCGGTACGAGCTACACCAACACCACCGCCAATAAAGGCTTGGACGCCATCATCTTCACCAAAGTCTACCATGCCGTTGAGCATAAAGCTCAGAGCGTTAACTTCACCGTTGATGTCAGTTGTGCCTGAAAATGGCAGGCCAGCACCGCTGGCGGTCTGTGGAATACCTGGCGCACCAATTTGCAGCCGGTCAGCCGATGCAGATTTATAGGCTACTTCTGATTCCAAACGAAATCCGCCAAAATCATACCCGACGATACCATCGAAATCATAGCCGGTGTCGTGGTCGACTTCTGATGTATTGCTAACGCCGCCGACATCTGATGTAATATCTTCGACAAGCATCGCGCCGCCTTCTACGCCCACATACCATTGGCCATCACGGGCCAGGGCAGGTGAAGCGAGCGCCGTGGAGGCAAGCGCCAATCCTATGGCAAGCTTCCGCATTTATATTCCCCTTCTCATTTAGGTTCTGAATTCACGGCGCTTTGTAACCTCTCACCAGAAACAGTGCAAGCGGACAAATGGTAGAACTGTTGCGAAAATGTCGCCATTTTCGTGATTTAGCTTAAAAAATCACCTCTAAGGTGCTGCAATCAAGCCGAATTGCTACCCAAATCATAATCAAACTAGTTGATTTGAGGTAAAATTTGCGCAGTTCTTAGCAGGGCAAGAATCGAATCAATCGCTGTCCGCGCCTCCAAATCAATATTGACTCCACCAATCGGTGCATTGATGTGTTGCAGAAATTGCCACACTCCATCAACATAAACGGCCGAACTATGATCGCTTTCTACGATAATTTTCATAGATTCCTGCGGTTTAACGAAGCACCATCCGCCGGCGGACCAACCGGCAATATGGTCTTCCCTTCCACTCCACTCAGCGAGCGCAGCAGAGCCGACAAGCCAGCAGTCACCTTCTGCGGGCGACAGGGGCGTTGGATCATCAACTACCGCCTGCACCACCGGGTGAGCCAGAAAATCAAGTAATAGCAGCGCATCATTATGAAATAGCTCTTTATGTGCTTGACCGACGGCCAATAAAGGCAATGCGAATCTCGGTGTTTCCAATATTGTCATTCTCTTTCCTTTGAGTGTGTATCTCTGCGCCCGGTTCATACTGTCGCCGCTTTGCAGACAAAGTGTCCGAAACAGCTGGAAACGATAGCGAAAAACTCTCGCTGATCGCTGCCAGTACCTCTCGGCGATCCTGACCGGCAGCTGCGAAACCATGAAGGCTTTCATCTATAGAAGCATCAACTCTGTCACCCGAAACATCATTGATAATGGTACCAAGACTGACGGTCCCATCATCCGCGATGACCTCAAAGGTCAGAGAGGGAATGCGGTTGCCATATTCCGTGAGATCCATATCTTCAAAAACCGCCAGCGCCATGCCGCGATAGGCTGGCGTTCCGCCGGCAGCTTCGGCGCTGGCAATCAAACCATCAACAACTTGATCTTCATGACCTTGGACAAAACGGAATCCGGTTTCGGTTTTAAAATCACCCGCACTACCGCGGAAAATTTTACCATCCGCCCAGATACGACCTATATCCTTGATTTCTCGGCTGGACAGCGCCACAGCCAAGCAAGCCGAATAACTGTAAGTGGTGCTGCTTGGGCGCCCCTTGCCGCCGCCATTTGATTCGCTTGCTTCCTTCAGATCAGTGGCCCAGATCACCGTCCCGGCCACCCGCATCTTGCCGTATATACGCGGGATCTGCGTGCCATAGCTGGAGGTTTGCACGGCCAGTTCCTGCAACCGGGGACCTTCCCGTCCCTTGGGTTTGAACAGGATATTCTGGTCAACTTGCTGGCCCAGAAACGCGCCAAGAGCTCCCCCTACCGGACCGCCGACAGCAGTACCGACGGCTGTCAAAACCAAGGTTGCCATTCAACCCTCCAAAATTCTGAAAATTGTTTTGATCGGCCATGGGGCTTCACCCGGTGTGAAAACCACCTGACCGATGCCGGCATGGGCATGGACGAAACCGCCGCCGGTTCTGATCATCAGATGCCATTGCACCGGACTGGGCCGGGCCAGTGCGATATCCCCCTCCCTCAGCGGCTCGCGTGGCTGCATGGCTGTAAATCCCGCGCGCGTCATCACCTCCGAAATTTGCTCGGCAGACCCGCTCCGGATGGAATAGCCGGTGGGGACATCACAATCCACAGCGCAGACGCTTTAACGACGGCTCCCACAGCGGGCGGTTCTTTAGCGGAGCGATCGACAATAGCCCGCTTTCACCCTCCACCATCACCATCCGCGTCTCGGAAAAATTCGCACCAACCAGAGCAAGGCGCGCGCTGCCGTCGGCCTCGGCAATTTCGCGAACCCATTCAGCCCCGGCCCGGGTCTTGCCAAAACCGCGCCCAGCCATGATCAGCCATGTGATCCAGTTACCGGCGGGCGCCAATTGTTCGTCTCGCGCCCAGTGGTGCCAACTGGCTTCATATTGCAAACGGGTTTTGCGATCCATCTCGCTAAGGACAAACGCACGCTCAGCGTCTTTCAGCGCGCCAATCTCGGTCGCTGTTCTCACCTCACCTTCCATGCAAAGCACCGTTCCTTTCACCGCGATCAGGTTTCTGTCCCGCTGCCTGTTTTCGCTGCTTCTCCTTCCGAAAGGCGCGCAAACGCACGTTGATCTTTTTCAGCTTATCCTCCAGCCTATCTTCCGGTTCCTCCTCCACCGCCTGCTCGGCCTGCGCCGCGCGCACCAGAGCCACGGTTTCCTTGTGCAGGCGCAGCAGTTGCAAGGCGGTTTTGTGATCATAGTCGCGCACCGTGCCGATATGCTTGCCATGATAGTAAATCTTGCGCTCCACCCCTTTTCGAGCACGTTCGAGCATTTCCATTTCGAGCAGCGCATAACCCTCGGCCAGCGCCTTTAACCAGGCGGCGGCAAAATCGGGATCGCGCTCTCGCCAGAAATATAATGTGCCATTGGCAATACCTGCGACCGCCGCCGATTTCTTGATGCTGGACGTGATCGCCAGATGTTCCAGAAAGGCGCGTTGCTTGGCCGCTTTGTGGTCGGCGCGCGGGTCAGTACCGGGCTCCGGAGCGATGGCGCCGGGCCGGTGGTTTTCATGAGTGTCAGCCATATCTATCCTCACGCCCGGATCGCGTGGGATCGCGGGCATTAAAAAGGGCCAGCGCTGAAAAACCCCGGCAGCCCCGTGTTGGGGCCAAACCGGTGTTCAGAGCCGCTCGGCCCGAATCACAATTTCTCGATGTTCCTGATATGTACCAAAACAGCGTGACGATGTCAAGTGTTTGCACCTATTTGGTTATAAAAGGAATTTGGAAGTTAGGGGAGCGGCGGCTAGTTTATCTCGAAAGCGGACAGCAGGGAGACGAAGATAGAAACAAACTCAGTTTAGATGGCAGAGGCGATGATAGCAATCTGCTCACTTGTATCGGTATAGATTTCACCGGTCATTGAGGAGGCCAGGTGATCAATCTGAAAACCTGCGGCTTCCAGTTCCATTCCGATGCTTTCTACGGAGAAGTACTGAAGCCAGTTGTAGACTTCCCAGTGTTTATCTGGTTGGATAATTAGATATCGATCAAGGCTAGCTTTTTCGCGTTCGTATCTGAACGACTTGTGCAGACCGACATAGTCTTCTGGTGACCAAAAGCCATCCATGAAATTGTGTTCAAACGAAACGCCTTCACGAAACTTTGAAAACGCGGTTAGTGAATACACATCCAATGCAAGTTGACCGTCATCGTTGAGATACTTGTGTATCTGCCGGAGCAAATGGTGGCGCTGGTCGCCAGAAAGAACACAAAAGTCGCAATATATCAAAGTGAAGATATCCATACCGGACGGCAACGGATCCTGAGTATAGTCCAAAATCTCATATTTGATCCCATGCGCCGATCCACTAGCGTTTCTGCGTGCGTACTCAATGGAGTTCGAAGAGATATCAACTCCGATTGTTTGAGCGCCCCGTTCATGGAACTGCCGGGCATATAGCCCCGGACCGCACCCAAGATCACAGAGCTTTTTTCCCGCAAGCTTCAAGCGATCATCCAGCCAAGTCACTGAATCAGCGATGGTTTCAGCTTGTCTCGATGCACGATCACTGGATGGATCAATATGAGCCTTCAGCATTTGCGTAGATATATGTGTGTCGCTCCAAAGTTTTCGAGTTGTGTAAGTAGAAAACAACTCAGGCATGGATACAAAGTTCGTAAGTAGCTGGTGCATCGAGCAAGCTTACATTAATTGTGATCAGATTGAACATTTTATAGTCAAGTTGAGACTGTCCTTCCCGTCCAATGTATCTCGAAAGCGGAAGTCAGAGATTGTAGGGACGAATGACTTTTGAACGGGGTGTTCCGTTGGGCAGCTCACTCAACAGCCTGATTAAGTTTTACGAGAACAGGGGATTTAAGAAAATAGGGTTGGATTTGGTCCATACCACCTGTTTTCATGCGCCATTGCATATATATTTGACGCTTCTCTTCGGACTCCCACTTTTCGATAAGAATGACTTTGTCCAGACGGGTGGGATCGGTGAACACATCAAACTGCAAATTGCCGTCATATGTTCGGCTAGCGATAATATTGTCTGCCATCATGTCGGTAAACTCTTTGGTCCGGGATGGATTCACCGTAAGTTCCCATATGATTGCGACGGGCACTAAAGCAGCTAGAGTACTCATATCATTTTCCTTTCATATACAACCAAAGCGTGGTTCAATTCGCCTCCGGTGAATTCGATATACAGAACCCCTCCTGACAACATTGTGTCAGTAGTGTTTTATGACAGTGAATTGAACGACTTAGGCCAAGTTGATCAACTTTCAGATACTGAAGACATCTGGTTGCGGACAAATCCGGAGCAGCCGACAACCCTCCCATCTACCGACTTCGTCAACAGAATATGTCCGTGTTCGGAAGCTTAAGACTGGAAGGTTCAATGCCGGACATCGGGTCGTTTGCTGAATGGCAGGTTCTGCACTCCTAATGTCCGTTTTAGCATCCATAGCGGACGTTGAAGCTGGACGACACAATCGCCTATTGAGCCTCTGCCAAAACCTCGCGGTAAATATCTGCCTTTTCGTCAATCGCCAACCGTTCTGAACGCTCCAGCTTGATTGGCTCAGCCAGCGGTTTACCCGTGGCGTCATCAAATAGCGGCGATTTTTTCAGCTCCGGGTTGAACCGTGCCTTGATCACGCGGACCAGCAACTGCCACAACATGCCCGCCATTCCAGCGGTCTTGACCTTGCCGGGATCGCCGGCACCGGATGGTATCGCAACATGTTCGACAGCCGATCCCAGCATTGCATCGGTTTTTCCCTGATCAAAGGCCGACAGGATCAACGAGAGAAACGGAAAGCGCGTGGAGCTAAGCGTATTGGCAATCGGTGTTTTGCATGTCGCGCAATACCAGCGCAGCAGCGGCCCGCCGGTAACGGTCACACAGGCAAGCTTGTCCTGTCCTTTGCTGATGGTGAATTTCGATGAATCCATCTGGTAGACATGCGTCCCGGCATGGTCGTCCAATATCTGTTTTTCCCTGTCCAGATAATGGGCAAAGGCCTGACAATCATTGCAATGGCAAACCAGACGGCGGCCGTTTGGCGGAAAGGACTCGCGCACAACACCATGAATGGCACCGCATTCACATTGAAACTCAAGAGCTTGTGGGGGATTGGTGGTGGGGGTCATAAGTCATCCTGATATCGGGGGAATCGCTGTTTAATGCAGACACCGTGCAAAATCCTCCCCTTTTTTGCAGGTACATGATGCGTCTATTCGATTGCCCGTACCAAGCTTGCCGCGCGCGGCAAGCAATTACAAATGTTTCAGGCCTGCGCTTTCGATGACCTGGCTGGTGATATATTCTTCTGCCATTTCGGCCAGCTCGCGCCCCAGATGCCAATCGAGAATCTGCATGTCGGGGATGATTGGGGGGTTCACCAGCAGGTCCTGATCGCCGAGCATTTCTTTCGATGCCATCCGGCTGGCCACCACCATCGACCGGGACATGATCTCGACTATCGAGGGGAACTCCGCCTCGCGTTTTTTGCGTAGCAGCACGTCCTTCATCAATGTCCAGCGCCCGCGGATATCTTCATATTCTACATCGGTGCGCCAGATCTCGTCAGGATCGCCCAGCGACACCACGATATTGGGACCGGTTTTCAGGCCATGCATCACCTTGACCGGCACATTGTCGAGCACCCCGCCGTCGACAAGAATATTGCCATCGCTATCGATAAAGGGCGGCAATATGGTCGGCAGCGATCCCGAAGCACGGACGCATTCCCACAGCGGACCGCGCCGGTGGACGTGCAGGCCATTGGTCGACAGATTGGTAGAAACGCCAAAGAAATTAATCGGTTGATCGGCAATGTCCTTGGTCCCGTATCGTTGACGCAGCTCGGCATCGAACACCGTGGGATCGAGCAATGAGTAGAGCGGCAGCGTCAACCGCCGCATCGCCTTGGCCTTGATGAACATCGCTTCCATCTGGTCGAGCGTTTCCTCGACCGTCATCCCGCGGGCAATCGCGCCGCCCATCGCCGCGCCAGCACTGGCTCCGCCGATAAAGTCGATCGGAATATCGGCCTGTCTCAGCGCCTGCACGACACCCAGATGCGCGCAGCCCAGCGCCCCACCGCCAGCAAGGACAAGGCCGACTGCACGACCCGTCAAGAAGCGGGCAACCTTGGTGAAATCGGCATCGCTATCAAGAGCGGCATGATGGTGTAGTTTCGGTTCGCGAGGGCCGATCCATTGGGCGCTTTTGGTGATTGTTTTTTCGGCCTTTTCCCGCACCAGCAACAGGGACCGCTGCGGCGGAGCAATCCAGCGCATTGCCGTCTGTTCCATAGCATTGGGCTCGGGTTCGGCCCGCCCCGGACAGCCGACCATGACCAGAGCATCGGCATTGCGGCAG
This sequence comes from Sphingorhabdus sp. EL138, assembly GCF_900258045.1. Taxonomy (GTDB): domain Bacteria; phylum Pseudomonadota; class Alphaproteobacteria; order Sphingomonadales; family Sphingomonadaceae; genus Parasphingorhabdus. The sequence continues at coordinate 148,687 of NZ_OGVD01000002.1, read as the reverse complement.
ACCTGACCGCCCCATTCCTCCGACCCGCTACCGTCAATCAGAACATATGCACCCTTGGCTTCCTGCTCCGCCAGCCAAGCCTGATAGGCCGCACCGCCGGAGGCTTCATTTGTCCCCTGATCCACTGCGATGATTGGAGTATCGTCTTTCAACACCGCTTCAAAGGCAGCCGCTAACCGCGACAGTAAACCGTCGGGCAATTGGCTGGTTCCGGCTGGTAGCAAGGCAATTACACGCGGCGTTCCGGTTGATACCGATACCGTGCGCGCCGTGGCGACGGCAAGGCGCTCCGATACCAGTTTCAGCATCGCCTGGGTCAGTTCCGGATGATCAAGGGCGATATTGTCAAACGCTTGGCGCGACACTTCCAGCACAACCGAATCGCGCATCGCAATCACATCGGCGGTGCGCTTGCCGCCTGCGAAAAAAGCCAGCTCGCCGACCGCTTCTCCGGCTTCGATATGTGCGACAATATGGACCTTGTTGACCACCACGCGGAACCGGCCGGATTCGACAAAATAGAGCGCGTCGGCGTCATCGCCCTGCACGACGAGATTTTCGCCACCTGATACGGGCTTCAGCGTGGACACCGATTCCAGTGCATCGAGCGCCGCCTCCGACACGCCATCAAATAGCGCGTGGCGGGCCAGATTTGGTCCGGAAACCGGTGTTTCAGTCATGTCGTCCCCTAGGCGCGACCCCGTTCAGGCTGTTATCTGCCCTTCTGTGTTGATAATCAACGCTTATTCATTCTCAACCCAGCGCGCAGATCAAACCGCGACTGGGTGCAACCTTGTTGGCCAGCATTTCGAGATAGGCGCTTTGCAAGGCATCCTGCCCTGAGAGATGTTCAACCGAGAGATGGTTCGCCACACTCGCAACAAAAGCGGCAAATTGTTCATCCACCATCGCGCGAAACGTTGCAGGGCCAACTTCTTTCATCAGCGTTTCAGCCACTGTTGGCGCGAAAAACAGCACCGGCGCAGGGCCCTTCAGATCGCCTGTACCCTTGCGTTCCTCAAAATGAGTGGCCCCCACCATGGAGCTGAACTTCAGATTGGCATCCCAATGCGCGTGGATCGCGGTAAGCAGCGCGCTGTTGCCGGCAAAGTCAACCGATACGATATTCTGCGATGCATCGGCGCTGGACAGATCATCATAGGTCAGCACCTCATCATAAAGCCCGGTTCCTTCAACAAACGCCTTGTTGCCGGCCGAAGTCAGACCGATGCGCTTGATATCGGGGCTGAGATTCTTGGCAACCACCGCAAGACCCAGCGCCGTTTTGGAAGATGCACTGGTGAGCAGCACCGCATCCGCGCCATGCCAATCGGCTTTGCGCATCATGTCTTCGATCAAAAAGCTGGTCGTGAACAGCGGCTGATAGAGCGCACGCTCCTCTTCCATCTCCCCTACATCCATGCCGAGACGGTGATATTGATTGTAGATGATCGCCAGCCCTTGACGATGTTCGGCATGATCAACAAATCCCGCCTCGGTAACATTGCCCGGGGATACAACCAAGTGGCTGGCCATTGGCAGATAGCCGTAAACCCGCTCGCCAATCGCAATATCGGCATTTTGCGAAGCCGCCACTTTGGCAAAGCCCCAGACCGGCACAATACCCCAGTCCGCATCCCCGGTCGGGAAGAAATTCCAGTAACCAAAGCCGTCACCAACCGCTGCATAGGTGATGTTGTTGGCAGTCAGCGCATATTTCTGGATCTCCAGCAAAACCTGACCTTCGCCAAGCTCCGGCGAAAGTCCCGCGTGCCACTCGCTTTGCGGAAGATCCGCCTTTTTCACCCATAGGCTGCTTGTCTGGTCACTCATTTGGCTGCTCCATCTGTCAAAGAATCATCATATTGGTTTTGATTTTCTAACTTTATCATAGGCTTTCACGCGCGATTGGCAAAAGCATTTGCCAAAAACGGCGGGACTGCTAATCCTGTTGCGATTGTAATTAAATTACAGCCCGAACAGGGTGGAGTTTTCAGCGCCAAAATGCGCGATACGGGGAGAATTTGAGTGAGTACAGCGCCAGTTTCGGGGTTTGAAGCGGCTATTCAGCCGGTCACCAATGTATCGGACTTTATCTGGGGCGGGACCTGGAATGGCGAAGCGGTTATAGCCATTGCTGGTCAGCCAATTCCGCCGATGGTAATCATCCTGCTGGGCGCCGGTATCTATTTCATGATCGGTCTGCGCGGCTATCCGCTGCGCCGCCTGTTCCCGGCCCTCGCTGGCCTTTTCAAGAAATCCGACAGTAAAGGCGCGGGTGAGATTTCTCCCTTCGCAGCCCTGTCGACGGCCCTTTCCGGGCAAGTGGGTACCGGCAATCTCGCGGGCGTTGCGACGGCCATTACACTCGGCGGGCCGGGTGCAATTTTCTGGATGTGGATCACCGCTCTGTTCGGCATGGCGCTCGCCTTTGCCGAAGGGTCGCTGGCCATCCGCTTCCGCGAACAAGCCGAAGATGGCACTTATCGCGGCGGACCCATGACCTATATTACCCTTGGTCTTGGCCCGAAATGGACCTGGCTGGCGGTGCTTTTCTGTATCGGCGCGCTATTTTCCGCGCTGGTTACCGGCAATGGTATTCAGGCGAATAGTCTGGGGGATAGCGCCAATGAACTGTTCGGTGTCGAGGAATGGATTGGTGGTGCAGTTGCTGCTGTTGCGGTTTTCGCGGTCATTATTGGCGGTATCAAATCCATCGGTAAAGTCGCTGAAACGATCGTTCCTTGGATGGCGGCCGCTTATCTGGTGATGGCTTTCATCGCCTTGATGATCAACCTGCCTTATCTGCCGGAAACCTTCTCCCGCATCTTTGCAGGCGCATTTGGCTATGACGCCGCGGCCGGTGGTTTCCTTGGCGCGATGATTATGATTGCCATTCGCGCCGGTGTTGCGCGCGGGCTGTTCTCCAACGAGGCGGGTCAGGGTTCCACCCCGATTGCCCATGCTGTTGCACAGACCAATGATCCAGCGGCACAGGGCCGTTTTGCGATGATGGGCACGTTTATCGACACCATCGTGATTTGCACCATGACCGCCTTGGTCATGCTGACGGTCGCCGGCGACTTCACCGTGACTGATGCCAATGGCGTCAAAACCGTGGTCGAACATGCCTGGCAATCCGACCTCAATGGCTTTGCCATGACATCGGGCGCTTATGGTGCAGCCTTCCCGTTTGAAGTGTTCAGCATTCCCATCGGCACGTTGATTGTCTCGGTCGCGCTGATCCTGTTCGTGTTCACCACCCTGCTCACCTGGAGCTATTATGGCGAGCGCGCGATCACCTATCTTTACGACCTGCTGCCCGGTGCGAGCCTGAGCGGTGAGAAAAAACTGCACTTTATCTGGCGCGTCTTGTGGTGCGTGGTGATCTTCTTCGGTTCCTTCGCACCCCTGCAACTGGTCTGGCGCCTGGGCGATATTTCGAACGCCGTTATGACGCTGCCGAATATTGTAGCCCTGCTTGCCTTGTCCGGCGTGGTCTTTGCCCTCGCCAAGGGCAACCGGACAGCGGGCACCGACCACGGCCGCGAGACGCCGAAGGAACTGCAAGAGGAAGTGTCGGGGGCAGCGGGGCATTAGGTTTTTGATTCCCTCAAGCGCCGGGCGCCGAGATTCTTTTTTGGCCCTCAAGCGCCGGGCGCGGGCATCCGCCCGCTTGGCTATCGCGCCAACAAGGCGCGGCGGCCGGTCGGCCTTGCCTCGCTATGCTCGGACGATGCTCTCTAGGGTAGACCCGATTAGGATAACCTTAAGTTCGGCACCGGACCAACGCATCGCGTCGGCAAGCGCGACTGCGCGCCCGAGCTTATGCGAGGAAAGCCAAGCGGGCGGATGCCCGCGCCCGGCGCTTGAGGGCCAATAAGAATGCTCAAACGCCTTTACGAATGGATGCTCGACAAGGCCGGTCATCCACAAGCGACCAAGTGGCTTGCGGGGATCAGCTTTGCAGAGTCGAGCTTCTTCCCCATTCCGCCCGATGTCATGCTTGCGCCGATGTGTTTGGCCAAGCCGAAACGCGCCTATTGGTATGCTTTCATCTGTACCGTTTCGTCGGTGTTGGGCGCTTTGCTTGGCTATGCGATCGGCTTTTTCCTGTTCGAAACTGTTGGTATTGCAATCCTTGAATTTTACGGCGTGACTGACAAATTCGACCTGTTTGCCCAGAATTTTAACGAGCAAGGCTGGATTGTCGTCCTGCTCGCCGGGTTTACGCCATTGCCGTTCAAGGTGATCACTATAGCTGCGGGCAGCACTTCCATGCCGCTCTATATCCTTATCTTTGCAGCCATTATTGCGCGATCCGCTCGCTTCTTCCTTGTTGCTGTTCTGCTTGCCCAGTTTGGCGCACCGATGAAAGAATGGATCGACAAGAATTTTGCGCTGGCGACAACGCTCGGCGGGATATTGTTCGTTGGCGGCTTTGTTGCGGTCAAGTGGCTGCTGTAATTTTTTTGAGCCTCAGGCGCCGGGCGCGGGCATCCGCCCGCTTGGCTTTCCTCGCATAAGCTCGGGCGCGCGGTCGCGCTTGCCGACGCTATGCGTCGGACTGGTGACAGATTTAACTGGTTAAACCTAAAGAGCATCGTCCGAGTGTAGCGAGGCAAGGCCGACCGGCCGCCGCGCCTTATGGCGCGTAGCCAAGCGGGCGGATGCCCGCGCCCGGCGCCTGAGGTTAAATAAAGACTCCTCCCGCCCGAATAAAATATTTCTAGCGATATTTCGGACACTTGCCTAAACGCAAATGATGAGCACGAGACAAGTTTCAAATAGCAACGATCCTGTGATCGAGGATTTCAGCCAGCTTATCGAACCGATGCAAGGCGGCGAGAAGCCAAAAGACCAGTGGCGCATTGGTACCGAGCATGAGAAATTCGTCTATTGTACCAACGACCATCACGCGCCCAGCTATGACGAGCCTGGCGGGATCAAGGACCTGCTGCTCGCTCTGCAGGAATTTGGCTGGAAGCCGGTTGAGGAAAACGGAAAGGTCATTGCCATGGCCGGGGACGACGGAACGGTCAGCCTGGAGCCAGCCGGGCAGCTAGAACTTTCCGGTGCACCGCTTGAAAATCTGCACGAGACCTGCAACGAAACCGGGCGCCATTTGCAGCAAGTCAAAGCCATAGGCGAAAAAACCGGCAAGGGTTTCCTTGGCATGGGCATGTGGCCGGACAAGACCCGCGCCGAGCTGCCGATCATGCCCAAGGGGCGTTACGGCATCATGCTGAACCATATGCCGACCGTCGGCAATCTCGGCCTCGACATGATGCTGCGCACCTGCACGATCCAGGTCAATCTTGACTATGCCAGCGAAGCCGACATGGCGCAGAAATTCCGTGTCGGTCTGGCCCTGCAACCGCTCGCCACCGCGCTGTTCGCCAATTCGCCGTTCACCGAAAACAAGCCCAATGGTTTTGAAAGCTTCCGCAGCCATATCTGGTCGGACACCGATCCGCACCGCACCGGCATGCTGCCCTTCGTATTTGAAGAGGGCTTTGGCTATGAACGCTATGCCGAATATATGCTCGACGTGCCGATGTATTTCGTCTTTCGCGACGGCAAATATATCAATGCGGCGGGGCTCAGTTTCCGCGATTTCCTGAAGGGCGAATTGTCCGTCCTGCCCGGTGAGAAACCGACCATGGCTGATTGGAATGACCATCTGTCCACGGCCTTCCCCGAAGTGCGCCTGAAAAGCTTCCTCGAAATGCGCGGCGCCGATGGCGGACCATGGAACCGTATCTGTGCCCTGCCCGCTTTCTGGGTCGGTCTGCTCTATGACCAGACTGCGCTTGATGCGGCCTGGGACCGGGTCAAGGGCTGGAGCATGGAAGAACGTGAAGCCTTGCGCAACGCGGTTCCAAAACAGGGGTTGAGCGCCCCGCTGCCCAATGGCGGCAAGCTGCTCGATCTGGCCGGGGAAATTCTCGATATTGCTTCCGCCGGCCTTACCGCACGGGGCCGCCTGAATACCAGCGGTGACAATGAAAGCGGTTTTCTCGATCCGCTGCGCGATGTGGTCGCCAAGGGCAAATCACCAGCTGCTCAACTGCTTGATCGCTATCATGGCGAGTGGAATGGCGATTTGTCGCACATTTATGACGAGATGAGTTTCTAAAGCCGGTCGAAACACCCGTTCCAACAACGCTTTTGTAACGCAATTGCAACAGTTGCGCTGGATTCCTTACGATTCCGTCCATTAACACAGCCATAAACTTGACCGTTACGGCCATGATGGTCAGGGGTTGCGGCGCGGAGAACAGGGAAGCTCTCCGAGTCCATTACCAACGCCATTGCCGGAGATAATCGTCATGCGCCGCATATCTGTATCAGCTATTTCTCGTTTCGCCCTTGCTGGAGCCCTGCTCGCAGGCGGTCTATCGCAACCTGTTCTTGCTCAGGATGAAGCTGGCGTTGACGATGATCAGCTCGGTACAATCGTCGTGACCGCACAGCGGCGCGAAGAGAATATTCAGGATGTACCGCTGTCTGTTTCTACATTGAGCAACGATGCCCTGAACGCCGTGCAATCTGGTGGCAACGATATTCGCAGCCTGGCTGGCCGCGTTCCAAACCTTAACATCGAAAGCTCTTTCGGCCGGACCTTCCCGCGTTTTTTCATTCGCGGCCTCGGCAACACCGATTTTGATCTCAACGCGTCACAGCCGGTTAGCCTCGTCTATGATGACGTCGTGCTGGAAAACCCAATCCTCAAAGGTTTCCCGGTATTCGATCTGGACCGGATTGAAGTATTGCGTGGTCCGCAAGGCACATTATTTGGTCGTAATACGCCCGCTGGCATTGTGAAATTCGATACGGTGAAACCCGGCGAAACTGGTGGCTATGCTAAGGTCAGTATAGCGCGTTTGGGTACATATCAGGTTGAGGGCGCGGCCGGTGTTGCTGACGACAATGGCTTCTCCGTCCGGCTATCGGCGCTTTATCAGCATCGCGATGACTGGATCGACAATGTCGACAATGGTCCTGGCAATGATCTGGGCGGATATGACGACGTTGCTGCCCGTCTGCAGCTGCAATATGAAGATGGCCCGCTCACCGCAAGATTGGTTGGGCAAGTCCGCACAATGGACGGTTCCGCTATCGTTTTTCGTGCCAACAGCGTCGCAACTGGCAGCAACGACCTGATCGGTCTCGGTGGACCCGGAACAGAATTCGAACGCGATTTAACCCGTTCGGACGGTATAAACTTTCAGAAGCTGAATAACTACAACCTCGGGCTGACAGTCGAATATGATTTCGGACCGGTTACGCTGACCTCGGTTACGTCTTATTGGGAAGGTGATTTGCAGAGCCGCGGCGATATTGATGGCGGCTTTAGCAACGATTTGCCATTCACCCCCCCAGGCGGGCCAGGTTCCATACCCTTCTCGGCCCAGACGCAGGATGATGTTCCCAGCCTCAACCAATATACACAAGAAATCCGCGTTGCTTCAAACAATGACGAAGGTCTTGGTTATCAGTTTGGTGGCTTTTATTTCAACGAGCGCCTCGACATTACGACGCTCGATTTCGGAGCCCCGCAGGACGTTACTCCCGCAGCGATTGCCCGCCAGCGACAGGTCAGCGAAGCCTTCGGCATCTTCGGATCGGTATTTTACGCGTTCGACAATGGTCTGAAACTGCAAGGCGGCCTGCGTTATAACGATGATCAGCGCGATTTTGTAGCTGGGCGGACGCTGGATACGCGGCCTGGCTTCCTTGGTTTTGGCGGACCTGTTCCGTTCCAGCGTACCAGCGTGGATGCAAACTTGCTGACCTGGGATTTGAGCGCACTCTATGAAGTCAGCCCGGACATCAATATTTTTGCCCGCGCAGCCCGCGGCTATCGTGCACCTGCAATCCAGGGTCGTCTGGCCTTTGGCCGCACACTGTCGACCGCCACGGACGAGCGCACCATGTCTTATGAAGCAGGCATCAAAACGACCTTCCTGGATGGCCGCGCCCGGTTCAACCTGACCGGCTATTATTACAATACCGAAGATCTGCAGCTAACGGCTGTTGGTGGTGGTTCAAACTTTACCACTCTGCTGAACGCTGATGACGTCGAAGGCTATGGCTTTGAAGCCGAATTGGAAGCGCGCCCGGTGGAAAATCTGACTTTCACCGTTGGTGTTGGCTATAATGAAAATGAGATCAAGGACGATGATCTGGCGGTAGCTGGCTGCGGCGCGCCTTGTACGGTTCTGGATCCTGCCGTTGCGGGCAGCCCTGGCATTTTCTCGATAGATGGTAACACTTTGCCGCAATCGCCTCGCTGGACGGTTAACTGGACCGCTGGCTATAATATCCCGCTTGGCAGCGGCGAGCTTTATGCCTTTACTGATTGGTATTACCGTTCGAAGATCAACTTCTTCCTGTACGAATCCGTTGAGTTTAGCGATGACAGTCTGCTCGAAGGAGGGCTGCGCGTTGGCTATCGCACAGGAAACGGCAAGATAGACATTGCCGGATTTGTACGGAACATAACCGGTGATGAGTCAGCTGTGGGCGGCATCGATTTCAACAATCTAACCACATTTGTAAATCAGCCGCGTATATATGGTCTTGAGATAGGCACGAAGTTCTAAGCAGGCTTCCAATTGCCCCGTCATCTTGGCTGGCCAGAACCGGCCAGGATGACGGGCATGGGGCTACATGCTCTTCTCTAAAACTCAAAGGCGGCCTGCCCCTCCTCCTCAGCGGGCTCGCCTTCCGCTTCATCAACCCCTTCCAGATTCGCGAGCGTTAGGCCCAATAGCCGCACGCCATTTTCCACCGGCATGATGCTGGCCAGCAATTCGCGGCCAATATCGGCAAACTCCGCCTTGCCTTCGACATTGCGGTCGAGCGATTTGGACCGGGTAATCTGCCGGAAATCGGCATATTTCGCCTTTAGCGTCACCGTCCGGCCGCGCGATCCGGATTTCTCGATACTGTTCCAGACAATGTCGATAATCTTCTCCATCGCTTCTTCCAGATCGGTGTCGCTCACCAGATCGCTGCCATAGGTGCGTTCGCCGCCAACCGATTTACGGATGCGGTTAGGTTTAACCTCACGGTGGTCGACGCCGCGAGAGGCACGGAACAGATAACCGGCCGACTTACCAAAATGCTGGCGCAGAAAATCCTCCGACTGGGCGCGCAAATCTGCGCCCGTAAGGATGCCCAGCTTGGACATGCGTTCCGCAGTTTTGGGGCCCACGCCAAAAAACCTCCGCACCGGCAATTGCGCGACGAAATCTGCGCCCTGATGCGGCTTGATGACACACATACCATCGGGTTTGTTCTGGTCGGACGCGATTTTGGCGATGAACTTATTGTAGCTTACGCCCGCGCTCGCAGTCAACTGCGTCTGTTTCTTGATCTCGGCGCGGATCATCTCGGCGATGCGGGTGGCGTTGCCGATCCCCATCTTGTCTTGCGTCACATCGATATAGGCCTCGTCGAGCGATAGCGGCTCCACCAGATCACTATGCATGCGGAATATCTCGCGGATCTGCCGCGACACCTCGCGATAGACATCAAAGCGATGCTTGACGAAAATCAAGTCGGGGCAGCGCCGTTTCGCGGTCACGGACGGCATGGCCGAGCGCACACCAAATTGCCGCGCTTCATAGCTCGCAGCCGCAACGACGCCGCGCGCGGCCGATCCACCGACCGCAACCGGTTTGCCGCGCAATTCGGGATGATCGCGCTGTTCGACGCTGGCAAAAAACGCATCCATATCGATATGGATGATTTTCCGGATGCCGATCTGTTGCGTCATCGTTCGGTTTCGGCGGCCTCGCGGTATCGCTCCATAACCGCGGCGGGCACTGCCATCCGGACCATGGGCGGAAAGCTCGCCCGCGCGCCGCAGCTGACATAGTCCATCATCGGACCATCCTCATCACCGCGCAGCTGCCCGTTTCTGTAGATTTCCATGCGCCCGTCATGATAGCGCATTACCGGAAAGTTGCGCGTCACACCGTCTTTTTCCTGCTTTATGCTGTACCAGCCGGTCGCCGGATCAAAGCGCAGATCCTTTACCCTGAGCCCGCAAATATGGGCATTGGCACCAATGGCATCGCCATAAGCTTCCAGACTGCCGTCCATGCTGCGTTTAACCAACAGGCTCGCACGTGCTTCGCCGACCAATATCGGCGTCAGTTGTGGGTAGCTTGGTGACTGTTTGATATCGTCGGTGAGCGGAAGAACATCTTCCAAAAACAAGGCTGCTTCACCAAGCTTAAGCCAATCCTGCTCTCCCATAAGCCCGATCAAATGGCCGACACGCTGATCATAGGTGCGGCGCAGACAGTCGGTTGGATATTGTTCCAGTCCGCAAGCATCCCGCTGTTTCAGCCAGGCTTTCTGACTGACTTTCACGCTGCGATCCCGTTTGAGCACTTCTTTGTAAAGTGCCGCAACTTGCCGGTCATAGAAGCGCATGGTGCTGTTATATTCGCCGCAGATTTCCTTCTCAACATCAGTCCTTGCCCTGCGGCAATCGAAAGATGGCGCGTCATTTTCCTGTGCTGCCAATGCCGAAGCCATTAGCACCGCCCAGGTTTCGGGCAGCACCATGACCTTCTCATCGCCGCCGGATATGAAAACTGGTCCCATCAGGCGGGCATCCTGAAATTGGGTGAACTGGCGGGGGCTGATGATTGTCTGGTTCAATACCACGCCAGTCAGATTAGCATCATAAAAGCCAAAGCTGCTCCAGTCGGAAAAGGCGAGATTTGTGACCTGCGCACTAATACCGTTGCGTCCTATCGGGCAGCCATCGATAACTGTAATCCCGCAATCAAATTTGAACCCGGTCAGGTTGGCGCCGTCCAGATTGAGCCCCTCGACATCGCCGTCCCAACCGCCATCCAGTTTACCGCTGCTCCAATCAACCGCTTTGGCATCGACCCGAGAAAAAATACTGCTGCGGATCAGGATATCCTGCATATTTGCGCCGATCATTCCGGCGGCGTCCAAATTTGATTTGATGAAACCAACGCCGGGCGCCTTCACCCCGGTCCAGTCCGTGCGGCGCAGGTCACTCTCCACAAAACAGATGTTGGACAATTCAACACCGGTAAAATCCCAGCCCGAAAAATTGCCTCCTTCGATCAGGATGGTTTTGTCGCCCGCAGCCTCGGAATAGTCCGCCAGCTGCTCCGGCGAAGTGATTGTCGTGCCGTCATAGGTTTTCATCGCTTCGCCTGCGGCTTTGCCATCGGCGCTGCCGTAGATATTGCCATAGGCATATTGGCAGCCGGGAATCGGTGGTATTGGCAATTGCGCGGCGGCGGGGTTGGTCATGAACGGCAGAGCCATCATCATGCCCCAAAGCCACATCTTCATGTACTTCACGATCCCCAAAACTCCCTGTTCGCGTATCGGCCAATCACTATAGCATTTTCACCTATAGCCACGATGAATAATAGTTGCCATAGCCCGCCAGTGAGTAACAAATCTCTTCCTTTTCCAATGGGGCGCCTTGAGCTGGTCATCATGATGGCCAGCCTGATGTCGCTCAATGCCTTGGCTATCGACATCATGCTGCCGGCACTCGGCCTGATTTCGGACGATTTTGGCCTGACCGGCGCGAATGACCGGCAATGGATTGTCACGTCCTATATTTATGGCATGGCGATCGGATCGATCCTCTACGGCTCACTGGCTGATCGCTACGGGCGAAAACCGGTACTTTTGGGGACTATCACCATTTATGTCGGCTTCGGTATTCTCTGTGCATTCAGTGAGAATTATAACCTCTTGCTTGGTGCGCGCTTTGTTCAGGGTCTGGCCGCCTCTGCCATGGGGGTTCTCGCAAACAGCATCATTCGCGATCGTTATGAGGGCGATGCAATGGCCCGAACCATGTCGACAATCATGATGGTATTCATGGTGGTACCGGTCATGGCGCCCATGTTGGGCCAGCTCGTGCTGGTTTTCGCGCCCTGGCAGGTGATTTTCATTGTCCTGTCATCCTTTGGCGCATTGGCATTGATATGGGTGCTGATCCGCTTGCCAGAAACGCTTAGACCCGAGGACAAAACGCTGATCAACATGGCGTCGGTAACAAGCGCCTGGAAGAGCGTGATCCTGCATCGCAACGCTGTTGGTCACGTTCTGGCCAGCGGCCTTATGATGGCTCCGCTATTCGCCTTTATCGCATCAGCCCAGCAGATATTTTCCGATACATTTGATGCAGCCGATATTTTCGTTTTTATCTTTGCCATCAACGCCATTGCCATGGCTTTCGGCAATTTCATAAATAGCCGGATCGTGATGCGATTTGGCGCGCGCCGCGTATCGCAAGCGGCGCTTCTGTTCTTCATCTTCGTGGCGATCATCCATTTGGCTGTCACGCTGTCGGGATGGCTTACCCTGCCGCTGTTTGTTGCTCTGTTGGCCGCTTCTATGGGTATGGTTGGCTTTACCGGCGCGAATTTCAGTGCCATTGCGATGCAACCCTTCGGCAAAAGTGCTGGCGTGGCGTCGTCCTTCCAGAATTTCACACGGTCCCTGATATCGGCCGCAATTGGTGCGGCCATTGGACTTCAATTTGACGGATCCACATTGCCTTTGGTCATCGGATTTTTCCTTTGCGGCTGCGCTTCATTTCTGTTTGTCTTATGGGCAGAAAAAGGGCAGTTATTCCGGCGTGTTCAGGCAGTTGTAACCAAAGAGCCACTATCGCCGAAAGAATAGATATCTTAGAAACATATAGGGCAGGACCACATGAAACAGTCTCAGATTGCAAAGGCCGCTATGTTGATTGGTGGACTGTTGATGACAACACCAGCACTGGCCTCTGGCTCGATAAATGGCAATTGGGTAACGCAAGACGGCGATGCAATCGTCAAGATCGGTAAATGCGGTAACACGGTCTGTGGACGGTTACATAAATATCTCGTCACACCGCCCAATGGCGTGGACCAGAAAGATATCAACAATCCGAATAAGAAACTGCGCAGCCGTAAATTGCTGGGTATAGCGGTGCTATCCGGTTTCAAACTGGACGGCAAAGTCTGGCGTGGGCGGATTTATGATCCCAAAACCGGGAAAAGCTATCGCTCCGAAGTGAGCCTGCGGTCCCCGTCAAAGCTGAAAGTGAAGGGCTGTATCGCCTTTTTCTGCCAGGGACAGAACTGGACCCGGGCGAAATAGGGATTCTTTTTTTGACCTCAGGCGCCGGGCGGGCACATCCGTGCCCTTGGCTTTCCTCGCATAAGCTCGGGCGCGCGGTCGCGCTTGCCGACGCTATGCGTCGGGCTGGTGCCACTTTCAGAGCATCGTCCGAGCGCAGCGAGGCAAGGCCGACTGGCCGCCGCGCCTTGTGGCGCGTAGCCAAGCGAGCGGATGCCCGCGCCCGGCGCTTGAGGTTATTAAAGAACCAAACCGAACGTCATTCTTCCATCGCCGCGATCCACTCGCCAAGCAAGGCCGCGCCTTCTTCATGCACCAAAGACCGGCCAACTTCCGGCATCGCCACACCGGGCTCCAGACTTTTGAGCCGGTGCATCATGATACTCTGATCCGGCTCGCCCGGTGCAATCGCGAATTCAAATCCACCGCTGCCGCGCCCTGCGGCAACCGGGCGCTTGCCAACACCCAGATGGACCTGTGCTTCCTCTTCATAGGTCAGGAACAAACCCGAATTGCTCGCCGATCCCTCGCGGTTGTGGCAATGCGCACAGTTAATATCGAGATAGGCCCGCGCCCGACTTTCCAATGGCATGCCGTCATCGGCATAATCCGGTATGGGCGGATGATCGCCAGCGGTTTTTTCGAGCATCGCATTACTGAGCAACATGTCCAACGTATCATGCGGCAAGTTGCGCATTTTCGGCCCGATCGGAACGACCGCTCCTGACAAAGAATGACATTCCTTGCACTGGTTTTTGTTCGGTACAGCATAGCTAATATCGCGCTTATTCCCGGAAGGGTCTGTGAAGCTTACCGGTATGCGCTTGCCTGCCACTTTCAGCGTAGCCTCAGTCTGTTCTGCATTCCAGACATAGGGCAAAGCAATCCAGCCATCGGCACGGTGAAGCAGCAGACGGGTTTCAAGCAACCTGTCCTTGCCATCAATTTTATAGCCGAAACTTTTGATCAAAGCGGAACCGACGGGAAACTTAACGACACCATCATCGCTAGCAACTGCCTTTTCACCTGCAGGGATATAAATATAGCGATATTTCTCGGCATAGTCAGTGAACAAGGGGCTGTTGAGCAGATAAAGCTCTACGCCATTGTTCGGCTGCCATCCCGCCGCATCTTTGAAAAAGCCAAAGTCTGACAGTTTCTTGGGCATGCCCGCCGATGTGATCACCGCATCATCCACTGGCGCGACCGGTGCAGTCGGCGCGGCGCTGACCGCGAAACCGGCAACACAAAGAGCAGTGGCAGCGAGAAAAGTGCGCATTATTTGAGCGCCGCCTCCATCGAAGCCGGCAAGACGATTGGTGACAGGGCCACGGCTTCACTCGCGCCTTTTTGGTTGTGGAGCGATGGCTTGGCCTCGGTTGGCGATTGCCCAACTTTCGTCAGGCCAAGATTAAGCACCGGCACCGGATCATTGACGACAAGCCCCTTCCCGAGTCCATCGTAAAAAACCCCTGGCAATGCACCGCCAAATGCCGCCGCCAGCTGCTGACCGCCATCGAAATCAGGCGCAAACCCCGCCCGGCCGTAGACATTGTCCGCGATATAGACATCTCGCGGGGTCGGATCATAATTGGGGTCATCAAAGCCCTGCGTGTAGGCCACCACCATCACGTTGCTGGTGCCATTGTTAATCATGGCATTTTCAACAACTTGCACATTTCGATTAGCCATTACCATCACGCCGGTACCGGCCGGAACACTGGCAACGATATTACCTTCGGGTGCAAAATTGTCGGTGTTGTTATTGATGATTGCATTGCGCGCGACCAGCACATTGTGCCCGCCCATTTGAGGTAAATTCGGCAAGTCAAACACCAATATACCGCCGGTATTTTCGGTCACCAGATTTTCGGTGACTTCGGCGTCAAAGCTATTCTCAATCTCGATACCGGCGACATTTTCAATCGCGGTGTTGCGGCGGACGATGATGTTTTTCGATTGTCCGACATAGATGCCGGCATCAGAAGCACCGCGCACGACACTGTCCTGCACGAGGATATCACTCGCCTCCACCGGATAGATTCCATAAGCACCGTTGCTGGCTTTCGGACCGCCGGTCCATTCCACGCGAACCGCGTGATAGACGATCCGGTCCGCCCCTTTGGATTTGATGCCATCACCCTTGCTGTCCTCAACCGCGAAATCGCGCAAAACGACATCATCGGAAGTGACCAGCAGGCCCTCGCCCGCTCCAAGCTGCCCCGCGAAATTGAGAATACTCTTGTCCATTCCGGCACCGCGAACGGTGACTTTGTTGACATCGAGCGATAGACCATCGGTCAGTTCAAATGTCCCCGCGCCCAGCTCAACTACATCGCCTGGCTGTGCGAGAATAAGCGCTTCCTGAAGCCGTTCCTGCGCATCGGCGCCCGCCTCAACTGTAATGGTTTTGGCCAGCGCTGGCATAGTGCAGCACAAAGCTGTGGCGGCTAGTAACGTCCGGATCATCATTTTCTCTCCCATTTAAGGGGGATAATGACGCAATTTTATTCCCTTGCCAATAGCATTGACAAGACTGTTAGTAATAGAGCTCGTCCGTTCTAAGCTGTTTTCTTTTCTCTAGCTGCCTAACGATCAACCTTCAGGCATCGTCCCGGGACGCAGATAAGCAAACATATGCGGTATGTAGTCCACCTTGCCGAGTTCGACTTTCTCGCTGCGCAATATGGCATATGCGGTCATCAGGTGGAAATAAAACTGAACCAGCGCCCAGTCGCGAGCATATTGCTCTGCAGTCAAGTCGAAGATCATACCGTTGGGCAATTCATGAGCGACGGGTCTGCCCGGGTCTCCATCCAGCGCGTCAGAAGAAAGGCCGTCCAGCAAGGCAAGCGTTTCATCAATCCGGGCCTGCGCATCCGAAAGTGAGCCGGGCTGTTCAACACCATTCCGGCCCTCGTTCACAAGATCATCAAGAGAGTCCGGGAAAGCCTCTCCCCGAAGCCGGTATATTCCTTCCTGCGCCTGCACGCAGACAAAGCGAACCTGAGTCGAAAGCGGAAACATGTCTGGTGCCAGACGCGCGGACAGCAAGGCCTCCGCATCAGCCTCCGGCATTTGTGCCTGCGCTTTCGTCAACCAGCCCGAGAGTGATTTGAGCATTTGCATATAGGTCGGGACGAGGAGCTTCGTTAATGACATGAGCTTTTCTTTCAATATCGAACCGCTATTGCTCCGCTAAAATCCAGTCCACTGCGGCATCCGCATGGATTTCGGTGCTGTCGTAAATCGGCAGGATATTCGCCTTGGTATCGATGATCAGGTCCAGTTCAGTACAGCCGATTACAATCGCTTCCACTTCCTGTTTGGCGATATTGGTGATGAAGGTTTTCAATGTCCGCTCGGAATCGCGCTTCACCTTGCTGAACATCAGCTCCTCGTAAATGATCCGCTCAATCTCCTCGACCCGGTCCTCGTCCGGCGGGGTCAGGGTGATGCCCTTTCCGACCAATCGTTTGCGGTAAAAACCTTCGGTCATCACGTTGCGGGTGCCAAGCAGAGTGGCCGTCTTCACTCCATCTGCAACCATCTGGTCACCGACGCAATCGGCGATATGCAGGATCGGCACGCCCACTTCTGGCGCAACCTGTTCGTATATCTTGTGCATGGCGTTGGAACAGATCAGGATGGCCGTCGCACCGGATTGCTCCAGCCGCTTGGCGGAGCGTGTCATCAAGCCGGCGGCCGCATCCCAGTCATCATCCGACTGAAGACGCGCATAGTCATTAAAGTTCACGCTCTCAATCAACAAATGCGCACTGGCAAAGCCGCCCAGCTTGCGCTGCACTTCGCTGTTGATTCGGCGATAATAGCTCTCGGTCGAAACCCAGGACATACCGCCTATCAGACCAATTTTACGCATCAATATCTTCCCTGACAAAGTTGTCCGCTTTGCCGGAATCATATCCTGCTAAAGCGATTTGACGATATCTTCGCACATTTTCTTGGCATCGGACAACAGCATCATGGTCTGATCCATGTAAAATACCTCATTGTCCACGCCGGCATAGCCGACCCCGCCCATGGAGCGCTTGATGAAGAAGATTGTCTTCGCCTTATCAACATCGAAAACCGGCATGCCATAAATGGGCGAGCCCTTGTCGGTCTTCGCCGCCGGGTTCACCACGTCATTGGCACCAATGACAAAGGCGACATCGGCCTGCGCAAATTCGCTGTTAATATCTTCCAGCTCAAACACCTCGTCATAAGGCACGTTGGCTTCGGCAAGCAGCACGTTCATATGCCCGGGCATCCGGCCTGCGACCGGGTGAATGGCATATTTGACGCTGACGCCCTCTTCTTTGAGCATGTCACCCATTTCGCGAAGCGCATGCTGCGCCTGCGCCACCGCCATGCCATAACCGGGCACGATGATGACATTTTCCGCCTGCTTCATCATGTACGCCGCATCTTCGGCGCTGCCGCGTTTCCACGGACGATCAATCTTCTCGGCCCCTTCGGATGGCCCGCTGTCGGCACCAAAGCCGCCAGCTATCACGCTTATGAAGCTGCGGTTCATCGCCTTGCACATGATGTAGGACAGGATCGCACCGGACGAGCCCACGAGCGCGCCAGTGATGATCATTGCGGTGTTGCCCAGCGTAAAGCCCATGGCTGCTGCGGCCCAGCCGGAATAGCTGTTGAGCATCGACACGACGACCGGCATATCCGCGCCGCCAATCGGGATGATCAGGAGGAAACCGATGACAAAGGCCAGCGCCACAATAGTCCAGAAGATCATAGCTGTTTCGGCAGTGGGCAGAACCGCGAAATAGGCGGTCAAACCGATAATGCCGGCCAGCACACCGAGATTGATCACATGGCGGCCGGGCAGCATGATTGGCGCACCGGACATATTCCCGTTCAATTTCAGGAAAGCGATAACCGAACCGGAGAAGGTAATCGCACCAATGGCAACGCCCAGACCGAGTTCGACCCGACTGACGACCAGTATCTCACCAGCCGCGTCCAATATGTCAAAGGCGCCCGGGTTGAGATAAGCGGCAATACCGACCAGCACCGCAGCCATACCGACAAGGCTGTGAAAGGCCGCAACAAGCTGCGGCATATCGGTCATCGGAATGCGCCGGGCGATCACGAAACCGATCGCGCCACCAATGGCAATGGCAACGCCGATTTCCGGCAAGCTGGCTATATCATGCGTGACCAAAGTCGTGACCACAGCGATCAGCATACCAATCATGCCGAAACGATTGCCGCGCCGACTGGATTCGGGCGATGAGAGCCCGCGCAGAGCCAGAATGAACAAAACACCGGAGATAAGGTAGGCCACCGCGACCCATGGATTAACCGCTTCGCCGGATGCCGCCATTGCTGGCGTGGCAAAGAATAGCGCCGCTGCGCCCCCGATAGTTGGCCCCAATAATCCGCGCATTATTTGCGCTCCTTTTTCTTGTACATTGCGAGCATGCGCTCGGTCACGGCAAAGCCGCCAAATATGTTCACGCTGGCCAGAACAACACCGACAAGGCCAAGCCATTTCGCTGTCTGACCGCCATCAGCCTGCGAGCCCGCAGCTGCCGCAATAAGGGCGCCGACAATGATCACCGAGCTAATCGCATTGGTCACCGCCATCAGCGGCGTATGCAGCGCCGGCGTCACCGACCAGACGACATAATAGCCCACAAAACAGGCCAATACGAAGATTGAGAGAATTGATATAAAGTCCATTTTTCTGCCCTTAGCTCGCCAGAAGGCGCTCGTTCACAACTTTGCCGTCTTTGGTCAGCCGGATGCCCACCGTCACTTCATCATCATCGGGCAGCACAGGCCGTTTGGCCTCTTCATCCCAATAGGCACTGAGGAAATTATAGAGGTTACGGGCAAACAATGCGGAGCTATCCGCCGCCATAGTCGATGGCATGTTGTTCGCGCCGTAAATCTTGACGCCATGCTTCTCTACAACTTTGCCCGCGACAGCGCCTTCGACATTGCCGCCTTGCTCAGCGGCCAGATCGACGATCACGCTGCCTGTACGCATCGTCGCAATCTGCGCATCGCTGATCAGCCGCGGTGCCGGACGACCGGGGATGAGTGCGGTGGTAATTACAATATCCTGCTTGGCGATATGCTTGGACACCAGTTCAGCTTGCGCCTTTTGATATTCCTCGCTCATTTCGGTCGCATAACCGCCAGTGCCTTCGCCTTCGATACCGGCGACATCTTCGACAAAAATGGGTTTAGCGCCGAGTGATTGAATCTGCTCTTTGGTCGCAGCCCGAACATCCGTTGCCGATACCTGAGCGCCAAGACGCCGCGCTGTCGCAATAGCCTGCAGGCCGGCAACGCCGACACCCATGACAAAACATTTCGCAGCAGACACCGTGCCCGCTGCCGTCATCATCATCGGAAAGGCACGGCCATAGTGGGACGCAGCTTCAATCACAGCCTTGTAGCCAGACAAGTTTGATTGCGAAGAGAGGATATCCATCGACTGCGCACGGGTAATCCGCGGCATGAACTCCATTGCCAGGGCATCAATGCCCAGCCCTGCATATTCATCGACCCGTTTGCGCTCTCCAAAGGGATTGAGGCTGGCAACCAGCCATGCGCCCTTTTTCATTCCCTTGAGCGATTTGGGATCCGGCCCCTGCACGCCCAGAACAATGTCGGCATCTTTCAGCACTGCTGCCCGGGTGCCGACGCTGGCACCGGCAGCTTCATAATCCGAATCCGCAATCGAGGCGGAAACACCGGCCCCTTTTTCGACCGCCATAGTGGCGCCCAGTCCCGTAAACTTCTTTACCGTTTCCGGGGAAGCACTAACCCGCTGCTCACCGTCGGCGAGTTCTTTCAATACCGCAATTTTCAAGGATTATTCCAATCAGCTGACAATGAGAATGATGACCAATATCGTCACCAAGGTCGTGATGATCGTTCCGATCTTTAGCCATGAGAGAAAGCGGCCATATGTTTCTTCCGCCGATTTCATATTGTTATCAGAAGCCATGGTTCCTCCAAATATTCGAATAAAGATTGTCGCTGCTCTAACCATATATATCGTATGGCTCAAGGCCCCGTAAGCCGATTTATCCTAATAAGAGTGATAGAAAATATCAGCAGGTCTTAATCCGGTCTTTACCCCTCGTTGCTACAGAAGTGATCCATTCTGGCACATATAGGGTAAAAATGGCTCAAAACGGCACGAAATTGCTGATGCTAATTGATGATGAACCGGCGCAATGCCGGCTAATTTCGGCTCTTGCATCGCGCGCGGGTTATCGCACGATCTTTGCGCGCGACGCCGAAACCGCAATTGCTACACTGGGAACACAAGATGGCATGATGCTGGACGCCATTATCCTGGACCATTGGGCACCGGGATCAGAGGCTACCGAGCTGATTACCGAACTGAAATCGCGCCGCCCTGCGCTGCCCATATTAATGCTGACCGCCGTTGGCTCGGTGACAGAAGCCGTTGATGCCGTTCGCGCCGGCGCGACCGACTATCTGATCAAGCCGGTTGCTCCGGAACAGATGTTGCAGGCTTTGACCACCGCTGTGGAAAGCTCAAAGGAAGCCGGTGAGTTGCAGCCGCTTAGTGAAAAAATCACGGCACCGCTGGAATTTGAAGAAATTGTCGGAGCGGCACCGGCCTTCCGCGCGGCCCTTGCGATAGCGGCAAAAGCGGCCCGTGCCCGGGTACCTGTGCTGATTGAAGGCGAAGGCGGCGTAGGCAAGGAAGTCATTGCCGACGCCATTCACGCCGCAAGCCCGCGCTCCAAGCAGCCATTTTTGAAAGTCAATTGCGGCGCAATCATCGGCAATCTGCTCGATTCGATTCTGTTCGGTCATGAAAAAGGCGCCTTTACCGGGGCCTTTGACCGCAAAATCGGCCTTCTGCAACAGGGAGAAGGCGGCACGATTTTCCTTGATGAGGTTGACCGGCTGCCTCCGGAAACGCAGGTTCGCCTTCTACGCTTTCTCAAATCTTCCGAGATTCAGCCCCTGGGGAGCCCGAACAGTTTCCAGATTGATGTTCGCGTCATCGCCGCCACCAATCGTTCACTGGACCAGGAAGTTAAGAAAGAGCGCTTCCGCGAGGACCTCTATTACCGACTGAATGTGGTACAGCTTACCATCCCGCCTTTGCGGGACCGGACCGGGGATATCCCGGCTCTTGCACGGCATTTTCTGACTCGGCTGGCGCTGCAGCCCGGGCTTCGCAGCCTCGGCATTACCGATGAAGCATTGAATTTGCTGCGCAGCTATCAATGGCCGGGTAATGTTCGCCAATTGCAAAGTGTTTTGTTTCGGGCCGCCGTCATGTGCGATCGTGATGCGCTCACCTGCGACGAGTTTCCGCAGATTGCATCTTTTGTTGCCGATTCCGGTGATACACATCCGCCGATGCCGAGCAGCCCGGAAGGCATTGGGGTTACATTATATTCTGAAGACGGCAATTTACGCCCGCTGGAAGAAATCGAAGCCGATGTCATTCGTCTGGCTATCGGTCACTATCGTGGACGCATGACCGAGGTCGCACGCCGTCTCGGCATTGGCCGCTCTACTCTCTACCGCAAACTGGCGGATCTGGGAATCGACAACGCGGCCTGATCTGACTGTTTGATCCAACCACTTGATCTTCCCAGTTGATGTTTAACGCCGCACTCCCTAAGTCTAGCGAACATGACAAACGACCGAATCTTAGCTCCGATCAGTGCGGCCATATCAGCGGCCTTGCTTCTGTCCTCTTGTGGAAAACAGGAGGCCGTCGGTGACGTGCCATCCAGTGAGGAACTGGCGCAGCAGGCTGATGCGGCTAGCAAAGCCATTCGCGATGAAGAGGCCGCTGCCAACGCAGATGGCGCCGCTCCTGTTGTAGATAGTGCTGAAATGACAAGCTATTCCAATGCGCTGCGCGGTTTTTCCATCATGGTTCCGAAAAACTGGACCGTTGATGAAGAAGCCAGTGACGACAATGGGCAAGTGTTTGTGGACAGCGCATCCAATGCGACGGTAACCGCCGGCTGGATAGAAAATCGCGAAGATGCCGATTTGGCCGCCGCTGTTAAGGTGCTGGAAGACGCCGGTGAAAGCGTGACCGGTGACTATGTCAATGAAAATGAATATCGCGCATCCGGCATTATCGAGGAAGGCAGCAAAACGGCTCAGCGTATCCTGCGCAAACCTGATGGTACCATGATCCAAGCTGCCGTCAGCTATCCGGTTGATAGTGCCGAAACTCTTGATCCACTTGCCACACAGATATTGGACAGCCTAGCGCTGCAATAGCGGATATATAACCAGCCGAATTTTTCAAAAGCCGTTTAGGCTGGTTTAACGATTCAGCTTAGCGTCCAGAAACCCTGGAACCGGTCCGTTCCAGCCATCTTCTTCCTCATCGATCGCCTCAGGCTTTGGCTGCTCTTTTGCCGGTTTCGCCGACTTTTCGGACGATTTGGACGGACGCTTTTTGGCTTCTCCAGCCTTATCATCCGCATGCTGTTTTTTGGGCTTGTCGCCTTTTGGTTTATCCGGCGATGATGTCTTGCTGCTCTGCTTTTTTTCCGGCTTGACCGACTTACTGTCCCGCACGGGTATTTTAATTCCAGTCAACTTCTCTATGCTATCGACATGCTCATCGTCGCGCTTGGTAACAAATGTGATTGCGATGCCAGTGGCTCCAGCTCGTCCAGTTCGGCCGATCCGGTGAACATAATCATCGGGATGCCAAGGGATGTCGTAGTTCACTACATGGCTGACACCCTTTATATCCAAGCCGCGCGCGGCAACATCGGATGCACATAATATGTTGATTTCACCGGACTTGAAGCGTTCCAGTTCGGCAAGGCGTGAACTTTGATCCATGTCGCCGTGTATCTGACCGGCATCAAATCCATCTTTGCGCATCTGCTGACAAAGATCGCGAACTTCGGTTTTGCGATTACAAAAGATTATCGCAGTATCGACACCTTCATTGTCCAATATACCATAGAGCAGCTTGCGCTTTGCCTTTGGCGCGACATTGATAATCGATTGATCAATCGACGTGTTGGCTGTTGCAGGCCGTGACACTTCAACAGACTTGGGATTATTGAGAAACTGATCGGACAATTTCTTGATCGGTGGCGGCATCGTGGCAGAAAAGAGCATTGTCTGCCGCGTGGATGGCAATTTCGAACAAATTTGTTCGATATCCGGAATGAAACCCATGTCGAGCATGCGGTCCGCTTCATCAATGACCAGCAATTCACAACCGGACATCAAAATCCGTCCGCGTTCAAACAAATCCATCAATCGACCAGGAGTGGCGATCAGGACGTCCACACCTTTTTCCAAAGCCTTGACCTGATCGCCCATCGAGACTCCGCCGATGAGCAGCGCCATGCTAAGATTGTGGTTCTTGCCATATTTCTCAAAATTCTCCGCAACCTGCGCCGCCAATTCTCGGGTTGGCTCGAGGATCAGCGACCTCGGCATTCGCGCCCGGGAACGACCGTGGGCCAAGATATCGATCATCGGAAGCACGAAACTTGCTGTTTTACCGGTACCGGTCTGTGCAATCCCGATAATGTCCTTCATCATCAGGACGGGCGGAATGGCCTGTGCCTGAATGGGCGTCGGCTCATCATAGCCTGCATCAGCTACAGCTTTTAACAATTCATCAGAGAGGCCGAGGTCGGCAAATTTCATAGTGTTTCCGGAAAATTACAGTGCATAGACGCACGATCAACAAGCCTGTCAAAGCTGTTCGGGGGGATGGTGCGAAACGCTGCTTTTGTCAAGCTGTCTAGCGTTTTCAATTGGTCAGACGATGCTCAGCAATGGTGATCATTCGCGTACTAGCAATCGAAACTTATCAATCTCGCATTTCGTGCCGGTTCGCGAATGCAAAATGTCACGGTCAACACAGATTTTTCCGTCACCGGATTTTTCCATGTAGAAACCCGAGTAAAAACTGCGTGCCTGGCATTTTTTCTTTAGCCGGGCCCGTATCTGCTGACGGTCCTTTGTAACTAGATCCAGATAACGCTCACCAAACCGCTGAACTCCAAGGATATTGTCCATCGGCAGACATTTCCCGATTTTCTGCTCCTTATAGGTCACGGGGGCAGATCTTCGCGAAAAATCTGCCACTGGGTTAGACCTACGTGCACGTCGTCGCGGTACCCGGATGATTACCCGCTTTTCGATACGGACCTGCGCCAATTTGTATTCGGCCGGGCCAATAAAAACGCCCTCGGCTGTCCCCGGAGTATCGGTAATCGGCAGCTCTGAAGCGGTCGGCGTCGCCAGCAGCAGTGATGCAAAAAGTGAAAGACTCACCCGAAACCCCTAGTTATCATCACCATGGCTATAACAACGGCGATTGAACAATTGATGAACTGTCTTTTCTACTGCCATATTGGTGTTTGAGTGCAAAGCATCTATAGCCGAGAAATCCCTTCTCATCATCTTGGAGCGCATCATGTCGGAAATACCCGATTGGTTAAATAGTATGGCCGAAATTGTCGGGTCGAAGGGTTTTACGAGCGCTTCCGATGATATGGCGCCTTGGCTAACCGATTGGCGAGGACGCTATACCGGCAAGGCGTTGGCATTGATCTCCCCGGCCTCAACCGAAGAAGTTTCCGCAATTGCCAAAATCGCCAATGCTCACGCGATTGCCCTTGTTCCGCAGGGGGGCAATAGTGGAATGGTTGGCGGTGCAACGCCGGATAAGACAGGACAGTCCATATTGCTTTCACTGCGCCGGATGAACAAGATCCGTGATATTGATGCTGGTGGTCAACTGACAGTCTGTGACGCCGGTTTGATACTGGAAAATTTACACGAAGCCTTGAACGATCATGGTCAACGCTTCCCGTTGACACTCGGTGGCAAAGGGTCGGCGACCATCGGCGGCCTGGTTTCAACCAATGCCGGGGGTACTCAGGTTTTGCGTCATGGCGCGATGCGTTCGCTGGTGGCTGGTTTGGAAGCGGTGCTTCCCGATGGCAGCATTTATAACGGCTTGTCGCCCCTGAAAAAGGACAATCGTGGTTATGATCTGAAACAGCTCCTGATTGGCGGAGAAGGAACGCTTGGCATTGTAACAGCTGCAACCCTCAAGACCGTGCCAGCCCTGATCGATCGCTGTGTCGCATGGGCTGGCGTTGCCTCTCCCCAAGCCGCCTATGCATTGTTCAAATTTCTCAACGCTCGAGAAGGCCAGTCGCTGGAAGGATTTGAAATCGTCCCGAAAACCTGCCTGGATGCAGTCCTTGAACATATACCGGATACCCGCCCACCACTAAATGATAGTGCATCATGGAATGTGCTCATAGAATTTGTCCGCGATCAGGAACTGGCGACCGATCCGCGCGAACTGGTGGAGAAACTTCTGGCTGAAGCCTTGGAACAAGGCCTGATCCAGGATGCAGCCATTGCCTCAAACGAAAGCCAAGCCGAGGCCTTTTGGAAGATCCGCGATTCGATTTCAGAAGCAGAACGCGCCAGCGGTCCGGCTTTGCAACATGATATCAGCGTTCCCGTCGCGCGGATGGCGGACTTCATAACCACCGCGGGTACGCAGATTGAAGAAGCGTATACCGGTACAAAAGTGGCTGCCTTTGGCCATATGGGCGACGGTAACGTGCATTTTCATGTCAAAGCGCCAACCGAAATCAAAGCCGGACGGGATGGATCACAATGGATGGAACGATCCTCTCAAACAATATCACGGATGGTACATGACCTTGTTGTAGCGGAGGGCGGTTCGATTTCTGCTGAGCATGGTATTGGTCAGACCAAACGTGATGAGCTTGAGCGATTGTCCGGCGATGCCCGCATATTGGTGCTGCGAGCGATTAAAAGCGCGATTGATCCCAAAAACATAATGAATCCGGGCAAGCTAGTTCCTCTTGCGTCCGGCACATCAGCCTCTTAAAGCCGTCGCAGCAGATTATTATTTAGAAAATTTTATTTCGGAGAATTCCCTATGGCCAGTGCGCCTCAAGCTCAAGCTCTTCCCATGTTCTACAAGGACCTTGTCCCACTGAACTCCAAAGAACATTCCAACTGGAAAGTCAAAGGCCTGGACGATGCGTCATTCATGCAAGAACAGCATGCGATACCGCTGACGGTTGATGAATTTCCCAATGCAGGCCGCAATTATCCAATTGTTTTCTCGGTGGGCGATAATGCTGTTCCCCTAATCCTGATGGGCCTTAATGAAGGCGTAAACACGTTCATGGGTGAAGATGGTCATTTTAATCAAACTGCCTATGTACCGGCTTATGTGAGGCGCTATCCATTCATGCTTGCCAAGCTGCAACCAGATGTTGATGAACTTTCACTCTGCTTCGATCCTACGACTGGTGCAATTGGCGACTATAAAGACGGCGACCCACTATTTGAGAAAGACCAGCCGACCGAAAAAACCAAAAGCATTTTGGAATTTTGCGAGCAGTTTGAACAGGCTGGTCAACGTACGGGGCAGTTTGTCGACGAACTGAAAAAAATGGACCTGCTGATGGACGGCGAAGTTACCATTCAACAAACAGGCGTCGAAAAACCGTTCGTTTATCGTGGATTCCAGATGGTCAACGAAGAAAAGTTGCGCGAATTGCGCGGCGATGAGTTAAGAAAAATCAACCAAAATGGTATGCTACCTCTGATATATGCACATCTATTTTCGTTGCAAATCATGCGGGAAGTATTCGCAAAACAAGTAGAAGCCGGCAAAGTACCTCAGGTGACAGAGGCTCCCACTGTATAAATTATCAATCAAATAACATCAGACATCATGGCCCAGTGAAGCATATATCAACGCAGAAATATTGCTTCACTGGGCCACCGAGACCTAATGATTGCGGATATCGGTCCGGCCGCATTTCACTTAGACTCCCTTCCAACGCATGATTTTTGGATCAATTTGGTTTTTCTGCCGGATGCTGCCTGGCGGAGTACCAACAGGCATTTTTGATAACCCTGTCTGTCAATAGATCAGAATCGGACCAATAATTTCGCGATTGGGTCTTGCAACTCGTTACACAAGAGACCACATTAACAATAGTGCAGATCCACATCCCCCGATTGGATCAGCACAGGCATTCTTTGAATGCCACCTCCCTGAACCTTGGCCACCTCGCCATAACGGCGAGGTGGTTTTTTTCGAAAAACCTACCACCTACTCAGCAGCGAGCAAAAACTGGCTCCCTATCTGGTCAGCCAGCTTTGCAGCCAGGTTCGCAACATGTTCGCTCAGCATCGGCAATTGTGAACCGGGTTCCCGCAGAGCTTCATCCAGGTAACATTGACGATCAACTTCCAGTTGAAGAGCATGCACATCCCTTTCGACCTCACTGTGCCGATCCAGGATATATCCGCCTGAATATGGGTGGTTAAGCCGAGCGTTAATACCTGATTGTTGCAAGAAAGACATGGACAGCTCTGAGTAGCGAGAGCCCGCACTGCGACCGAAAAGGTCGCCAATGACCACATCAACACGACCCTGTTCTTCATCCAACGGCGGCATACTGTGTAAATCCAGCAAGATGGCTCCACCAAATTTTAAACGCATACGGTCCAATATCTCGGTAATGCTGCGATGATACGGCTCGTGGTAGCTGTCCATCCGGCCATTAATGTCATCCCACTGCCATTTTCGCCGCCACAAGCCACCAATCCCATGCAAGCGACTCGGGACGACGCCTAGTCCGCCGCGCACCTTTCGACTCGGCATAGGCAATTGAGAGCGTGATAGACCGTCGACAATATCAGCATCAATTTCCGACCGTCCTCGGTTCAAATCGACCCATGCTCGTGGTTTGTGAGCGATAATGGCTGCAAATCCCCGGGTTATCGCCGCGCTGGCAAGGCGATCCGCGTAACGGTCTTCCAGACGCAGCAAATGGGAGGCGGGAACCGCCAGGTTATCCAATATTTCCTTTGGGTAGACACGTCCGGCATGTGGAACGCTGATCAGCAGCGGAAATTGTATATCATCAACATTATATGACGAAAAAGGCTCCTCATGGAACTCATGGAGGCGCGGGTCTGTCAAACTTTCAGTGATGCCATCTGTCATAGGATTCCATTCGTTCCATATCGAATATCCCAAAAATAGGGTCAACAGAACCAAAATGTTAAGGGATTTGCGCCTATAATCGAATCCCGGCATATAAGCCGCCTTATATTTGGACGATATACACAGGGAATAGCCCGGCACATGATTAAAATTCTCCTTGCGGAAGATGAACAGGCAATGCGTGATCACCTTACGCGTGCGCTGCAGAAATCAAACTACGAGGTAGTTGCAGTGGACCGCGGGACCGCGGCACTTCCCCATCTTGAATCGGAAAAATTCGATCTTCTGTTGACCGATATCGTCATGCCGGAAATGGACGGGATCGAGCTTGCTCAACACTGCGCCAAGGTATCGCCTGACACGCAGGTGATGTTTATTACCGGTTTTTCCGGCGTTACCCTGCGTGCGGGGGAGTCCGTTCCAAAGGCCAAGATTCTGTCTAAGCCTTTCCACCTGAAGGATCTCGTTCTGGAAGTGCAACGGCTATTTGAACCCGATAGTATCGGCGAACTCAATTAAGTCTTGCACCCCGCCAAGTGGCTGGCTAGACGGCCTGCAGCGTGGGCGTATAGCTCAGTGGTAGAGCACTTCGTTGACATCGAAGGGGTCGGGAGTTCAACTCTCTCTACGCCCACCATTTTTCCAGCAAACTTTGGTTTTTGTGAAGAATTGACCGCGATTTGAGCGGCCATATCACGGCTCGGCGAGCGGCCATGCCAAGCCGTGTATGCGCGGGTAAAAGCACTCAATTCACTATAACCCAGTTTTGTAGCAATGTCTGACAGGGACCGCGTGCCCTCCAAAAAATATAGCTGGCAGATGTCTCGACGAACCTGCTCCAATATCTGGCGAAAAGATGCTCCCTCCGCCACCAGTTTCCGCCGCAGGGTCCGTTCTGCTATACCAAAGGTTTCGGCAGCAGCATCAAGGCTTAACCCTGATTTATCGAGCAGATAAAACAGGTAATTATAGCTAAGGCTGGCCAAAGTGACGGATTTCGCTCCGTTGACCTGAAACCGGTTCAACTGCTGTTGGCCCATATTCACCAGATTGCGATTCGCAAACGGATTGGGAAGGTCGAGAACTTGCTTATGGAGTTCCAGATATGTGTCCGGCTGATTAAAGAGACACGGAACCGGGGGGCCATCTTCCTTCACCAGTGTCATTGAAGCGCTACGGTCAAAG
Source organism: Sphingorhabdus sp. EL138 (assembly GCF_900258045.1). Lineage (GTDB taxonomy): Bacteria > Pseudomonadota > Alphaproteobacteria > Sphingomonadales > Sphingomonadaceae > Parasphingorhabdus. The sequence goes on along the minus strand of NZ_OGVD01000002.1, from coordinate 119,298 downwards.
GATGTTCTGTACGTGAAACTGGCTGATTTGACCGGTTGAACATCGTCATCGGTCACGATTTGACTGATGTACGAAAGGGTCGAAAAAATAATGAAAATCAATTCATTGGTCACACAGGAATTCGAATCGGCTACCAACCGGCAAACCGAATTCGATTGCTCCCATCTCAGAAGCGGCTTGTCGGTACCAGCTAACATCGCTGCCGCAGCAGCTTGCAATACATCCCCTACTGTTTCTTCAAACAGGGCCGTGTAGCAAACATCCGAAAATCCGGTAGGCGTCATGGCTCCGCCAATATCCGCGAAAATATCATCCCGCCCAAGCTCCCGCGCGGCTGCCTCAGAAAGGATCGTAATTGCCCGCGCAGAAAACCTCGCCCGCGGATCGCGTAACTGAGCATCAGTCAAATCAAGAGCGGACAGAAGCACCGGCTTTCTAGCGCCCAGCTCCTGGCAGCCACGAAAAACCTGAAATAGCAGTTGTGACGAAACACTGGTATTATCTGTATTCAAGCGCCCCATCGAGCTAGCTAGGACTGCAGTATTCCGAAGCTCAACGCACTTTCGACGAAGAAGTAAAATTGGCGACGAACATGTCAGTGATGTTCAGTATCGCCTATGCGGTTATGCAGCAAAGCAGATGCCTTCAGATAGGTCCAATTGGACGGCTTCAAAAGCGAATGACGCTTGCCCCCCAGGTAAAACCGCCGCCCATTGCTTCGAGGACCAACAGGTCATCGACTTTAATCCGGCCATCCCGAACCGCCTTGTCAAGCGCCAGAGGCACAGAGGCCGCCGATGTATTGGCATGCTGATCAACGGTCTTGATCACTTTTTCAGGAGCCAGACTCAGCTTCTTCGCTGTTGCGTCCAATATCCGGGCATTGGCCTGATGCGGTACAACCCAATCGATATTCTCAATTTTTTCACCCGCTTCATCCAAGGCTTCATTCAAGACGGATGACAGGTTGACGACCGCGTGGCGGAAGACTTCACGTCCTTTCATCCGCAGTTTGCCAACCGTGCCCGTCGTACCGGCGCCACCATCAACATAAAGCAGCTGGTTATGTTCGCCATCCGCATGCAACCGAGTGGCCAGAACACCTTTTTCGGTTTCTTCGCCAGACAAGATAATCGCCCCGGCGCCATCACCGAAAAGCACACATGTTGCCCGGTCTTCCCAATCCAGAATGCGGCTGAAAGTCTCTGCGCCGATTACGATAGCATTTTGCGCACTGCCGGCACGAATCATGCTTTCCGCCACTGACAGGGCATATAGAAAGCCGGAACAGACCGCCGCGACATCAAAAGCAACGCATCCGTTGCACCCCAGTTCATGCTGCACAATAGTGGCCGTTGCAGGAAAGGTTTGATCCGGCGTCGCTGTTGCCAATACGATAAGATCAATATCCTGTGCCGATAGTCCGGACGCGTCGAGGGCCTTTTTTGCAGCTTCCGTCGCCAGACTGGATGTCGTTTCATCGTCCTCTGCAATATGACGAAATTTTATACCTGTCCGCTCAACGATCCATTCGTCGGTTGTGTCTACCTTCTCTGCAAGGTCCGCGTTCGACACTCTGGTCCGCGGCAAGGCGGAACCGGTCCCTTTGATGACCGCACGGCGGGCGGTCGCAACACTCATTTGGCTGTTGCCTCCAGTGGGGCTGATGTGCTGATTTTTTCCAAGTCTTCGCTAATGCGTTCCAAGATACTATCCTCTACGAGCCGGGCAGCGACTTCCACAGCATTGGCTACGCCTTTTTCATCGGCACTGCCATGGCTTTTTACGACCACACCGTTCAGACCCAGAAAAACCGCACCGTTGTGATTATTGGGGTCGAGATGTTCTCTCAGCAATTCTGTTGCTGGCCGGGAGATCAGAAATCCGATTTTGGATCGTAAGGAACTTAAAAAGCTGCGCTTTAAAAGATCCGTCACAAAACGTGCAGTCCCTTCCAGAGCCTTCAGGGCGATATTGCCAGAGAATCCGTCCGTAACAATCACATCGACATCGCCGGTCGATATTTTATCGGCCTCGGTAAAGCCTTGAAAATTCATCGCCAGCCCATCGGCATTTTTCAGCGCATCTGCGGCATTTTGCAGGGTTCCGGTACCCTTGCCATCTTCGGTACCGATATTGAGCAGCTTCACAGTAGGTTTTTCAAAACCGTGCATGATCCGGCTATAGGCCGCGCCCATTACGGAGAATTGCACCAGATTGCGGCTATCGCATTCGGCATTGGCGCCGAGGTCCAGCATCACAACATCGCTGTCCTTCATAGTCGGCAGCAAAGCCGCTAAAGCGGGTCGATCAATGCCGGACATAGTTCGCAGCGCCAGTTTCGAGATCGCCATTAGCGCGCCGGTATTGCCGGCGCTGACCGCCGCACTTACTTCGCCAGATTTCACGGCACCGACGGCCATGCCCATTGATGTTTTCTTGGAGCCACGCAACGCCTGGCTGGGTTTTGCATCACCGGAAACAATATCTTCGGCATGCAATATTTCGGAAGCGGCACTAAGATTGGGGTGGCTTTTCAGCGCTTCTTTGATTTGTGCTTCATCACCGACAAACAGGAATTGAAAACCTTCATGCCGATGCCGGGCCAAAGCAGCGCCGGCGACCATAACACGCGCGCCGATATCGCCGCCCATCGCGTCAATTGCGATTCGCGGCCTCATCCCCACCGGTTATTCCCCTTGATTAGCTGTGTGATGGCGTGACGTTAGTCGACTACAGTTCAAAAGACTATAGATCGACAGCCATTACTTCACGGCCATTATAATGACCGCAAGCCCCACACATATGGTGAGGGCGCTTCAATTCGCCGCAATTGGAACATTCCTGATAGGCTTCGACCTTCAAAGCATCATGGGAACGGCGCATTCCGCGCTTGGACGGCGTAGTTTTTCGTTTAGGGACAGCCATTGCTAAGCCTGTTCGTTAAATTTCAAATTTCTTATATGTGTACAATAAGCCAAATACCCGTTTTGAGCAAGCGAACCTCTGCAAAACAAAGAGAATCACCCGACTCATGCGATAGCCAATTGCACGCGAAGGGGCGGCTATAACGATTTTCCTGTGCGTTGCAAGCATTGTGCTTCTATAGGCAGCGGATAAATTCGAAAAGCTCTTGGGAGAAACCATGATTTTACCAATAACTCTCACGATTGCTGGCGCGGCCGCGCTGGTCAACATCTGGTTGATGATTCGGGTCGGACAGGTCCGCACGTCAGAAAAAGTCAGCGTTGGTGACGGCGGCAATGAAAAGGTCATTCGCCGCATGCGTGCGCACGCCAACTATGGTGAAAGCCTGCCCATTGTATTGATCCTCATCGCTATCATAGAGCTGGCTAGCGGTTCTCCTACCTGGCTCTGGATTGTCGGCGGATTATATATGCTTGGGCGCGTTGCTCATGGCCTTGGCATGGATGGCGGCAAGCTTGGCAAAGGCCGGACGGTCGGTACAATCCTGACCTTGCTTGTCATGCTCGGACTTGGTGGGTACGCAATTACAATCCCCTATTTTAGCGTTACCGACGCCAGCACATCTCCGGCCATTGTACAGCCAGGATAATCACGCACCGCACCGTCACGCCGAAGGCCGGGTCGAGATGTCCCGGCCGGAAACCGCAGGCATGACGCTACTCTGAGCCTTGTGCCATCTCTTCAGGCGACAACCAGCGAAGACGCACGGTTCCAGCCGCATCGCCTGGTCCGGCGGCACTGATGGTCGTTGCATGGGCATCAAAGAGTGTTTTTCGCGCAACCTCGATATCATTGGATGATCCATAGGCCCCCATCGGCAACTGGACACGCGCAGCGGCCCAACCAATCAGGGGAAGCTGCGCAGTTGATTTTTCGGTAATTGCGCCGTCTGTCACCTGCAGAGATGGTAGCGTCACCGCCGGAGGCTTGATTTCGATTGCCCAATCCTTGGCCTGATCTGCGATGCGCTTTTCCAAAGCGTAATAGGTATCAAGTGTGGCCCCTTGCAGCGGTTTCGCCGATACGATGGCTCGGCGCTTTGTCGTGTCAATTGTTACGTCATCGGCCGATACTCCAGCGACCAACGCCAGATTCTCGCGCAGTTTGACCACCCGAATTTCGGCCTCCTGTGCCTGTTGTTGGGCACGTGCAGCAGTGAGCTCGGCCGTTACGGCATCGCTGCCCGTTTCCACCCGATATTGCTCAATCGCCACGTCAATCGGACGATTGAAGGTGCGGCTTAACACACGGGCGCTTTGCTGCTCGGCATCACCGACAATTTTTGGCGTAAAAACAGATGCACTCACCAGAATCGGCTCGGCATCCCAGTCAATATCAATCTGTGAAACTCTTGCACGACTGCCAAACTGATCCTTGATATAGCCATTGGCCTGACGCGAAACATTCGCCTCCCATGCAATCTGTTGTACCGAATAGCCAAGCGGGATAGCCAGCCCTACAAATATGACCACCATAGCACCGATCTGAAACTGCGATTGGCGCTCGGACAGGCTGGAACGGAACCCATAGAGCCGCGCCATCCCGGCAGCGGTTAGGGCTATCGTCATCAAGTTGGTGAAAAACAGCAATAGCGAACCACCGAATACCGACATGTTGAGCGTCGCCAAACCAAAGCCAACCACAGCCAAAGGCGGCATTAAAGCGGTTGCGATCGCCACACCCACAATCGTGCCCATACGCCCGCGGATCATCGCATAGGCACCAGCCAGTGCAGAAAATAATGCGACCGCAAGGTCAAACAAGTTAGGCCGTGTGCGAGACGCGATTTCAGTAGTCACCGTCTGCAGCGGTGATAGCGCGACCACCAGGGCAGCAAACAGCACTGCCACCAAAGTGCCAAGAATCAATGCCTTCGCACTTCCCTTCAGCCAGGCATAGTCACCAATGGCCAGCGCGAACCCAGCGCCCATAATCGGTCCCATAAGCGGGGACAGCAGCATGGCGCCGATAACAACTGCTGGAGAAGACAGCAGCAGACCCAATATCGCGATCCCGGCCGACATACAGGTCATAAATGTATAGCGCGGGTTGAAATAGCTATCTTCTTTGACCTTAGCGATAACGGCCGGCTGATCCACGCCGGAACATACAACAACTTTCCACCAGCGACGGAATAGCAGGATGCTTCCGGTTACCGGTTGGAAAGGGCCGGGCTCTTTTTCCGGTTCAGATGCGGGCGAGTTCGCCTCTGCTTGCGAATTTTCAGTCATGGTTTTCTATAGTCCCTCCGCAGCAGCGACGACAATATAGAAATGATATGAGGCTCATTACGTCGCGGGTAATTGAAAAATAAAAAAAAATACCTTTTATCATAAAACCGTCTCATCTATATATTACAGACACGTGAAGCCAAGCAGGAGACTTCCGATGCCCCGCCCCGAAACCGATATTGAAGCTGGCCGAGAAAAATTGATCCAAACAGCGGAAGTGATTATCCGCGAACGCGGCGCGATTAATTTCACCATCACCGATCTGGCCGCTGAAGCCGGTATGTCCCAGTCCAACGTATATCGTTTCTTTGAGAACAAGGACGAATTGGCCGAGGCCATGGCCGGTCGCTGGTTTGCAGAACTGATTACTATTATCGAAGGGCTAATTGAGGCTGACATGCCGGCACAGCAAAAGCTTTACGAGTTTTTTGCCCGGCGACTGGCGATAAAACGTGCGCGCTTTGAAGAAGATCCCGACCTGTTCCGCTCCTATATGGAGCTGGGCGACCAGCATTTCGAGGTTATCCGCGGCTATGTTGACCTGACCGACCATTATATGGCGATGATCCTCGCCGAAGCGATGGAAGAGGGCTATTTTGAAGGGCTGGAACTGGACGAGATTGTTTCGTTGGTTAACACGATGGTGCAGCCCTTTTGCAATCCCAAGTTGATGATGGATATGACCCATCTTGCCGATGAAGTGCGGTTACGGCAGGTGATTGATACAATCCTGACCGGCCTCAAAGCCCGCGCCGAAGGTGCGCCCAAAAAAGCGGCATTGCATATCGCCAGCTGAGGAACCGGGCGTTAAACCGCCCTGCAAAAATGTCCTGTTGCGCTATTCTGTGAAATCGGCAAAGAGCCTGCATGTTTGATACTGCCAATGATTGGGTCAATATCTGGTTGAACGCCCATATCGGTCTATCCCTTTTGTCCTTTTCAACAGTCTGCTTCATCGTCTTTGGAGCAGCCTTTTTCCGGGGTTTGACCGGATTTGGCTATGCGATACTTGCTGTTCCCTTGGTCAGTCTGGTCGCACCACCTGTCACCGCGGTAGTCATGGCGATATTGATGCAATTGGTCATCGGACCTTTCGGCATCCGTCCGGCCGTAAAAGTCATCAATATTCCGATGGTGGCAAAAATCGCAGCCCTGTCCTGTCTGTTCACCCCCGCCGGCCTTTGGATGCTCGATATTGTAAGTACAGATATCGCCAGGCTGGTGATCACAACCATTGCGATTGGCAGTTTCCTTGCATTCATGATGAAACGTCCGCCACAGCTCAACGAAGCACCGCTGCATATCCTGCTGGTCGGCAGCATGTCGGGCTTGCTTAACGGCTTTGCCGCGATGCCGGGGCCTCCCGTCATTCTCCATTTCGTTCGAAAAGGGGTGCCTCCCATTGTCGCAAGGGGATCAATGATCACAATATTCTTTGCTGCCGCCACCATGGCAACTGTGATCGCGTTCTGGCGCGGAATGATCGATGGACAGGTTCTGATACTCAGCGCGCTGGCCTGTCCGTTGATGATCGGCGGCAATCATTTGGGTGCGAAATTTTTCGGTAGTGTATCGGAACCGATATGGCGTGGTTTTGTGATCCTGCTGCTCGGTGTCGCGGCGGGCTTTGCTTTGTTCAAGTTGTTCTAAGGCGGCCGTCAGGCATCTTTCGCCAGCCATTGTTGCATTTTGGCTGGCGGCGGCGATGCCTTCATCTCACGCTCGTCCAGTGCAGCCAGAGCCCGCTCGCGATCCGCTTCGGTAAAGCTTCCTGTTGTCAGGCAGAATTCAACCATGTTGCCATTGGGATCGCGAGTATAAACTGAATGGCACCAATTGTGATCAATCTCCAAAACATCGAGCCCTGCCGCGTTCCATTTTTTGCGCCAACTCGCCAGCTCTTCAGGTGTGTCTACCGAAAAACTGTAATGATTGGTGCCTTGCGGGGTTTTTGCCGCTTCGTTGAGGTCATAGGCATAGTCGTCCTGACCCGGTGTATCGTTGAGTTCCCAGAAAGCGATAAACCTGCTGTCATCGCCGTCCATTCGGTAGAAAAAATGCTTGCCCCAGCCGCCGCCCATCACCGGTGCAATCTCGACTTTCACCAGTTCAAAGCCCATAATTCCTTCATAAAATTCATGAATGGCGGTCATGTCTTTTGCGGCCAAAGCAAGATGGTGATAGCTCATTTATTCGCGTCCTTCCGTTTGTCGACCATGCCCATGACATCCGCCGTAGCGCCTTCCGGTGCGGGCACTTCGACAACCCGCTCATCGACATCGTCAAATTCGAGCCGTAGCGCCCGGCTCATCACCGCGTGCATCATGTAGGTGCAGGCAATATAAGTCAGTTCTATGATTTCGACTTCGCCGAGATGCTTTTTCAGCGCTTCGAAAACACCATCCGAAACACGGCCTCGCTCCAATACCAGGCAATCTGTATAAGCCAGTACAGCGCGTTCTACTTCGTTGAAACAGTCAGCCACCGACCAATTCGGTATCGCCTTTACCTGCTCCTTCGAATAGCCCTCAAAGCGCATCGCCTTGCTGTGTTGGGAATAGACAAATTGCGATCCCACGGCATAGCCCGCGCGAATTTGACCGAGCTCACGAAGCTTCGGATCCAGCTTGCGATGGGGCGAACGATAAAAACCGAAACCCTCGGTCGTATGCTTGAAAGCATCGGGAACCTGCGCAAAAACGGTCCACCAATTGCCGGGCGTCCCTGTGGCAGTGCCGGGCTCCGCTACCGGATCACGATCTCCGAACAGCGTTTTATAAAGCGCCAACACATATTCGTCGGTGACTTCGGAAAGCGGGATTTCGCGCAGTCGGGGCATGGGTTTCTCCTATGCCCCGACTATGCATATATTTACGAAAGGTGCTAGCCCGCCAGATTGCGCAGCACGTAATGCAGAATACCGCCGTTGAGGAAATATTCCATCTCGTTGGCGGTATCGATCCGGCAGAGCGTTTCGAATGTTTCTGTCGAACCATCAGCGCGGGTCATTTCAACCTCAACCGTCTGGCGCGGATCCAGCGTTGCGACACCCTTGATGGTAAAGCTCTCACTGCCATCAAGGTTCAGGCTATTGCGATCAACACCCTCGGCAAATTGGAGCGGTAACACACCCATGCCAACCAGGTTGCTGCGGTGAATACGCTCATAGCTTTCCACGATCACAGCCCGCACGCCCAGCAGGTTCGTGCCTTTCGCGGCCCAGTCGCGGGAAGAGCCGGTACCATATTGCTCTCCGCCAATAACAACCAGGTCATTGCCGTCCGCTTTGTGGCGCATTGCGGCGTCGTAGATGGGCATGATCTCACCATTATATTTGGTGTAACCGCCTTCCTTGCCGTCGGCCATTTCGTTCTTGATGCGGATGTTGGCGAAGGTTCCGCGCATCATGACATCGTGATTTCCGCGGCGGCTGCCGTAGCTGTTGAAGTCCTGCTTTGCCACCTGATGGTCGCGCAGATATTCTCCGGCGGGCGAGTCTTCCTTGATCGCACCGGCCGGCGAGATATGGTCGGTCGTGATCGAATCCCCCAATAATGCCAGTGTCTTGGCGTCGACAATATCGCCCACAGGCTCCGGCGTCATGGTCATGCCATCAAAGTAGGGCGGATTGGCCACATAAGTGGACCCCGCACGCCACTGATAGGTATCGCCGCCGGTCACATCAATATCCTGCCACGCCGCGTCCCCTTTATAGACATCGGCATAGCGGCTCTCGAACATCTCGCGCGACACAGCCCCGCCCATCGCGGCGTTGACCTCATCATTGGTCGGCCAGATATCGCGCAGGTACACATCCGCACCATCGCTGCCCTGCCCGATCGGCGTCTCGTACATATCCTCACACACCGTGCCTTTCAGCGCATAGGCGACAACCAGCGGCGGCGACGCGAGATAGTTGGCCCGCACATCCTGAGACACACGGCCTTCAAAGTTCCGGTTGCCCGACAATACGGACGCCGCAACCAGATCATTGTCATTAATCGCCTTGGAAATCGGTGCCGGCAATGGCCCCGAGTTACCAATACAGGTCGTGCAGCCATAGCCGACCAGGTTAAAGCCCAGATAGTTGAGATCCTCGCTCAGCCCCGCCTTGTCGAGATAATCCGTCACCACCTGCGATCCCGGCGCCAGCGAACTCTTCACCCATGGCTTGCGCTGCAGGCCCCGCTCCCGCGCCTTGCGCGCGACCAGACCGGCGGCGATCAGCACGCTGGGGTTGGACGTGTTGGTGCAGGACGTAATCGCCGCAATGGTCACATCGCCATGGCCCAGATCATGGTCCACACCATCGACAGCCACCCGCTTGTCGGGATCGGATGAATTGAACACATCCGTAATATCCTTGTTAAAGCTCTCGTCGAGATCGGCCATCGACACGCGCTGTTGCGGCAGCTTCGGCCCCGACAGCGATGGCACAACACTGGTCATGTCAAGCTCCAGCGTCTTGGTATAGATCGCCTCAACCTCGTCATCATGGCGCCAGAAACCCTGTTCCTTGGCATAGGCTTCACACAGATCGATATCCGCTTCGCTGCGACCCGTCAGGCGCAGATAATCCAGCGTCTTGTCATCAATCGGGAAGTAACCGCAGGTCGCGCCATATTCCGGCGCCATATTGGCAATCGTCGCGCGATCCGCCAGCGACAGAGCCGCAACACCCGGACCATAAAATTCGACAAAGCGCCCGACCACGCCCACTTCGCGAAGCATCTGCACACAGGTCAGCACCAGATCGGTCGCGGTAATACCCTCGGCCAGCTCGCCGGTCAGCTTGAACCCGACCACTTCGGGGATCAGCATCGATACCGGCTGGCCGAGCATCGCGGCCTCCGCCTCAATCCCGCCCACGCCCCAGCCGAGCACGCCCAGACCGTTGATCATCGTCGTATGGCTGTCGGTGCCGACACAGGTATCGGGATAGGCCACCATATCGCCATTCTGATCCTGGGACGACCAGACGGCCTTCGCAATATTCTCCAGATTCACCTGGTGGCAAATGCCGGTTCCGGGAGGCACAACGGAGAAATTATCAAACGCCTTCGATCCCCATTTCAGAAATTCATAGCGCTCCATATTGCGCTGATATTCCAGCGCCACATTATTCTCGAACGCTTGCGGTGTACCAAACTCGTCAACCATGACCGAGTGGTCAATCACCAGATGCACCGGCACCTGCGGGTTGATCTTCTGCGCATCGCCGTCCAGCGACTTAATCCCGTCGCGCATCGCCGCGAGGTCAACAACCGCCGGAACGCCGGTAAAATCCTGCATCAAAACGCGCGCGGGGCGATATTGAATTTCAGCGCTGCTTTTGGCCTCTTTCTGCCAGTCGACCACCGCCTGCGCATCCCCAGCCGCCACCGTATGGCCGCCATCTTCAAAGCGCAGCATATTTTCGAGCAGGACTTTCAGCGTATAGGGCAAGCGCTCTATATCCCCGAGCTTCGCCGCCGCCTTGGCGAGCGAATAATAGGCATAGCTGGTGCCATTAACATTAAGCGTCGCGCGCGTGCCGAGTGAGTCTTGTCCGGTGGTCGTCATAATTCGTCCCTTATTTTAATTTTTACGCCGGGCGGACCTGTCCGCCGTAGCTTCAGCGAAGGCGGAGGGGAGCAGGAATTCCAGCGAATGAATCGATGTTCGGGAGCGCTTTAGCGGATGGATGATCATCCCGCAATGTGGACAATCTACTTTAGTGGGTTGTCCAAGGGAGCAGACTATCGGCAGAAACCGATTTTTAAGCCTCGTACTAATTCATCGCTATTGGCAACATTTGAATAAGCGCAGTTTAGTTTGGAGTGCTGATGATTATTATCTAGAACTGTTTGACTAGACAACTTGTCAGATATGACCTTTAAAGAAAACATGGATGATGGCGATAAAAAATTAGAAAAATACCACAATGATCAAGTTTTGGTAGAAACAAGCGAAGACTTTCTTGGTTATAATTCTCTATCGAATAGAATTGGAGAAATACTAACAAACCCTTCTCTTTCTAAAGGTGCCGTACTAGGTTTGGATGGGCAATGGGGCATGGGAAAAAGCACCATTTTGGGTTTCTCACGAAGATCTCTCAAAGACAAAATTCTCAACGGCCAACTTGCTTGGGCAGAATTCAGTCCTTGGCTTGTTGGAAGCCGTGAGTCACTAATATCCGAACTCTTCACTGTTCTATCGACGACGATAGCCGGCTTAAAGTTTCAAAAAGGGAATATTGTCGAAAAGCAATTTTTGATCGCCAAGGAACTCGCGCAAGACATCCAAGAATTTGGGAGAAACTTGAAAGTTCCTTCGGAAACAGGTGCTCTCAGCGAGTTAGTGGTGCCCGGCTCTGGAGCGTATGTTTCAATTGGGTTGAAAAGAGCGATGCAACCCAAGGATGAAAAAGCATTGATTGTTCAAAAAGGTGCAATTTCAAAAAAGCTCTGGCAACTTGAAACAAGAATTGTTGTAACGATCGATGATCTTGATCGGCTAGACCCAGACGAAATCGTTGAGATATTGAGACTATTGAAGTCCGTAGCTAATTTTCCAAATGTCGTTTATGCGATATGCTATGATCATGATGCAGTTTCACAAGCTGTTGAAACTGTAACCGGCATCCAAAATGGATCACAATATCTTGAGAAGATCATCCAATTACCAATTTCTGTTCCAGCGCCAGAATCATTTAGCTTGCGCCGAATGTTTAGAGAGAAGTTTAGCGACTTCAAACTGGACTTGAATTCGGAAGAACAAGGTCGACTAGAATACGTAATCGATAGCGAAGGTGGGCGGCGACTAAACTCACCTAGGGCGGTTAACCGTTGCTTGGATATGATATCAGCTTACTTGCCCGTTCTTAAAAACAAGATTGATATAGCTGACTTTGTTTGGTTGCAAATGATAAAGCTAGGAAATCGTGAACTCTATCAATGGATAGAAGTATATCTGAATACAATGGCCGCTAAATATAGCGGTCGAGTAGCAGTCTCAGAACACGGTATAAAACAGTCTTTTCAAGAACTAAAAGAAATAATCAGTGACGACAACCGCAACCTGTCAAGAACCCTTATAGAATGGCAAAATATCTTGCCTGGTTTCGACGGAGGCTCAATATCAGACAGTAAACCGCCAATTTTTACGTCTGATCACAATGAAGTCATCCAAGAGCGGATAAAAGATCGACGATTGGCTTCTGTGGATCACTACCGTCTGTTTTTTGCACTTACGGAGCCCGAGGCGGCGCCTTTGGAAAGCGACTTTGTAAATCTCAAGATAGCGCTAACAAAAAACAATGATGCGGCAGAAGCATTGTTACTTAATTGGGGAAAACAAAAAGATAGCTTAGGCGATAGTAAAGCCGTGCGAATTTTGGACAGATTAGAAAACTCCTATCCCGATAGCTGGAATCCCGGACATGCCGTCACTCTTGCTGTAACCTTTTCAAACGTAATGGATGATGACGGTCTTAGGGGGCGAGAACAGTTTATGTTCAGCTATCCCGGGTGGAGAATAGTTAGCAACATTCTCGCGGACTTGCTGAAAAAGATCGATAATACCCAAAGACTATCGACCTTGAAACAAATGTTCGAGGGAGGGCGAGCCATTGGTTGGTTGACTAGAATTTTTAGGAGAGAAACTTTCTCTCATGGCGTGTTTGGTGATGACGGAAAACCGAGGGATGAGTGGACTCTAGATGAGGACGAATACACGTTGGTCGCCGAATTGCTGGTACAACGATATCAAAAGATGTCGCTTGATGATCTCTCGAGAACCCCCGAACCAATAAGTATTCTATATGCATGGAAACAAGCGAATGTTGAGAAAAAGTTGGAAGTAGAAAAACTGGTCGGAAATGATGATAGTCAATTTCTGCAGTTTCTCAGTCTTCTGACCACGGAATCAGAAGTGAATGGAAAAATTCAGACTAACCTTAATCGAGAGAATATTGAAGCATTCTTAGAACTAGACCCAACCCTCGATCGATTGAGATCAATCATTGACAATTCAGAATCTCAATTGTTTCTAAAAGCCCAAGCTCTGTTGTCTATGTATAGAAAAGACAAATTTTGATGATCATACTTCCTCTAGGCACCCAACTCTGCCAATCTACTCTCCATAACCGATACGTAGATGCACCAAAAACGCGTTGAGCCAGACTCAGCATAGCGAAATTCGTCCGATCACCCCCTTTCCTACAACCCCCAGCTTTTGATACACCGGCCCGAATCAAAAGAACAAATCAGGAACGAAAGGGCCGCTCCCCCATGGCAAATAATCCGTCTGATGACACGCCTTCTCCCGCCAACCTGCCCGTCCCCGCCGAGCAGGCGGAGCCTCCGGAAACGCCGCGCGAAAAACCCTATCGCGTCCGCCATGATGGCTGGACGGCGGAGCGGCAGAATATTTTTATTGAATCGCTGGCCAAGACGCGCTGCGTTAGGGACGCCAGCCGCATGGCGGGGATCAGCTGGAACAGCGCCTATCGCCATCGCAAGCGCAGCCCGGCCTTTGCCGAGCGCTGGGCCCTCGCGCTGCGCCGGTCAGAGACGACCATCGGCGAAGTCACGTGGCAGCGCGCCGTCGAGGGCGTGGAGGAGGATGTCTGGTATCATGGCAAGGTCGTGGGTCAGCGGACCAGATATGCCAATGACCTGCTGCGCCTGCTCTATCAGCATGACACCAACGGCGCCGGCCGCGACGCGCAGGGCCGCTTTGCGCCGGCTGGTTTGGCTGCTCAGTTCCACCGATGAACAGGAACGCAAGGCGCTGGCCGAATATTTTACGCCGACATTGGTTGAAATGCGGGAGAATAATGCGGGGGCAGACAGCTTCTTCGGCGGTGATTCCATCCTGTCCGAAGAGGATTACCGCAGCCGCGCCGCCCAGGTCGGGGAACGATCGCTGGCCATTCCGAAAGACAGCACCGCCGCCAACGCAGTGCACAACCAGAAAGACCGTGAGGAATTTGCCGCGGTCAGGCAGCGGATCACGGAGCGGCTTGAACGTAGCGAAGAGTTGAAAAGGTTCGACAACAACATTCGCTTTACCGAAACACGGGAGGGCCTGCGGATCGAGCTGATCGACGAGGCCGACTTTTCGATGTTTGCACTCGCCACCGACACACTGCGCGCGCCCGCGCGCAAATTGCTGGCCGAGGTCGCGGCCGCGATCAAACCGGCACCCAACCCGCTAATGGTGCGGGGACATACCGATGCCCTGCCCTTTTCATCCGGGCGCACGATGAACAACTGGATGCTGTCCACCGCAAGGGCAGAGGCGACACGCCAAACCCTGCAACAAAATGGCATAGGCCCTGACGCGTTTTTCAAAATTGAGGGCGTCGCGGACCGGGAACCTTATACACCGCATGATATATATGATCCCCGCAACCGCAGGATCTCGATCACCCTTGGGTGGCAGAAGGTCGCTAATCCAGACTGAGGATGAGTGACGCCCGAAGGCCGCCTTCTGCCCGGTTTTGCAAGGTTACATCACCGCCATGATCACGCATGATTGCGCGGGCGAGTGTCAGGCCAAGACCCGACCCGCCGGTCGCCCGGTTGCGGGAAATCTCGGCACGGGCAAAGGGTTCGAACATGGCCTCGATCTGATCTTCCGCTATGCCCGGGCCATTATCATCCACATGAATCACCAGCTTGTCCCCGTCTTTGTCCACAGAGATGGCGGCTTCTTTGCCATATTTCACGGCATTGCCGATCAGGTTCCTGAGTGCCCGGCGGATCAGGGTCGCCCGGATATTGGCGATTGTCCGCCCACTGCGCGTGAAGGAAACCGCTGCGCCCATGTCGGTAAACTCATCCGCTACCGTCTCGATCAGCGCACTGATATCGGTTGGCTCTGCCGCTTCTTTTGACCGCCCGAGCCGTGCCAGTGACAATATGTCATCCAGCGTCCGGTCCATATCATCAATCCCGGCAATCATCCGGTCGCGTTCTTCCTCATCCTCCACGCTCTCAACCCGCACGCGCAGAGCGGCCAGGGGTGTGCGCAAATCGTGGCCGATCGCGCCCAGCATGACATTTTTTTCATCGAGCATCGCGCCGACACGGTCATTCATTTCATTAAACGCGGCGATCAGTTGCTTCGTATCAGGCGGACCGCTTTCCGCTATCGGAGCACTTGCCCCCGGGCGGAAATCTTCCGCTCCTTTGGTCAGTGCTTTCAGTGGGCGTGATATATAGCGTCCCAACCAGATAAGCGGGATCAGCAAGATCAGATATATCACCGCAGTCTGGAACAACAGCGTACGTATGAGTCGCGGATTACGGTCTCGGATGACCGATGCAATATTGAGCCATCGTCCTTCGCCAACTTGCGCCGACATGATTATGAAGCCATCAATCTTGTGAGGCCTTTTGCGATAGGCGATCGCCCGCATCCTTTGACGTTCGCGGCCCAATCCGATCACGCTATTTCTCATATTGGCTGGGAGGCTATCAACGCGTACGGCCTGAACAGACAATAAAGCAATTCCCAGATTGTCGAACGCACGGGCGGCACGTTCTTCGACACTTGGCAATCGGGTTTGCCCGTCTTCAATCGCGCTTTGCGAGGTAGTGCTGGGACGGTTCCGCCGGATGCGCAGGCTGCCATCGCGGCGATATCGCCGCTCGCGAAAGCCGCGTTCATTGATTCTTTCCGCTTCCCAGGCGATCCGCGCAACGGCCGAAG
The DNA here is from genome assembly GCF_900258045.1 of Sphingorhabdus sp. EL138. Lineage (GTDB taxonomy): Bacteria > Pseudomonadota > Alphaproteobacteria > Sphingomonadales > Sphingomonadaceae > Parasphingorhabdus. The sequence continues at coordinate 103,381 of NZ_OGVD01000002.1, read as the reverse complement.
CAGACGCCTCAACCATTTTCTGATTTTGCGCACCCTGATATAATAGAAAGACATTGATCCCCTGCGCTATCAGCAGGGTGACCGCCACAAGTGCCAAAAGCTGGCCGATCAAACTATTGGGCAGCAATCGCTTCATAATGTCCGAACGTCCCCGGCCAGAACATAGCCGCCGCCCCAGACGGTTTTGACAATTTCCGGTTTTTTCGGGTCCGCCTCTATTTTTCGGCGCAATCGGCTGATCTGATTGTCAACAGCACGGTCAAAGGCATGCGCTTCGCGGCCCTGGGTAATGTCGAGCAACTGATCGCGGTTGAGTACTTGGCCTGCGCGCGAAAGCAAGGCGAGAAGCATTTGATATTCACCGCTGGACAGCGGCACCGCAACGCCTTCGCTGTCGACCAGGCTGCGCTGATCGGTTTTGAGCGTCCAACCGGAAAACTGGTAAATCGCGCCGCTGCCGGACTTCACCCCATTGCCCCCGTTGGTTCGCCGCAACACAACTTTGATCCGCGCTACCAACTCTCTCGGACTAAAGGGTTTCGTTACATAATCATCGGCGCCGAGTTCCAGGCCGATAATCCGTTCCAGTTCTTCGCCTTTCGCGCTGATGAAAATAACCGGCGTTCCCGTCGTTTCGCGAACATGGCGGCAGAAGCTGAGACCATCTTCTCCCGGCATCATGATATCAAGCAAGACAATGTCAAAGTTAAATGCGTTCATTACCGAACGCGCTTGACTGGCATCACCGGCCTGCTGAACGCGAAAACCCTGCTTTACCAGATATTCGGCCAACGGTTCACGCAACGTGGCCTCATCATCGACCAATAAAATATGCGTTTGTCCCGACATCTGGCTCACCTAACACAGGTTTATAAAAAAGGAACGGATCACCGGCGCTGTTACGGGAGGGTATGCCGGTGACCCGTTCACATAAAAGAGTGGTTCAGGGATTAACCGCCTCTTTTATTCCTTGCGCCGCGGCGCGCTTCACGAGCCGCTTGCCGTTCTTCAGCGGTCACTATGCCGTCACCATTGGCATCTGCTTTGTTAAAGCGTGCCATCGCTGCTGCTTGAAACTCGGCTTTACTGATCATCTGATCGCCATTGGTGTCGGCGCGCTTCATCATGCCGCCGCGCTTGCCTTTGCCGCCACGTTTGCCCCAGCCTTTGCCACCACGATTGCCGCGCATATTCTGCATTTCTTCTTGGCTCAATTTGCCGTCGCCATCTACATCGGCGCGGGCAAACCGTTCAGCCTTCCGGTTGGCGCGATGCGCTTCCATCTCTGCCTGCGAAACACCGCCGTCGCCATTTGTGTCCATTTCAGCAAAGCGCTGGGCCTTCCGTGCATCACGATCAGCCGATGAAATCTGGCCGTCCTGATTGGCGTCCATCTTCGCCCAGCGCTCTTCCAGAGAAGCAGTCATTTCGGCACGGGTGACCTGATTGTCATTATTGGCATCAGCCCGCATCCAGCCTTTTCCTCCACCGCCACCGGGAGCCGCAATGGCTACGCCGCTGGCAATCAAAAGAGCCGTCGCACTCGAAATCAAAATTGTCTTTTTCATGTTGTTCTTCCTTATCTGCTCATTCAGGCAGGCGGTTCTTGGTGGCCGCCATGAACATGTTTCTAAGGGTGATATGTCCCGTAAATTTGTCAGAACAGGACAAAATTGTCGCAAATTGTATCAGGACAGGCAAACCGTTCATTTCGCTGAAAGTTTGCGGAGATGGCTGGACTATCATCACCCTTTGCTCCCGCTTTTGACGCTTTCCTAAAAGCTTGTCGCTTTGAGATTCTCCGGCTTGCTCTTTCTCTCCCCTCAATATCAAAAGGCCTTTGCCTGCAGCAAATTGTACATTTTTTATCGATTCTGTGTAGAAGTTGTATAATCTCGTTCAGATTTAGATACTCGAGCCTGAATGATTTGCGTAGGAATCATTATTATCGAGGTGGTAGATTAGATTTTCTGGCAATAGCGGGGTCCGGGCGTTTTTAGGGTAGAAAATAGTGCGTCAGTTTAGCAGATTTCTGTCTGTTTTATCCCGTTAGCGGACAATTGTCGTTTGGTTCGTTATGAACCACCGGAACACAACGACATCACTTCCCAAAAGCTCCTTCTGCTTCCTTTACTGTAACTCAATGGGATGGCATGTTATTGACAATGGCTATTGGAGGAAAGACCATGGCTCAAGCAATTGGGATTGGTGGCACTTTTATGAAGTCGGCAAATCCGGAGGAGCTTGCAATCTGGTATCAAGCAGCCCTTGGACTTGATGACTTTGGTGATTCAAACACTGGCTCGTTTGGTATTTCCTTTGATCCAGGCAAGTATCCGCTTGGTTCGTATGTTCAATGGTCCATATCGTCGAACGACACGATCCATTATCCGGGGAAATTCATGTTCAACTTTATCGTAGATGACATCGCCGGAGTGATCGATAGGATACGAAAACACGGTGGAGAGGTGCTCAGGACAGATTTTTTGCTTGAGGGGGTAGGAACTTTTGCGTGGTTTCGTGACCCTGAAGGTAATCAGATGGAATTGTGGCAACCCTCAGAACGGCCGTAGACGCAAGTGAAACGACTTGCTTCCAATTTGTTCCATCTCCTTTTGCGCCCATAGCGGACATTGGCATCGCAGAAAAACGCCTCGCCAAGTGCTTCACGGCCGCGCCTTGTTCAAAGCTCATGACTGGTCCAATATCTATTTTATCTTAGCTGTAACCAATTGCGCCGCCGGATCGAATAGATTTGATATCCGGGAGACCAAGGAGGAATCATGCCACAGACGACGCGTCCTATCGCAATATTTATATCAGCCCTGCTGATACTCACCGTTATTTCACAGCTGGTTTATACGGCGACGCTCAGCGGCGTCGGAATTGTCGAAGGTTGGCCGCTCCGTTCCACAATCTGGACCGCAGAACTTCTCATATTCACCGCCATAGCGATTGCCTCTCTTGTTGGCCTTGTCCGGTCCCCAAACCTGCAGTTGGGCTGGGCGGCGCTGGTGGTGGCCGGATTGATGAACATGATCCAGTCGGGCATCGGACTGTCCATGTTTCTACCGGCCAGCCAGGCGGGTGAAGAATTTGCACCCCTTATGGGTACTGTGCTCGCAGGATCATTTCTGTTTTACTATCTGGCCAAGGTCGTTCTGGGACTCGCGGCTATATTGTTCGGGCTATCGCTGTTCCGTGGTGTAGATACCGTCGGCCGGGCCCTCGGTCTGGTCAGTCTGATTACCGGACTGGTCGCGATTGTGCTGAATATTGCTGCCGTACGTATGGGACTGGGCGCCGTGCCACTGGCCGGAGCAAGCGGAGCCATTGCGACATTTTTTGCCGGCTGCGCAGTCTGGTATTCCGCTCGTCAGGCGGAATGACACACAGATCAGCTATTCCCGCGACCATCCAGGCACTGCGTCAAACGACAGTGAGACCGACATCGACATTGCCGCGCGTAGCGTTTGAGTAGGGGCAAACCTCATGCGCTGCGTGAACCAAACGTTCGGCATCGGCCCGATCCACACCCGGTAGTGCGATCTGCAGATCGGCCGTAATCCCGTAACCGCCTTCCTCACGCGGACCAAAGCCAATTGTTGCTGTTACCGTTGCTTCATCCGGGACTTGAACAGATTCCTTGCCCGAAACGGCTTTCATCGCACCAAGAAAGCAGGCCGAATAACCGGCGGCGAAAAGCTTTTCCGGATTCGCGCCGACACCGCCAGGTCCGCCCATTTCTTTCGGCACGATCAACTTCACATCGACGGATCCGTCATCAGACTTTGCCGATCCATCTCGCCCACCCGTGGCGGTGGCGCTGGTTTTGTAGATTACATTCACAGACATCGGCTTTTCCTTTCAGGTAAGAATGACGGAGGGCATCTTAATTGCTCCGCAATGCGAGTCCACCCGGGTGGCTTGCCCGGTTACGATCAGCCGACCGTTTTGTCATCCAAAGCGAACGGCCACGCTAGCTCAGTAGATCAAACGCACCCGCTTCAAACGCCTCGACCAGTTTGAATTTCTGAATCTTGCCCGAGCCGGTGAGCGGCCATTCCGATACACTGATCCAATAGGCTGGCGTCTTTTGCGGCGACAGGCGATCACGGATGAAGGCTTTCAGATCGTCCGCGTGCAATGTCTGGCCGGAACCGCTGCGGAAGAAACAGGCAACCTGTTCACCCCATTTGTCGTCCGGAATGCCGACAACGGCAACCTCGTCAATCGCGTCATGCTCCAGCATCGCGTTTTCAATTTCCGCCGGGAACAGATTCTCGCCGCCGCGAATGATCATCTCCTTGACCCGGCCGGTAATCCTGACATAGCCGCGCGCATCCATGCGCCCCAGATCGCCGGTGTGTAGCCAGCCTTCGCTATCGATCGCAGCAGCCGTGGCCTCGGGATTGTCATTATAGCCCAGCATCACGCTATAGGCGCGCGCGCAAATCTCGCCCTGCTCACCGACCGGCAGGACGGTGTTGGTTTGCGGATCACGGATGGAAATTTCCGTATGTGCCGCGGGCTGGCCAATCGTCTGGGTCAGGTCTTCGTCCGAATCCTCATACCAGGCCTGTGTCAGTACTGGCGAGGTTTCGGTCTGGCCGTAGACAATCTGGATCGGCGCGCCGAACACATCCTTGGCATCGCGGCACAGTTGCGGGGCGACCATCGCTCCACCGGACATGATCCGCCGTGTCGAGGAAACGTCCTGGCCCGATCGGCGCACTTCGTCGATCAGGGCCACCAGCATGGTCGGTACGCCAAGGATGAACTTGGCCTGCTCGCTTTCAATGACATTCGCAATCATCACAGGATCAAACATCGGGGCAAGCAGCATGGTGCCGCATCGGCCAAACCCGCCCAGCACCAGTATAGCGCAGCCGGTTGTATGGAAAAGCGGCATGGTGTGCACAAAGATATCGCCTTGTTCCATCCCGCCCCGGGCCATCGTATCAACGCCATTGCGGACGAGGCCGTTATGATGAAGCACTGCGCCTTTCGGGAAACCGGTCGTGCCGGATGTATATTGCAGCTGCACCGCATCCTGCGGCTTCGGATCGCGCAGCGTGCCGCTATCTTCCCCTGCATAAAGCGCATCATGATCAGTCAGCAATATCCGGTGCTTGATCGCCGGAATGTCATCGCAAACCGCGTCGGCAATCTCCTGCATCGGGTTCCCGCGAAAGTCGGCGACATAGTAGATTGCCTCGGAACGAGATTGTTCGAGCACATATTTCAGTTCACGCTTCTGATAGGCCGGATTAACCGTCACCAGTGTCACGCCAGCCAGTCCGCAAGCCAGCTCCAGAAGCACCCATTCGGGCACATTATTGGCATAGACCGCCACCCGCGCGCCCTCCGCATGGCGGCTGGCGAGCGCCCGGCCCAGCCGCTCCGCATCATTCAACAGTTCGGCATAGGTCCAGCAGCGGTCAATCGCGCCCTCATAAGTCAGCTCTTTGAGCGCCGGCTGATCGGGCGCCTGCGCCGCCGACTGGCGGAGCATGTCGCCAACGGTCATCGGAGACGGCTCCGGCCCACCCTGCGCTGGAAAATAGGATTCGGTTAGCGCAATGTCATACATGTGGCAGCCTCCTGATTTTTGTTTCAGGCTAACTGCAGACGAGAGGCATGTCTAGCGCAGGCAGACATGCTGATGGGAGACGGGTTTTGCGGATTTTTCAACTGGAGCGGGTGAAGGGAATCGAACCCTCGTCGTAAGCTTGGAAGGCTTCTGCTCTACCATTGAGCTACACCCGCCTGTTTCCAAGCGCGCCTATTGCCATCGCGATGGCGGCGCGTCAATCAGGAAACGGTGCCCGTGGCTTTTGTTCTGGCCGTTTTTGTTTTCAAGGCCCGTGCGGCAAACCATTCGGTTACCGATGCTTTCTCTGCTTCGTTCATATGCAAACCAAGTTTGGACCGGCGCCACAGCACGTCTTCCGCGGTGGTTGCAAATTCATGGGCCATCAGCCAGCGCAGCTCAATCTCATAGAGACCGGCGCCGAAATGGCGTCCGAGGGCAGCCTCTTCTCCGGCATCGCCCAGCATGATCGCGACATCGGTCCCATAGGCACGTACCAGCCGGGTCATCACATCTTTGCCGACAAAGGCCCAGCGCTGACTGTATTTCTCGACCAGGGCGTCAAAACCATCGGCCGGGAAATCGCCGCCCGGCAGTGGTGCATCCCGGGTCCAGTCATCGGTTTCAACGTGCAAGGCCGCCTTCAGCGTCTTCATCGCCTGCCGCGCAAGCACCCGGTAAGTGGTTATCTTGCCGCCAAAGACTGACAGCACAGGCGCGCCGCCGTCGTCATTATAGTCAAACACATAATCGCGGGTCACGGTCGAGGCGGACTGGCTGTGGTCATCAAACAACGGCCGCACCCCGGAATAAGTCCATTGTACATCGTCGCGGGTCACTGGTTCGGCAAAATATTCGCTTGCCACAGAGCAGAGATAGTCGATTTCATTGTCGCTGATCTTCGCCGGACCTTCGTCATAACTCCACGGCTGGTCGGTCGTCCCGATCAGGGTGTGGTCGCCTTCATAGGGAATGGCGAAGATGATCCGGCCATCCTTATTCTGGAAGATATAGCTGTGATCGCCTTCAAATTTGCGCGCAATGACGATGTGACTACCTTTGACGAGGCGCAGTTTTGCGGCGTTGGTGCTCTGGTCATAAAGCGCCGTTACCGGATCAACCCAAGGCCCGGCGGCATTGATGAGCACTTTGGCTTGCTCCGTAGTTTCGCCATCTTGCCCGTTGAGCTGCAAGCTCCAATGCTCTGTGCTTCGTTCTATGCCAACACATTCCGTCTGGATGCGAATCTCGGCGCCGCGCTCCTTGGCATCGCGGGCCGTCAATGACACCAGCCGCGCGTCCTCCACCCAGCAATCGGAATAGGCAAAACCCTTTTTCAATCGCTTTTGCAGCGGTGCCCCACGAAAATCCCTGAGCAAGTTGAGGCTCTTTGTCCCCGGCAACAAAGACCGCGTCCCAAGATGATCATAGAGAAACAGGCCAAGGCGCAGGAACCACGCCGGGCGCATGCCTTCATCCACTGGCAACACAAACCGCATCGGCCAAATGATGTGCGGCGCATTGCGCAGCAGCACTTCGCGCTCCTGCAACGCTTTGCGCACCAGACTGAATTCATAATGTTCCAGATAGCGCAGGCCGCCATGCACCAGTTTGGTGCTCGCCGACGATGTGTGCGCCGCCAGATCGTCGCGCTCAACCAGCAGGACTTTCAATCCCCGGCCCACTGCATCGCGCGCAATGCCAACACCGTTTATGCCGCCACCAATTATCGCCAAATCATACATAGCCAGCCTCATAGAGCTTCTGGCCAGATGTTCAATGTTGCAGTGCAATATAGTTCATTTGGCGTGGTCAGTACTGGAAGAATTTACAAACGCACCCGCTATTTCACCTCACTGATCTTCCTGCGGCAAACCGTCAGCAATCGTGTAATAGTCGCCTTTGTCCGCTACAAAAATATGACCCGAAAGCTTCGTCTGTGTCGGTCCGTCAAACGTACCCATAGAAACGGCGATTGTTTCACGCCCCACCGGGTCCCAGAAAAGGAAGGAACCACAGGTTTCACAGAAACCCCGCCGAACTTTTTCGGAAGATTGATACCAACGCAGATTCTCGTCGCCTTCGACAGTCAACCTGTCGCGCGGCACGTCAGTGGATGCCCAATAGTGACCGGATTGCTTGCGGCATTGCGAGCAGTGGCAAACGTTCGGTCCGGGCAGATCTCCTTTGACTGCAATTGTCACCGCACCGCAGAGGCAGGAACCTCTATATATCGTGTCTTGCATGTTCACTCCATAAAATTTGACGCGTGTGTAACCGGACACCGGTTCACCGCGAAAGGCTTTCTGTCCCCCAACTCTAATGGTGCGCGTGATTGCACCGAGAAAGATAATTTACATGAATTATAATGGAAACCTTCGCAACTCTGTCGCTTTCGCCGGTCTGGCCAGCGGTTTGCTTTTTTCGGTTCAGGCCCACGCCCAATCTGAAGATGACAGAAAAGAAGGCTTTTATCTGTCTGCATCCGCAGCCGCAGAATTTTTGAACGATAGTGACTTTGTGGGCACCCAAAACCCCGATGCCGGTGTTCCCGGCGTCGCGGGCGCTCCCGCCAATGTGAATGTGGAATATGACACAGGCTTCGCTTTGAGAGGCGCGATCGGTTATCAGTTTAAAAACGGCCTGATCCCGTTTCTGAAACCTCGCGTCGAAGTGGAAGCGAGCTATGCTGAAGCAGATGTGGATGACGGTGCGTTTAACGGCGGCAATCAGACATTTGGCGGCAGCGTCAACCGTTTCACGGCAACGGCGGCGCTCTATAATGACATTGTCTGGTCGCCCAATCAGAAGGTTATTCCCTATTTCGGCAGCGGTATTGGCATCGGCGTGGTTGACGCGGACATTAACTATTTCCCCAACAATGGCGTCGCGACCGCGCCGACTTTTGAAGTGGACGGAAACCCAACTGGCCTGGTGACCTTCAGCGCCATTGGCGCAACCGTGAAAGCCAGCAAACGCTTCGATATATTTGCAGAAGGTCGCTATACCAAAGTCTATCGCCGCGACTTTACGCGCAGCTTTGTGGCGGGCGGCGGTGAGGGCTTCAACGCCAATTTACGGGATGACACAGAGTCTTTCGGTGTCGGTCTTGGTGTTCGCGCCAAATTTTGAAAATACGGCCTTCTGAATAGAGAGCAGAAATAAAAAAGGCCGGGAGCGATCCCGGCCCTTTTTTAATCATCGAGAGAAACGCTGAATTACGCGCCTTCAATCTCGCTGAGATCGATCTTCAGGCCGGGGCCCATGGTCGAGCTCAGACCGATTTTCTTGACATATTTGCCTTTCGCGCCGGTTGGCTTGGCTTTGACAACCGCATTCACCAGAGCATCGAAATTCTTACGCAGATCTGCTTCCTTGAAGCTCGTCTTACCAATGCCATTATGGATGATACCCGCTTTTTCGACGCGATATTCGATCTGGCCGCCCTTGGCGTCCTTGACCGCTTGCGCAACATTAGGGGTGACCGTGCCGAGCTTCGGGTTAGGCATCAAGCCTTTAGGACCCAGAACCTTACCGAGACGGCCAACAACGCCCATCATGTCAGGGGTTGCAATGACACGGTCGAAGTTGAGATCGCCGCCTTGCATGGCTTCCATCAGGTCTTCTGCGCCAACAACATCTGCGCCAGCTTCTTTCGCTTCGTCTGCTTTGGCGTCCTTGGCGAACACAGCAACCCGGCTGTCTTTACCGGTACCAGCAGGAAGAGAAATCACGCCGCGGACCATCTGGTCAGCATGACGCGGATCAACACCAAGGTTGATCGCAATGTCGAGCGTTTCGTCAAATTTTGATTTCGATGCCAAAGCCTTGATGGCCTTGATCGCTTCATCAATGCCATAGAGCTTTTCGCGATCAACAGCTTCGTTTGCAGCTTTTGCACGTTTGGTGAGTTTGGCCATGTCTTATCCCTCCACCACTTCGATGCCCATCGAACGGGCGCTACCGGCAATGATCTTCATGGCTTGGTCAATGTCATTGGCATTGAGATCGGCCATTTTCGCTTCTGCAATTTCTTTCAGCTGCGACGTTTTGATCGTGCCAGCCACTTCCTTGCCAGGCTCCTGAGAACCTTTTTTCAGCTTGGTCAATTTCTTGATCATGTAGCTGGCAGGTGGTGTCTTGGTTTCAAAGGTGAAGCTGCGATCCGCATAGACCGTGATCTTGGTCGGGATCGGGGCGCCTTTTTCCATCTTGTCTGTAGCCGCGTTAAACGCCTTACAGAATTCCATGATGTTAACGCCGCGCTGACCCAGTGCTGGGCCGATTGGCGGGGATGGATTTGCAATACCGGCAGGTACTTGCAAATTGATGTAGCCATCAATTTTTTTAGCCATTTGGCTGTCCTTTCATTCTATCTCCGCCAAAGCTCCGTCAGGAGCGAAGGAGGATCAAATTAAGCGGTCAAACAGCAGGTCCGAAGACCAGCCTCCCGCATTGGTGATCCAGTGGCTCAAAGCCGCTGGGGTTTATCCGGTGGCGCAAACCACCAAATCTCTTATTTCGCGACTTCTACCTGTTCAAAATCAAGTTCGACAGGGGTCGCGCGGCCAAAGATCGATACCGATACCTTGACGCGGTTTTTCTCGAAATCCAGTTCTTCGACAATGCCGTTGAAGCTGGCGAACGGTCCGTCCAGCACCTTGATCTGGTCGCCAATTTCGTAGTTGACGGTGATCCGCTGTTTCGGTGCGTTAGCCGCTTCCTCTTTGGTGTTGAGGATGCGCGCGGCTTCCGCTTCACTAATCGCCTGCGGCTTAGTGGTGCCCAGGAAGCCGGTGACTTTTGGCTGATCCTTGACCAGGTGATAAACATCATCGGTCATCTGCAGTTTCGCGAGGACATAGCCGGGGAAGAATTTCCGCTCCGACTGGACTTTCTTACCGCGGCGCACTTCGGTCACCGTTTCAGTCGGGACTTCAATTTCCTCAACCAGCTGGGTCAGGCCCAAACGCTTGGCATCCGCCTCAATGGCTTCCTTGACCTTGTGCTCGAAGCCCGAATAAGCGTGAATGATATACCAGCGTGCCATCTATAAATAACCTGTTCTAAATTGTGTTTCGGACCGCTTAGCCGCCCTTGGCCAAACCAAGTAACCAGCCAACAACACCGTTAAAAACCGAATCAATGGCGAGGAAAAACAGCGCCAAAATCGTGGTCATGATCAACACCATGATCGCGGTGCGGACCGTGTCGGGCCATGTCGGCCAGACCACCTTGCTATTTTCGGCACGGACTTGCCGCATAAATTCGCCGGGATTGACTTTCGCCATGGTTCGATTCCTAAATTTCTATTTCCCCAAACCCGGCATAAACTCCGGGTGTCAGTCTGTCGACTGGGTTCGGATATATGCATGATTTTGGAAAGCACCAGCCCTTTAGCTCGTGATTCCCGATTCCGCAAGGAAAGAGTGGGAAATTACACCCTCTGCCCGGCCGGGATAAGCGACCGTATCCAGGGCAGATGTTCGCGGCCCAGAAAAAGCTGGTCGGCAATCAGATAAGAGGGCGCTTCAAAAATTCCTGATTCTTCCGCTCTGGAACGAATGGAGTCCAGTTTCACGGACGCCAATTCCCAATCCGCACAGTCCATACCGACGGATTGCAGCAGCGTTTCAACCACTGTTTCATCAGCCAAATCCGCCTGCTCGGTCCAATAGGCTGCAAAGGCAGCACGAATGAAGGGCACCGGATCACCTTCCATAACCGCCAATGCCGCCAACGCAGCGTCAGAGCCGCTCGGCCTATCGGCAAAATGCATATCCCGCCCTTGCACCGCCGCATAGTGCACATGAACATCCCGCTGGGCCGCCGCGCGAACGCGCCGATGACGCTCACCGACCGTTTCCTCATCCTGCTCCGCCGGAACAACAAAAGGGCGCACCGAGAATGGACGCCAATCAATGGTGATGCCGGTTTCGCGTGCCAGTTCCAATGTCGGCTCAAGCGCCAGATAGGATGCAGCCGATTTGAAATCGATATAGAGAGTCAGCATGAGTGCACCTCCAGGTCATCAATCTCATAGGCAATATCGGGCGCAGGCCCTTCCCGTCCCTGCAAGTGCCAGCGTACATAAGGCAGGTGTTCACGGCCGAACAGGATGGTGCCGTCAATCACATAAGTCGGCACACCATAAATACCGCTGGGGTGCAGCTGTGGTTGAAGTTGGTCATGTTGAATGCGGCCTTCGCCTTTCGCAAATTCTGAGAATCCGCTGGATTCGATTCCAGCCTTTTCCAGACAAGCTTCGACCACCGCCATATCTTCAATATCCAGTTCTCGCCGCCAAAAGGGTGGATAGACGGCTTCGAAATAATCGCCGAGCCGGTCCCGTGACGTCTGCATGACCCACAAAATCCCGATATTAGGAATGGATGAATCCCAGATCTTCTCGGTGCCCTTCAGCATATATCCCTGCCGCTCGGCATAGCGGCGCGCATCGCGATAGGCATATTTGACCCAGCTCCATTGGTTGGCGCTGCGTGTGCTTTTGATGACTTTGCCCTTTTTCTTACGCGCGGAACCAAGATAGCTTGGAATATCGAGCGTCAACGGGCGCCAGTCGAAACGCATGCCCAGAGATTTTTCCAGCGCGAGAGTTGGCCGGATGGCAGCAAAGGCATAAGGGCTCTTGATGTCGACATAGACAATCATCGGCGCATCACTTTCCAGCGCGTTCAAACCTGCGCCTCCTGCTCGGCGGGTGCAGCATGGTCGCGGATGGAATTCCATATTTGCACTTCATGTTTCAGGAACCGCCATTCGGATTTGCCGTTGGTGCTCGCGCGCTTCTTCAGAGTGCTGCGATAAAGACCGCGCAGCTGTATGGGCTTGCCCTTACGGCCAGCATGTCCGTCGGCATCATAATAAGCTTCGGCTTCGGCAAGGTCGCCATTCACTTCGATGAGCGGCGTGTAAAGACAGTGACGCAAACCTTCGACCGGTTCACGCATCCTGGCAATCCATTTGGCAAAGCCGATACGCGCTTCCCCTACCCCTTCATGGATGTTACCACCAAAATTCAGATAGCAATCATCCCAAAAATGGGCGGCTATATCTTCAGCCGATCCCCGATCGACAGCAAAGCAATAAGCGGCATAGAGATTCTGGATTAGTTCATGGTCACTTGGCATGTCGGTCAGCCTGTAACAACTTCGACGGATGCATGCCATCAACATAACCCATGAAGGGCAGATGGATATTATAACCGAGCAGTTCCTGCACGCGTTTTGGCAGTTTGGCCACTTTCTCCGGCGATACAGCGAGTGTTTGTTGCTCCAGCGGACGACACCAACCTTTACAGAATTGCGGTGTTACGATTAGGCGAGGCGCATCAGCATCATTGCCGCCACCACGATGCCAAAGCGTTCCCTTGGCAATCATCAGTGATCCGGCCGGCATGGTTGCCTTGATCGCCTGGAAATGGTCACCGCTACCGGCATCACCGCCATCGATCCGGCCGGTGATAAAGTCGTGCGCCTGATTGGCGCCATCTGGCTGTTCGTCGCCCCATTTGTGGCTGCCGGGAATAATTTCGGTGGCTCCATTATCTTCCGTCGTGTCCGTGATCGACCAGAATGTCGACATAGAAAGTGGATCACGCGGACGGGCGAGGCCACAATGGCTGTCATCAAAATGCCAAGGCTGCGGGGTTTCACCCGGATGCAGATTGATCGCAAGGCAGGCGTAGAGCAAGACACTGGCGCCCAATTCCCGCTCAGCAAAGGCCAGTTGCAAGGGATGGGAGATCAGATCGCCAAAAACCGGATCTTTGGCAAGCATGCCATAGATGCGGTTGGACTGTGATCCCTCGAAATTGTTACGGCCGCGAATATCTGCATCAATCCAAGGTTTGAGCGCAGCCCGCTGTGTTTCCAACTCTTCGGGCGTCAGCACATTTTCAAAGATGACATAGCCTTCTTCCTGAAACTGCTGCCACGCGTCTTCAAAGCTGCGCCCGTTCAAATAGGGTGTCAGGTCGACATTGTTCGTCTCGATCGTACTCGCGACATTCATCATGGCCTCCTCAGCGAATCAACTTCACTTTAGCAGATAAAGAATTATTGAATTGAATTCAATTCAAAACTACTTTAGATTCGATGCTGTAGATTAGGCATGTAGGCCGGTGAAGGATCGCAAACAAATGTCAGATCAGGCAAAAGCAATAGAAAAACCTGATCGCAAGGTCATGCGCGCGGCGAAGATATTGACCGCTGCCGAAACGATCCTTCGTGCAGGCGAAGGCGATCTGGAAATGGGTCAGGTGGCGGAAAAGGCTGATGTTTCTGTCGGTCTCGCCTATCATTATTTCGGTTCAAAATCCGGCATGCTGGGGGCGATTATCGATGCTTTCTATGATCGCTATAATGCCGTTGTGAACCAGTATATCGATCCCGATATAAACTGGGGCGTGCGGGAAAAAGACCGGCTGATGGCGGCTGTGGAATTTCTCTACAATGATCCTATGGCTCCGATCATTCTTGGCAAAATGGCCCATACCAATCAGGTTGCAGCTGTTGAATCGGCACGCCACGAAGAAATGATCGAAATGGCAACGCGGAATATCGGCTCCGGCATCAAGCGCGGCGATATCGGCAGCCATATCGATCCTGCTATCGCCGGGGCGGCTATCACCGGCGCCATGCGCAGCGGCATCATACATGCAATGGGAATGAAACCGCGGCCCGATCCAGCCATATTAACGCATCAGATTTGGGGCTTGATTGCGGGCGCTCTCGACATTGAGCGATAGCCTTTAATGCCGCTCGATCAGGTCCCATTTGTTGCCAAACGGATCGCGAAAGACGACCACCTTGCCATAGCTTTCGACTCGCGGTTCCTCGATAATATCGACGCCGGCACGCTCCATCAGAGCGAAATCCGCGTCAAAATCATAGGTTTCCAAAAACAGGAATACCCGGTTACCAGCTTGCTCGCCAATGACTTCTTCTTGCGCTTCATTGCTGGCTTTGGCCAATAATAGCCGCGTTTCCGTGCTGCCCGGAGGCGCCACCAGAACCCAGCGCTTGTCCTCGGACAGCTCAGTATCCTCAATCAGATCAAAGCCCAATAGGCCAACATAAAAGGCAATGGCCTGATCGTAATCCGGCACCACCAGTGAAATAGCGGAAATAAACTGCGTCATAGTGTTGGACCGCCAATTGATCGGAAAAAAGTGGCAGGGGCGCACGGGATCGAACCGTGGGCCTTCGGTTTTGGAGACCGACGCTCTACCATCTGAGCTACACCCCTACACAGGCCGGTCAATCCCAGTCTGAATCAACCAATGGCCGCGCATTAGCGATATGTGCCGCCAAGAGCAAGCGTCATTCTGCGGCCTTTGCAAACGGCAGCCCTGCAGCCTTCGGAATCGCAAACATAGTTAATTTTTTTCGAATCCTGTTTACCGAGCGAAAGAAGAGGTGGTTTACCCGGCCATGGGAAAAGCAATCTGTCGATTCACACCCAAGTATCGATACGCCATCGTAACTACGAAGGAGTTTCCTATGACTCATGTACAAACTCAAAATGTAAAAAATCAGCCCGCTATGACGCCCTATACATTCGCAGCGACGGAAGACCGTTGCGCGCCGCGTCACAAGGTCGCGATCCCTGCAAAAATGCGCTTTTCCGGTTCGAGCAGTTTTGACACGGAAGTCGCGAATATATCACTGGCCGGCTTTGCCTGCGATGCCTTGTTACAGGCACATCCTGGCACCAGATGCTGGTTGGCTTTGCCCGGCCTTGCTCCATTGGAAGCAGAAGTTATTCACCGTAGCAACCTCGGCCTCGGCTGTGCGTTTCGCGACATGCTGAACCCGGCTGTGCTTGACCGTTATATTTCCAGCTACCCGCCACGCGCATCGATCCCGGTCTAACCCGTTCCCACGGCACGCCTGTGATGCTATATCCTGTCTCCAAACTGGTCCGGAGAATGATATGGCAGATGCCTCCCCCACGAAAACAGGCAACCAGGCAGGCGTAAAACCCGAGCCGCTAAAAGTCCTGCGTATCTTTCGAAAAGAAGATGCGCAGGACTTTGGCGATGCCGGGCACATGTCCTATGTCGATGATGCGCCGGTCATCCTTGATGGACTGACCAAGATGGGCGAAGCCGGCGTCGCCGATGGCTATAAAGGCACCTGCCTGTTCAGCGGCTTTGGTTTCTCTCTTCATCATTTCTGGTTCAAGCCCGGCTATCCACTGCCGCTTCACAGCCATGACAGCGATTGCCTTTACTACATCATCGCTGGAGACATCCGGATGGGTACCGAAGAAATGGGCCCGGGCGACGGTTTCTTCCTGCCTGCGGAAACGCCTTACACCTACACAATTGGTGAAAAAGGCGTCGAAATACTCGAATTTCGTACAGCGGAGGATTTCAACATCCAGTTTAAGGGCCAAACCGAGGCTTATTGGGAAAAAATGCTCGAGAAGCTGCACAACGAGCGTCCCAAGTGGGAAGAAGCCCTGCCGCCAAGCCGGGATTTCCGCAACGCTTAGCTATTCAGCAGCCTCCAGCTGCGGTACGAAAATGGCATCCAGCTCGCCATCGTCAGCCTTGATCAGTCTGTCCACCCATTGATGGAAAGCCTGTCCACCGCCTTCATTGCGGCCAAACCAGACCTTGTCGAGCATTCCGGATTGCAACGCTTCATGCTGCCGTTTGCCGGTCTTATAGTCTTCCTCAGCCACCACGGTTTCAAGAAAAGCAAATTGATCGTGCGCGCCCTGCCTGACTTCGTCATCCGTCGGTTCATGCTCCATCACATAAAACTGGGTCGTAAAGCTTTCGCCGACAGTTTTGCCTGGGAAGAGTTGCGATATCATAGCCCCGCGGCCGCCACCGCCATAAAAACTCGCAATCGAGATATGCGGGAAGATCGTCCATACACCCTGAAGCAAAGCATCGATCGGCCAGTCTTTTTCATCCATCTGGGTAAGGTCGAGCTGTTCATCACTGCCCGTCTTCTGGATGAATTTTGACGGCGAGGAGAGACGCTGGTGCGGACCCCAGGCGAAATAATTGGCCCGGTTGAAGAAATCAGCCCCGAATGTGTCCTTGTGGAGCACAGGCAGGTGATAGAAGTCGAGATAGCCATCATAGGCAGTTTTCCAGTTTGGCCCCGGAATCGTGCGCTGTTCAAAAAGGTGCCAGGTCTTGAAACCGAAATGCTCCAGCAGCTCATCATAGCCGCATAGATAGGAGGCAATATCGAGAGTGCTTTCCAAATCGAGCGTCGCCCAGATCAGGCCCGCGCGCTCCAGTGTGGGGAATTTCTTCAAACAGAAGGCCGCTTTGTCGACAGTACCAAAGTCTTTGGGCGACGCCACTGCCAGCAGGTCACCATTATTTTTGAACGTCCAGCCATGATAGCCGCAGGTAAAGCGCGACGCCTTGCCGCTGCCCTGTGCCACCGGATTGCCGCGATGGGTGCAGCTGTTGAGAAAGGCTTGGGCCGTGCCATCTTTCTGACGGGTTACGAGAACCGGTATGCCGGCAATTTCCATTGCCTTGTAAGAGCCCGGTTCCGGCAACTCACAAGACGGCGCGACCATCAACGGCAGGCGTTTGAAAATACGTTCTTTTTCCTGCTCAAACCGATCTTCATCCGTGTAATCGGAAGCAGGTACTGCAACCACATCATCGACCAGTTCCATCGTGTCCGCTTCGCCATGTTTCACCAGCGAACGGGTCATTTCGAGTAATTTTTGCCGTGACATAATGCTCTCCTCCGGACGATCCACGTCGCGTGCGAGGACTGTCGCCTATTTGCCGGTCTTTTATCACCATCCGGCACAGGAA
Source organism: Sphingorhabdus sp. EL138 (assembly GCF_900258045.1). Lineage (GTDB taxonomy): Bacteria > Pseudomonadota > Alphaproteobacteria > Sphingomonadales > Sphingomonadaceae > Parasphingorhabdus. The sequence goes on along the minus strand of NZ_OGVD01000002.1, from coordinate 85,964 downwards.
AAACTATTCTTTATGCTGAGACTCTTTTTCGGCCACCGGATCGGGGGCGATTTCCGGAGCAGGATCTGGCTCATTGCGCGTCCATATCCATGTACCGCATATCAGTGCGGCCGCGACGGGAATAAGATTCCAGGGCATTTTCAGGAATATTAGCGCGATCACTATGCTTACAGCAAAGGCAGCAATCGCAGCCCGCTTGCCGCGCTTGGTAATGGCTCGCCTGTCCCGCCAATTGCGAATATGCGGGCCAAATACATGATGGTCTAGCAACCACGCTTCCAGCCGAGGGCTGCTGCGCGCAAAACAAAAGGCAGCAAGAATAACGAAAGGCACTGTCGGCAAAAGCGGCAGTACGATTCCGATGCTGCCCAGTGCCAGCGCCGTGAAGCCACCAGCCAGATAGAGATGCCGTGTCATAGCAAGCGGTATCGTATATCGCGCGGCGCTCGGCAATCTATTTCCCGCCGTGGGTTAAATCTGGTGATTCATTGCCCCTCAAGTCTGGCGGGGCGGGCAAAGCGCAAGATCAAATATCCCAGAAGTCCGGAAACCAGAGACCCGCTGATCACCCCAAGCTTCACCGTTTCAATCTGAGCCGGATCGACAAAGGCAAGATTGCCGATAAACAGACTCATCGTGAACCCAATGCCGGTGAGGCAGGCGAGACCGTAAAGCTGCATCCACGAAACCCCCACCGGACGCCGGACGAGGCCGAGTTTGGTCGCGATAAACATGAAACCGAAAACACCGACCTGTTTGCCGATGACAAGACCGGCAGCAATGCCAAGCGCAAGCGGGGCGAAAAGGTCACTGATTTGCAGGCCCGCCAGAGAGACTCCGGCATTGGCAAAGGCAAAAATCGGCAAGACCATGAATGCCGTCCAAGGGTGCAATATATGCTCCAGATGTTTGAGAGGCGAACTACCATCTTTGGCATTGAGCGGAATGGACAGTGCAGCGATAACGCCGGCCAGTGTCGCGTGGACACCTGATTTAAGCACGCATATCCAAAGGAATGTACCGACCAGAATATAGGGCGCAACGCGCACCACACCCAAACGGTTCATCAGGATCAGGACAGCAATTCCCACCGCAGACAGCATCAGCGAAAAGCTTGATACATCGGCGGTGTAAAATAGCGCGATAATGATGATCGCACCGATATCGTCGATAATCGCAACGGCGAGTAACAATATCTTGAGTGACAATGGCGCATGTTTGCCAAGCAGGGCCAATACGCCCAGAGCAAATGCAATGTCCGTCGCTGCCGGGATCGCCCAACCGTTGATATTCTCCGGTACGCTCCAGTTAAAATAGAGAAATACCAATGCCGGAATTGCCATGCCGCCAACCGCAGCAATGGCCGGCAAGGCAGCCTTGTTGAAGCTGGACAGCTCTCCTTCGAGTATCTCACGCTTCACCTCTAAACCGACAAGGAAAAAGAATATCGCCATTAGGCCATCGTTGATCCACAGAGATAGCGGCTTGGCTATTTCCAGCGCACCGAATTGCGCCACAACCGGAATATTGAGAAATGCCAGATAATACGGATTAAACGCACTATTCACGGCAATCATAGCCAGCAGAGCCGCGACAAACAGAACAATACCGGCACTGGTCTCGCGCGCGAGAAAATCCGCTAATGCCGTCCGCATTTTTCCAGTCATAAACATGCTTTCGTGAAATTATAGAAAAGCCCCAAAAAAATCGGGGCAGTAGCGGAAAGAGGGAAAGCTACTGCCCCAGGTCGGGGGGGGTAAAGAGTTTAGCTGCCTAAGCTGAGGGGTGCATTACACCTTGTCGTAGTTGCGATATGCGATCCTTTAAGGTCAGTCGCAGCTTTTTCATGGCACGAAGTTGATTCCCATCCCACTTCGCTTTTGAAATTTGTTTATCGAGCTTGCGATGCTTTCGGATCAGACTGTTTAAATATTGCCTCATGTCTTCCCTTGTTTTTATCATCTTTGCTTCGGTTGACCTTGATATTGCAAAAGGTTGGTGATATTTCCAATCGAATGAAAATTGGATAATCAATAGATATCATCTATCATAGAAAAGGTTCCCCCAAATGCCAACTTTACGCCAGTTCCAATATCTCGTTGCTGTCGCCGATCATCGACATTTCGGCCGCGCTGCACAAGCTGCCGGTGCTTCACAACCGACTTTAAGCCATCAGTTACGCGCTCTGGAATCACGCCTTGGTGTCACGCTGGTAGAACGCCGTACCCATGGCGCAGAATTATCGCCGATTGGCCGTGAAATTGCCGAACGTGCCAGACGGGTACTTGTAGAGGTGAAGGATATTCGTGATTTGGCGGAGCGCGCGAGCGAGAGCCTGGCCGGAACGTTGCGGTTCGGCGTATCGCCTACTCTCGGCCCCTATTTAATGCCGCCTGTCATCGCTGCCCTACACCGCGCGCAGCCTGATCTGCGCTTTTACATGCGTGAGGGGATCCCAGATTTACAGGCGATGGAACTGGTCAAAGGTGCAATAGACATGTTGCTTGGCCCGTTACCGATTGAAGGCGAGAACCTGACCATCGAGCCGCTGTTTCGCGAGCCGCTGTTGCTGGTCGCGCCGCCGGATCATCCGCTCGCTGGACAGAAAAAAGTCGATAAAGCGGACCTATATAATGCGCCCGTGCTCAGCATCGATCGAAGACACCATATGCACCGCGACGTTACCGAACAATGCCATGCGCACGGCATGCATCTTTTGCAGGATTATGAAGGCACCAGCCTCGACAGTGTCCGCCAGATGGTTGCATCGGGCCTGGGCCTCGGCATATTGCCCGCACTCTATGTCCAGTCTGAAATCACACATGGAGATGATATAGCACTGCTTCAGGTCGACGGGTGGAAAGCATCACGCAGCATCGGTATTGCCTGGCGCAGCGGCGCCGGCTTTGCCGATGAATATCTATCAGTCGCGGGCCGCATTGCCGACGAAGCAAAAATCCTGCTAAACAAGATGGTCCCTCAGGAGCATTAATGGCGATCGACATAGACTTGTTACTGAAGGCTTATGCGTCCGGCATTTTCCCGATGGCCGATGCACGCGATGATCCAGAGACATTTTGGGTAGAGCCGAAAACGCGTGCGGTTCTGCCGCTTGATGGTTTTCACATGTCGCGTTCGCTGCGCAAAACGATCCGGTCTGACCGTTTTCAGATCACCAGTGACGAGGCATTTGCAGATGTGATTTCGATCTGTGCCGAGTCAGCAAATGACCGACTTGAAACATGGATAAACGCAGATATTGAAGAAGCCTTTTGCACGCTGCATCGACGCGGTCAGGCCCACAGCGTGGAATGCTGGCTGGTTGGTGAGAATGGTGATCGCTCGCTGGTCGGCGGCCTATATGGCTTGGTCATCGGCGGTGCTTTTTGCGGGGAGAGCATGTTCTCCCGCTCCCGCGATGCATCCAAAGTGGCTCTCGCCTGGCTGGTGGCACGGTTGATTGTCGGACGGTTCACGCTGCTCGATTGCCAGTTCATGACCGATCACCTGGCGTCATTCGGCGCAATTGAGATTAGTCAGGCGGATTATCTTGAGCAGCTGCGCGCGGCGCAGGATTATTGCTCACCAGCATTTTCGGCAATTAAATCGCCAATGGGGTCAGCTGACTCAGGTACGGGCTGTGGCGCACTCTCCGGAACAGGTTCCACTGGCTCAGGCACAGGCACTGACGGCGTTGTTGGCACGGGCGCGACAACATCGGCTTCGGTTTCGGCGCCGTCATTTGCGGCGCTCGATGGGCTGTTGGCAAGATTGGATGAGGATGAGCGCGGCGCGGTCGGGTTCGCCGAATCCTCTGGCGGGTTTTCTTCGCCGGGAAAGTTCATCGCACAGCTTTTGACCCAGACATCGTAGATGGGATGCTCCACCACATTCAGTGACGGTGATTCGCGAAACAACCAACCGGAAAAAACCTTTTGCCACTGGTCGTCGCCCTGACGCGTGGCCGGCCGGTCATTAACGAACAGCTGCACAAAAGCGCCCTGTTCCGGGGTCAGTTCCCACGGCGCGGTGCGTTCGCAAGCACGTAGACGAACCATCGCGCGGCCAATACGGATCGACTGCCCTGGCTTCAACTCCAAATCACGAGTTAAACCATTGCGTTTGTTCAGAAATCCAAGAGTTGCGACTCGCTCCGCCATTGGTGTGCCAATTTGCTCGCTAACAGGCTGGACCAACTCGTCATCATCGGTCGCTTCCAATTCCGCCTTTTCTGCAGGTTGACCCGTATTCTCGTCGCCGATGTCATCACCGAACAGACCGCAGCCAGACAACAGCAATGCACCAGCAAATAGAGGTAACAGCCGATTTCTATTAGACGCAGAGATACCGCAGACAGAAATCATTCGGCTTCGGCCGGATTCCATGGTTCATAGTCCCCGGTGGCTGCGGCTCTCACGCCGCCGGATTCCAGCGCACCGGCCGGGCGATAGGCATTGGCTGTACCTGTCAGGTTACCGGTCGGCTCTTTTTCCCAGATACGCGGCTGCGGCAAATGGCTTTCAGGGACTTCATCATAACTTTTATGCAACCAGCCATGCCATTCCGGCGGTACCCGGCTAGCGTCATTGGCTCCGGAATAGATAACCCAGCGTTGATCGCCGTCTTTGGCGATATTCCTGGACTGATAATATTTGTTACCGAAAATATCCTCGCCAACGGCTTTGCCTTTGCGCGCGCTGAACAATGCAGTGCCAATGGTTGCACCGTCCCACCAGGTAAAGATTTTGCCTAATATTCCCATGCCCGTCCGCTTAGCGCCACGAGGTGGGGGTTCGCAATTAAAAAATGCGTGGAAAGCACAGCTTTCGGCCTGAACGTGCGTTTATTGCTGCCATTCTACCTTATCACCGGGACCGATTTTCAATTCCGCTGCCCGTCCGCCGGCCAATTCCAGCACGGCTGCAACCGGTTCACCAGATTCTACCGGATCAAGGGAATAGGGAATTGTGTTGGCGGCAATGGATTCGATCGTTCCGTCACTGCGGACAAAAATAATGTCGAGGGGGATCACCGTGTTTTTCATCCAGAAACTGGCCATGCGCACCCGGTCGAAGGGGAAGAGCATCCCCTTGTCTGGCCCCAGTTCCGTGCGGAACATCAGACCGCGCGCCTGTTCCGCCGCGGTACCAGCAAGCTCGACCGTAAAATCATGGCGCTCGCCATCAGTCGAGATAGTCAGCGGGATCAAACGTAGGCCGGCTTCGGAAAGTTTATCATTTTGCTGTGGCTCTAGTTGCTTTTGCTTGCTCTCGGCTTGTCCCGCCTGAGCGGAACATCCTCCGACCATGCCAGTGCACGACAACAGCACGACGGGCAGTATCGCCTGCCTGAAAAATCCGTTCATGTTAGAAAACCCGTTACTGGGAAACCGGCAAGACACTGACCTGTACCGCCATATATCCGCGATCACCGGTATCTATACGTGCCAGAACATGCTGGCCCGGCATAATTTCACCGATGCCTGCATTGCGCAGCGTTTCCATGTGGATAAAAATGTCGCCTTCAAAGCCATTAACGATCAGAAAACCGTAGCCCTTGGCACGGTTAAACCATTTGACTTCCGCTTCGACAAAAGCCGACTCATCTTCCACGACATGGATGGCCTTGCGTTTTACTTCAGGGGTGGGCTGGTGAACCATCTGTTCACAATTGGACTCATCAATATCGAGAATTTTTGTCGCCTGCAAACCTTTGGCAGCGTCAACATATTCACATGTAACCAGCGCCATTTCGGGCAAATCCCTGCGGTTCAGGGGTTCCAATACTGTCCAGTGAACCAGAATGTCCTGACCACGCTCCAGCACATCATTGCCGTTTGCTTCCTTGTCAGGAATAATGAATCCGAAACCGCGATGAGAGTCGAACCATTTGACATAGCCCGTCGTTTTCAAAACCTTCGCGGACTGTTCGTCTTCTTTTCCCAATATCCCGTCATTTGCAGACCTATCGGTTCCTTGAGCATTTGGTCGGTCGCTGATCGAATGATCGCTAGCCGTACCCTCTTCGCTTCTCGCAGGTTCCGCATATAAACTTGCCACAACAAATCTCCGAACACATCATCCGAAATGGAGGTAATTTAACCAAAAGAATCGGATGCGAACAGCATAGCATATATATTGTAAACTGGCGATTCTTCTTGTCATAAGGTGTTTTAGAACAACAAAAGAGTCCGTTTAAACGTCTGCGTCAATTTCTTCGCCAGGCTTCGCAAAGACAAACCGAGAGGCAATATCAAAACTATGACCGGCTCTTAAAAACGCCTGTAATTGTTTCCGGCATCTGTCCTGATCGGCCGGTTCTTGTGCAAAAGGACCAATGGACTTCTTGCGCGCATAAGTCCTGGCGGCGTCCCATTGCCTGGCATCGCTGAGATCAAGCGCCTGCCGGTCGTCTCCTTCTTCTATACCCGCCTGATAGAGGGCCTGCGTAACCCGTCTTTTCCCATAGCCCCTATTGGTCAACGCGGCCGCCCGGTTCTTGGCAAACAACGCGTCATCAATATAACCAAGCTCCGAAAAGCGCTCGACCATTGTTTCGACTATTTCCTCAACCGATCCTGACCGGTCACCCGACCAGTGCCGTTCGCGTAATTTACGGAAAAGATAGGATTTTAGCTTGTGGCGCGTGGTTGCATATCGGCTAACATAGCGCAGGGCCAGCTCCTGCAAGCTATTTTCATCCAACGCTTTACCGCTATTTTTCAACGCTTCGTCTCTCATTCGGAACCACTGCCCTTTTTGTGCCACAGTAGAGCCGAAATTTAAACGACAGTTGCAATCACTAAAGCTTGTTAAGGGTTCGAACAGCTGAATAATTTTCAAAATTTGGCTGAATACCCAAAGAAAATGACGATTTGTAAGAAGGCTGGACCTTCTGGAAAATGGATTTTGTATGACTGAGCTGACACCAACCCCAACCGCTGATGATCTTCCACGCCGTTTCGCCGATTTCGAAACGGTAGGTGAAGCGCTTGACTATGCAGCGCAGGGGCAAAGAGGTTTTAATTTTCACGATGCACGCGCTTCGCTGGTACGCGTCTATCCCTTCACGGAATTGCGGGATGATGCCATTGCCGCCGCGCGCCGCCTGATCGGATTTGGCGTAAAGCCTGGTGACCGGATCGCTCTCATCGCCGACACCGAACCGCAATTTTGTGCGTTATTCTTTGGTGCGATCTATGCTGGCGCCTGGCCGGTGCCGCTGCCGCTGCCGACCTCTTTTGGTGGCAAGGACAGTTATATTGATCAAATAGGTGTGCAGCTGGATAGCTGCGATCCTGCGATATTGCTTTATCCCGATGAAATTGAAGAACTGGCCGCTGCTGCCGGCCAATCTCGGGAAATCCCTGTCTTTGGCTGGGACAAGTTTGCCGAGAACGATGTACCGGACTGTGAACTGCCACAAGCCCAAAGCAGCGATATTGCCTATTTGCAATATTCGAGTGGATCGACCCGTTTCCCGCATGGCGTTGCCGTGTCGCACAAAGCACTGCTCCACAATGTCGGATCCCATTCTTATGGCATGAACGTGGGCGAAGATGACCGCTGTGTATCCTGGCTACCTTTTTATCATGATATGGGTCTGGTTGGCTGTTTCATTTCGATGGTCTGCAATCAGGTATCCACCGATTATCTGAAAACATCGGATTTTGCGCGCAGGCCGCTGTCATGGCTGGACCTGATTTCCCGCAACAAAGGCACATCATGCAGTTTCTCCCCGACGTTCGGATACGAAATCTGCGCACGCCGTATCGGTAGCCAGTCAAACGTAGCCGAGCGATTTGACCTGTCGCGCTGGCGTTTGGCAGGCAATGGTGCCGATATGATCCGGCCCGATGTGATGCAGCGCTTTACCGACGCCTTTGCACCGGCAAAATTTGATGCCAAGGCCTTTTTGCCAAGCTATGGTCTTGCCGAGGCAACTTTGGCTGTAACGATCATGCCGCCAGGCGAAGGCATGGAAGTAGAGTTGGTTGAAGAAACTGAATTGGCCGGCGAGAAACAGGCCGATGGCAGCCGTCCCAAACGCTATCGCGCGATCGTCAATTGCGGCAAGCCGGTGCGCGATACACTTCTGCAAATCCGTGAGGAAGATGGCAGCCTGCTCCCGGAAAAAGCTGTCGGCAAGGTCTGGATGCAAAGCCCGTCAGTCATGGACTGCTATTATCGAGATCAGGAAGCGACCGATGCCTGTCTGGTAGATGGCTGGCTTGATACCGGCGATATGGGTTATTTATCGGATGGTTATCTTTACATTGTCGGCCGTGCCAAGGACATGATCATCATCAATGGTAAGAACCACTGGCCACAGGATATCGAATGGGCGGTGGAACAATTGCCCGGATTCAAGGCGGGCGATATTGCTGCCTTTGCAATCACGACGCCGGGCGGTGATGAAACGCCGGCAGTTCTCGTCCAGTGCAGAACGTCTGATGAGATCGAACGGCTACGCCTGCGCGACGAAATACGTGAAAAAGTCCGTGCGATCACGGGTATGAACTGTGTTATCGAACTGGTTCCGCCGCGCACTTTGCCGCGCACCAGTTCTGGTAAACTCAGCCGGGCAAAGGCGCGCAACCTTTATCTCTCGGGTGATATTCAGCCTTATGACATCGCGGCCTGAAACCAACGGGTTAAAGCGTTAAAATCGGTTAACCATAAACCGAAAAAAAAGACGGATGCTTACCATTCGATAAGGTTTTCCTCTTAAGGGGAAAGCGTGGAAAAGAAGCTAGCATCATCATCCGGCCTGCCGCAAGAAATCCCGCTGAGCGTATTGCTAGGGATTGCTGACCCTGAAGGCATAGATTGGGGACGCATTCGCGTACTCCAGTATGAAGGCATGCATCAGAATGGTTTCCTGAAGATGATCGGGTCGATTACGTGCGGCATCTTGGCTGTTCAATTCAGTATCGGCCAGGTCAACGGATGGCTGCTGGGCGCATGGACCCTCGCCCTGTTCGGTTTGTACATTTACACCTACATAAAGGCGCGTAAGGATGCCGTCTGGGAACGCAAGAGCATTTCCCGGCGCGAAAACATGAACACTCTTTTGGTATCAGCAGCTGGCGGCCTGTTGTGGTCCACAGCCATGATCCTGTTTGGTCCCTCAAGCGACCTGAGCACTATGGTCGGGATATGGGCTCTTGTTCTATGCCTGATGGTCGGATCGGCCATGCTGATGTCCGCCGTTCCATTGGCCAGCATTGTCTTTATCGGGCTTTGCGGCCTGTCATCGGCTGTCGGCTGGTATTTGATAAACGGGTATCAAATGGCAACGGCATCGGCCGCTATTGCCATGCTTTTGATTGCGTCGTGCCTGATGAATGGAAGATCATTCATAAACCGGAAAATCGCCGAAGCGAATCTGAACGAGAAAAAGGAGGTGGTCAGCCTGCTTCTGCGTGAATTTGAAGATACCGGAGCCGACTGGCTATGGCAGACCGACACTTCGCGCCGCCTGACTCACGTATCTCCCCGCTTTGCCCATGCCGTGGGGCGAACGCCGGAAGATATTGAAGGGCGCCCTTTCCTGCAACTGGTTGCCGGCCAAGCCTGGGATTCAGGAAAATTTTCGCCCGCCCTGCACGAACTGGCCGAAAAGCTGAAACGCCGCGACAGTTTCAGCAATATGCTGGTTCCGGTGCTGATCAACGATGTGACCCGCTGGTGGGAAATCTCTGCCTCGCCTAAGCTCGATGAAAATGGGATTTTTCACGGCTTCCGCGGCGTTGGATCTGACGTAACGGAGCAACGCGAGTCCGCTGACAAAATATCTCACATGGCGCGCTTTGATACACTCACCGGCCTGCCCAACCGGTTGCAACTGACCGAAGCGCTCGGCAAAGCTCAACAGGATTCCGACAAGTGGAACGGCCGTTGCGGCTTCATGATGATCGATCTCGACCGGTTCAAGGCGGTCAACGATACATTGGGCCATCCGGTTGGCGACCGCTTGCTTGCCCGCGTGTCGGAGCGACTGCGCTCGATCATGACCGACAATGAGTTATGCGGACGCCTGGGTGGCGACGAATTCGCGATTGTTATCAAGGATGCCAGTGATTCCCAATATATGGATATGTTGGGCAAAAAGATCATTGATACATTGTCGCGCCCCTATGAAGTCGATCAACACACGCTCTATATTGGCGCCAGTGTCGGGACCGCGATCGGACCGCGCGATGGCCGTACTGTCGAAATGCTGATGCGCAGTGCCGACCTCGCACTCTATCGGTCCAAGGACCAGGGCGGCGGCGCGCATAATCAATATGAGCCGAAACTGCACGTCCATGCCGAAGAACGCCGGGTGATGGAAATTGCCTTGCGCAAGGCGTTGGACAATAACGAATTTTCTCTCAACTATCAGCCGGTGGTGAGCGCAGATACCGGAGGCGTACTCGGCTTTGAAGCATTGTTGCGCTGGACCAATCCGGAATTTGGCGTCGTGTCACCAGCCAAATTTGTCCCGTTGGCCGAAGATGCGCGGCTCATTGTGCCGATTGGCGAGTGGGTGATGCGCACTGCCTGTAAAGAAGCAATGAAATGGCCTGCCGCCGTCAAGGTGGCCGTGAACGTATCGGCTGATCAGCTGACGGATCCCAATTTCCTCGATATGGTGGTTTCGGCCCTGAGTGACAGCGATCTGCCAGCCCAGAGGCTGGAAATAGAAGTCACCGAAAGCATCTTCATGCGCGAAGGCACCGGCGCTACACAAGTCCTCGACCAGATTATCGGCTTGGGTATCAATCTTTCGCTGGACGATTTTGGCACCGGCTATTCTTCGCTTGGCTATTTGCGCAAAACCCGTTTCTCAACCATCAAGGTTGATCGCAGTTTTGTGCAGGGGGCTGCGAAGAACGTACCTGAAAGCCTGGCAATTATCCGCGCGGTGGTGGCAATGGCTGACAGCCTTGGCATGGCGACGACAGCCGAAGGCGCGGAAACCGAAGAAGAGGTCAAGATGATCCAGAAGCTCGGTTGCAGTAAAATTCAGGGCTATTATTTCGGTCGGCCCATGGCGCCGCATGATGCGATGGATCTGTTCACTGACTTTAACGCGGACAGTGCGCAATTGGGCGGCCGCGCCGCCTAGTTCAACGATGGACCTGATATCGGTCCGTCATAACTTGGTCAGCTTTTTTTCAATACCCCGCCAGATTTTGGCATAAGCCAGCGCAGCGGGACTGCGCGGAGAAAATTCTCCCAATGGCTTTTTCAGCCTTGTCATCCGTTCAACATCGCTGGACATCGGAATAACCGGCCACTTGGGCTTTTTGGCCAACGTTTCCTTGTGAATCGTTCGGCGCCGGTCAACCATGTTGAACACGGGCAGCAAGGGGGCGTGTTTACGCCGCCGGGAATCGAGAAACGTCTGTACGTCCGTCAGCGCACGCTGCGACAAAGGCGAGGGAATGACAGGCACGATTACCAGATCGGCGTTGCGCAATATCTGCTCGCTGGTTTCGGTGAGGCCCGGCGGGCAATCCAGGATGATCCGGTCATAGTCTTTCTTCAGCTCTCGCAGGATTTTGCCCATATGCTTTTTCTTGTTCAGATCGAAAAAGAACCGGTCGAGACCGCGAAGCGACACATCCGCAGCCAACAGGTCGATATTTTCTATCCTGGTCGGCTTGATTAGCTTGGATGGCTTGATATCTCCGGCGATCATCGCCTGTGCACGGTCCTTTTTGTGCCGGTCCCCATTTAGGATGAACGAAGCCGCTGCTTGCGGATCAAGATCCCAGACCAGGGTCTTGCGAGACGAGTTCACGGCGCTGTTCCACGCAAGACTAACGGCGGCACAGCTTTTACCGACACCGCCTTTCATGCTGTAGATTGCGATAACGGCCATAAATGTGATCCGGATTTGATAACATGACGGTATCGCCGAACAGTCGAAGCCTTCAGATAATCTCCTGCACCCGTTCCTGCGGTCGGCACAGCCGGACACCCTTGTCGGTCTCTACCAGCGGTCGCTCGATAAGAATCGGCTCAGTCGCCATGGCATCCAGTATCTCGTCAGCCGTGGCCTTGTCATCTGTCAGCCCCATCTCTTCGGCGGGCGAACCCCGGGTCCTTAAGCCCTCTCGCGGCGTGATGCCAGCATCGCTGTAGAGCTGTTCCAGCTTGGCACGGCTTGGCGGATTTTTAAGATATTCAACGACCGTAACGTCAACACCCGGCGCCTCTTCCAACAGAGCAAGGGTTTTGCGGGACGTTCCACATTTGGGGTTGTGCCAGATTGTCGCTTTCATTGCATTCTCCATAAATATCTATTGTTGCCAAAAAACATCATCATTTTCCATCTGCAAGAAAAATCTTCATTTTTCAGATTTTCCATTGCTTGTGATAATCATTATCACTAACACGCCCTCCGGATTGAGAATCAATCTCAAAACCCACGGATACGGGAAAACAAATGTTGAAGAAGAAAGCCATCACGGCCTTTTTGGCCACCACAATCATGGTTCCTGCCGCGGCACATGCAGCGAGTGCAGAATCAGATGACGCAAGCGGCGATATCGTCGTTCTCGGTGATGTGCTTTACTCAAACCAGATAAATGCGGTTAAAACGCCGACGCCGATTATTGATGTTCCACAAAGCCTTTCCATCGTGACTGCCGACGAGATCAAGCAACGCGGCTTCACCAGCATTGGTCAGATAGTGGACTATACACCCGGCGTGAACAATACGCAGGGCGAAGGCCATCGTGACGCCGTTGTGTTCCGCGGGGTCCGTTCAACTGCCGATTTCTATATCGATGGTATCCGGGACGATGTGCAATATTATCGCAGCCTTTATAACCTGGAGCAGGTCGAAATCCTGCGCGGACCAAACGCGCTTCTGTTTGGACGGGGCGGCACCGGCGGCATATTGAACCGCGTGACCAAAAAAGGGACGATCGGTGAAACCTTTGGCGGCGGTCAGATTGCTATCGACACATTTGGCGAATTCAGCGTCCAGGGCGATATCAACATAGCAGCAGGCGAAAATATCGGCGTTCGCGTCAATGCGGCCTATGAGAGCCTGAACAATCATCGCGACTTTTATGATGGTGACCGGATCGGTTTCAATCCGACCGTGCGGTTCCAGATCAGCCCGGACACGACACTTGATCTGTCTTACGAATATGCCGACCATGAGCGGTTCATCGATCGCGGCATTCCAACTGGCACTGACGGCCGTCCGGTTTCTGCCCTCAGAAACGTTGTTTTCGGAGATCCGGAGCTTAACTTTACCGAATTGGAGGCACATCTGCTACGTGCCAATCTGCAACATGCATTCTCCGACAATTTCAAAGCCAATGTCAGCGCTTTTTATGGCGATTATGACAAGGTTTACTCAAACTTCTACGCGTCTGGCTATGATCAGGCAAACACGCCCAATGTCGTAACTCTTGATGGCTATATCGACACAACCGAGCGTCAGAATCTGATCCTGTCCGGTAATTTGGTTGGAGAGTTTGAAACCGGCGGCCTCAGCCACACACTGATCTTTGGTGGCGAGTATATCAATACTTCGTCCGATCAGGATCGTTTCAATGCGTTCTGGGACACGACAATGGACGACAATGAGGTTTTCGCGATCGAACGCCCCCTGAACTTGCGTGGTGGCATTGGTGTGAATGCCGCTGGTATTGCCACGGCCAATGACTTCACTGCCGATCTCAACGATTTCACTCAAGTCGATATCGATGTCTTTTCGCTTTATATTCAAGACGAAATTAAGCTAACCGACTGGCTGAATGTTGTGCTCGGCGGTCGCTTTGACAGCTTTGACATCACGGTAAACAATGTTCCGAATGCCGATATCCGAACCCGCAAGGATGAGGAATTCTCACCGCGTGCCGGCCTGATCATCAAGCCTCGGGAAAATGTCTCTTTCTATGCCAGCTATAGCGAGAGTTTCCTGCCGCGTAGCGGAGAACAGTTTGCCAATATCAATGGCGCTAACAATGCTCTTGATCCAAATACCTTCACCAATCTGGAGGCTGGAATCAAATGGGATTTCGAACAGGGCCTTAGCTTCACCGCAGCTGTTTTCGAGATTGAGCAAAGCTCTCCACAGCCAAACGACAATGATCCATCGACACTGGATATTATCGACTCGAAAATTCGCGGTTTCGAACTGCAGCTTCGGGGTCAGGTAACCGATAATTGGTTTGTTTCGGCCGGCTATAGTTTTCTTGATGGCGAGCAAGTCGATGCTACCGGATCAACTACGGGCTTACGTCTACGTGAACTTCCCGAAAATATGTTCTCAATCTGGAATTCTATTCAGATATCAGACCGGATTGGTTTCGGACTTGGACTGACCCATCAGGACGAGAGCTTTATCAACAACGGCAATACTGCCGTTCTGCCGGCCTATACCCGTATTGATGCGGCGGCACATTTCGATGTCACCGACAATCTGCGGCTGCAGGTCAATATCGAGAATCTGACAGATACCGTCTATTTCCCGAGCTCACACAGCACGCATCAGGCGACCGTGGGCGCGCCTCTGAACGCGCGTTTCTCGATCACTGGTCGATTCTGATCTGGCGAACCCCCCGGACGGGAACCTGACTGGTGACTCAGGTTCCCGTTCAAGTACAGAAAATCTGTTTGACGAATCCTGTTTGGGGTCCGTACAGAATATCCATGTTATGATGATGGCTGCGCCTATTTTAGCTGCCTAGTTACCATATTCAGTTTCCGAAAATGACGCAAAGACGATCATGTTGGGCCTGTCGAAACCCCCACCCCAACCCCTTCGATGGGCCCAGCATGAACCGTGATAACCAGGGCCTATTCAGGCCTGTGTTGTAAGCTGCAATCCGACTGCACCGATCAATATCATCGCAATGAAAAGAAATTGCAGAAAAGCAAGTCGCTCATCGAAGAAAAATACGCCGATCAGAGTGATGGCGACAATGCCGGCACCCGACCATATCGCATAGACCACACCCACAGGCAGCGTCTTGAGCGCCGGGGCCAGTACCCAGAAACAGGCGGAATAGAGCAGGATCGACAGGATACCCCAATGCCATTTGGCAAAACCGTCTGAAAGCTTCAGAAATGTTGTCGCGAGTATTTCGAGAGCTATCGCCGCGATGAGATAGACCCAGGCGCCCATGGCCTGCCTTCCTATTTCTTGGGGGTTAGTGCGGGAACAGCCTTTGCCGCATCCGACGGATCAATGCCGGGCGGCGGTGCAGCGCTTAGCACATCTTCCCCCCGTGCCACACGGGCGGCACGCTGGATCGCTTCGCGGATGCGCGGATAGGTCCCGCAGCGACAGATATTGGTAATAGCCTCGTCAATATCATCATTGGACGGGTTATCATTTTTCTTGAGCAAGACCGCCGCGGACATGATCATGCCGGACTGGCAAAACCCGCATTGGGGCACGTTTTCCGCGGCCCATGCCTGTTGCACCGGATGACTGCGGTCGCGCGACAATGCCTCGATGGTGGTGATGAACCGCCCTTCCAGCTCGCCGATGGTGACAAGGCAGCTGCGAATGGCTTCCCCATCAATCTCCACCATGCACGCGCCACAATCGCCGGTGCCGCAACCATATTTGGTGCCGGTCAGGTTAGATGCATCGCGCAAAGCCCACAATAAGGGAGTTTGCTCGTCCATCCGATATTCGACGGGCCGGTTATTGACGGTAAATTTGGTCATTTGATATTAGCCATCGGGAGATATGTTCCTACCATTCCCTGACTAACCGGCTTTTTCTATTCCCGCCAGCTTTTGTCTTCGCGGTCGATCAAACGCACCATCGCATCAAATTCGGGAACGCCCTGAATGGCGGGATCAATCGATGCCTGTGACAGGTTGGCGAGATGCTTCCTGATCACCTCTTCACCAATCACCAACGGCTTGCCCATGGCCAATGTCTGCATCTGGATCTCACAGGCACGCTGCAGGACCCAGTGGTTGAGGAAAGCTTCTTCCAGCGTCTTACCCATCACTACAGGACCATGATTTTCCAGCAGCATCATGCGTTTTTTGCCAAGGCTCGCCAGGAAACGTGGGCCTTCGTCGGCATGCACAGTAACACCTTCAAACTTGTGATAGGCAAGGCGCGGAACAATAGCCGCAGCATAAAAATTCAAAGGTTGCAATCCACCCTCCAGCGACGCCACCGCCATGGTTGCGGTTGTGTGGGTATGGATAATCGCGTGAACATCCGGCAGTTCGCGGTGAAACAGGCTGTGCTGCGTGAAACCGGCTTTGTTGACCGGATAAGTCGAACCATCCAGCGTATTGCCGTCAATATCGATCTTGACCAATGTCGAGGCTGTCACCTCACTGAAATGCAGGCCATAGGGATTGATCAGAAATGCATCATCCTCGCCGGGTACTTTCAGCGTGACATGGTTGAAAATCAGCTCATCCCAGCCGAAATGCGCAAATATCCGGTAACAGGCGGCCAGCCGCTGACGCGCTTTCCATTCCTCTTCGCTGCAACTTGACTGGACATTGATTGCGGTGGCCATTTTTCGTCTCCTGATTCGCTTAAATTGCGCTTTGAAACGGATATGACACAGGCCCAGTTGATAATCAAAAGGCTTTCAGGAGCGAAATTCGGCGGATAATCAAGGGCTAACCGGGGCAAAAATGCCACAATATAGAGTCGGAAATGCTTGAAATCGGAGGATTAGCCTGTTAGGCGCGCTCCAACTGCAGCTGAACGAATCATCTGCAAACCCTTTTTTATGGCTTAAATAAATTTTCGGCCGGTTATGAATATACCCGGTCCAAAGACGATATTGAACGGAGTTACTCAGTCTTATGCAAATCATGGTTCGCGACAATAATGTTGATCAGGCCCTTCGGGCGCTCAAAAAGAAATTGCAGCGTGAGGGCGTCTATCGCGAAATGAAACTGCGCCGGCATTACGAGAAGCCTTCTGAAAAGCGTGCACGCGAAAAAGCAGCCGCTGTTCGACGCGCCCGC
Organism: Sphingorhabdus sp. EL138; assembly: GCF_900258045.1. Classification (GTDB taxonomy): domain Bacteria; phylum Pseudomonadota; class Alphaproteobacteria; order Sphingomonadales; family Sphingomonadaceae; genus Parasphingorhabdus. The sequence continues at coordinate 68,994 of NZ_OGVD01000002.1, read as the reverse complement.
AAAATGGAGCGCAAGCGGATGGAACGTGACGGCACGATCTAAAGCCGTTTCCTTTCGATACAGACTTTCACACAACAGGTAGTCCGATATGTCCGTAACCACTGTTCCCATCCGGCCGATCAAAAAAGGGTCGCTGACCAAATTGTGGATCGGACTGGCTGTGGTTCTGGTGGTGGCTGCGGTACTGGCTTACGCCGGCACGCAAAATGCGGTGGAAACCGGCGCTACCAATGAACAATTTCTCGCCAATAATGGTGAAGAGGACGGCGTTGTAACCACCGATACGGGCCTCCAGTATAAAGTGTTGAAGCCTGGCGAAGGTCCGTCACCAACCGCGACCGACACGGCGCTGGTCAAATATGAAGGCCGGCTGCGCGACGGCAGCGTCTTTGATGCCAATGAACAAACTCCGATGCCCGTTGGCGGCGTGGTTCCCGGTTTCTCCGAAGCACTGCAACTCATGCAAAAAGGCGGCGAGTATCGCATCTGGATCCCGTCAGAGCTCGGCTATGGCGAACAGTCCCCCGGCCCTGAGCTTCCTGCCAACTCGGTCCTGATTTTCGACGTGTCCCTGCTCGACTTTATCTCGGCCGAACAGATGCAGGCACTGCAGCAACAAATGCAGCAACAAGGCATCCCCGGCGGCCCGCCTCCCGGCATACCCGGCCAATAAGCTGCCACTAGTTGGCTTTGACGCCACCGCCGAGTGCTTCGTCTAATATTTTTAAGGCCAGAGGCCAGTTCTCCTGGTGCCCGGCAAGGGACTTTTCATTGACAAAACCGGAATGGGTCAAACGGATTTTCGTGGCCGCTCTTTCGGGAACGAGTTCGATGCGAAGGATAGTCTCGGCCCCCTCTGTTCCCTCAGCTGTCCCGTTACCCGTCATCCACGTCATCTCGATAAGCTGGTTTTCCATCAGGTCAAGGAACCGGCCATAATGGGGATGCCTGCCCCATTCGTCTCGGTTGTAGAAGAAATATGGTCGCCCTGGCTCCGGCACCAAAAACAGCGTACCGGCCTGAGCAAACCAGGTGTCTAGCCCGACAGTCCAGGCAGCGTAAACCTCATCCGGCTTCGCGTTTAACGCATACTCGCAAGTCATCTGCAATGGTCGCGCAGAAAAGTCAGGGCGGGGTAGCGCGGACTGCACTAGAGCCGCTCTGCCTGCGCCACTGCTTCCGAGGCCCTGAGAGCGGATAATATCCGCATCAGATGATGGACGTTGTGAACCTCCAGATCAACTTCGAACGTGTGAAACGGCGCGTCACGATTGGTCATTCTGAGTCGCAGAATATTGGCATTGTGGAAACCAAAAATGCCTGCCATCTCCGCCAAAGTACCTGGCTTGTTGTGTAGCACGACCATCAACCGCGCCGCCGCACCATCAGTTTCCATACCCCAGCTAAGATCCACCCAGTCCGCATCGACACCGTCTGCCAGCTGCAGACAGTCAATCGTGTGCACCTCCACATTGGCGCCGCTGCGGCGCAGGCCGACAATCCGGTCACCGGGGACGGGATGACAGCATTCGGCCAAATCAAAGGCAACACCGGGCGTAAGCCCTTTAATCGAGATCGCGCGGTCCTGCTCCGGCCATTCGCGATCATCGTCATTGTCATTGACACTGCCGGGCATTAACGCTTCCATGACTTCACGATCGCTGAGCTCCCGCGTGCCAATCGCGATCATCAAGTCGTCATCGCTATCGAGATCAAGCCGCTTTAGCGCGGCTTTCATTGCTTTCTTGCCAATTTTCCCGGGCAGGCGCTGGACAATCTCGTCATAAAGTTTGGTCCCAATCTCGACAATCTCGTCTCGTTCCTTGTGGCGGACGAACCGGCGAATGGCGGCGCGCGCTTTGCCGGTAATGACAAAGGACAACCAGCCAGGTTGCGGTTCCTGACCATCCGATTTCAGGATTTCCACAACATCGCCATTTGTCAGCTGTGTCCGCAGCGGAACGTGACGGCCATTAACCTTGGCCCCCACTGCCTGATTCCCCAGGTCAGTATGCACCGCATAAGCAAAATCAACAGTGGTTGATCCGCGCGGCATTTGCAGCAACGCGCCCTTGGGCGTGAAAGCAAATATCCGATCCTGATACATGGCGAGCTTGGTATTTTCGAGCAACTCTTCAGCATCACCGGCATGGTCAAGAATTTCGATAAGATCACGAATCCAGCCCGCTTGGCCGTCCGGCCCATCACCCTGTTTATAGGCCCAGTGCGCCGCCAGCCCATATTCATTGTCGCGGTGCATCCGTTCCGAGCGGATCTGTATCTCCACGCGCATATTATTGCCGTGCATGATCGTGGTGTGCAGCGACTGGTAACCATTGCGCTTCGGTGTGGAGATATAATCCTTGAACCGCCCCGGAACCATTTTCCATTTCTGGTGCATGATACCCAACGCGCGATAACATTCTGCGCTGTTATCGGTAATCACGCGAAAGGCCATGATATCCGTCAGCTGTTCGAAGCTGACATGGCGCTCCTGCATCTTGCGCCAGATTGAATAGGGATGCTTCTCCCGTCCGCTAATCTCGGCCGCCAGCCCACCAGCCGCCAGGGTCTTTTCCAGCGATCGGGCGATTTTGTGGACCTGCCCCTCATCACCTTTCTTGATTGCATTGAGCCGCCCTGTGATCGTTTCATAGGCTTCTGGCTCCAGATGGCTGAAGGCAAGCAGCTGCATCTCACGCATATATTCGTACATGCCGATGCGTTCCGCCAAGGGCGCATATATATCCATGGTCTCATGGGCAATACGCCGACGCTTCTCTTCACTCTTGATGAAATGCAGGGTGCGCATATTGTGCAGCCGGTCTGCCAGTTTGACCAGGAGCACCCGGATATCGTCCGACATCGCGAGCAGGAATTTCCGCAGATTTTCAGCGGCGCGTTCATTGTCGGTTTGCGCTTCTATCTTCGATAATTTCGTCACCCCGTCGACCAACCGGGCAATATCGACCCCGAACAGTTTCTGGATTTCTTCGGTCGTGGTTAGCGTGTCTTCAACCGTATCATGCAGCAGGGCGGTAACAATGGTCTGCTGATCAAGCTTGAGGTCGGTCATCAGACCAGCCACCTCGATCGGATGGCTGAAATATGGGTCGCCGCTTGCGCGCTTTTGGCTGCCATGCTTTTGCACGGAGAACACATAGGCGCGGTTGATCAGATCCTCATCCGCCTCCGGGTCATAGCTGCGCACCCGCTCTACAAGTTCATATTGCCTCAACACCCTCGTAAACTGTCTGTCTTTGCGCGCAGGAGCAACAAAAAAATAGCGCTGAAGCAAAGCCTTCGAGGGTGAAAGGCATTCGCTTCAACGCTTTAGTTGGACCGGCCAGCCATTTGCATGGCCATAACGGGATTGAGTGACCGGTCGTGAAGACGTGATTACTTACTGTTTTACTTGCGGTTCGCGATCCGTTGCTTCGAACCTTTTTTGTCACCGTTGCACTGGGCCAGGGCTTCGGCATCAACAGCTTCCCCTTTATAGGTGAAAGAGGCCAAGGGGCCGACCTTGCGGGACAAGCGGGCACAGACAGTTTTCACTGATGAACCGCTTTTAGCTCCTTTGCATTCGGTACCTGCACAGTGCATCACCGTGCCTTTTATGATGTGGCGCGACGCCTCAACCGGTTGTTGCAGCTCTGCGGTATAGGCTACCGGCTTGCTGCGCGCATCTGCGGCGCTGGCGGTAAAGATCACTGTGGTCACGAGCATGGCGACGAACAGCATGAAAATGTTGCGCAATGGGCTTTGGGAGAGAAGCATTTTTATTTCCTTTCAAATCAATTCAACCCTTGATCTGCGCCGATATTCCCGGGGAGAAAAAGTGAGGGAAAATCAGCTTGCAATTTAGGTTGCGAATCAGTACCTAGTTTATTAGGTTTTAAGTTGCAACTAAAAACTTATATTTTTTTTTGGGATTATCAGAAACTGGTCTAGGGTTGGCTTATGGATAAATTGACGGAAAATCTCTCGGAACTCGGAACAGGCTGTTCGCTACCCATTTCTCTGGAGGTAATTGGCGAGCGTTGGTGCTTCATGATCTTGCGCGCCTCATTTAACGGCGTGCGCCATTTTGAGGATTTTCTCAGCGAGATTGGTATTGCCCGGAATATATTGGCAAACCGTCTGACCCGGCTGGTTGATGCAGGCATCATGTCCCGGCGGCCCTGCGATCATGACAAGCGCAAGGTTGAATATCGGCTGACCGACAAAGGCACCGATCTATTGTCTGTCATTGTAGCGATTCGCCAATGGGGCGAAAAATGGGAAACCGGCGTACCGTCAAACCCGATATTGGCCGATGCTAAAGATCGTCAACCGATTAGCCAAATTTCTATCCGCGCCCATGATGACCGGGTATTGGGTCTCGAAGACCTTTGCTGGATTGATGAAGAAGAATTACGCAATCATGCGTCCGGTGCTTCAACCAGCGATAACGACAGAGGCGATATGGTTGTTCGCCATCTTAAGGAAATTGGCGAACCCTCGGCCGCCTGAGGGCAAAATTTCCGATTTCCGGCAGTAAATCAGCAACAGTTCAAATCACCAATAGTGGGAACCTCGGCTTGGTTCTGTTAGTTGTGATTGCTCGTCATGCTCAGCGGATGAGCCATTTTAGCCCAAAATCGACTCTCTTGCACGAGATGAATAGAGTGGCCTAGGTTAGTCCACGGAGGGCCTTGTGATGACCGAACAAGTATTTGACCCAATCGCGAACATTCAAATGATGATGGATAGCGCTCCTGAAAATGACGAACAGGAGCCAGATATGTCTATGGCTCCTCCGTTTGTCAGAGGTATGAATTTGAGCGGACTAAAGTTCAAACGTGTTTCGGCCGGAGAGTTTGACATGGAATGGACCATTGGACAGCATCTTACGCATTATGACGGAATGGTTCAGGGCGGTATTGTAAACGTTATTGCAGATACCGGTCAGTCTTTTGCCTATTCGACAACGAGCCAAGAACCCGAAACATTTTCAACTGTAGATTTTGCTACGCGCTTTTTCCGGCCCATGAAGGCAGATGAAATAATTGATGTTAAGAGCCACGTCGTCAATCGCTCACGCCGACTTGGAGTTGTTGAAACCAGATTTATCAACCGACAAACCGAAAAATTATGTGCTCTCGTTGTCGGATCATGGATGATTGTAAACCGTGACTTCGGGCCCGATCCGTCAAAATGATGTTTTTTCGGTTCGACGCCTATTCGTTCACATAAATGCTGTTAATCGGCCGCGCCATAACGCGCTTCACGATCGGTTCAAAAAATTCCAGCGGCGCGCTTTCGTAATTGGCATCAAAAGCCGACTGATCATATTTTTCACAAAATTCAGCGCAATCTTCAAAATGCTCATGCCCGCGAAATGCCTCGCGCATGTCACGGTCCTGGCCGAGATGATGGAAAAAATAATAGCCCTGGAAAATCCCGTGTTTCTCGGTGATCCAGTGCAGTTTTTCGCTGACAAAAGGCTTCAGTATCGCCGCTGCAACATCGGGGTGATTGAAAGTGCCGAGTGTATCCCCAATATCATGCAGCAATGCCATCACCACATAATCATCGGGCCGCCCATCGCGATGCGCAAGGGTCGCCGTTTGCAGGCTGTGTTCCAGCCGATCGACAGGAAAACCGCCATAATCGCCATCCAGCAGGCGCAAATGATCGAGCACCCGGTCGGCAACCTTGCTGGCAAAGGGCATGTAATGACCACCAATAATGTCCCAGTCTTCCTTGGTTCCCTCTTCCATCGAAGGGAATTTTGCTCTGACTTCATTGGGGCCGCCCATATCGCTCTCCTCTTGCGCTTGTCTTTTACCTATTTGGTCTGTGCGCTTGACGGTCAGATGTTATGCGATTCTTTCCCAAACGGCAATGGCACGCTATAGATAGGAAATATGGCCGTCATGGAAATCCGCCCCCAGCCCTTTTTTGGCAATAAAAACCGAGCTTTCTGGAACTTGCAATCTGCAGGATGGGCCGGTGCACTGGCGCTGCGCGGGATTTCCGGTATCGCCAATGGGCAGCCGCTCAGCTTTTTGTTGCCGATCATCATTTCGACGATTACCGGCTATTCGATTTCGCTGCTTCTGTCGGTCATCTACAAGAATCTGATTCACCAAAAACCGATCATAACGTGGGTCACAACTATTATTGTTCTGTCTGTGGCAGCGGCCTTGTTCGCTTTTATCGACGCCTGGGTATTTCTTATCCAGAACCCAACGATCGAAAGTGGTTTTGCCAGCCTGTTTGTCGGCTATGTCTTTGTTGACTTTACCCTGCTCGGCGCATGGTCAGCGCTCTATTTTGCGATCAATTTCTTCTTGCGGGTCGAAGAGCAAAATGACCAACTTTTGCGGTTGGAAGCCCAGGCAACCCGCGCTCAGCTGACCATGTTGCGGTATCAACTGAATCCGCACTTCCTGTTCAACACATTGAACAGCATTTCAACCTTGGTACTGCTAAAGCAGACCGAACCCGCCAATGCTATGCTATCCCGCCTGTCTTCGTTTCTGCGCCATACGCTGGTGAATGAAGTCCATAGCCGCGTAACCTTAGCACAAGAAGTCGAGACGCTGCATCTCTATCTTGATATTGAAAAGATGCGCTTTGAGGAACGATTGCGCCCCAACTTCGACATTGATCCGGCGGTTCGCGATGCCTTGCTGCCCTCCCTATTGCTACAACCATTGGTCGAAAATGCGATTAAATATGCCGTAACACCAATGGAAGAAGGCGCGGACATTGCTGTATCTGCCCGACTTGAGAATGACAAAGTGCGGATAATCGTGTCGGACACCGGACCAGGAAAAAATGGACCAATCGACAAAAATACAGATTCCACCGGGGTCGGTTTGGGAAATATTCAGGAGCGATTAAACCAAGCTTATGGAGAAGCACACCAGTTCGAGATTAAATCTTCAGCAGGAGGCGGATTCTCTGTGATCATCACACTGCCATTTGAGACCAGGGAACAGATTGAAAAAGAGGCCGCACGGGATAACATAACGAGCGGTCAAATCAGGAACGAAGCCATATTTGGGGAGCATGCATCCGATACAAGCCATGGGGGTCTCGTCACCGCCCCCGCCGTGGCTTCATCGCACCAAAAGGATATAAACCCATGACGATAAAAACGATATTAGTCGATGACGAAAAACTGGCCATTCAGGGCCTTCAGATTCGTCTCGAAAAATTTGAAGATATCGAAATTATCGATACCTGCAGCAATGGACGCGAAGCTATTCGCAAGATCAAGACACTGAAGCCTGATCTGGTATTCCTCGACATCCAGATGCCTGGTTTCGATGGCTTTTCGGTCGTTCAGGGTATCATGGAGATCGAACCACCTTTGTTCATTTTTGTAACCGCCTTTGCTGACCATGCGGTCCGTGCCTTTGAGGCGGAGGCTGTCGATTACCTGGTGAAGCCGGTAGAACCCGACAGGCTTGCCGATGCCCTGGAACGCGTTCGCAACCGCCTCACCGAGAAACGCGGTGCGGAAGAGATTGAGAAGCTTAAAAACGTGCTCAGCGAAGTCGCACCTAACGCTATGGCCGATCTGGAAAATGCCGAAGAACCAGCAGCCGCCAGTCGCTATGAAAAACTCATCAATGTGAAAGATCGTGGTCAGATTTTCCGGGTTGATGTCGATACAATTGAACGGATTGACGCTGCTGGCGACTATATGTGCATTTATACTGCGGACAATTCCCTGATCCTGCGCGAAACGATGAAAGATCTGGAAAAGCGTCTCGATCCGCGGAATTTTCAGCGGGTGCACCGGTCTACCATTGTCAATCTGGGCCAGGTTCGCGAGGTCAAACCGCACACCAACGGCGAATGCTTCCTGATCCTGGGATCAGGCGCGCAGGTCAAGGTGAGTCGCAGCTATCGCGATGTCGTAGCGCGGTTCGTGCATTAACCACATGGCCCATCAATAACGGCGGTTTTTGAAGAAATCCCTGAGCAAGTTGGCCGATTCGACCTCGTCGAAGCCGGCATAGACTTCCGGAGCGTGATGACAGGTGGCAGCGGCGAAGAAATTCACGCCGCTGTCTACCGCTCCGCCCTTTGGATCGGTGGCCCCGTAATAAAGCCGTTTGATCCGCGCGTGGGAAATAGCCCCAGCGCACATGGTGCATGGCTCCAGAGTCACCCAAAGGTCGCACTGCATCAACTTTTCTGTTCCCAGTTTCGCAGTGGCAGCACGTAAAGCGACTATTTCTGCATGGGCCGTAGGATCACCGGTTGCACGTGGCTGATTATGCGCTTCGGCTATAATCTGGCTATTGTGAACGACGACTGCGCCAACCGGGACCTCACCGGCCGCAGCGGCTTCGTGGGCCAGTGAGAGCGCTTGGCGCATATATGTACGGGCTTTATCTATCGCCATGGCTCCAGACGTTAGTCCGGTTTTGCGCCCAACGCCATATAATCCTCGGCCGATGCTTGACGGATGGGGCTTTTGCGGTTAGGTGCGCTGTCTTTCCCACGGGAATCACTCATTAACAAGAAATTGGACAAGTAAGATGTCGCGGATTTGCGAACTGACAGGTAAGACTCGGCTGGTAGGCAATAACGTATCGCACGCCAAAAACCGTACCAAGAAAACCTTTTTGCCGAACCTGCAAAATGTGACCCTGTTGTCCGATGCGCTCGGCAAAGGCGTGAAGCTGCGTGTATCAACCCACGGCCTTCGCTCGGTTGAGCATGTTGGCGGTTTGGATAACTGGCTACTGAAAACATCCGACGATAAGTTGAGCCTGCGCGTACGCCGCCTCAAAAAAGAAATCGCCAAAAAGCAGGCTGCTGCTTAAAATACTGTTCTACCGTATTTAATTGGTAATTGATGAAAAGCCGGGGCTTGCCTCGGCTTTTTCGTTTTGGGCTCCGGATGCAGGCCTATTGGCCTTGCCCCTTGTCCTTTTGCGCTTACCCGGCAGCAACCGGAACTTCATCAACAGGGTTTCCTGAAAAGCATTGAAATTATCATCCGATGCGATCCATATAATTGTTTCATCATCCTCTACGGTGACCGCCAACGCCTCCATGTTGTCCACTTTCATTGGCGGTTTAAGCGACGCAATCCGCTGCGATGTCCACACCTCGCCAGCAGCGATCTCAGATAAATCGCCAATTGACACAATCGCTGACACGCCCTCCAGTGGTGTGAAACGACGATGCAGCAATAGCGCGCGGCCATCAGGCAACAACGTCGCATCCGTGATCTCATATCCTCTTGGAGGGCGATATCCAAACAGCTTGGGCTTTAGATCCGCTTCAGCCGGGTCGCCGTCAAAAATCAGCGCCTGATAACCGCCTTTGCCATAAGCGGCGGATTCCGAGAAAACCAGAAAGCGATCAGGATCGTCATCATTGCCCGGCAAGCGCAACATAGCTTCTGCGCCTCCGTTCTTGGGCCATTTTTGCATCGCCTTGACCTGATGCTCCGCCTCTTTTCGCGCAAAGGACGGGCCATAGCGCCACACGCCATGATAGCGTTCATAGCCGACCCAATACTGGCCCGTCTCCGGATCATGAACCATTGACTCAGCGTCCCAGTTTTTTTTGGCAAATTCATTTTCCGCCGGCGGCCCATCAGGCAGTGGCGCGATAAACGGCCGCTTGACCTGCCCCTTATGCTCATCAAGTGTAAAGCCGATCAGGACGCCCGCATCACTCAACATGAAAAAGCGATCGTCAGCTAGTGCCAACATTGATGAAACACCGCCGAAATCTGCATTGTCACTCGATAACTTCCAACCACGCAAAAACTCAAGTCTGCCCGACTTGGTTCGCGTCGCATCTTCCGAGTCAAAACTGATTGGCTCCAACTCAATGAATTGACTGTCATTCTTGTCCGGCACCGGCCCGTGAACATAGGTCACTGGGACAAGGAAAAAGAGCAACGAGATACAGGCGACTATTCGGATCACAATCGCGCCCATAACCGATCTGTGAACGCAAATATATTCTAATCTGGACGATAGATCGAAACTTGGGCTAGTAGGCCGAAAGAACAGGACAAAGGCGCTTCTATGAAGAAAATCTATTCCGATGCAGCCGCAGCACTCGACGGGTTGTTGTTTGATGGCATGCACTTGTGCGTTGGCGGGTTTGGTCTATGTGGAATTCCCGAGCGCCTGATTGATGCGCTTCAAGCAGACGGGGTGAAGAATCTCACCATTGCATCGAATAATGCCGGGATTGACAATGAAGGCCTCGGCAAGCTTCTGCGCTCCAAACAGGTAAAAAAAATGATCTCTTCCTATGTCGGGGAGAATAAGGAATTTGAGCGGCAATTTTTGTCAGGCGAGTTGGAGGTGGAATTCTGCCCGCAAGGAACCTTGGCCGAACGTTGCCGCGCTGGCGGGGCGGGAATACCGGGATTCTATACGAAAACCGGCGTCGGCACGCAGGTCGCGAAAGGCAAGGAAGTGAAAAGCTTCGATGGCGAAGACTATATCCTCGAACGCGGCATTTACGCCGACTTGTGCCTGATCAAAGGGTGGAAAGCGGACAAGGCAGGTAATCTGGTCTTTCGCAAAACCGCCCGCAATTTCAACGCGCCAATGGCGACCGCCGGAAAGATTTGCGTCGCAGAGGTCGAGGAAATTGTCGAGGTTGGTGAACTCGATCCAGACGCCATCCATTTGCCGAGCATCTATGTCAAACGCCTGATAGACGGCTCGCCATATGACAAGAAAATCGAGTTTCGCATGACCCGCGAACGGGAGACAGCATCATGAGCTGGGACCGCAATCAGATGGCCGCGCGTGCGGCGCAAGAGCTGAAAGACGGCTATTATGTCAATTTGGGTATCGGCATCCCCACGCTGGTAGCCAATCATATTCCTGATGATGTCGAGGTCACACTACAATCCGAGAACGGGATGCTTGGTATTGGTCCGTTTCCTTATGAGGATGGAGTTGATGCCGACTTGATCAACGCCGGCAAACAAACCATTAGCGAGCTTCCCTCCTCCAGCTATTTCGGGAGCGCCGACAGCTTTGCGATGATCCGTGGAGGGCATATTGACCTGACCGTATTGGGTGCCATGGAAGTTGCCCAAAATGGCGATATCGCTAACTGGATGATCCCGGGAAAAATGATCAAGGGCATGGGCGGTGCGATGGATCTTGTCGCAGGTGTGAAGAAAATCATCGTGGTAATGGATCATTGCGCCAAGGATGGCAGTCCCAAGTTCATCCCGGAATGCACACTGCCGTTAACCGGCGCCAATGTCGTTGATATGATCATTACCGATCTTGCCGTGTTCCACCGCGCTGATCATAACAGCTCTTTCAAGCTCATCGAACTGGCTCCAGGTGTGTCCGCAGAAGATGTCGCCGGAAAAACAACAGCAACCTATATTACATAAGAATTTGGTGCATACTATTCTGCAATAGGATCAAGGAATATTGTCCTGAAAACGGACAATAACCCATTGCCCCTTCCTTACCCAATTCAATAGTGAATAAGCACTTGATTTATGTTGCTGTAAAGGACATCAGATTTTTATATCCGAAATGGATATAAATTATAAAAATGGGGAAAAGTGGGGCGGAAATGACAGAAACTAACAGTCGGATGGACGAAACACTCATCGCTTTAACGTCACAAATTGTCGTGGCGCATGTTAATAACAATAGCGTTGCGGTCTCTGACCTACCATTGCTGATCAATAGTGTGCATGGGGCAATGTCAGAGCTTGCTGGCAAATCAGCGCCAACCAAGACGAAACAAGAGCCGGCCGTGCCAATTGAGGATTCCATCCAGCCGGATCATATTGTTTGTCTGGAAGATGGCAAAAAATTCAAAATGCTCAAACGGCACCTGATGACCAGCTATAATATGACACCTGAAGAATATCGGGCCAAGTGGGGACTTCCACCGGACTATCCGATGGTATCTTCCAACTATTCAAAAGTTCGCAGTGGTTTGGCTACGAAAATAGGCTTGGGCCGAAAATAGAGCACTGCCCTCGCCCGCTCTTCGAAGTGTGGTGATGTCAGTCCGAACCAAAAATACTGTAATCTTTCGGCATTTGCTGACCATTTACTCCTGCCTCACGACCTGCATTAGCGGCTTGTAATTTGACGCCGTATGCCCGGCTCGATGGCTGCCATTATTTTACGGATTGCAAACATCCGCAATGGCTCCTGCGTCAATATGCACCAGAACATACCGGCTTTCCGCTAACGGACGGAGTCTGTGATTCTCGACTGGAAATGTAAAAATATTCGGCCGCAAAATTCCCGAAAATGGAGGATATTTCTCTTTTTACTCAGATATATAACAGAATTATCATATTACACATTACAATTTACATTAATGTAAGTAAATAATAAAATTACACAATACTGTAAACTTGTATATTTGTAATATTTTTTATTTTATTGATGGAAATCGCCTAATATTATATAGTTACCCTTGCAACTAAGCAGGGAGCCCCCAACATGCGATCCAATTATAAAACGAAAACCGTGCGTCATTTTTTTGCTTCAACAGCGATTGTGGCGATGGCAATTTCGGCAACAGCTGCCGAAGCTCAAAGTGCAAATGAAGACGAAGCTCAGGCGGAACAAAGCGAATCGGATGCTGATGATTCCGTAATTGTGGTAACCGGCACCCGGATTCAGAACCCGAACGTTTCTTCGCCGGTACCGATCACCAGCGTCGAGATTGAAGATTTGGTGGCCACTGGCAATGTCTCCCTGGGCGATGCCCTCAATGAACTGCCAGCACTGCGTTCAACATTCAGCCAAGGCAATTCTACACGATTCATTGGTACAGCCGGACTCAACTTGCTCGATCTTCGCGGCCTTGGAACACTCAGGACCCTGGTGCTGGTCAACGGGCGCCGTCATGTTACGGCATCGCCTGGCGATTTTAGGGTCGACGTAAATACGATCCCGACCGATTTGGTGGAACGTGTGGACATTGTGACTGGCGGCAATTCGGCCATTTATGGCGCCGATGCTGTCGCTGGTGTCGTCAACTTTGTTTTGAAACGCGACTTTGAAGGCATCCGTTTTCGTGGACAGTCCGGCATTTCCAGCGAAGGAGACCGAGCATCGCAATTTGCGAGCCTGACAATTGGTGAGAATTTCGGAGATGAACGCGGCAATGTTGCCATAGCACTGGAATATGCCAATTCAGACCCGCTCTTCAACCGACAACGAGACAATTTAACGGGGGCGTTTTCTGGTCGTAATCAATTCCAGATTGTCGAAGACCGAATTGGTGAACCGAGCACCGGGAATGGCGTTCCGGATCGGGCTTTTATCAGGGGTATCCGCAATAACAATATCTCGGATGGCGGACTTTACACATCCAGCTGCCCAGAAGCAGTGGACCCTACGGATCCCGATTTTGCTCAAATAGACAGGCGCAGGGCGGTCAACTGTACCGGCTTGTTTGCCGCTGGCGGAGGAAATAACGAACTGGGCCGAACTTTTGTTTTCAATGAAAATGGACGCCTTATTGCCAACCCTCTTATTCAGGACCTGCGACCAGTTGGTTCGAACAATGCGGTCGGCGGCCTCGGCTCTACCTTGAACAACACAGGATTATTGCAAGCCGGCCTGGAGCGCTATGCAGTCAATTTCCTGGGTAGTTATGAAATATCGGATGCATTTCGCCCCTTTATCGAAGCAAAATATGTCCGCATTGATGCTATCCAGGAAGGGCAGGCAACCTTCTTCAACAACCCGTTCAGCATCGACAACCCTTTCCTTGACACTGAAAGCCGTGACCTTCTGGTGTCCAGTTTACCTGATGGGGTAACGACCTTCAATGCTTTTCGCTTCGATACTGATTTCGGTGGACGCGGAGAGGATCACCGACGCGAAACCTATCGCATCGTAGTTGGCGTCGACGGTACTTTTAACGATGACTGGAAATATGAGGTCGCGTTTAACTATGGCCGCCTCGATACGTTCTACGAAACCAGAGGCAATATTCTCATAAACGAATTTTTCAATGCGAGAGATGCAGTGCGCAATGCAAGTGGCGACATTGTGTGCGCTATTAATGCCGATGCCGATCCGACCAATGACGATCCAGCATGTGCGCCAGCCAATCTGTTCGGTGTGAACAATGTTTCGCAGGCATCGAAAGACTATTTTCTCTTTACGTCCTCACGCGATGAAAAGGCTGAACAATATAGCGCAACAGCCTTTGTAGCAGGCGACACGTCCGATTTGTTTGAGCTGCCCGGCGGACCGGTCAGTTTTGTCATTGGCGGCGAATATCGACGTGATACGGCATTTTCAAAATTTGATGATGTGACAGAAAGCGGAGCGACCTTCCTGAACGCAATCGCTGAGTTCGATCCGCCGGCCGCAGAGGTCTGGGAAGCCTATGGCGAAATAAACTTTCCTATTCTTGCCGATGTGCCATTCGCCGAAGAGCTGACGCTCCAGGCCGCTGGCCGGGTTTCCGACTATAAAGGAGCGGTCGGTACAGTATTTGCTTACAACCTCTCCGGTACCTATGCGCCGATCAGTGATCTTCGGCTGCGCGTCGGTTATGCCGAGTCTGTCCGTGCACCGACGCTATCGGATCAGTTTGATGCGGGGTCACAGACCTTTGCCAACAATTTTCAGGACCCGTGCAGCGCGCAGAATATTGAAAACAACCCCAATCGCCGAGCGAATTGCCTGGCGGATCCGAATGTGCCCGCATTTAACCCCGACGGCGTCACGCCATTTACAAACATACCCAATTCCGGGGTTCGGGGCCTGAATGCTGGTAACCCCAATGTGACAGAGGAACGCGGGGAAAGCCTCACCATCGGAGCCGTCTATCAACCGAATTTTGCGCCAGGCCTGACCGTTGCTGTCGACTATTATGACATCACCGTGAAAGATGTGATTTTTACGTTGCTCGGGCAGACAATCGTCAATCAATGCTATGATAATCCCGGCGGTATCGACAATCCGTTCTGTGATGCGATTTCACGGCGGCCCGATGGTACATTTACCGGACAATCGGATCGCAGGATCGGTGCCGATGTCATCAGTCTACCTGTTATAGGGGATTCCTTCCGCGCCGGACCATTTAACTTCGCCAGACTCGAAACGTCGGGTATCGATTTTGACATTTCTTACACTGGAGAGATATTTGACGGCGTACAGCTCAGCACGCGGTGGTTGACAAGCTATCTCATTGACCGGACCCAGTTCACCGACATCACCCAGCCAGATTTTGCTGATCGGTTAAAGAGCGAACTGGGCGATCCGGAATGGACAAGCACATTCCGCGTCGCGCTTGATTTCGGTGATTTCGATGTCTCGTATGATTTGCGCTATATTGGCAAACAGACCATCGCTACCGAATATGAGACCCAAAATTCCTTCAATGGAGAACCGCCGCGGGATCCGGACGCTTTTCCGCAAGTATTCTATCCGGACGTGTTCTATCACGATATCCGATTGGGCATGGACGTGGATGAGCGCTTCCGTTTTTACGCCGGCATCGACAATGTCTTTGACCGTCTCCCGCCGCTGGATCTGGACGGCACCAGCCAAGGCGGTGGTATTTTCACCAATACCGGGCGTTTCTTCTATGCCGGTGTCGAAGTGGACTTATAGTCGACAGCAATCATATTTGAACGACAAAGGCCGCCATCTGGCGGCCTTTGTTGCTGCGGCGACAAGCTAACCCACAGACTTAATCGGTGCACAGGTAAAACAGCAGCGTCGTCTCTGGTGGTGCAACCGGCAGCTGTATTCCTGCTTTCATCAAAGCCTCTCCCGAAACCACCGTTCCTGCGCCTGCCAAATCCATGGCCTCAACAATGGACGGCGATTTTTCGCTGACCCAGTTTTGTGGCCAAACCTGGCGCATCCGATAAGAGGCTTTCAGATCAAGTCCGACCAGATGCAACCGGCTAGGTAATGCGGGGATATGTCCTGTCAGATAGGTGACAGAATAAAGCGCCTCGGACTTGTCCTGTGCAACCACACCGATGATGTTAAGATATTCCGCGCTGTCGATCCTGTAAAAATCACCGGCGTGCAACAGCGCGCGGTGGGTTTTGTAAAGGGCAATAGCGGTTTTGAGCTCATCCAACTCGTCGGCTGATTCTTCCAGCAAATTCAGCTCCAGCCCCATATGCCCCATTAACGCAGTGCCCGCACGCATCGCCATCGACAAGGTCCGCCCCGTAATATGGCAGTGGCGGGGGCCAACATGGGCACCCATTACGCTAAGCGGCAGAAAATGCGATGCACCGCGCTGGATGGCCTGACGATCAAGCGCATCGTTGCTGTCGGACGTCCAGATACGATCGGTACGGGCCAACATCCCGAAATCAGCTCGTCCGCCGCCGGAGGAACAGCTTTCAAACTCAACGTCCGGATGAGCATCGCGCAAGCGATCAATCAGGGCCCAAAGTGCCAGCACATGCGCATGCGCTCTGGCAAAGCCCTGGTCATTACCCGGGTGGTTCAGATCGCGGTTCATATCCCACTTCACATAACCGATGTCATGATCGGACAATATCGCGCTGACCCGTTCGAACAGATGATCAGATACTTCCTGCCGCGATATATCCAGCACATATTGATTGCGAAACGACACCTGATCGACACAATCGAGTGTCAGTATCCAGTCAGGGTGAGTGCGAAACAGATCGCTGTCGGGATTGACCATTTCCGGTTCGAACCAGATGCCCATTTCCATGCCGAGACCTGTGACATGGTCAATCAGCGGTTTCAGTCCATCGGGGTAGACTGCATCGGAAACATACCAGTCACCCAGTCCGGCCCGATCATTGCGCCGCGCGCCAAACCAGCCGTCATCGAGGACAAAACGCTCGACACCAATATCGGCAGCGCGCGATGCCAAAGCCTTTAGCCGCTCCAGATCATGATCGAAATAGACCGCTTCCCAACTGTTATAATGGACCAGCCGCGCGCGTGACCGCGTCGAGGGGCGCAGCAGGGTATGGCGCACATGATCATGAAACTGGCGACTTAATGCGGAGAGGCCGGAAGATGAAAAGGCGCCGATCACTTCCGGACTTTTGAAACTTCTACCCGGTTCCAGAACGATTTCACCCGGGAACAACAATGCACCCATGGAGGCAAAAACACGCCCGTCACCATTGCTGTCAACGCGCATCCGGCTATTGCCGCTCCATGCCAGATGCAAACCATAGGCTTCACCGGCTTGTTCGCTTGTCTTATCATCGCACAGGATAAGTGCAGGAAAACAGTCATGAGAAGTTCTGCCCCGACGGTTCTCTCGCACATAAGAACCGGCAAAACGGTTGATCCGCTCCATCTGAAATTCGCGAGCCCAGCGACCGGTAAAGCCGATTATATCCGTCATATGCTGAGGTATCGGCAAACAGATGGTTGCCATGTCTATCAGGTTGAGCGACTGATCTCCGCGATTGGTGATCATCGACGAAAAGGTTAGCAGTCCGGTGTCGCTGCTAAAGGCGATATCATAGTCCAGTGTGATAGCAGTCCGCTCGTCCAAGCAACCCACCCGGCAGCCGGTCGATGTCTGTTCGACTTGCGAAACGACAAACCGGCTACCCCAATCACTACCCTCGCGATGGGCGGAAAAACCGCTTGACCCGGTATATCCGATACCAGGTTCCATCGCCAAAGAGGGCTGTAAAATACTATCTTCTATCCCGTGTGCGCTTTGCCGCATGTGCAGAAGAGCGACCTCCTTATCTGGCGTATCAGTGGCAAGCCGGGGCCCCCAATATATCACAAAAGGCGGTTCCCCGGTGGTACAGGAGAGAATGAAAGACATGTCACCCGCATCAAAACGGACCATGTCTTCGCGATTATTGATTTGCATTTCTCCGGCCATGGTCTGTTCGTAATAGAATTTTCTTTTTTGCAAAAAGGAAAACCGTTCTGGCATGCGTCGCCAAAAAATACTATTAATAGTATGAATCGGGAGAGTTTGACGATGAATAGTGGGGGAGTGTCGGCAGTCCAGATCGGCGTATTTTTGGGAATCATGGTCTTGCTGGGCCTGTTCACCTATCTGAAAGTGCGCGGCAAGGGTGCCGGCCGGGACGGCTCCGCCAAGGATGTTTTTCTTGCCGGTGGAGGCCTGAGCTGGTTCTTCGTTGCTGGTGCGATCACATTGACAAACCTGTCAACCGACCAGCTTGTCGGAATGAATGGCAATCAAATGTTGCTGCTCGCATGGTGGGAGCTTTCCGCCATTGTCGGCTTGACGATTTTGGCCTTTGTCTTTGTCCCCATCTATTATCGCAATAACTGTACGACCGTTACCGAACTGCTCGAAAAGCGTTATAACAAGCGTAACATCCGCACGACAATTTCCGCGTTGTTCCTGATCGGAAATGTCGTGATCTATCTGCCCGCAGTGATTTATAGCGGCGCATTATTCATGCAGTCGCTATTTGGCGTTAATATTCCTCTCACAGTGATCGCCGCCGTTTTCGCGGCTGTCGGGGCCGCTTATGCCATATTAGGCGGCCTGCGCGCCGTAGCGGTGCTCGACACCTATAGCGGCGTGGGTATTTTGGGGCTGGCGCTCGTCGTGGTCTTCCTCGCGCTTCAGGCCGTCAATTTCGACATTGTCACCGACGTGCCGCGAGAGCGAATTACGATGATCGGGTCGAATGACTCGCCCATTCCCTTTCATACGCTTTTCACCGGGATGATTTTCATCCAGATTTTCTATTGGAGCACCAATCAGAATATCACCCAAAAGGCATTGGCCGCGCCCACCGTCAAGGAGGCTCAAAAGGGCGTGATGGCAGCGGCCTTGATCCGCTTTCTGATCATACCCGCGATCGTCGTCGTGCCCGGCGTCGTCGCATTCAAACTGTTCGGAGATGTCGGCGACCGCGCTTATGGCATGCTGGTAGCTCAGGTACTGCCCAGCTGGACCAGCGGACTATTCGCGGCGATGATCGCGGCGGCTGTGCTAACGACCTTTTCCGCCGTGCTCAACGCCACTACCACTTTATACACAATTGATTTTCACCGTCAGTTTATCAATCCGAAAGCCAATGCCGGGCGGATCAACCAGATCGTCGGCGTTGGTGCATCACTGGTTGCCATTGCGCTGGTGCCGCTATTTGCCAGTGCCGAAAGCATCATCAATTTGCTGCAAGAGCTGAACGGCTTGCTTTCCATGCCAATCCTTTCGACCTTCATTGTTGGCCTGTTGTTCCGGCATGTCGATGCGCGTGCGGCAATCGCGGGACTCTTGTGGGGCTTCGCGCTCTACGCCTTCCATAATTTTGTCCTGTACAAACCCGGTCTGATTTATGAAGGCGAGACAGTTTACCAGTATATCGGTATTCCATGGCTGCATTATATTGATGTCATGGTCGTGGTGCTGGTGACATCAGTGATATTTGCTTTGGCAGTAAACCGGTTGCTTTTCGGTAACCGTGCGGTCTTTATCTTCAGCAGCGAGGGCAAAGCGCAGCGCGCGGCTGAGGCAGCCTGAATTATCCATTTGCTCTGCGAGGCAGCGAGATGACAGATTTAACCGACGTGTTTGAAAGCAGGCTTTCCGCCATGCCGGTGGTCGCTATCCTGCGCGGTGTCCGACCGGACGAGATTGAGGCCATCGGCGAGGCTATTATCGCTGCGGGCATCACGATATTGGAAGTACCGCTCAATTCGCCTGACCCGTTTGCATCAATTGAGATAATGGCGCGTTGTTTTGCCAATCGTGCCATAGTTGGTGCCGGCACCGTTCTCAACACCGTGGATGTTCAGCGCTGCAAAGATGCTGGGAGTCAGTTGATCGTCTCACCCAATATGAGGTCAGAGGTTATCGAGGCGACCGTCGCTGGTGGCATGATTTCCACGCCGGGCTGCCTGACACCCAGCGAGGCCTTTGATGCGCTGGATGCCGGGGCTCATGCGGTGAAATTGTTCCCCGGAGAACTTGTACCACCTGCCGGGGTCAAAGCGATGCGGGCCGTGCTCCCACCTGCAGCCAGAATGCTTGTCGTTGGCGGCGTCACCACTGACAACCTGCAGGTTTATCGTGATGCCGGTGCGACAGGATTTGGCATTGGCGGATCGATATACCGCGCAGGGGATAGCGCTGCCAAAGTCGGAGCCAGCGCAAAAGCTTTTGCTGATATGCTGCGCTGACTAAATGCTTTCCAAAGCGGGAACCTTGCCCTGCAATAGCTGCTGCGCCTCCATGATAAGATTTTGCATTGCAAGTTTCGCGGTCTCGCCATCACCGGCCTGAATTGCATCTGCTATTTTGGCATGATCTGACACGCTGGCCCGGGACACGCCTTTTGAACGGTTGGTAACGCGGATCGAGATGTTCAGGGCCACATCAACGGTATGCCGCATGTTGATATAAAAGCGATTACCGCTCGCATGCAAAATGGCGACGTGAAATTCTATATCCGCGGCTAGCGCATCATCTTCGCCGTTTTTGGCGGCTTTCATGCGGTCGAGCGCTGTATATATTTTATCGATAGCGACCTTGTCACCACGTTCCGCCGCCAGCATGGCCGCCATGGGCTCAATCGCTAGGCGAAATTCCATAAACTCCCGAATCAGCGGTACGGTATTGCCCTTTACGTGCAGAAACCAGTCCAGCACATCCGGATCAGACAGGTTCCAGCTCTCTTCTTTCTGGACAATGCTGCCCACACTGGCGCGGGAGGTTACCAGACCTTTGGCGGTAAGCGCCTTTACCGCTTCCCGCATGACCGTGCGGCTGGCGTCAAAAGTTTCGCACAGATCATTGATCTGGAAAACCGAACCTGGGACATATTCGCCGGACACGATAGACTGGCCCAGCGATGTCGCCACATGATCGGTCAGATTCCCTTTTGGCGTTCGGGCCACAGTTCTGGTTCCTTCCTCCTGAGACACTATCTTTGCGGGTCCTGCTTATCTGTTGCAAGTGTCATCTGTACCTTTGACGATAGCAGGCAATATCAAACGGATTGGCAAATCATCTCCGGAAGGCCTTTTATATCAGTCTCATAGGCGAATAATGAACCAGCAAGCGGTTGATCCGCAAGCTGTTCTTCGCTGAGATCAACACGCGCTGTTGTGATGAATAATATATCGAGATCCGGGCCGCCAAAGGCCACGCAACTGGGCTGGCTGACTGGCAGTTCTATTCGCCGCTCGATGCTTCCATCAGGCCGGTATCTGACCACTTCACCTGCGCCCCATTGCGCATTCCACAAATGGTTTTCGCTATCGATCAGGCTGCCATCAGGATGAACGCCTTTCTCGGTCTTTGCAAATATCTCGGGATCGCCAATCGGTCCCTTTTCCTGATCGAAGGCATAGCGCCAAATGGTGTTTTGCGGGGAATCGGCGAAGTACATGACCCGGCCATTCTGGCTCCAGCACAGGCTGTTCGGTATTTTGAAACCCGACAGACTTGGCGTAGTCTCGCCATGATCATAGCACCACAGGGTCCCCCAGGGTTCATCGTCGACGGGATCCTGTTCTGCCATGGTCGCGGCCCAGAACCGGCCCTGACGATCCACGCGCCCGTCATTCATTCGCAAGTGCTTTTGGTCGGCCGACACGGGAGCGGTCAGCCGAAACTTTCCTTCGGATGGCGTGAACATCGCAAACCCGCTTTCAAACGCACCCAGATAAGTCCCCATTTTTTTGGTGAGGGCAAAACTGCCTAGTCTCTCAGGCAAGGAGAAGCTTTGCGGTTCAGCATCCGGGAAACGCCATTTCCAGAACAAGGATGATTCAATATCGGTCCATAGCACCGCATTTTCGCGAGCATCCCATATCACACATTCCCCAAGCCGGTTTTTGATATCTGGCGCTTTCATTGGATCATTGATGGTCATCCAAATATATCCTGATAAGCTCTGGCTAGGCCAGCAAGGCTGGCGGTTTGTCCGTCCACCTGCGTTGATCGTTTTCCCGCAACATCAAGTGCTGCAGCGTAAAGCGCCGTCAAGCCGGGCGATCCGATAAGCTGCACTGTTTCACTACCATCATGCGAGATAAGAGCAGAACGAATTTCGCTCCCTATAACCAACCCGGCCAGATAGGAGTCGGCGTCTTCCGCCGGCAGGCCGCTTGTCACTTGCCGGCTACGTACGGTGAAGAGCAAAGATTCCAGTCCCAGCGCGTTTCTGCATGCGGTTTCTACGCCGTCCTTGAATGACGGCCCAATCTGCGCCGTGGGCGCTCGACGTGGATTCAGTAAAATACTGTGTTTGCCGAGCAATTCCAGCAGCTCACCGGTTTGCGCAGTATGAAAAGCCGCAATCTCTCCGTCCGTCAGGCGCACCCATTTCGAATGGGTGCCCGGCAAGCATATCAGGCCATCTTTTGCGGTGCCGATTATTTGCGTTTCTTCGCCGCGCATCAGATCTGGCAGGCCATCGGCTTGCCGCTCTGTCTTCACACCCGGAAGGATTGCAAATCTTGTGCCTCGTGCTTCGAACAGGTTAGCGGCCGATATGATTTTCCGGATCGAAGCGGGCGTTTCAACATAAGCGGCTTCACGCCAGCCAATATTCGACCCGACCATTCCAGCCATCAAAACCGGCAGCGCCGGATGCAATGTGATCCAATCGGCAATCGCTTCAAAGCATGTAAACTCAATGGCAGCCGCGCCATCAATCTTTGCTATGCCCTGTCCCTGTTTCTCTTCCAGCATCGCGCCGTTTTCATCAACAAGCGCGAACCGTGCGTTGCTGGTACCCCAGTCAATTGCGATAAAGGTCGGTTTCGTCATGGCCTTAGTGAGATTCGCGGGTAACCGTCGAACCGCTCTTGCCTACCAGGAAATCGAGATCGCAGCCTTTGTCCGCTTGCTCGACATGGCTCACGTGCAAGTGGACATAGCCCCGTTCGCTATTGGGCGGCGTCGGCGGCGCTGGCAAATCCGCTTTACGCCTTTCCAGTTCGGCATCGTCCACCAAAAGAGACAGGGACCGCGCCGGCCCATCAATTTTGATCCGGTCACCATTTTGCACCAGGGCCAATGGGCCACCGAGATGGGATTCGGGTGATATATGGAGGACGACCGTACCATAAGCGGTTCCGCTCATCCGGGCATCCGACAACCGCACCATGTCACGCACCCCGGCTTGGAGCAGTTTTTTGGGCAGCGGCATGTTTCCGACTTCCGGCATTCCGGGATAACCTTTGGGACCACATTGCTTCAGCACCATCACAGAGTCTTCTGTGATTTCCAGATCGGGATCATCCACCCGTGCCTTAAAATCCTCAATCGATTCAAAGACTACGGCCGGCCCCTCATGCGTCAGCAATTCGGGCGTAGCGGCATTCGGTTTGATGATCGCTCCCCCGGGACACAAGTTGCCCCGCAATACCCATGTGCCGGACGAGCTTTGCACCGGATTGTCCAGCGGGCGAATAACTTCATCGTTGAAACATTCGCCCGAAGCCGCAATTTCTCCAATGCTGGTACCGCCAACTGTTGGCGCATTGCTGCGCAAATGACCTTCAATGCGGTTCATGATCGCTGGCATCCCGCCAGCATAATCGAAATCTTCCATCAGATATTTGCCGGACGGCAATAGATTGGCGAGCAGCGGGATATCCCGAGACAACTCGTCAAAATCCTCCAGCTGCAAATCAATACCGCAGCGACCGGCCAACGCGAGCAGGTGGACGACCGCGTTGGTCGAGCCACCAACGGCGGCATGGACCAATATCGCATT
Source organism: Sphingorhabdus sp. EL138 (assembly GCF_900258045.1). GTDB lineage: Bacteria > Pseudomonadota > Alphaproteobacteria > Sphingomonadales > Sphingomonadaceae > Parasphingorhabdus. The sequence continues at coordinate 45,305 of NZ_OGVD01000002.1, read as the reverse complement.
TTCAAAAGCCGCTCGGCTTAAAAAAGTGGATAGCGGCTTATCTTCCTCGACCAGTGCGACAATTCGCCGTCCGGCTTCGTGTGCCATCGTCCGGCGACGCGCATCGACGGCGGGAATGGAGGCATTGCCAGGCAGCGCCACACCCAGAGCCTCGCTCAGGCTGCCAATGGTCGATGCCGTCCCCATCGTGTTGCAGACACCGGCGCTGCGCGACATGGCGGCTTCCGCACTGAAGAATGTTTCTTCGCTAATCTCGCCGGCGCGTGCCGCTTCGCTAAGGCGCCAGACGTCTGTACCCGAGCCAATGGTTTCACCCCGAAACTTGCCGCTCAGCATCGGACCGGAAGACACGACAATAGCAGGCAAATCCACCGATGCCGCACCCATTAACTGGCCCGGCGTTGTCTTGTCACATCCGCCCAGAAGAACCACGCCGTCCATCGCATAACCGCGCAGCGCTTCTTCCACATCCATCGCGAGCAAATTGCGGAACAGCATCGCAGTCGGCCGTATCTGGGTTTCGCCCAAAGAGGAAACCGGAAACTCCACCGGAACCCCGCCCGCCTGCCAGACGCCGCGTTTCACATGTTCTGCCAAGATACGCAGATGGGCATTACAAGGTGTCAGTTCTGACCAGGTGTTGCACAGGCCAATGATCGGACGGCCATCAAAACTGTCATCGGGAAGCCCCTGGCTTTTCATCCAGCTGCGATGGATGAAGCCATCTCTATCACGCTTGCCATAAACAGCGGCGCTTCTGCGGGCCTTTTTGTCGGTCACCTATTTTCCCATCACGATTGCCATACCCTCAGCAAAGCTTGACAAAAGCTGCGCCAAACCGTCATTCACATGATCATATTGATATGATTTATGCAAGCCGAATGTCCGGCACAGACCCAGGGTTGACTTCACTATGAGCAATAAGCGCATCGCGATCATGGGCTATGGCAAGATCGCAAAGGATCAACATGTCCCGGCGATCATAAAAACCGACGGTGCCGAGCTGGTCGCCATTGTCAGCAGCCGCCGCGACTCTCCGGACGGGATTCCAGTATTTTCTTCTCTGCTCGAGCTGGCGGAAAGCAACATCGCAGTCGACGCGGTTGCGCTTTGTACACCGCCCAAAGGCCGCGCAGATATTGCCCGGGAGGCGATGAGCCGCGGCTGGCATGTCCTGTTAGAAAAACCACCTGGTGCGACCATAATGGAGGTTGAACAACTTTCTGGTTATGCCGTATCAACCGGTCGCACCCTGTTTGCGACATGGCATGCACAATATAATGCAGCGGTCGACAAAGCCGCCACCTTTCTGGCCGATCAAGAGATAAGCTCCTTTGCAATAGACTGGCGCGAAAATGTCCGCAAATGGCATCCCGGGCAGACATGGTTGTGGCAAGCAGGCGGCTTTGGTGTTTTTGATCCAGGCATCAATGCCCTGTCCATCGCCACCAAAATTATCCCGGTGGACTTTCATGTCGATCAGGCCAGCCTTTTTGTCGCAGAGAATCATCAAGCCCCTATCGCCGCGAATATCAGTTTCTCAGGCGCCTTTGCCAAAAATGCCAGCGCCGAATTCGACTTTCGGACAACCGGTGATGAAATCTGGACGATCAAAGTCAAAACCAAGACCCATTTGCTCCGCCTGGAGCAGGGTGGCAGCTTGTTGAAAATTGATGGTGAAACCGTGTTGGAACAGCATGCCGATGAGGAATATTCGACGATCTACGCAAGGTTTGTCGAATTGATGCAAAATGGTCAGTCCGACGTTGATCTGGCGCCGTTAAAACTGACCGCAGATGCCTTCATGATCGGTGAGCGCCATAATGTTGCACCATTTGCTGGCTAATCTTTGATTGAGCGGCATATTGCCTACCCAAACACAACCTGCCATAGTGACTTAGTTAGCTAATACAGAGGTGAAGCGATTATCAAACAAGCAATTGCATGGATGCGTCTCCATCCTTACGCCTCAGGCCTTATCGCTATTGTCGTCCTGGCAATCCTGTACAAGATCATTGTCCCTTCCGCGCAGACATATGAGTATGTCACCGAACCGGTATCCCGGGGCGATGTTGCGCGCATCGTATCTGCCAGCGGGAAGTTGCGGGCACTCAACACCATCAATGTAGGATCGGAAATTTCAGGACAAGTCACCGACGTCTATGTTGATTTCAACTCACCGGTCACAGCGGGTCAGGTGCTCGCCAGAATCGATCCTACCCGTATTGAAGCGCGCGTTACCCAGGCACGGGCACAGGTGGCCTCGGCTCGTGCGACGCTGGCACAGGCCGAAGCCTCGATTATTCGAGCGCAAACCGACTATGAAGTACAAAGCCGCGAATTTGAACGACAGCAGCAATTGGCCGATAAAGGCTTTGTCTCCAAAGCGGGTATTGATCAGGCGCGCAATGCGCTGGCCAATGCCCGGGCGTCACTGAGTACGGCAAAGGCACAAGCGCAAAGCGGGCGCGCACAAATTGCGCAAAGCGAGGCTGAACTATCCTCCGCCCAGCTCGATCTCAATCGCACACGGATCCTTGCGCCAACCAGCGGCGTGGTGATCAACAAGCTGGTCGAGCCCGGCACCACGGTGGCTGCCAGTTTCCAGACGCCCAACCTGTTTGAAATCGCCGCCGACACCAGCCGTATGCAGGTCGAAGCCTCAGTCGACGAAGCGGATATCGGGCAGGTTCGGGTGGAGCAGCTCGTGCGCTTTACCGTGGACAGCTATCCCGACGACACATTTGTCGCCAAAGTAGGACAGATCCGGAAATCGGCCACCGAAGAGCAGAATGTGGTTAGCTATCTCGTCATCCTTGATGTCGATAACAAGGAAGGGAAGTTGCTGACCGGCATGACGGCCAATGTTGAAATAGTCACCGGGACAAGAGCCAATGTGCTGCGCGTTCCAGCACCCGCCATCCGCTTTCGCCCGCGCAAAGATGACCGGCCCGATGAAGACGAAAAAGGTCAGAAGCCGGTTTCCAAAGATAAATCCAAGAACCGTACCGCCAATATATGGTTGGCCAGCGATGACCCTTACAAGCCGGACCCACGCACCGTTACCATTGGCCTTGCCGGAGAAGATTTTGTCGAAATCATCAAAGGGGTGACGGAAGAAGAGAAAGTCCTCGTCCGCTCCAAGAATCTCGAAAATGAAGAGGACGAGGAAGAGGACGAATTTGCGCGCGGGAACACTTAGATAATGGCCCTTGTTGAAACCCAGGATCTGGTCAAAACATATGAGCTCGGCGGCGAAACGGTGCGGGCAGTTGACGGGGTTTCGCTGTCCATCGAACGCGGTGAATATGTTGCCATTATGGGGGCAAGTGGCTCCGGCAAATCAACCTTCATGAACATGATTGGTTGTCTGGATATTCCAACATCAGGTATTGTCCGCATCGATGGTATTGCGACGAGTGATCGCGACAGTGATGCTCTGGCCGAACTGCGCAACCAGAAAATCGGCTTCGTATTTCAACAGTTTAATCTGCTCGCGCGCACAACCGCGCTCGACAATGTGGCAGTACCGCTCATCTATGCCGGTCTTGGTACGGAGGCGCGGCGAGACAAAGCGAAGGCGAAACTGGAAGAAATGGGACTTGGCGACAGGCTGGATCACAGTCCGGCCAAATTATCGGGTGGTCAGCAACAACGTGTAGCGATTGCCCGTGCACTGGTCACCGATCCAGTGATTCTGCTAGCCGACGAACCGACCGGCGCACTCGATAGCAAGACGTCCGAAGACATCATGCAGATTTTTGAAAGTCTGAACGAACAGGGCATCACCATCATCGTCGTTACCCATGAAGCGGAAATTGCCGGTCATGCTAAACGACGCATAGAGTTTCGCGATGGCAAGGTGATTGAAGATGTGGTTGTGAACAATCGCCAGAAGGTCAGTTCATGATCGGCAATTTCAGACAACAGGCATCCGGATGGCTGGTCAATGTCGCCATAGCGATGACGGCGCTGCGCACCAATTTGATGCGCTCGATACTCACCACGCTGGGCGTGATGATTGGCGTGTTCGCCGTAACTTTGGCGGTGGCGGTTGGTTCCGGCGCGCAGGTGTCGGTGATGCAATCAATCAACGCGCTGGGCTCCAACATGGCGCTGATATTTCCGCAGCCAGATACAGGTGAAGGCGGACGGCGCTCCTTTGATCGCGGACGGCTGACGATGCGTGACGCGCGCGCGATCCAAAAGCAGATTAGCGGAATTGATGACATCGCCCCACAACTGCGCTCAAACATTCAACTCATTGTCGCCGGACGCAATGCTTCAACCAATGCCGTTGGCACGACTCCGGGCTATGGTAAAGTCTCCAATCTTGTCGCCGAGAACGGTCGCTTCATTAGCCAAGCCGATGTCCGCTCCGCTGCACGTGTCGTAGTACTCGGCCCCACGGTCGCACGAAAATTATTCGGTGATTTTGATCCGGTTGGCGAGACTATTCGCATCAACCGCGCGCCGTTTACTGTCATTGGCATTACCGAATCCAAAGGATCGAGCTTTGGCAATGATAATGATGATATCGCGCTGATGCCGATCAGTACGATGCGCCAACGATTTTCCGGGGGCTCCCTCGCGGGCCCCGATGACTTGCAAATGTTGTTTGTCGGCTTTCAGGATGGAATATCGCTGCCGGATGCGAAGCGCGAGATGACAAAATTGCTGCGCGAACGCTATCGGGTGCGGGGCAAGGATATCAACCCGTTCACCATTCGCACGACCGAGGAATTCATGAAAGAATCCGCCCAGGTCACCGGAATTTTCCAGATCGTGCTCGTCGCCATTGCGTCTATCTCACTGCTGGTCGGGGGGATTGGTATCATGAATATCATGCTGGTCAGCGTCACCGAACGGACGCGTGAGATCGGGCTGCGCATGGCTTTGGGTGCCAAGCGCAGCGATATCCGCAACCAGTTTCTGGTCGAAGCGGCGGTGCTTTGCGTGATTGGCGGCGCTATGGGCCTGATACTCGCTATAGCAGGCGGCACGGCGCTGACTGTCTATGCCGATTTCCCGGTTCCTATCGGCGTTGGGGTCGGCGTTGGTGCGATCATATTCTCTGCGTTTATCGGTTTGCTATTTGGTGGTTACCCGGCCGTGCGCGCATCGCGCCTGTCGCCAATCGAGGCTTTGCGCACCGAATAATTCCGGATTGCCTTTAGGGGTATAGCGATGATATCAATGTGCAACTCGCAACTGGCGCGATAGGGTGGTTCACCACCGGGGAGCGGGTGCATAGTCAAAGATGCAATTTTCAGTCGGGCGCCTGGGCATTTCTTGAAACGAAGGAGACATGCTCATGGCCGACACACAAAAACCTTTCCACATCGTCTTTCTGTTATTCGACGGTATCACCCAGCTTGATTTTACTGGACCTGCCCAGTTTCTGGCGCGCATGCCGGGGGCTGTGGTGCACACCGCAGCCAAGGCAGTGCAGCCCATTCAAACCGATAGCGGCTTTGCGATAATGCCAAATACGAGCCTGGCCGATTGTCCGCAGGCCGACCTCCTTTGCGTCCCGGGCGGCTTTGGCACGCGCGATGTCATACAGGATGACGAGACACTGCAATTCCTGCGCGATCAGGCAGCGGAGGCGCAATATGTCACCTCGGTTTGCACCGGTTCACTGGCATTGGGTGCGGCGGGATTGCTGGAAGGCAAACGCGCAACCAGCCATTGGGCCTATACGTCCTTGCTCGAAAAATTCGGCGCAACCTATGAAGCCGCTCGAGTCGTCAAAGATGGCAATGTCATTACCGCCGGTGGAGTCACCTCGGGTATCGATTTTGCCCTGACCGTGATCGCCGAAATTGCCGGACAGCAATTTGCAGAGGCTGTGCAGCTGGGGCTGGAATATGATCCCGACCCGCCATTTGATAGCGGTAATCCCGCCGTCGCCGATCCCAAGCTGGTCCAACTGCTCAACGATCGCAACTATGGCGACGTCCTGAAAGAGTTGCAAAAGGTGATCGACGCTAGCTAAACAAATAGAGGACTTGGGGCTCCGCTTTCGTCATGGGCATCACAAGCAATTGATGACCCAATATAGAAAGCCGATAAACTGACCGACGCCGCGCCAACCTCCAGCAAAACCGCACCGCGCAGGATTAGTGAAACGAAATTGTTTCTCTTTTCCATGGCTTGTGCCGTGGCGGTCGCAAACGGCTATTATATCCATCCGCTCATCGCGCCCGTCGGAGACGATTTTGGCGTGAGCGGAACATTTCTCGGGCTGGTGCCCGCTTTTAATCAGATCGCACTGGCGCTCGGGATACTGCTGCTCTTGCCGCTCGGTGACCGGATCAACAACCGCAAGCTTGTCATCACCTTTGTCGCAGGCCAGTTTCTGGCGCTACTTGCCATGGCGACGGCGCAGGATTTCCGCCTGTTCGTCGCCGCATCTTCATTGCTCGGCTTTGCGACCATCACGCCCTATTTGCTGCCCGCCTATGTCACCAAACGGGTGCGGCCAGATCGCATCGGTCATGTTACTGGCATCATGACCGCTGGGATCACGGTTGGTTTGCTCGGCAGCCGCGCAGGTGCGGGTGTGCTGGGGCATTATTTTGGCTGGCGATCCGCCTATTGGGTTGGCACCGCGCTGACCTTCCTGTTGCTCGTCATCTTGCCGCTGATCATGGAGAAGGATGAAAAGCTGCGCGATGATAGCGAGCCTCAGGAAAGTTACGGCACACTGATCGCCTCGCTCTGGCCGATAATCAGGACCATGCCGGACGTATTGCTAGCAGGATTGCTTCAGGCCTTGTCGTTCGGGTTTTTTCTGGCCTTATGGCTGGGCATTGGATTGCATATCACCAGCCCGCAAATGGGTTATGGGGTCGATGTTGTGGGCTATCTCGCGCTACTGGCCGGGATGAATGTTTTTATCGCCCCCTGGTCCGGCCGGCTGGCAGACCGGATCGGTGCCGAAAAGGCCCGCATGCTATTTGCCATCGCCCAGTTGATCGGCGCGATTTTGCTTATATTTGCAGGTAACAGCCTATGGATATTGATCCTGCCGATCCTGTTCAGCAACTTTGGCGGTGCGTCAATGGATGTCGCCAATCGCACGATCCTGTTTGGTCGAGACCCGGAAATCCGCACCCGATTGATGACCATTTACATCGTCATCATGTTTACCGGCGGAGGCCTGTCGAGCTGGCTGGGCACCGCCGCCTATGCCTGGGGCGGTTGGGACGCAATTGTCGGGATATCAATTGTCTTTGCGACCCTGATCATGGGCTTCTCGCTCTGGGGGCTGCGGTTGCGACCTAAAGCTTGACCAATACCTTGCCGATATTGCCGCCGGTAAAAAGCTTGTCATAAGCAGCCAGCACATTCTCAATGCCCTCGGTCACGTCAAAGGGCGTATCGATCAATCCCTGCTCCAGCCAGTCCTTTAGCTGCGCTGTTAGTCGCTCGCCCTGATCCATGAAATCGGGCGAGAAAAAGCCTTCGACACGCAGCCGCTTCATCAGGATCTGGTCAAAATGTCCCGGCCCCTGCCCGCGCCCGTCGCCTTTATATTGGGCCAGCAATCCGCATAGTGCGACGCGGCCGTAAAGTGCCATATTGGGCAGCACCTCGTCCAATATCGGCCCGCCAACATTGTCGAAATAGGCATTGATCCCGCCCTCGATTTTTGCCAGCTCCGCAGCGATATCGTCATTTTGATAGTCGATCGCCTTGGTGATCCCGAGTTCTTCCTCCAGCCAGCGACATTTGTCCGGCCCGCCTGCCAAGCCATGGACATTAGCTCCCAAAATTTTCGCAATCTGGCAAGCCAGCACACCTGTCGCACCAGCCGCTGCCGAAACCAGAACATTATGCCCTGCCTGCACCCCGGCCGTCTCCTGCAGGCCCCAAAGCGCGGTCCAGCCGTTGAACCCAAGCACACCAAAATACTGTTTCATATCGCTAATATTGGCATCGACCTTCACCAGCCCGGCAAGCTCCGGCTCGACCACAGCATGTTCGGCCCATTGGCCAAAACCGCGCACGAGATCGCCCTCGACAAATCCATCATGGCGCGACGCAGCAACATAGCCCAGCACGAGGCCAACCATCTTGGTGCCCAATTCCAGCGGCGGCTGATAGCTGTCCTCCCGCTCGGTCATCCACATGCGGGTGCCAGCATCCATGGAAAGATAGGCAGCTTTAACCAGCACTTGCCCCTCGGCCAGTTCCGGCATCGCCTCGCTCTCCAACGACAGCGCGCTGGCGACATCGTCACCCTCAGGGCGCCTGTTCAATTGCCAGAAACGATTTGTCGTCATTGCCTGCCTCCCCTTTTTCAGGGTGCAGTCTAGAGCAAATCCTGCCGCTCGATATTATCTGTATTGGCAGGGAGAATGAACAGCATGCCATCCTTTCCCACTACGATTTTTCCGCCAAAGCCGGCAGTGACGCCTTGCAGATAATAGGGTTCCAGAAGGCTGATCGGTACCGCCGGAACGATATGGGAGAAGACCAGCATTTTCGCTTTGGCAGCCTTGGCCGATTCCGTCACCTCGGCGGGTGTGGCGTGATAGTCGGGAATATCCGCCATGATCTTCTCAAGCCGCGGTCTTTTGGCTTTTTTCATCGCCGCTTCGGTAATCGCAACCATCTCGGCGTTCAGCACTTCATGCACCAATATGTCGCAACCGTTACAGGCCTTTTCGACCGTGGCGCTTCGCGTGGTGTCACCGCTAAACACGATAGACCGGCCTTTATAGTCGAACCGGTAGCCAACTGCCGGCACAACCGGTTCGTGATTGACCGTAAAGGCCGTGATTTTCAGGCCGTCCTGATCATAGACAATCTGCTCGTCATCGTCCGCGGGCAAGGCGAAAGACTGCGCGATCCCGCCGATACCGGAGGGCGGCATGATATCTTCGCCATGATGCGCCACGCGGTAGCCGGCGTCGGCAGCATAGGCGGCATTTATCCCGTCAACAATCGCGGCCACACCCTCGGGCGCAATGACCGGCAATGGCGCGTCATGGCCGCCGCCAGCCCAGCGCTGCAACAACAGCTCGCCCATGCCGTCAATATGGTCGCTGTGAAAATGGGTAAGCAGCAACGCTTCGACCCGGCCCGGGCTCAGTCCCATTTCACCCAGTCGGCGCACCGCTCCGCCGCCTATGTCGACAATGAACATCTTGCCGTCGATCATCACCGCTGAACAGGGGCCAGCGCGACTGGGGTCCGGCAAGGGCGACCCGGTTCCGCAAAGGGCCAGATGCATGCCTTCGGGCAAATCACCTATAACGTCTCGGCTAACGGCGCTTTCCACGGCATTGGCAAAAAGCCGGGAGCCTATTTCAGCGCGAAGAAGCCATAGGGCGCTGGCAAGAACACCGATTCCGACGGCCAAGCCCCATAGCCAACGCTTGCTGAAAATCTTCGATCTGTCCATGCAATCCTCCGGCCGTCTTTATAGCCCTAACATTCGACCAGATTGACCGCTAGGCCGCCTTGCGATGTTTCCTTGTACCGTTCGCTCATGTCCAGACCGGTTTTGCGCATGGTTTCAATGACTTCATCCAGGCTGACGCGATGGGTGCCATCGCCCATGATCGCCAGCCGCGCGGCTTCAATCGCTTTGACCGATCCCACGGCGTTGCGTTCGATACACGGCACCTGCACCAGCCCCGCCACCGGGTCACAGGTCAGGCCCAGATTATGCTCCATGCCAATCTCTGCAGCATTTTCGACTTGCAGCGGCGTGCCACCCCAGGCCGCGGTCAAACCCGCCGCCGCCATGGAACAGGCGACACCAACTTCGCCCTGACAGCCGACTTCTGCGCCAGAGATCGAGGCGTTTTCCTTGAACAATGATCCAATGGCAGCGGCGGTCAAAATGAATTTTTCTACACCCTCGACATCGGCCTGCGGCGAAAAGCGTTCGTAAAACCGCAAAACCGAGGGCACGATTCCCGCTGCACCATTGGTCGGGGCGGTCACGACTTTGCCGCCCGCTGCATTTTCCTCATTCACGGCCAGCGCCCACAGGTTTACCCAATCGAGCACCGTCAGCGGATCGGACAACGCACGCTCCTGCCGCTCCATCAAGCGCGCATGGATCAGGGGCGCCCGGCGTTTCACGTTCAGTCCGCCCGGCAAGATTCCCTCTGATTTTATACCTCGATCAATGCAAGCCGACATCGCATCGGCAATCTGGCGGATGCCGATGCCGATTTCTTCATCGGTTTTGGCGGCGCGTTCATTGTTGCGCATGATATCGGCGATGCACAGGCCTTTTTCCTCGGCAATTTTGAGTAGATCAGCACCGGAGCAAAAGGGGTGCGGCACGTCCCATAATCCACTTTCCGGATCATTGGCACCGATCTGATCCTCATCCAGAATCGCGCCACCGCCAACGGAATAATAGACGCGGCTGGCGAGCTCTTCCTCGCCTTTGAAGGCCGTGAACCGCATGGCGTTGGAGTGGAAGTCCAGCCGCTTACGTTGATCAAATATAACGTCCGTATCTTCGTCAAAGCCGATAGCCTGCGTGCCCTTCAGCTGGATCCGTTTCTCGCTCCTAATCTGTGCAACCAGAGCATCGGCGGCATCCGGTTGTATGTTTTCCGGGACCTGGCCCGATAAGCCCAGCAAAATGGCACGATCAGTCGCGTGTCCCTTGCCAGTAAGCGCAAGCGAGCCAAAAAGCTTGGTCTCTGTCCGTGTGACCTGATCCAGAATCCCCTGATCCGCAATCCGCGCAACAAAGGTAGCAGCCGCAAGCATCGGCCCCATGGTATGGGAACTCGAAGGTCCGACGCCGATTTTGAACAGCTCAAATGTGCTGCACACCATTGTCTGTTCTTCCTCCTTACATCCAGGATAGCTTTACCGCACGATCGTAAGTTGCGGCCAATGAAAAAATCGCAACGGGCGATCCCGCAAGTGTTACGTGGCCCAGCGCTTTCCCTAGGGTGCTTTCCCTAGGACACTTTTTCTTTCGCGATCCATTGATTGACCTGCTTTTCCAATATGTTCAGCGGCACCGAGCCGCCGCCCAATACGGTGTCATGAAAACCTCTGATATCGAAATTTTCGCCCAGCTCTTTTTCCGCCTTGGCGCGCAGTTCCTGGATTTTTAGCATGCCGATTTTATAGCTGGTCGCCTGTCCCGGCATGACCAGATAGCGCCGTACTTCGCTGCGCACTGCTGTCTCTGGAATAGGCGAGTTGGCGAGGAAATATGCCACAGCCTTCTCTTCGCTCCAGCCTTTTGTGTGTAGTCCTGTATCCACAACGAGCCGGATCGCGCGCCATATTTCCGTAGTTAGCCGGCCAAAGTCGGAATAGGGATTTTCATAGGCCCCCATTTCTTTGGACAACAGCTCGGAATAGAGCGCCCATCCTTCGCCAAAGGCCGGGATATAACCGCCCTGTGCGCGGAATTTCGGAATGCCTGTCAGTTCCTGCGCAATCGAGCTTTGCATATGATGGCCCGGGTTGCCTTCATGATAGGCAATCACTTCCAGACTGTGGATCGGCATGGCGCGCATGTCGGACAAATGCGCATAATAGGTGCCGGGGCGGGTGCCGTCCGGTGTACCCGGCCGATAATGCTGGGCCGCGCCATCCTGTTCCCGAAAGGGCTCGACCCGTTTCACGACCAGATCGGCCTTTGGCAGGGTACCGAAAAAATCCGGCAAGCGGGTTTTGATAAATGCCAGATGCTTTTCGGCGGTATCGATATAGTCCTGTGCGCCCTTGTCATCTTCAGAGAAATAGAACTGATCATCTTCACGCAGGAAGGTGAAGAAGGCTTGCAAGTCGCCTTTAAATTCCACCTTGTCCTTGATCGCTTCCATCTCGCTGCGGATGCGTGCGACTTCGGATAGGCCGATGGTGTGAATTTCCTCCGCCGTCAGACCGGTCGTCGTCTGATTGGCCAATCGGTAATTATAAAAGGCTTCGCCATTGGGAAGTTCGGACACACCAAAGGGTTCTGCTTTCGTATTTGGCAAGTCCTGCTTGAACCAGGTGATGATCCGCTCATAGGCTGGCTTCAGCGAACCGGTGAGCGCCAGCCGCGCCTGCTCTTTGAATTCGTTCGAGCGGACTTGCGTAATCGTACCGGCTTCCACAAGCGCGGCCAATTTGCTCTCAGTCGCCTCCCAAAGGGCCGACGCTTCGCCAGTATCAAAAGGCGTGCCAGTGGTGATTTTCTCGGACTGCTTGATCACCCCTTCATAGGCGAAGCGTGGCGGCCGCGTTCCGGATTCCGCATTGGCCTGCGCGCGCGTTAGCAGTTGGTCGAGCGCCCGCGCACTGCCTTTGAGCCGCTCGATAAAGGCGACCATATCAGCCTCGCTAGCCACGCGGTGCTGGTTGATCAGAAAGGTCGGGAAGAATGATTGCTGACCGTTAAACTGATGCAGGACATAGCCATTTTGTCGAAACGCCACGCCGGCCTCCGCCTGCTCGAGTCGGAACAGCCACATGTCCCAGGATATCTGCGCATCCGGCGTTAACTTCTCATAGTCAAAGTCACGCTTCAGCTCGGCCGTCGCCTCTCGCATCCATGCAAGCTGGCGGTCTGCGGCTTCGATCGAATAATCATCAATCTGGTCATAAGCGGTCCGGCGGCCCAACAGGGTCTGGCGGATCGGACTAAAAGCCAGCTGTTCTTCAAATTTTTTGTCAAACCAGATGTTGAGACGATCCGTCTCTGTCTCCATCGCATCCGCGACTGCCGGCGCAGCATTTTGGGCATGAACCGCAGGAGCCGCTACTGCGAGTCCGGCCAATGTGGTGGAAGCCAATATGAGTGTGAGAAACTTGGTCATGCCGCTTAATCCCCGTGCAAGAAGTTACGTTGGCAACGACATGGCACAGTCCGAACGCTTTGGGAATATCTAGGAATATCTGTACTTGCTATACACCTAAAGATGGTGCGTGTTTGAGAGTTGATTTGGATCAACGCTCTATGTCGCTGCATCGACCATATTTCACCTGAAAGGTAGGTCAGCGATGGCGGCGGAAAACAAGTCTGAATTGCATCAAATCACGCAAGCAGAATATCAGAAGCTGGAACGGCTGATATCTTCAATCGATAGCAAAGCCGCACTTTGTAAAGATGAAGATAACACGTCTATTAAAGATGTTGTTTCGCACCGAGCGCATTGGATTGAGCTATTTTTCAATTGGTATTCCGACGGAATGGCCGGGAAAACCGTATATTTTCCCGCCGAAGGTTATAAGTGGAATGACCTAAAGCGCTACAATGCCGAATTGAGAAAAAGGCAGAACAATATCAACTGGGAGGAAGCCGTCCTGGCGTTAAACAAGAGTTACGAAAAACTCTTGGATTTTATTGAGACACATTCAAATCGTGATCTGTATGATGGCCCGATGAAGGGCGCGAACAATAAATGGACACCTGGTCGTTGGGCGGAGGCGGCAGGTGCGAGTCACTTCCGATCAGCATCAAAATATGTGCGAGCGCGGCTGAGGGAGCTCAAACGAGGATGACGCACTGAATATTGCCGTTAGAAACAAAAAAAGGGGCCGGAAGTTTCCTTCCAGCCCCTCGTATTTTTTCAGCCTTAGCTGAGCGCCTGAACGGCTGAGCTGTTTAGAAGCCCATGCCGCCCATGCCGCCGCCCATGCCGCCCATGTCAGGCATTGCAGGAGCGCCGCCGCCAGCATTGTCGTCCGGTGCGTCGGAGACAGCGGCTTCAGTGGTGATCAAGAGACCGGCAACCGAGCTCGCGTCCTGCAGAGCAGCGCGCACAACTTTGGTTGGGTCGATCACGCCAGATTTGACGAGATCTTCGTACTTGTCGCTAAACGCGTTAAAGCCAAAATTCTTGTCTTTCTGATCGAGCAATTTGCCAGCGACAACCGCGCCGTCAAAACCGGCATTTTCAGCAATCTGACGAACCGGAGCCTGCAGCGATTTACGAACAATGTCGATGCCGCGGGTCTGGTCGTCATTATGGCCTTCGAGACCTTTGAGAGCAGAGGTTGCATAAAGAAGTGCGGTTCCGCCGCCAGGGACGATTCCTTCTTCAACCGCAGCGCGGGTTGCATGCAATGCATCGTCAACACGGTCTTTCTTCTCTTTCACTTCGACTTCGGTTGCACCGCCGACTTTGATCACGGCAACACCGCCAGCGAGTTTCGCCAGACGCTCTTGCAGTTTTTCTTTGTCATAGTCGGATGTAGTGTTTTCGATCTGCGTACGGATCGCTTCAACACGGGCCTTGATGTCCTTCGACTTGCCGGAACCATCAACAATGGTCGTGTTGTCTTTGTCGATCGTGACGTTTTTCGCCTGACCGAGCATGTTCAGCGTAACGCTTTCCAGCTTGATGCCGAGATCTTCGGAGATCATCTCACCTTTGGTGAGGATCGCGATATCTTCTAGCATCGCTTTACGGCGATCACCGAAGCCAGGAGCTTTCACGGCTGCGATTTTCAGACCGCCGCGCAGTTTGTTGACCACGAGAGTTGCCAGCGCTTCGCCTTCAATATCTTCGGCAATGATCAAAAGCGGACGTCCAGCTTGTACAACAGCTTCCAAAATTGGGAGCATAGGCTGCAAGTTGGTCAGCTTTTTCTCGTGGATCAGGATGTATGGATTTTCGAGGTCCGCAATCATCTTGTCCGGGTTGGTGATGAAATATGGCGACAGGTAACCGCGGTCAAACTGCATGCCTTCCACAACGTCGAGTTCAAAGTCGAGGCCCTTGGCTTCTTCAACCGTTATAACGCCTTCTTTGCCCACTTTTTCCATCGCTTCTGCGATTTTCTGGCCAACTTCTTCGTCACCATTTGCAGAGATAACGCCAACCTGAGAAATCTCGGAGCTGCCTTTGACGTTCTTGGAACGCTTTTGCAGATCAGCAACAACCTTATCAACCGCCTGGTCGATGCCGCGTTTTAGGTCCATTGGGTTCATGCCAGCAGAAACGGACTTCATGCCTTCCTTGACAATCGCCTGCGCCAAAACGGTCGCGGTGGTGGTGCCGTCGCCAGCAACATCGTTGGTTTTCGATGCAACTTCACGAAGCATCTGGGCGCCCATATTTTCGAACTTGTCTTTCAGTTCAATTTCCTTGGCAACCGATACACCATCTTTGGTGATGCGCGGTGCGCCAAATGATTTGTCGAGAACGACGTTGCGGCCTTTAGGACCAAGGGTTACTTTTACAGCATCAGCCAGCGTGTTGACACCGGTCAGAATGCGTTCGCGTGCGTCGCGACCAAATTTTACGTCTTTAGCAGCCATGTTATTTTCCTCTGCTTATGAGAATGAATGTTTAGTGAAATGCAATGCGACTACTCGATGATACCGAGGATATCGCTTTCTTTCATGATGATCAGGTCTTTGCCTTCAACGGTGACTTCCGTGCCGGACCATTTGCCGAACAGGATCTTGTCGCCTTTTTTGACGTCGAGCGGTGTTGACTTGCCATTGTCGTCTTTCAAACCATTGCCAACAGCAACAACTTTACCTTCGGATGGTTTTTCCTGAGCGCTGTCAGGAATGATGATGCCGCCAGCGGTTTTCGTGTCCGCGTCTACGCGGCTAACCAGCACACGATCATGTAGTGGACGAAATTTCATAAGTTTGCCTTTCTTGTCCAAATTTACTTTCCTGCGGCCCCGCTCCTTTAGCCCGGGCCATCAAGATATATTCAAATGGAGGATTAGCACTCCCTTGAGTCGAGTGCTAACGACGCTCATATGGGCTATTCTGAGCGATCGTCAAGGCTTTCCCGCAAAAAATTCGAAATCTTTTTGCAAGCTGTATCCTTTAGAAAAAAGCCATTTTCGGAAAATCCCGCACCAGTTTTTCCGGACTTTGGAAAAAGAGATGTAACCAGCCGGGTCCTTCCACCGAAACACATGATGAGCCTGCACGACAGGTTCGCCCCTATTACCCAATCTCTAAGAGAGGAAAATCAAATGTCCAACTCCATGATCAAAGCCACTGCCGCTGCTGCTGCCCTCGCCGCTGCTGCGACTATTGCGATTTCGCCAACCACTGCCGTTGCGGCTGGTGCCAAAGAGAAATGTTTCGGTATCGCGCTGAAGGGCAAGAATGATTGTGCCGCAGGACCAGGCACAAGCTGTGCCGGCACTTCAACCGCCGACTATCAGGGCAATGCCTGGAAATACACCGCCAAGGGCGCTTGTGTTAAAGCCGGTGGTTCGCTGACCGCGAAAAAAGGCAACAAGAAGCCAGTACCGCAGAGAGGTTAAACCACCTTCAATCACGTTCAAGCCTCTGGCGCGAAACGTGATTCTACGCTAAGTTTTGTGGATGCTACCTCTACTCAAACCTCAAATTTTGGTCTGTCCGTTATGAAGACGCCTGTGCCTCACTCCCTCCCTCCATCAGGTGGCATAGGTTTGAAGTCAGTACATTATAATGATGTATTGTCCGAAGAAGTCGGATCAAAAAAACCCGGATGGGTCGAGGTACATCCGCAGAATTACTTCGGTGATGGCGGCCCGCTACACCGTTGGCTGACCGCCATCGCCGAAGACTATCCTTTGAGCTTTCACAGCGTCGGACTTTCGCTTGGCTCAGCTGATGGTCTGAACCAATATGATCTCGATAAAATTGCCGATCTTTGTAATCGCTACCAACCAGCCATGGTTTCCGATCATCTGAGCTGGAGCGGTAACGCCCATGATCGCTATCCCGATCTGCTCCCCATTCCCTATACAGAAGAAGCACTCAATCATTTCGCCGCAGAGATTGGCAAGGTGCAGGACCGGCTAAAACGGCCCATATTGGTCGAAAACCCGTCGCGCTATCTCAGCTACCGTGATGACGAGATGAGCGAGACTGACTTCATCTCGGCCCTTTGCAAAAAGTCTGGCTGCGGCCTGCTATTCGATGTCAATAATGTCGAAGTCACCGCTACTAATGTCGGGCTGGATATGGAGGCCTATATAGATGCCATTGATCCGGATATTGTCGGGGAAATGCATCTTGCTGGCCATGCACGTGAAGAGCATGACGATGGTCCATTGCTGATCGACGATCATGGCTCGATTGTCAGCGATATCACCTGGCGGCTGTATGAACGCTTCATCAAACGCGCTGGGCCCAAGCCCACATTGATTGAATGGGACACGGATATTCCCGAATATAGCGTGTTAATGGCAGAAGTTTCAAAAGTTGAAACGGTGCTGAACAGCCATGTTTTACAAGATGAACAGCATGCCCTCGCTAGCTGACGGCCAGTCTCGCTTCATCGCTTGCCTGCAAAAAGGCCCGACCCATTTCCCAGATGACCTATTCAGCGAGAGTGCGGAACGAGCGCTTCTGGGCCTGAAGGCTCATGCCAATACTGTTTCCCATGCACGGCTCGTCGCGCTTGAAAACGCCTATCCCAAATTGCACGAACATATGGGACATGAGCCTTTTCACGCCATTTCTCGAGACTATATCGAGCAGGACCACATCCTGACCTGTGACATGAACAGTATCGCCGCAGATTTTGGGGATTTTCTCGCAAAACAGGGGTTTAGCGAAACCGAAGTGGATCTGGCCCGGATAGAATGGGCGTGGATCAAAAGCTACCATAGCGCCGAGGCTACGCCGCTTGCGCTTAATGACATTGCGACACTGGATGAAGAAAGCCTTCTCGGCCTTGAGATCGGCGCGCATCCCGCAATGCGGTTGGTCAACCTGACCGGAGCACTTTCGCCGGAGCTGGCAGAATTAGGAGATGGCACGCCTGATGCACTGATGGTCGCACGCCCAGAAGCTGAAGTTCTATTTCACCCGCTCACCCAGTTAGAACACGATATTGCGGAAAAAATTGCAAATATTTCAACTATGGGTAACCTTTTGGCAGCAGCCATCGAACTGGATGGTGAAGACACTGCAATGGAGAGGATCATAAAGCTGATCCAAAGCGGCGTGATAATGAGAATATAATGAATGATTTAACGGGGTAACCGAAATGATGAACCTGATTAAAAAAGCAATTGGTCTAGTAAGCGGCGCTTTTCCAGAAGCGATCGCGCTCCTCTTTGCCCGCGTGGCACTGGCTGGCATATTCTGGCGCTCTGCCCGCACAAAGGTCGAAGATGGCAGTTTTCTGACGATGAAAGAACTGACCGTCGATCTGTTCCGTGATGAATATGGCATGCCTTTTCCCGAAATCACCGGTTTGATCGCTACCTATGCCGAGCATTTCTTCCCGATTCTACTCGTATTGGGTCTTGCAACCCGCTTTGGCGCGGCCGGGCTGCTAGTCATGACCTTGGTCATCCAGTTTTTCGTCTATCCTGAAGCTTGGTGGTCCGTGCATATTATCTGGGTAGCCTTGGCACTGGTCCTGATTACGCGTGGCGGCGGCCTATTCTCCCTCGACAAGCTGGTCGGCGGGAAACTGGGCTAAGCTGGGAAGCCGGGGAGAGTAGCCATGATCGCCAATGAAGAAACATTGCGCCATTTAATGGTCAAGGCGCAGGGCGGCGACAAACAATGTTATGCCAGTCTGCTGACGGAGTGCGAGAAATGGCTGCGGCGCTATTATGCGCGCAAGATCAATCCGGCGGAGGTTGATGACCTGGTGCAGGAAACGTTGATCTCGTTGCACAAAAAGCGGGCCAGCTATGATCCTACCAAAGCGTTCTTGCCCTGGCTCGCCGCCATCGGACGTTATCGCTGGATTGACGGCCTGCGCAAAATCTATCGCCACGAGCATGGCGAACTGAATGAAGAACTGGTTGCCGATCCACAGGATGAGGACGTAACCGCCAAGGTGAGCTTGGAACGTTTATTGGGAATGATCCCTGATAAACAGGCCGATGTTATCGCCATGGTAAAAATTGAGGGACTAAGCATTGCCGAAGCCGCGGCAAAAACCGGCCAGTCGGAATCACTGGTGAAAGTAAATATCCATCGGGGGCTCAAGAAAATGAGCGCCCTTATCGAGAGTGAATGAAATGAGTGAAGTAGCAAATAGCCTGATCGATGACCTGGTCGATGATCTTGCACCGGTCCGTACCCTGAAACCTTCAGGCGGTATGGCGGTGACAGCGATCCTGATGTTGGCCGTCTCTTCCAGTGTCGCCTTCTTTTTGGGCGTACGCGGTGATCTGGCGATGGGCATGGCTCATCAGATGTTCTTCCTGCGCAGCGGCGTGCTCTTGATGCTTGGTATTGCAACGGCTTTTGCAGCAGCCAATATGGCTCGACCCGGTGTTGGCAATCTCAATCGCGGTTGGATTTGGGCGCTGGTTACGGCAGCTCTATTCCCGCTGACAGCAGCTATCATGAGCGCGATCAACATGCCGCCAGTAGAAGCGTTGCGACCCACTGAAGGTCTGCGCTGCCTGACGGTCAGCATGATGTCAGCTTTGGTCATTGGCGGCGGTCTGACCACCTGGTTACGCCAAGGCGCGCCAACCTCTCCGGAACGCGCTGGCTGGCTGGTCGGCATCGCATCCGGCGCTCTGGGAGCGGCTGCTTATAATATTTTCTGCCCGTTTAACGACATTTACTATATCGGATTATGGTTCACCCTGCCGGTACTGGTCAGTGCTCTGATCGGAAGATTTGTCGTACCGCATCTTATCCGCTGGTAATTTCCGGCAGGTATAACCATATAAAAGGCGGCGGTCAGCGATGATCAGCCGCCTTTCTTGTGGAGAATGACGACAATGCAGTTTGCCCGTGCAGCTTGGAAATTTCTGGTAGCGATCAAAGACGCTTTGGTCCTGATCGCAATGTTGCTGTTCTTCGCTGTCCTTTATGCGGCTCTTTCGGTCCGGCCCAATGTGGCAGCAATTAATGACGGCGCACTACTCCTCGATTTCAATGGTGTCATTGTCGAACAACCTGCACAGCAGGATTTTACAGCCATGTTCACGAATAATGAGAATACCATGCGCGAATATCGGTTGCGGGATGTGGTTCGCGCGATTGATGCCGCGGCCGAAGATGACCGGGTGAAAGCCGTGGTTCTTGACCTGAGCACTTTCATGGGCGCCGGACAAACCAGTCTCAACGCCGTAAGCGAGGCACTTGAGCAGGTCAAATTGGCCGAAAAACCAATTTATGCCTATGCCAATTTCTACAGCGATGACAGTTATCAGCTGGCGGCCCATGCCGATGAAATCTGGATGGACCCGATGGGCGGTATTGTCTTTGCCGGCCCCGGTGGTAACAGGCTTTACTATAAAAATCTGATCGATCAGCTGGGCATCACCGCCAATATCTACCGTGTCGGCACCTATAAGAGCGCGGTGGAGCCCTATATGCGCGACAACCAGTCCCCTGAAGCGAAAGAGGCATCCGCAGCGCTTTATTCCGTCATGTGGGACAGTTGGTTGGCGGAAGTAAAAAAGGCGCGCCCACAAGCCGTGATTGAGCCCTATGCCAATGATCCGGCGACCCTCATCAAGACCGCCGGAGGTGACTATACCAAGATCGCAGTCGAGCAAAAACTGGTCGATAAAATTGGCGACCGGGTAGCCTTTGGTCGCTATGTTGCTGAAAAAGTTGGGGAAGACACAAAGCCGTCTCCGGACAGTTTCAAAAGCATTGACTATGACGGTTTCGTCGCCGCCAATCCCGAAGGCAGCAGCGGTGACGCAATTGGTGTCATCACCGTCGCCGGAGAAATTGTCAGCGGCAACGCTGGACCCGGCATTGCCGCCAGCGGCCGGATTGCCGAACAGATTTACAAGGCGCTCGAAGAAAAGCAGATCAAGGCACTCGTTGTACGGGTAAACTCGCCTGGAGGATCGGCCTTTGCCAGCGAAGAAATCCGGTTAGCACTTGACGACATTAAGAAAGCCGAGATTCCCATTGTTATCTCCATGGGGGATGTTGCAGCCAGCGGCGGCTATTGGATTGCCGCGGCAGGCGATCATATCATGGCCGAGCCGGATACGATTACCGGATCCATTGGTGTCTTTGCCGTCTTGCCCAGTTTTGAAAAAGCCCTGGGTAAATGGGGCGTTACCGCTGATGGTGTGCAGACGACTCCCCTATCTGGCGAACCGGATTTTGTCGGCGGTTTCAGCGAAGATCTCAACACTGTCCTGCAATCGGGAGTTGAGCATAGCTATGAGGATTTCCTCAGCCTCGTCGGAAAGGCGCGCGGCAAGACCAACGCAGAGGTTGATACTATTGGTCAGGGCCGAGTCTGGGACGGCGGCACAGCTCGGCAACTGGGACTGGTAGACAGTTTTGGCGGGATGAAAGAAGCGCTCGCCGAAGCAGCGAAACGCGCCGGGCTTGAGGAGGGCGACTATCATGCGAAATATCTTGAGGAGGCACCCGTGTTCAAATGGCTTCCGCTTGGAGGAACACCCTTTGGGGAAGCCAGAGCCAAACCGGTCACTGGCATGATCGGTTGGGTTGCGCGGCAACAAAAGGCGAGTTTTGCCCAAGCATTACAGACCGCTCGCGGTTTGATGGCACGCGAAGACGTACAGGCTCTATGTCTGGAATGCGGCGGAGTTAGCCCCAGAGTACATAGTCAGACACCTGCCCTTTTCGATCTGCTCAGGAGCTATTCGCTGTCCTCGGCTCCGCGATAGGACGGTAGGGACAATCCCTTCACGATAGCCAAAGCGCGCAAGGCAAAACCTGCAGCAAAAGCGATCAAGGCAGCGATGATCCCGGGTATGCCAGTCTGCGCAAGGCCAACAAACGCAAAGGCTGACAAGGCCCCCGCCGTAACATAAAGTTCTGGCCGGATGATGATAGACGGTTCCCCGGCAATCAGGTCACGAATGACGCCGCCGACGCTTGCGGTGATAATCCCCATAATCGCCGCAGGCACCGGATCAATGCCTAACTGCAGCGCCTTGGCCGCACCGAAGACGGAATAAGCCGCCAGCCCGATGGCGTCGAACCAGTCTACGGCTGCCGGACGCCAGATCCGAACCGGCGTGATCCAGACAATCAGCGCAATACCCAGACACAGGATCGGCACACGGCTGTCCTGGACCCAGAAAACCGGAGCCCCGATGAGCAAGTCGCGCACGGTACCGCCGCCGACCCCGGTAACAAGCGCGAAAAACGCAAAGGTGATCAAGGTCTGCCCGTTGCGCGCGGCAACCAGAGCGCCTGATATCGCGAAGACCGCAATGCCGAACAGGTCAAGCCAGCCCAGCGCGTTGTAAAGGACCGTGCTATTCAAACGCTTTTCCGTCTTTTGCGGGCACCACGCGTGAACAGCAGCACGAAGCCCAGTATTGAACTGAACAGAGCCAGCACAGCCGACCCGATCAGGATCGGATGGCTGGTATCTTCGCGGGTTTGCAAATCCATGATATGCAAACCCCACATGAAATCGAAAACACGCCAGAATTTGGTACGGACGGCGAGCAATTCGCCGGTATCCGCATCGATATAGAAACGGGCGTCATCCTCGAAAACAACCTGCCAAGACGGGCGATCCCGGCGCAAATCCGATGGTGCTTTGTCTGCCGCATATTTTGCAACGGACTGTATTGCAGTAACATCCGACCGGGCCGCGATAGCCAGCGCACTGGCTTCAGCAGCAGCAATCGGTGGCAGCAATTTTCCGGTCACGGGATCGGCCCGCCTTTTACCGCCATCGGCATAGCTTATGACCCAATACGGGCCCTGCACATTTTGCTGCAGGGTCAGGTCTTTGGCCTTTCGGCCTTCCAAAACGGGTGCCACCGGTATGATCGGATCGAGCGCAGGCTGCTCGCTGCGCAAATGATTGCCGCGCACGGTTTCAATCGGCTGCGACACCATCAACAGGCCAGAAGCAGTCCACAATATGATCGGTACACCGATCAACCAGCCAAGCCAGACATGCCAGTGATAAAATCTTCCGTGCATCAGCTATTCGCTGGCCAGCAGCACGCCGATCTCACGCGCGCCGGCTATGGCTTTATGATCCTCATAGCGATCAGCAATGACCTGCATCCCGACCGGCAGCCCATCGACTTGCCCGATGGGCAGGACCGTCGCCGGTAAGCCCGGAAATGTTACTAGACCCGACCAGGCAAGCTGTTCGGCAGCAGGCTGATCGACACCATCAATCGACAACGTTCGGTCCTTCATAGGCCGGGTATCATGAGGAAATGCCGGCATGCTGGATGGCGGAGCTATCACGAGGTCATATTCTTCAAACAAGTCGCGCCAACGCCGCTGGTTACGGGCCTGTGCATCCAGCAGACCGAACCAATCGGCCGCCGTCACAACAGTGCCATCGGGCCGCGGCGCTCCAGCTGTCATAATGACGTTTAGCATATGCAGATAATCGCGATGCTGCTGCTCCAGATCCGGCAGCAAGGTGGTCGAGCGCGCCACCTCTACCCCGCTATCCTCCAGGCGGGCGACAACAGCTTCCATGCACTGCCGCATGCCTTCCCCCATAGTTACGCAAGGATGGTCGGCAAGCAGCAATATGCGCGTTTCGCCCAAGGATTTCGACTGCTTGGGCAGAGACCGGTCCAGCGTCAGTTCGAACAGAAGCTCCAGATCATCAGCATTGCGGGCCAGCGGTCCGACCACGGAAAGCGGCCGAAAAGCCCCCTCCTGAAAACCCGGCATGAAATGGCCGTCACCACTCACCACACCATAGGTTGGCTTGTGCCCCCAGATGCCGCAATAATGGGCCGGGACGCGGATCGAACCGCCAATGTCCGAACCATATTCCAGTGCCACCATCCCGCTGGCCACAGCAGCGGCACCGCCTCCGGATGACCCGCCGGGCGATCGTCCCAAATCGTGAGGGTTGCTGGTCCGTCCATAGATCGCATTTTCGGAAAACATGTCGGCCAACATGGGTGGTACGTTGGTTTTACCAAGGATGACCGCACCGGCGGCTTTGAGGCGCTGGACCACTAACGCGTCTGATTCGGCAATATTACCGGCGGCCGCCTCAATTCCCCAGCTGGTCGGCAGTCCGGCAATGTTGAAACTTTCCTTGACCGTCATCGGCACGCCCAGCAAGGGGCTGCGATCGCCTTTGGCCAGCCGCGCATCGGCATCGCGCGCGGCTTGTCGGGCGCGCTCAAAATCGCGCACGACAACTGCATTTATTGGGCCGTCCAGCTTTTCAATACGCTTGATCGCAGCCTCTACCGCTTCGACTGCCGTTAATTTTCCTGCCGCGATATCGGCTGCCACAGCTATGGCGCCGGGCTGATCTGTAAGGGAAGGGATCGTCATATTTTTCTCTCTCCGCTACAGATTATGCGCCGATAATAATGGTACCGTCAAATCACATGTGGATGGGTTTGCCCTGTACCGCCATCGCTGCTTCCTTGACCGCTTCGCTGTGCGTCGGATGGGCATGACAGGTGTAGGCAATATCTTCACTTGTTGTGCCAAATTCCATCGCCTGCGTGACTTGTGCGACAAGGGTTCCCGCGAGCGAAGAAATGATATGCGCACCCAGCACACGATCCGTTTCCGCGTCGGCAATCACTTTTACATAGCCGTCAGTATCGCGATTGGTCTTCGCGCGGCTGTTGCCTGCAAAGGGGAATTTGCCGACCTTGTAGGCGACACCGCTTTCCTTGACCTCTTCTTCAGTTTTACCGATGCTGGCAATTTCCGGATAGGTATAGACCACGCCGGGGATCAGGTCATGGTTCACGATACCTTGCTGACCTGCGACAAATTCGGCTGCGGCAATGCCTTCATCCTCGGCCTTGTGTGCGAGCATCGGTCCGGGGGTGACATCACCGATAGCGTAGACGCCTTTAACCGCCGTCTGGAAATCATGACCGACTTCAATCTGGCCGTGCTTGTTGGTTTCCAGCCCTGCCTTATCGAGCGCGAGGCCATCGGTATTGGGCCGACGACCAATCGCCACCAGTACCGCATCCGCTTCGATGGTTTCTGCATCGCCACCCTTCGCTGGTTCCACGGTCAGAGTCGCTTTTTTGCCTTTAACGGTACACCCGGTCACTTTGGTTCCGGTCTTGATGTCAAAGCCCTGTTTCTTGAAGATGCGGGCGGCATCTTTGCGAATATCGCCATCCATGCCGGGCAGGATCTTGTCGAGATATTCCACGACGGTCACTTTCGCACCCAGACGCAGCCAAACGCTGCCCAGTTCCAGACCAATTACGCCGCCGCCAATGACGACCATATGATTCGGCACTTTCGGCAGTTCGAGTGCACCGGTGCTGTCGACGACGACATGTTTGCTATTGTCGATATCGACGCCCGGCAGCGGGGTGACCGAAGACCCGGTTGCGATGATGATGTTTTTCGCGGTGACCGTCTTGTTGCCGATCTTGACGCTATTCGCACTTTCAAACGCGCCGCGCCCTTTTAGCCATTCGACCTTGTTCTTCTTGAACAGAAATTCGATCCCGCCGGTCAGTTCGTCGACCGCCTTGGATTTTTCCGCGTGCATCTGTTTGAGATCCAGTTTCGCACCTGTCAGCTTGATGCCGAATTTCTCAAGGGCACCGCTATGGGCTTCATGATAAAGCTCCGACGCGTGCAGCATCGCCTTGGACGGGATGCAGCCAACATTGAGGCAGGTGCCGCCCAGTGTCTCCCGGCTCTCCACACAAGCGGTTTTCAGGCCGAGCTGCGCGGCTCGAATAGCCGCGACATAACCGCCGGGGCCAGAGCCGATTACCAGAACATCATAGTCATATTCACTGTTAGCCATATTCTGCCTCTTGGTTCGTCGTCCCGAACTTGTTTCGGGGCCTTAGTAGATGCTGAAACAAGTTCAGCATGACGAGTTAGGGTTGTTACCTAGGTTACAAATCAATCAAAAGCCGGGTCGGATCTTCAATCGCTTCCTTGATCCGCACCAGGAATGTCACCGCTTCACGGCCATCGATCAGACGATGATCATAGCTCAGCGCCAGATACATCATCGGACGCGCTTCAATGGATCCGTCTGGCATCACCACCGGACGCTGTTCGATCCGGTGCAAACCGAGCACAGCCGATTGTGGTGGGTTGATAATCGGGGTCGACATCAGCGAGCCGAATACACCGCCATTAGAAATCGTAAACGTGCCGCCTTTCATATCTGCCATGGTCAGCGTGCCATCCTTGGCGCGCTTGCCGAAATCGCCAATGGTATTCTCGACATCTGCAAAGCTCATCGCTTCGGCATTGCGGATCACAGGCACAACCAGACCATTGGGCGCGCTCACCGCGACCGAGATATCGACATAGTCGTGATAGACAATCTCATCGCCATCAATCTGCGCATTGACCGACGGCACGTCTTTCAATGCGAGACAGGCGGCCTTGGCAAAGAAACCCATGAAGCCCAGCTTCACGCCATGTTTCTTGGCAAACAGCTCTTTATATTTGCTGCGCGTTTCCATCACCGCGGTCATGTCGACATCGTTAAATGTCGTCAGCAAAGCCGCCGTATCCTGTGCTTCTTTCAGACGCTTGGCGACGGTCTGGCGCAGGCGGGTCATCCGCACGCGCTCTTCATTGCGGGTGCCGCCAGCTGCTGGCGCGGTGGTCGGAACCTCGGCACCTTTTGCCGTACCCTTCTCAACCAACGGCGCCTCAGCACCGGTCTTCACATATTGCTCGACATCATCTTTGGTCAGGCGGCCATCTTTGCCGGTGCCTTTGATCTTGCTGGGGTCGACTCCATGCTCCAGCACCAGACGGCGGACCGCCGGTGACAGGGTTATAGAGGATGCATCCGCTGCTGGTTCTGCCTTGGCTGCCGCCGGTGCCGGAGCAGCTTTGGCTGCCGACGCCGCAGCACCGCCGCCGGCTTCAATCTTCGCGATAATCGCACCTACCTCGACAGTATCGCCGACGGCAACGAGATGCTCACTCAAGGTACCCGCTTCAGGAGCTGGCACTTCCAGAGCTACCTTGTCGGTTTCCAGACTGGCAATGGGCTCGTCGGCATCCACCGTATCACCCGGCTGCTTGAGCCATTCACCCACAGTCGCTTCGGTAATCGATTCTCCCAGTACGGGGACTTTTACATCTGTTGCCATAGTCTTATGCTCACTTTCATCGGCGGAATTTTCCGCTCATCATCACTTTTTTACCGGATGCCCCAAAGCCTCGGCAACCAGCTTTCCCTGCTGTTCTACATGCCGAGAGGCCAGCCCCGTTGCTGGCGAAGCACACGCCACGCGCCCGGCATAGACGGGGTCAGTCGGCCCGACTTTCGCCTGTTCCAGACAATCCTCCAGATAGGGCCGGACAAAGTCCCAGCTGCCGTTATTTTTCGGCTCTTCCTGTGCCCAGACCAGAGTCTCGAGATTTTTCATCCGCTTCAGACGTACGACCAGTGGTTCGGCCGGGAAGGGATAAAGCTGCTCGATCCGGACGATCGACGTATTCTTGTCGCCCGCTGCATCACGTGCTTCGATAAGATCATAGGCGACCTTACCCGAGCAGAGTACCAACCGCTTGATATCCTTGTCCGCTGGCGGATTGGTGTCCGACTTGATCCGCATGAAATGATGGTCGCCCTGAAATTCCTCGGCGCTGGAAACTGCCATTTTGTGGCGGAGCAGCGACTTGGGCGTCATGATGACCAGCGGCTTGCGGAAACTACGAAGCATCTGGCGGCGCAATACGTGGAAATAATTGGCTGGTGTTGTGATATTCGCAACCTGGATATTGTCCTGCGCACATAGTTGCAGGAAGCGTTCGAGCCGTGCGCTGCTATGCTCCGGCCCCTGCCCTTCATAGCCATGCGGAAGCAGCATCACGAGGCCATTCGCGCGCAGCCATTTGGCCTCACCGGACGCGATGAACTGATCAATCATGATCTGTGCGCCATTGGCAAAATCGCCAAATTGCGCTTCCCACAGCACCAGTGTTTTCGGGTCGGCGCCGGCATAGCCATATTCAAAGCCGAGCACGCCATATTCGGACAGCGGGCTGTCGAGCACTTCAAACCGGCCATGCGGCACGGTGCTCAATGGCACATATTTTTCTTCATTGTCCTGATCCACCCAGACCGCATGGCGCTGAGAGAAGGTACCGCGCCCGCTATCCTGACCGGACAGGCGGACGTTATAACCTTCGGCAACCAGCGATCCGTACGCCAGCGCTTCGCCGGTCGCCCAGTCGAAATTCTCGCCGGTCTGGAACATCTTCGCCTTGGCATCGAGAACACGGCCGAGCGTTTTGTGAATCTTGTGCCCTTCGGGAACCGTGGTCAGTGTCCGTCCCAGGCTCTCGAACAATTTGGCATCAATGGCTGTTTCAACATTGCGCCGTGCTGTTTCCGGGTCCGCGGGAACATGCAGGCCCTGCCAGCGGCCACCAAACCAGTCAGCCTTGTCTGGCTCATAATCATCTGCCGCCTTGAATTCGCCTTCGAGATGGTCGGCAAAGGCCTTGCGTGTGCTCGTGCCCCAGTCCGCGTCAATCACGCCTTCCTCGATCAGCCGCTGCTCATAAAGCTTGCTGACCTTGGGATGCTTTTTGATCGCTGCATACATGATCGGCTGGGTGAAGCTTGGCTCATCACCTTCATTATGACCAAAGCGGCGATAGCACCACATGTCGATGACAATATCGCGGCCAAAGCGCTGGCGGAACTCTATCGCGATCTTGCAGGCGAAGGTCACCGCTTCAGGATCATCGCCGTTCACATGGAAAATCGGTGCCTGCACGCCTTTCGCCACGTCGCTTGGATAAGGCGAGCTGCGCGCAAATTGCGGGCTGGTGGTGAAACCGATCTGGTTGTTGATCACGAAATGGATGCAGCCGCCGGTATTATAGCCGCGGATGCCGGAGAAGCCGAGACATTCCCAGACAATGCCCTGACCCGCAAAGGCCGCATCGCCGTGGATCAATACAGGCAGCACCTGCTCATGCTTGGTGAGGTCATCGCGTGCGACCTGCTGCGCCCGGACCTTGCCGAGCACCACCGGGTCCACCGCTTCGAGATGCGAGGGATTGGGCACCAGCGACATGTGCACGTTGATGCCATCAAATTCGCGGTCGGTGGAGGTGCCGAGATGATATTTCACATCGCCAGAGCCGCCCACTTCATCCGGGTTGGCCGAGCCGCCGTGGAATTCGTGAAAGATGACCTTGTAAGGCTTGGCCATCACATTGGCCAAGATGTTCAGCCGCCCGCGATGGGCCATGCCATAGACAATATCGCGCACGCCCGACTGGCCGCCATATTTGATGACATTTTCCAGCGCTGGCAGCATCGCTTCGCCGCCGTCGAGGCCGAAACGCTTGGTCCCGACATATTTCTTGCCGAGGAAATTTTCATATTCCTCGCCCTCGATCACCTTGTTGAGGATCGCTTTCTTGCCTTCCGGTGTAAACTGGATGGCGGCGTCCTTGCCCTCCATCCGGTCCTGCAGGAAGCGGCGCTCCTCAGTGTCGGCAATATGCATATATTCGAGGCCAACCGATCCGCAATAATTGGCGCGCAGCACGGCTTCGATTTCCTTGATCGACGCGGTTTCAAAACCCAATACGCCGCCGAGATAGACGGGCTTGTCCAGCTCATCCGCCTTAAAGCCATGAAATTCAGGGGTCAGGTCAGCGGGTTCCTCCAGCTTGGACAGGCCAAGCGGATCCAGATTGGCGCCGAGATGCCCGCGCACGCGATAGGTGCGGATTAGCATCATCGCGCGGATCGATTTCTCCGCCGCCAGCGCCACTTCGGCATCCGACATCGACTTGCCGGATTTCGCAGCAGCCGCCTTGATCTCGATCCCCATTTGCGTGGGGTCGAGCGCGCTGTTCAGTTCATCGGCGTCATCAATCGGCCAATGTTTCTTTTGCCAGCTCGGGCCTTCTTCCGTTTCCGGTGAACCGTTAAATTCCTGACCTTCTAATCCCATGATAAGTTCCTTGGGGAGGGCGGCCCCTGCCTGCGCAGGGGCACTAGACTATCTTCAGACCGTTTCTTTCAGCATCGCATCGAGCGTCGTGCCCAGTTCGCTTGGCGAAGGTGACACGCGAATGCCGGCCGCTTCCATCGCCGCGATCTTGTCTTCCGCGCCGCCCTGGCCGCCGGAAACGATCGCACCCGCATGGCCCATGCGGCGACCCGGAGGCGCCGTGAGACCAGCGATAAAGCCGACCATCGGCTTGCTGCGACCCTTCTTGGCTTCGTCCGCGATAAACTGCGCCGCTTCTTCTTCCGCGCTGCCGCCAATTTCACCGATCATGATGATCGACTTGGTGTCGTCGTCGGCCAGGAAGAGCTCGAGCACGTCGATGAAGTTGGTGCCATTAACTGGGTCACCGCCAATACCCACCGCTGTGGTCTGGCCGAGGCCAACCGCCGTCGTCTGATGCACCGCTTCATAGGTCAGCGTACCGGAACGAGAGACAACGCCGACAGAGCCTTTCTTGAAGATGCTGCCGGGCATGATACCGATCTTGCATTCATCAGGGGTCAAAACGCCAGGGCAGTTGGGGCCGATGAGGCGCGACTTGGAGCCTTGCAGCGCCCGCTTCACCCGCACCATGTCGAGCACCGGAACACCTTCGGTAATCGCAACGATCAATTCAATCTCGGCATCAATCGCTTCGAGGATCGAGTCCGCGGCAAATGGCGGCGGCACATAAACCACCGAAGCGGTCGCGCCGGTTGCGTCCTTGGCTTCGGCCACAGTGTCATAGTTGGGCAGCCCGATATGGTTAGTCCCGCCCTTGCCAGGGGTCACGCCCGCAACCATCTGCGTGCCATAAGCCAACGCCTGTTCGGTATGGAATGTCCCGGTATTGCCGGTCATGCCCTGAGTTATGACTTTCGTGTTTTTGTCGATTAAGATGGACATCTATTTTTGATCCTCAATCACTAAGTTAAAAAGGGTAACCACCAGTATTTTTAAAAGTTACTTGGTAAATTCGACTGTCGGGAGAAGCCTTTACAATATTTGAGACTTGTATGGTTTCTCCACTCCCAGAGCGGTAGAAATACGGGTTAAGAACCCGGATCGCAGCAGTTTTTGTGAGTCGTTCTTGCAGGCTCTCTAATTCAGAATCAATGTTCGCCGTCTTTATTCTAGCCGTATACTGACAAACTGTCTTGTTATGTGCCTTCGGATCATGTGCTATTTTTATAGTAATGTCAGTTGGCACATTGAATGTACGGACGAAGTATGTTCGGTTGTCGAACTTCTTTCGAGTTTCGGTTAAAAGTTTCCAACCATTCCTTGCCTGCCTCATCTCCAAAATCGTTTCCAGAAGCTTGCGATCAAGAATCGAGATCTTACCGCACAAAGAAGCCCGGTCCGCCAACACGCCCGTAGCAGGCACAGTTGGTTGATTCGATTGCTGTGCCGAAGCCCCGCTTACCGAAACAAAGGACATCAAAAATCCCCCAACTATTTGAAGGCCGTTTTTAGTTATCACGCCAGGCTCGGATCCAGCCCCTTACACGCTTCCAGCAATTCCTTCACCGCATCGACTGACACATTGAAATTGCCCTGCGCTTCGTCGCTCAGTTCAATCTCGATGACTTTCTCGACACCGTCTTTGCCGATAATCACCGGCACGCCGACATAAAGATCATCGACGCCATATTGGCCGGTGAGATGCGCAGCAGCGGGAAGCACGCGGCGTTTATCCTTAAGATAGCTTTCCGCCATCATGATCGCGCTGGTCGCTGGCGCATAATAGGCCGAGCCATTGCCGAGCAGGCCGACAATCTCGCCGCCGCCGCCGCGGGTCCGCTTGACGATCGCGTCGATATTTTCCTGCGTGGTCCAGCCCATTTTGATGAGATCGGGGATCGGGATCCCGGCAACCGTCGAGTAAGCAGGCACCGGAACCATGGTATCGCCATGGCCGCCGAGAACGAAGGCAGTGACATCTTCCACCGACACTTCAAATTCTTCCGCGAGGAAATGACGGAAGCGCGCGCTGTCGAGAACGCCTGCCATGCCGACCACTTTATTGTGCGGCAGTCCGGAAAATTCACGCAGTGCCCAGACCATCGCATCGAGCGGGTTGGTGATGCAGATAACAAAAGCATCCGGTGCATGCGCCTTGATGCCGTCACCAACCGCTTTCATGACTTTCAGGTTGATGCCGAGCAGGTCATCGCGGCTCATGCCGGGCTTGCGCGGCACGCCAGCGGTGACGATGATAACATCGGCACCCGCAATATCGGCATAATCATTCGTGCCTTTCAGGTTGGAATCAAACCCGTCAACCGGCGCGGCCTGGCTGAGGTCGAGCGCTTTACCGGCAGGCATACCCTCGGCAATATCAAACAGGACGACATCGCCCATTTCTTTGGAAGCGGCGAGATGGGCAAGCGTGCCACCAATCATGCCAGCGCCGATCAGCGCGATTTTGTTACGGGCCATGGGAAAAATTCTCCTGAAATCAGAGTCGTAAAAAGGATATGGAGTTGGATTAGGCTTATCCACAGGCAATTTCAACCGCTGAAAGCACCAATTTGCGGGCTTTCTTTGCAATTGGTTCGCAGTAGCAATACAGCGCGCTATATTGCGTTAACCCTGCAGGTATTTCTGAACAAAATTCAGTGCAATCGCCTTGCAATCAGCCAACTTACAGGCCCGGCCACCGCAAATGCCGTCAAGGCAGCCACCAAAATACTCATCTTGCTTGCCTGATCCATGACAAGCAGTGCCGTTACAGCAGTACCCATTAAAGTCGAGCCGATAAAAATGTGGAATATCATGGTTTTTAAAAACATGGACATGGGCTTTTCCTCTTGCGCGATACGGCCCTGTTAATTCTGGCCAGCTTTGCTGTTTCACCATCTGGCAAACGGCGCCTTGATCTCTGTCAATTTGGTGCGCATTGTGGCAGCAATCAAAAATTGGCGGTGGGGCCAAACCAACCGACTGCGAGGGAGAGAGAGCATGCTCAGCAAAGGTGACGACTATCCGCTGCACCAGACGCCGGAGCCAATGGCGGTATCCGGGGATAACCGGAATTTCTACGACCGCTATTTCTTCAATGGCTATAACGCCGATGGCAGCATCTTCTTCGCCGCCGCTTTGGGCGTCTATCCACAGCTTGATATCATGGATGCGGCTTTTTGCGTGTCGATTGACGGCAAGCAGCACAATCTGCGCGCCTCCAAACGCATGGACAGCGAAAGGCTGGACCTCAGCGTTGGTCCGATCACGATTGAGATTGTCGAGCCTTTGCAAGAGCTGCGCCTGATTGTCACAGACAATGCCAAGGAAACCGGCTGCCCGATCACAGCAGACATCCGCTTCACGGCACGCCATATGCCGATTGAGGAACCACGCTTCATCCGCCGCGATGGCCCCCGCATGGTGATGGACTATACCCGCCTGACCCAAAATGGCGGATGGTCCGGAACATTGCATGTCGACGGCCAAGAGATAGCGCTTTCCCCCGAAACGCATCACGGAACCCGGGATCGCAGCTGGGGTATCCGGCCCGTCGGTTCACCGGAATCGCAGCCGCCACCAGCCGGTGCCCTGCCGCAATTCTGGTGGTTGTGGACACCGCTCAATTTCGACCATCATGCCTGTTTCTTTCACAGTAATGATGATGGCGAAGGCTTGCCGTGGAACCGGCGCGGTGTGGTCGATGCCATAGAAGGTGCGCGGCAGGAATTTGAGCCGCCCAGCTTTGGTCTCAGCTATCATAGCGGCACGCGACGCGTGAAACAGCTCGACCTGGAAACGACGAATGGCACATTGTCGATCACCCCGCGCACGGGAGACGCGACGCGGACATTCTACATGTCCGGCCTCGGCTATATGCACCCCGAATGGGGACACGGCATGGACCATGGCCCGCTCGAAACCGCCTATGATGTGATCGATCTGGCCAATGTGCCGGATCATGACATGCTCTATATCCATATCCAGGCGCTCAGCGATACGGTGCTGATCAGTGGCGACGACAGCCATGAAGGCATCGGCATTGTCGAACAGCTTTTTGTTGGCCCCCACAAGACCAGCGGGCTCACCGACCTGCTGCACCCCGCACCATGAGCGCGGAATTCCCGCTCCGTCCGGAAGAATTTGAAAAAGCCTTTGTCGAGAAGGTTTTTGGGGCGCCATCGGGCGCTCTGACATCTCTTACCCATAAACCGGTTGGGACTGGGCAAGTGTGTGACAGCTTCCGCTTTGGTTGCGAGTGGACAGAAGGCTATGATGAGTTAACGCGGCCGTCGACGTTCATCGCCAAATGTCCAAGCGCCGACGAGATCAGTCGCAGTGCGGCGGCCATTTTTCACCTCTATGATATGGAAGTCGGATGGTACCGCGATGTTGCTGGCGGCTCTGGTGTCAAATGTCCGAAATGCTACCACGCTGCCATTGCCGACAATGAACAGGAATTTGTCCTGATGCTGGAAGACATGGCCCCGGCAGAGCAAGGCGATCAATTGGCAGGAGCAACACTTGTTCAGGTTGAAACTACTCTGGAAGAAGCTGCTGGCCTCCACAGTTTCAAGCCAGATGGTGGTTTTGAGACATTTGCATGGCTGCATCATGCCGCCAAGAATGTGGCGTTTACCGAGCAGACCCTGACCAATGGCTATCCCGTTTTCAAAGAGCGATTCGCCGATCTGCTCTCGCCTGAGATACTTGATATTGGTCAGCAACTGGTGGACCGGATCGGATCCTATGTCGGACACGAACCTCTGGAACAGACCATTACGCACGGTGATATGCGGCTGGATAATATTCTCTTTTATGAAGATGGACAATTGGCTGCCTTGGTGGACTGGCAGACTTGCACATTCGGTAACCCTGCCAATGATGTTGCCTATATGATCGGGACCAGCTTTGCGGATCCAGCGATGCGTCGCCAGCATGAGGAAAAATTGGTCAAAGACTATCTCTATCGGCGTGAAGAGAAACGGAGATTGCCCTTTGGTTTTGATCAGTTTTGGCAGGAATATCGCCGTCATGCCTTTGCCGGCTTCATCATGGCCATCAATGCGTCGCTGCATGTTGAGCAAACGGATCGGGGCGACCGGATGTTTGCGGTAATGGCCGAGCGCCCAGCGCAAATGGCTCTCGATCTCGACAGTTTGAGTCTGCTTTAGATCAGAGTGCCTCGCCGGTGCCGTGCCCAAGCGCCAGATAATCATCCGACTGCATCTCGACCAACCGGGAGGCGGTGCGGGCAAATTCAAATGAACCGTCTCCTTCAGGATAGAGCGCATCTGGCTCGGCATCTGCGCTGGCCAGCAGCTTGACCCGATATTCGTAGAGCGCATCGATCAGGGTCACAAAGCGCGCCGCTTCGTTGCGGTTCTCTTTGGACAGGATGGGAATACCGACAATGATGACACTGTGAAAATGCCGCGCAATGGCAAGATAATCCGGCGCTCCCCGTGCCTCTGCGCAGAGACGTTTGAACGAGAAAACACCGACGCCTTTCAATGCTTTGGGCACATGCATCGACCGGCCACCCTGCACCGGCAGTTCCTCGGAAGGAACATGGGCGCGGTCTTCCGGTGGATAGTCCGTCAGCCGGAAAAAAGCCTCGCTCAGCGCCTTGGTCGCCGCATCGCCATTGGGCACATGCCACAGGTCGACACCGCCCAACCGCTCGCGGCGATAGTCGGTCGGCCCGTTGAGCGAGATGACATCAAGCCGCTTCTCGAGCAGATCAATGAACGGCAGAAAATGTTCGCGATTGAGGCCGTCCTTGTACAGATCAACAGGCGGTCGATTGGAGGTCGCAATAAGGGTTACGCCCTCTTCGACCAGGCCAGTAAACAGCCGGGACATGATCATTGCATCGGCGCTGTTGTTCACCACCATTTCATCAAAGGCCAAGACGCGAGCATCCTGCGCCAGATCGCGCACCACATTGGGGATCGGATCACCGGGATCGGCTTCCCGCCACGCCCGCATCATATCGTGCACGAGAAGCATGAACTCATGAAAATGCGCGCGTTTCTTGCGATTAATCTGCAGGCTGTCGTAGAACAGGTCCATCAGCATCGATTTACCGCGCCCGACACCGCCCCACATATAGATGCCTCGCGGCGCGTTCGGCTTTTTCGAGAACATCCGCCACAATACGCTGCCACGCGGCGGAACTGCCTCAAGCTCTTCCTGCAATTGGGACAGGCGCTGTGCGCAGGCGTCCTGATCCGCGTCGGGTCTCAATTCTCCATTTGCGATCAACGCCTGATAACGCGCGTAAAAGCCTGTCATTGCGGTGCTTTTTTTACGATAGCCGTATAGGAGGCCATATTCTCACTGCCGTCGCCCTGCACCACCAGCCCGCGCAGAAACAGGAAACGACCGGTTTCTCGTGCCACTTCAACCTGCGCTTCAAGCGGTTCACCGAGCCGTGCCGCACCGATGAAATGGGTTTGCAATTCCAGCGTCACCGCAAATCCCGAGGGTCCGATTTCCAAAACCCGCATCGCGGCGAACAGTGCGCAGTCGATAAAGCCCATCATTGTACCGCCATGAACGGCGTCACCGAGATTGCGGTGCTGTCGTTCCGGGAACATGCGGACCCGAGCAATATTGTCCGCGATGCCATCGCCACCACGGCGCACAATCATGGGACCCAGAAAGCTGTTATAGCATTCCGGGTCTTTCAACTTCCATTGGTACCAACCGGGATGATCCGGATCGGGGTCGCTGGTGAAAAAATTCTTCTCTGCTTCGGTCATATCCCGCCACTGTAATCTGGCCGCTCCGGAATATCGATCTTTAATATCTTGTGCTTAACGTCTGTCACCATGACCTATTCCGGATTGGTGCATTCACTAAAGATAGTGTCGAAGTTACGGGCTAACGCATCCTGAATGTCCGGCTCTGTCGATCGCAGCAAAATCTCGTGGTTGATATAGCGAGAGCGCCAGTTGTAGTTCAAACTCCCCAGCCAGCTTTCCTTCCTGTTGGCGGTTTCTATCAGCAGATATTTGCTATGCATCGGTAGCGCGTCCTTGTGGCGGTAGCGGCGGATGTTGATCCCCGCCTTACGTGCCTGTGCGACGATAGCTTCTGGCACGCGTCGCTCGGTATGATGCACGATCATCCGCGCTTCACCACCCCGGCGCACCACATCTTCCAGCCGGCGGAGGATTTCCACGTCTTTGAAATGGGACATGGCCAGCGAAATCCGTGCGTTTGAGCCCACCTGTTTCAGACGATTATGCACGATCCGGCTATTGATACGCGGAAAGAACCAAAGCGACAGCGCATCACCATGAATGGCCTTATTCTGCATGCTGTGAAAACGCTGCAGCGGAGAAAACCCGTCGAGCGAATAAGTCCTCAGTCCCGCGCAAATCGCGTCATCCTGGGTCTCGAACAAAAGATTATAGCCCCGGTCCTGATCACCAATGGCTGCGACAATCGTTTCATCCTCCGGTATATCGGTTGACGGGTTGAAAGAGCCGACAAATGCCGTTGGTACAGGATGGGAGAACCAGTAAATCTTGCTGTGCAGATGCGCCGCCAGCTTTTTCGGCACAGCCGAGTCCCAGAGGTTCAATGTCAAACCTGGCAAATGCATATTGCTTTTCAGAATGGCAATAACATCATCATTTGCGCCCGCATATCGCGGCTCGGCTTCCATACGAATATACACCTGCACACCGCGCTCGGCAGCTTTTACAAGAGCCTTTGCCAGTTCCCGATCACGGAAATAATAGGTGGTCCAGACAATCTCTCCGCCCGGCGGAACAGCATGGACGCGTGCTTCCAATATGTCCCGCAAATGGCGTTCGGGAAAACCGGTCCCGCCAAAATGTAAGGATGGAGTATCTGCCACTCCTCATGCCCACCATATTCATGTTCTGCAGACTGTTCAAAGCCGCGGTGATGATTTCAATACGGCCTGTAAGAATGCTTCTTAAACTTCGCGCGCGGCCGTCATCTTCTTGATCTCGGCAATGGCCTTTGCGGGCGAGAGACCTTTGGGGCAGGCATTGGCGCAGTTCATGATCGTGTGGCAGCGATAGAGACGGAAGGGATCTTCCAGCTCGTCCAGACGCTCCCCGGTCATTTCATCCCGGCTATCGGCAAGCCAGCGATAGGCCTGCAACAATATGGCGGGGCCAAGGAACTTGTCGCTATTCCACCAATAGCTTGGGCAGCTGGTCTGGCAGCAAGCGCACAGGATGCACTCATAAAGGCCGTCGAGTTTCGCGCGATCTTCGGGTGACTGCAGCCGTTCTTTACCGGAAGGCGTCGGCGTCACCGTTTTCAGCCACGGCTGGATGGATGCATATTGCGCATAGAAATGGGTAAAATCAGGGACCAGATCCTTGATCACTTCCATATGTGGCAGCGGTGTTATTTTGACTTCCTTGCCGCAATCCTCAATCGCGGTGGTGCAGGCAAGGCCGTTTTTACCGTCGA
Organism: Sphingorhabdus sp. EL138; assembly: GCF_900258045.1. Taxonomy (GTDB): domain Bacteria; phylum Pseudomonadota; class Alphaproteobacteria; order Sphingomonadales; family Sphingomonadaceae; genus Parasphingorhabdus. Next base: position 7,070 of record NZ_OGVD01000002.1, on the reverse strand, counting down.
TATTCATCGCGCAGGACCCGCAAATGCCTTCGCGGCACGACCGGCGGAAGGTCAGGGTAGAATCCTGTTCGCTTTTCATCTTGATCAGCGCATCGAGAACCATTGGCCCGCAGTCATCAGTGTCGATCTTGAACGTGTCATAGCGCGGGTTTTCGCTGCTATCCGGATCATAGCGATAGACTTTAAACGCGCGCGCCTTTCCGCCACTCAGCGCTTCATGCACTTCGCCGGTTTTACGGATTTTACTGTTTTTCGGAAGCGTAAAGGTTGCCATCAATATTCTCTTGTGTTGGCGAAATAATAGATGTCGCGTTGGTAGTCGGTTATGCTCCGCCTTTCATAGCCAGTTTCTCGGCAAACTCAATGCCTGAAATACGCCGCTAAATCACCCCTAGGCCCTGAAAAACTAGCAAAACATATGATGCTGGTAATTTTGATAAACGCTCGCACTCTTGCGATTTGCACGATTTGCCTCTTTTTCGATTCTAAAATGCCCCATTTTTCTGCTAACGCATACAAATCACTGGTATTTACGAAGATAACGCCCAAATCACCCAAATTACGACAGGAACAAATCATATGCAGACCAAAAACGGTGTGACTCTTTTGCTGCATGGCAAAAATGACACGCTGATATGGGGAATGACCAACGCGGAACGGGGACGCCGCTTGGTCGAAAAATTGCAGGGCAATATCAGCGGCAGTCTATGGATAAATATGACATTTGCTTTTGATCCACAGTGGATTCAGCATATTCATGACAATCCGGGAACCATGGTTACTTTTGACGGCATTCCGGTGCTCGCGCATCTCGACAGCGACGAAGACACACAGGCCCTTGCGGCTTTGACAGTGCCAGCCGGAATGACAGTCATGGAATATCATGACAAGCCGCAAATCCACAATGCCTCGCTACGCAAACTGGAAACACCGTTTGTCCGCGAACTTAATGCAGAAACGGTGAAGGATATCGAGCGGCAAAGCTATTTCGGGGCCTATAAAGGCGTTACCGACATTCTCACCAAATATCTCTGGCCGGAACTGGCATTGGTTCTCACGCGCCTGGCGGCCCGGCTGGGAATGACCCCCAATATGGTCACGGCCATAGGTGCGATAGGCTGTATCTCTGCAACTTTCCTGTTCTATTACGGCCATTTCTGGTCCGGCATGGCCGCGGGTTTTGTTTTCATGGTGCTCGACACAGTGGACGGCAAGCTGGCGCGTTGCACCATCACATCTTCCTTTTGGGGTAATATTTTTGATCACGGACTAGATCTGGTTCACCCACCCTTCTGGTGGGTCGCATGGGCATTTGGCCTTGGTGCAGTGGGGCTTGCTTTGCCCGAGGATCAACTCCGCCTCGCGCTCATCGTCATTCTGGGCGGCTATGTCCTGCAGCGGGTGATTGAAGGCATTTTCATCCGCGCTTTCGGCCAGCATATCCATGTCTGGCGCCCGATGGATTCATGGTTCCGCCTGATCACTGCCAGACGGAATCCCAATATGGTGTTGCTATTTATTTCCTTGATTTTTGGCCGTCCCGACATCGGCCTCATCGCCGTTGCCTGGTGGACATTAATCTCACTCGCGGTGCATATGGTTCAGATAATGCAGGCTTGGCTCGTAAAAATACGTGGCGGACAAATTGTTTCATGGCTGGAGCAAGAGCAAGGATAGACGGATGATCAATGATACCATCAAGAAGTTCGGATATCCTGCAACGCTGGTGAAGGACTATGATCACTGGGTCGTGCTGCTCCGCCCGGCGCAGGTAACTTTAGGCTCACTGGTTGTCGCAGCCAAATCGGATGCAACGGATTTTGGCGATCTGTCGGACGATCATTTCGCCGAACTGAAAACAGTAACCGCTGATGTGTCGTCGGCTTTGAAAGGCCTTATATCGCATCAGAAACTCAACTGGCTGATGCTGATGATGGTTGATCCGCATGTCCATTTCCACCTGATCCCCCGCTATGAGGGAAAACGCGAGTGGATGGATCAGGATTTCGAAGACAAATCATGGCCCGGCCCGCCAGCCCTTGGTGATGCCGTCAAACTGTCGGATGACCAGATCTCGGCTATGGCGACCTGGGTCAAATCAGACTTTCCCGATTAACCGAATTTCGCCAACCATTGATCAGTGAGAACGGTTGCCGTTTCCACGTCATTCAGAAAATCGACCTCGGCCCAGTCATGGCCCTGGATAGACACAGTGCCGACTTTCTCGGTGGGTGCCAGCGTATCGATGATCTTGAGATACCAGTTTTCCACGCCCGCCGGTGTGCGCATGACATCGCGTACCTTTTCCCGGAACATTGCTCCGCCTTCTCCGCGAAAAGCCAGAAAACCGATGGATTCCGCATCACTTTGTTCGGCCGTCAGCGTCTTGCCGATCGCGGTCAGCCGCTCGCCGCTCAGCGATACTTTCATATCATCGCTGTCATAATGATCTTTGATATCAACCGTCACCGTAATCGGCCAATTCTCGGTTTGCTGAGCGGTCTCGATAATCTCCGGCGAGATCAGTGTATCACCGTTCAGGATCATGAAATCCCCATCCATCACATCGCGGACAATCCAGCAGCTACCCAGATTGTCGGCAACCTTGAAAAACGGATTGAAGTGGATGGTGATGTTGGTACCCGCCTGCTTCAACGCCTCAAGCTCCGCCTCGACCATGTCGGTCATGAAGCCGGTCACCACGTGAAATTCCTTCACCCCGCCGGCCGCCAGCATTTCGATCTGCCATGCGATCAGGCTCTTGCCCGAAAAGTCGATCAGGCATTTGGGGCGCTCAGCAGTCAGCGGCAGCAGCCGCGAGCCTTGACCTGCGCTCAGGATTATTACTTTGTCGATCATGTTGGCAATTGGCCTTTATCGGGATAGGGATGGTGCGGGGAGACACTTAGAACGATGGCCATCAAAGCTCAATCCTGTAACAGCCAGTTGCAGATATGCGTTCGGATGCCTGTCTGACCATGGCTGAAGAAGCGGTGATCGAACCAACAGGTGCCAAACCGGAAAAAACCGGCATCAAGCGAATCATAGCCAATACCGGATGGCTGCTGGGGGGCAAGGGTTTTGGCGGCATCCTGAGCCTCTTCTATCTCGCGATATTGACCCGCACGCTGGGCGTTGCGGGATTTGGACAGTTTGCACTGATCACCGGCACTGCGCAGGCGATTGCCCTGATCGTCACGTTTCAGACCTGGCAAGTCGTCATCCGCTTTGGTGCGCGCAATATCAAGGGTGCGGAAAACCGGCAGCAATTCGGACGGCTGGTCGGACTGTGCACCTTGCTCGACATTGCCGGAGCGGTGACCGGGTGCATCCTGGCCTATTTTGCGGTTGGCTGGCTGGCCCCCTTTTTCGGCTGGGATGATGAGCTGGCACAAAATGCGCTGATCTTTGCTCTGGTCATGCTGCTTTCCATCAAATCAACCCCGACCGGCATATTGCGGGTGGAAAACCGTTTTGACCTTGCCGCTTATGCCGAGGCGATTATTCCAACGGTCCGCCTGATCGGCACATTGATTGTCTGGTTCACCGACCCCAGGCTGATCAATTTTCTGGCCGTCTGGGCCTTGTCGGAGGTCATTCATGCCATTGGCTACTGGCTGTTTGCCGCATGGAACAGCCGCGACATCATGTCCCCTCGCAACCTTTTTCGCGTGAAGCGGGCGGCGCGGGAGAATAGAGGCATTGGCGAATTTCTGCTGATATCCAATCTCGGCTCGACCCTTGCCGGTCTGTCCCAGAATATATCGCTGCTGATCGTCGGCTATTTTGTCGGGCCGACCGCTGCGGGCCTGTACCGGCTCGCCAGCCAGCTGAGTGTCGCGATGACCAAAATATCGGTGCTGCTGTCCCGCGCGATATTTGCAGAGGTCAATCTGATGCGCGCGCAGCAGGGTGCAGAAGCCATGAAGGTCCTGTTCCGCAAGGCCAGCCGGATGCTGTTCATGACCGGCGGAACCGTTATCCTGATCGTGGTCGCCATTGGCCAACCCGCCCTGTTTTACATGTCCGGGCCGGAATTTCTGCCCGCCTATCCCCTGCTGATCCTGCTTGCCGCGGCGGCTTCTGTCGATCTTGCCGGGGCGATATATGAACCGACATTATTGTCCGGCAGCGGCGCGCGCACGGCCCTGAAATTACAGGCGACCGTTGCTGTCTTGTTCATCACCATGCTGCTTGTGGGTCTGCATTTCTTCGGAGCGACAGGTGCCGCCGGTGCAATGCTGGTCGCGGCGATCATCCGGCTCGTTCTTTTTGGCGTCGCCGCCCGGCGCAATCTGGCCAAAGGTTAAGCGCTACCAGCCTCGTTCCGCGCGGCAATTATCTGCTCGACCATTTCAAGGTCACTGTCCTTGTCAACGTCAATGCAAGCCTCTGCCTGCGCCATCTTCACAATTCTGATCGTCAATCCCAGCTTCTTGCCGACCCGCGCCGCCAGCTGATCAACGGTCAGCATTCTGGTCACCGCCAGAAACAAAAGCCACGGCCCGAATATCGTCAGAATCTTCCAGCCCTTTTTGCGGTCCTGTTCAACCTCGGCCCAATAGCGCAATATCTGTCGCGCTTTCGGAGAACCAAAATAGAAGAGGTTCGCCCCGCTGTAATGGCCGCCCCGCAATTTCAGCCAGGTCCGCTTTGATGCGGGATAGCGGCGAAGCAGAACATCTTTCTCGACCACCGCAATGGCAATATCAGATGATACCGCATGCCCCAGAAAATCATCGACCATCGCGTCGCTCAACAGCACATTGTCCGCGGTGGTGATCAGCATCGGGTAGCGCGCCTCTTCCCCCCCCAATAGTGCATCGATCGATGTTGCGATGGTCGCTGCGCTGGTCTGTGCAACCACACGGTCGTCCGATGCCAGATGCCGGGTATCGTCATTGTCCCAAAAGGGCGTAAAATCCTGTGCCAGCAGATGTATGTTGCCGATGGCCCTGTGCCGCAGCAAAGCCGCCGTGACATGTGCAAGCATCGCTTTTCCCGCCACCGGGATGAGCGCTTTGACCGCAATGCCCCGGTTATCCGCCATCGCATCACCACCCGGTCGGCTGCCGGCCAATATGATCGCATCGGCGGTTTCCGGCGCGGCATTATCGTCGGATTTTTTGCCTGTCATCGACGGCTTTCGAAAAAGGCAACCATGTCATCCAGCACCGGGCCTTTGCCGCGAAACGGTTTGGATATCGCCATCATGATTTCCAGATGATCCATATCGGGATATTCCACATATTCCGCATCGCCGCCCGCCTCGAGGACTTTCTCGCTTAATATCCGACTGTTACGCGGCCTAACCTGCGTATCATTCACGCCAGTCGACAGCCAGAGCGGCGGCGCATCGGCGCGGACAAAATTCACCGGCTGCGTCATTTCCGGGACATGGTAAGAACCAAAGCTGTTTTTGGTCGTCTCGCTGTCAAACGGATAAAAATCATAGGGACCGGCCAAAGCGGCCACGCCTTTGATAACATCGGGCGTTTTGCCGAGCCGCCCCAGCCATTGCCGGTCAAGTGCCAGCATCGCGACATTATACGCGCCCGCCGACTGGCCCGACAGAAATATCCGTTCCGCATCGCCGCCGTGACCTGCGATATTGTCATGCACCCAGGCAACCGCTTTGGCGCTATCTTCGAGAAATCCGGGAAATTTGGTGTCGGGATAGAGGCGGTAGTCAGCCAGCACCGTCATATAACCGCGATGAGCCAATGCGCGTCCGGCAAAGGCATATTCATCCTTCGATCCTGACCGCCAGCCGCCGCCATAGATGAATATGACGACCGGCAAGGGCTTGTCAGACGCCTTGGTCGGTGCCCAGATGTTGAGGCCAAGGCCCAGCTCCTCATCATAGACCTGATCGCTAACCAGCAGTTTCGCGTCCCTGTCACCGGGAATAATATTATTGACCATATCCAGCTGACGCGGACCGGGCTGCGAGAAAAACCAGTAGGCAAAACCAGCGATAGCAACCGCCATAACCCCGAAAGTGATAAGCCATTTCATTATATTGGGACCTTATTATTATTCTCAGCGCTTTAGCCAGCCGAGGAGGAGCTGGCAATGTTGCAGGGATTTGGCTCGCGGAGGTAGGGGGAGTTTTTGTTAGACCTCAGGCGCCGGGCGGGGGGAGGATGAGTCTTTGTTGATTCCCTCAGGCGCCGGGCGGGCACATCCGTGCCCTTGGCTACGCGCCAATAAGGCGCGGCGGACGCCATTTGATTTTGGCGTGCTTGCCTCCGCTTCGCGTCGGTCTGGTGCCAGTTACAGAGGCTATGTCCGAGCGCAGCGAGGCAAGCGCGACTGCGCGCCCGGCGCTTGAGGTCTAATAAAGACTCCCCCCCTCCCCCCCCCCCCAAAGTTCACACAAATCACACCGCTTCGGCTTCGCTCTCTTCCTGCTCATAAAAACCACTACGTTCCAGAAACCCGCTGCGATCAGCCCGCTCCCAGTCAAGCTCGCCCCACTCTTCGCAGTCCGCCAGATCCAGATCAGACACATCAATATCCTCCGGCGCCATCGCCAGTATCCGCTCGCGCCCCTGTTGCAGCTGCAGGGCGTTCATAATCTGTGCATTGGAAAGCGAGCCATGCTCCTGCTCCGCCGTCCGGCCCGCCCCATCGATCTCGTCGACCAGCGCGGCACAATCATCACCCTTGCCGATGCCCTCCAGTAAATCATCAAACTTCTCTGCCGCCACCCGTGCTGGCTTGCCGGCCACGTCCAGACCATCGGCCATCTTGTCGAGCCGGGAAAGTGCCGCCAGAAACAGGGGCGCGCTCCAGCGTTCCCTTGTTCCCACTTCCTCGCCCTGATGCCAGACGGCTTCCCGCCAGCCATTAAGACCCTTGTCCATCAGCTCATCCTGAAACACATCCCGCGCATGGATAATCGCCGCATCCCACGCCCGGGCAAAAGCCCGTGCATCCGGCCGCCGCCTGAGCTTGTAAGCGCCCTCCCGGGACAATCCCGCATAGCGCGCCGCTGCCTTTACATTACCGGTCCACGCCAGGGCCCCCAGGACCACCACCTGCATAACCGGCGCCCAGCCATCATG
>NZ_OGVD01000003.1 GCF_900258045.1 Sphingorhabdus sp. EL138 | reverse complement strand
CCGCTGCGCCGCGCCCAGGCGCGCCGATGAGCTTTGCCGACCTGACCGAGCAATTGCAGCCAGCCGTTGTAAACATTTCTACCACACAGCGCGTACGGGTAAGAAATAACCCATTCGCCGGCACACCATTTGATGGTCTTTTCGGAAACCGCCGCGGTGGAAGCAATGGCGGACAGACCCGCCAGGCCCAATCCCTTGGTTCTGGCTTTATCATTTCCGCTGACGGCTATGTAGTCACAAACAACCACGTGGTTGCCCCCGGCAATCGCAACGCGACGATTGAAACAATCACCGTAATCATGCCGGATCGGACAGAATATGAAGCAACCTTGGTAGGTCGGGATGCTGCATCTGATATCGCCGTTCTGAAAATCAATGCCGACAAAGACCTGCCTTTTGTAAAATTTGGCGATAGCCAGGGCGCTCGTGTCGGCGACTGGGTTATTGCGATCGGCAACCCGTTCGGTCTTGGCGGAACAGTAACCACAGGCATTTTGTCGGCCATTCACCGGAACACCGGACAAGGCGGTGCCTATGACCGTTTCCTTCAGACAGATGCATCCATCAACCGCGGCAATAGTGGCGGGCCGATGTTCGATCTCAACGGCAATGTGATCGGTATTAACAATGCCATTATTTCGCCAACGGGTGGCAATGTTGGTATTGGCTTTGCCATCCCTGCAGAGGTAGCGGTTCCGATTGTTAACACATTGCGTAAAGGCGAAAAAGTTGAACGCGGTTATCTCGGTGTACAAATCAGCCCGCTGACCGAAGATTTGGCGGACTCGCTTGGCCTTCAGAAAAATCGTGGTGAATTTGTCCAGCGTGTTGAGGCAGGCGAAGGCGCTTCTAAGGCTGGCATTCAGGCTGGTGATGTTATTGTGAAGGTGAATGGGCAGGCCGTGACCCCGGATCAGACCCTCTCTTACCTGGTTGCTAACCTGCCCGTTGGCACAAAGGTTCCCATTGAATTGCTGCGAGATGGTAAAACGATAAAGGTCAATGCAACGCTTGGAGAAAGGCCATCAGAGGAAGAATTGGCCGCGAGTAACTTTGATCCTGATGCCGAAGATCCCATGGGCACAGACGAAGATGGAGCTAGCGCGGAAGCTACGGCTGAAGCGCTTGGACTGTCTGTCGTCGATCTGACGCCTGCCATTGCACGTCAAATCCGTGTTCCCTCATCACAAAAAGGCGTTGTTGTATCAACGGTCGATCCCAATAGTGATGCCGCTCGCAAAGGCATCAGACGCACCACGGTTATCATCAGCGTAAACCGTCGCCCGATCAATACCGCATCGGATTTGGACAAAGCGATCAGCGCTGCCAAACGGTCAAACCGTGAAGCTGTACTATTGCAAGTCAGACAAGGCAGCCGTGATCCAAGATTTGTGGGTGTTCGACTGAATGACGAATAACTCCGGCTCAAAATTGTAACATTACCCAAAGGCCAGCGTATCGCGCTGGCCTTTTTGCTGGGTCAAGGATATCCTTCCAACTCAGATATTTGAGGGGATTCGCTATGGCTGAAGCAACAGAGATATTTTTGGGATTAGGCGGGGATGAACGCCAAAGCCTGAACCTCAAACGCGCCAATCGCCATGGCCTGATCGCCGGTGCCACCGGAACCGGTAAAACCGTAACGCTCCAAGGACTAGCGGAGAGTTTTTCTGCCAACGGCGTTCCGGTTTTTGTCGCAGATGTGAAGGGCGATCTAGCCGGCATCTCTATGGCCGGTTCTTCCACCTTCAAACATGCGGACAAACTGGAAGGGCGGGCGAAGGAACTGGGCATGGATGATTACGCCTATTCCGACAATCCGGCTATATTCTGGGATCTTTATGGCAAACAAGGCCACCCAATCCGCACAACCATTACAGAAATGGGGCCCCTGCTGCTCGCACGTTTGATGGACCTCAATGACACGCAGGAAGGCGTGCTTAACATCGTCTTTCGCTTTGCCGATGAAGAAGGGCTGTTGCTGCTGAACCTTGAGGACCTGCAATCTATGCTCGCCTACACGGCGGAAAATGCAAAAGAACTGTCGGCCAGATACGGAAATGTCAGCAAAGCCAGTGTCGGAGCAATCCAGCGCCAGTTGCTGCAACTTGACAGTCAGGGCGCGGGCCAGTTTTTTGGTGAACCGGCTCTGGAAATTGATGATTTCATCAAATGCGATGATCAAGGTCGCGGTTATATAAATGTCCTGGCCGCCGATCAGTTGATGCGCAGCCCGAAACTCTATGCGACTTTTCTGCTCTGGCTGCTCGCGGAACTGTTTGAAACGCTGCCCGAAGTCGGCGATCCGGAAAAACCGAAACTGGTATTCTTCTTTGACGAAGCGCATCTGCTGTTCGAAGACGCTCCAAAAGCTCTGGAAGACAAGATCGAACAGGTCGTACGATTGATCCGGTCTAAAGGCGTAGGTGTCTATTTTGTCACCCAGAACCCCGTCGACATTCCGGAGGATGTCGCCGGACAGCTGGGCAATCGTGTACAGCATGCACTGCGCGCCTTTACCCCGCGGGACAAGAAAGCGATCAAGGCCGCCGCCGATACCTTCCGGATCAATCCTGATCTGGATGTGGAGGAAGCGATTACCGAACTGCGCGTCGGTGAAGCTTTGGTGTCAACTTTGATGGAAGATGGCGCACCGTCTATTGTCCAACGCACATTGATCAAGCCGCCGCGCTCTCGCCTAGGACCGATCACCGCCAAAGAACGCGCGATCATGCAGTCCATTTCGCCCTATGATGGCAAATATGATGAGGAGATAGACAGGAACAGCGCCGAGGAGATATTGGCGCAAAAAGTTATCGACGCTACCGAAACCGCCAAAGAAGTCGAGGAAAAGGGCGAAGAGGAAGTCCGCAAGCAACCGCGCAAGAGCAAGAGTATCTGGGAAAAAGCGTTTAGTCGCGGCGCGAAAGTCGCGATGGGGTCCGCAGCAGGCATCGCCGCCTCAACCATGCTCGGCAAAAAATCACGCGCCAATCCTATGCGATCCGGTGTTACCTCGGCAGTTGGTTCGATTGCGACCGATCTGGCTGGGCCGGTAGCCGGACGGTTTGTTCGCAATCTGATCGGCGGGTTGATGCGCTAAGCGTTCAATTCAGTCTTTGCTGCCAAAGAAATTGGCGGCAATCTCCTTGGCGATTCGCATTGGACGCAGTGTATCTGCGTCAACACAGCACCAGCTGGATTGCACCTCAGCTAGTACATCTTCGCCCCGGCGGATAACCGTGCTGTAAAAAGCGCGCGCGCCATGGACTTTTTCCAGCAGCACTTCGGCAATCACATCATCGTCCAAAAAGGCCGGTTTTCTGTAGGTTATCTCATGTTTCAACGCGACCCACAAATGTGTCGCCACCGCCTCTGACGGCGCGATTTTTTCCCAATGGGCGACAACAGCGTCCTGCACCCATTTCAGGTAGTTGGCATTGTTCACATGGCCCATGAAGTCAATATCATCAGGCTCGATGGCAATGTTGTAGTGATGGGGGATGCTGCTCATGGTGCTCATGGTGCTCATGGTGCTCATGGTGCTCATGGTGCTCATGGTGCTAACAATAATGTTAGCGGCGGGCGATTGATAGGGCAAAAGCAAAAAAGCGACATGACGTTGCATTATGATGCCGGATGGCAACAATTTTTTATGATATGTCGTTGGCGGATGAATCGACGGGGAACATGGAAATGGCCATTAAATATATACAGTTCCAATCGGGTTTTGGCGTACCGAACCCGAGCCCCTTTTGCATGAAGGGAGAGATTTTACTGAAGATGGCGGGGATCGAATATAAAACCAAAATCATGGACGACCCGCGCAAAGCGCCAAAGGGCAAGCTACCTTTCCTGATCGATAATGGAAACGAAGTAGCCGATACAACATTGATCAAACGCCATCTGGAGGACAAATATGGTATCGATTTTGATGCCGGTCTCACGGAGGAACAGCGCGCCATTTCTCATGCCATGGCGCGGATGATCGAAGAACGGCTTTATTGGGTGACCCTCTATAGCCGCTGGATTGATGACCATAACTGGCCGATTATCAAGAATTTCTGGTTTGGCGGCATGCCGCCTTTGATCCGCAATCTGGTGCCAATGATCGCGCAGAAACAAGTCAAAAAAGGACTGCAGGCGCAAGGTATCGGGCGTCATACCGTGGACGATATCTACACCTTTGGGGCCGCCGATCTGGCGGCACTAACGGCGCAACTGTGCGAGAAAGATTTCATGTTCGGGGACAAACCCAGCAGCCTTGATGCGGTTGCCTATCCAATCATCGCCAATAACCTGATTGAGGAACTGCCCGGACCGTTGCTCGATGCGGCAAAATCGCACAGCAACTTTGCCCCCTATGTGCAACGTTGCGGCGCCTTATGGTTCCCTGATGGCCAACATTGAGGCCCGGTTTTGCCGACTATGCCAGCGCCAGTTTGAAATTTTCAAACGCCAAGGGTCGTTCCAGTGCAAAATTCTGAAACCCTTGTACCCCTTTGATAGAGAATAGAAATTCATCTACAGCCGATCTGTCAGCTTCATCCAATCCCTCATAATAGTCCAGTGCGCGTTGCAGCATCCACAAGCTAAACGGCGGTGCGATCCTCTGAGCCGTCACGTCTTCTACGATGAAATCCGCCATGCCGACAACGCGGGGGATATCAGCCCCTTTGTTGGCCTCTGCCCATGCATCAAACATATCGGCGGTGGTTTGCAAAAATGGTATCTGCTCGCCCATCATCCGTTCCAGCACGGGGATCAATGTATCCGGCACTTCGTCACCCGGCAAGAATTCACCAGATAAAGGCGCTTTGACATCAACCATGCGTTCAACCCATGCCGCAACCCGCGGCGCGAGGCGTTTCATAATCTCGCCCGACGCCGGATCACGATAAAGATGCGCATGAAGTGGACCGATTAGACCATAATCCCCAATAGATGGTCGCGATCCCAACAGGTAATCATGCTCCGCAAAATGGGTGTCTAGGTCAGCCAATAGCGCTTCATAACTAACCTCGATGGCAGGTATAGTTTCGGGGTTAATCCCCAAGACCGGACAGAAGCCTTTAAAATTGGATCCTACGCCTCGCCCGATAACGAGTTGCTCCTCCTTGCTCGCATGGGGTGCTGAAGATGCGCCAAATTCGCCGTAAACCCACTCTTCATTATAGTTCCAGCGATAATGCATCGCAGGGATCACCAGCCATTCATCGCCGAAAGTCTCTAGCAACAATGCGACAAGCCGCTGTTTCGGAGTATCTGGATAAACAGAAGGGCCATCTGCAACGTCTTCAAAATGGTCGATGATACAGGTCGTATCCTGAATGGTCCGGCCATCATCAGTATCCAATACTGGAATTACAGGACGGCCGACTTTCGGGACGATAATATCTTTGTAGACATCACCTGAAGCAAGCACTTCTTCATAGTCTATGCCTTTCCAATCAAGATAGGCACGGGCCTTGCCCGAATAGAGGGATAGCGGCGCCGCGTACAATTTGTGGGTCATATCAACCCCTTCCTCGGTAAGATGCAACGCCTTGATCCGGAATCCAGAGCCCCTTGGGTGGTTCTCCTGACTGCCAAAAAACATCGATCGGAATGCCGCCTCTAGGATACCAGTAACCACCGATACGTAGCCATTTCGGCTTCATTTCAGAGAAAAGTCGCTGGCCAATGCCTACAGTGCAGTCTTCATGAAAGGCCGCGTGATTGCGGAATGATCCCAAGAAAAGCTTCAACGATTTGGATTCGACAATCGTCTTGTCCGGAGCATAATCAATGACCAGATGCGCAAAATCAGGCTGTGCAGTCACCGGACAAAGCGAGGTGAATTCCGGTACCGCAAAGCGTGTGAGATAGAGCTCTCCATCTCGCGGATTTGGAACATAGTCCAAGACCGCTTCCTCGGGAGATGTTGGCAACGCGCTGTCCTGACCCAGGAAACGAGGCGCTACTTCGGGCGTGTCATTATCTGTCATGCAGGTCATCTAATGCACGGGGCGGCTCATGTCATCCCTGCTCGCATATTCATTGATGGTTCAGCGAATGAAGCGGTAAGAATGCGGTTCAGGGTCACGAAGGGCGATGGCAATAAATTTCATGAAACCAATGATGCGCGCAAGATCGCTGGCATTGATGATTGCCGGTGTGCTTGGACTTTCTGCGGTATATGCACCATCCGCACAAGGTCAGGCCGCGCCCCGGTCATTGCCGCCGGAGCCTCTACCCGAACTCCCATCCGTTAGCGATTATTCACTGCCGCCTGGCGACGGTCAGACGCCTGCCAGCAATCAGGCCGAGGGACCGGTTGAAGAAAACGCAGCGCCGCCGCAGGCTACACCAAGTCCCGGCACGATTGCACCAAGTGCTCAACCTGTGCCCGTCACACCCTTGCCACAGGCCGAAACCACTCCGACAAATAATAGTTCAAATCAGTCAACGCCGCAGGAAAATGCGCGCCCGAGCACACCAGTCAGTTCCGTGCCGCCCGTCACATCAGCACAGCAACCAAACAGCAATTCAAACGCTACCCCGACGCCTCGCGCGCCATCCATAAACGAAAATCAGCCACAGCCCGGTTTCACAACCGCTTTACCCGGTCAGCCGCTGCCGTCAGACGCACCGGCTCCGGATATCGCGCCAGAGGCCGCCCCATCCGCAACCCCTCGTGCAACAGGTTCTGAAGCCAATATCTTCCATTATCTCGCCGGAGGCTTAGCCCTTCTGTTGTTTGGCGGGTTGGGAGTATTCTTCTGGCGGCGCAAAGCAGCCATGCCCGTCCACGAAGAGGAAGTTGTTGACGATCTGCAGCCTGAGCCAGCGGCCCGGCCGGTGCTCGTGCCAACATCTCGTAAGCCGACGCCCAAAATCTATTCGCCGCCCAATCCAGCGGAGCCTGAGAAACCATCACCAATATCATCAAACGGTTTTATCGTGTCTAGTTTAGGCACTGCTCCCGGAGCCGCACCCACTGCCCCGTCGCCTCCGCCAGCGACCCTAAAACCAACAGGCGGAGCAAAAAAGGTTTCATCCGATCGTCTTCGAATAGAATTTACGGCCACCGGAGCGTCCTCGACGCTGCTGAATGCAGTCCTCGACTATGCAATCACCCTCACCAATATGTCAGATGAAGATATGCGGGATATTTGCCTATCCGGCCTGATGATGCAGGCAGATTCCGAAATTGCCCGAAATCATGATGCACAAAAGGGCGAGCTGCTTCATAAGGCTCAAAGCCTGCTCGCCGGCGAAACCGTGACCCTCGAGGGAGATATACGCCTGCCGCTCAGCACAATCCGCCCGATCACATTCAAATCACAGGCGTTGTTTATACCTCTCGCCCGATTTGTGGTTCGGTATACCGACCATCAAGATGTCGAGAACGAGCAGTCTGCATCGTTTATCGTAGGCCGGGAATATGAACCACCACGCCCGAAAATGGCCCCCTTCAGACTTGATCTTGGACCGCGAAGTTTCAGTCCTGTTGGACAGCGCGCACTAAACACCTGATAGGCAGAAGTTCCACACTTCTGCACCAAAGCACAGACTGCTTTTTAACCGATACTCTGCCAAAAACCCGGCATGTCTAAGAAAACTCTGATCCCTATCCTTGGTGACCAACTGTCCTTTGGTATCTCCTCATTGTCTGATCAAGACCCTGATCAATCCATTCTGTTGATGATGGAAGTTGATGCTGAGACCACCTATGTGAAACATCATAAAGCCAAGATCGCCTATATTTTTTCGGCAATGCGTCACCATGCCGCCGCTCTGCGCGAACGTGGCTGGATAGTGGACTATGTATCCCTGGACGATCCCGAAAATACTGGCAGTTTTACCGGCGAAGTGGCCCGGGCAATGGAACGACATCCAGTAGAGTCAATCCGTATCACGGAGGCGGGTGAATGGCGGGTGATGGCGATGATAGAAAACTGGCAGGACCAGTTTGACGTTCCGGTTACCATCTGCCCCGATGACCGCTTCATCGCCACCCATCAGGAATTTGAAGAATGGGCGGAGGGCAAGAAACAGCTGCGGATGGAGTTTTTCTATCGCGAGATGCGCCGTAAAACAGGACTCTTGCTGGATGACAATGGTAAACCGGAAGGCGGAAAATGGAACTATGACGCCGAAAATCGTAAACCGGCACAAAGCGATTTGATGATGCCGCAACCGATCCGGTTTCAACCCGACGAAATCACACAAGATGTGCTAGACCTCGTTGCTGAAAAATTTGCGCATCATCCCGGCTCACTCGATCATTTTCATTTTGCCGTAACCCGCGAAGAGGCGCTGCGCCAAAGACGAAAATTTCTGGATGACGCATTGGCTCAATTTGGTGATTATCAAGACGCCATGCTGACGGGTGAACCGTTCCTTTGGCACTCTATCCTGTCGCCTTATCTCAACAGCGGCCTACTGGCTCCGCTTGAACTCTGTCGAGAGGTCGCAGACCTTTATGCGGATGGCAAAGTACCGCTCAATGCGGCTGAGGGCTTTATCCGTCAGATTATCGGCTGGCGCGAATATGTTCGCGGCATATATTGGCGCGAGGGACCCGATTATTCCAAGCGCAATTTCCTAGAGGCCCGGCGCCCCCTGCCCGACTTTTACTATACCGGCGATACTAACATGTTGTGTTTGTCAGAAGCGATCGGACAAACTTTGGACCTTGCTTATGCTCATCACATCCAGAGGCTGATGATAACCGGCAATTTCGCATTAATTGCGGGGATTGATCCACACGCAGTTCATGAGTGGTATCTGGAAGTCTATGCCGATGCTTACGAATGGGTGGAACTGCCCAACACATTGGGGATGAGCCAATTTGGCGACGGCGGGGTTATTGCTTCGAAACCATATGCCTCGTCCGGCAACTATATCAACAAAATGTCCGATCACTGCGCATCCTGTCGCTATGATGTAAAAAAGCGCA
Organism: Sphingorhabdus sp. EL138; assembly: GCF_900258045.1. Taxonomy (GTDB): domain Bacteria; phylum Pseudomonadota; class Alphaproteobacteria; order Sphingomonadales; family Sphingomonadaceae; genus Parasphingorhabdus. The sequence goes on along the minus strand of NZ_OGVD01000003.1, from coordinate 779,707 downwards.
CTGGTGAGGATGCATGTCCTTATAATGCGCTCTACTGGGATTTTCTCGCCCGCAACGAGAACAAGCTGAAGGATAATAACCGTTTGGCTATGCCTTATCGCACGTGGAACAAGATGGACGCCGATGCCCGGAAACAGCTTCGCGGCAGTGCCAAAAAGTTTCTGGAACAGTTATAAATCAATCATTTGCCGAAAAGCCACATAAGCTGTGGATTCCATCTTCAATGCGTTATAGCCTCGACGGCTTGAACACGAATCGATAAACGTTGATATTTCGAAGCAGAGGCAATTTGATCCTCCGCTTGCATAAGGAGCATAAAATGGAATTGCTGGTAACAACAGACTGGCTTGCAAATGAACTGGGCGCATCGGATTTGCGCATTGTTGATGCCACCAAATTCATGCCCGATGCGGGGCGCGATCCTGCTGCTGAATATGAAGCCGGCCATATTCCAGGCGCTGTTTTCATGGACCTCAGCGAACTTACAGATACCAGTAACCCTGTCGAAAACATGTTGCCGCCGCCGGAAAAATTTGCCAGCCGCATGCAATCACTTGGTCTTGGTGATGGTAGTCGCATCGTTCTTTATGATGACAGTCCTCTGAAAAGCGCTGCTCGTGCATGGTGGATGCTGACCATATTTGGAGCCCATGAAGTCGCCATATTGGACGGCGGCATTGCCAAATGGAAATCCGAAGGCCGTCCGCTTGAAACCGGTAAGGAGGCGTTGCGCCACCGTCATTTCACGGTCTGGAAAGACGACAAGGACATCCGCACCAAAGCCGACATGCTGGCAAATCTGCACAGCAAGGGTGAACAGGTTATCGACGCTCGCCCCGCGGCGCGTTTCTCTGGTGCAGAAGAAGATCCACGTCCCGGCATTGTTTCCGGCAACATTCCGGGTTCCGTCAACATTCCACATAGCGAATTTTTCAATGCCGATGGTACCTGGAAAAGCGCCGATGAAATGAAAGCTCTTTTTGACGGAGCAGGCGTTGATCTTGCCAAGCCGGTCGTTACGACCTGTGGTTCCGGGATGACAGCCGCGGTGGTATCCTTTGCTGCTGCGGTGGCGGGCGGCGAAAAAGTCGCACTCTACGATGGCAGTTGGGCCGAATGGGGTGCTGATGCGGATACGCCCAAAGCAACCGCCTGATGTTTTTGGAGGCTATTGGAACAGCAATTGACCGATAGCTCACAAAATTCGAAAAAGCCTGCAACACAGGCAGTTACCAGCGGCAGGCGCAAGGCATGGACCGGGGCGGTGGTCAATCCGCCTGTCTGGCGCGCCAGCACGCATCTCTATGACAATGTTGCCGATTTAAGAGCAGGCCTCTCATCTAACGCTGACGGTCAGTTTTTCTACGGTCGGCGCGGTTCCCCTACACAATGGTCTCTGGCCGATGCACTCACCGAAATGGAGCCCGGTGCCGCCGGTACCATGCTCTATCCTTCCGGTGTCGCAGCCATTGCCTGCGCGATGTTGGCAGTACTCAAGCCCGGAGACGAGGTGCTGCTCACAGACAGCAGCTATGATCCAAGCCGCAGCTATGCCGATGCCTTCCTCAAACGTATGGGTATAACCGCGCGCTATTATGATCCGCTGATTGGTGCTGACATTGGCAGCCTTTTCACTGACAAGACAAAAGCGATATTGCTTGAAAGTCCAGGCAGTCTGACTTTTGAAGTACAGGACGTGCCGGCCATCTGCTCGGCAGCAAAAGAAGCTGGCATTACAAGCCTGTTGGACAATACATGGGCAACGTCCCGCTTTTTTCCGGCTTTGAGTAAAGGTGTTGATATATCCATTGTGGCTGCCACAAAGTATATCGTCGGTCATAGCGATGTCATGATGGGGGCTGCGACAACTCATGACAAATATTGGACGCGACTTCGGCGCACTGCGCAACGATTGGGTCAAGTTGTTTCTCCGGATGATGCCTATCTGGCTGCCCGGGGATTGAGGACTTTGGAAGTCAGGCTGAAACAGCACGAGCAATCGGCACTAACCATCGCTCATTGGCTGAAAAAGCGGGCCGAAGTCGGGCTGGTACTGCACCCTGCTCTGCCAGATTGCCCGGGACATGAAGTGTGGAAGCGTGACTTCAATGGTTCATCGGGGTTGTTCTCTTTTCAACTGATCGACGGCGATGAAAAGTCCAGGGCAGTTTTTATAGACTCGCTGGCTCTCTTTGGCATTGGTTACAGTTGGGGTGGCTTTGAAAGTCTGGCTCTGCCGGTTGATCCCGGAAAATACCGTACCGCGACCGATTGGACGATGAAAGGTGCATTGGTGCGCCTCCATATCGGTCTCGAAGATCCCGATGATTTAATCGCCGATCTTGCCAAAGCCTTTGAACACTATAACAATGCCTTATGATGCAAGAAATCGTCCGTTATCTTGAATCCCTCGCGCCAGATACGCCGCGCAATGTCCAATATATAGAAAGCGGCATCGCTGCTGGCCTGGTGGTATTCGCGCTGGTTTGCGGCTGGTTCCTAAGTAAATATATAGGTCCCAAGTTACGGCATATCTGGGAAACACGGGCAGGCTATGAAAGCGACCTGGCCGGGAGGCGCATCCGCGACATGACGCGGCGAGCGACGACCTTCATATTATGCGGCTTCTTTCTTGCGATCTGGCAATGGCAGCTTATCCCGCAGGTTATCTTTGCTCTGACCATTGCAATTACCATGGGGCTCTTCACAAATGACCTGATCCGCGGGGTCCGGATGCCGGACTGGCTCGGCACCGCCATGGGCCTCACGGTCTTTGTCTCGGCCGCCCTGGGCCTTGTGGGGAATATCGACCGCATCACCATCGCGTTGGAGCGAGTTGGTATTGATGTGGGAACCAACCGCATATCCCTGCTAGCCGTTGTCACGACCATCATGACAGCAGTCATTCTGCTCGCCGTCGCCCGTGTATTGATGAAGCTTGTCAGCCATGTCATCGGCAATAGCGATCTCGATGGAGCGCAAAAAGTGCTTGGCCAGAAGCTGGCAACCGTCGCCATACTGGCCGCTGCTTTCATGCTGGGCCTTGACGTTTTGGGCATCGATCTCACCGCACTGGCGGTCTTTTCAGGTGCATTTGGTCTGGCCATCGGTTTCGGGATGCAGAAGACGATCGGCAACTTGATTGCCGGGATCATCCTGTTGATGGACCGATCAATCAAGCCCGGTGACGTGATCGCCGTTGGTGACAGTTTTGGCTGGGTCAACAAAATCGGTGTCCGCGCGGTGTCTGTCCTCACCCGGGAAGGCAAAGAGCATCTGATTCCCAATGAAAATCTAATGACGCAGGAGGTAGAGAACTGGTCCTATTCCAACAAGAATGTCCGAATCAGCATTCCTGTAGGGGTTTCTTACGACAGCGATATGGATCAGGTCATCGAGCTGATGAAGCAGGCCTGCGTCGATGTGCCGCGTGTTCTCAATCATCCAAAACCGGTGGTCTGGATGCTCGAATTTGGCGACAATAGTGTGAACTTTGAAATAAGGTGCTGGATAAAAGATCCGGAATCAGGTGTCGGCAATTTCAAGGCAGCCGTGCTCAAAAGGGTCTGGGATCTATTCAAGGAAAATGACGTAGAAATTCCGTTCCCGCAGCGCGATGTGCACATCAGATCGCTGCCAGAGACGGGAGCCGTCCAAATCTCGGCCAAATAGCCGACCTATTTTTGAAGCAGGTCCAGGGTCCGGCGTCCGGACATTTGGATTTCCTGCATCAACCTCTGGGCAGCAATATCGACCCGGCCTCGCCCCGTTGAATTCAAATGCAACAAAGCCTTGGCTCCTGATTGCGCCATAACGGCCAAATCATCGCATCCACGATCAAAACATTTCTGGGTCATCGGCAAGCTATGTTTGTAGGCTGATTCCATCGCCGCGAGGTCAGACAACACCAATGCGTGAGAATCCGACGCATTCGTCATATGCGCTACAAGTCCGACAACCGATTCGACAGCCTGCAGGCGTTCAAAGCTGCCGACAAAGCCGCTGCTACTATTATCCGCCTTCTCTATAGAATCAATTTTCGACATAGCTTTCAGATAGGTTGCCATAGTTAACAAGCCCTAAACAGAGCGGTTTGCGGCCAATCAGTCACATGGTGCTGATTTGCAACACTATCAAAATATGTCATATTTGCTGTCATTTTTTTGTTGTGCGGCGCAGCAATATGATGCAACTTTTTCCTGCATGTTTTGAGATTGTCTGTCGTTGGCTCTGTTGACGCAATAAAAAGACAACCGGGACAAATTCCAGGAGGGGCGATACGCATCAACCAGAAAGGGATTTTCATGCGCACGTCCACAAAAGCCAAATTTGGCAAAAAAACTAAATCGGGGATCATTGGTCTTTCGGCTATTTTACTAGCAACCGCAGCATCACCTGCTCTCGCTCAAGAAGTTGAAGGTAGCGGAATTACGATTTCCGGAAATGCCGCTCTCACATCTGATTACCGCTTCCGCGGCCTGTCTTTCTCAGACGGCGATATCGCTGTTCAGGGCGGAATTGATGTCGCTCATGAAAGTGGCTTCTACATCGGCACCTGGGCTTCTTCTATCGAAGATAGCGCGACCTTTGGCCACACCGAGCTTGATCTCTATGGTGGTTGGTCCGGTGATGTCACAGATGGCCTCACGCTTGATGTAGGTTTGCTCTACTATGTTTATCCGAATGGCGAAGGTGGAGCAGCTGGTCCAAGTGACTATTTTGAGCCCTATGCTTCGATTTCGACCACTCTCGGCCCTGTCGAACTGACATCCGGTCTTGCTTACGCTTGGTCGCAGGACAGCCTCGGAAACAGCGACAATATTTACATTTACACCGGTGTTTCTGGCGGCATTCCAAATACGCCAATCACGCTGAACGCAAATATTGGTATCAATGATGGTTCATTGGGTAACCCTGTTGGCGTCCTTGGTGATGACAATTACGTTGATTGGATGCTTGGTGCTGATTGGGCGATTACCGAGAATCTCACGGCCAGCGTCGCTTACACTGATACAGACGCGCCTTCAGTCAATAACTTCACTGACAGCGCAGTTGTATTTACATTGGGCGTATCCTTCTAGAACCCATTGGGTCTGAATTCACATTTAGGTTCGTCATTAAAGGTCGCTCTCGGGGGAGAGCGGCCTTTTTTCGGTCTATATGGTTCAGCTGGCCGCTACTAGTTTCTGGGTAGCCACAGCTTGCGGATTACCTATTACAGATTCCATCTCTCCCATCTCGACAATATGCCCCTCGTCAAGCACCGCAATCCGATGGCAAATTCTCCGCGCAGAGGCGATATCATGCGTGATCAGAATGAGACTGATTTCCTTGTTCCGCTGCAGTTCGGCAAGCAGTTGCAAGATGGATGACCCGACCAGCGGATCAAGAGCAGAGGTTGCTTCATCGAGAACCAGTAGTTCGGGGCCGGCTATTATCGCCCGGGCTATAGCCACACGTTGTGCCTGACCGCCGGAAAGGCTTGCCGGTGTACGATCAAGATACTCTTCGCCCAATTCTACATCACAGAGCGCTTTGAACACCATCTCTTCACGAGTTTGGCGGTTGATATCCGGTCGCAGGTTTTTCAGTGGTTCTGAGATGATATCACGCAGTTTCCATTGCGGATCCAGACTCGCCACCGGGTCCTGAAATACGGGCTGGATCAGTGCCCGCATAGCAAGATTCCGGTCGCGACGTTCGGGCAAATGCTCGCCCCGCCAGCTGATCACCCCCGACGTCAGCGGACCAATTCCCGCGATGGCTCTTCCCAAAGTGGATTTGCCAGATCCGGAACCACCGACGACGGCAAGTGCTTCGCCCTTTCTCACGGTCAAAGAGGCATCTACGACAGCCTCAATTTGACCGCGTCGCCAGCCCGGTTTTGGAAAAGTAACGGTCACATCTTTGGTGCCGACCAGTACATCGCCAGTCGCAGGAAGGTCAGGCGCCGGTTCATCCAGTCGTGGCGTTGCCGCCATCAGACGCTTCGTATAATCTTCATGCGGACGGGCGATCAGATCGACTGTCGCACCACTTTCCACCACCCTGCCCTCTTCCATAACAATCAGATGATCAGCATGATTCTCTATCGAGGCAAGGTCATGACTGACCAGCAACATCGCAAGCCCCTGCTCTTCGCGTAGTTCATCGAGCAGCGTCATGATCTCTCCGCGCAGGCTGGCGTCAAGCGCACTGGTCGGTTCGTCAGCGACAAGCAGCTTGGGCTGATGGGCTATTGCGGCTGCGATCATGACACGCTGACGTTCCCCTCCCGACAACCGATGAGGAAACTGGTCCAGCCGTTCATCCGCTCGTGACAGGCCTACCCGTTCCAGTTTTTGCGCCAATTCGCGTCTGGACAAAGCCGATGGCCCAGCTTGGGCTGCCGCTTCCTTAAGCTGTGCGCCGATAGTCAAATGCGGCGTCAAAGCTGTCAATGGCTGCTGAAATACAAAGCCCGCCAAATAGCTGCGGGCCTTTAGTTTTTGATGCGCGTTCGCCTTTAACAAATCGATGCCGTCCAGCTTGATGGACCCGGCCGCTTCACCCGGTGTCAAACCAAATGGCGTTAGGCAAGAAAGGCTTTTTCCCGAACCGGACGCACCGATAATTGCTGTGCATTTACCAGCTTCGACCGAGATATTGACGCCTTCTACCAACTGCTTGCCATCAATTTGAATGGCCATGTCGCGTATCTCATAAAGGCTCATGAGAAGGTGTCTCGCAACCGTTCGCCCTCAATTGTCAGACAAACCAGAATGATAACCAAAAGTCCGCCGGGTAACAGCAAACCCAAGGGTGTCATATCCATGTCATCGGCGCCTTCCTTGACCAATATGCCCAGCGATGTCAGCGGCTCCTGCACACCCAAACCAAGGAATGAAAGGAAGCTCTCGACCATGACTACCTGCGGTACGGTAAGCATCAAATAGGCCAGCGCAACGCCGGCGATATTGGGCAAGACATGTTTCAGGATAATGGTACGTGGCGGCGTTCCGGCGGCTTCAGCAGCCAATATGAAAGGCCTCTGTTTTAGCGTCATCACCTGTCCGCGCACCACACGCGCCATGGTTAGCCACTCAACCAGTCCAATACCAATAAAGACCAGCAAAATCGAGCGGCCGAAAATCACCATCAGCAGGATAACGATGAACATGAAAGGCAACGCATAGAGCGCATCGACAAAACGCATCATCGCTTCATCCACTTTACCGCCGACCCAACCCGCAGTTGCGCCCCAGGCGATGCCGACGACCAGAGACACCAGAGCGGCCGCTATCGCAACCATCAGCGTGACCTGCGTCCCGGCAGCAAGGCGCGCGAGCCGATCGCGGCCTATCTCATCTGTGCCAAATATATGCGATCCGCTGAAAGCAGGCGCACGCACGGCCTCCCAGTCAATCTGATCATAGGTCCACGGCAATACGAGCGGCAGAATCAACGCCAGAGCGATCAGGACCAGAACCACCCATAGCGGCCAATGAACGCGATTTAGCAACCGCCTCATCCGTCCCGCATCCTTGGATCGAGCCAGCCATAAATCAGGTCAGCAAACAGGTTAAACAGGATAATGAGCGCGGCATAGAGCGTCACCACGCCGAGAACCAAAGGATAATCCCGGTTTAGCGCGCCCTGAACAAAATAGCGGCCCAGTCCCGGTAGTCCGAAGACCGTTTCCACCACCACAGCGCCAGTGAGCAAACCGGCTGCGGCTGGTCCGAGGTAGCTGGCCACCGGAACGAGCGCCGGACGCAATCCATGTTTGAACAGGATTTTCGTTTCAGGCAGTCCCCGTGCCCTTGCAGTGCGAATATGGTCCTGTTTCAGCACCGTTGCCAAACCCGCTCTGGTCAACTTGGCGATGGCCCCGGAAACCGGGAGCGCCAGAGCAACCACCGGCATGATCAACCAGGACCAGCCTTCCCCGGTGCCCGAGACTGGCAATAATCCTAGCCAGAGTCCGAAAAGCAGAGCCAATGCCGGTCCGGTAACAAAGGTCGGCAATGCAGTTGCAACGGTTGCCAACATCATGATTGTCTTGTCAGCCGCCTTGCCAGCCTGAACCGCTGCAAACAGCCCGGCGGAAACTCCAATCAGCAATGCCAAAGCTATCGCCAGACCGCCGAGAGTCAGTGATATCGGCAATCCCTGTGCCACAAGCTCGGAAACCGTAAAATCGCGATAAACCAGTGATGGTCCAAAATCACCCTGCGCCAGCCGTGAAATATACAGCCAGGCTTGCTCCCAAAGCGGTTTATCAAGGCCATAGGCAGTTTGCAGGGCGGCCTGAGTCTCCGGCGGCAACGGTCGTTCACCGTCAAATGGACCACCCGGGGCCAGCCGCATCAGGAAAAAGGAAGCCAATATGATCGCAAGCAGCGTCGGGATCGCTGTTATCAACCGTCTTGCGACCAGCGCTAGCATGGGGCGTTACAGCTCCATCTGGCCAAAACAGCCGCGCACTTCGTTGATGAACAACTCGGGCACTTCCATTGCAGCGAAATGACCGCCTTTGCCCGCTTCACCCCAATATTGCAGGTTTTTAAACCGTTGTTCTGCCCAGCGACGAGATGGGGCCATAATCTCGTTCGGGAAAATACTGCATCCTGTTGCAAGATCGACAGGATCGACATTGGGATTGCCAAAACTCTCCCGATACAGTCTCGCGGAGGAAGCTCCGGCATTGTTGAGCCAATAGAGCATGATATTATCGAGCAAGCGATCACGATCAAAACTCTCATCGGGCGTCATCGCCCCATCAGACCAACCCTGAAATTTCTCAAGGACCCATGCCATCTGGCCTACGGGAGAATCCGCCAGACCATAGCCCAGTGTCTGCGGCTTGGTGCGCTGAATCTCGGCATAACCGCCGCCCTGTGTTTGATACTCAGTGAAGCGCGCTAGCGACGCCTGTTCCTCTGGCGTGGGATTTTTCATCACTTCGTCCGGCGGTGTTCCGACCACGACGAGGTTAATATGGATGCCCCCACAATGACCGATATTCTGCACCCCTATGGCAGATGTTACCAAAGCGCCCCAATCTCCGCCCTGCGCGAAATAGCGGTCATAGCCCAGCCGCGTCATCAATACATCCCAGACGCGCGCGATCTTCTCTGCGCCCCATCCGGTTTCGGTGGGTTTGCCGGAAAAACCATATCCGGGCAGTGAAGGAATGACGAGATGATAGGCGTCCCCCGCATCGCCGCCATGGGCAACCGGATCTGTCAGCGGACCGATAACGTCCATAAACTCGACAATCGATCCTGGCCAACCATGGGTCATGATTAATGGCCGTGCCTCCGCCTCGGGCGAGCGGATATGCATGAAATGAATATCGACCCCGTCAATCTCGGTCATATGATGCGAATACTGGTTTAGCGCCGCTTCACAGCGCCGCCAGTCATAACTCTCGCGCCAATAGTCGGTAACTTGCTGAACATAAGCCAGCGGTATGCCCTGAGACCAGTCGTCTACTGGTTCTGGATCAGGCCAACGGACGCTTGCCAGCCGAGCTTGCAAATCATCCAATGCCGATTGCGGAATATCAATCTGAAAATCCCTGATATCATCGCTCATCGCATCGTCTCCATTTTATCCAGCTTACATCGTAGGCGTCGGCACTTCACCCGAATAATCGTAAAAGCCTTTACCGGTTTTTCGGCCAAGCCAACCAGCCTCGACATATTTCAGCAATAGAGGAGCCGGGCGATATTTGGGATCGCCAAAATCGTTTTGCAGCACGCGCAAAATTTCCAGCAACGTATCAAGTCCGATCATATCCGCCAATGTGATAGGCCCCATTGGATGACCAAGGCCCAATTGTACACCGCGATCTATGTCTTCCATAGAGGCGGTGCCTTCGCCCAGTGCAAAAAATGCTTCATTGAGCATAGGAAGTAATATTCGGTTGACTACGAAGCACGGCGAATCTTTGGCCAGAACCGCCTGTTTACCGAGCGCCTTCACATAGTCGTTAGCCATGGCGACGCTGTGGTCGCTTGTTGCCAGGCCGCGAATGACCTCAACCAAGCCCATTAACGGTACGGGATTAAAGAAATGTACGCCAATGAAGCGGGACGGGTCTTTAACCGACTGTGCCAATCGCGTGATGGATATGGACGATGTGTTGGTGGCCATAAGCGATTGATGGCCCAAGACTTCAGAAGCTGCTCCAAAAATCTGGCGCTTGATATCCTCCCGCTCGGTGGCCGCTTCGATAATGATATCCGCGCTTGCCATCGGATCCAAGGAACCGATCGTTTCGATCCGGTCCAGAGTAGTTTGCGCCACCTGTTGCTCAATCTTCTCTTTGTCGACCAATCGCGACAATTGTTTGGCAATCCCCGCCTTGCCCTTCTCGGCTATCTCCTGATTCATATCAGACAAGTAAACATGGTATCCGGCCTGCGCGGAAACCTGCGCAATTCCTGCTCCCATTTGTCCTGATCCAATGATACCGATTGATTTCATTTGCCGTCCTTTTTCCTTATCATGACCGAGCCGTTAATGCTGATGTAACAAGGCACTAGCGATTGTCGAGCAAACTGGCTAGATTGCAAATATGTCCCCTATTATTTCTACCATTGCCCTTATGGCACTTGCGGCGACAACGGCAGCCAGCGACGTACAGCCGATCCCTAATCCGGGTGAGGTAAAAGTCTTCAAAGATTGGTCGGTAGGCTGTGACAATGGTGGCGATTGTCAAGCGATCTCCTTGGTCGATGATGCCAGCCGCGGTTTTGATGATTGGGGTGGCCCGATTACTATTACCCGCACGGCTGGCACAGATGATGTTTTAAAAATCCGGGCTCTGTTACAAGTCACGGGCATCGGACGTTATGAACTGGTCGTAGACGGCAAAGTCATAATCACTGGCCCTATGGCCGAGGACGATCACCCTGTCGAAATTACCGGCGAAGAAGCCAAGAAAGCGGCAACTGCTATCGCTCGTGGCCGGACATTGGAAATCAGAGCGCCAAATGGGGATAGTCTGACGAAGATATCTTTATCAGGCTCTACCGCCGCGCTGCGATATATTGATCAGCAACAGAAACGAGTGCGCACACCGACCGCTTTAATATCCAAAGGTCGCCGTTCATTCAGGCCCGAAAAGAAAGAAGTACCAGTTGTAGTTGTTGACCAATGGGCACCCGCGAAACGAATTCCTGCAACAACTGAAATTGTTGATCTGGTAGAGAATTCTCCCTGCAAGGATGAAAGATTTGGTGTCGTCGAGGATCAGATATTTCCTTTGGGTCAAAAAGATGGTCGCTATCGTGCGCTCATTTTGATGTCATGTGGTTCTGGTGCCTACAACTTTTCTAGCGCCGCCTATATTGGCGAAATCAAAGGAGATGAGAAAGAGGGCGCCAGTTGGGCATTCCGTCCGGCAACCTATGACCTGCAACCCGCCTGGGGTGGCGAAGATCGACCACCCTTGCTGGTAAACGCCCATTGGGAAGAAAATCGTCAAATCTTGAGCAGCTTGGCAAAAGGTAGAGGCATTGGCGATTGCGGCAACGCCGAGAGCTTCGTCTGGGATGGCGAGCAATTCCGTTTGATCGAAGCCAGCGGTATGCAGGAATGTCGCGGAGCCTATAAGTGGATCACAACCTGGCGCGCAAAATATCAAAAGGCCGAAGAGCTGGCCCAGCAAATACCGGCCGCTGAAGAAGCCGTAGAATAGGTTTTATGGCGCATTCTTAAAGGGGTGCGCTTCAGCCAGGATCAGCGAGAAATAGTCCCGCTCGTCACTCCATTCGCGAACCGGTGACCAGCCGCCTGCGCGCAGCATCAAACGCGCATCACGCAAACCATATTTGTGGCTGTTCTCGATATGAATTTTCTGACCCTTATCGATGTCGAACTGGTTGTCACCGATGGTAAAGTGCACATCTGCCTGGACCTCTAGATAGATTTCAATTCGCGCATAAAGATCATTCCAGATCGCGATGTGGCAGAACTGGTCCACCGGGATTGTACCAGCCATTTCTCGATTAATTCGGCGCAGTAAATTTAGCGAAAACTGCGCAGTTACCCCTGCACTATCGTCATAAGCGGCAACCAGAGTATCTGTATCCTTGATTCGATCAAAGCCGATCAGCAACTGCGATCCCGTGCCTAGCGTCTCTCGCATGAAGCGGAGCAAATCAACGGAGGTACGCGCAATCATATTACCGATTGTAGAGCCCGGGAAAAAACCCAGCTTGGGCATATTGGCCACTTCGCTCGGCAAGTTTATCCGTCGCATAAAGTCGGCCTCTAAGGGGTAAATCGGAAGCTCAGGAAACTGAGTCTGCAATTGCGCAGCGCTTGCGGCGAGAAACTCTCCGGAAATATCTATCGGGACATAGGCTGCAGGATGGGTAGCACTCAAAAGATGCGGTGTTTTTGTGGAACTGCCGGAACCGAATTCAACAACAGCACGGTCTGTGCCACTCATTTCTCCAACCTCTGCGCTGTATCGTTCCAGCAAGCTTGTTTCCGTTCGTGTCGGATAATATTCGGGTAGCTCTGTAATCTGTTCAAATAGTTCCGAACCCTGACGGTCATAGAGCCAACGGGCTGGAATTGCGTAGCTCTGCTCTTGAAAACATCGCATAACATCTTTTTCAAAGCCCGGGTCTACCCGGCTAACTGTCATATCCATGAGAAAGCCGTCCTTGGCGGCCAAATTTGTCGATCAAAGGTCTTTGGCGAGGCGAAGGCCGGTAAGCTGCCAACGCTGATGGGGGTAAAAGAAATTGCGATAGCTATCGCGGATATGGCCCGGCGGCGTGGCAACACTGCCGCCTTTCAATACAAACTGCCCAGACATGAACTTGCCATTATATTCTCCGACTGCGCCCTCTGCGGCTTTAAAACCGGGATAAGGGCGATAGGCGCTGCCAGTCCATTCCCACACGCTGCCGGTGCCTGGCAATCCATTATGCGCCGCAACTTCCCACTCGGCCTCAGTTGGAAGCCGGGCATCCGCCCAGCACGCGTAGGCGTCGGCTTCATAAAGACTGATATGACGAACCGGCGCGCACAACACGATTTCACGCCATCCTTGCAAGGTGAATTCTTCCATCACACCATCGCAAGTGCGCCAATGGAGGGGTTTTGTGACCTTTTCTTGCTGTACCCAGGCCCAACCATCGGACAACCAATATCGATGGTCGGCATAACCACCATCGTCCATAAAATTCTGCCACTCGCCATTTGTAACAGGGCGGTCGGCTATAGCATAAGGGTGCAGCAAGACCTGGTGACGTGGCCCTTCACAGTCAAAGGAGAAACTTTCTCCATCATGACCTATGAATTGGGCGCCATTTGCACCTTCAATCCAATGTAACGGCGCTTCGATAATCGCCGGGCGCGGCTTGGGTTCCATGAAAGCGGGACCAAGCGGATTGCGGGAAAACAGGTGCAATATATCCGTAAGCAACAGTTCCTGATGTTGTTGCTCGTGATGCAGTCCCAGCTCGATCAGATCCAGAGCCTCATCGGAAAAGCTTTCCATCGCTTCGATCATTGCTTCATCTACATGCGCGCGATAATCAAGCACCTCTTCTAGCGATGGCCGGGTCAGCAGACCTCGATCCGGCCGCGCATGCCGCGCACCCTCGGCTTCATAATAGCTGTTGAACAAATAAGCATAAGACTCATCAAACACCCGATAGCCATCAACATGATCGCGCAGCAGGAAAGTTTCAAAAAACCAGCTCGTGTGCGCCAGATGCCATTTGGCCGGGGACGCATCGTCCATCGACTGAACGGTTGCATCAGCATCGCTCAAGCCGACCACCAGCGAACTGCTATGTGCACGGACCTTTTGAAAATCTTCTTTCAGAACTGAACGCCGATTGGTTTTTCGGTCGATCTGAGGCGATGTCACGATAGTTTCGGCTTGGCCTGCGATCTTTCCTACTCCATCCGCTTATTGGGCGTATTAAGAACATAGAGCGAACGAGATTAGGGTCAACCGCTTATATTTGCGCCAGCAGGTTGCAAATTTATGTCTTGCGGTGCGTTTACGCGATAAAAGGGCGCAGTTAGCGCGAAGCTCCAGGAACCCACAAGATGTCAGCTTTGCCGCCATTATTCAGCATTCGGCCAAGAACAAAAAGATAATCCGATAACCGATTAATGTAGGTGATCGCCTGCGGATTGATCGCTATAGCCTGTGCAGCGCCTACGGCGGTTCGTTCTGCACGCCGGGCAACGGCACGCGCCAGATGGATGGATGCGGCAGCTTTGCTGCCACCCGGTAAAATAAAACTGGTCAGCGGATCAAGATGGTCATTGACCCTGTCAATTTCGCTTTCGAGCCTCTCGACCTGCGACGACGTAACACGAAGCACCATTTCTGATGGCCCAAAATCATCTCCCTCGCCAGCGGGCGTTGCCAAATCCGCTCCAAGATCGAACAGATCATTCTGAATCGCCTTGAGCGACTGCACCAATGCCGCATCACTAATTTCGCAAATTGCTACACCCAACGCACTATTGAGTTCATCAACGTCGCCAATGGCTGCCATGCGTATATCGCTCTTGGCCAAGCGTGATCCATCGACCAGCCCCGTCGTTCCGTCATCGCCCGTCTTCGTGTAGATTTTGTTGAGCTTGACCATACAAGCCTGGCCTTAGCTTTGACCGCCGGCAAGCAACAATAGCAGCGCAACCAGTATGACTGCGATGGCCTGATATTTCACCCGAGCGAACATCATTTCATTCTGTTTTTTGTGCGAAGCCGTCACGCCATCAGCATCAACGTCTTCCGGCTCCATATTGACGAAAGCAATCAAACCGCGGACCAAAGCATAAACAACGGCGCCAGCTGCCAACAAGATTAGTAGGATCAGTACATAGCTCATATTCTCTGATTAGCCCTTTGATAAAGTTATTCCAACCGGGAAAATATTTTTTCGTAATTTGTCAGCTAACATGTAGCCATCCGTGCCTGCTTCTCGCAATACGGCCAAAGATGCAGAGCCTAGGCTTTTCGACAGCTTTACCCCTGTTTCATCAAGCAAAACCGGATGATGGACATAGCGGGGAACCGGTAAATCCATCAAGGATTGCAGCAGTCTGTGTATATGGGTCGAGGCAAATAGATCCTCCCCGCGCACAACATGGGTGATCCCGTCACGCGCATCATCCAATGTCACAGCCAAATGATAACTGACGGGCGTATCCTTTGGTATCAACACAACGTCTCCCAATGCCGCCGGATCGGCAATCTGATCCCCGCGATGCTCGTCATGCCAGCCTATATAACCTGCCATATCGATCGCCTTTTTAACATCAAGCCGCCAACTATGCGGTTCCCTATTAAGTCTTTCGGCAACCTCATCCCTGACGAGACCCCGACAAGTCCCGGGGTAAATCGGGCCATCCGGCCCCTCCTCCAGTCCTTCTTTTTCCTGGATAACGCGCATGGATGATCGCGTGCAAAAACAAGGGTAGAGCAATCCCTTTTTCTCCAAGCGCTCGGCCGCGTCAGCGTAGCTTTCGAGCCGTTGGGACTGGAAAACCGCTTCTCCATCCCAATCGAGACCCAACCATCGCAAATCGGCAAAAATCGCGTCAATAAATTCGGGCTTGCTGCGTCCACCATCAATATCCTCGATCCGTAGCAGTAACTTCCCATCCCTCTCGCATGCGTAGTCATGGGCGAAACAGGCGGCATAGGCATGCCCCAAATGCAACAAGCCATTGGGGCTGGGCGCAAAGCGCACCACAACATCTTGGCCAATATCCCCTCTTGACGTCATAGGGCAGATAATGTTCTTTGCATGTCAGTTGTAATGACCATGTCATGTTCTTGCGGATAAAGAGCAGTCAGTCAAAGACTAAGGGAGTAGTTAGACTATGTATCATCCCGACCTGTTACGGCATCCCGAAAGTTGCCCGTCACTGGTGCTGAACGCTGACTATACGCCGCTATCCTATTATCCCTTAAGCCTATGGCCTTGGCAAACCGCGATCAAGGCGGTTTTCCTGGACCGGGTGAACATTGTTTCCAGCTATGAACGCGAAGTCCATAGCCCCAATCTCGACATGAAAATCCCGTCGGTAATTGCGCTGAAAAACTATGTGAAGCCTTCTGAATATCCCGCCTTCACGCGGTTTAACCTGTTTCTGCGCGACAAGTTCATGTGCCAATATTGTGGCAGCCTCGACAATCTGACGTTTGACCATGTCATTCCGCGTCGCCAGAAAGGCCGCACGACTTGGGAAAATGTGGCAACGGCTTGCCTGCCCTGCAACCTGAAAAAAGGCGGCCGGACGCCGAAAGAGGCGCATATGCAGCTTTCGAACAGACCTATCAAACCGACCAATTGGCAGTTGCAGGAACATGGACGCGCCTTCCCGCCGAACTTCCTCCACGATACATGGCATGACTGGTTATACTGGGATATTGAACTAGAAGGGTGAAGAGTTTCTAAGTTCTTAAGAGGAATTCCCTCTCGAATTCCAATTTCTACTGATATTTCAACAGAATTTCGGGACTGACGTCTTGAAATCCAGCTTATTCATCCTATATTCATGTAAAGGAGAGGTTTTGCGTGATAGAATTTTGGCTGGCGGATGAGAATATCTTTTTTAGCGCTGCCATCCTTCTCATGTTTGCCATCGGAATATTGCAGCTTGTTGGATTAAGCGACTTTGGGCCGGACTTCGGTACCGATATGGATCCCGACGCTGATATTGCCGAAGCTGGCGTTGACGGCGCTGGCGAAGGCCTTCTCTCCCTATTGGGATTTGGCCGTCTGCCATTTCTCATGCTGCTTGTGCTTTTTTTGGCCCTATTCGGTATTATCGGGCTAGCGGGTCAGGAATTTTACAGCAGTCTGTTCGGGTGGCTTCTCACGCCATGGCTCGCCGTTCCAGCGGCGACTGCCGTTTCCTTACCGCTAACCGGCTTGTTGGCGCGTCCCTTGTCGCGGATCATTCCCAGCGATGAAACCACCGCAATCGACATTGATATGCTGGTCGGGCGACGCGGAAAAATAGAGATTGGCAAGGCGGAAACTGGTTCGCCAGCCCGTGCCAAGGTAATCGATCTTCACGGCCAAGGCCACTTTGTGATGGTCGAACCAGCCAATGAAGGCGAGATTTTTCGCCAGGCGGAAGAGGTTCTGCTCGTTCGCCGCGAGGAAGGTACATTCAAAATCATTTCGCCCGATACCGTCAAGTTTCTGGAATGAACTCGAACTAAATATTCAAACTGAAAACAGTGCTGGCCGCGTTATCCGCTAGATTGCCCTCTAGTGTATTCAGCGCGCTGCACCCCAAAATAGAAAGAAAAATATGACTGAGAATCTCGTTTCCTTCGCCGTCTATGCCGGCGTTATTTTTGTCACCCTGCTCATCTTCGGGTTGATCATCACCCGGCTCTATAAACGCGCAACCAAAGAAATTGCTTTCGTTCGGACCGGACTTGGCGGTGAAAAGGTTGTGATGAATGGCGGTGCCATGGTGTTGCCAGTCTTACATGAAACCATGCCGGTCAACATGAATACCGTGCGGCTGGCAGTGGAGCGCAATAACGTTGATGCGCTCATCACCCTCGATCGCTTGCGGATTGATGTGAAGGCGGAATTTTATGTTCGTGTGCGCCCGGATGCCGGATCATTGGCTATGGCCGCGCAGACTTTGGGCCTGCGCACCATGCAGCCCGAGGCGCTGAAGGACCTGGTCGAAGGTAAGTTTGTCGATGCGCTGCGCTCGGTTGCTGCGGGCATGACAATGAACGAGCTGCATGAGCAGCGCGCGGACTTCGTCCAGAAAGTGCAGCAAGCCAGCTCTGCCGATCTTGCGATGAACGGTCTCGAACTGGAATCTGTGTCACTAACCGGATTGGACCAAACCAGTATTGAGCACTTCAACGCCAATAACGCTTTTGATGCCGAAGGTTTGACCAAACTTACGGAGCAAATCGAACTTCGCAAGAAAGCCAGAAATGATATTGAGCAGGACACACGTGTTCAAATCGAGACCAAAAACCTCGAAGCCGATCAGCGCAGTTTCACCATTGAACGTGATAATGAGTTTGCGCGACTGGAGCAGGAACGCGAGGTGGAAGTACGCCGCGCGGAACAATCTTCTGAAGTTGCTCGAGAACAAGCGGTACGCAATCGCGAGGCCGAAGAAGCCCGGATCACTGCCAAGCAGAAAATCGATTCCACCCAAATTGAAGCCGATCGTGCGGTGAAAGAAGCAAGTATTGCGCAAGAACAGGCGATTGAAATTGCCCGTCAGGAACAGCAAATTGCGATCCAGAACAAAAGCCGTGAGGAAAGTCACGCCAAAGCGGAAGCGGACGAGGCACGCGCCAAAGCGGTTGCTGCGGAAGAACAAGTGACGACATCGCGTGAAACCGAAGCTGCAGACCGTGACAAGCGGATCGAATTGATCGAGGCCTCCAAGCAGGCGGAACGTGAAGCGATCAGTGTGAAAGTGGAAGCAGAGGCCGAGAAAGAAGCCGCCGCCAATCGGGCAGCTGCTATCCGACTGGGTGCCGAGGGTGAAGCGGAGGCCGAGAAATTGCGCGCCGAAGCATCGCGCGTCCGCTTTGAAGTAGAAGCCGCTGGTCAACGCGCGGTGAACGAGGCAGCCAATATCCTGTCATCCGATCAGATATCGCTGCAAACCAAATTGGCGCTGCTCAATGTGTTGCCTGAAGTGGTGAAGGAATCAGCGAAGCCGATGGAAGCCATCGACTCCATCAAGATCGTTCAGGTCGACGGCATCACCCAAAATGGCGGAGGCGGAAACGGCTCAGGCAATGGCGGAGGTGCCAATGGTGGTGGAGGCAGCAATCTTGCTACCGACGCTGTCGCCGCTGCTTTGTCCTACCGCGCACAAGCACCGGTCATTGACGGGCTGATGAAAGAGCTCGGCCTGGACGGGTCATCACTGGACAGTTTGATTGGTGGAGCGACTGAAACTGAAACAGCTCCGCTTGAAGCGCAGGCAAAGCCGAAACCGAAAGTGGCGGCGACACCAGTCAAAGCCCAATCGAAGAAAATAGCGGAACCCGCGGCTACTGCTCCTGTTCCAGCGAAGGCTGAAAAACAGAAAGGTCCTTGGTCAGAGCAAAAGGAAGGAAAAAGTCCAAGCTGATTGAATATATGCCGCAAAAGGCCCGTCCTCGAAAAAGGGCGGGCCTTTTCTGTTTGCGTCAACGTGCTTCCGATAACCTTGGTGGAGAAATCTAAATCAGCTGAGATCGTTTCAATTTTTACGATCATCAGGATTTTCTTGACCCTGCCTGCGCTGCAGTGCAGCAAAGCGGCATGACCGATACCCTCCCCAAAGATTCATCGGCAACACCGTCATTGGTTGTTCGCCAAAACCCTGACATTAAATATCTCGGCAAATTGCTGGGCGATGTGATCCGTTCCTATGGCGGAGAGGAACTCTACCGCCGTACCGAATATATCCGCTCGACCAGTGTTGACCGGCATCGCGGACTGGCAGATGCAGACGCGATTGATCCTGGCCTAGATGCACTGTCGCTTGATGAAACCACTGCCTTTGTCCGGGGCTTCATGCTCTTTTCTCTGCTCGCCAATCTTGCCGAGGATCGCCAGGGCGTTGCGGCAGAAGAAGGTGCGAGCGTTGCCGAAGCAGTCAAAAAATTGGCCAATGAAGGTGTGGACGAAAAGGCGATACTAGCACTGCTTGACGACGCTTTGATTGCTCCCGTGCTGACCGCTCACCCCACAGAGGTGCGGCGCAAGAGCATGATCGACCACAAGGCAAGAATTGCAGAGTTGTTGCTGATGAAAGATGCCGGGGCCGACAATACACCCGAAGGCGACGTGCTCGATGAAGCGATCATGCGACAAATCGCATTGCTTTGGCAAACCCGGCCACTGCGCCGCGAACGCCTGTTTGTAACCGACGAGGTGCAGATCTCGCAAAGCTACATGCGGGATGTTTTCCTTCCTGTACTACCCAAACTTTATGGCAAATGGGAAAAGGTGCTGGGCGCCCGTCTTCCCAATTTCCTGAAGCTCGGCAGCTGGATCGGCGGCGACCGCGATGGTAATCCCTTTGTCGACGCCGATGCCATGCGCGAGGCTTTGTCGCGGGCCGCAGAAACGGTTATCGGCTACTATCTTGCGCGCATCCATGCCATGGGTGCTGAACTCAGCATTTCAACCGAACTGGCAGATGTGCCAGATGAAGTAATCACCCTCGCCGAGGCTAGCGGTGATGATGCGCCAAGTCGCAAGGACGAACCCTATCGCCGTGCGCTGTCCGGCATCTATGCCCGTCTGTCCGCCACTCATCTGAAACTCTGCGGTCATGTTCCCGGGCGCCCATCGCCCATAGTCGCCAAACCTTATGACAATCCCCAGCAATTGCGCGAGGATCTTGTCACACTGGCTCATGGCCTGCGCTCCGGTGGCAAAGGCGTATTTGCAACGTCTGGAGCCTTAGGGCGCCTGATCAGAACCGTGGAGCTATTTGGTTTTCACCTCGCTACACTCGACATGCGGCAGAATAGCCGCATTCATGAGCGCGTCGTCGCTGAATTGCTGGCCGAAGCCGGCGTTGAGGCCGACTATCTCTCACTGGACGAAGATAAGCGCGTCGACATACTGAGGCAGGAACTTGCAAACAACCGGCCTTTGGTGAGCCCATGGATCAACTATAGCGAAGACACGGCCAAGGAACTTTCCATTTTACGCGCGGCCGCCGAAGCCCATGATCAATATGGCCCGGGAGTCATTGTCAATTACAACATCAGCAACGGCGAAACCGTATCCGACATTCTGGAAGTCTATGTTCTGCTTATGGAGGCTGGCCTTTACCGAGCACCTGAGGATGAAAAGCCGGCGCCCACCTGCCCCATCATGGCTGTGCCGTTATTTGAGACTGTAGCCGATCTGGAAAACGCACCGCAGGTCATGACCGACTTTTTTGCCCTCCCGGAAATGCACGCTCTCACTCGCGCACGAGGTGCACAGGAAGTGATGATCGGCTATTCCGACAGCAACAAGGATGGCGGGTATTTGACCTCTACCTGGAGTCTGTTCAAAGCCAGTCAGGCCCTAACCCCCGTTTTCGAGAATGCTGGCGTGAAGATGCAGCTTTTTCATGGCCGTGGCGGCGCTGTTGGACGTGGCGGCGGCTCAGCCTTTGGCGCGATTAAGGCGCAGCCGAAAGGTACGGTCGATGGTCGCATCCGTATTACCGAACAGGGAGAAGTTATTGCCGCCAAATATGGTACGATGGGCGTCGCAGAGACCAATCTGGAAGCCATGACTTCGGCGGTCTTGCTCCGCTCGCTAGAACCAGATCCTTCGGACCAAAAAGTCCAAACCGGCTTTGCCGATGCGATGAACGAGATTTCGCGGGCCGCCTTCACCGAATATCGTGATCTGGTTTACGGCAATGACAGTTTCCGAACCTTCTTTCGCCAGATGACACCGCTCACTGAAATTGCGAAACTCAAAATAGGATCGCGCCCCGCCAGTCGAACGAAAAGCGACAAGATAGAGGATTTGCGGGCCATTCCCTGGGTTTTCAGCTGGGCACAAGCCCGCGTGATGCTGCCAGGCTGGTTTGGTGTCGGACAGGCGCTGAATGCCTTTGACGATGTCGAAAAGCTAAAAGACATGGCGCAAAGCTGGCCATTTTTTCAGGCGAGCCTGTCCAATATGGAAATGGTTCTCGCCAAATCCGACATGGGTATCGCGGCACGTTACGCTGAACTGGTTGAAGACAAATCCATGCGCGAGGGCTATTTCAATCGCATCCGGTCAAGCTGGGAACAAACCCGTGATATATTGCTGGAGATCACTGACCAGCCTCATTTGCTGGCGAAAAACCCATCCCTGTTCAACAGCATCGAACTACGCTTACCCTATATAGAACCGCTTAACCACCTGCAGATTGAACTCATGAAACGCCTTCGTGCTGGTGAAGATGATCCGCGTATTGGTGAAGGGATACAATTGTCGCTCAATGCTATTGCAACAGCTTTAAGAAATAGCGGTTAAACGGGCATAGCTAAAGATCGAGAACTGCGTCTTTTCGTCAACAACCGGACGAACGTCGACAAACAAATCTCCACTTTTGGCGCAAAGCGGGAAAGTGAACTCAAACCGCTCCACCCCGCCAAGTTGGCATCGGAAGCTCGCCCAGCGCCACCGCCACCGCCGACTTGGCCTGCAGCCGCGTGCTATCCAATATTGGCAGTGGCGACACCTCGTCCGTAATTAGTAGCGGGATTTCCGTGCAGACGAGTGCGACAGCGTCGCAGCTCGTTTGTTTCAGATCACCAATGATCCGAATAAACTCCGCGCGGGTCTCTGGACGGAAATCGCCGAGGCAAAGTTCGTTGAAAATCGCGTTGTGAATAATCTCGCGGTCCTCGGTAGCCGGGATGGAGCGCTCAAGCGATCTGCGAGCCAGTGCGCCCTTGTACACCGGGCCTTCCATCGTCCAATTGGTGCCGAGCACGCCAATATGCCGCCGCCCGTCCGCCTCGGCCTGTGCTGCGACGACCTCGGCGATGTGGAGGCCCGGGATAGAGAAATCCGGGCCTGGCTGTTCTAGTGCAATATGCGCGGTATTGTCAGGTAGGATAAAGAAATCCGCCCCTGCTGCGGCCAACCGTTCAGCATCTTCACAGAAAATCTCCCGCAGCGCCGCGAGATCGCCGCGCTCCCAGAGATCAAGCGTCGGTGCCATCGCCCCGCCGCTCATTGTGATCCGCGGATGCTCGTGCGCGCCCATTTTTCGCACACCCTCCTGCCACACTGTCCGGTAAGACAGTGTCGCGCCTTCCGCGCTATGGGCCAATATACCGATATGCAGTGGTTCGCTCACTGTGATCGCTCCAAGATATGGTTCACGTCTGAAATCCCGGCATAATCACGGTACCGCCACAAACGGCACCGGATAGGCCGGCAAATTCATGATCTTCGCCGCCTGCTGCGGCGTTGCAATCGGACGGCCCAACCGCTCTGCCAGTTCGATGACTTCACGCACCAGATCGACATTTTTCGGCGTGCGCGAACCCCCATAGGGTTCTATCCCGACTTGCACATGGCCGCCGCGCACGATTGCCGCTTCCGCCAGACCGCAACCAACACAGTCTTCGCCAAAGCTCGACACCAGCCACGGCAGGCCGCTACCCGCAATCATCTCCAGATAGGCATCCAGTGCGGTTGCCGTTGGCGGCAAGCCAAAGGGCTGATCATCCGCGCCGAAATAGAATTTCATGATCCCGCCTGGCGGCAATTTTCCCGCACGGTGCAGCGACATGATGAACTTGACGAAGCCCGGTTCAAAGATCGAGATGCTCATCCCCAGCTTTAACCGTCGGCACGCCTCGACATAATAATAGCTGTCCTGCATGTCATTGCGATAGATCAGATTGGTTGGCGCAAAGGCACCATCCTCGCCCGGAACCGACACATTGAAACTGCCCGGATCACACAGGCCCTGCGCGATCAGGCCTTCCTGCGCCATCGCCTCGATATGGGCATAGCGCTCCTCGACCGACACGCCCTCCTTGCCCGGCATGGTCGGGGTGAGAATGGCATCAGGGCGCAGCTTTAGTAGTTTGCGCCACGGCCGGGCATAATCTTCCGCATCCATCACACCGGTGCCACCAAAGACCGGATCGCGCGTATGATTATGCACCAGCGCCGCCCCCGCCTCCATACAGGCGACCGCCTGCGCGACAATATCGTCATCCTCGTAAGGAACGTTGGGATTTTGCTCCGGCTTAACCGATCCGTTGAGCGAAACTTCGATGATCAGCGGTGTGTCAGATATCTGGGTCATGACGACACCTTAGCAAATATGAACCGGCTTGGGGAAGCGCGTTCCGTCACCTCTTTCATCCTGCGACCACGGTGTTTTTCCGTCCATTAACAATCTGTTATCCAAAAACTCATATGTCTGTTTCCAATTCATCAGGGGAATGGAATGGCGGACGCCATTTATCAGAACAGCTATACCGGCGCGCCGGACATTTCCGCTATTGATAAGACGGAAGTTTCGCGGAAGCTGCTCATCGATGGGCTGGAGCGGCGGATTGCCGGGCAGCTCAGCGTCATTATTCCCGTCGGAGTGATCGGATGGATCGCAAGCCTGACCGATAACCGTGCCTTGTGGATATTCCTGAGCCTGCAGATCATAGCGCAATTGGCCATCACCGCCTCATCGCAGTGGCTGCGCCGCGCTATCGAGACCGGCAAAAATACCGCGATACGCAAAAATCTGTGGATGATCGCGGAGGCGTCCAGCGGCATAATCTGGGCGGCTATGATGCTGGACGTCGGGACGCTTATCGGCGGGTCGGATGCGGTGCTGACCACCTGGGTCACGATATTGGTGACGATGGTTGTCTCCATCCTGCTCGCTGCGCCGATTGCCGGCATTGCCTTTCCGCTGCTCGGCGGATTTACCGCTGCGGGCGTCGCGGGCATATTGCTGTTCGACAAGGATTTCAGCGGCTTTGCCCAAATGGCGCTGATCTTCATGTGTGTCGCCCTCTTCATCATTGCCAAGGCGGTCAATTTTCAGGCGCATAAAAGCTGCCGCGCCGGGATCGAGGTGGAACGGTTGGGACAACGGCTGGCCGAAGAACTGCGCCACACATCCTGGTTGTCGCAGCATGACAGCCTGACCGGCCTGTTAAACCGTTCTGCTCTGCAGGAGCACATCGAAGAACTTGGCGATATGCAGACGCAGCTGATCCTGCTCGACATTGACCATTTCAAGCAGATTAACGACAGCTATGGCCACGGCCAGGGTGACGAGGTGATTGCCGCGGTCAGCGCCTGTATCAGCGAAACTCTGGACGAAGCCGCGCCCGATGCATTGGCAGCGCGCTGGGGCGGAGAGGAATTTATCATCGCCCTGCCCGGCTGCGAAACCGGTGCCGATGATATTGCCGAGCGATTATGCGCTGCGGTTGCGAAACTAACGCATAAGGACTGGCCCGCGCGGCTGCGGGTCACCGGCTCGCTGGGCGTAGCGCATGGCCCCGCTAGCGCCTTTTCAGCCACATTCAAGAGCGCAGATAGCGCGATGTATGAAGCCAAGGAACAGGGCCGCAACCGGGTTGTCTGCGCGTCAGATGGCGGCGGAAAAACCTCCCGGGTAGCGCGTGCTGCCTAAGCCGCTTGCAGTGCAAGACTGACCGCCTTCGGACTTAGCTTGACGGCATAACTGTATTACCGTAGCAATACAGCATGAGACGCAAACTCGCCATCCTCATCTGCTTACTCTTCCTCGCCTCTGGTCTTATCCGGATTGGCGTTGGCGGGATGATGATAGGACAAGCAGCGGGCTGGTGGAGCTTTGATGGCGAAGCGGTTGAAGCTTTGGCCGAAACCCGGCTCTTCATTGCCGGGCAGGAGGCTAATTTGGTCGGCTTTACGCCCATTTCCTATTTCGCCTTCATCCTGTTCATGGGCGTGACTATCAGCCTTGGCGCCATCGGGCAGATATGGCGCAAACAGTGGGGACTGGTCCTGATCGGCATCTATCTGCTCAGCCACGGCGCGCTGTTCGTCAACTTCATGACGGTGAACCCGAAAATCTTTCTCTGGGGCTTATCGGTATTGATGACCGCGATCCTGGTCTGGGCCAACCGGCCGCCTCCTCCCGAAAAGGGCTTGCTTCCCGCCTGAGGTGGGCGCGCTTTGCGCTAAGCCGCCTGCTATCTACGCGGCTTGGTTAGCAATCCGGCCGGTGGTCATGTCCTCCAGCGTGATGGTGGTCAGCGTCTCGCCATCGGGGCCGAGAAAGTCGGCCAGCCGGCCATCGGGCGCATAAAGGTTGAACAGCACCAGCGCGCCCTCCGGCCCGCCATGCTCCATATGAACATCGCCCGGTTCCTTCGCCGCATAATCCCCGGCGGCGCGAATGCGCTTCTCCCCAGCGACGCCATTTTCATAATCCACCACATGCAGCTCCCCCGCCAGCACCGTGGAGGTGGTCGCGCAGACATGGCGGTGGAAATGGCAATAGCTGTTCGGCTCCCAGCGGTAGAGCAAATCAATATGCCCGCCCGCGCCATCTGCATCGGGCCGCACGGACAGCACCGCGCCGTGATAGGCGATGGGATAGGCGAAGCGACTGTCCGCGTCGGTGAAGTGGACCCATTTGAGGGCGGGGTTGGATAGCAGGTTCATAGAGTGAACGATAATGAAATTTCAGGGCAAAGGCTAGTGGGTGGCATCTTTAGATGCCCACGCGTCAGGCAAGTGCATGCACGGATTGAGGCGTCGGTGAAAGAGCTTGGCTATGACTTGAGTTTGGTACGGGTTACGGATCAGGGTTGAGGGTGATGGGTTTTGCCGATCGTCTGAGAGTTGTGGGCGTTTAGTAAACTGTCGCCATGATTCGAGAAGCTGGTACGGTAGGAGCTTGAGGAGCCTGGAAAACCCCGCTCGAACTAACACTAGTTTTAATACCGCTCGTTTCGATGTTCATCTTCCTCTTTTCGTCTCTGAATCCTTAATATTTGGGCGGCACTGGCTCTGTTAGCTGCGCTATACAATTCGGGATATATAGAAGGATAGTCATGCTCAACTTCGACCGCTTTGGCTAAATCAGTCTCGATTCCCACAGCAGAAGCGATTGGCTCAAACGCAGACATTGCCTGAAAGAATTTTCGGATTTTTAAGTCTTCAATATCTTCAAATTCAAGGATTTTCTTAAAATCATCGGGTTCTTTTCCAGCAGGCGCCAATATTTCTCCATTCATGCATACCGGCACACCATGTTCAGATTGATAGGTAATAGTCTTTTCAACATCTAAAAAGGGCCTTGTCCGCCAAACATTGAGTAGCTGTGATTTTACATATAGAGGCCCTTTTCTGTCAGCTATCCCGTCCAGCTTCGATTGAATGTCAAACGTCCCAATCAAAGCTGAAAAGACAAAATTCAAATCAATGATCTTCGGATTCTCGTGTCCATATTTTCGGAGAGCATTGATGAAACTCTTTGAGTGTTTGTAACCGTCTAACTCATATTCCAATTCAATAGTATCAAATCCATCCAACATAGGCAGCGGAATTACAACCTCACTTGTCAAATTTGGATTCAGGAACCAAGTTGCAGTCAGATTGCTCGGGTCATTGGACTTCACTTGCCTCCCGATATAACCTCTATTCGTTCGGTAAACCGTATCAAATGGTGTGGTGAAAAACGTATCTTCTCCAAGAGACCGTGAAAATATCTCCCTTACTTTTTCTGTATCAAGCTGCGCCCAAACGTCTTTATCTCGCCAAAGATCGGGGGTGATAAACATCCGAAGATACGGACTATCACTCTCATCCTTAGAAAACTCCGGTTCCTTTTCTATCCACTGAGCATACTCATCCTTAACTTCTTTGCTTCGGCGCCAAAGTTGATCAAGAATGAACCTGTCACTTTCAGGCTTCGGCTCTGATCCATCGCCTACTCTTCTGTATATCTTTCCAGATTTGTGGACATAAGGTGCAGCATTTCCTTGTGGCACGCGTACACAAATTACGCCTGTATCTTTAGCCAGACCTACTTTTTTATTCGGCCCCCACAATACTTTCGTATCAAAATGAGGTATCGGATTCACCGAGCTTGCAACTGATTGCCTTATTGCTTGCAGTGCTGCATCCATTTCGATCCGAGCTATGCCACAAAATTGCCCGGCTACAGACTCGTCCTTGGACTTCTCTTCAATTCCATAAAATAACCAGCCGCCATATGTGTTCGCAAAAGCAGAAACAGATTTAGCAATGGAAATTGCGTTCGGAATCTTTGACTTATACTCAATATACCAGCCTTCAGAAACTGATCGGAGAACAGAGAGATCAGAGGATGTGATTTTACTGATTTGCCTATCAAACGGATTATAGTCACTCAATTCAATTTCCAACAATATTTAAACACCAAAAAAATAGCAGTATTTATAGCCACCTTACTATCTCGAGCGCAAATAAAACCTCCCAGTCCAATACATCACTTCTACAATTTGATAGCGAACTCATCACAACCCACCCCGAAACTCCGCATAAGCCGCCATCACATCCGCTGCGCCTTCGGTCTGCGGATAATGGCCCAGATGGTCCAGTCGCCACGCCGGAACTTCGGGGTTCAGCGCCGCGACGGCGTCGACCAGATGGCCGCCGGAGACCGGGTCCTGGGTGCCGTTAATCAGCGCGATCGGGCATGGCGGGTGGGTCAGCTGGGCTTCCCAGCGGGGGCCGTGGGTGCGGCGGTCGGCGATATAGTGGAGCAGCTTATGCTGCAGCCGGTGGCCGCCATTTGTGCAGATCACATCCCAATAGGCGTCGAGTTCCGCGGCGCCGGGCTGCGTATCCTTGCCGAAAACCTCGCTAAAGCTTTTGCCGAAACGCTCCCGGTTCATCAGGTGCACGAACAGCCAGCCAAAGGGTCCGGTGAGCAGCTTTTGAATGGGCCGCGCGCGATGCTGCGCGGGGAGCAGGCCGCCGTTGAGGAAGGCGCAGCTCAGCACTTTGTGCGCCAGTCCGCCCTCCCCGTGCCGCGCGAGCAATTCCTGCCCCGGGCTGACGCCATAATCATGGACGAGGAGATGAAAATCCTGACCCAGCAATGTCTCGGCCAGATGCGCCGCAAGGTCAGTTTGTTCCTGAAGATCATAATGATGCCGCTTCGGCTTGTCGGAAAAGCCAAAGCCCAGAAAATCAAACGCCACCACCCGGTACCGCGCGGTGAGGTCCGCCCACATGGGCAGCCAGTCGAGACTGGAGGTCGGAAAACCGTGGAGGAGCAGCAAGGGCGGCGCGGTATCTTCCCCGCCGGTGCGGACGAAGATTTGATGCCCTTTCCACGCGACAAACTGTCCGTCTGCGCGCCATTGCTCCGCGCTTTGGGGTGTGATCATGGGTGCCAATTCCTCTTCCTCGCCAATGGCTTGCGATAGCAGTGCTATGGCCGCGCTGGCAATCATGCCCTGCCCTGTTCAGATATCTGCCAGCAATTCGCCCAACTGGCGCACCCGCGCGCGGACCGAGGCGGCGCTATCTTTGGCAGCGGCGCGGGCAGCATCCCGGGCGGCATGGCCATATTCCGGATGCTGGGCCGCAATCCGGCACAGCGCATCCACCGACCAGGCGCGCAGAAACGGACGGTCGTGGTGGAGCAGCGGCGTGAGCCAGCGGTCCATCACCGCTGCGCCATCGGCTGAAAAAGTGAGATGGGCCGCGCTCTGACAGATATGCAACTGCGCCTGCCAGTATCGGATTGCCGGGATTTCATCCCATAGGGCTTCGCTCTGCGCCGCGGAAAGCGCCTGCCTGCGTTCGAGCGCCGCCTTGATCAGCCAGGTCGCACCGCTCGACACCGCCTCCTGATCATGTGCGGCGAGCGCAATCAGCGCATTGAGATATTCTGCCTCGCCACCGAACTCGGCTTCAATCTCCCCCAGCATGCTAACCGCGCGGCCATCAAAGGCCTGAAGATGGGTGAGCAAGGCTGCGGCAGACAGGGCCATGGGATGGGTTTACTCCGCTGGTTCCAATATCCTCGGCGTGGCGACAAAGGGACGGTTTTTCAAAGCATGCAGGCCGTTGGATATCCTTGTACGATCACTGATCAGTCGGACATATTGATAGTCGCAACCAGAAATCGGGTGCGGATATTCGGAGATATCCTGTTGCAGCAATGCCCGCGCTTTTTCCAGTTCCTGCCGAGCGGATTCCAACGCCAGTTCATAAGGTTCCTGCATGATGTTCTCCTCTATAGTGTCAGTTCATTCTGTCGGTTCTTCTTTACCTTTTGGGTTCCAAGCCCAGCATTCAACCTCGACCCGGGCGTCCAGCACCAGTCCAGCTGTCTGGAAAGCGGAACGCGACGGATAGCGGCCGGGTTTGAAATAGCTTTTGTAGACGGTATTAAACGCAGCAAAGTCGCCAATATCCGCCAGCATCACGGTGCATTTGAACAAGGCATCATGATCCAGGTCGTATTTGGCGAGCGTGGCACCAATGCGGTCCATCGTCCGTTTGGTTTCCGGTTCGATACCGCCGGCAACCAGCGCCCGCCCGCTTTTATCGATGCCGAGCTGGCCCGACAGATAGATGATATTCCCAACCTGCACGGCTTCGGACAGCGGAAAAGCACCGCCATTGCCGAGAAATTCGGGCGGCTTGTCACCGGCCTGTGCTGGCGCGGCGAATAACAGCGCCAAGGGTGCGAGAAATTTTATGGTCATTCCGCTGGCTCTTTCCCCTTTGGTGTCAGGCGCGCGGTGATCTTGATCTCTACCAATCCATCGGGCGTGTAGAGGCGGTCAACGTCAATCGCGGTCCAGGCCGGAAAAGGCGCTTTCACAAAGCGGTTCTTGGCGGCGGCGAGAGGCGGCATCGACTGGTCAATATCGACATGATAGGTGGTGATATCGACCACATCGTCCCAGCTTGACCCGGCGCGCTTCAGTATTGTGCCCAGATAGGTGAAGGTGCGGGCATAGCTTTCCTCGTCGGTCATGCCTTCTGGCGTCGGACCGGCGATGACGCCTGACAGATAGACCGTGCCGTTGTGGATGACGGCCTGAGAGAAACCGAACTGCTCCATGAAGGCGCGGCCCTGTTCATTTTCGGGCATCAGGGTCTGCTTGGGCTCTGCCCGCGCGGCGGAAGTGGCCCCGATGATCGCCATGGCGGCGGTGAGCGATGTCAGTAAAGTTTTCATGCGTTTCACTCCGCTGGTTCGTCCACCTCATCGGCCGGCAGATAG
Organism: Sphingorhabdus sp. EL138; assembly: GCF_900258045.1. GTDB lineage: Bacteria > Pseudomonadota > Alphaproteobacteria > Sphingomonadales > Sphingomonadaceae > Parasphingorhabdus. The sequence continues at coordinate 748,975 of NZ_OGVD01000003.1, read as the reverse complement.
AGCTCCTGCCCTTTGTCCTTATAGACTTTCGCCATTTCGCGCATGCCTTCTTCCGCTGCAGCCTTGCTTGCCGCCGCTGTATCAGCGCCCAGTTTTTCCGAGGCGATAAAGCCTTCGGCGCTCTGGTTTTGCTTGCTGGCAAAGTCGCGGACTTCCTGGCTGATTTTCATGCTGCAGAATTTCGGCCCGCACATGGAGCAGAAATGCGCGGTCTTGGCGCCTTCTGCGGGGAGCGTCTGGTCGTGATATTGCATCGCGGTGTCGGGATCGAGCGACAGGTTGAACTGGTCACGCCAGCGGAACTCGAAGCGCGCCTTCGAAAGCGCATCGTCGCGGACCTGTGCAGCCGGGTGACCCTTGGCAAGATCGGCGGCATGGGCGGCAAGTTTATAGGTGACAACGCCAACTTTCACATCGTCGCGATCCGGCAGGCCAAGATGCTCTTTCGGCGTGACATAACAAAGCATCGCTGTGCCATACCAACCGATCTGCGCAGCACCGATGCCGCTGGTAATATGATCATAGCCGGGCGCGATGTCAGTGGTTAGCGGGCCGAGCGTATAGAAAGGTGCCTCGCCGCAGACTTCGAGCTGCTTTTCCATATTCTCCTTGATCTTGTGCATCGGCACATGTCCAGGGCCTTCGATCATCACCTGAACATCGGATTTCCATGCGCGGTGGGTCAGCTCACCCAACGTGTAAAGCTCCGAAAACTGGGCCTCGTCATTGGCATCGGCGATCGACCCGGGGCGCAGGCCATCGCCCAGGCTATAGGCAATGTCATAGGCTTTCATGATCTCGGTAATGTCGTCAAAATGCTCGTAGAGGAAGCTTTCCTTGTGATGCGCCAGGCACCATTTCGCCATGATCGAGCCGCCGCGACTGACGATGCCGGTGACGCGTTTGGCCGCCATCGGAACATAGGGCAGACGCACGCCGGCATGGATGGTGAAATAATCAACACCCTGCTCGGCCTGCTCGATCAGCGTGTCGCGGAAAATTTCCCAGGTCAGGTCTTCGGCGACTCCGCCAACTTTTTCGAGCGCTTGGTAAATGGGTACGGTCCCGATGGGCACGGGTGAGTTGCGGATGATCCACTCCCGTGTATCGTGGATATTCCGGCCGGTGGAGAGATCCATGACGGTATCCCCGCCCCAGCAGATGGACCAGACCATCTTGTCCACTTCAGTCGCCACATCGGATGCCACGGCACTATTGCCAATATTCGCGTTGATCTTCACCAGGAAGTTGCGGCCGATTGCCATCGGTTCGGTTTCGGGATGGTTGATATTATTCGGGATGATCGCACGGCCTCTGGCAATCTCATCCCGCACAAATTCCGGCGTGACATAATCGGGGATAGACGCGCCAAAGCTTTCGCCATCACGCTTATATTCTTTCAGCCGTTCCCGTCCGAGATTTTCGCGCTCGGCAACATATTCCATTTCCGGAGTGATGATACCCTTGCGCGCATAGTGCATTTGCGAGACGTTCATCCCTGCCTTGGCACGCAGAGGCCGCTTCACGACATGCGGGAATTGCGGGACACCGCCGCTGCGGTCGGGGCCTAGCTGGCCATTATCTTCCGGCTTAATCTCACGGCCATCATAGCTTTCGACATCGCCGCGCGCTTCAATCCATTCGCGGCGCAGCTGCGGAAGGCCGGCGTTAATGTCGATCAAGGCATTGGGGTCGGTATAAGGTCCAGAGGTATCATAAACCCGCACCGGCGGCTCACCGCCTTCGAGGTGAATTTCCCGCATCGCTACGCGGATACCAGAGCCGCTATGCGCCGCTACATGCACTTTTTTGGAACCCGCTATCGGGCCAGTGGTTACGCCAATTTCGGTCTTTGCAGGAATGTCAGCCATGGTCTTACTCCAGTTGTCGGAGTGAAGAGCGCGGGATTGTTTTGAACACCGCTCCCTCCCTCCGCCCGGGTTAACGGGATCAGGTTCAACGGGTCGCGGTTTATTCCGCTCTCAACCTGCGTTCACGCACAGGCTCCCCGGGGATGAGTCGCAAGCTAGTGTGCTCATGCCCGAAGGTCCAGCGAAGAATGGCGACGGTAGCGATAGAAGCTGCGTGACGAAGCGCGAATATCCTACCAGCCGGGGACGAAATATTTTGGCGGCACGGCACAGCCCCAGTAAAAGCCCTGACCAAAATCGGCACCGAGCAAACGCGCCTGCGCCAGATGATGCTTGGTTTCGATCCCTTCAATCACCGAGCGCGCTTTGCGGCCGCGACAGAATTCCAGCATCGAAGCCAGCAGCGAGATCGGAATATCGCCATCATAACAGGCATTGAAGATATTCTTGTCGATCTTCAGCTCATCAAACGGAATTTTCGCAATCCGGTCGAGATTGGCAAGACCAGTGCCATAATCGTCAATTGAAATGCCCAGTCCATGGCCGCGCAGCGAATGGCACACTGCTGCAAGGCGGTCGACATCGACCACACGGGACTCCTCGGTGATTTCGAGCATCAGCTGGCCGGGTCGAATATCCGCATGCTTCAGCCGGCTGATAAGTGCGTCGACAAAGCGCCGGTAAGTCATCATGATCGCGCTGCAGTTGAAGGAAACGGGAACCGGACGGCCCCGTTTTGCCAAAGCGGTGGCGAGCTTGATTGATTCATCAACCACCACAAGGGTGGCTTCCACCTCAACCGCGACATCAACCAGATCGGAAAAGATAATGGCGGGGTTCAAAGCACGCCGGGTTTTCACACGGGTCAGCGCTTCGTAACCGACAATCTTGTCATTATCCAGAGACTGTTTGGACTGAAATTCGACCGAAAGATTTGGCAACAACCGGTCCGTTTCGACCAGCGCGCAGACATAATCGAGATCGTTGACCGCATGGCCGCTGACATCCGCCATCCGTCCGATCAAGTTGCACAAAGTCGGGACGGCATAGGGTTTTTGTAATCGCTGGACGACACTGGCAGCATCAAAGGCCAGCTCATCATCGCTGCTATCCTTTGGGTTCGGCGTCAATATGACCGGCATGGAAGATCGCAGTCCGGAAAACCGGTCAAGCAACTCGCTGCCATTTTCTCTCATGGTTTTGGGATCAATGACCAGAGCATCCGGTCCGAAGACCAGACTGGCTTCCTCATCCAGTTTGGAAAATACACAAGCGACGGAAATATCATTCGCTTCCAGATCATCTTGCAATGACCTGGAAAGCGCATTTTCTTCTTCAACAATGATGACTTTGGCTGTCGACATCGTTGGAGGCATTGCGGAGGATGTTGTGGAGGACATAGGGGGCACCTTATTAGATTGGGTTTCGTTCTGACGGTCCTGGAAATTGGACCGAGCGAAAGAGTGAAAATTTAAAATGTAAGGAAAAGCGTTCAGGCTTTTGGGCTTGTCGTACCAAGCCTCAGACCTGATTTAAAAGCCGTTCACATATCCTGATTGAAGCTTTGGTCGCGATATTCCTGTAAGTGGGTGATGCGTAAACCAGACATACCAGAACGATGGATCGCCTGCTGCCAGGAAATCAACTCCTCCAGCGACAGATCATAACGTTCACAGGCTTCATCCGTGGTCAACAGCCCGCCATTCACGGCAGCGACAACCTCGGCTTTACGCCTTATCACCCAGCGGGTTGTATCCGCGGGTGGCAAGTCATGTTCGGCGAGCGCTTCCCCAAGCGGGCCGATGACTCTGGTGGCTTTTGGTATCGTAACATGTTTCATATGGAACCTCATTTCTGCCTTTCGGCGTTGCCCTGTTCCTATGCCCGTGCATAAAAATGCTCTGAGGATGTTAAGTGCGTCTAAATTTCTATGGTTAACAGGGCTTAACATCTGATGCTTGCGACAGACGGTTCTCTGACGGCGTTAGTTGCCCAAAACATCCGGATTCCGAGATCAACAATCATCGAATTTTCCTACATTTAACCCAATAAAACAAAAGCCTGATTTGAAATCCTCTTTCTTTGTGATACTCGGTTGGCCTCTTGGTTTTCGAGCTTCACCTTCGCGCCACACCGCCTCTCTTCGTTAACCAAACGGGATTTTTGCAGGAGAAAAAAATGTCTGTCATCACCACTGAAAAGCATCAGAATATATTGGTCATCATCTCGAACAATCCACCGGTCAATGCGCTTGGCGCGGCAGTTCGACAGGGACTTGTCGATGGCATTGAAGAGGCCATGTCCGACGACGAGATTGAGGCCGTGGTGGTTCGCTGCGATGGACGGACATTTTTTGCCGGTGCGGACATTACGGAATTTGGCAAACCGATGCAGGGGCCGAATCTGGGGGAGGCCATTGACCGGTTGGAAGCCAGCGACAAGCCGGTTGTCGCCGCGATCCACGGAACCGCATTGGGCGGAGGCTGTGAAGTTGCCTTGGCCTGTCATTACCGGGTCGCGGTGGCATCAGCAAAAATGGGCCTGCCCGAGGTGAAACTGGGCCTGATCCCCGGTGCCGCTGGAACGCAGCGCTTGCCGCGGGTGGTTGGCGCAGAGGAGGCTTTGCCAATGGTGGTCATCGGCAATCCGATTTCAGCGAAGAAGGCACACGCTATCGGACTGGTTGACCAGATTGTCGGCGAAGACAGTCTGGCCGAGGATGCGATCGCCTTTGCACGCGAACAGATTGGCAAGGCGCCGCCGCGTTCTTCGGAAGGTACGGCCAATGAAGACGGTATCAAGAACCCGGTGATATTCGATGAATTCCGTCAGAAAAATGGCCGCAAAATCCGCGGGTTCGATGCGCCGGAAGCAGGCATTCAGGCGGTAAAAGCCGCGGGCGAGCTGTCTTATGCCGATGGTGTCAAGAAAGAGGGCGAGCTGTTCATGAAACTGATGACTGGTACCCAGTCTGCGGCCATGCGCCACTATTTCTTCGCCGAACGTGCGGCCAACAAAATTGACGGCATTGATCCCAAAATCGATCTCATCCCAATCAAGAAAGTCGGCATTTTGGGCGCGGGAACCATGGGCGGGGGCATCGGCATGAACTTTCTGTCTGCCGGTATTCCCGTGACCATTGTCGAGCTGAAAGAGGAGGCGCTGGAACGCGGCGTTGGTGTGATCCGCAAAAATTATGAGAATACAGCGAAACGCGGACGGATGACCGAAGAACAGGTCGAGGGCGCCATGAGCATTTTGACGCCCAGTCTGTCCTATGACGATCTCGCCGATTGCGATCTGGTGATCGAAGCGGTGTTTGAAAATATGGACGTCAAAAAGGAAGTCTTTGCCAAGCTCGACGGCATCGTGAAACAGGGCGCCATCCTAGCCAGCAACACCAGCTATCTGAATATTGACGAGATCGCGGCGGTGACGAAGCGGCCTGAATATGTGCTGGGACTGCACTTTTTCTCGCCCGCCAATATCATGAAATTACTCGAAATCGTGCGCGGTGAAAAGACAGCGGATGACGTGCTGATGACGGCGATGAAGCTGTCGAAGAAGATTGGCAAGGTGGCGGCAGTCTCTGGCGTGTGCCCTGGCTTTATTGGCAACCGGATGCTCAGCCCGCGTCAGGAACAGGCGAATATCATGATCATGGAAGGCGCCAATTATTGGGACGTGGACGATGTGCTGCTGGACTTCGGTTTTCCGATGGGGCCGTTCCAGATGTCCGACCTCGCCGGGGTTGATATTGGCTGGCACCGCGACCCAGAGCGGATTGAAACATTACGGGATGCCTTATGTGCCGCCGGTCGCTGGGGACAGAAAGTCGGCAAAGGCTTTTATGACTATAATGAAGCGCGGCAACGCACCCCGGCCGATGAGGTCAAACAGATTATCACTGAATTTGCTGCCAAGGCGGGCAAAGAGCAACGTGAAATTTCAAAGGACGAAATACGCGAGCGCCTGCTATATCCGATGGTCAACGAGGGTGCGAAAATCCTAGAAGAGGGAATGGCCCAGCGGGCGAGTGATATCGATGTCGTCTGGATCAATGGCTATGGCTGGCCGCTTTATACCGGCGGCCCGATGTTCTGGGCCGACACGGTCGGGCTTGATAACGTGCTTGCGGGTCTGAAAAAACACAGCCTGCCAGTGGCCAAGCTGCTGGAAGAAAAAGCTGCTGCAGGCGGCAAGTTTAACGGATAAGGTCACGTCTATCGATTAGGAGAATATGTTTGTCAGCTGAAGCTATAGATCCACTGGAAAAGTGGACACCGCCCGCTGGATGGCCCGTACGATCACGCAAAGAGGTAGACGCCTTGCTATGCGCGCCGGGCCAGCCGTTTGAAATGGAGGTGGTCGATATTGATGGCGTGGAAACCCGCGTGTGGAAAAACGCGCATCCCACGCTCGCAGCGATGGCGGAACATGCGCGCGGCCATGGCGATAGCGAATTTCTGATATTTGAAGATGAGCGCGTGACTTATGCCGATTGGTATCGGGCCGTCGCGGCGCTGGCGGTAGAGCTTCAGAACATTGGTGTGTCAAAAGGTGACCGCGTTTCACTCGCCATGCGCAATTTGCCGGAATGGCCGGTGATCTTCTTCGCGGCTGCTTCTATCGGGGCTATTGTTGTACCGCTCAACGCCTGGTGGACGGATCAGGAACTGGTCTTTGGCCTCGCAAATTCGGAAACCAGCGTGTTGCTCTGCGATGCCGAGCGATGGGACCGGATATCTTCGCATCTGAGCGATCTCCCAGATCTGAAACATGTCATTGTGGCGCGGAACCAGAACGCATTGGCCAATCCCGCGCGGGCGCTGGAAGAGATTATCGGGCGGCCCAATGATTATGGCGACCTTCCGGATCAGGATCTGCCAGCCGTAGACATGGCCCCTGATGATCCAGCAACGATATTCTACACCAGCGGCACAACCGGCCAGCCCAAAGGCGCACTCGGCACACATCGCAACCTGACCACCAATGCGATTTCGGTGGGCTATTCCGGTGCCGCAGCGGCTTTACGGCGAGGCAATGAGCTGCCCGAGCCGACGGTTCGGGTCGGCCTGACAGTGGTGCCGATGTTCCATTGCACCGCCTGTTCCGCCATCATGATGCCAACCGTGCATGGCGGCCATAAGATGGTCTTCCTACACAAATGGGACACGGTGCGAGCGATGGAGATTATTGAACGGGAAAAGGTCAATGCCACCGGCGGCGTGCCATTTATCGCTTGGCAACTGATCGAGCATCCGGATCGCGACAAATATGATCTGAGTTCGATTGACGCGATCAGCTATGGCGGCGCGCCATCTGCCCCCGAGCTGGCGCGAAAAATCTACGAAGTTTTTGGCGCCCTGCCCGGCAATGGCTGGGGCATGACCGAGACGATGGCGACAGTGACATCGCATAGCGCCGAGGATTATCTCAATCGCCCGACCAGCTGCGGCCCTCCGGTTGCTGCAGCAGATTTGAGGGTCATGAGTGAAGATGGTGCCCACGAAATGCCGATTGGCGAAGTGGGTGAGCTTTGGGCGCGCGGGCCGATGGTGGTGAAAGCCTATTGGAACAGGCCGGACGCAACGGCCGAAACCTTCGTCGATGGCTGGGTTCGGACAGGCGATCTGGCTCGTCTAGACGATGAAGGCTTCTGCCATATTGTCGACCGCGCGAAAGACATGATCATCCGCGGCGGGGAGAATATCTATTCATCGGAGGTCGAGAATGTCCTTTATGATCATCCGGCGGTGATGGATGCGGCCTTGATTGGCATTGAGCACAAGACTCTGGGCGAAGAACCGGCGGCGGTCGTGAATCTGGTGCAGGGCCAAAGCACCACTGAAGCCGAATTGCAGGAATGGGTACGCGCCCGGCTCGCAAATTTCAAGGTGCCGGTAAAAGTCCTGTTCAGCGCCGAAAGCTTGCCGCGCAACGCCAATGGCAAAATACTAAAACGCGATCTGAAGTCGCTATTCTGACCTTCAGCCGCTTTTCGGCGTAACCCGGATAAGGCCTTCCTGCACGGCGGATGCAACCAGCTTGCCATCCTGCGTGTATAGCGAACCGCGATTGAGGCCGCGGGTGCCGCCGGTCCAGTCGCTGTCCATGACATAGCAAATCCACTGATCCATCCTGAAATCGTCATGGAACCACATCGCATGATCAAGGCTGGTCGAGAATAATCCGGGCGTGGTCCAATGCAATCCGTGCGGAATCATTGACGTAGAAAGCAATCCCATATCAGACGCGAAGGCCAGCGTGGCCCTGTGTGTAAGCGGATCATCGGGCAGCGGCGCAACCGTCTTGAACCATTGATATTGGCGCGCGGGTTGGCTTTTGCCTTCCGGACGAAAGCTTCGCACATCAAAAGGTCGCGGCATGCTCATCCGCTCAATATGCTTGTCCGACACCTGCGGGTTGCGGGCAATTTGTTCCATCATACTCATGCATTGGTCGGGCGGCAGAACATCGGGCATCGGGACCTGGTGATGGAGCCCGTCAGCCGGTTTTTGAAAAGAGGCCGTCAGGTTGAATATGACCTTGTCATCCTGACGCACAACAACTCTGCGGTTGGAAATGCTGCGTCCGTCAAAGTCGCGGTGCACCCGAAAATGCAGCGGCTTGGTCTCGTCTCCCGCGCGCAGAAAATAGGAATGCAGCGAATGAATGGTCTTCTCTTCATCAACGGTATGATCCGCCGTGACAATGGCCTGCGCAATCACTTGCCCGCCAAAAATACGCTCGCGTGCCGTCGACGATAGTGCAGGATAGAGAAACTCGTCATCAGCATCTGCTGTGAGTTTAAAGGTGCGGAGCAATCCGGCTATCAGCTTCTCCGCGGGCACGGAGGAGCGATTGGCCAAAGCTTCCGAAAGCCGGCGTTCGACTTGTTCGTCCGTTAGTTGATCCAAAACTGCTTCTATTCCTTAAAATGCTGGGAGGTGTTCGCTATCTTGAACGTTCAGGGGTAGATCTCAAACAGACCTGCTCCGCCCTGACCGCCACCAATACACATGGTCACAACTCCCCATTTTGCACCGCGACGGCGACCTTCCTGCAACAAATGACCGGCACAGCGCGCGCCGGTCATGCCAAACGGGTGGCCGATGGAAATGGAGCCGCCATTGACGTTATATTTTTCCGGATCAATGCCCAGACGATCGCGGCTGTAGAGACACTGGCTCGCAAAGGCTTCATTGAGTTCCCAGATATCGATATCATCGACCGTCAGGCCTTGCCGTTCGAGTAGTTTGGGAACGGCAAAAACCGGACCAATACCCATTTCATCCGGCTCACAACCGGCGACGGCCCAGGATACGAAACGGCCTAGAGGTTCGAGCCCCCGCCGTTCGGCTTCTTTGGCTTCCATCAACAATACCGCAGCGGCACCGTCGGATAATTGGCTGGCATTGCCGGCGGTTATATATTTGCCTTCACCCATGACCGGTTGCAATTTGGCGAGGCCTTCCAGGGTCGTGGTCGGACGATTGCACTCGTCTCGATCGACCGTGTAGTCGACAATACTTTCCTCCTTGGTTTCCTTGTCAACGACTTTCATCTTAGTCTGCATCGGCACGATTTCATCGGCAAAAAGTCCTGCTTCCTGCGCCTTGGCCATACGCTGCTGTGATTGCAGCGAATATTCGTCCTGATATTCGCGGCTGACATTGTAACGCTCTGCCACAATATCGGCGGTATCGATCATGGGCATGAAGATATCAGGTGCAATTTTCAGAATTGCGTTATCAATGCTGCCTTCCGGTGCACGCTGCCCTTGCATTGAAATACTCTCGACCCCGCCAGCGACGACACAATCCGCGCCATCGCCGCGAATATGGTTTGCCGCCATGGCGATGGCTTGCATGCCAGACGAACAGAAACGGTTGATCGTGGCACCCGCTGTGGTTTTGGGAAGCCCTGCAAGAAGCGCGGCATTGCGACCGATATTTGGCGCGGCATGGGCGACATTGCCCATCAGGCTGTCGTCGACAAAGTCACTCTCTACACCCGACTTGGCAACGGCATGTTTGATGGCGTGCGCCGCCATCGTCATTGGTGGCGTGATGTTAAACCCACCTCGTCCGGCTTTAGCAAGTCCGGTACGGGCATAGGATACGACGACAGCTTCACGCATGATAAATCTCCAGTTGTTGGTGACGACCTAAATCGATTTGGGGCCTTGTCAAGCCATGGTCAGGGAATATGGCAGAGCGGCATCGCGGCCACCACAGACCTGCTTAGCTGCTCTTGGGCGGCCTGGGGATCAGGACGGGAACCGATTTGCAATATTCAATATAATCCGGATCATCCCCCCACCTTTTCTGTCCCGCAGCCTCCAGTTTGGGCACACCGCTGACCCGCATCAGCAAGGTCGTGACAAAAATCGGAGAGATAATCGTTACCCATTGCCAACCGGACAGAAGCGGCAATGACATGACAGTTATGCCTGTCCAGAGCAGGATTTCCCCAAAATAATTGGGATGTCTCGACCATGCCCACAGGCCCGAAGAGATAAAGCGCCCCTTGTTTTTCGGGTTGTTACGAAACGTCCTTTTTTGCCGATCAGCGACCGCTTCGATCACGAAACCGGCAATCCACAAGCCGACGCCGATATAGGCAAAAATATCCAGTGGAAGCCGCGTTGCATTGGTAATGATGACCAAGGCACTGGCTGCCGTCAGCAGAACCCATAGCCCTTGCAAAGTCCAAGTCAGAAAGAAACGCGGTGGTGAAATCTTTATCTGGTCAAACCGCTGATCATGACCATCCGCCTTTATCCGCAAGAACAGAAACGATCCCAGTCGAAGCGCCCAGACCGCTACCATTGAGGCCACAATGACAGCACGAAGATCAACCGACGCAGACAACGCGCATGCGACGATCATTATTGTAAGATAGGTAATGGAGCCAGTCAGATCATAGAATTTTTCTGTCTGGGCCATGTTGGCAGGGATGAAAGCCAGCCAGTTGATGGCATAGGCCAGGATACCGCACAGCAAAAACACCGGCATAGCGCCAAATATCATTCCACCCTGACTACCCGCAAACGCAACAGCTACACCCAGCCCGACTGATATGATAAGACCGATCAGTATTTTTGAATTCACCGCTACCTCCCCCTTAAACTCCGACGACAAAAGAACAATTTGTCGTTCCTGACCCCCCGACATTAAACGTGCCGACGTTTTTTGCGCCTTCAACCTGATAGTCTCCGGCTTTCCCTGTTACCTGCTTTGCCGCATCAAGCATCATACGGACACCTGTTGCACCAACCGGATGTCCCATTCCGATCAGTCCGCCCGATGGATTGACTGGCAAGCTACCGTCGAAAGCAATCACACCCTCTTCAATCGCTTTCCAGGCTTCACCGGGTGCGGTGATCCCGAAATGTTCAATGGCCATATATTCGGTCACTGAAAAGCAGTCATGAGTTTCGATGGCATCCAGTTGTGCCGGCCCGGCAATACCTGCACGCCGATACGCGTCAGTGATGGCTTTGCGTGTCCACGGCAGAACATAGTCGTCATTCGCGCTATCCGCCAATTTGGTGCGCATCAACATCGGCGCGGTGCTATGGCCCCATCCTTTAATCTGCGGCAGGCTTTCAAACCCTATACCGCGCGCGTCTGCATATTGTTTTGCGCGCTCTTCGGAAGCCAGAATGACTACGGCAGCACCATCGGACACCTGCCCGCAATCCTGCCTACGCATCCAGCCTTCTATGACCGGATTATCCTCATCATCCTGCGTGAAACTTTTATCGCCAAACGTCCAGTCTCGGCTCTGCGCATTAGGGTTGCGCCGCGCATTATCGAAATTAGTCTTGGAAATTTCCATCAGATGTTCATGGCGCAGACCATATCTCTTGTCATATTCCTCGGCGAGATCGGAAAACATCGCAGGCCAGATATACTTGGCATCCTGCCCCTCTTCACCGACATAGATCGCCGCTCCCAGATTGTCCGCTGCCTGCGCACCTGACACGTTGCGCATCAGTTCCACGCCGGCCACACAGGCCAGGTCATAACGGCCGCTTTCGATATCGGTCATTGCGCCTAAAATCGCCAGCGATCCGGACGCACAGGCGCCTTCATGACGGGACGCTGGCATACCAGCAAAATCTCTATGCACATGGCCGAAAAAACCGCCCAACATACCCTGACCGGTGAACAATTCTGCTACGAAATTGCCGACATGGCCGACTTCTATATCTTTCGGTTCAAGTTTTGTTTTTTCCAATGCCTTAAGAACGGATGTCGAGAACAGATCGAACAGGGACATGTCTTCCCGCGTCCAGTTTTGGGCAAAATCGGTTTGATGACCGCCTAGAACATAGATTTTCCGAGACATAGTAAAACCCCTTAGCGCAGTTCATCCGCATTTGCCCATACGGCATGTGTGCCACTGCAGATCCTGTGCGGCAATATGATCTGACATATTGGTCCCGCTTCCAAATTTTTCGCGTCCATTATCACGCATTCCGAACGATCGAGATTCATGTCTGTAATAAAACTGATCAAATAGCCATCATCTTCCGATTTCCCATCTTTGCGCGCAATGAATGGGGCTTCGGAACCATAACGGCCTGGACCGAATTCATAATGTTGGGTTTCACCGGTTTCCAGATCATGTTTGATCATACCAGTGAACAGGAAATAGCCATCTTCACCAGTTACGCTGTAGACATAGCGATGCTTCTCGCCTGCAACAGCCGGGTTGATTGTACCAAATTCGACAATCTCGTCATCATACAAACGCTCCTCAGCCGTCTCACCAGTTTCCAGATTGAACCGCCAGCGATGCAGATGGGTTTTCAGGGAATGAAGATCGAGATTGGATCCCATGGCTTTATATTCGTCGGGCATGGATTGCAGCGGATCCGGCCGCGGATCTTCCTGAAAATAGCCATCCATGACCAGTTCATGCCCCTCCTCATAGGCATTCATGAAGTGCAGGACGTAGGTTGAATCCGCTTCAAACCATTTTATGTCTTCCGGGTTCCCATGGCGCGGAATCACAGCAAATCGTGACTTCATATTCTTGTCAAAGACAGGGATGTAGAAACCATTATCGATTGCAGCCTGCGGCCAGAACATCGGGAAGTCATTCAGGATGGAATAGTTTCTCGAAAAGCACATATCATGCGGCAAACGCGGCGCTGGCAACTCAACAGGAATATAATGCTTCAACTTATTGTCTGCTCCGACAACCCCGTAATGCATGTAAGGGGCATGGGTGGAATAGTTGAAAAACAGTAGCTCCCCGGTTTTGGGATCCAGTTTGGGATGGGCGGAGATACCATCAATCGGAGCCCAACCTTCGATACCCAGTGTTTCCAATGTCGCCGGGTCCAAACGATAGCCTTCTCCGCACTGCCAGAATGTTGATAGTATGCTGCCAGCATGCACAACCACATCGGTTGAAGAGCTGTCCTTGATATGCCCGTGCGCGCCCCAACCGGATCGTTCCGATTTTTTGGGGTTACCCATACAGCCAATCCACAAGGAGCGCCCGGCTTCCTGCTCCGCCTCGAAACCACGGGTGCGGATGAAACGGTTTTTATATTCCGCCTTTCCACCTGAAAGCTGCATCATGTGCAGCATCCCGTCACCGTCAAAGGGATGGTACCGGCCTATGGCATCATGCACCGGATTTTCCGTGTTGCGTACATATATACCGTCAATATCCGCTGGGATTTCACCAATAATTTCAAGATCATCACTGTCATGCTCTTCGAAATTGGGTGTCCATGCGCCGTTTAGATAGGGGTGATCGTTTGGCGACAATGTAGTTTTCACTGCGGTAGCTGACTGGGACAATAGAGGGGACTCCACATTTTGGTATGGTTATTAAAGTCACTGATCTAAAGAGCATCGCGCTGCGATCGTCAAGCAATATCCATTCGTTTTCAGAAGAGCGGTGTCAGTCGTTCAGGCCGACAATGGCGACATCTTGCGGCGCGACCGTCTTGTCACAACTGCCGCATGAAATTTCCGGAATCAAATGGGCCCCACAACTGGTGTGAGTCAGGATAGCCGGCGGTCCATCTGCGGCACCGTAATATTTGTCTCCCCACAGCATCAACATCATGATCACGGAATAATATTCCAACCCCTTGGTCGTCAGGAAATACTCATTCCTTAAAGGATGATGATTATAGGGCCTCGCTTTCAGGACATCGATTGCGACAAGGTTTTTCAGACGATCGGCAACAATGGCTGGCGAAGCACCGGTATCAGCTTCGATCTCGTCAAAACGCCGTAATGCGGTGAAGATTGCTCGCATGATCAGGGCAGACCAACGATCTCCCAAAATTTCCACCGAACCCCGCAACAAGGAAGGATGATCCGACTGAAAGGTCACCTGATTGCGCCTTCGGCTATAGGATGCGGGCATCAATCCGACGCCCGGGCCTTCCACGAAAGAAACCTCATGCAAACCGAAAGCTTTGCCGCACGACCTGCAAACCGGAACCGGGTTCAACCGCGATCCGCAGGCTTCATGCTGCAGCTCCAAATTACGCCGGCTATCAGCCGATCCCCATTTTCGTTCCCATACGTACAGCGTCAACACGGTCGGAAACAGGTCGACTCCTTTCTCGGTCAATCGATATTCCAGATGCCTGGAACCGCCGACGGCCTGTCCTTTACGGAGCAGGCCGTTTTTGATGAGTCGATGCAAACGATTTGAAAGCAGAGCTTTTTGCAAACCCGTGCGATCCTTAAGCTCCGTGAACCGGGTTGAACCCAACCACATTGATTCCAGAATGAGCAATATAGGCGTATCACCAAGAATTTCCAAAGACCGCCAGATGGAGCATGTCTTGATCATTGGAGATTCAATTTGCTTGACGGAGAGGTTCATGAGTCCGGGAATATAGGCACTGATTTTACTGAATAATAGGGCTGACATTAAATGACTTGGGGAACATAATAGTGAGATTTCGCAAATATCTGCTTTCCGGAACCAAAATCGCTGGGCGGTCGCAATGGTAGAGTATTAGCGCCGCTAGGGTATCACACAAGGGACGGTTTACGGTTTATGCAACGCTCGCCTCACTCCAAATCGACAGCACAATTTCACAAAGCTTGTGTTCAAAGCCCAAATTGCGATACCCCGGAAAATTGAAGGCAAAGCGATATTATCGAATCAGAATATCAGGCAAAAACCTTCACCATTTCTACATTCGAATGCACAGCCCCGAGAGTTCATCCATTAGTTTCCGAGGACACTGATAAACCATGAATATTCTGCTTGATCACCGTGAAAAAATTCGTGCCCATCATCGCGCTGACGAAGCGGAAATTCTGGAATATCTCACATCAACATTCGGTCCTGATGAAAACACGCGCATCCGAATTCGGGAACGGGCTATACAAGTCGTTCAGGAGGTCAGACGCGCATCAGGACCGACACTGACTGAGAGCTTTCTGGGCGAATATGGCCTTTCCTCAGATGAAGGTCTCGCGCTTATGACATTAGCGGAAGCCCTGTTGCGTGTTCCAGATAACGAGACGATTGATGACCTGATTGAGGACAAGATCGGTCCCTCCAACTGGCGAGACCATATCGGTCAGTCAGACAGCGCGCTGGTCAATGCATCAACTTACGCACTCACGATGACACGTAGTGTAATACAGGAACCGGAAAGCCGAGGACCGCTCGAGGCTCTAAGAGGCGCAATTAAGCGGTTGGGCGAGCCCGTGATCCGGGTTGCCGTCCGCCAGGCCATGAAAGAGCTCGGCAATCAATTTGTACTCGGCGAAGACATGACACTGGCATTGAAGCGGGCTGAAAAATGGAAGGCCAAGGGAGCAACCTATTCCTACGATATGCTCGGTGAGGCTGCGATCACACAAGATGATGCGGATCGTTATTTCAAGGCCTATTCTGACGCGATAGAAGAAATAGCTCGCGTCTCGCATTCCGACGATCTGCGTCAAAACCCCGGCCTTTCGATCAAGTTATCCGCCCTTTACCCTCGCTACGAGATGAGTCAGCAGGCAAAAGCAGTTCCCGCTCTTGCGGAGCGGGTAGGCGAGCTCGCGCGCACAGCACGCGACGCCAATGTTGGTTTAAATATTGATGCCGAAGAGGCTTACCGGCTTGGCCTGTCCATAGATATGATTGAAATGGTGCTAAGCGATCCACGTCTCGCCGGGTGGGATGGCTTTGGCGTTGTGGTGCAGGCGTTTGGCAAGCGGGCCAGCTTTGTCCTTGATTGGCTTTACACACTTGCGACGCAGCTCGACAGGAAGATCATGGTCCGGTTGGTTAAAGGCGCCTATTGGGACAGCGAGATTAAGCGCGCACAAATGGACGGCGTGCCCGATTTTCCTGTATTCACCACCAAGTCAGCAACGGATATCAGCTATATCTGCTGCGCGGCGCAGCTTTTAAAAATGACCGATCGTATTTACCCGCAGTTTGCCACGCATAACGCACACAGCGTCGCGGCCATTCTTGAGATGGCCGGCAATAGCAAAGACTACGAATTTCAAAGGCTGCATGGCATGGGTGAAACATTACATGCTGCATTGCTGCGTAACGAAAAGGTCCGGTCACGGATTTATGCTCCGGTAGGAAAGCACCGCGAATTGCTAGCTTATCTGGTTCGGCGCTTGCTGGAAAACGGTGCAAACTCGTCCTTTGTCAATCAACTGGCCAATCACGCCGTTCCCGCTGAAATGATTGCCACCGATCCTTTCGAGACTCTGGCAACTGATCAGCAACAAAATCTGTCAAAGATCGTCAAACCTTCGGACTTATATCAACCAGGTCGTGTCAATTCCCGCGGTTGGGATCTGGCCAATCGTATGGACATGAACGAATATGTGTCTGAGCGCGCTCCATTTGCCGAAAAACTCTGGCGAGCCGCGCCGATCACCGTCCGACCTGTCACCGGCGATACAACACGCAAGATATTCAATCCCGCCTTGCGCGAAAACGAGGTGGGAGAAGTAATTGAAGCGGATGTGTCGCAAGCCACCAACGCTATAGAAGATGCGCATATCTGGGATGCACCGGTCAGTGAACGCGCTGCCGTCTTGCGAAGGGCAGCTGATCTTTTTGAACAGCATCATGGAGAGATTTTCGCATTGCTGGCAAGAGAGGCTGGCAAAACCCAGTTTGATACGATTGCCGAGTTGCGCGAAGCGGTCGATTTTCTGCGCTACTATGCCAAGGAGGCCGAACAGGTGCCGGAAAAAGAACCGCGCGGAATTATCAGTTGCATTTCTCCCTGGAACTTCCCGCTGGCCATTTTCACGGGACAGATTGCTGCGGCGCTGGCGGCTGGCAACGCTGTACTAGCAAAACCGGCAGATCAAACGCCTTTGATTGCTGCTCTGGCTACCAATCTGCTGCACGAAGCAGGGGTGCCTCTTGCGTCCCTGCAATTGCTACCGGGTGCGGGGGCGACAGTGGGTGCGGCCATTAGCGGTGACAAACGCATTCAGGGCGTATGCTTTACCGGCTCAACCGCAACGGCGCAGACCATCAACCGGAATCTCTCTAAAAATGGGGAAGCTGATGCCCTTTTGATCGCAGAGACCGGCGGCCTCAATTGCATGATTGTGGATTCCACGGCGTTACCGGAACAATCGGTACGCGACATCATCACATCAGCATTTCAGTCAGCCGGGCAACGGTGCTCGGCCTTGCGGGTTTTATATCTGCACAAGGATATCGCCACGCCGTTTCTGAAAATGCTGAACGGTGCAATGGATGCACTGGAACTGGAAAATCCGTGGTGGCTGTCCACGGATATCGGGCCCGTAATTGACGAGGCGGCTCGCAAGAAAATCACAGCTCATGTAAAGCGCGCAAAAGAGGAAGGCAGACTGGTGAAGCAATTGGGCTGTCCTGAAGATGGCTATTTTGTGGGTCCGGCAGTGATCAGGATAAATGGCGTCGATGATCTTGACGAAGAGATATTTGGCCCGGTTTTGCATGTCGCGACATTTGAAAACGAGGACCTGGAAAACGTTGTCAGCGATATCAATAATCGCGGTTACGGATTGACCTTCGGCCTTCAGACCCGGATCGAACGGCGAATCGACAAACTGAGTTCAGCGATGAAAGTTGGCAATATCTATGTTAACCGCAATCAGGTGGGCGCTGTCGTCGGTTCCCAGCCATTTGGTGGAGAAGGCCTGTCAGGCACAGGGCCAAAGGCCGGAGGACCACATTATTTGCCGCGCTTTTTCAGAAGCAACAGCGCGAGAAACTCGATCGTTACAGGAAAAGCTCTGGCGCTGGAAACTGTTCAGGCGGCCATCAACAATCTGCCATCTGTCGATCCCCGACCGCGTGACCATGGAGTGATGCCCGGACCCACCGGGGAATCCAACGAATTGTTCACCTATGCCCGCGGAACGATATTGTGCATGGGTCCGTCATCAGCGGATGCGCAAGCGCAGGCAAAAACGGCGCGCGAACAAGGGTGTGAAGCGTTGATTGTTGCCCCCGAAGCGACAGGAGAAAATGCGCTGGACGGATTTTTGAGCCGCGAACATCTTACCCAGCTATCCGGAGTAGATGCAGTCGTATGCTGGAGTGAAGCAGAAGATATTCGGGATATCCGCAAGGCACTGGCCCATCGTGACGGTCCCTTGATTCCGCTCATCACCGAACAAGATTTTGCCAGTCGTTGTCTCGTTGAGCGGCACGTCTGTATTGATACAACGGCCGCAGGCGGGAATGTGTCGCTGCTTGCGTAGCCAGTCTTCTTCGATCGATAGTTATTGCGCTGGAACCCCTTCAGATATCTGGCAGATATTTCGTGCATAGAGACGGGCAAACGCGTAGTGGATTTCTGGGGTCACAGAACAGGCGGGGATGCAGATGAATTTCGGAGAGATGATTTCGCTCGCAGCCTATTTCGTCCTGATGATGGCTATCGGGCTTTATGCCTGGCGCAAGTCGACCAGCAACGTTTCTGAATATATGCTTGGAGGGCGCAATTTGCATCCAGCCGTCGGTGCACTTTCGGCGGGTGCATCGGATATGAGCGGCTGGATGTTGATGGGCCTGCCCGGGGCTATCTATCTGTCCGGGCTCAGTGCCGCATGGATCGCCGTCGGCCTGATCATCGGGGCATATCTAAACTACCTGCTGGTCGCACCACGGTTGCGGGTATTTACCGAAATGGCTGATGACGCGATCACCATACCGGACTATTTTGAGAAACGATTTCAGGACAAGTCCCGTGCGCTGCGTATCATTTCCTCCTTGGTCATAATCATATTTTTCACGCTCTATACATCGGCCGGGATTGTCGCTGGCGGCAAGCTGTTCGAGGCCTCATTTGAACTTGATTACGAGCTGGGGCTTTTCATTACCGCTGGCGTGGTCATCGCCTACACGCTTTTCGGCGGGTTTCTTGCCGTCAGCCTGACCGATTTTGTGCAAGGTTGCATCATGTTTTTGGCACTGGTCATAGTACCGGTTGTCACCCTGCAGGTATTGGGGGGCTGGGGTCCGACTGAGGTAGCGATAAATTCCGTCAACACAGACGCTTTGACCTGGTTCGAGGGTGCTACAATATTGGGTATCATATCAAGTCTGGCTTGGGGCTTAGGATATTTCGGGCAGCCTCACATCATTGTTCGCTTCATGGCGATCCGATCCCTCAAAGACATTGCCGTGGCCAGATGGATAGGCATGACCTGGATGGTTGTTACCGTCATCGGCGCGGTCCTTGTCGGCCTTTTCGGGTTGGCCTACGTCACGTCTGAAGGTCTGACTCTTGATGATCCGGAAACAATTTTCATTCTGCTCTCCCAGGTTCTTTTCCACCCGCTTATCTCCGGCTTTCTTTTGGCTGCTATCCTGGCGGCAATCATGAGCACCATCTCTTCACAATTGCTGGTCTCCTCCAGCTCGTTGACCGAGGATTTCTACAAGATATTCATCCGTAAGTCCGCATCCCAAAAAGAATTGGTACTTATCGGTCGGCTTTCGGTTCTGGCTGTTTCTCTTGTGGCGATCGGGTTGGCCTTTGACCGTGACAGCAACGTGCTTTCTCTGGTCAGTAATGCCTGGGCCGGATTTGGAGCAGCGTTTGGCCCGATCATATTATTGAGTTTATACTGGATTGGGCTAACGCGCGATGGCGCACTTGCCGGAATGGTGATCGGCGCGGGCACCGTATTGTTCTGGCTATACGCGCCTTTGACCATTGCTGGTGGCTCCCTGTCCGACTGGATTTACGAAATTGTCCCCGGGTTCATTCTGGGAATGCTTGCCTCGGTGATTGTCAGTCTGATGGGACGGAAACAAAATCCGGCAGTCGGCGATCTGTTTCTTGAGATGACCGGCGCAATGAAATCACAGAAGTGACCATTTGCCGCTGATATCAGTTCCACACCATCGTCATGGCACTATGCTGGTAAGAGATGGATCCAATTCGATACTTACCATATCTCCCGCCTTTATTCCTGATGCAGTGGGCACTCTTGCCTGCCAGGTCTCTCCAGAAGGGGCCTGAACCCCAATGGCAGTCGTTGCGCCGAGGGAATGGGTTTCCGTCACGGCAAATCGGCCGTCAGGAACCTTGCTATCCAGGATCACACCCTCTGGCCGCACCAACAAAGTCGCTTCAGGAGCATTGCCGAAGTGATCGGCGTTCACCGTCCCAAAAGGACTGTGCAAAACGCCATCGGACACAGGGCCAGTCCAGATATTCACATCTCCGAGCAAACGAGCCGCAGATAATGACACAGGCCGCAGATATACTTCCGAAGGTGCCCCGGACTGAACAATCACACCGTCAACCATCAGAACCAGTTCATCGGCCATGAAGAGCGCTTCTTCCGCATCATGCGTCACGACAAGGACAGCGGCGCCGGATTTCTTCAGTTCGTGCACCGCCATATCCCGCAGTTCCGACCGCAAACGCGCATCAAGCCCGGAAAAGGCTTCATCCAGCAGGACAATTTCCGGCTCCGGTGCCAAAGCGCGGGCAAGAGCAACACGTTGTTGTTCTCCGCCAGACAACGTGTGCGGATAGGCCCCTGCCTTGTCATCCATTTGCACCGCCGCAAGCTGGGCCATAGCAGTTCCCCGGCGCAAAGAAGCGGAGCCCGACCGCAAACCGAACATGACGTTATCCAGGGCCGTAAGATGTGGAAAAAGCGAAAAGTCCTGGAATACTAGGCCAACGCTGCGTTTTTCCGGCGGAACAATCACGTGGCCGTCAGTCAGACGTCTTCCCGATCCTGCAACTTGTCCTGAATCAACATCCTCAAGACCCGCCATCACTCGCAGCAAAGTCGATTTCCCGGCTCCTGACGGGCCAAGAATTGCGGTAATACATCCCTGCTTCAATTCTATATCGACTTTGTCGAGTACGCGTCGTCCTCTATGGGATTTCACCAGTCCCTGACCGGCCATCACAATATCCGTCATGTCCCGGCACTTTCGGTTTGGCGGCGCGATACCAGCCAGCTGACGGTCATCATGATCGGCAGACCGATAGCAACAAGCATCAGCGATGGCAGAGCCGCCTGGGACAATCGCTCGTCCGAAGCATAGTGATGTGCGCTGACAGCCAGCGTTTCAAAATCCAGCGGACGCAAAATCATTGTGGCAGGAAGCTCTTTCATTACTTCCACAAACACCAACAAAGCCGCTGTGGCAATACCGCTGAAGGCCAGCGGAAAATGAATGCGGCCGATCACCGTCCATGGGCTCGCTCCCAGTGACCGGGCCGCTTGATCCATTGACGGTGTGATACGAACCAATGCGCTTTCGCACGGACCGATAGCGGCCGCTGCAAACCGTGCCTGATAAGCGAACAGCAAGGCAACCAACCCTCCGCCCGCGATCATCGGTGCCGCCGAGCCCGAAACCGTATCGAGCAAATTCTGTGACGCAGCGAGCAGTGCGATGACACCAAGCGCTGCAACCGCGCCAGGAACAGCATAGCCCGTGTGGGCCGCGCGAACCGAAGCATTTGCAAACCAACCGCCTGTACGCGCCGCGTAGGCCGCTCCTAGACCAAGAATAGCAGCAATGCCTGCGGATAGAGACGCCACCATTATAGTGCCCCAAAAGGCATCAGCAGGAGAACGGACGGGTTGAGTCTCCAGCGCTAGCGACAAGAGATGCAGGCCGGGCGCTATCAGGCCAAAAAATACCGGCACTGCACAAGACAAGACTGCAATCACCGCAGCGCGTGGCGACAGTTGGACGCGGTGCTGAGGTTTGTTGCGGCCGCCAGCCTCCGCCACACGGGTACCGCGCCGGGCCAATCGTTCACCGCCGAAAATCACTAGTGTCACCAGCAACAAGATCAGAGCCAGACGGGCCGCAGCCTGTGGATCGCCAAAAGAAATCCACGAGCGCAAAATACCGACGGTAAAGGTTGGAGTACCCAGGAAATCGACCGTGCCATAATCAGCAAGGGTTTCCATCGCGACCAATGCGGTTCCAGCCATGATCGCGGGGCGGGCGAGAGGCAGGGAGACCTTGAAAAAGGCTTTCAACGGGCTCGACCCCAATGTCCGCGCAGCCTCAAAACTGCTGGTACCACTATTCTCAAAAGCCTGCCGTGCGAGCAGATAAACATAGGGATAGAAAGATATTGAGAACACAAAACCGGCCCCGAAAACCCCGCTGATAGTGGGTATAAAGCCAGCCGTCACACCATGAACCGGCCCACCAACAGCGGTCATCGACATCCAGGCATAGCCGGAAACATAACTTGGCATTGCCAATGAAAGGGGCAACGCAACGACAAATAATCGCCTGCCCGGGAAATTGTACCGCGACGTCAGCCAGGCTGTCGGCACTCCCAACAGCAGGGTGCCTGAAACAGTAATGACGAGAAGAGCGGCCGAGTGGCGGACATATGTAGAAAGCTGTGTATCAAACAGATGTGCCATATGCGTGCCACCGCCGGACAAACCCAAAGGGATAAGGGCGATGACGGGAAGCGTACATATCAGGGCAGCGAGTACCCCTATTGGCGCAGGACTGATCCCACGCCAAATTCTGTCTATATATTGCCCCATATCATCCGTGAGCTAAGATCAAGGCCAGCCAGCCCGATCGAAGAGCTTTTGAGCCTCGGCCTGATTTTCACCCAGTTTGGATAATGCTATCGGATCCTCTTTAAAGTCACCGAGCTTTTCCAGCGCAGCATTCTTATATTCAACAGATGGAACCACCGGATATTCGTTGGTCAATTCTGCGAAAAAACGTTGTGGCTGTTCGGTCATCGCAAATTCGATGAACTGACGGGCCAGCTCTGGATTGGGCGCATTTTTTGCAACACCCGCACCAGACAGGTTGACGTGAACACCTGCGTCAGCATTCGGCCAGTAAACCGCCAAATCTTCAACAATATTCTTATCTTTTTCGTCGTTCATCAGCCGGGCAAAATAATAGTGATTGACCAATGCAATATCGCATTCGCCTGCCGCGACAGCCTTGATCTGATCGGTATCGCCGCCCAGAGGATCGCGCGCAAAGTTACCAGCCACGTTGCTCGCCCAATCCTGCGCTTTTTCTTCACCCCAGCGGTCAATTAGCGCCGCCAGCAGCGAGATATTGTAGATATTGCCCGACGAACGCGCACAAACTTTACCTTTGAAAGCAGGGTCCGCGAGCGATTCATAACCGGTCAGTTTTGTTTCATCGACCCGGTCCGGAGCATAGACCAGCACGCGTGCGCGTTTTGCCAGACCATACCAAAGTCCATCAGGATGTCGCATCCCAGCTGGCACGGCAGCGTCCAGCTTTTCAGACGAAAGCGGAGCAAATAGCTGCTCCTGTTCCGCCCGCCAGAGCCTGCCCGCATCAACAGTTACAATGACATCGGCCGGGCTGCGCTCACCATCGGCTTTCAAGCGTTCCACGAGCAAGTCGCCATCTGCCTCAATCGTGCGCACTTCCACACCGGTTGCCTCTTCAAAGGCATCATACAACGCATAATCCGAATCATAGTGGCGGGAGGAAAAGACCACCAGCATCTTTCCGTCAGAAGCGCCAGCACCGCCGGGCGTGCCGTCGCTACATGCCGACAATCCCAGAATTGCTAAGACGAGGCCGAAGATACCAAAACGCATGAGTTGTTCCTTGTAAGATAAGATTTGAAACCAAGTTTGGTCCAGTAGTGGACTAAGCTCAGTCGCCATCCGAGATGTCATTAACAGAGTATAAGCCAGTTACTACGCAAAAAAATTGTAAGACTGCATATTATTATCTTTCTCACCCAAGGTCGGCAGTTCCAACAATTGGTAATCGGATCCTTCTACTTCTGTGCAGTTTGGACGGCGCCCGGCTTTGTTGCATCGGCAATCAGGGTACGGGCTTTCAGCGTAGCCGCTTTCGCATCCATTTCGCCATCAGCGATTTTCGTTCCCATAGACAGCAATTCACCGCTGATCACTGTACCGGTCTGCGCTTCTTCTTCCACTGTTACACCACGATGAGAGGCAAAGGCCTTGTCCCATGAGGCACGAACCTCAGCCCAATAGTCCTTGGTCTTTGACCAATAGTCATCTGCTGCCTTGACATTATAGTCGTCAAACTTGGTGTACGTATTCAGTACATATTCCTGCACGATCGGCGCGAGCTTGCCTTCAACCATGCCCATTTTGGTATTGTCCTGAAAATGGATCCAGCCACCGGGCATCGGAGAATGTCGGTTGATGGCATAATAACGGTCGTAAACGGGGTCGCGGACCGCATCACGACGCGCCAGCGGACGCCAGGTCCAGTTGGAACTCCAGCGCCGCACGCCTGCCTCGGTTTCCCACGTTCCGATCCCGGCATAGCGCGGACTATCATCAACCTGATAGACGGTTTGCGACCATTGTCCCTTGCGTTGTTCTACAGGAACAGGCCGTAGTGACCAGCTATGGCGATCAGAATATACAAGAATATCCTCTGGCTCATATTCCCAGTCCTGACGCCAATGCTTCACGATGAAATCCTTGCCATCACCCATATCGACAACCAAAAGATGCTGCAGAATGATTTTGGTACCGGTATCTTCTATCACCCGCACTACCTCATTGCCGCCGGAAATTTTGCGTTCCCGAGGTTCATAGTCCGCCCGCCAAGCAGTTGATTCCTGCATATCAAAACGCACTTTGTAGTTTCCGGCCATGGCCAGGATATCGGCACGATCTTGCTCGAATGCTGCCTTCTGTATCTCTCCAATTTGCTTGGTTGCCGGCTGGCTGGCCCATGCTTGAGATGGAGCAAGCGCTAGAGCAAATAAGCCTGCATAATATCTAATTTTCATGATTGTTCTCCTCGTCTTAAACGCCTCAAAAATTGGCACTAATCGAAATGCTTGCGTTCCGCCCAGGCTGAGTGAACGCGTCGGTAATATTCGATGACGCGTTCAGTCCGCGGACATCGCTCCACAGGGCATATTTTTTGTCTGTAATGTTGAATATACCAGCCCGGATCGTAAAGTTTTCGGTGATCCGATAAAAAGCGGTCGCGTCAACAACCGCAGATTCTCTTGGCCGGAAACAGGACTCGCTGCACACCCCAACGGTTTCGACGGCTTCCTTGCGCGCATTGTATGATATAATCATCTCGCCGCCAAAACGGTTACCTGGATCACGATATCCAACGCCGAGTATCGCGTTAAGCGGGTCTATCGTTGACAAAGATATGTCGGCTGCATCAGGCGCTTCTACGGTGCCATCTGCAAAAGCAATGGCAAATCGAGCACGAAAACCGTTATCTGCTTCATAAGAAGCACGGGCTTCAATGCCATAAACATCGACGCTGTTCAGGTTCACAAATTGAAATACTGCTGGATCGGTGGGCCTGAACGAACCCGACACCACCTCTTGACTGATAAAGTCATCGTAATTTGCAGAAAAGGCCGTCAGCCCGAGGTTAATGCCATCTGCATTGTAGCGAACCCCAGCTTCAAAACTCTCGCTCGTTTCTGGATCAAGGTCAGGATTGGGTAGCGATGTGTAACCAAAGGCCAGATTTTCAAAGAAATTATTGACCTGGCTGGGGGTAGGTGCGCGAAAACCGCGAGTATAGTTGCCGAACAGACGTACGTCATTACCCAATTTCCAGACAGCGCCAATTTTCGGCGAAACTTTCGACCCGTCTTGTCCAGTCGGTACAAAACCGGCCAATAGAGGGTCATCTTTGGGATCGAGGTCGTAGAAATCAAACCGCAGAGCGGGATAGAGCGTGAAAGCACCATCGCCAAATTCCATAGCGTTACCGAGAAAAAAACCGCCCAATGAAAAGTCAGTTACAGGAAATGCGCGCGATGGAAAAACTTCACCGAAAGGCGGAACAACGCCATTGCGCAAACCATCTTGACGGGTAATGCTGTAATCACCGCCGTAGGTAAGCGTGTGCTTTATGGGACCAGTCGTAAAGGTGGATCGGAAGTCTGCAGCGACCCCATAAACGCGATTGTTGAACGTATTCAATCGTTCCCGATCCGGGCGCGGCGTTGCCCCGGTCGCTGTCCGGTCTTCGTCGGCAAACTGTTCGTCCTCACCGTCCTGCCAATAAGCCGCAACATGGGCATAGTCGATAAATCCGGCGCCTTCATCCTCGGCATTATAGGTCCAGTCGAGCGATGCACGCACTCGCTCAGTACTATCTTCAGCAGTCAGGCTATCCACAATCCAGCTCGGCGGTCCGGGAAACAGGAAAACTGGCCCCAAGCCGGAGAGGACATTGGATGAAATCTCCCGCTCCAGATACTCACCGGTCAATCGGACACGATGGTTGCCGTCATTCCATACAAGCTTGCCCAGAAACGCGTTGGATTCACCGTCTTGTGGATTTGGCGTTGTCCTCGCAGAGCCCTCGACACCATTCGTACCCTGATTATCAAGCTCCTTAAAATCACGGCGCGAATAGGCCAGCATCGCAGAAAAATCTCCCGTCTGTCCGGCAATAGCGACTGTTTCGGAAAACTCTTCGTCCGCCGAACTATATTGCGCGCGTGCGAAGCCCCCGATGGTCCTGCCATCAGCAATAAAGTCAATCGGGTCAGATGTTGTGAAGCTCACAACACCGGACAATCCATCGCTGCCATAGAGCGCTGAGGCCGGACCGCGCAGAATTTCCACTGACTTGATAAGGCCGACATCCGTCGCATTGCCGCGACCGACGCTTTGTGCGCCGAAGCTGAAACCCTGAGGCGAACGGATACCATCCACTTGAATAAGTACCCGGTTACCGCCAATGCCGCGAATGTTGAAATCCTCATTCCCCGCTCGGCCGGTTGAACCCAGGGCCGCCCCAAAACGAGCAGGAGCACGGCGCACCGAAATGCCGGGCTCAAAACGGACGATATCGCGGACATCGGTTGCCAGTTCATCGGCGAGGCGCTCTGCATCAATAACCGTTACCGTGGCTGGTGCATCCACCACGGCAACAGGCGCACGGGTTGCTGTAACCGTGATACCCTTTTCATCATCGAACGCATCTCCGGCATCCTCTGCGGCGTGAGCAGCATGTGAAAAGCATAGCGCAAGCATGCTGCATGTCAGGCCTGGCCGATGCCAGTGCGAACGTATTTTCATAGAGAGCTCCCTCGACTCTTATTGCTAATGCAAATGATTCTCATTCGTCTTTAAGGCCCGTCTTTGAAAACTGTCAAACTAAAAATGATGGAGGTGCGGCGACACCAGGGAATCATTCGTGCGATCCGAAAACCTGGTAGCTATGCAGGCTTGGAATCCATTCATCCGTCAGCAGTAGAAGCCGATTCCAAAAGGGTAGTTACAAAGATTTCCGGAATTGCAGGCGTTCAAGAGTAAGCGAAGCCGTCGCGGCATGATGACAGCCGGAGAGTTGAGATTGGTTCAGATATGAATCATAGCCATCTCACCGGTTTATAGCTGGTGAATTGGAAAGAGTTTTTGGGCCCCGAAGCCAAAACAATCGCGGTGTCAGTTACCTGATCGGATGAGATAATCGAACGCCGACAATCCTGCTTTGGACCCCTCACCCATCGCGACAACGATCTGCTTATAGGGCGCGATGGTTGCATCACCCGCTGCAAAAACACCGGGTAGATTCGTCGCACCGTTTTCATTCACATCAATCTCGCCGTGCTGCGTTAGCGCAAGCGTATCAGTCAGCCATTCGCTATTGGGAACCAGTCCAACCTGCACGAAGATGCCATTCAGATTAATGTCATGGCTCTTTCCGGTGTCACGATCAGTATAACGCAGACCAGTTACTTTATCGCCATCTCCCAGAACCTCAGTTGTCTGGGCAGATTTCAAAACATCAACATTCGGCAGACCGGTAAGCTTTGATTGCAACACGGCATCAGCACGCAGGTCGCTATCAAACTCGATCAGCGTCACATGTCTGACTATCCCCGCCAAATCAATTGCCGCCTCAACACCGCTATTGCCGCCGCCGATAACCGCGACGTCTTTGCCCTTGTACAACGGGCCGTCACAATGCGGGCAGTAGGCGACACCGCGATTGCGATATTCGTCTTCGCCAGGCAGGCCAATCTGGCGCCAGCGCGCGCCAGTCGACAGGATGATGGTCTTTGCCTTGAGCTCAGCACCACTCTCCAGATGCAGTTTATGTAACCCGTCGCCATTCGGCGCCGCTAGCTTTACCGCCCTTTGGGTATCCATAATATCAACGTCATATCCCCGTACATGCTGTTCCAGTTCCGCTGCAAGTTTTGGACCTTCCGTACGTTGCACTGAAATGAAATTTTCAATGCCAAGCGTATCGAGAAGCTGGCCACCAAATCGCTCGGACACGATACCGGTGCGAATGCCCTTACGTGCGGTATAAATTGCCGCGGCAGAGCCAGCAGGACCGCCACCGACGACAAGAACATCAAACGGATCTTTGCCCGAGAGCTTTTCTGCGGCCTTGGCCGACACATCGCTGTCGAGCTTTGCGACGATTTGCGCCAGATCCATACGCCCAGCCCCAAATGGCTGTCCGTTCAACAAAGTGGTTGGAACCGCCATAACCTTACGATTTTCGACTTCATCCTGAAAAAGCGCGCCGTCAATCGCAGTATGGCTGATATTCGGGTTAAGCGCCGCCATGATGTTAAGCGCCTGAACCACATCGGGGCAATTCTGGCAGGATAGCGAGAAGAAAGTCTCGAAGTGGAAACTGCCCTCCAAATCACGGACGCTGTCCAACAGTTCCGCGTCTTCCTTTGGCGGGTGACCGCCAACATGTAACAACGCCAATATCAGTGAGGAGAATTCGTGACCAACTGGCAGTCCGGCAAACTCGACCTCTGATTTACCGTCATCGGTAGTTATCATGAACGAAAGACACCTGCTGCTTGTACCATCAAATCCGGCTTCAACTTTGTCGGACAGCGAAGCGATGGTTTCCAGCAATTCGCGCATTTCAGATGATTTTTCGCTCTCATCTAGCGTTGCAACAAGGCTGATCGGGCGCCGCAAGTTCGTCAGATAGGATTTCAATTGCTCGGTGGTGGATTGATCAAGGACGGCCATGGGTTACTCTTGTACTCGAGGGAAAGGGCTTGCCGACGATCTATATAATCGCTGGATAATTGAGGCGGCCAGCGTTCAGCAGGCCGCCACTCTATAGTCATGTTATCTAAGGTCTTTAGATTTTGCCGACGAGTTCGATAGAAGGCGCGAGAGTATTTTCGCCTTCTTCCCACTTGGCTGGGCATACCTCACCGGGATTGGCACGAACATATTGTGCAGCTTTGATCTTGCGTACCAGCTCTGACGCATTTCGACCAACACCTTCACAGGTGATTTCCATTACCTGGACGATACCGTCAGGATCCACAACAAAGGTCGCACGATCGGACAGCCCCTGGCCTTCACGAAGGACACCGAAATTGTTGCTGATCTCGTGGTTCTGATCACCGAGCATATAGAAATTGATCTTGCCAATAGCATCGGAACTGGCATGCCATGCCTTGTGGCTGAAATGAGTATCGGTTGAAACCGCATAGACTTCCACACCCATGCGCTGCAGCTCTTCATATTGGTCTGCAAGGTCTTCAAGCTCGGTCGGGCACACGAACGTGAAGTCGGCAGGGTAAAAGAAAAATACAGCCCATTTCCCTTGAGCATGTTCTTCCGTAACGTTGACGAATTCACCGCGGAAAAATGCTTCGGTGGAGAATGGCAGAATCTTCTTGTTGATAGTTGTCATTTATTTACCTTTTACGCTAAAAAGCTGTCGATATTTCTTGCATTCCAGACTCGGAATTCAATTGATTAAGATTTTTAATCGCAGCGCAGATATGTTGCTGGGCCAGATGTTTCAACAGCATAAATTGGTCAGCCCCGATGATTATGATGATCACTGTAATTGGGGCACTCGATTATTCTCATAATCGGCCACATATCAGCGATTTTGCTTGTTCCCAGCATCAAGGTCTACCGTAAGCAGACGGGCATTTTGGCTTTGGTTGGCCAAACGATGACATCAATCAACACCAATGCTGTTAATCGAAATCAAGATAATCTTCGTCGAAATCACCTGAGTAAGTTTCGTTTGTTACGATAATCCGTCTCTCCAAGTTATCTGAAGCATATTGGAGGCGGGAGGGAGTCTGCATGCGGAAGTCAGAAAGTAAATCAGGTGTTTCACAAGGTGATCGGCAATGAGCCTCACCAACATCGCCCTGAGATATCCAGCAGCCATAGCCGCGGCATTGGCTTTGATAGCGTTGATCGGAATTGTATCGGCCTTCAGCACGCCGATACAGCTCTTCCCTAATATTGAACGCCCTACCCTGACTGTACAGGCAGGTTGGCGCGCGGCCAGTCCGAAGGAAATAGAGTCTGAAATTACCATTCCAATTGAGGATGAACTGAGGGGCCTTCCTGGCCTGACCAGCGTGCAGTCCTGGTCCAACAATGGCAATGTATGGCTCAATCTTGAATTTGCGCTCGGTACTAATATGGATAAGGCATTTGCCCAGGTTTCAAGCCGCGTCCAACGTGTTCGTAACTGGCCACTCGATGCCGATCGCCCCTCGGTAGGCGGCGCCAATGGAGATCAGGGTGAGTCGCTCATATATCTGTTTCTTCAAGCCTTACCGGACAGCAATCTGGATTCCGAAGCGCTTGCGACATTTGCCCGCGATACGATCACCCCCGAACTTGAATCCGTTGAGGGGGTTCAAGGTGTCTCAGTGGAAGCGCCAACCGGTGAAAGAATATTGCGCATCCGCTTCGATCCGTGGCGCCTTGCCCAGCTCAATCTGACGATAGAACAGCTTTCCAGCGCCGTTGGAAGGTTTCAGGATGTTGGCGGCGGCACTGTCGACGTGGGTCGGCGGGGCTACGCTTTGCGCTTTGAAGGTAATTTTTCAGCCGAGCAAATTGGCGATCTAACCGTGGCACAGCGCGGATCCACTGTGATACGCATGCGTGACGTGGCGGATATCAATGTCGGTCCTGACAAGGCTTTCGGCGTGACCTATCAAAATGGTAACCCGGCCATCGGGATGCGGGTCGTTCGGCAGCCCGGCAGCAATACGCTCGATGCCATCAACGGTGTTCTGTCCACGGTAGAAACTTTCAACGAAAATGAACTGGCGAGCATGGGCGCGAGGATCGAGAAAAGTTTTGATCCATCGGTCTTCATAAAACGCGCGCTGTCCTTTCTCAGCGGGAATTTGCTGCTTGGCACTTTCCTCGCCATCGGGCTCCTCTGGCTCTTCGTTCGTCGCTGGCGCGCTACCCTTATCATCGCCGCAACTGTACCGGTCTGTCTCTTAGCGACGCTCGCCGTCATTGGAATGACTGGACGCACAATCAATGTGATCTCGCTCGCCGGCTTGGCTTTTGCAACCGGTATGGTGCTTGATGCCGCCATCGTCGTGATGGAAAATTTCGTCCGCTTGCGCAATCACGGTCGGTCTCCCGGGCAGGCAGCTTTGGAAGCGGTATCACAAGTCTGGCCGGCTCTATTTGCATCGACCGCAACCACTGTTGCAATCTTCATTCCGATCATGTTTATCGAAGATGTCGAAGGCCAACTATTTGCAGACCTCGCGCTTACCATAGCCATTTCCGTTGTAGCCAGCTTGATCGTTGCCGTCACATTGTTACCTGCCGCAGCCCGCCATTACGGGCAGGTCGATATGGAGGATAATGAACGCCGCTGGGACGGATATGCCGACCGCATATTTGCTTTGATCGATAGCAACAGGAAACGGAAAATCTGGATTCCTTCGCTGATTATTGCGCCGTTGGTCATCTCTTACTTCCTATGGCCGCAGACGGATTACCTGCCCGACGTGAAACGTGATGCAGTCGATGCCTGGGTTGGTTTACCCTCGGGCGCTACGCTCGAGTCAGCACGAACCGAAATTGCTGAAGAAGTTGTCGAGCGTCTTGATCCCTATTTGAAAGGCGAGAAGCAGCCTGAACTGCTCAACTACTATCTTTTCGTCAATCCCTGGGGTCTCAATACAGGCATCCGGATTAAGGACCAATCCCGCATTGATGAAATGACCGGCATTGTAAACGGTGAGATATTGGCAGGCTTTCCGGACGTTCAGGCCTTTGCCCAACAAGGCAGCTTGTTCGGCAATTTCGGCGGCAATGGCTCCATTGAACTCTATCTGCAGTCCGAAAATGATGAAAATTTGCGGGAAGCCGCCTTGGTGGCGACAGATTCTATTCAGGCAGCCATGCCCGGCGGCATGGTCAGGCCTAATCCAGATCCAAATGTGGTTGTGCCGGAACTCCGCCTCACGCCCAATGATCGCCGCATCGCGGAACTCGGTATGACCCGTGATCAGGTCGGCCGCGCCGTCCGGGCTTTGGGCGACGGTCTTTATTTGGGCGAATATGTCTCGGATGGAGAACGGATGCGGGTGATCATGCGCGGGTCGGCAGCTTCCGACCCTGAGGCGATTGAAAGCGCCCCGTTGGTAACGCCAAATGCCGGTACAGTGCCGATGGGCGAAGTGGCAACGCTACTCCGCGGGGTTGGACCGACACAGATCAGCCATGTGGACGGACGGAAGACAATAACGCTCAACATCAGTCCACCCCCGGGTATGGCGCTTGGCGAAGCTCTGGAAACCATTCAGACAAATGCCGAGCCCGCCATCCGCGATGCGCTACAAAATGATGGTACATTGCGTTACGGCGGCGATGCCGATGCTCTGATTAAAGCCGTAAAATCACTCAGTACCAACTTCATTTTGGCTGCAGCGCTATTGTTTGTCATCATGGCTTCAGTATTCCGATCTGCGCGCGACGCGGCATTGGTTATTATCGCTTTGCCCCTGGCTACGGTTGGCGGGGTGATCGCGATCCAGATACTCAATCTGTTCAAACCAACGCCGCTCGATCTTCTCGGTATGATCGGATTCGTAATATTGCTGGGTATCGTGGTGAACAACGCGATCCTGCTTATGGCACAAGCGCGCGAAAGCGAAGCCGAAGGTATGGACCGATCACAAGCTGCCCGAGCAGCACTTCGCCTGCGGCTAAGGCCAATCTTGATGACCACAGGCACATCCGTCATGGGCATGCTGCCACTGGCCTTGGTGCCCGGACCAGGCAGCGCGATTTATCGCGGCCTGGCGGTTATCATCGTCGGCGGTGTACTGGTCTCAACCATATTTACGCTCGTGTTGCTTCCTGCGCTTATCCAGTTGGGATCGGCGAAGAAAGATACGCCAAGTAAACCGGATACCCCCGACAAACCCATAAAAACCACTGAGCCAAAGCCAGACTTCGGCGGTGGACTAATGCCGGAGCCTGCTGAATGAGTTTTGCATTACCTGATATGATCCGTGACAATCTTCGCTGGATATCGATTGGTGGTGCGTTGTTGCTGACCACACTCATCTATTTCCTGTTTTTTGCGTCCAATGCCGCCGAAGGACAAGGTGGTCCCGGTCAAGGCGGGCCGCCGCCCGCTATTGTAACGCTCGCAAAAATCGAAAAACTGGCGCTTACTCCCAATTTTACGGCTCCCGGTGATATCGTTGCCAACCGCGATTCTGTTGTTGCTGCAGAAGTAGCCGGGCGCATACAGACCACACTTAACATCGGTGCGCGGGTCAGTCGCGGTACAGTAATTGCCGTGATTGATGACCGCTCGGCTCGACTAGCCAGAGATCAGGCTCGTGCAGAGGTTGCTCGTTTGCAATCAGACTTGACCTATCAAGACCGGTTAGTCGGAAGGTTGCAGCAACTGCTGAAAGAAGAAGCAGAGTCGGAGGCGTCTTTGGATGAAGCCATTTCCGCGCGCGATCAGACCCGCGCCCGTCTCGCTGCGGCAAAGGTTGCTTTGGAAACGGCGCAGGTCGACCTGGCCCGCACCCGTATCCGCGCGCCCTTTGCCGGTCAGATGGTGGAGCGCCGCATTGAGGTGGGGGAATATGCAACGCCTGGCCGGGAAATTGGTCGAATTGTTGGTAGGGAGGGTTCAGAAGCTCGCGTCCGCGTCCCAATTGCGGTCGCAGGATCGCTATCGCCCGGACAAGAGGTTACGATCCTTGCAGATGGTGAACAACGCGCCTCTCGCGTCCGGACCGTTATCGAGACGGGTGACGAAGTTAGTCGGACCCTCGAAGTCCGCGCACCGATGGGAAGCCACAATCTGAAAATGGGTAGTGCCATTTCGATCACCGTGCCAACTGGCGTTGAGCGCGATGTCTTGACTGCACCGCGTGACGCGCTGGTCCTGCGCGACAGTGGTATTTTCGTCTATGTGGTGAACCCCAAAGACAAAACCGCCAAGCGTGTCGACATTCAAGTAGGTGAACCAGCGGGTGACCGGGTCGCGATTTCAGGACAAATTACTGTCGGCGACATGATCGTGGTCCGCGGCGGAGAAAGGCTGCGCGATGGTCAGACCGTGACTTGGGATGATGGCAAGAAATCTGATGCCGAACCAAAGCAGTCCGCAGGATGACCAGCATGACCACGCGCCTATTGCCGATTGCTTTGCTGATAGCATTGTCAGCTTGCTCCATTCGCGGTGGACCAGCTCTTGACCTTGATGCTGTGCCGGCTGCGCCTGATGGTTGGGCGTCGCGCCCTGAACTGCCGCTGACGGATATCAATAACCCACAACCCGCAGACTCAGGCAATGGATGGGTAAAACGATTTGGTGACGAGGATCTGGAAAATGCCATCCAGGAGGCATTTGCCAATAACCGTAATTTGCAGTCGGTGTTGGCCCAACTTCGTGCTTCCCGAGCCGCCATGCGAGTGGCCCGTGCGGATCTTTTCCCGAGGATAGATTTATCGGGCACTGCTACTGATGCGGAAAATTCCGCCACTGTCTACGATGGTGCCTTAGAGGCAAGCTGGGAAGCCGATATCTGGGGCCGCAACCTGTCTCTCGCCCGCGCTGGCAATGCCGAAGCCAGAGCCGCTGCAGCCGATTTTGCTGCCGCCCGTCAGGCGCTCGCCGCCGCCGTTGCCCAAAGCTGGTATGATCGCAGCGCAGCCCGTATTTCTTTGGATCTCGCAACAAGCGATCTCGAACGCCGTAAGGACACATTGCGAATTACTGATGCCCGCTTTCGCGCCGGCCTGGCCTCGCGTCTTGATTTGCGATTGGCACAGGTCTCAGTTTCGAACAGTGAGGACCGTTTGGAAACCGCTTTGCGCACAGCCAGAAATGCGGCCCGTGCGCTGGAAGTATTGATTGGGCGCTATCCATCTGGTGATGCCACCGGCGCTGCCAGTCTCGTGATGCCTCAACCGCTACCAGATGTCACCGCACCAGTAGCGGTCCTGGCCGGTCGCCCAGATTTGATTGCTGCCGAAGCCCGGGTCGACGCAGCAGGCCTTCGCGCAACAGATGCGAGACATGCGATGTTCCCGCAATTGACGCTTCGTTTTGATTCCACCACCCGCAGCGGCAATTTTGGCGACCTGTTTGATCCGGGCACCTATATTAACGCCATTTCTGCGGGCTTGTTGCAACCACTGTTCAGAGGTGGCGCTTTGCTGGCCGAGGCAGACCGCCAGGGTGAACTCGCAAAATCCGCATTGTTTGAATATGCGCAGTCAACCTTGACGGCGTTTCAAGAAGTGGAGGACAGGCTGGATGCCGAAGCAACTCTTGAGCGGCAAGTCGCCTCGACTGCCAAAGCAGCTGAGGAAGCTCGCGCTGCGGTCGGATTGACCCGCAGTCGCTATATTAATGGTCGGTCCACGATATTCGAACTGATCGATGCTCAGACAACTGCCATTGCGTCGGAAACACGGGCAATCGAAACACGCCGTGCCCAAATTGAAAACCGCATCAACCTGCACCTCGCGCTAGGGGACGAGCCGCTGCCGATCGGCAGTTAAATCTAGCACCATACTATGTCTGATGTCATACATGACTGTGCAGGATTTGCTTTCCATCGAAAGTGTGGAATAATAGAACTCTACAATCCATTAATCGCGAAAATCTTCACAGCGCTGTTCCTGTCTCCCCGCCTTTGAGCCATATTGGCAGTCCAGCGGTGATAAATGCGACTTCCGCTGCGCTTGCAGCGATGCGCTGATTCATCCAACCGGCCTCATCGCGAAATTGCCTTCCCAACGGGCTTTGGGGAACCACACCCGATCCAACTTCATTGGACACGAAAATGACCGGTCCCTGAATATCTTTCAATATGCCCATCAATTTATTCAATTCGCTCTCAATATCGACCTCGGCCAGCATCAGGTTACTTAGCCATATTGTCAGGCAATCGACCAAGATGGTTGTTCCCGGTGATGATTTTTCGAGGATGACATTGGTGATGTCGATATTTTCCTCAACCGTTTGCCAATTGGAGCCGCGATCCTCTCGATGACGGTTTATGCGATCTGCCATTTCAGCGTCAAACGCCTCCGCGGTTGCGAGATAGATCAGATCCCCCGCATTTTTCTCTGCTAACCGCTGCGCAAAACTGCTTTTTCCGGAGCGAGTTCCACCCAATATCAGGGTGCACTTGTGGCTCCCGTTGGTGTCAGAAGACATTTTTTCTTGCTCCGTAAATTGAGGATGACTAGAGCGTTCCTGCTACAGGTTCCCGGAGACGGGATCAAAAGGGAATTCGGAAAGGATAGATATCCCCATCCGAAGCTGCCCCCGCAACTGTGATTGGTGAGCGGGCCTGTCAAATCCCACTGGACTTTGTCTGGGAAGGGGACAGGCCAAGCAATGACCCGAGAGCCAGGAGACCTGCCCGTAGCTGTCGTTCTATCATGCGGACGGGGTGTGCCATATGATCGAGGATTTCCTCGCGTAGCGACGATTACCATCGGGCTGCGCATGTGGGAACTCCATAGGCGTCAAATATGCGTGGCCTTTTTGAATGATTGTCAAAAAGGAATATTCATGCGTTTTCATAGTTTTATATTATCAACCACTGCATTGGCGGTGTCTTGGCCGGTACTCGCCGAGACGGCAGTAATTACCGAAGATGGTGAGGATATCATCGTCGTAACAGCCTCTCGATCCGAGCAACCTTTGTCCCAAACCGGCCAGTCCATCTCCGTGATTGACCAAGAGCAGATAGAACGGCTCCAAAGCGTGACGGTAGCAGATATTCTCCGCACTGTGCCGGGCGTTACTTTCAACCGCAATGGAGGCGTCGGTACATCGACGTCGGTCAATATTCGCGGCGCGGATTCCAGCCAGACGGTTGCCTTGATTGATGGGGTCAAATTGAACGATCCGTCATCCCCGGGCAGCGGCTTTAACTTTGGCAATTTACTAACTGGCAATATTGCCCGCATCGAAGTCCTGCGCGGATCACAATCAGTTATCTGGGGCAGCCAAGCAATTGGCGGGGTGATTAACACCATTACGCGCGCGCCGACCGATGACATTCGTATCAATGCCCGCGCAGAATATGGCTACCGCGATACCGGCCAAGCTGTGGGGAATATTTCCGGGCGCTTTGGTCCCGTGGCAGCGAGCATCGGTGCCGGCTATTTTCGAACCGATGGCTTTTCAACCTTTAACGAAGATCGCGGCGGGATCGAGCGCGATGGCTATCGCAACTTCGGTGCAAATGGCAAATTTGAAATCACGCTAAGCGATACCATATCCATTGATCTGCGCGGCTATTATTCAGATGGCCGGACGGATATTGACGGCTTTGCATCGCCGACATTTACCTTTGGCGACACGCCGGAAACATCAGAAACCGAAGAATTTGTGGGCTACGCCGGGCTGAACATCGCTTTGCTGGACGGCCGCTTTCGCAATCGTTTTGCTTTTGCTTACACCAACACAAAGCGCGACAATTTCAATCTCGCCGTCCAGACATTTGATGCACTGGGCCGGAATGAACGCTTTGAATATCAAGGCGTGTTCGACATATCCGACATGTTTCAAGCCACGATCGGAGCGGAAAGGGAAGACTCACGCTTTCGCAGTTCCAGCTTTGGAGCCCCGTTCAGCCGCGCCAATGCAAGCATTGACAGTTTTTACGGCCAGTTGCGGATAATGCCTCTGGACGGGCTAACCGCGACGGCGGGCGTTCGCCATGATGATCATAGCAGCTTTGGCGGTGAAACAACTTTTGCAGGAGATATTGTGTATAGCCCCAACGAAGGTTTGACGACTTTCAGAGCCAGCTATGGTGAGGGCTTCAAAGTACCATCACTGTTTCAACTATTCAGTGATTTTGGCAATGACACGCTGCGTCCCGAACGAGCAATAAGCTGGGATGCAGGTATCACGCAGCAACTAATTGACAGCAGGTTAGAGCTTCGGGCCACTTTGTTTCGGCGCAACAGCAAAGACCTGATCAATTTCATCGGCTGTCCGGTGCAGACGGGTATTTGCACGAACCGGCCTTCTGGCACGTATGACAATGTAGGACGAGCCCGGGCACAAGGTGTTGAACTGGGTATTACCATGCGTCCGGCCGATAGTCTGACATTTGCCGCGAACTATACACTGGTCGATGCGAAAAACCGGGACAATGATCTGGTATTGGCGCGGCGCCCAAGAAATAGCGTCAACGCCTCGATCGACTATGACTGGGCTTTTGGCCTCAAAACCGGTGCGACGATCAGTCATGTCGGTGCAAGTTTTGATAACACATCCAATAGCCGGGAGTTAGCGGGCTATGTGCTTGTCGATCTACGAGCCGCTACGCCGATAACCGATAATATCGAATTTTACGGCCGGATCGAAAATCTGTTTGATGAAGAATATGAAACGATTTTCCGGTTTGGCACACCGGGCCGGTCTGCCTTTGCCGGTGTCAGGTTGAGCTACTGATATGAATGCCCGCTCAGCCGCCGATCCGTTCCGCTTTCATGGCGGACGGTTGGCGGCTGCGGCTGCGCATTTTGATCGCGCACGCCAGCCTTGGGTCGACTTGTCGACCGGGATTTGTCCGTGGGCATATCCGGTTCCTGATAATGATCCGGCAATCTGGCACCGCCTGCCGGAGCCGGAAGAACTGGAGCAACTGGAGGCAGCGGCGGCGGAGAGTTTCGGCGTGCCTGATCCGGATGAGGTTGTAGCGGTTCCAGGGAGTGATATCGCGATCCGGCTGCTGGGAACGATTTTTTCGGACCGAGCTGCAGCGATGCTAACTCCCATTTACTCAGGACACCGAGCCACGTGGCCGGATGCTGCGGAAGTAACGATGGACGACGCGGCGCACCATGATTTACTCATTCTCGCCAATCCCAATAATCCTGATGGCCGGAAAATTGCACCGCAGCGGCTCAGGGAGCTGCCGGGGCAGTTGATTGTTGATGAGGCCTTTGCCGATACCGATCCAGAAATCAGCCTATTGCAGGATCGCGCTGGTGCGATTGTCTTGCGATCCTTCGGTAAGTTTTTTGGGCTACCGGGAATAAGGTTGGGCTTTGTCATTGCCGACCTGCCGGTGGCACATCAACTGAGGCGATTGCTTGGTGACTGGCCGGTTTCCGGTTCGGCGATTGCCATTGGCACCAGTGCTTACCGAGATCAGACATGGCAACATCATCACCGCCAACGAATAAGTCGTGCGGCCAATGCGCTGGACCATATGCTGGAGCAGGCTGGACTGGAGATCGCAGGAGGCACGTCTTTGTTTCGGCTGGCAACACATGACCAAGCATCGGAAATATTTGAACATTTGGGACAGTCGGGCATATTGGTACGACCGTTCGCAACAGATGAGCGGCAATTGCGTTTTGGATTGCCCGCTAGTGACGCTGACCGGGACCGGCTGACAAAGGCCTTGCAGGATTGGAGGCAGAAATAATGACGGAATCAGAAGACAAGTTTGCGAAACATAACGCGCGGATGAAGCGGGTGCAGGCGGCGCGCGAAAAAATGCAGGCCCGCCGGACGATCGAACGCGGTTTGCTTATCATTCACACTGGCAACGGCAAGGGCAAATCCTCATCCGCTTTCGGCATGGCGATCCGCTCGCTCGGTTGGGGCATGAAGGTGGGGATC
The DNA here is from genome assembly GCF_900258045.1 of Sphingorhabdus sp. EL138. Lineage (GTDB taxonomy): Bacteria > Pseudomonadota > Alphaproteobacteria > Sphingomonadales > Sphingomonadaceae > Parasphingorhabdus. Next base: position 708,719 of record NZ_OGVD01000003.1, on the reverse strand, counting down.
GTGCAATATGTGAAGGGAAGCTGGGAAACGGGGGAAAAAAACTTCTTTCAGGCCAATCCTGATCTGCTGACCTTTGAAGTCATGGGAGACGGTTTTACCTGGGATACGCAGGACCGGGAACAGGATATCGCCGCAGCCAAAGCAGCCTGGGAGCGGTCAAAGGAACTGATCACGGATCCCGAATATGATTTTGTCATTCTCGACGAGCTCAATATTGTGCTGCGCGATGACACGCTCGACATCAAGGAAATCACCGAGTTTCTGAAGCAACGCCCGTTGGAGAAACATATTTGCATAACCGGCCGGAATGCGAAACCCGAGCTCGTCGAAATGGCAGATTTGGTCACCGAATTCGAAGAGGCGAAGCATCCCTTCAAAGCCGGTTTCAAAGCTCAAAAGGGCGTTGAATATTGAGATATGCAGCAGCCTTGATAGCTGCGATTGCGGCTCTGCTTTGGCCGACAGCTCAGGTCGAAGCCGAAGTTGTCATGCGCAGCGCGAAAAACAAGATTCCTGCCCACCCGAAACGCATTGTGTCGATTAATCCCTGCGCTGATGCGCTGTTGCTGCAGCTTGCCGAAAAGGGGCAGATCGCCTCTGTCAGTCACTATTCGCACGACCCCCAGGCGACATCGGCACCCTTGCGTCAGACCTTGCGATATCCTGCCACATCAGGGACGGCCGAAGAAATACTGGCAATGCGGCCAGATCTGGTTGTTGCCGGGTCCCATGTCGCCATCCCCACAGCTATGGCACTGGAACGGTTGAATATTCCCCTCGTCAAATTAGCGATCCCGCAGAGCGTCGCGGAAAGCCGGCAGCAGATTTCCCAACTTTCTGAAATAGTGGGCGCACCGGACAGGGGCAGGCATTTAAACAAAGCCATCTCCGCGGCCTTTGCGAAGGCGAAACCCGCGGATGACAAACTGGTACCCGCATTAATCTGGCGCAGCGGCGGCCTCGTACCCGGCGATGGCACGCTGCCGGACGAATTGCTGCGTCACACCGGATTTGAGAATGTCAGTAAGAGCTACGGATTGAAGCAATGGGACATTCTGCCACTGGAACATCTGGTTGCGCGACCACCGCAGCTGCTATTCTCCAATGGCGGACAGATGGAGAGCAGCGGGCACCGCGACCGCATGCTTTCCCATCCGGTTTTCAAACGTCTCTCCAACCGGATCACTATTGCGGATTATCCTGCCCGGTTGCTGCACTGCGCAGGCCCGACATTGATTGAAGCGGTGACAACGCTGTCCGAAGCGCGCCGAAAATTGAGGAAGCCTTCATGAGCTGGCTTGATCGCAAAACCTTGTGGCTCAACGGCCTGCTGCTGATTGGGCTTATCGTCATGATGCTGTTGTCGCTTGCCGTAGGCAAGGTCTGGGTCGCGCCATCGGCATGGCTGGGCGATGATCTCAGCGCGTTGATCATTATGGAATTGCGTGTGCCGCGAACAATATTGGGCGCGGCCATCGGCGCGGCACTGGGCATGGCAGGCGCCACGATGCAGGGCTATCTGCGCAATCCCCTGGCGGATCCGGGCGTTTTTGGCGTGTCCGCGAGCTCCGCCCTGGGCGCTGTGACCTCACTCTATTTTGGTTTTGCCATGACGGCCTGGCTGCTTCCTGTTTTTGCCCTGATTGGCGCTGGCATCGGCATGGCTTTGCTGACCCTGCTTGCAGGAAGATCAGGCAGCTTGATCCTGTTCACACTTGCCGGTGTTATTCTGTCCAGCCTTGCAGGCTCTTTGACATCGTTGATGATCAGCCTGGCACCCACACCCTTTGCAACGACGGAAATTGTCACCTGGCTCATGGGGGCGTTAACCGATCGCAGCTGGGATGATGTGAAACTCGCGGTTCCGATCATCGCAATCGGCATGCTGTTTCTGATCGCGACCGGGCGCTCACTGGATGCCCTCACTCTGGGCGAAGATGCCGCCCGGTCAATGGGCGTCAACATATTGCATTTACAGTGGTTTGCCGTGATTGGCGTAGGCCTGACCGTCGGCGCATCCGTCGCCGCCGCCGGGATTATCGGGTTTGTCGGCCTCATTGTACCGCATCTTGTAAGGCCTTTTGCCGGGCATCGGCCATCAGCCGTGTTGCTCCCCTCTGCCCTTGCCGGTGCACTTCTGCTCGTCGGTGCGGACAGTGCGGTCCGGATCCTGCCCAGCGTAAGCGAATTGCGCCTTGGCATCGCAATGTCTCTGCTCGGCGCACCGTTCTTCATGGCGTTGCTGTTCAAAATGCGCAGGGAACTGAACTGATGTCGCTGGCTTTCGAAAACATCTCTCTAACATTGCGTAATCGCAAGATACTGGATGACGTCAATGGTCTGTTCAAGCTTGGACGCGTTACCGTCATACTGGGAGCCAATGGCGCTGGCAAAAGCAGCCTATTGTCCTGTCTGGCGGGTCTCCGGCAACCGCAAACGGGCCGCATAACAGTGGATGATCGATCGATTCACGAGATGGAAGGTAAAGAGCGTGGACGCTTGATCGGCCTTTTGCCGCAGCGTCCCGATATCCACTGGAATATTGATGTCAAAACGGTTGTCGGGCTTGGTCGACTGCCGCATTCCGGACGCTGGGGCATGAACGCGGCCGATCATGAGGCAGTTGCAAGGGCCATGGAAGCAACAGATTGTACCGGACTGGCAGAGCGCAGGGTGCTGCGTCTGTCTGGCGGCGAGCTGGGCCGAGTGTTGTTGGGCCGGGTTCTCGCCGGGGAACCACAATGGTTGCTGGCCGACGAACCGCTGGCGAGCCTTGATCCCGCGCACCAGTTCGATGTTCTGGATAAACTGAAAAATTATGCAGAAGCGGGAAATGGTGTCGTGATTGTTCTACACGACCTGACTCAGGCGGCCCGCTGTGCTGACGATATCATGATCATGAAAGACGGTGCAATATTGGCGGCAGGTTCCCGTAATGACGTGATTGTTCCTGATATCATGGCTCAGGCCTACGGTGTCGAAGTCCAGATCAGCACCAGCGACAACGGCGAGCCCCTGGTCGTTCCTGTACGGCGTTTGAGATGACGGCGGCGGGGATAGCGGATCGGCCGGAACTTTTACTCGTCGTCCTCGTGACGGAGGCTCTGCTCGGTTATCCGGATGCGCTCCACCGCCGCATCCCCCACCCTGTGGCGTGGGCCGGAAGTTTGATCTCCCGTCTAGAGCATATATGGAACACAGGTAGCGCACCCAAAAGACGTCTGGCCGGAATCTGCACGTTGCTGGTCGTGACAGGATCAGCCGCGGGGCTTGGGATCATGCTGGAAACGATGCTGACCGGCTGGTTCGGATGGATTCTGCTTATACTTATCGCCACCACTGGTCTGGCGCAGCGCAGTCTTTATTTTCATGTACGAAATGTTTTGATGCCACTCGAACAGGGCGAGATAGCGCCCGCGCGGCAAGCACTATCGATGATTGTTGGCCGTGACACCGAAAATCTGGGCGAGCGTTGCGTCGCATCGGCGGCTACAGAAAGTCTGGCCGAGAGTTTCTGCGATGGCATTGTGGCCCCGGCATTCTGGTTTCTGGTCGCCGGTCTACCCGGCTTGTTCGTGTTTAAGACCGTAAGCACGGCGGACAGTCAAATTGGTCATCTGGACGAGCGTTATCGGTATTTTGGCTGGGCAGCGGCGCGCTGCGACGATGTGATGAATTTCGTTCCCGCGCGGATCGCGGGCCTGTTGATCTGTATCGCCGGCATGGGCGGATGGCGGATCATGGTTCGCGATGCGGCCAGGCACTTGTCTCCCAATGCGGGCTGGTCGGAGGCGGCAATGGCTGGCGCCCTGAACGTGCAAATGGGCGGCGGTGCTACCTATGATGGGGAATGGATAGCCCGGGAGACATTGGGTGATGGTGAGCGACCCGGGCCGGGTGATCTGAAGGCCGCTCTGGCCATCTATGTGCGCGCTTGTCTTGCTTTGTGGTTGCTCGTCGGGGGGCTCATATGGGCGCCGTAATGCTGCAGGGAACCGGCAGTGACGTTGGCAAGTCAGTGCTAGTTGCCGGGCTTTGCCGCTTATTGACGAACAAAGGAATGACGGTCCGGCCGTTCAAAGCGCAGAACATGTCGAACAATGCCGCCGTAACGCCCGAAGGCGGCGAAATCGGAAGGGCTCAGGCGCTGCAGGCCATCGCCTGCCGGGTGTCATCGCATGTCGACATGAATCCGGTACTGCTCAAACCGCAATCCGATAAAACGGCGCAGGTGGTTGTCCATGGCAAGGTTCATGATACCGGGGATGCCGGTTATTTCCGGGATCAGAAACAGGAATTGCTGGATGCCGTTCTGGCCTCTTATCAGCGATTGTCATCAAAGGCCGATATCGTATTGGTTGAAGGTGCAGGTAGTCCGGCGGAGATCAACCTGCGTAAGGGTGACATCGCCAACATGGGCTTCGCCCGGGCGGCGGGTGTTCCGGTCGTTCTGATCGGAGACATTGATCGCGGCGGCGTGATTGCTGCGTTGGTCGGCACCAAGGCCGTAATTGATCCCGCAGATGCCGACATGATCCACGGGTTTCTGATCAACAAGTTCCGCGGTGACGTAAAGCTGTTTGATGATGGCTATACGGCCATAGCGGAGCGCACTGGCTGGACCGGGCTGGGCGTAATTCCGTGGCTGCCTATGATCCACAAACTGCCGGCGGAAGACGCCGTGGTGTTGCAACAACCGGAACCCGCAGCAGATGGTGTTATAGAGATTGCGGTCCCAATGCTTTCACGCATTGCCAATTTTGACGATTTCGACCCGCTGCGCCTTGAGCCGCAGGTTCGTCTGCGCATGATACCGCCCGGCGAACCGATCCCTGCCAGCGCATCGTTGATTATTATCCCGGGCACAAAGGCAACTATCGCTGATCTGAAATTTCTTCGTGCGCAAGGATGGGATATCGATATTGCCGCCCATGTTCGGCGCGGCGGCTCCGTACTGGGTATTTGCGGCGGATATCAAATCCTGGGCGAAAGCATTTTTGATCCGGAGGGAATTGAGGGGACGGCTGAAACCGTTGCAGGCCTCGGATTACTTGCCGTTCAAACCACATTAACCGCAGCCAAAACGCTGGGTCGCGTTACCGGCAAGTCGCTCGTCGATGATCAGGATTTCACCGGCTATGAGATTCACGTGGGGGAAACCCGAACCGGTGGCATGGACAGGATGTTACGGTTGGCTGACGGACGGCAGGACGGCGCAGTGAGCAAAGACGGCCGCATATCGGGCTGTTATGTCCATGGGTTGTTTGACACGGCGGCCCAGCGACAGGCATGGCTGGCCCGGCTGGGAGCCATTTCCAATGGTCTGGATCAAACAAATATTGTTGATCAGGCGCTGGATGAACTTTCAGAAGCGTTGGAAAAACATGTCAACATTGACGAGTTGCTCGTCATTGCGGAACGTGCCGCATGACCAATTCCCAACATCCGGTGTTTGACAAACAGTTTCGTGCACAATTCGACAAGCTGCTGGCTTGGCGCCGCGACGTACGCCGGTTCGATGATCGCCCTATAGATTCGGGTATTGTGGACGACTTGCTGGACCGGGCCTGTCTTGCCCCTTCCGTCGGCAATGCTCAGCCCTGGCGGTTTGTATCTGTGCGGACAGCCGCCATTCGATCATCTGTTGCCGATCATGTTGATGTCGAGAACCGCAAAGCAAAGGATGGATATGACGACGATGAAATACAATCGGAATATCAAAGACTGAAGCTGCACGGATTGCGTGAAGCCCCTGTGCATCTAGCTATCTTTTGCGACGAAGGGACAAACGACGGCCGCGGTCTTGGGCGTCAGACCATGTCCGAAACTTTGACTTGGTCGGTTGTCATGGCAATCCATAATTTGTGGCTGTCTGCCCGCACGCAGAATATTGGATTGGGCTGGGTTTCGATTCTGCAACCCGAAAAAATCCACCGCATTCTTGATGTACCGGATGATTGGCGGCTGATTGCCTATCTGTGTTTGGGCTATCCGCAGCGGGAAAGCGACGAGCCGGAGCTGTCTACATTAGGCTGGCAGGACAGAATTGATCGGTCGAAAACGAGATTTGCACGATGACTATAACGGCAAAACAGGTGACCGATCATCTTGATGCACTGGCCAAACCGCAAGGTAGTATGGGGCGACTGGAGGAATTGGCAGTCGCACTGGCGGTCGCGCAACAAAACCTCCGACCGCAAACAAAACCCCGTCGCCTCGTCCTGTTTGCCGGCGATCACGGAGTGGTCGAAAGCGGGGTATCAGCATGGCCTTCGGTGGTCACGACCGCGATGATTGAAACCATTCTGGCGAAAAAGGCAACCAGCAGTGCGCTGGCGACCACACAATCGGTGGACTTGCGATTGGTTGATACGGGCAGCATAAACCCAGCGACCAATGGCAAAGAGTCACCAACGTTTAGCGATGCACGTATCGCTGCCGGAACAGCTGATCTATCAAAGGGTCCGGCAATGACGAAGGATCAATTTCACGCAGCTTGGGATATCGGAAAAGTAGAAGCGCGGCGTGCATTGGACGAAGGTTCTGTTCTGCTGATGGCTGGCGAAATGGGCATTGGAAACACGACGCCGGCTGCCTGCCTGACCATGTTGCTGGCGAGCGCTGATGCCGGTAACGCTGTGGGGCGCGGTGCCGGTGCAGGTGACGCAGTGTTGGCAAAAAAGCGGGATATTGTCGCGGGTGCCACGGAAAGATCGGTTGGGTTGCTGGCCGTTGATCCGGTAGCCGCGATAGCCGGTATTGCCGGCTTCGAGATAGCCGCAATCGCGGGATATTATGCACAAGCAGCTGATCAAGGTTCAACAATATTGCTCGACGGTTATGTCACTACTGCAGCGGCCCTCATCGCCGAACGTCTCCAACCGGGGACTTCCAGGCGTATGATCGCGGCGCATCTTTCAGCAGAACCGGGGCATAGAGTGGCTCTTGATCATCTTGATCTGCAGCCTTTGCTCGAATGGGATATGCGTCTTGGCGAAGGGACAGGGGCGCTGACTGCCCTGCCCTTGCTCGACAGTGCTGCGGCCTTGTTAAATGACGTCGCTAAGCTTTCGGATATCATGCCATGACTGACAAACCGTCCATCAGCTGGTGGATGCCGCCAATGCTGGCCGTGCAGTTTCTGACGCGGATTCCCGTACCGGGATTGAACCGGCTGACTGCGGAACAGGCACGATACGGCCTGACCCGGTCGGTGGTCTGGTTTCCACTGGTGGGCGCTCTGGTCGGTGCACTGACTGCCGCCGTGCTGGTGGGCACTGCTCATATCTGGCCGCGCGCGATTGCTGTGATCGTCGCGCTGCTGTTTGAAGCACGCTTGACAGGTGCTTTTCACGAAGATGCCGTGGCGGATTTCTGCGACGCTTTCGGTGGCGGTCATGATCGGGAATCAACACTGCGGATCATGAAAGACAGCCGCATTGGTAGCTATGGCGCTCTTGGGCTTCTGCTTGCGGTTGGCCTACGTGCTGCGCTTTTGATTGCACTGCCGCAGAACATGGTCATTGTTGCACTCATAGCCTCCGCCTGCTTTGGCCGGTTGCTCGCGGTTATGGTCATGGCGCTTGTTGCTCCGGCTAATACCGCCAGCGAAGAAGGACTGGCCAAGGATGTCGGTGCACGCACCGGAATACGCGACCTGTTTCTGGCTATCATCGTGGCATCGCCTTTCATCGGTTTTTTTGCCTGGTTCCATGTTTTCGCAGCCATGTTGACCACATTGGGATCAGCCCTGTTCCTGATTTGGTTTCGCGCTCTGTTACTGCGACGACTAGAGGGAACTACGGGAGACTGTCTTGGTTTTGCGGCCTATGCCGGACAATTGATCTTGCTACTCGCCGTACTGGGGTTTGCTGATCTGTGATCTGGCTGGTTCGGCATCCGCAGGTGGCCCTGCACTGGCAGAACCGTTGCTACGGCGTCAGCGACATGGGTTTGAGCCGCGAAGGCGCTCGCCTCGCCAAGCAGCTTGTTTCCGATCTGGTTGGATTGTCACCGGACGTTATCGTGCATTCCGACATGCGCCGGACCCGATATATTGCAGAACAAGTGGCGAGCAGCCTGTCGATCAAGGCGAGTGCCGACAGCCGTTGGCGGGAACGGGATTTTGGTAGCTGGGAAGGCCGCAGCTGGGATGCCATCTATCGCGAAACCGGCAATGCGATGGACGGGATGTTGGACAACCCGGACGGATTTCGACCAGGTGGTGGAGAAACGACGACGGAGCTGGTGGCGCGGGTGCTCTTCGCATGGCGAGACTTGCCGACGGAAAAGACTGTCGCCGTTATCACTCATGGTGGCCCGATTGCAGCCATATTGGCAAACCAGAACAATGCCCCATTGCGATCTTTGCCTGACTATATCCCTGCACTGAATTCAGTCAGCAGGCTTTAGGAACCGGGGACAGGTTGGCAATTTCGAGTATCTGTTTCGAGACCCGCTTCAGACACGTGCTGGGAAATCGGTACAAAATATCAGATTTCAAGAAACGCGGTAAACGTAATGCAATAGTTGTAACCATCGATGACCTGGCGATGACACTGAAAGTTGGGCATTTAAAATTGATCTCACCCCGATTTGTGAGTGTCAGCTCTATCCCGAAAGCGGATAATTCAGTAAATCTAAACGTGGATAGAAGAAACCTGTTGTCGAGAGCTTTCGAGCGCACTAGCATCTGCCTTCCCCGCCTCGTCTGCAACATCGAGATTTTGGAAGGAGTTCTCGTGTGAAACGATTCTCGTGGCCCGCCGGGTTTGTTCTCGGCTTCACCTTTTTGCTGCAAGCTTGTGATGTACCGGCACAAACAGACACGGTTGCTGAACCGCGCCCCGCCAAACTGCTGAAGTTGAATGAAGAGTCAAAGCAGGCCAGCAACAGCTTCCCGGCAGTGATCCGGTCAGTGCGATCCACAGATCTGGCATTTCAGGTTGGTGGTGAGATTACCACCTGGAAGGCATTGGGGGGGGAATTCTATCGAAAAGGCTCCGTCATCGCCGGACTCGACCCCCGCAGTTTTCGTAATGCCGTCACACAGGCTGAGGCTCAGTACCGCAACGCAGACAGTGAATATCAGCGCGCACTGCGACTGATCAAGGAAGACGCCATATCGCAAAGTGTGGTCGAAAGCAGACTGGCGCAGCGACAGGTGGCACAGGCGACGCTGGATGATGCACGGAAAAGTCTGGCCGATACCGTTCTGCGGGCACCATTTTCCGGATTTATTGGCAAAACCTATGTCGAACAGTTCCAGAACGTTCAGCCACAGGCTCCGGTGGTAACGATGCAGAGCAGTGCGGTGGAAGCGATCGTGAACGTTCCCGGCAGTTTCGTGCTCAATTCCAACAAGATCAACTATTACAATACCTTCGTTGAGCTGGACGCTGCACCTGGACGTCGCTTCCCGGCCGTTTTCAGAGAGGCGACCGGCCAGGCGGATCAATCCACACAGACTTTTGAAGGGCGCTTTTCTTTTCAGCCGCCTGCGGATCTGGTTGTGCTGACCGGCATGACTGCCACATTATCTTTCGATTATGATCTAGATGGACGAGGCGCCGATGGCATTGCGGGGATATCCATTCCGCTGGCGTCTGTTGTGACCGAAGGCAGCAAAAAATATGTCTGGGTGGTGAAGCCGGTGGAACGATCAGTCGCACGGCGAGAAGTTCAGCTTGCTGATCAGGTTGGGCAGAATGTCATTGCAACCAAGGGATTGAAGGTTGGGGAAACGATTGTCGCATCGGGCGGCGCTTATCTGCGAAAGGGTGACCGTGTTCGCCCCTGGAAGCGATAGGCCCACGGAATATGCAGATCGCCGAATATAGCATCAGGAACCGGTTGATGATGGGAATCGTAATCCTGTTGTCACTATTTACCGGATGGTACGCCTATCAGAACATGCCGCGCTTCGAAGACCCGGAGTTCACGATCCGCACGGCGCAGGTTTTGACACCTTATCCCGGCGGCAGCCCCGAGGAAGTGGCGAGAGAGGTAACCGCGCCGCTGGAAACGGCGCTGCAGGACATGGCGGAAGTCAAAGAGATTAATTCGGTGTCTTCGGACGGCTTTTCCGAAATCTCGGTCGAAATGAAATTTGAGGCTTCGCCCACAAAGGGTGATTTGCAGATCATCTGGACAAAGCTCCGTAACAAGGTGGCGGATGCGGCCGGTGATTTGCCGCCCGGCGCAGGACCATCGACCGTTTTTGATGAATTTGGTGATGTATTCGGGATCTACTATATTCTGACCGGTGACGGCTTCGAAATGGCCGAACTGCGCGAATATGCGAAAGTACTGCAACAGGACCTGCTTTCTGTAAAAGGTGTCGGCAAGGTCAATATAAGCGGGGAACAAGAGGAAGTTATCTATGTCGAGATAGCACGGCAAAATGCCGCGGCCCTGGGTGCCACGGTCAATACGATCTTTGATCAGCTCTCGACACAGAATGCCGTTGTTTCCGGTGGGTCGGTGAAAATAGATGACCAACGCCTGATCATCACGCCAACAGGTGATATTGACTCGGTGGATGCAATCAAGAACCTACTGGTGTCGTCGTCAGAGGGCCGGATCACACAATTGGGAGATATTGCCCGGGTAACCCGCGGCTATAAGGATCCCGCATCGTTTCAGATGTATTATAATGGCAAGCCTGCACTCGCACTTGGCGTGGCTGCGGTGTCAGGTTCCAATGTGGTCGCCATTGGCGAAGATATATCGGCCAAATTGACAGAAGTAGAAGGCCAGCGTCCGCTAGGCATGGAACTACACAAATTTTATCATCAGGGCGAAGTGGTCGAAAGATCCGTCGTGGACTTTGTGATCAATGTGATCATTGCCCTGGTGATCGTGATCGGTACCCTGTTCATCTTCATGGGGCCGCGTTCAGGTCTTGTCATTGGCTTGGGGCTTTTGCTCACCATCGCGGCGACGCTGGGTACCATGTACATGATCAACGTCCCCATGCACCGCATTTCCCTGGGCGCCCTGATCATAGCGCTGGGTATGTTGGTGGACAATGCCATTGTGGTTACTGACGGCATATTGGTTGGCACACAGAAAGGCCGCAAGATTATTGAAATTGCGGGTGAGACGGTACGCAAGTCGATATGGCCCTTATTAGGCGGAACCCTTGTCGGCATCCTTGCTTTTGCGCCAATTGGTCTGGCTCCCGGGGATACGGCCGAGTTCACCGGCGACTTGTTCTGGGTTATCCTGATATCCCTGCTTTACAGCTGGGTCTTTGCGATCACGCTGACGCCATTTTTCTGCAGCTTGCTGTTCACGGAAGCAGGCACTACCGAAGACCCGCCCGAAGAGCAGACAGATAGCCGATACATGCAGATGTTCAAGGAACTGATCGCCCGACTGATCAGGTTCAGGGCACTAACGATCGCGGGAGCCGTGGGACTGTTTCTGATTTCCGTCGTCGGGTTCAATTTTGTTACGCCCGGATTCTTTCCGGCATCGACCACACCCCAAATGGTTGTCGATTACTGGCTGCCGGAAGGCACTGATATATCAAAGACCGATGCTGACATGCGCGAGCTAGAGAAGTTTATCGCGAAGCAGGAAGGTGTCGAAGATGTACATACACTGGTAGGGGGCGGAACGCTGCGATACATGTTGGTTTACCAGTTTGAATCGCAGAACAGTGCTTATGGCCAGATACTGGTGAAACTGGACGACTATGAGCGGCTCGACCAACTGATCCCCAAGGTTCAGAACCATATCGATGCAAACTTCACGCAGGCGCAAGGCAAGGTATGGCGCTTTGTTCTTGGTCCCGGAGGCGGTTCAAAAATCGAGGCAACCTTCTCGGGTCCCGAACCCGAAAGGTTGCGGGAACTTGCCGAGGAAGCCAAAACGATTTTTGCAGAAGATGGCGGAGCCCTGTCGATCAAGGATAACTGGCGGCAACAGGTCGCGGCGGTGGATGCCGTCTACTCCGAAGTGAAGGGGCGCCGGGCCGGCGTCAGCAGGACCGATCTTGGCAATGCACTGGCCCGAAACTATTCTGGGCAGCGGGTCGGCGTGTACCGGGAAAATGATGACCTGATTCCGATATTGTCGCGAGCCCCTGAAAACGAGCGGGCTGACGTTTCGGGTATCGGAGGGATTCAACTCGTAGGAGCGTCGGGTCGTTCCGTGCCTCTCGAACAGGTGACAGACGGGGTCCGCACCGTATGGCGGGATGGCCGCCTGCGCCGGACGGACAAGGTCTGGAGTATCAAGGCACAGGCCGACCCCGTCCCAGGACTTCTGGCCGGTGAACTCCAGGCACGCGTGCAGCCGCAAGTGGAGGATATCGAATTGCCGCCCGGCTATACACTGAAATGGGATGGGGAATCGGGGAATAGCGCGGAAGCCAACAGTCAGTTGATGGGGGCCATACCGTTCGGCTTTGGCGCAATGATATTGGTCGTCATTATCCTGTTCAATGCTTTGCGCCAGCCGCTGGTGATATGGTCGGTGGTACCGCTGGCGCTAGTAGGAGTAGTGTTCGGACTGATCGTCATGGGCGTTCCCTTTGAGTTTATGGCAATACTGGGCGTCCTTTCGCTCGCTGGTCTGCTCATCAAGAACGCAATCGTCCTTGTGGACCAGATCGATCTGGAGATAGCTGAAAACAAACCGCGCTTTGATGCGATTATCGACAGCGCGGCCAGCCGCGTCCGGCCAGTCCTCTTGGGATCGGGAACCACCGTGCTGGGCGTAATCCCGCTGTTTTTTGATGCGTTTTTCCAGTCGATGGCGGTGGTGCTTGTTTTCGGCCTGAGTTTTGCGACTGTGCTGACCCTGATCTTGGTACCCGTTATATATGCAACCTTGTTCAAGGTTACCGAGGATGAATCGGCTGGGTTCGTGAAGTCTGAAAATCCGGATCCCTCGTCAGAAGGAGTCACGGCATGAACTGGCATCTGGTCATTCCGCTATCGCTTGTTCCGTTGCTCGCAGCCTGTGTGTCGCTGAGCACGGATACGGATGTGCGCCAAGCAACGGAGCAAAGCCTTCCCGAGCTTCCGGATCAGTGGCAGGTTGACGGCGCGGAACCGGGAGAGGTTCAGATCGGCTGGATTGACCGGATTGGTGATCCGGTGCTTTCCGATCTGGTTCGGGAGGCGCAACTCAACAACCGCAATATTCAGGCAGCGGCGGCCAATGTTGAATCATCCTGGGCATTGGTCAGGCAAGCGCGCGCGGCTTTGTTTCCAGCCATAAACGGGAATTTCAATGCAACCCGAACCGGACGGTTTGAAGGTCCCGTTCCCGATGTCAGCCAGTTTGATCTGAATGCACAGGCGCAATGGGAAGTTGATATTTGGGGGCGTGTGAGAGCGGGGCGGAATGCAGCTTATGCAAGTGCGCAGGCCGTGGAAGCGGATTTTCGCTTCGCTCAATATTCCTTGGCCAGCGCAGTTGCCAGCGCCTATTTCACCGCCATTGAAGCACAATTGCAGATAGGTGTTGCAGAACGGACGGTAACCGCGCTGGCGGAAATAGATCGTATCGTTCAGGTCCGCTATCGCGAGGGATTTGCGTCCGCACAGGACACGGCGATCACGGCATCGGATCTCGCGACCGCGATTGACAGTCTGGAAAATGCCCGCGGCGCGGCACGGAGTACCAATCGGGCGCTGGAACTGCTTCTGGGCCGCTATCCGGCGGATCAGCTCACACATGCCAACGACTTGCCAGTGACGCCTGCGAGCCCTCCGGCAGGAATTCCGTCCGGACTGCTTGAGCGCCGTCCGGATGTTGTCGCAGCGGAACGGCGGGTAGCAGCAGCTTTTGCAAATCTTGATCAGGCAAAGGCAGCGCGACTGCCGCTGGTTTCACTGACGGGCAGTATTGGCGGCTCTTCCTCTGACCTTGGAGATATTCTCGACGGCCCCAATCTCATCTGGTCGATCATCGGAGGAGTCCTGCAACCCATTTTCGATGGCGGTTTGCGGGGAGCTCAGGTTGATCAGGCCGATGCGGATCAGCGCGCTGCTATAGCGGCCTATGCGGATACTGCGCTCAGCGCACTCAACGAAGCGGAAACGAATCTCGATCAGGCAATTGTTCTGAAAAGGCGCGAAAAAGCGCTGGACAATGCGGCCAGGGCCTCGGCACGAGCCTATCGGTTGTCTCAGTTGCAGTATAAGGAAGGCGAAACAGACCTGATCGATGTACTGAATATCCAGCAACGTCTGTTCAACGCCGAACGCGGCCTGGTCACCATCAGACGCGCGCGTGTTGAACAATGGGTCGCTCTCAATCTCGCCTTGGGCGGGGGCTGGAAAATTGCAGATACTGACGTGCAGGAATCAGAATGAGAAGCGACCCAGCACGATCATGCAGCGCAAGACAGCGCGGCCCGTTCAATTCGTTGCATCGGCTGCACGTAGTAGCCTGTTCGCTTGGTTGGAACGCGAAGGCAGGTCATTAGAAGACTATGTTTTTCCAAGCCGTGCCCATCACTCATGACATTTAAGCACACGCCAATATGCGAGGCTCGTTGATCAGTGGGTTGAGGAATACGGGGCGCATTCGCTTTGTCAGACGAAAGCCTTGATCATCTACGAGGCTACAGGAAACCTTGGAGCGATTCGGGCCCTGCTTTGCCACTCCAAACTAGAGAATGCTGTTCGCTACCTGGGCCTCGATATGGAGGACGCGCTTACCCTAGCTGAGAAGACCGAGATTTGACCGATGCTGGATGCCGGCCCGTTTTCGGCTGGCATCCGCTATTGGGATGGGAAACAGACCTCTTACCCAAGCTTACAATTTTCGATCGCAAACCGTCTCACATCTCGTTGAAAGCAATTTTCATGTTTGGGTGTATGCTGTTTTTACGGTCGTGTAGAAATCGCGTGCGTAACCGCCTTGCTCGCGCGGCCCGAAGCTGGACCCTTTTGTTCCGCCGAACGGTACGTGGTAATCAACACCGGCCGTCGGCGCATTGACCATGACCATGCCCGCCTGGCTTTCTTGTTTGAAACGCGCGGCCGAGCGCAATGACGATGTGCAAATGCCGGCCGACAGTCCGAACTGGGTATCATTAGCGTTATGCATCGCCTCATCAAGGTCCGAGACCTTGATCACCGAGGCGACCGGCCCAAAAATCTCTTCCTTATTGATACGCATGGAATTGTCTGTATCGATGAACAGCGCAGGCTTCTGATAGAAACCAGGCTTCTCCCGCTCTACCACTTCGCCGCCGGTCAGTAGCTCTGCGCCTTCTTCCTTGCCAATCTGTACATACTTGAGATTCTTGTTCAACTGAGTTTGATCCGCGACCGGGCCGATATCTGTCCCTTCAGCCAAAGCGTCGCCAATCACCAAGCCTTCCATTTTCTGGACGAGCGCCGCAACGAATGCGTCATGGATCGATTCCTCAACAATCAGCCTTGAAGACGCGGTGCAGCGCTGACCGGTTGAAAAGAAGGCCCCGTTCACCGCGCAATTGACCGCATTGTCGAGACCGCAGTCGTTTAGAACAACGAGAGGGTTCTTACCGCCCATCTCAAGCTGATAGCGCGCATTGCGTGCGCTACAGGCTCCGGCCACAATACGTCCAGTCCTGGTCGATCCGGTGAAGCTGACGGCGCGGATGCGGCGGTCGTTGAGCATTGGCGCGCCGATTTCGGCACCGGGGCCCATCACCAAATTGAATACGCCTTCTGGTATACCGGAACGGGCAATTATGTCGGTCAAGGCCCACGCGCTACCTGGGGTGAGTTCTGCAGGTTTGAAAACCACTGTGTTACCAAAAGCCAGTGCTGGCGCGATTTTCCATGCGGGAATGGCAATCGGAAAATTCCACGGCGTGATGATCGCTATCGGGCCAACAGCCTCGCGGGAGATTTCCACACCCAGACCCGGCCGCACCGATGGGAGCAGTTCACCTACATTCCTTAGCGCTTCACCGGCGAAAAATTTGAATATCTGTCCTGCACGCGTGGCCTCTCCTATCCCCTCAACCAATGTCTTGCCTTCTTCACGCGACAGCAAGGTACCCAATTCCTGCTTGCGGGCGAGGATCTCGGTGCCAATAGCGTCGAGACACTCGCAGCGCTGCTGGATTCCGCTCCGCGCCCAACCGGCGGAAGCGGTATAGGCAGCGTCGACAGCTTGATTTACCTGACCGCGGCTTGCCTGGGCATATTCTCCGACAATGTCGTTCGTATCTGATGGATTAATATTGGCAACTTGGTAGCTGGAACCGATCCACTCACCGGCAATGAAATTCTTGTGAACTGACATGTGAACTCTCTTCTCTTGATTGACTTTAGTTGATCGCTTCAACCGAAACGTGCGGCGGAATATGGACTGGGGTCGATATGTGGCGTTTGGCCTTGGATACACTCAGCGACCAGCTTCCCCGTCGCTGGGGCAAGCGTCAGACCCAGCATGTTGTGCCCAGTGGCGAGGCAGACATTGTCCGTACCCGGCATTGCGCCGATAATGGGCAAGCTGTCCCATGTCATCGGACGCCAGCCGTACCATTGCTCTACGTTGGATTTGGGTAGATCATCAGCTAGATAATGTGATGCCGAAGCGCGCAGCTGATCTAGGCGGCGGCGTGAAATCGACCTATCAAAGCCAGTGAACTCCATCATCGACCCAATGCGGAAACCGCTGTCGAATGGCGTGATACCCACATGATGTTCAGGAAACAGCATGGGAACACGCGGCGACTGTGCTGGCCGATCCAAAGTAATCGAATAACCCTTGCCCGGTTCGACGGGTAAAGCCGCGCCAAAGTGGCTGGCCATGCGTCCACTGATAGCGCCCGCAGCCAAGACAAAGTGATCGGCCTCCATCAGACCTTCAGAGGTTTCAATCGCGGTAATCAGCCGCCCTGATCGTTTCGCACCCAAGAAGCGTACGCCTTCACGAAATGCCACAGCCCTGCCTTTAAGCATAGAGACCCATTGCTCGGTCAGCCGGTCAGGACGCAAGCTGGCATCGTCAGGGAATAGCACCCCTCCGGCCATGCCGGGTTTGAGTGTGCTATCGAAGTCCCCGAGGTCAGAACCATCAATCCAACTCGATTGAACGCCGAGCTGAGCCGCCGCCGTCCGCGCGGTCGCAGAGAACGCCTCAGCAGCTTTGGTTGTTTGGAAGACATAGAAAAGACCGGACTGACGGTATTCAGTTCCGATGATCTCATTTGCCAACAGGCGGCGATACTCCGCCGCCGAAGACTCCGAAATGGCATTCAGGTGCTCGGCGGTTTCCAACATCTGGCGCTTCGTGCAGCGCTTTGCGAATTGCCAGAGCCAATGAATGAAGGACGCCTCAAGGCGCGGCTTAATCCGGAATGCCGCGGACGGATCGAACAGCGACATCAGGCCCTCGCGAAGCGCATCCGGCGTTGCGAGCGGCAGAACATGGCTGGGGCAGATATAGCCGCAATTACCATAGGAACAAGCCGCCGCGAGGCTACCGCTTTCCAGAACGGTGACGGAATAACCCGCTTGGTTGAGATAATGCGCACAAGCAATCCCAATCACGCCGCCGCCGATGATAACAACCGATTCTGAATTGCGATCCATCTTCAGCCAAAACCTCTCGCGAAGGGATCGTCAGACTGATGGACCAGCTTGGCATCTGCGAACACATAGGACGTTCCAGCAATCGACGGAATCACACGCCCTTCCTCATCGGGCCGATAGGAGCCACGAAAACGGCTTCCCATGATGCTTTCTTGGATCCAATCCTCACCGGGCGCGAGTTGGCCGTTCTCGGCAAGGCAAGCAATTTTTGCGCTGGTACCGGTGCCGCAAGGCGAACGGTCATAGGCAAGGCCCGGGCACAAAACGAAATTCCGACTGTTGACGTCCGAACTTTGTCCCGGACCGAAAAACTCAACGTGATCGATCTCTCCGCCGTCCGCGCCAAAGATAGACTGCTCGACAAGCGCGCGTTTAATCTTGCTCGCTGCATCGGTGAGCTGCGGGATGTTTTCACGCGACAGAATGCAAGGTGTGCTATCGGCCAGAAAGAACCAGTTCCCGCCCCAGGCAATTGAACCGCTGACCTTGCCAAGCCCGTCAACCGTCAGTTCCACGCTTTTGCGAAAACAGTAACTTGGGACGTTTTCGACCGTTGCATCGTTCGGCCCGTTCAAATCCACCCGAACTACTCCGCTTGGCGTATCAATCAGGTGCGATCCTAGGCTCAGCTTCCCCAAATAAGCTAACGTGACCGCCAACCCGATTGTACCATGACCGCACATTCCCAAATATCCGGTATTGTTGAAGAAGATCACTCCAGCAGCACAATACGGATTGGGAGATTGGCATAAAAGAGCGCCAACCATAGCGTTCGAACATTTGGGTTCAAGGATAGTCTTTTGACGCAGATCATCATGGTCTCGCGCAAGCAATTCGCGGCGCTCTGCCAAAGAGCCAGACCCCAGATCAGGTCCGCCATCTACGATGACTCGGGTCGGCTGCCCCTCAGTATGTGAATCGATAACACGCATCCACGCAACCTCCGGCTAAACAGCGCCGGGCCAGTTATCCCACCATGTACGAAACAGTTTCCACTGCGCTTCCAGATAGGCCAGCTGCGCCGGACTCAATCGGTCCGACGAGTGAATATGATGCGCATATTCGGGAGACCCCTCCAACACCATCAAATGCTTGTAATAGAGAACGAGGTCGGGGCTTTCATCAAAAGTCGCGAGGACATGCATGGCCTTGTCCAATTCCCACGCCAGTACACGGGCTTCGGCGTCACCGGCTGCGGCCTGCTCGCACAGTTCTATCAGGCGCAGCACCTCACGTGGCAAAGCATTACCGATTCCGGTAATTGCGCCATCCGCCCCACAATTTACAAAGCCATGAAAAGCCTGCGTATCGACGCCAACCATCAGCGCAACGCCGGGATCTGCCGAAGTAATATTCTCGGCGGCGTAACGCATCGATTCTGCGCCACCGAATTCCTTGAAACCAACGAGATTCTTGTACTCGCTACGCAGAGAAAAGAACAAGTCTGCCTTGGTCTCAAAACCATAATAGGGGCTGTTATAGATCACTGCGGGAAGATCGGGTGCTGCGTTCAGAATATCGGCAAAATGCGTCCGCTGCGCGGCGGGTGATATTCCGCGGGAAAGCACCCGAGGTATAACCATCAATCCAGCCGCGCCGACCTCTTGTGCGTGGCGCGCCAGAGCAACCGCACGGGAAGAATTTTGTGCGCCGGTTCCGACAATCACCGGGACGCCAGCCGAGCATAGGCGTGCAACGCCTTCCATGCGCTGTTCGTCACTTAGTAGCGGCCAATCGCCCATTGAACCGCAATAGATGACGGCATCCATACTTGCTTCGATGAGCTCAGTGCCTTTGCGCACCAGTGCGTCAAAATCGATCGTTCCGTTAGCGTCGCAGGGTGTCATCAGGGCTGGCATACAGCCGGAAAAAATGGTGTCTGTTTGCATCATGCTCTCTCTGAACTTGCAAAATCATGCGCCAAAACTGACAAGCGATGGCACGGGGTGATGGAACTTCTCTAAGCGCATCGGTTGCAGGGGTCTTGTCATTTGATCGATTGCAAACTTGAATTTTGGTATATTTTGATATAGAATATCTCATGCGAGAAACGCTCCCTCTAACTATGGTTGCTAACCTGTTCGACCATTTGCCCGACGTCGTTTTCTTCAAGAAGGATATCGAAGGTCGGTATAAAGCTGTGAACACAACGCTTGTCGGACGGTCCGGTTGCACGGACAAAGCGCAGCTGATCGGCCGCCTCCCGTCTGAAATACTCGGAAAGCAGTTGGGCAGCAGCTACGAGAAGCAGGACCGATCGGTTGTGCGAACAGGCCAACCCATCGAGCAACGGCTGGAAATGCACGTCTATCCGAACCGGATGGTTGGCTGGTGCTTGACCACAAAGCAACCGACTTTCGACGATCAACGCAACATCATCGGCGTCGTCGGTATTTCGAAAGATCTACAATCTCCCAATGTATCGCGCAGTGAATATGACGATGTGGCAGGTGTAATTGACTGGGTGCTGACCAACTTTCCCACCCCCCCTTCGGTCATACAGATGGTAGAGAGAACCGGCATGTCGCAGTTCAAATTGAACCGGCGTTTTCAGCAAATCTACGGACTGAATGTGGGACAATGGATCATCAAGCAGCGCGTAGATCGAGCGCAAAGGCTGCTCCGTGAAACTGACCTTCCAATCGCCGAAATTGCCCTCGAAGCTGGATATAGCGATCAAAGCTCTTTCACGCGCCAGTTCAGACAGGCGACAAATCTAACGCCTAAGAAGTTTCGAAAGGCCGTCTGGAAGGGTAATCGCACCCAAGTTCCTGGCCTTGTTAAATTCACCCATACGCGCCAGCACATCGACGCCGATCTGTGAATAGAGGTCGAGTAGATCGACCAGCACCCAATTCTCGCGGATAAGGCCGTCCTCCATTCTCCAGAAATCGAGACTGCGTAGAAGAACCTCCTTGCCAGCTGGAGCGATTCCCATCCAGCCGTCATCGGACAAAGTCAGGCGCATATTGGGCCAGCCGGTTTCGCAGACATAATTTCCCTCGGCTACCCAGTGCGACAATAAATCGCCCATGGCGTCGAGCTTTCGGTCAGGCATGGCGCGTAAAAAAGGTATCTGGTGCCAATTGCGAAATCCGGAAATACCGCGCGCAGTCCCGGTACCGGCGGGGCCGTACCAATTAAATCGTGGATGCCAGTATTTTTCCAAGTTCATGACCTTGGGATCCGGATCTGCTGGATAGCGGCACAAATCCTCGAGCATCGCGATGACATGATCCATCGTCGCTTGCCCATCGCCTGATAGATGAAGGCCATCTCCACTCATTGGGGCGGGGGTGCACAAATATGCACCAAGTTGCGGAGCCATTGGCCAGGCACCTGCCTGCATCATCAATTCTGGAATGTCCCAGATAGCTTGCATCTCGACGATCTCACCGTCTTCGATGCGGAAAAATTCGTGGTAGCGCATATGGGCAAGGCCGCCAGTGGGCGGAATGTCGAGGAAGGGAGCCAGAAAAGTCCCCATATATTGCCCCATGGCACCTACCCACTCTTGCCCCTCCGGTGTCGTTCCAGCCAGCAGGATCATATCGCGTCGTTCGAGATCGGGCATCGCCTGATGCAGCGGAATCAGGCAGTCATCAAGCAACGCGTCAGCTCCCCGAACTGTACCAAACGGATGGCATAAATGCAGGGTCGCATCGCTTGCGAACAGATTGTTCATGATCGGGCGCATCACCGTAGGATCAAAATTCTCGGCGGCTTTGCGAAAATTTTCCAGAAACGATTTCAGATCTTTTGGTGTCATGATGATGGATTCCCGGTGATTTTGAATGTCGACATGCTTCCAGACCCAATTGCCATGAGATGCCAATACCCTGATATTGGTTTGTCGTCATTCCTTGCTCAAAAAGCGCCAATAACTCAAATTGACTTCGAATGCAAAAAACTTCACAAGGGGAAAAGAAAAAGTCATTTTGGGAACAAATCATGTCAAAAATGGACATCGCCACTAAGTTTTTTCATGCATGCGAAGGATTGGAAGGCCGATCCGGTTGCCAGGAATATGTGGCCGATGGCGCGCGTTTCGAAGCACAAAGCGAACCGATTGCTGATATAGTGACGGTGCTCGACTATTGCGACTGGATGCAGGGCCTCGGTCAAGGTCCGCTAAAAGGATGCAATTATAGAATTGTAACCAGCAGTTTTGACGAGGATAGCAGCACGGCTCTGTTCTTCGGTATTTTTACCGGCAAGCATGTTGGCGAAGGTGGGCCGATTGATGCAACGGGCAAAGAGACATCATCTCATTATGTCTATGCGATCACCATCAATGATGAAAACAAGGTCAGCGGCACGGTAAAAATCTGGAATGCACCTTGGGCACTCACGGAACTGGGCTGGATGTAGACCAAAACCGGCTGGAGAGGATGAGGATATGATTTACGCGAAACCCGGAAGTGAAAACGCGATTTTCACATTCAAGAATCGGTACGAGAATTTCATTGGTGGGGATTGGGTCGCACCCGCCAATGGAACCTATTTCGAAAATAAATCACCGGTGGACGGCAACGTCTATTGCGAGGTGGCCCGATCTTCCGAAGCCGATCTTACAAAGGCACTTGATGTAGCGCATGCAGCAGCGCCAGAATGGGGCAAGACCTCAGTTGCAGAGCGCTCCAATATGCTGCTCAGGATCGCGCAAAGGATGGAAGATAATCTTGAGCAGCTCGCCTATGTCGACAGCTGGGACAATGGCAAAGCCATCCGCGAAACGCTGAATGCAGATATACCCTTGGCGATTGATCATTTTCGCTATTTTGCCGGTTGCATTCGAGCACAAGAGGGTTCGGCGGCGGATATTGATGCCGAAACGGTCGCCTATCACTATCATGAACCGCTTGGTGTCGTGGGTCAGATTATTCCCTGGAATTTCCCGCTGCTGATGGCTGCCTGGAAATTGGGGCCAGCATTGGCAGCGGGCAATTGCGTTATCCTGAAACCCGCCGAACAGACTCCGATCTCTATCCTTGTCCTGATGGAAATGATTGCGGATATCCTGCCTTCTGGCGTAGTGAACATATTAAACGGCTTTGGCGCAGAGATCGGCGCAGCGCTGGCTTCTAGTGACCGGATTGCAAAAATTGCCTTCACCGGATCAACCGCTGTCGGTCAAAAGATTCTGGAAAATGCCGCAAAGTCACTCATCCCTTCGACGGTCGAACTCGGTGGCAAATCCCCCAATGTCTATTTTGAGGACATTATGGGCCACGAGGCAGATTACATCGACAAATGTGCTGAAGGCTTGTTGCTAGGCTTCTTCAACCAAGGTGAGGTTTGCACCTGCCCCTCCCGCGCGCTGGTGCAGGAGAGCATTTACGAGCCCTTCATGGAAAAAGTGATGGAACGTGCCAGAAATATCAAGCAGGGCAATCCGCTCGATACCGATACCATGGTCGGTGCGCAGGCGTCTCAAGAGCAGTTTGAAAAGATCATGAACTATATGACTATAGCGGCTCAGGACGGCGCGGAGGTTTTGATGGGCGGGGAAAAAGCCGATGTCGGCGGCGATCTGGCGGGCGGCTATTATGTTCAGCCGACGCTTCTGAAAGGGCGCAATGACATGCGTGTTTTTCAGGAGGAGATTTTCGGACCAACACTGGCGATCACGACCTTCAAGGACGAAGAGGAAGCTATTGGTATTGCCAATCATACGATCTACGGACTTGGTGCCGGCGTCTGGACGCGGGATAGCAACCGTGCCTTTCGAATGTCGCGTGCGATTCAGGCCGGGCGCGTCTGGGTCAATTGCTATCACGCCTATCCGGCTCATGCAGCCTTTGGCGGATATAAAAAATCGGGGATCGGTCGTGAAACCCACAAAATGGCACTGAACCATTATCAGCAGACCAAGAACGTGCTGGTAAGCCACGGCATCGATCCGCTCGGCTTCTTTTAGGTGCCAGCCAACGTGCCGCAACATCCGATAGTCTTTCTGCCTGGTTTCATGTGCGATGGACGCCTGTTTCAGGCACAAAAAGCAAGCTTGTCCCGCAACGGCTATCTTTGCCTTGATGGCGATATCACCCGCTCGGCAAGTATTGAGAGCATTGCCCATGATGTAATCATGGATGCACCAGAAAAATTTGCATTAGTGGGACTCTCAATGGGCGGGATTGTTGCATTGGAAATTGTTAGACAGGCTCCAGATCGCGTCACGCACCTTGCCCTGCTCAACACCACCGCCTATGCAGACAAGGTTCAGGAGCAACGGAAATCACAGATATGCAAGGTCGCAGAAGGCAAGCTTAGCCTGGTCATGCAAGAAGAGCTCAAGCCAAATTATTTGGCGAAATGCAACCGGACGTCAGAACGACTGAATCTATTGGCAGACATGGGTTTGAAGCTTGGCGAAAAAGTTTTCGCACAGCAGTCCATAGCGCTTATGAACCGTTGCTCGGCACATGACATATTGGCTAATATTTCTTGTCCGACGATCGTTATGACCGGGCGCGATGATATAGTCTGCACACCGGAGATTCATGTCGAGCTCGCGAATGCCATTCCTGATGCGGCCCTGTCGATCATTGCAAATTGCGGCCATCTTTCGACGATGGAACAGCCACAAATCGTAACAAATGCTCTGTTAGCTCTGTTGAAACAGATTGCTCCAACGGCGCAATCGACAAGCACTGGACCGACCAGATTGCGCTTGGTTAAAGGCTAATAGAGGGGGCATTATGCAGGGATTTGGATTGCTGAACTGGGGCATAGTAGGGGTCTATCTGATCGCTAACCTGCTACTCGGCTGGTATATGAGCCGGCGGGTAAAAACCGCACAGGACTATAATTTTGGCGACCGCTCTGCGCCATGGTGGGCGATCGGTATCTCGGTCATCGCCACCTATGTCAGCGCGCTCTCTTTCCTTGGCGGTCCGGCATGGGCTTATGGCGATGGCATGGCTGCGCTTGCAATCCATGTGAATTATCCGCTGGTCATCTTTGCCGTGATCGTCCTGTTCTTGCCCTTTTTCTTCAACAGCGGCGTCACTTCAATCTATGAATATCTTGAGAAGCGGTTTGGCCCGGCCTCTCGTACGGTTATGAGCATCATCTTCCTGATGACCCAGAGCATCACCACGGCTTCGATACTAACCGCAACCGCGGTTGTGGTCACTTTCATCACCGGCATTGATCCCAAAATATCGATCATCATCATGACGGCGATTGTGCTGGTTTATACCTTGCTTGGCGGGATGAATGCAGTGATCTGGACCGATGTATTGCAAGGCGCGATCCTGTTTCTCGGTGCCGGTATCATTCTCTACTGTCTCCTCGGTACAGTTTCTCCCCTATCCGACGCGACTGCGTTTCTGGCAGAGAATGGCAAACTCGATCCGCTCAATACCGATCTTGATTTCACCGTCGCGCCGACGGTCTGGGCGGGTGTGTTTGCGATGACTTTGTTCCATATCACCGTCTACGGCGCGAACCAGATGATGGTGCAGAGGGCACTAGCGGCGAAGAATATTGGGGACGCGAAAAAATCCTATCTGTTGATGGGCTATGTTGCCTTCATTCTCTACTTCGTCTTTTTCTTCGTCGGTGCGTTGCTCTTCGTACATTTCAAAGGGGAGCCATTTGAACAACCCAATGAGATCATCCTCACCTTCGCCAATACATTGGCCATTCCCGGGCTGATGGGGATATTGGCAGCGGCCATCCTGTCCGCTTCCATGTCCAGCCTATCTTCGGCTTTCAATTCGCTATCCACGGTGAGCGTTGCTGATATCTACAAGCCGTTTATCAAAGGGGATGGCAGCGAGGCGCATTATCTTCTCATGTCGCGGATATTCACTTTGATCTGGGCGCTGATGGTCATCCCGATGGCTTATGCTTTCATCTCCAGCGGCGGGTCGATTTTGGAAACATTGTCGAAAGTCGGTTCCTATTTTGTCGGCGCCAAGCTCGCCATGTTCGGCATGGGCTTCTTCTCCAAACATACGACCGAACGCGGTTTGCTGGTTGGCGTTGCGGCAGGAGCCATTGGACTGATCGTAATTGTCGGTCTGGGCGGATTAATGGGCATTAACGGTCTTTATCCCGAAATCGCTTGGCCCTGGTATGTAGTTATCGGTGGTGGGATCAATATCATCGTATCGTGGATCGCGAGTGTGCTTCTCGACGGTTTTCAGAAAGACTGGCATGAACAAACAGTGCCGGGACAGATCCGCCATTTCCGCGAAAGTGGCAAAGCCGAAAAGCAGGATGGATGGTATCTTGTGCCGGGACGGATTGACCGTCCGTTATGGGGACTTCTTGTCGTTTTTGTCGCGATCATGCTGTTCCTCTACCTATTCGGAAAGCTCGCTTAAGACATAAATTAGCACCTGGTGGACGGCAATTATTGCATTCGAATGCAAAACCGATTATGTGCGCTCAAAATCGACAAGGAGAATGTTATGTCCCGCTGGCTCAAAGAAGGCATTGATGCCGATACCAAGATGCAAACCGATGCCAAAGTCCGTGAAATTGTCGAAGGCATTATTGCCGATATGGAAGAACGCGGCGATGCTGCTGTCCGCGAATATTCAGATAAATTCGACAGCTGGACACCCGATTCCTATCGGCTGAGCCGTGAGGAAATTGACGCCTGTTATGAACAGGTACCGCAATCGGCACAGGATGATATCCGCTTTGCGCAGGAACAGGTTCGTAATTTCGCACAGATTCAACGGGACTCAATGAAAGATGTTGAGGTTGAGACGCTTCCCGGCGTGACATTAGGGCACACGCATATTCCGGTGAATGCGGTGGGTTGCTATGTCCCGGGCGGGAAATATCCTTTGATCGCTTCAGCCCATATGAGCGTCGTCACCGCAAAAGTGGCTGGCGTCCCGCGTGTTATCGCCACCGCACCACCATTTGAAGGCAAACCGCATCCATCAATTGTTGTTGCCATGGATATGGGCGGTGCTGACGAAATCTATACCGTTGGCGGTGTTCAGGCCGTGGCCATGATGGCGGTAGGGACAGAGACAGTCGATCCGGTCGATATCCTTGTCGGCCCCGGAAATGCGTTTGTTGCAGAGGCCAAGCGCCAGCTTTTCGGGCGCGTTGGCATTGATCTGTTCGCCGGTCCAACCGAGACGCTGGTCATCGCGGATGACAGTGTCGATGGTGAACTTTGTGCAGCGGACTTGCTGGGTCAGGCGGAACATGGCCCGAACAGCCCGGCTGTGCTGCTGACCAATTCCGAACAACTGGCCAAGGACACCATGGCAGAAGTGGAAAGGCAGTTGACGATCTTGCCGACTGCGGAAATCGCAGGAAAAGCATGGGAAGAATATGGGCAGGTAATTGTCTGTGACAGCTATGATGAAATGGTTGCGGTTGCCGACGACATCGCCTCGGAACATGTGCAGGTGATGACAAAGAATCCAGATTATTTCCTCAACAATATGACCAATTACGGTGCACTGTTCCTCGGCAAGGAAACGAATGTTTCCTACGGTGACAAGGTGATCGGGACCAATCACACGCTGCCGACCAATAAGGCGGCGCGCTACACGGGCGGGCTGTGGGTCGGAAAATATCTCAAGACGTGTACGTTCCAGCGAGTCACGGAAGAAGCCTCGGTTCTTGTCGGAGAATATTGTTCGCGTCTCTGCGCGCTGGAAGGATTTGCAGGGCATAAAGAGCAGGCTGATATCCGTCTGCGTCGCTATGGCGGAACGCCGGGATAGCTGTTTTTGACGCAATTATTTGCATTCGCAGTCATAGCACTTTAGGCCGTTCCCAAAAGCCAACGAGGAGCAGGCATGAAAATCAGTACCGATCGCATTTTGACAACCCATGTCGGCAGCTTGCCGCGCTCCAAACCGGTGACCGATTGTGTCTTCGCCCACGAACATGGCGAAGAACAGGATCAGGCAGTTTTTGCCAAAACGATCCGTAATGCCGTCGCTGATGTTGTGAAGAAACAGGACGAAGCTAGGGTCGATATCGTCAGCGATGGCGAGATGAGCAAAATCTCCTATGCAACCTACATAAAGGACCGAATTACCGGTTTTGAAGGCGACAGCCCGCGTACCCCGCCTTCAGACCTGGAAGAATTTCCCGGATTTCTGGAGCGACAGGCATCAAGCGGTGGCACACCAACCTATACCCGCCCATGTTGTGTCGGACCTGTGGCAGTCAAATCCATGCAACCGCTGCAGGATGACCTTGATAATTTCAGCGCCGCTCTGGAGAATGCAGATGTTGCTGAGGGTTTTATGAACGCGGCATCACCGGGCGTGATCGCTCTGTTCCAGCCCAACAGCCACTATGCCACGCAGGAGGAGTATCTTGAGGCTCTCGCCGAAGCTATGCGGCCAGAATATGAGGCCATCGTGGAAGCCGGATATATCCTGCAACTCGACACGCCCGATCTCGGTCTCGGCAAGCATATGATGTTCAAGGATCAGCCAGAAGAAGACTATGAACGCCTAGCCATGCGCCATGTCGAGGCACTAAACCATGCGTTGCGCAACGTCCCTGCCGACCGGGTGCGGATGCATATCTGTTGGGGTAATTATGAAGGGCCGCATCATCACGATGCGCCGATGAGCATGGTCATGCCGGTTGCGCTGAAGGCCAAACCGCAAGGGTTGTTGTTTGAAAATTCCAATCCGCGTCACGGGCATGAATGGGCCGAGATTGCCGAAATGGATATCCCGGATGACAAGATCCTGATCCCCGGCGTGATCGATAGCACCACCAACTTTATCGAGCATCCCGAATTGGTTGCGCAAAGGATTGAACGGTTCGCCAATATCGTGGGCCGGGAACGTGTAATCGCTGGCACCGACTGTGGTTTTTCAACCTTCGCCGGATTTGGTGCGGTGGATGAGGATATAGTTTATGCGAAGCTAGCAAGCATGGCGGATGGCGCGGAGATCGCTACCGGGCGGCTTTGGAACTAGGTTCGGGATTGCTCAAATTCGTGCCAGGCCGTTTCCAGCGTTTCGATATCAAACCCGTCCTGTTTTGCCGGCGCAATGATGATCTGTTCCGTCGCTAGCAGCTTGTCGATAGCGGCCTGCAATTCCGGCATAATTTCTGGCGGGATGACAAGCGCGCCATGCTGATCGGCATGAACCAAGTCGCCCGGCCTAACTTTCATTCCGAAAATCTCCACAGGACATTCCAATTCCTCAACGCGGACAAAGGCATGACTGGGGCCGACAGAACCAGCGATAACAGGAAAACCCTCCTGATGATCGTCGAGATCACGCATCACACCGTTAGTAACGGCACCCGACAATTTGAGACCCTTGTGCACGACCGTATGAACCTCTCCCCACCAGGCTGACACGCAATTGGGGCCATCAACATCTTCTATAACGCAGAGAGCGGGCCTGGGACCGTCCGCCATGTATCGGAAATAATCCAGTCGGCGTGCCTTGATAATTTCCGGCGATTCTGTTGGTGGATTTTTCCCGGCAATCTTCGCCGTTCTTGCATAGCCAACCATCGCCTTCGCGCCGTTCATCGCTGCCTGAAAAGTTCCCCGCGTATAGTCGTCAAAACCGCGTTTGCCCTGCGCTACTTCAATCGAATTGCAAATCGTTGGCGTATCATAACGGGCGAGTGATTGGATAAAATTTTCATCTGGCGTCATCATCATATCCTATAAAAATGTGCAGCGTTATCATGGAACATGGCCTGACGTTCGTCATCTGAAAAACCTTCGGTAATCTTCAAATAAGCACCCATGACATCGCCATAGCTCGCATATAATTTGTCGACCGGAAAATTGCTGCCAAAGGCGACGCGGTTCGGCCCGAAAATATCGATAACACGCAGCACATGTTCCCGGATCGTGTCGACAGTCCAACCATGGTCGAACATGCCAAATCCGGATATTTTGCAGATCATATTCTCGTGACCGGCAAAGGCTTCAAGACCGTTTTGCCATTGCTCGATACCGTCCATCGAAAAATCGCTTGGGCTGCCGCAGTGACAAAGAGCCAGCGGTGTTTCGGGGATCGAACAAAATAGTTTAGCGGCCACATCCATAAGCGGCGGAGTAAGCTGTAGATCAAAAGACAATTTGCGTTTGGCCAGCAACCTTAAGCCGGCGGCAAAGGCCGGATCCGATAGCAAAGCCGAAGTGCCGGTCTTAGCGTCTTCTTCAGCACTGCGCCCGACAATCTGGCGAACACCGCGCAGGTTTGCGGCCCTGGTATGGGCATCCAGTTGTGCCTCAAGATCACGGCCAGTCAAATCGGCAAATGCGACAATTGCGTGCGGGAAGCCACCTTCATCTGCGACGCTTTGTAGCCAGAGCGTTTCGTTGATCGCGTCTTTTTCTTGCACACCAACCTGGATATGCACCGATTTTACTATGGGCAAATCGCCCTGATCAGCGGTGAAATCAGAGGTCAGATAATTTTTCTGAATCGGCTCAGGATCACCAAAAAAGCGCCTCACACCGCGTTCCATCAACCAGGGATAATGGCAATGGGAAAGGTCCCAGAGATGGTGGTGCGCATCAATGATCCGCGCCGGTGCCGTCATACGGACAACCGGGCGGTCTCGATTTGCCGGTGGACCGCAACGTCATCCCAGATGGTGGTTTCTTCTCGGACACGGCCATTTATCACGCGAAAATGACTGACTGCCAAGATCAGGACGGGGGCAGTGGTTGGCGCTCCATAAATCCCGTCGCCACTATGCGTTCCGGCCAATGTCCAGCGTACTGCTATATCGCGCGCCTCTCCCAGATAGGGAATGTCTGCAATATGGTCGACGCGGATTTTGGCATCAGGAAAGGCATCCAGAATTTTCTGATGATAGGGCGAAACTTCATCCGGGCCGTAAAAGTCCCTTAGTCCCGGATATCGCGCACCAACACGATAATCATAATGTTCCGGATAGGCTTCTTGATTGCGACTATTCCAAATATCTCTGATATATCGCGCTACAAATTCTTGCGCTTCCTGCGAAGCTGAATTGTCCGGCAATTGATCGGTATCGGCGCCCTGAACAGCTTCATGCTCAGCCGTGTGAAAGTCGATCAGCGAGTTGTTGGCGGCGATGTCTTGCTGCGCCAATTTACGTGCAGTCTCACCAACATCAAACCCCAGTTGCATGACCGCTGCCGAATAATCGCGCACCAGCCATTCTTCATAAATCTGATTGTCGCGGCAGGCACAGTCGGCAATAGTCATCACACGAACCTTTTTACCAGTCGCGGGGCCAAATTCAGAAGGCCCCAAGTTAGTCATCTTGCTGGTAATGAGATGCGAGGAATAAAGCCCTGCTTCTCCGTCTTCCGACCAGATCACATTGTCTGCATCCAGCCTCCGGTCCGGAAATGCCTCCAGTGTTGCATGGGTATTATCGACCACAGTTTGTGCGCCCACAATATCCCCCGACAATGTATGGATCAGACAGTTTTCAGTATAATATTTCAGGCACAAATCAACCTTGCGTTCATGCCATATCCGTTCGGTTATGCGGATAATATAATCGGGAAAGTCGACAAATTCGTCATCAAAACCGGGAAGATCCATTCGCCGCCCGGGAACGGGGTCAAGCATCTCGGAAATGTCCGTAGTGGCGACATGGGTGATTGGAAATTTGCTCATTGTGCGGTCCATCCTCCGTCGACGAGCAAGCTATGCCCGGTCACCATCGAAGCACCATCGCTGCAAAGATAAAGCACGGCTGCAGCAACATCTTCCGGTTGACCAATTTTCCCAAGCGGGATCATGCTTTTAACGAAATCTGCAAATTTTGGATCGTCGAGCATTGGCTTAGTCATTGGCGTTTCGATGAATGTTGGTGCAACGGAATTCACGCGAATACCCTTTGGTGCCAGTTCAACCGCCATTGCCTTGGTTAACCCCTCTATCGCATGTTTGGTCATGCAATAGACTGTCCGGCCCGGTGATCCGACATGCCCCATTTGCGATGTCATATTCACGATAGAGCCACCCTGCCCCATTTTCTTTGCCGCCTCCCTTGCAATCCGGAAGGTTGCGCGAACATTCATATCAAGCATTACATCCAGATTTTCATCGCTTACCTCAACAAAAGGCTGCGGCCGGTTGGTGCCAATGTTATTGATCAGGATATCGAGCGATTGTAGCGCAGCAATTTTCTCGAGAAATGCATCGCTGGTTGCATCTTCCGCCCAAATCGTCCCTTTGTCTCCTAGTTGCGTACCAAGACTGTCCAGATTTTCAGATGAACGAGCCACCGCAATCACATGGGTACCGGCCTCGCAAAGTGACAAAGCGATAGCTCGACCGATTCCTTTGCTTGCACCAGTGACGAGTGCGGTTTTCCCTTCCAGAGCAGTCATAGCTTTCTTTCAGCTTATAATTTGCCGCGAACAACCAAAAAAACGACGTCGCCTGATGATTTATTGGCGAAAGACCGTGTCGATCCCGGTGTGATTGTGGCAGTGTCGCCCGCGCGAACAATTGTCTCCTCACCAGCTGTCTCTATTGTCAGTTCGCCGTCATGAACAAACAGCACCTCGGAGCCCTCAAACGCATAGGAATCAATTGATTCCTGTTCACCAAGGCGGGTTTGAATGACCTCAAACCCGTGCGGCCAATTCAATTCACCGTCTTCGGCAATTAACTTGCGATTTCGGCTGACTGATTGTTCTGAGAAAGTACAACAGGCCCGCAATTGCGCTTCGTCGAATGTTTTCAGCTCAGCAACTTGCTCACCAGTGGTAACCGGCATCGGCTTCTTGTTGGCGGGAACGACATCACCTTCATTGGTATCAATCAGGCTGCCATCTTCGAGAAGAACAAGCCCATATTTTTCGGCCATCTTGAAAACTTCTGGAGCCCAGAGCACATGACCAGGATCATCTCTACCAAGCACGGCCCACAGAAACCCCATGTCATCGCCGATGTTTTCGAAGCCTCGAAAGACGTGGGTCGGAATGGATATCAGATCACCAGGCTTCAAAGTGATCCGGGCATCGTCACCATGCTCCCCAAGGTCGAAGGACCAGGTCCCCTTGTGCACGAAAAACACTTCCTCGGTTTCATGGCTATGCTGTGAGTTGACGCAGCCAGGCGGTTGACGCGCTGCGCCAATGTTAAAGCCATGCGGTTCGGCGATATGGACATGCTGGTCCGGGTTCTCCGAGACGCCGGGGCCAATTATGGTGAAATTCTCTTTCTGATCCGATCCAGGTGTGCGGGTGTCAATGAAGGCATTGTAACACGGAATCAGCTCTTCATATCGAACCAGTTGAACCGGTGAGCGCTTCTCTGAGCCTGATTCATTTTGAGAACGGACTGTCATGCTTTACCCTCGTTGAGACTGCGATTTATTGGCTTTTTTGCATCCGAAGTCAAATTAAATTGAAAAGATTTTTGTAAAGAAATAGGCTGGTTGTGATAGTCAGAAATCGGTCTTAGGCTAAAAGTCGAAAAATGATTGCATTCGAAGTCATTATTCGATGAGATAAGCTGTATCGTTGCTAATGGGAGAATGCGTTGAGCATGGAATTACAAAAGGCAAAGCAGATTGTAAGAGAATATCAGGACGCATTTGACCGGGCAGGATCGGCCGGCCTCTACGATGTTTTGTCTGACCATGCCGTGCCAGAATATCAGTGGCGCGGAATGCATCCATTTTCCGACAAAGATGATGCGAAACATGCGGTAGATGCGTTCTGGACCCCGCTGCACAGCGCTTTTCATTCCTTGCAACGCCGGGAGACTATATTTTTTGCCGGACAGAATGACGTTGACGACGGCAGCTCCACCTGGGTTTGCAGTAGCGGACATTTCATGGGACTATTCGATGAACCATGGCTAGGCATTCGGCCGAACCACAAACTGACCATGCTGCCATATGCCGAATTTCACTGCGTAGTGGATGGCAAGATCAAAGAGACAGCATTTTTCTGCGATATATTGAGCGTTATGCAGCAGGCGGATCAATATCCGTTGCCGCCGCAAATGGGTTCAGACATTATCAAGCCTGGTCCAAAAACAAATGACGGCGTCCAGAATGAACCGGTGCCCCCTGCAGAGGCCAGTCGCACCATGCAGATCCTCAACCAGATGATTGAGGACCTTGATCGGCTCAACAAGTCAGGTGAGGATAGATGCCCGCCGGAATATCTAGCGCGAAGCTGGCATGAAGATATGGCATGGTACGGACCAACCGGTATTGGCTCAACCTACACGATTGAGCGATATCAGCAGCAGCATCAATATCCTTTTCGGGAAGGCCTGACTGACAAGGTCTATAACGGCCATGTGGCAAGATTTGCCGAAGGGAATTATGCTGGATTCTTCGGCTGGCCCAATCTGAACAACCGCCTGTCAGGCAGCTTTCTCGGCATGCCGGCCGGTCTTGGCCGAAGCGAAATGCGCGTCGTTGATGTCTATCGCCGCGAAGGCGACAGACTCTCCGAGAACTGGGTATATATTGATCTGTTACATTATTTCTTCGTGCAAGGTCTCGACCTGTTGGAGCGCAATCGTCAGATGCAAGGGCTTTAAATCCGATAGTTGGTGCACGGAGTTATACCGGGCCAAACCCCAGAGTGTATTCAATTGGCAAAAAAAGGGAGAGGTGAAACACCTCTCCCAAATTGGAAGGATCGCTTGCCTTTGATCCTTCCACCCCCTGTTTAACTCAGTCCCCCGGTCGAGGACCGGAGTGCGATTATCAGAACCGCGCTTTCAGACGCAGTCCATAATTTTGCGGATAGAGGTAGGAAGACTGCAGCAAGTCGTCCCCGCCATTATTGTTACTCCGCGACAGAACTGCTTCATCTTCAATATTCTCGATAAAGGCTTCGATAGAATAGTTCCGATCAGGCGAGTCCCAAACCAAACGTATGTCGGTTTTCGTATAACTGCTCTGGAACGCGGCTGGATCAATGGCGAACAAATTCGATGTTCCAAATCCATCACTATAATAGAACTGGACATAGGGTGTAAGGAAACCAAAATCTTCACCCAGATCAAATTCATAAGAGCCGGTCAGGGACACTGTCAGATCGGGTGAGAATGTTGGTGTTTCTCCTGACAGATCGACAAAGGTAGTCGTGGTGCCATTGTTCAATTGATAAGGACTTGTTTGACCAAATGTTCCAAACTGCACATCCTGCCAAGCGGCGTTCATCGCCAAGGTCAACTCTTGCGTTGGTCGATAAACCGCTTCCAATTCCACACCATAGGCTTCGATCGAACCGCCGTTTTCACTAAACGTAACACCGATTCCGGTATTGGGATCAATGACCTGGAACTGCGACAGAAGATTGGAATATTCCGTATAATGTCCCGCGAGGTTGAAGGTCAGATCGCCATCAAACAAAATGCTCTTCAGGCCGATTTCATATACTTGCGAATCTTGCTGATCAGTCGTTGAACCATTGTTGTTTACAACACCAGACAGAAAACCTGTTGCCGTGTTGGCATATAGCAGCACGTCATCAGCGACATCAAATTCAATGCCGACTTTATAATCGACATTGTTAAAGGTCCGGCTGGCCGTATTGGCACCAGCCGCATTCTCATTGATGAGGAACACATCGCGGCTATCAGGAAGAATTACGGGAGACGAACCAGCCGCCCCTGGAACGACTGTCACAGGGCCGTTGGTGGTAAAATTGCTACCGCCGCCGGTCAGTTCCTTCTTCTCTGAACTGTACCGAATACCACCGATGATACGCAACTGATCGGTGAGTTCAAACTCTGCTTGTCCATAGATACCGAATGTTTCGATATCCAAAAACGCGCTATCTGCAAAAAAGCCATTGAGACTGCGGTTCAAGCCAACAGTTGGCGTTGCCGTCAAAACAGGCAATGACAAAGGATTGCCCATTCCATCCAGAACCGGATTGCCCGCATTATCCAAAACCGGAGCTACTACACGCGGGAAAGCGGGGTCGCGAACCGTCTGGTTGTAGATCGAGAAGCTATAAAAAGTGTCTTCTTTGGAATAATAAGCGCCTGCCGTAAGGTTAAACGGCCCATCAAAATTGGTGTTGAACTGCAATTCTTGGCTATAGGATTCCAGTGTTTCATCAAAGCCGCCAATGGCATGTGGGTTCGGCCCGAAATCAAAATCAAACCCAAACAGGTTCTGGAAATCCGTGTAGGAGCTGATCGACTTGATCGAGACAGCACCGAGGTCAAGATTGGCTTCTAGCGACACAACCGTCTCTTCCAAATTCACATCAGGCACATAGTCCTGCGCGATGGTGTGCGGGCCAGAGCCAGGAGCACCACTATTTGCTGCTGGCCCCAGGCCTGCAGAACCGCGGTTGGGATTGGCACAATCGCGCTCTGATCCAAAGGCATCAGTGTGACCCGATGGAGTTACATTCCGGCAAAGGAAGGTGTAACCAAATAATCCTGCTTCGCGCCCATCTTCAGCCGTATGTTGCAGCCTGGCGATCAGATTGAAATTGTCGGTGGGCTCCCAAAGCGCGCTAATCCGGAAACCTTTATCATCCTGCTGACCAATATCTGGGCCGGCAAGATTGTTAATGAAGCCATCGCTTTTCTGGATATAGCCGGCATAACGCACAGCAAATGTATCGCCTAGCGGAACATTGATGAATCCCTCGGCTTTGACGCTATCGAACCGCTCGTAGCCAACCTCTATCCCTGCTGAGAAGTCTGTGAGGTCCGGCTTTGTGGTGTGAAGGTTCAGCGCACCGGCAAATGTATTACGGCCATATAAAGTTCCTTGCGGACCTTTCAGGAATTCAACCCGTTCTACGTCAAAAAATGCCCGTGTTTGCTGCGATGCCCGTGCTTTGTAAACGCCGTCTACATACGCGCCGACGATTGAGCCGTTATCTGCGAAAGTGTTGTTCGAGTTCGCGCCGCGAACATTGAATTTCGCATCGTTGCCCGAAAACGCGTAGTTAACACCCGAGACCAAAAGCTCCAGCCGGGACGCATCGGTAATGCCGGCCTTGTCGAGTGCTTCTGCATCAAAAGCCTGAATAGAAAGACTGACATCCTGGATGCTCTCTTCTTTCTTGTTCGCCGTAACAATGATTACATTGCTGTCTTCGGCGCCTGCCTCATCTTGTGCATATGCCGGAGCAAAGCCTCCGATGGCCAACGCACTACCTGACGCACCCAGCATTAATTTCTTTGTAATTGATATAGCCATACGACTCCCTCCCTAAATTTATGCAAACGCTGTTTGAAATTTTGATATCCACAACCGTGCAATATGGCAATAAAATAATGACTTCGAATGCAAAATGCTGAGATACTGTTGCTGATTTGCCAGATTTGAAATATTATTGTTAATTATCAATAATATAAATTAGGCAGAAATTTCTGTCTATCTGATACACTGGAAGCGTTCCGATTGGATATTGAATGTAATGGTGCATGCGCATGCAATTTTTTTGAACCACTTGATCAGTATATCACTGGTGCCTTGCAATCGGCAGTAGCTTTGTTGATAGAAAGGCTGTCACAGCTACGATATGCCGGTACAGCGGCGAGGGGTAACCAAAGACATGGCGGATATTGAGAAACGTAGAGGCAAGCCCGTCACATCCTATGATGTTGCAAAAAAGGCTGGAGTGTCTCAATCTGCTGTCTCTCGCTGCTACAAGGCCGGAGCGTCAGTTTCTGCAAAAACGAGAGAAAAGGTCAGGATAGCCGCAGAGGAGTTGGGATACGAACCCAACGCGATTGCAAGAAGTCTGATCACCAAACGTTCAAATTCTGTCGCCGTGATTATTCCCAATCTGACCAATCTATATTATCCTGAAGTCCTTGCCCAACTTGGTCAGCGGTTTTCAAAACGCGGTATTCGCGTATTGTTGTTCGCGCTGGAAGCAGAGAGCGATGCAGAAGATGCGCTGCAACAAATCTGGCAATATCAAGTCGACGGGGTGATAGCCG
This sequence comes from Sphingorhabdus sp. EL138, assembly GCF_900258045.1. Classification (GTDB taxonomy): domain Bacteria; phylum Pseudomonadota; class Alphaproteobacteria; order Sphingomonadales; family Sphingomonadaceae; genus Parasphingorhabdus. The sequence continues at coordinate 671,284 of NZ_OGVD01000003.1, read as the reverse complement.
CCGCCAAACTTTCCGAAAAGCAAATCGCCGAATTTTCGCGTCGGAAAAAGCCTCTGGTTTTCTACAACCGGCATTCCAACGATCATAGTGCAAGCGCAGTATGCTGCGATCAAGCAGAGGGTGCTGAAACGCTTGCAACTGGTCTGGTTGAATCCGGGCATAACAGCGCAGCTATTATTTGCGGTCCGCCAGATTCTGTCGTCGGACAAGAGCGAGAGCAAGCAAGTGAAGCACGCCTTAGAGAGCTGGGAATTACCGATATCGTCAAAATCGATGGCGATTTTTCTTATGAATGCGGGGCTGCCGCAATTGACAAAATACTGGAAAAACATGGAAATATTCCCGATGCCATCATGTGCGTGAATGATATGAGTGCGATTGGCGTGATTGATTCCCTGCGTTTCGAGCATGACCTGAAAGTGCCGGATGATGTTTCTGTCGTTGGATTTGACGGTGTTGGCCCTGCAAATTGGCTAAGTTTTGACCTCAGCACCGTGCGCCAACCAGTTGGGCGCATGACTGAAGCCGCTGTAAACATGCTGATAGAACGTATTGAAAACCCGGAAATCGCAAATGAGAAAAGAGTGTTTTCTGGTATTTTGATGGAAGGGACTTCCGCTCGCCTTTCTTGATGTTGCTTCTAGGAATTCTGACCATATCGCAACTGCCCGCTTTCGGGACAAAGCGGACGTCGGCCGTCTACCCTTTCACATAAGGAAAATTATCGACCGTTCTCTTAAGTCTGATAAGCGCCCCAAAATCCGACGTCCGATGGATTCCGCTTTATCCCGAAAGCGGACAATAGCTTCGGCGTTCACTTGTCAGTCAAATTGCTACCTGATAATGAGCAATCTGACAGTATGCGGACGCCGCCCGGGGTAAATTGCAGTTCGTGCTTAGGGTGTAGAAATCTATGCTTGGAAAACACCCAAGAGATTTTCTAGAATAGCAACTATTTCATTGCGTTTGTCCTCATCTAACGCGTCAGGATGCGGTGCAGTGAATATGCCTCTGTCGTTATCGAAATATTTGCCGTTTGCATCTGCAAATTCATCCGTCATGGCAGCGCGCGTTAGAATATCGGCGCCAATACGGAGATCACCTCCGTTCACTCCATAAGCATCTTTCACCATTTTGCTGCCCAGCATAGAAGCAGGGTTTACGGATATAATTATCGGACCACTATCTCCAATCTGTTGCGTCAGAGCAAACGACCACATTGTAAGAGCAAGCTTGCTCTGCGCATATGCTTCCCCATCCGAAAGCTGACGCTTTCCCCGAAGTGCGTCCAGATCGACAGCAGCTTGGGCTGCAGAAGACAGATTGACGACGCGAGATTCGACTCCAAGTAGCGGCATAAATTTTTTCGTCAGTAGATAGGGTGCGAGAGTGTTCACTACAAAACGGACGTCCTGTCCGTTATCCAAGATAGGGTCAGCAATATGAAAAACCCCTGCATTATTGATCAATACGTCAAGTTTCTTTTGTTTGACAATTACTGCTTCAGCCAAAGCAGCTACATCGGATAGGTTTGATAGATCGGCTACATGGGTCTCGACAGTGCCGTGGCCGCTCAAAGCCGAGACAGCATCTGCAACTTTCTCTAACTTTGCTGGATTGCGGCCATGGAGGAGCAGATCGGCTCCTTCAGTCCAAAGCCTTTTTGCCGTTTCCAGCCCTATGCCATCCGTGGCTCCGGTTATCAGAATGGTTTTTTTCATAACGACTAGTTTTCCTAACTAATAACGCACCAAGGTGCGGCTTTCGATGCTCATTCGTGGCCTCGTATCATGCTTTCCATCCACTACGTCCAAAGCGCTATGGGCGATGGAGGGCTGACCCATATTGTCATAGATATTGAAATAGGCGACTTCATCTGGCGTCATATGGGAGTTGTATACCCATAGATGCGCCGAATTGGCGACGAGACCCATTATTTGCCCTATACGGTCGGGATAGATCAGGTCAATCAACCGCCAATCCTTGGTTGCGACAGATTTCGGCAAGACAAAGCCGAGCGGTGCACTGGTTATCGGATGTTTCACCGGGCGCCAGAGGTTGATGAATGCAAAATGTCCAGCTTTCCAATTCTCTGCCTGATGCTCACCGACAATGTCACGGAGCCGTTGATGAGCCCCTTCAGGACTGTAGTCGCTGTGCACATTGCGCGCGGGTTGGCGGCCGCTATCCGGATCATCAACCCGCACAGTATGGTCGAATATCAGCACTTCTTTAGCGTCGATTTGTTCTTTCAAGAATTGAGTGAGTTCAGCGTCGTAGATTCCTCGCCAACTCTCATCTTCATCAAACTCGACAATCTGCGATGGGTTCCGAACGAAAGCTATGCTGTCGGACGCGAAACGGACATCCGCTTCGCCGGTACGCACGTCGCGGACATGAACCTGGGCCACTTCATGCTCGGGAGCAATTATCTTGCCCGTCACGCCGTCGGCATCAATATAATAAGCAGGGCGCTCATCGTTCACGCGATGATAATTAACTCGAGCTTGCATAAGCATGGATGATCCTCAGGGCTAACGACGACGAAAAACGCAAAGTTCTTCGCCGCCTTCGCAATCAATTGACGTCCTGAACGCCTACAACTACGTCTTCCCAGCTACGCTGGTTATCCATATCGAATTGGGCAGCATTTTCATCGGCCCATGCAAAACGTTTGATCGCCGGCGTCTGGCTAGTGGCTTGGTAAAGCCAATAGGCTTCAGCCTTCAGCGCCTCGTCAATCGGTTTGTCGATGGATTCATAGACAGTCTGTTTGCAGGCGTTGATGGATTCCGCAGGCCATAGCGCAATGCGTTTCGCCAAAGCTTCAACATAAGGACCGATCTCATCGGGATCGAGGGCCTTGTTGATTGTGCCATAGGCTTCGGCCTGATCGGCATCAAAATCCTTTGCGCCCAAAATAATCTCCAGTGCCCGGCCGAGTCCGGTCTGGCGGGCCATGCGGGAAGACCCTCCGCCGCACGGCAATATGCCCATGCCCACTTCCATCTGCATGAACTTGGCTTTGCCGCGGGCTGCAAAACGCATGTCACAGGCCAGTGCAAATTCATGGCCGCCGCCGCGGGCAAAACCCTCGACCTTGGCAATGGTCGCCTGTGGCAGATTGCTGATGCGTTCCAGCACCCGCTGCAGATCGAGTAGCTCTACTTCATTGCGGGGAACTGCGGTTGTCGATATGTCTTTCAGGAAATTGGTATCGGCATGAGCGACGAAAATCTCTGGATTGGCGGACTGAAATACGACCACTTTAATCGTCCGATGCGCTTCCAATTGTTCGGCCAGCTGATCAAGATCGGCAATCATCGGCAACCCCTGGATATTGACGGGCGGGTAATCAAACGTGACCCAGGCGATGCCATCTTCAGCCTTGATATTGAATGTGGTGTATTTCTCGTTGTTCATTGCATTTCTCCATTCGCGGTGATTGCAGTGAAGATATCATTGCCAAATTCGATATAAATAGCGCATATTAGAATTTACTATTCGCTTTTTGGATATAATGAATGGATACCGACGCAGTCCGCCTGTTCGTTTTGGCAGCGGAAAAACGGAACATCAGCGCGGCCGGGCGGGCATTGGGTCTGGCTCCAGCGGTTGCCAGTTCAAGGCTCGCCAAATTGGAACGGACTTTTGGCGCCGATCTTTTGCATCGTTCAACCCGCAAAGTGTCTCTATCTGCTGAGGGTGCAGACTTCTTGCCTTACGCTCGGGAAATATTGGCACAGGAAGATGCGGCGCTTGCTGCGATGGGGCTGACCAAGGCGGAGCCTTCAGGGCTGTTACGCTTTGCCGCCTCGAGCACCTTTGCGCAGCTTTATATCATGCCGATCCTTCCTGAATTCCATCGGCAATATCCCGAAATCACCCTGGATATGCGGCTGTCTGACACGCGCTTTGATCTTATCGAAGGTAGTTTTGATCTGGCTCTACGCAATCAAGCACTAGATGACAGCAGCTTCAAGGCCCGCAAACTATGTGATGATACGCGGATATTATGCGCCTCTCCGGATTATCTCGCACGGCACGGCAGGCCTTTAAAAGCCGCTGATCTGACCACCCATAATCTCATCGCTTTTCAGAAACAGACCGCCCGGAAACTCGTGGCACAAAATGGTGACAGTCATGTCTTTGATCCAGGCGCATCTGATTGTCGTCTGATCGTGGATGATGGTCTTAGCCAGAAATTGGTTACGCTTGCAGGAGCGGGAATTTCGATGAATGCCGCGTGGCTGGTTCATCGAGAAATTGCCGAGGGATCGCTGATACGGGTGCTCCCGGATTATCGGATTGATGATAAGGCAGCCCTGTGGCTCGTTTATCCAAAGTCCAATGTGTTGACGGCCAAAGTACGCGTGTTCATTGACTTTTTGGTTGATCGAATTGGCGGGATGACATGGCCGGCTGGCTAGAAGCAGTTTTTACAGCTGGAGGACACCGGTCATATCTCTACATTTCAATCTCAAGAGCGATCATCACAATACTGCCCTCCACGCGAAGCTTGACTCATATGATACAAATATCATATAAAAATATGTGATTAGTATCATATGGGAGAGGTTTCATGTCATTACGATATGCAATATTAGTTGCCCTCACTGACGGACCTAAAACCGGCTATGACGTGGCCAAACAGTTCGACAAGTCGACAGGTCTGTTTTGGCGTGCCCAGCATTCCCAAATCTATCGTGAGCTGCGAAAGCTGAAAGAGAAAGGCTTCGTCAAATCGGAAGAGGTCGAACAAACCGGCAAGCCCAATCGCATTGTCTTTGAGATTACCGAACCGGGACGTTCGGATCTTTTCGACTGGTCTCAATCTCCTTCGGAGCCGCAGCCGATGAAAGATGATTTTCTGGTGCAACTTTATGGAATCGAGTCGGTTAACCTAAAGGCACTGCGGGAGAATCTGTTTCTGCGACTGGATCGGCATAAAGATCGCCAGATGCAATATGAAGCGATTCACAACAAAATTGGCAAAGCCCAGTCACTGGCGGATTTGGGGAGGAAACTGGCCCTGGAAGTTGGCGTAAGAAATGAACGGGAATGGGCCAGTTGGTGCGCCCATGCTTTGGAAGAATTGAGCGAACAGCGCGTCCAAGAACTAAGTTCAGTGATCCCCATCAAACGAGCTGAGTCGTGACTGGCGCAAACTGCGTTACAAAACGGATCGCGAAATATGGAGGAACCAAATGAATAAGCTAATTTTATGGTCTGTCGGTCTCGCTTACATCATCAACGGACTGGTGATGTGGTTCGCCCCGCAATGGTGGTATGACACCGTACCTGGCATCGCCCAGATGGGTTTGTATCATAAGCATTTCGTTCGCGATATCGGTATCGCCTATGGGGTGATGGGTGGCGGCATATTATGGGCATTCCGTGATGCTTCGGTCGGGATGTTCGCCTGTATCTGGCCTGCTCTCCATGCAATCTATCATATCGCCATTTTCTTCCACCGAGGTATGTTGCTTGACGATGTATCAGCGACCAATTTTCTGCTGATCCAGATTCCCGCATGGGCCAGCCTGTGGGTCATCTGGAATTTACAGAAATCCAAACAAAAAACCACTGTAGCGCTCTAAAAACAAATTAGCTCTCTGGAGTTCTATCTTGCCACAACATTTGGAATAGCCAGTTTTGCGTAGATCGTCGTAAACAAAAAAGGCGGCCGGTTCCCCAACCGACCGCCTCGTTTGATCCAACGGGAGAGAAGGATCAAAACTTGCCGCGAAGCGTCAAGCCAAACATGCGCGGTTCTTGAACAAATGCTGACCGCGAACCGGAGCGCAGCACCGTGTTGAACGTAACACCGCGCGTCACTTCATTGGTCAGGTTGGTCACCCAGGCCTCAATACCCCAAGCGTCGTCAATGTCACCGATACCGGCACGCATGTTGATCTTGATATTGCTGTCTTGAATATCAAACGGGTTCAAAGCTGTCGCTGCTGCGGCGGCCTGAACGCTTCCGGCTGCCGTAATTTGCGCAGCATTTGGAACCAAGCTGGCCTGCGTTGACGTCCGGCGATCACTTTCCATACGGATTTGGCCGTTCACGAAGAACTTCAGGCTACTGCCCAAATCACGATCATAGGTCGCCCCCATGATACCCACCCATTTCGGAGCATTGGTCAACGAGTTGCCGCATAGATTGACAACATTCGGAGACGTTAGCGTACCCGCACAATTGCCCGGATATCTTGCATCCGTGTAGGTCAATCCACCATTGATTGTAAAATTGTCATCCGGACGGATAACCGTTTCAAGTTCAACACCCGTCGATTTTGCAACCGGCACGTTAAACGTTCTGAACTGCGCTCCGGTAAATTCCAGAACCTGAAAGTTGGTAAACTCCTCATGAAATCCAGCAACGTTTAAAGTTACAGCATTATCAAGGAATTTGGCTTTCAGGCCAACTTCATAGGCATCAACTTCTTCCGAAGCAAAGCGCGGATCAGCGCCACCAGCTGCAGCCGTGGAGTCGAGGTTGAAGCCCCCTGATTTATAGCCATGCGTGAAGCTGGCATATATTGTGACCGGTGAAGCAAATTCGTAGCTTACCTTACCAGTATAGATCAGCTCTTCATCGCTAAACGTTGTATCGAACGGACGCGGCAGCGGGAATGCAATCGCATCATTGCCGATAGCCGGTGCGGTAAAGGCAAAACAACCTAATCCCAAAATGCTACCAATCAGATCGGGTACAGCGTTACCCGCGGCAACTTGACCCAATGTAGCTGGGCACAGATTGTTGTTGATGCCAGGTTGGCTGAACGAACCATCCTTGCTCTCGTCAGAATAGCGCAAACCAACAGTCAGTTTCAGACCATCGGCTACTTCCAACGTGTTGTGTGTAAAGATCGACCAGCTTTTGCTGTTTTGGGTATAAGCATTGGCGGTCTGCACAGTTGACGGATCGACGCCGGTCAAATTCTGCAACGGTGTCGCGCCAAGGAAGGTGGCACCGCCTGCGTATAGTGGGCTCGCCGGGTTCAGCGTGGCGCCGCCGGTGCCAGCGGCCAACAGGGCACCAACTAGACGATCATAGTCTGCACCCAAACCGAAGTTAGCGGTCTGGCTGATGTCTTCGTCCGAGTAATAGGCACCGACAAGCCAGTCGAGGGCACCGTCAAAAGCTTCGCCTTGAACACGCAATTCGTGGGTCATGGTGTTGATTTCTGTTCCACCACCAAAGCCGAAGTCGGGGATGACGTTGAATACATCTATGCCAGAGAAATCGGAGTCATAAGCATTCCGTGCTTCAAATTCCCGATAGGAGCCAATGTAGATGAGATCGGCATTGTCTCCCAATGGGAATTCCAGCTCACCTGTTATGCCCCATTGGCTTATCTTGCTGTCGGATGGGAAGCTTTCTGTTGATAGTCTGTCATCCACTGCAAGTTGGGCATTTCCGGTATCAAATGGACTTGTCGCTGCGTTAACGCCAGCTTGCCCGCCGCGCAGACCAAGTCCTACAGCGGCAAACAGGCCTGAGGTTTCAACGCCGGAACGCAGAAGCTCAACGGCGCTGCAACAACTTGCCGTGCTCTGTGAATAGTCAGCAATCAAGCGCGCCTGAATGCCGCTATCACTTTCGAAGCCAAGTTGCCCGCGAACAAGATACTGATCTGTTTCATTGGATTCGGCGATCTGGTTGCCCGTGCTGTCAACGACATCCACAAATCCATCGCGCTGCCGATAAGCGCCGGTCAGACGAAATGCGAGCGTATCCTCGATAATCGGCGCATTGATGGCACCCTGCACGCTGATATGATCAAAATTGCCATAGGTCGCGTTTACGAAGCCGCCAAATTCATCCAGGTCTGGACGCTTGTTGGTGATATTCAAAGCACCGGCCGAAGTGTTGCGTCCGAACAGGGTGCCTTGTGGGCCACGAAGGACTTCGACACGTTCGACGTCAACAAACTCACCAAGCGCGACGCCTGGGCGGGACTGATATGCGCCGTCGACAAAGATGCCGACCGCGGATTCAAAGCCGATATTGTTTGATGTGGTACCGACACCTCTTATGCGCAGCACAACCGTACCCGATGCGGTTTGCGCATTGGAGGTTGAGAAGCTTGGGGAAACGCTGCCGATATTCTGAACGTTGACAACGCCTTGTTGCTCCAACTGAACCGGGCTAACCGCCGTCACAGCAATCGGAATATCTTGCACGTCTTCGGCGCGGCGCGTCGCGGTCACGATGATGACATTATCATCAACTGTTTCTTCAGCACCTTGATCTTGCGCGTATGCTGGCACTGTCATGGCACTCGTACACAGTGCTGCCATAAGGACGCGATTCAAACTCTTCATAATCATTCTCTCCCGTTGAACTCTCCGGCGCCTGTCATTTATCCCTATAAAATGGGGAGGGGATGCTGAACTTATTGCGTCGGTCGCAGGACACAGGTCGTTTAATTAGACCGCTAAATCAAGCTGATATCGGCGGATCGACACAGAAAAAGCCGCGCAGTGGCAAAAATGATACAATGTAAAATGACAGATTTCAGTCAAAATCAACGCTCAAAACACTATCTGTGGTATATTTGATGCGTCCTGCATACCATCAGGCGGAGTCTGTGAATCCGGCGCACAAACAGGTAGCTGAAACAGGCTTCATCGCAAGACTGGAATATCGCGTAACAATTTCTAAGCATTGAGCTTTTCTGGGAACTTGTGGTCAACTCGCAAACATTGCAGCGACGCGGCACGGTGCCCCAAAACCAATCAGGAAGAGGGGATTTCCAGCGCGCCTTGACGATCAGAAATTTGGTCCACTGCGGTTATACTTGCATAAGTGTTTTAACTGGGCCATTAAATCCCGACGGGGAGGGAGATGGAGATGATACGCAATTTTTTGACGCTAACGGCAATGGGTGCGCTGATGGCCGGTTGTTCCGGTGACACCGATACGCAGGAGAAAACTGGCATCGCGCTCGCCCCGGGCGAGACGCTTGAGCAACCCAATCCTGACCGCAATGTCTATTTTGGCGACCTCCACATTCATACCCGCAACAGCTTTGACGCCTATATTTTCAATGTCCGCACAACACCGGAAGATGCATATAAATTCGGCATAGGCGAGGGTATCACCCATCCGTCCGGCTATGATCTGAAACTCGAAGGTCCGGCGCTGGATTTCATGGCGGTCACCGATCATGCAGCTTATCTGGGCCACTTACCGGCAATGGACACCGAAGGCACGGAAATTTCAAAGCTTGAGATGGCAAAGGATATGTTCAGCACGGATCCTGATAAAATTATTGCCGCCTTCCAGCTGATTGGTGGATCGGTTCGCGACGGCCGAAAAATGGATGGTGTTTACGATGCCAAAATCATCGGAGACGTGTGGAAAGCCACTGTCGATGCGGCAGACAAATATTATAAGCCGGGTAAATTCACGACGTTCGCCGCCTATGAATATACCGCCACGCGGGTGACGCAAGGCGAAGGCGGTGGTTTTGCCGGCGGAAATCTGCACCGCAATGTCGTATTCCGCGATTCCGCCCCCGACATGCCCTTTGGCACGCTGGAATCGAGCAACCCAGAAGATTTATGGTCATGGATGGACGAACAACGCGCAGCCGGGATTGACGGACTTTCGATTCCGCATAACAGCAATGTGTCGGACGGCGAAATGTTCAAGCTGGAAACCTATAATGGCCAGCCGCTGACCAAAGCCTATGCCGATCAACGCATGCGCAATGAGCCAATTGTCGAGATCACACAGGTCAAGGGCACATCAGAAACCCATCCGTCCCTCTCACCAAATGATGAGTGGGCGGATTTCGGCATTTACGAATATCTGCTGTCTTCACAGATCAAGTCCAAGACAAGCAGCGGCGACTATGTCAGGCAGGCTTACGCCAATGGCTTGATGCTGGGAGACAAAATCGGCAGCAACCCGTTTCAATTCGGCTTGATTGGATCTACCGACACTCATGTCGCCGGCGGATCATTTGACGAAAAGAATTTCTGGTCCAAAATCGGCGTCGTTGATGGCACGCCGGAATCACGAGGCTCCGTCCCGCCGGGCGGCAAGAAAAGCTGGGAAGGCGTAACGGTCGATCCGCGCGCGGCGAGCTGGTTCTCACGCTGGGGCGCATCCGGCTATGCGGCAGTCTGGGCCGAAGAAAATACCCGCGAGGCGATATTTGACGCGATGCGGCGCAAGGAAACTTATGCAACCACCGGCACCCGGATAAAATTGCGCTTCTTTGGCGGTTTTGATTTTGATGCCGCCATGCTGGATGATCCGGAAATGGTATCCAAAGCCTATAAGGATGGCGTTGCCATGGGCGGCGACCTGGTTGGTGAGGACAAGGCTCCCGGGTTTATCGTTTGGGCTATGCGCGACGCGATGAGCGCACCCTTGCAGCGGGTACAGATCGTCAAAGTCTGGACTGATGGCGGCAAGACCAATGAAAAGGTTTTTGATGTTGCCTGTTCCGATGGCGGATCAGTCGATCCGGCCACTGCGCGCTGTCCTGACAATGGCGCGACAGTCAATCTGTCTGATTGCTCCATCTCGACCAACAAAGGGGCGCCGGAACTCAAGACATTCTGGCGCGATCTTGAGCATAAGGCGGGACAACGCGCATCCTATTATGTCCGGGTGCTGGAGAATCCCGTTTGCCGCTGGTCAACATGGGACGCGATACGCGCAGGCGTACCGCCTAACCCGGCCTTGCAAAAAACCATTCAGGAACGCGCCTGGTCTTCACCCATCTGGTATGTGCCGACCAAGGCCTGATTGACGGGATAATCTGTGAAAATATTTCGAGATCCGATCACGCATTTCGTTCTGATCGGGCTGGCATTGGTTGCCATCAATCATCTCTGGAACGGCTATCAAGGGGAGCAAGGCCGGACGATCACTGTCAGCGCCGCCGAGATAGACCGGTTGAGCGCGCTATGGGCCAACACCGCCGGTCGCTTTCCCACTGGTGAGGATAAACAGCAGATTATCGACCAATATGTGCAACAGGAGGTATTGGTGCGCGAGGCCCGGCGGCTTGGCCTTGGCGATGATGACACGATCATCAAGCGCCGCCTGGCACAGAAAATGGATTTTCTGGTTAGTGGCGAAAGCACGGCGGACAATCCTTCTGATGCCGAGTTAGAGTCATGGTTTGACGCAAACCGCGACAAGTTTGCCGCGCCAGAACGTCGGAGTTTTATCCATATCTATCTCAGTCCGGAGAAACATGGTGGTGCGATTGAAAGGGTAGCGGCCGACACTTTGCAGAACCTGCAACCAGGAACAGATTGGAAAGGCCTGGGCGATCCCTTCATCCAGAAGCGCAGCTATGCCGCGATACCGGAAAGTGAAGTGACCCGTCTGTTCGGACCGGATTTTGCCAGCGCGATCTTCAAACTGTCGCCTGGACAATGGAGCCCACCCATCGGGTCTGCATTCGGACTGCATCTGGTTCGCATCGAAGCGATTGACGATGCAGCGGAGGCGAATTTCGAACCGATCAGGGCCGAGGTCGCCGCGGCATGGAAAGAAGACCAGAGCACCAAGGCCAAGCAAGCGGCACTGCAAGAGCTGGTGCGCGGTTATGATGTGGTGATTGAGGGCGCAGACGAGTGACAATCATACGGCTCAGTTTTCTTTGGGCTCTCTTCATCTGGCTCTGCGGCATATCAGCCAATGCCCATGAAATCCGGCCAGCCGCTCTCGAACTGACCGAGCAATCCGGCGGCACTGTTGCGGTCGTCTGGAAACAGCCAATCCTGTCCGGCCGCAAGCTCAAAATGCGTCCTGTACTGCCGGACCAGTGCCCGGCGACGGAGACGACACGTCAAGTCATTTCCGGTGACGCAATTGTCGAAAGCTGGCAGGTTTCATGTCAGCTCGACAAAGGCCGTGTCATGATCGAAGGCCTCGATCGGACGCTCACCGACGTCTTTGTCCGCCTGAGCACGGCGGATGGCGAAGAGACTACGCATATTCTGCGCCCGGCCAGTGCGTCTTTTGCCTTGGGCGATCCCGGTGGATCCCCTGCTCGCGCTTATCTGCAAATCGGTGCAGAGCATATGCTGTTCGGCTGGGATCACTTGTTGTTCGTCCTTGGCCTGTTGCTGCTCACCCCGGTGCGCAAACTGCTTTGGGTGATCACCGCCTTCACGCTGGGCCACAGCATAACCTTGGCGATTACCGCGCTCGGTCTGTTCAGCTTACCGAGCAAGCCGGTGGAGTTACTGATCGCGCTGTCTATATTCTTCCTCGCCGTCGAAGTGGTCCGCAAATGGGCCGGAAAAACAAGCCTGACCATCCGCCGACCATGGTTGATCGCGCTGGGCTTTGGTTTGCTCCACGGCCTGGGTTTCGCGGGGGCGCTGGCCGATATCGGCCTACCCAGAGGTCAAGAAATCTGGGCATTGTTGCTGTTCAATCTGGGCGTGGAGATCGGACAGATCCTGTTCGTGGGTGCCATATTGGCGGCGTTATGGCTGATCGGCCGGTCACCTGTTGATCGGCGGAAATGGGTGGAGATACCAGCCGTCTATCTGGTGGGCGGGCTCGGGGCCTTTTACACGCTTAGCCGGATCCTGTAATCGACCGACAGCAGCAGTAGTGAAATCGCTTTCCCGCAGGACGAATTTTCATATATTTCGCGGTCTATAACTATACCCCGTCATCATTATCTGGCTTGGCGGACCCCGCCTTCACCGCTACAGGTTTCTCAACAGCAAATTTAAGGACATCCTATGCCTCAGCTCATCCTTCTTCGTCATGGCCAGTCACAATGGAATCTGGAGAATCGATTCACCGGCTGGTGGGATGTTGATGTCACCGAAAAGGGAATTGAAGAAGCCAGAGCGGCGGGCCGCCTGATGAAAGAAAAGGGCATTGAATCGGATTTGTGTTTTACCAGCTTGCAAAGCCGTGCGATCAAGACGCTGAACCTGGCGCTGGAAGAAATGGACCGTCTATGGCTACCAGTGGAGAAAAACTACCGGCTGAACGAGAGGCATTATGGCGGGTTGACCGGTCTCAACAAACAGGAAACCCGAGACAAACATGGTGATGAGCAGGTGCATATCTGGCGCCGCAGCTTTGATACGCCGCCGCCGCCAATGGCCGCCGACAGCGAATACCAAATGTCCTCCGACCCGCGCTATGCCGGGATTGAAGTGCCTGCGACCGAGAGTCTGAAAGATACAATTGCCCGCGTACTGCCCTATTGGAAAACACGGATTGCACCGGAACTCCAGTCAGGCAAGCGCATCCTGATCTCTGCGCATGGCAATAGCCTGCGTGCGCTGGTCAAACATCTGTCGGGCATTTCGGATGATGAAATTACCGGTCTGGAAATTCCGACCGGGCAGCCGATTATCTATGATCTGGACGATGATCTGAATGAAAAAGAACGTTATTACCTGTCGGAAAGATAAATGCGGTGGGCACTGGCGGCCCTTTTTAACCGTCATCCCTTTTTGACCGATACATGGCTTCATCGGCGCGAGACATCAGGGCAGCCACCGTATCTGCAGGTCCGACAAAGCTGTAGCCGATGGCAGCGCCAAGTTTTAAAACCTGGCCATCATATTTCAGGTCAGCCGATTGGATAAGGTCGATCAGGGAGAGAATCTTTTTCTCCACCCGGTCGGCGTCAAGATTGTCGAGGAGCAGCGCGAATTCATCTCCGCCGATCCGCGCGACCATATCGCAAACTCGGATATTGCCTTTCAATATTTTGGCCAGACAGACCAACAATGCGTCGCCTGCCCCATGTCCATGGGCATCATTGACTGCCTTTAAATCATCGACATCAAGAAAGAGCAGAGCCGTATTATCTCCATAGCGTTGACACCGCATGATACGTTTTTCCAGACTCTCAATGAAAAAACGGCGATTCGGCAATCCCGTCAGAGCATCATGATTTGCGCGCATTTCCATTTTAACAAGCTCTTCTCTCAATCGCATATTTTCTGATTGAAGAGCAGTACAATGGGTGCATTTTTGTTCACCTTGATTGCTATTAGTTGCTTCACCTATCAATCTTCCACCCCCTGTAGCGATATTCTTTTAACGAATATTTGTGCTTTCTTGGCCTTTAGTTTGTTAGATATTGGATAGTCAACAAAATTGATAGTCGACAGCCGTCAGAGTCCTGTTTTGTAAAACTACAGGCTGAAATAGTCTTGCATAATAACCTGGATACTCATTGCTGCATTGCGCGCGGTGAATTTCATGGCTAAACGATTTTGCTTCCGCGACACTATTCAGGTGCAAGCATGACCGAAGCCACGCCGAAAACCGGCCACCAGACCACGCCGCAAATTGGCATCATCATGGGCAGCCAGTCTGACTGGGTGACCATGCGCCTTGCAGCCGAGATACTGGAACAGCTGGATGTCGCGTATGAAGTCAGGATTATTTCGGCACACCGGACGCCGGATCGGCTCTACGACTATGCCAAAGCGGCGGCCTCGCGGAAGTTAAAAGTGATTATCGCCGGCGCTGGCGGCGCTGCGCATCTGCCGGGCATGGCGGCAGCAATAACACGGGTGCCTGTACTTGGCGTGCCTATACAATCACGCACCTTAAATGGCGTCGACAGCCTGCTTTCCATTGCGCAGATGCCGGCGGGTATTCCGGTCGGTACTTTGGCCATTGGCGATGCAGGTGCAAAAAATGCCGCCTTGCTGGCCGCTGCGATTCTGGCAAATGACGACGAAGCTCTGGGTCTCCGTCTGGATAAATGGCGCGCCGAGCAAAGCGCTGCCGTGGCCGATCAGCCAGAATAGTAAGCTGCGATGAATCCACTCCCTCCCGGCTCGGTCATTGGCATATTGGGCGGCGGTCAATTGGGCCGTATGCTGGCGGTCGCCGCGGCACAACTTGGCTATCGCTGCCATATCTACGCACCCGACAAAGCCAGCGTTGCCGCAGATGTTGCTGCAAGATTCACCTGTGCACAGGATGATGATATCGAGGCATTGGGCAAGTTCGCCGATGGCTGCGACGTGATCACTTTCGAATTTGAAAATGTTCCCGTCGCATCACTCAATGCCACCGCCGGCCGCACCTCGCTTCACCCGCCGGTTGGGGCGCTGGACATTGCACAAAACCGGATTGCGGAGAAAAATTTCGCGCGCACTCACGGCGGCACAACAGCCCCTTTTGCCGAAGTCACGGATTCGGCATCACTGGACAAGGCGATCGATGACATCGGCGCGCCGGCCATTTTGAAAACCATCCGCATGGGCTATGACGGCAAGGGGCAAAGCAGAATTAAGCCGGGAGACGATTTGGCCGTTCATTGGGATGCTGTCGGTCATCAACCTTGCGTGGCTGAAGGCTTTGTAGAGTTCATACACGAGTTTTCGGTCATATTGGTGCGCGGACAGGATGGCGCCGTCCGCTACTGGGATACGCCGCATAATGTCCATGAAGACGGTATATTGGCAAAATCCCTGCTGCCCGCACCCGGTCAGATAATCGAGCAAGAGAAAGCTGCCCGCGCGCTGGCAGCAAAAATGGCAGAAGCGATGGACTATGTCGGCGTACTGACATGCGAGTTTTTTGCCACCGCCGATGGGCCGGTGTTCAACGAAATGGCGCCGCGTGTCCATAATAGCGGCCACTGGACAATAGAGGGCGCGATCACCAGCCAGTTTGAAAATCATATCCGGGCGATCTGCGGATTACCGCTGGGTGATACCGGATTGGCTGCTGATAAAGTGGAAATGACCAATCTGATTGGCGGCAATACCGACGAGTGGCAGGCGCTGCTGACAGACCCGGCCAACCATCTCCATCTCTATGGCAAAACCGAAAGCCGCCCCGGTCGGAAAATGGGTCACGTCACGAAATTGTTTTTCTGATTTGCACAGGATTTAAACTGGGGTAGGCGCATTTCATGAATCACCCGGAAATCATCATGATCCTGGCTCGCGCTGACAATGGCGTGATTGGCAAAGACGGTACGATGCCCTGGCACTTGCCAGCAGACTTGCGGCATTTCAAATCGCTGACCCAAGGCAAGCCAATGATCATGGGGCGCAAGACTTTTGACAGCCTCCCCGGCCTGCTGCCGGGACGCCGTCATATCGTGCTGACCCGTGATACGGAGTGGGAAGCGGAGGGCGCGGAAGTGGTCTATGATGTTGAGGCCGCTCTGAAAACTGCCAACGCTCCGCACATAGCGATTATCGGCGGTGCTGAAATTTATCGGCTCTTTCTGCCCAAAGCCGACCGAATTGCGCTTACTGAAGTGCATATCGACGCCAAGGGCGACACGATGATGGAGCCTTTTGATTCCGACATCTGGCAAGAAAGCGAACGAGAAACGCATGATGCGGAAAATGGCAGGCCGGGCTTTTCCTTCGTCACGCTGAAACGGAAAAATATATGAAGAAGTTTTTCATCGGACTATTGGTCGTTCTCATTGTCGGCGTCACCGCTTTTTTCATCTTCGCGCCCAGCATATTTGAAAAACAGACCAATATGGTCGACGGCAAACCGTTACCCGAAATTACGACAGAGGCCCAAAAGCTGCATGACAGACTGATGATTGTCGATCTGCATAGTGATACATTGTTGTGGAAGCGCAAAATCAATGATGCGGTTGATTATGGCCATGTCGACTTGAAACGCATGCAAGATGGCAATGTCGGTCTGCAAATATTTTCCAGCGTTACCAAGACGCCGAAAAACCAGAATTATGACAGCAATAGCGCCGACAGCGACAATATCACTATGCTCACTGTTGCTCAGCTTCAACCCATCCGCACCTGGTCTTCCCTGCTGGAACGCCAGTTGTGGCACGCCACAAAGTTGGATCGGGCCGTCTCCGCTTCCGATGGAGCGATGGTTGCAATAAGCGAACCCGGCCATGTGCAAGGGTTGGGCGCAGCGCGCGGCGGTGACGACAAACCGATTGGCGTCATGTTCTCAGCCGAAGGGCTGCAAACGCTTGAAGGGAAGCGAGAAAATCTCGACAAGCTTTACGACGCCGGCATGCGCATGGCTGGACTCGTCCATTTTTTCGACAATAAGCTCGCCGGATCCATGCATGGCGAAGAGAAAGGCGGGCTTACTGAATTTGGCCGCCAGATTGTCCGGGATATGGAAGACAAGGGTATGATAGTCGATATTGCCCATTCAAGCCATGAAGCGGTAGCCGACATCCTGAAAATGGCGCGGCGTCCGGTTGTCTCAAGCCACGGCGGTGTACAGGCGGTCTGCGGAGTTAACCGCAATCTGACCGATGGGGAGATCAAGGGCGTGGCAGCTAGAGGCGGTGTTATCGGGCTGGGCTATTGGGACGGAGCGATGTGTGACACGGACCCCAAAAGCGTTGCCAGAGCGGTCAAGCATGTCCGTGATCTAGTGGGTATTGAACATGCCGCCCTGGGTAGCGATTTTGACGGCGCGGTAACGACCCGTTTCGACACCAGCGGGATTGTCCATATCACTCAGGCCCTGATGCAGGCGGGCTTCACTGAGGACGAAATTCGCGCGGTGATGGGGGGCAATGCCATGCGGGTGCTGCAGCAGGGTCTAATCCCTTTAAAAGATTTACCCAAACAAGCGGTTGAACAAACCGACGAAACTGGCCAATAGCGCAAATCATGCGGCTAAGTGGGCAAAACAGGATAGCGGAAAATATGCGCGGCGCGATCATCGCGCTGGGTAACTTTGATGGTTTTCACAAAGGTCATCAGACTGTTGCGCAAACAGCCATAGACTGGGCCAAAGAAGAAGGTCGGCAGGCGATTATCGCAACTTTTGATCCGCATCCCGTTCGCCATTTCCAGCCTGATGCTCCGCCCTTTCGCCTGACGACATTGAATCAGCGGGAGCGGCTGTTCACCGCGGCCGGCGCCGATGCAATGCTGGTCTTTGAATTTGGCGCAGAGCTTGCGGGCACCACGGCTGAGGATTTTGTCGAAAAATTGATGGTCGAACGGTTTGGTGCAGCAGGCATTGTCACCGGCGAGGACTTCACCTTTGGCAAGGGCCGCGCTGGCAATATCGAGGTGATGAAGCAACTCGGCGAGCCTTTGGGCCTTGCCACCAAATCCGTCGGACCGGTAAGCGCCAACGATGAGGTCATCTCTTCCAGCCGTATTCGCGATGCGTTGAAAGCCGGTGACTGTGAAACCGCAACGAAGCTGCTGACCCGGCCCTTTGCGATAGAGGGCACGGTCATTCACGGCGACAAAAATGGCCGCAAGCTGGGATATCCCACCGCGAATATCGACATCGATCACTATTTGCGCCCCAAATATGGCATTTACGCCGTGAAAGGCCGCTTGCCGGATGGCCGTGTCGTCAACGGGGCCGCCAACCTTGGCATACGCCCCACTTTCGATCCGCCGAAAGAGTTGCTTGAACCCTATTTCTTTGACTTTTCCGAAGATTTATATGGGCAGGTGATTGAAGTCGAGCTTCATCATTTCCTTCGTGGGGAAAAGAAATTTGATGAGCTCGATGACCTGATGGCGCAGATGGAAAAGGACTGCGCCAAGGCCCGGGACATGCTTGGATGATGAGCAAGCTGCTATGGGGGCTTGGCGGCCTCTGGATGCTGTTCCTCATTATCTTTTTGCTTAACAGTTCCATATGGGCGCCTGATCCCGAAGGGCGATTGAAGATGATCGCTCATCGCGGCGTCCATCATCTCTATGATCCGGCGGGTGTGGGCCGGGATGATTGCACGGCGATCCGCATGCTCCCGGGACAGGAAGACCTGGAGATTTTCGAGAATAGCATTCGCTCGATCACCGCGGCCATTGGCATGGAAGCAGACATGATCGAGGTGGATGTCGCACCAACCAGAGATGGGAAGATGGTGCTGTTCCACGACTGGACCGTCGATTGCCGCACGGACGGCAAAGGCAATGTAAGAGACCTGACGCTGGCGGAACTACAATCACTGGACGTCGGTTATGGCTATTCTTCCGATAGCGGCCAGACATTCCCGTTGCGCGGAAAAGGGGTCGGCGAAATCCCGACTGTAGAAGAGGCTCTGGCATCCGGGGGATTCAAACCCTTTCTGTTTAATTTCAAAAGCAATGATCCCGATGAAGCGGACCAGCTGCATGCCATCCTGAAAAGCGCAGGCCGGAACGCCCTGAAAGAAGGGGATGGTTTTTACGGAGCCGAAGCTCCGGTGAAACGCATGAAAGAGCTGATCCCCGGGACATGGGCCTGGTCCAATGCCGGCGCCAAAACCTGCACCACGGACTATGCCTGGATGGGCTGGCTTGGCATCATGCCGGACAGCTGCAAGGACGGGACGCTCGTCGTACCGCTCAACTATCAATGGGCCTTTGCCGGATGGCCGAACCGTACCATTGCCCGGATGGAAGCAGTCGGTGCGCGCATCCTGATTATAGGCCCGATGACGGGCGGCGAAGCAAGCCGCGGCCTTACCCATGGAGATCAGCTGAGAGACATTCCGGCGAACTTCAACGGCTATGTGATGGTCGAGGATATCAGGAAGGTCGGACCGGCTCTTGTTCGGTAGCGGATCGTGGTGATTCACTGACCGTGAAATCCCGCTTGCGCCCGCGCGCTGCCTCGCCTAATCCCCGCCAATCATGACCGAGAATACACCCGCCAAAGAGCGCGATTATAAAGACACGGTTTTCCTGCCGAAAACCGATTTCCCGATGAAAGCCGGCCTTGCGAACAAGGAACCGGCGATTCTGGAGCGCTGGCAGACTATCGGGCTGTATGAAAAGCTGCGCGAGGCCCGTGCAGGACGGGAAAAGTTCATTTTTCATGACGGCCCGCCTTATGCCAATGGCAACATCCATATCGGCCACAGCCTCAACAAGACACTGAAGGATCTGGTGGTGCGCAGCCAGAATCTGCTCGGCAAGGACGCACCCTTCGTACCCGGCTGGGATTGTCATGGCCTGCCGATCGAATGGAAAATCGAGGAGCAATATCGCAAGAAAAAGCGCAACAAGGACGAAGTGCCAGCAAGCGAATTTCGCGCCGAATGCCGCGAATATGCCGGCAAATGGGTCGGCGTGCAGCGCGAGGAATTCAAGCGGCTGGGCGTATTGGCGCAGTGGGACAAACCCTATCTCACCATGGATTATGACGCCGAAGCGGCGATTGTCACCGAGCTGTTGAAGTTCGCGGAAGCGGGACAGCTCTATCGCGGCGCGAAGCCGGTGATGTGGTCGCCGGTCGAGAAAACCGCTCTGGCCGAGGCCGAGGTTGAATATGAAGATATCACGTCGACGCAGATTGATGTGGCGTTCGAGATTGTCGAGGCACCCAATGCGCCAGAACTGGTTGGCGCCCATGCGGTGATCTGGACGACGACGCCGTGGACGATTCCGGTCAATCAGGCGCTCGCTTATGGGGCGGATGTTGAATATCGTTTGATTGAACTCGAGTCTGGTGAACTTGCAGGATTAAAGCTGCTCGTCGCGAAAGACTTGATGTTCAACACAGTTGACCGACTTGATGCCATCCTTTCAAAGGATGATGAAGATACTGAGTGGGGCGTCCTGAAGACCTTGAAAGGCTCCCAACTCGCCGGCGCTATCGCCAAACACCCGATGGCTGACAAGTTTCCGGACGGCGATTTCTATACCAAGCCGCGCCCGTTTCTCGACGGTTCGCACTTCGTCACCACTGAGGCTGGTACCGGCCTTGTTCATATGTCTCCCGATCATGGCGAGGATGATTTCGAACTCTGTAAGCAAAACGGCATCAACCCGGTATTCGCGGTCGATGCAGATGGTGTGTATCGCGAGGATTGGGACTGGCTGCCGCGCGGGGACGAGCGTGCAGGCGGGGTGATCAACAAGAAATTTGTCAGCAGCACCGGTCCGATTTGCGAAGATCTGCGCGCCGCCGGTGCACTGCTCTCGGCCAGTGATGATTTCCAGCATAGCTATCCGCATAGCTGGCGGTCGAAGGCGAAGATCATCTATCGCTGCACCCCGCAATGGTTTGTTCCGATGGATGAACCGCTTACTGCGCCCAGCCAGATCGAACCGGTTGAGGATGAGGAAGACAAGACCGTAGTCGGCCATGCCGAAGGCGTTGCCGGAACGCTGCGTGAAGTGGCGCTTGCAGAAATCGACAAAACCCGTTTCGTCCCGGCCCGTGGCCATCGCCGCCTGCAGTCCATGCTGGAAGGCCGCCCCGACTGGGTGCTCAGCCGCCAGCGTGCCTGGGGTGTGCCAATCGCGCTTTATGTCGATCGAAAGACCGGTGACTATCTCAACGATCCCGCTGTAAACGAACGCATCATCGAGGCGTTCAAGAAAGGCGGTGCCGATGCCTGGTTCAACGCCGATCATCAGGAATTTCTGGGCAACAAATATAGCCTCGGCGATTATGAGGTGATCACCGACATTCTCGACGTCTGGTTTGACAGCGGTTGCACCCATGCCTTTGTACTGGAAAGCGGCAAATGGCCGGATCATCAGACGCCTGCCGATCTCTATCTGGAAGGCAGCGACCAGCATCGCGGCTGGTTCCAGTCGAGCTTGCTAGAGTCATGCGGCACGCGCGGTCGTGCGCCTTACAAGGCTGTACTGACCCACGGCATGACGCTCGACAAGAACGGCAAGAAAATGTCGAAATCGCTCGGCAACACGCTCGATCCGCAGAAGATCATCAACGTCAATGGCGCCGATATCCTGCGCCTCTGGGCGGCCAGCGTCGATTTCACCGAAGATCACCGGATCGGTGATGAAATCCTGAAAGGCGTCACCGACAGCTATCGCAAGCTACGCAATACCTTCCGCTATATGCTCGGCGGTCTCAGCGATTTTGCGGAGAGCGAACGGATCGCTGTCGCCGATATGCCGGAGCTTGAGCGTTATATTCTTCACCGGCTGGCCGAGGTCGATGCGAAGCTGAAGCAGCATGTGAATGATTTCGCATTCGGCCCCTATATGCGTGAGCTGACCGCCTTTGCGCAGGATGACCTCAGCGCCTTTTTCTTCGATATCCGCAAGGATTGCCTCTATTGCGATGCGCCGGATGATCCCAAACGCATGGCATATCGGACGGTCATGGACATATTGTTCCACGCCCTCACCCGCTATATCGCGCCGGTACTGGTCTTTACCGCAGAAGAGATTTGGCAAAGCCGTTTCCCGGATGAGAATGATTCAATCCACCTGAAAGAGTGGCCGGAAGTAGATGGTGGCTGGGCCGATGATGCGCTGGCTGAAAAATGGAGCAATATCCGCACAGCTCGGATTGCCGTGACGGAAGCGATTGAACCGCTGCGCCGCGAGAAGACCATCCGGTCCAGTCTCGAAGCAGAGATTACCTATCCAATGGCAGACCTGCCGATCGATGCGACCGAGTTTGCTGAACTGTGCATTGTTGCCGATGTGAAGGATGGCGCAGATATCTCCGTTACCAAAACCGGTCATCATAAATGCGGGCGCTGTTGGCGCTTGTTGCCGGACGTGGAAGAAGATGGCGCGCTCTGTGGCCGCTGTGACGGGGTTCTTAACGCATGACCGAAGCCGTATCGAAATACCGGGTCACCGGCCTTATTGTCGCGTTCCTGATCTTCATTATCGACCAGTTCACCAAATATATGGTGATGCATCCGCTCGATCTGAAGGCCAAGGGCCAGATTGAACTGCTACCCTTTTTCAATCTGACTTGGGCGGAAAATTACGGCGTATCCATGGGGTTCCTGACCGCATCGACCGATTTTCAGCGCTGGGCGCTGGTCGCCCTGACCGGTGCGATTGGCGTCGCGGTTCTGATCTGGATGTGGCGGGAAAAGGCGAAATGGGATATTATTGCCCTGTCCTTCGTCCTCGGCGGGGCGATGGGCAATATATTGGACCGGGCGCGGCTCGGCTATGTTGCTGATTTTGCAGACTTACATATTGGTGACTTCCGCCCGTTCCTGATTTTCAATGTTGCGGATGCGTGCATTTCCATCGGTGTTGTAATCTTGCTTGCACGCGCGCTGTTAATACGCGAAAAGCCGGATGAAGATTAATATTCAGCTTGGTGACAGTTGACCCATGGCAAAGAGCCCGCCAAAGGCTCTAGGTAGAGATTTAAGGCCACAAGGAAAACTCGGCCAAAGAAGGATTGAGGTAAGTGAATATGCGTAAATCAGTAATTGGTATCAGTCTCGTTTCACTGGTTGGGCTGTCTGCTTGCGGTTCCAGCGGCCTGTTTGACCGTGACCGTCCCGATGAATTCGCTGTGTCGCGCCAGGCACCGCTGGTGATTCCACCCGATTTCGCTCTGACCCCGCCACAACCCGGCCAGCCGCGCCCGCAAACCGGTGGTGTGCAGCAACAGACGCTGGAAGCCATGTTTGGCGGCGCGCAGGCACGCAGTGTCACCGAATCCGCGATTGTCGGTCAGGCTGGTGACGCCGATGCCGGTATCCGCTCTTCTGTGGGTGATGCCGGAACGTTCACTGTCGACAAGGGCAGCGTAACCCGCGACATTATCGCCGCACCGGAAGGCGATGGTCAAACAGCGCAGGCCGCTACACCCGAATAGTTTCTATAAATATTCGGCAATTATTGTCTGGCTTTTCAGAAACCCTGTACCGATCCGCCGTCCACCTGGATGGCTGTGCCCGTAATGTAGCTCGCCGCCTCTGATCCCAGGAAAATTGCCAGATTGGCGACTTCTTCCGGTTCACCAATTCGCTGCATGGGAATCTGGGCAGCTATGCCGGCAGCGATTTCTTCGGTGCTCTTACCCGATGCCCTGGACTGATTCTCCAATATCTGCGTGACCCGGTCGGTATTGGTAAAGCCGGGGCAGACCGTGTTCACCAATATGTTATCGCCCGCCACCTGATTGGCGAGCGTCTTGGCCCAGCCGAGTACCGCCATCCTGATACTGTTCGACAGGGTAAGACCTGGCACCGGCTGTTTCACGCCCGAGGATGAAATATTGATAATCCGCCCCCATTTCTGCGCCCGCATATGAGGCAGAACCAGCCGCGTCGCGCGGATGACCGACATCAGGGTCAATTGCACGGCATTGTCCCAGTCGCCATCGGACAGGTCTTCAAAAAGACCAGGCGGGGGACCGCCGGCATTGTTCACCAATATATCGATACCGCCAAATTTATCCGCCACCGCACCGATGACGCGGTCAATATCTTCCCCCTGCGAGACATCGCCCGTCAACGCCAGACAACCGGGCATCTGCGCTGCAGCAGCATCCAGATTGTCCTGCGACCGCCCGCAAATCGCGACATTGGCGCCGGATTCATGAAATCCCAAAGCGGTGGCCAGTCCAATGCCCTTGCTGCCAGCGGTGACAAGGACGGCTTTGTTTTCCAGTTTCAGTTTCATGCAAACAGGTTTGGCGGAATGAAGCACGAATGTATAGGGGGAGCCCGCTCTTATGTGCGCAATATCTCTTTGGGTATTTCAAGCTGGCCTGCCCGGCTATTGTGTTGTTTACAAAACCAATTCATACTTGAAATGAAATATTACCCGCAGGCCCGGTATGTGCCTGAAAGAAAGTGAAGAGGTTCCTGTCATGCACATCAAACGCGCCCTGTCTTTTGCCCTATCAATTGCATTCATCTCCGGAACGGCCACGGCACAGGAAACGCCCGAAAGATCTCAAATTACAATGGGCAATGGCACCGCCAACGCGATTCAGGTTGAAGGCTTGACCCGTCAGAATGGAAAGTCCATCGCCTCCGAAGTTCGCGTCGATGGAACGGATGTGTCGACCTTGCGCGCGAATACAACCGCGGTGACCTTTCCCGCCGTAACGATTGAAAAGGCGGGCTGGATTGTCCTTCACCCGGTCATTGATGGCCGCCCGGATGGTGATATCGTTTCCGGTTTCACTTACCTCAACCCGGGTCAAAGCGAGAATGTGACTATCCGAATTCAGCATCCTGCCGATGCCGGTGACAGGTTTTTGGCCATGCTGCACAGCGATGTTGATCAAGACCGCGTATTTGATTTCGTCTTCGTTGAAGATGGAATTAATGTTGAAGATACTGCCGTTTTTGAAGGCACTCGCATGATCGCCCATTTGATCGCTCTGCCCGAATAGGCAGGCGACAGCCGTCTGCCCACGCCAACAACGGCTTCATCCCGATAGCGGACGTCACCAAAAAGCCGTTTTCATCAATGACGGAAATGCCGCATCCCGGTAAACAGCATCGCCAAGCCCGCCTCGTCTGCCGCTGCAATTACCTCGTCATCGCGGATCGAGCCGCCGGGTTGAATCACCGCCGTTGCGCCCGCTTCGACCGCCGCCATCAGGCCATCGGCAAAGGGGAAGAAGGCGTCGGAGGCCACAGCTGATCCAATCGTCCGTGTTTCACTCCAACCGGCTTTTTCAGCTGCGTCCTTGGCTTTCCATGCGGCAATCCGCGCGGACTCCAGCCGGTTCATCTGCCCCGCGCCAACGCCTGCGGTCGAGCCGTCCTTGGCATAGACAATCGCGTTGGATTTCACATGCTTGGCGACAGTCCAGGCAAACAGGCAGTCCGCTTTTTCCCGAGCGCTCGGCTGGCGCTTGGTGACGCATTTCAGGTCTTCTTCGGCAATCTGTCCATTGTCGCGCGATTGCAGCAGATAGCCGCCCGCTATCGACTTCAACCCCATGCCGCCACGCGCAGGATCCGGCAGCTCACCCGTCAGCAAGAGCCGCAGGTTCTTCTTCTTCGCAAAAATCGCGCGGGCATCGGCATCTGCATCGGGCGCGCAGACGACTTCGGTGAAAATGCCGGTCATCGCTTCGGCCGCCGCGCCGTCCAGCGGCCGGTTGACCGCGATAATCCCGCCAAAGGCCGAAACACTGTCACAGGCGAGCGCGGCCTTATAGGCTTCCAATATGCTGTCGCCGCTTGCCACACCGCAGGGATTGGCATGTTTGACAATCACTACGGTTGGCGGCCCGTCACGAAACTCGCTGACCAGTTCCAGCGCGGCATCAGCGTCATTATAATTATTATAGCTCAGTGCCTTGCCCTGCAATTGTTCTGCCTGGGCAATGCCCTTGGCGGATGGTCCATCCGGCAGATAAAGCGCAGCCATCTGGTGCGGGTTTTCGCCATAGCGCAGTTCCGTCGGCTGGCTCATGGTGAGTGGCAGGGTCGGCGGGAACATCTGCTGTTGGTCGGCAAAGCCGAACCATTGTGCAATCATGCCGTCATAGCTCGCCGTTGCGGCAAAGGCCTTGGCCGCCATTTTCTTGCGGAAATCGAGGCTTGTCGCACCGCCGCTTTCTTTCAGTTCCGCAAGCAATATGTCGTAATCCGACGGGTCGGTAACGATGGTCACGAAATCATGGTTTTTCGCCGCGCTGCGCACCATGCTGGGGCCACCAATGTCGATATTCTCAATAATTTCGTCACGAGCCGCGCCTTTGACCACAGTCTGGGCAAAGGGATAGAGGTTGACGATTACCAGATCGATCCCGGCAATGTCATGCTCCTCCATCGACGCGACATGGCCCGCATTATCACGACGGGCGAGCAAGCCGCCATGGACCTTGGGATGCAGGGTTTTCACGCGGCCGTCCATCATCTCCGGGAAATGGGTAACATCAGAAATGTCAGCAACATCAAGCCCGGCATCGCGCAGGGCCTTTGCCGTACCGCCTGTGGAGATCAACGCCACGCCCATGGCGGCCAGTTCCTTGCCCAGATCCTCCAAACCGCTTTTGTCGGACACCGAAAGCAGAGCCCGTTTGATCGTAATATTCTCTGTCATGATCGTCTTTATCCCATATGTTTGAGCAGCCAGCCAGTCGCGCCGCCGCCGCTGCCCACCGTGTCTGTTATCACCATCTGCATGACGCCATGAGGGATACCCATGCCATCGACCCAGACGCTGTCTTCAAGAATGATTGTCCCGCTTGTAGCGCGAAATTGCCATAGATTTCCGTCTTTCAGACGCAATAGCACGCCCTTGCCTTCGGATATCAGGTCACTTTCAATATCAGGACCAAGGTGGAAACGCAGCGCATATTCCACGTCCTTTTTCTTGCGCCGGCGTTTGCGGCCATCGGGGATCAGCATATCCTCACCGCGCAGTTCTAGCCCATCAGAGCGCATCAGTAACAAGCGTTTGTGGAGCAGCCCGAAACGCCGTGCATAACCATCATGGCTCGCCTCCAGCCGGGTCGCATTTTCAACATCACGGCGGAACAGTTCCACCTCGTTCACCCCGCGGCCCAATTTGCCGTCAGGCAGGATCGAGGTGCTGTTGCTGTTGTCGATACACAGGGTGCTGTGTGCCGCCGTTGTCCGCAGTCCGCGTGCCAGTGCCGCCGGAATGGTCGCGCCGACCAGCCCCGCGCCACCGCAATTGCCGATAATCCGGTTGTCGCCGTTGGAAAATTCAAATGCCAGTGTCGACGCACAGCCCGCGACCGCCATCCTTGCGATCGGCGGCGGCGCTGCATCCATTATCAACACGGAACGTCCTGACGACACGCGTTGATAACCCCAATCGCGCGCCTGCCGCAGGGGCCTTGCGCGAATACCACTGGCTTCAATGGCTTGATCGACCTGCTCCGTCGACGTCGCGCCGCCACCCTGCCAATTGCCCATACTGCCATCGAAATGGGTGAGGCCGGTCAACGGTGGCACAGCCAGTGCCAGCGCATTTTCGAGGAATTCGGGCGCATCTTCTTCACGGGCTAGATAGACTTGCTTCAGCATTGAAAGCAGGATCACCGCGTCCATCTGATTAAGCGGAGAGCGTGAAACAGATCCGCCGTCGGGATAGAAAAATTCACCCATCGCCTTTTCCAGACCCGCTTCCCCGACAATACGGCGCACCCGTCCTTCGGGAATCAGCAGCGACGCGGCGACCACCCCGCTCCACGCAACGAGACGGCCGAGGCTGGAAGTCGCCTTGTCAGCCGTCCGGTCGAGGTGCCGGGCAGTACGAGCAATGTTGTTGAGGACTTTGGAGCGATAAATCAGGTCGTTCGACGAGAGGATCAGCGGTGCATGACTGGCCCAGATGAGCAGGCGCCAGCCGCAATTGTCGGGGCGCCAGGCTGGTTGCCGGATTTTCTTGCCGTTGGCATCGAGCCATTGTTCGACCAGCTTTTCAGCAACCGGCAAGGCTTGGTCGCGGGATGCGGCAGTATCAAGATCACGCAGCCAGACAAAACGATGGACATAGTCTTCAAAAGCAGGCGGCAATTTCAGGTCAGCAAAATCAATGCCGTCGAGTTTTTTCTGGAGACCGCGAAAAAGGAAATGGCCTGCACGGACTGCCATGCCCTGCACCCGGTCACCATCGACCGGGTCAACCGGTACAGCGAGCAAGCGCAGCGGTAGTTTTCCCGACAGCCGCAACCGATGCAGCGGCATTCGCCAAGTCATACGATAATAGAGCAGCGCGGTTTGCTCCGCCAGCGATTGCCCGCGATCACCCCCCGCACGAAGGGTCAGACTACGTCCTTCCGGCGCCTCGCTTTCTTCGCCGCTATAGCGCTCTAGTCCGCCGCCTGGATCACTAGCGGGATCATCGGCGGGACTTTCATTTTCGGGACGGTCTGCGCTCATTCACCCCTCAGACCGCTTATGTTGGCGGCATATTGGTCAGGGCCACCGCGAAAGGTCGCTGTGCCCGCTACCAACGTGTCGGCACCCGCTGCAATCGCCTTGGGCGCTGTATTCAAATCAATACCGCCATCCACTTCCAGCCGGATATCCTTGCCAGTTGCGTCAATGCGCTGACGGATCGCTTCAATCTTTCGCAGCTGTGTATCGATAAAGCTCTGTCCGCCGAAACCGGGATTGACGCTCATGACCAAAATAAGATCAAGATCGTCGATCAGATAATCGAGCACATCCAGCGACGTAGCAGGATTGAGGACCAGTCCGGCCTGCTTGCCCAGCGTGTGGATTGTTTGCACGGTGCGATGCGGGTGGGCTCCGGCCTCGGGATGGAAAGAAATGATATCTGCACCGGCGTCGGCAAAAGCCTCAAGATACTGATCCACCGGCGAAATCATCAAATGTACGTCAAACGGCTTCTCGCTATGCGGACGCAGCGCTTTGACGACAGCCGGGCCGATGGTAATATTCGGAACAAAATGACCGTCCATGACGTCAACATGCACCCAGTCACAACCCGCTTCGTCAATCGCTCGGACCTCTTCACCCAGCCGCGCGAAATCTGCAGAAAGAATGGAGGGGGCGATACGGACAGGGCTGGTCATGACGGTTCCTTTACCATCTTGCGTCTAGGATTTTTGCATTGGACCCGCAAGGCGCGATTCAGCGGTAATCTTAAAGGTCTGTGGACAATTTGGGGACAGGCTGAATTTCATCGTCCGATCAACCTTTTCGCTGCAACCGCGCGATGAAAAAGCCGTCGAGACACCCTTTTTCTGAGAGCATATTGGGCAGCGTCCGCACGCATCCCTTATCATCGGGTTCGATGCCATTGGGAAGTTCATCACTCCGGGCTGCGACCAGCTCATAATCCGCATGGTTTTCCAAAAATTGCTCTATCTGTTCCTCGCCCTCTTCCGGCTCCAGCGAACAGACGGCATAGACCAGCATCCCGCCCGGTTTGACCCATGTTGCAATCCGGTCGAGCAGTGTTTTTTGTACGTCTGCGCGCTCGGCAACCTGGCGCGATCCGATGCAATGCAGCACATCAGGATGGCGGCGAAAAATACCCGTCGCGCTGCATGGCGCGTCCAGCAGGATCGCGTCAGCGAGCTGTGATGGCTCCCAGTTCATCAGATCCGCGATCACAATTTCCGCGTCCAGTTTGGTGCGAGCGAGATTATCCTTGAACCGCTCCATCCGTTTTGCGCTATTGTCAACAGATATGGTTTTCCAGCCCGCAGACGCGAGCTGCATGGTTTTGCCACCCGGCGCAGCACAAAGATCGAGCACGGTTTTGCCGCCACCTTCGCCGAGCAATCGGGCTGGCAAGGACGCTGCCAGATCCTGTACCCAAAAGGCACCATCGTCAAAGCCCGCCAGATCGGTGACGGACGACCCCGATGGCATACGCAGATGTTTGGGGGAGAGCCTCTCACCCTCCAACGCGCCGATATCATCATCCTTGAAACTGAGATCGAGCGGCGGCGCACTGGCCCAGGCACGACCTGCACTGCTGGCCACATCTTCTCCCCAATGATGGGTCCAGCGATCGAGCGTTTCGCCAGGTATCTCGGGAGCCTCGGGCAAGGTCAGCTTACCAGATTCCAGTCCGCGCATCACGGTGGAGAAAACGCCATGCACAAGTCGTCGCGGCCCACCATGGACGAGTGGCAAAGCTGTAGCAATCGCAGCATGTTGCGGTGTTTCCAGTACCAGAACCTGCACCAAGGCAATGCGCAGCGCCATTCGCGCCTTGGCATCATCGGGCAAGCGTTTCCTGGTCGCACTGTCGATCATTGCATCGAGCGCGGTCATCCAACGCAGGGCGTTAGCTGCGATATTATGCGCCAGCGACCGGTCAGACGGATTGGAAAGTTTCGAGGTCGCCGCTGCCATGGCTTGATCCAACGTTTCTCCGCGCCTGCAGACGGCATCCAGCAGCCGCAGCGCCGCCGTGCGGGCCGGGAGACCGGGAATTCTGGAAGAGCCTGGGTTGTTCATATATTTTGCATTCCGCACTTACTGCGGAATCCAGAGCGGATCACGCTGATCTCCCCATAAACACACTTCACTTTGGATCAAGTGCGGCGCGCTTGGCGCTTTGCATCACCGTGTTGGATCGAGCGCGCTACGCTTGGTTCTGAGTCTGCCCATATCACCAATTTCATCGGCATTGCTTGACCAGCCGTCCGATCCGCCGCCACTGGCCATATCCTGCAACGCGGCGATGCGGTCTTCGGTTGCGGGGTGGGTCGAGAACATCTGCTTCACACCGGATGGCACAATATAGAGTTGCGCTGCGGCAGGATTGCGCTGGGCCACCGGGTTGGCAATACGCTGTGCCTGTCCAGAAATCTTGTGCAAAGCGGACGCAAGCGCTAGCGGCTTGCCGCTAATCTCGGCTGCTGACCGATCCGCGCCATATTCGCGGGTCCGGCTGATCGCCATTTGCACGATCATCGCCGCAAAGGGCGCGATGAACACCGCCAACAACCCGGCAATGCCGCGATTGTCGCGGAAGAACAGGCCGAAATTGGCGAGCATCGAAACAGCACCGGCGATCGTAGCAACCATTGTCATGATCAGCGTATCGCGGTTTTTCACATGGCCGAGCTCATGCGCCATCACGCCTTCAATCTCGTCATAGCTCAGCATGTTGAGCAGACCGGTTGTTGCCGCCACCGCCGAATGTTCCGGATCGCGGCCGGTAGCAAAGGCATTGGGCTGCGCCTGATCAACAATATAGACTTTCGGCATCGGCAGCTGCGCACGCTGCGCCAGTCGCTGCACCATCGTATAAAATTCCGGATGGCTGCTGGCATCGACCTCGACCGCCTTGTGCATTTTCAGCACAATTTTATCGGCGTTCCAGTAAGTGAAGAGGTTCATTCCAGCCGCCACCAGAAGCGCCAATATCGCGCCGCGCGGACCGCCAAGTGAGAATCCCATAACCATGAACAAGGCTGTCAGTGCCGCCAGCAACATGGTTGTCTTTAGAAAATTCATAGGTCAACTCGCTTGATTATAGTGCTTTCCCCTTCAATATAGGGGCTGAGGCGGGGTTTTTCAAACATATGGAAAATAGAAAATATGGCCAAAAATGATAGAAAATCTGATACTCGCCAGCCGGGAGAACGTCCCGACAATGTCAAACCACCTGCCCATCTGTCCAAAAATCCTCCGGTTCCGGAACCCGATCCGCTTGAGAAAGCCGACGAAATTTTAGAAAAGAACAGCCCTACTCGTTATGGAGATTGGGAACATAAGGGACTGGCGATAGACTTCTAGCGCACACCATTACCAGCAAGATCGCCGAAACGATTATCGCATTTTTGAAGGAACAAGAGTGACACGCTTTGCCGATCATTTCGATTTGAAGATACCGCTGGCACTTGCGCCAATGGCGCTGGCCTCTGGCGGCGCGCTGGCATCGGCTTGTGCACGGGCCGGAACATTGGGGCTGGTTGGCGGCGGCTATGGTGATCTTGAATGGACCAGCCGGGAATATGACATCGCGGCGGATGCGCTCAAAGACGATCCTGCGGCCATGAAACGCCTTGGCTGCGGATTCATCAGTTGGAAGCTTGCGGAAAATTCCGACGCGCTAAACTGGCTGATGGACAATCATCGTCCCGCTGCGATCATGCTATCCTTTGGCGATCCCCGCCCATTTTCTGAACGGATTCTGCGATCAGGAGCGACGCTGATATGCCAGATCCATTCGCTGAAAGATTTGCCGGTGGCGATTGAGGCCGGCGCGAAAATAATTGTTGCGCAGGGTACCGAAGCCGGTGGACATGGCGCGACCCAAGATCGCGGCAGAGGGACATTCTCTTTTATCTCAGAAACGGCAGACTGGCTTGCCGCCCATGCACCCGAAACCCATTTGCTGGGTGCTGGAGGCATTGCCGATGGTCGCGGCCTTGCTGCGGCTATGGTGCTGGGCGCAGATGGCGCCATGATGGGATCCCGGTATTGGGCCACCAGCGAATGTCTAGCCAACCCGAAAGCCAAGAAAGTTGCGACCCAGACCGATGGTGATAATACAGCGCGCAGCTCGGTCTTTGATATATTACGGCGGAAAAACTGGCCCGAGTCTTTTGACTTTCGGGCCATCCGGAATGACCTGTACCGGCAATGGGAAGATCGCATAGATGTGTTGAGAAATGATCCGGAGGAAGGCCGGGCCGCCTATGATGACGGCGTGCGTCAGGCAGATTTTGACAGAGCACATATCGGTATCGGCGAGTCTGCTGGCATGATATCCAGCGTGCCAGATGCGGCAACGTTGATTGCTGACATTGAATCGGAAATGAAAAGCGCCCTGATGTGGCCTAATCCCTGATCGAAACTTGGAGGAACCGGAATGACCGTTAGTGCAGAAATTGCCGTCCTTATCGGCGCCGTGGTCGGCGCGGTTGCTTCGCTTGCGACGGTGTTTCTCACCCATTGGCTGGCCAAGCGCCGCGAATATCGGCTGGATGACAAGCGCAAAGAGCGGCTGATCCTTTTGCTGCGCGGCGAAAAATATAAGTGGCGCAGTATCGAGACATTATCGTCCGCTGTCGGTGCGGATATCATCAAGACCAAAGAGTTGCTGATCGAGATTGATGCGCGCCAAAGCCTGTCAAACAACAGTTCATGGGGCCTGATATCGCGCAATCCCTATCCGGAAGATATTCAACCGAAGGATTAAAAGTGCTATCCTTTGGGCACCGCATAAAAGTCGCGATAGGATATCAGCTGGCCATCCGCGACCTTGTATAGTCCAACCCCTTCAATATCGCCTTCAGGTCTTTTCCAGAGCCAGCGCGACCAGGCGACATGGTCATCGCCAGCAATTTCGAGAACTTCGAAATGCATTTTCTTGTCCGCCAGTTCCTTGGTCAATCCGGCGAGAAGTTTTTCGATAGCTGGCTTGCCCTCAACCCGCCCGATGGCTGGATCTTCGAACACCGCATTGTCGGCAAAAAGAGGATTGAGCTTTGTATAATCATGCTCGTTCTGGATCTTCCAGAATTTCTCGATAACCTGTTTTGCTGTCGCCATATTCCATTCCTCTATTGCCGTCACGGTAAAATTAGGGGCGGGGCCGGTGTTTGGGCAAGCCCCCTTTTGACTAGCCTAGGGCGTTGTCGCTGCCGACTGTTTTTGCAGCGCATCTATGAACCAGCCTTCTACCCGGGTAATGAACTTTCCAAAGGCCTGATCATCGACAAAGGCTAGCGGATCGCCAGCTCGTTGCCGTTCGCGCTTCTTCATCAATCCAAAAAAACCGGGATGGTTGGCAAGAAAGACATCCGGCATCCAATCACGTGTCTTGTCAAACGTGCTGCGATAATCCTCAACAATGCCTTCATATTGCGGCGGATTAACAAGTCGGTTGGCAGCCACCGTGGCGGAGCAAAATACCAGTACATCGTATGATTTGCCGCTCTGCTCGACATCCATGGTCCAGGATGTACAACCACGCGAATGGCCCGGCGTGGCATGGGCGGTTAGTATCACGCCGCCATGCTTTACCTTCTCTCCGTCGGCGATGATGCGATCGACCTTCACCGGCGGCGCGAACAGAAAGTCCTGATCTTCAGACCCAAGATAGAAACCACCTTCCAGCGCGGAGCGATCACCTTCGCTAGCAATCATCTCGGCACCGCTCATTGCTTTCAGGTCGGCCAGCCCGCCAGAATGGTCGAGATGTGCATGGCTGTTGAGGAGGATTTTTATGTCCTTGGGATCATAGCCGAGCTGGGTGATGGCCTCTGCAACCATCGGTCCCTGATCAGGCATGCCGCCATCAATAACGATATGGCCGTCTTGGGTCGGGATGAAAAACATACCCAACCCCTCAGTTCCGACATAATAGATGCCTGCACCATCCTCGCCAATCACCTGAAAAGGCTCTACAGCAGCATACCAGCTCGGGTTATCCTTGCGCCACTTGGCAAGATTTTCGGCCGAGACCCTATTTTCCGGCAAAGATTCTGTTTTGGTTATGCCGGCATTTTTCGGGCTTTCAGTGAGATCGGGCCCGGGCGTGCAAGCCGCCAGAGACAGCAGCGGCAAGGCTAAGAAACGCATCTTCAGCATGTTAAAAACTCCACTCCCTGACAACCCTCTGCTGCCAGATGCCCGTCGCTACCTTTCGAAAAACTGAATGGTTTCATCGTCCATTGGGAACATCAGTTCAATACGCGTTTCGCCCGCCTGTGTGTCCTGCACGGAGCCAAATTGCGAGATAGTCGAAAAGAGCGACAAGCGATTTTCACCAACCCGCAAGATGGTGGGAATGACCGCCTGGTTGAGATTGATCGAAGCAAGATCGGCATTTTTAACCCGGTCCAGATCAGACACACGCTGCATCAAGGCAGATAATTTCTCATCGCCGCCAAGCTCCAATATTTCAGTGCGTAAGCGGGTCAGCGATAGCATCGCTACTTCGTCCCAATTTTCAATGAGGTCCATCTCGGCACTTTTGATCAAAACCTCCATCAGATTCACCGTCTGGCCCGGGCCAGCCAGCGCCAACAGCATTTGCGAGCCCTTGTTGGACCGTACGACATTCCAGTGCCGGTCCACCGCAATGCCAGGATAGGGGTCATGATGGTCGAGCATGGTCGCAATGGCCTGATGAACAGGCGCGAGTTCCGGTGCATCATCTGGTAAACTGGGATAAATGGCCGCAAAACCGGCTGCATTTAAAGCCTGATTGGCAGTGCCGCGCGGGAGTTTCAGGGCCTCCGACAGCCGCAATACCATAGCCCGGCTGGGATTGGAGCGGCCCGATTCGAGAAAGCTGAGATGGCGCGCCGACATGTCGGCCTCCAGCGACAGATCAAGCTGACTGAACCGGCGTAACTTGCGCCATTCCTTCAATATACTGCCAAATTCTGTCTGCATCTCCATCTCCTCCAATCAATATTATTGCACCATGCCAGCGCAGCACAAGGGGCGCACTTACCTGTCAGGTAATTGTTTTCACTATCCGCATCGGGTTTCATTACCGGGAATCAAAAAGGAGATAGATCATGTCACCCACAACTGCAGCGCGCGCCATGCGTATCATCGGCGCCTTTTCGATCATCACCGCCGTCCTGTTTGCTCTGGCCGGTGTTACCGATTTCACCGGCATGAATGACATGTTTTTCAATCTGGCCTCCTCCGGAAGCCAAGGCGTGGCCGGCCTGACGACGCCAGAAGCGAAACTTGCCATGGCGATAGCCGGCGGCGTGTTCGGCGGACTGGGTGCGATGTATCTGTTCATCTCTGCGCCCGGTGTGGAACAGGGCAATGAGCTGATCCGGCGCGGGTCCATCTACGTGTTTCTCACCTGGTTTGTGATCGATAGTAGCGCTTCGGTCGCGTCGGGCAACGCGGCGAATGTGATCCCCAACCTGGTCTTCCTGGCTTTTTACATGGCGCCGCTTTTACTGGCCAAACAGACCGGTGCGGCGGTTAACGCCTGATCAACCTCGCTCGTGCACATCCTTGATCCAGGGGCCAAAGGGCGAATTGCCCAGCATCGCCACCTGGGTCTTGGCACTGACATCATTAATAGCCAATGATGGCTTGCTGCCGGGATGAACGGGGACACGCAGCGGCCGTTTACCGGGTGCCATAGCTATCAGGCCAGCTATGGCGCGCGGTATATCCATCGGATCGGTAGAGCCGCCACCATCACGCAGCGCTCCTGCGACCAGCTCGGGATAGGCGGCTTTGCTCTCTTCGGTCGCCCGCTCCAGCATCGGTGCGGTCAGCTTGTTGCCATTTTCCCAGATCTTGGTCGGATAGCCGCCCGGCTGCACCACCGTAACATCAACGCCGTTCGGGACTAATTCATAAGCCATTTGCTCGCTCATCGATTCCAGTGCGAACTTGGTCGAGGAATAGAGCCCCATGCCCGGTATCATGACCCGGCCCAGCTGCGATGACACATTGATGATCAGTCCGGCTTTTTTGGCCCGCATCGCTGGCAAAGCTGCACGCGCCACCCGGTGCGGCCCGACGGTATTGGTTTCGAACAACAGCTGAGTCGCCTCGATATCCTGCAGCTCAACCGACGCGCCCGTGCCGATACCAGCATTGTTGACGATGACATCCAGAGCGCCGCCGTTAAGCCGTTCTGCTTCCGCCACCGCTTTGGCAACCGATTCATCCGACAGCACATCGAGTTCCAATAATGTCAGGTCAGAGCCATCCTTTGCCGCGGCTTCCAGTTTTCCTGCTTCTTCACGTGGCATGTTTCGCATGGTGGCAAAGACTTTCGCACCCCGTTCAGCGTAATGCAGTGCACCGAGATAGCCAAAGCCGGAAGAACAGCCAGTGATCAGCACAGATTTACCGGTCAGGTTGGTGTCTCCCTGTGCAGCGACCGACTGACAGGCGGTCAGGGCGATACCCGTTGCCGCGCCCGCGGCGAGCATCTGGCGGCGATTCAATTTGGTGTCGGTCATAGGCTGTGCTCCTTATCGCAATTGTCCGTCCCAATATCACAGAAATAGGCTATATATCTATCCGATAATAAGATTCGGGAGAGAATAGGTGCAGATAACCAAAGCGAGCGAAGCTGTGGGCGCAATTGTCGAAGGTGTCGATCTAACGTCTTTAACCGATGACGAGTTCGCGGAAATCAGGGAAGCTTTTTTTGATTCCGGTGCATTGTTTTTCCGAAACCAGCAGCTGACACCAGAAGACCATATCGCCTTTGCAGAGCGTTGGAACGATATCGACATCAACCGCTTTTTCACGCCCGTCGAGGGCTACCCCCAAATTGCCAAAGTCTTGAAAGAACCGGATCAGGAAGTGAATATTGGCGGCGGCTGGCACACCGATCACAGTTATGACGAGATCCCCGCTATGGGTTCTATCCTCTACGCACTGGAAATCCCGCCGAGCGGCGGCGACACATTGTTTGCCGGAATGCACGCTGCGTATGAAGCGCTGGATGACGAGATGAAAGTGCGTCTGGATGGCCTGAGGGCCCGGCACGGTAACGCCCATATTTTCGGTAAAGACAGTGACTATCAAAAGAAATTTGGCGGCCGCTTTGGCAATACGGAATCTGCGGTGCAAGAAGCAATCCATCCCGTGGTACTCAGCCACCCCGAAACCGGAGCAAAGGGTCTCTATGTCAATCCGGGTTTCACATTGGAGATTGTCGATATGGACCCGGCGGAAAGCACGGCATTGCTGGATGAGCTTTATACCCATATCCGGCAGCCGCAATTTCACTTCCGCCTGCAATGGCAAGAAGGCATGCTGGCCATGTGGGACAATCGTTCCACCTGGCATTATGCACTGAATGATTATCAGGGACATCGCCGCTATCTTAACCGTATCACGGTGGCCGGCGTGCCGCTGACCGGGGCAGCGTCTTAAGCCGGGACAGTGGTCACAGCATTGGTAAGTTTTTGTCACCTGCGCTTTTATTCAACCGCCGTTTAGGTTAGCACTGGCTTCAAGGCACCCGGTTTTGCGATTCATTCTGGTTTCGAATCCGGTTGTCAAAACGGGGGTGCAACAAAGCAGATGGTCGACAGCAAAGCGCATCATATAGTCTTTGCCAATGAAAAGGGCGGGACCGGCAAGTCCACCACCGCCGTTCATGTTGCTGTCGCACTCGCCTATCAGGGACATAAGGTCGCAGTCATTGATCTCGATCCGCGCCAGCGTACGCTTTATCGTTATCTGGAAAATCGCAGGGCCACGATGGACCGGCTGAACATCGATATTCCACAACCTTATTTCGAGGTGTTCGAACAAGATAACCTTGCCCGACTGGAACAACTGGTTGAACGGATGGGCCACGGTGTCGATTATCTGTTGTTCGATACGCCGGGTCGTGATGACAAATTTGCTCGTTTTGTCGCCACCCGCGCCAATACGCTGGTGACGCCGATCAACGACAGTTTTGTTGACTTTGACTTGATAGGTCAAGTCGATCCGGAAACTTTCAAGGTTCGCAAGCTTAGCTTTTATGCCGAATTGATCTGGGAAGCCCGCAAGGCACGCGCCAAAGCGGATGGCACGACCATCGACTGGGTGGTGCTGCGCAATCGTACACAACATGTCGAGGCGCACAATATGCAGCGGGTCATCTCTGCCCTGACAGAATTATCACAACGGGTCGGCTTTCGGGTCATACCTGGCCTGAGTGAACGTGTGATCTACCGTGAACTTTTCCCCGCCGGCTTGACGATGCTCGACAAAGAACATCTCGGCCGCCTCGCGACCAGCCACATTGCGGCCCGGCAGGAATTGCGCGAACTGATCAAGCATCTTGCCTTGCCGCAACCAGAAGGCGAGCGGCCGGTTTTTGGCAAACCCCAACTTGTTGCCTAAGCCATGACGTTCATGCTCATATTGAGCGGGTCCGTCATCGCCGCGCTCATATTGTCGGGCCGGGCCAAGACCATGGGGCCGAATGACTGGTTAGCGGTTGCTGTAGCGTTGGTTG
Organism: Sphingorhabdus sp. EL138; assembly: GCF_900258045.1. Lineage (GTDB taxonomy): Bacteria > Pseudomonadota > Alphaproteobacteria > Sphingomonadales > Sphingomonadaceae > Parasphingorhabdus. The sequence goes on along the minus strand of NZ_OGVD01000003.1, from coordinate 632,257 downwards.
GCGTTAATTTATGCCGCGGCGGTAACTGGATATTTGGTGGTGGATTGATAGTGGCGGCGTTGGCGTGGAGCGGCTCCAAGATTTTCGGTGCACGCAAAGTCGAGACGGAAGAAAATCGCAAGCCGCGTAATTTTGAACTGGACCGGGCGCGATCCTTATTAGGCATTGCCGAAGGGGCAGACCAAGCCACGATCAATGCAGCATGGCGATCACGCCTGACCGAGCATCATCCTGACCGCGGCGGAGATGAAGAGCTGGCTCGTCAGATAAACCGGGCCCGAGACATTCTGCTGAAGGAATTGGAAGCGGCCAATCACCGGTAAGCTGCCGGTCTGGTGCGATATGACGGCGATCCGGGGACTAGCTTTTGGACCACAGGCTTTCTATTACATCGCTACAAATACACCACGCGCCATGTTCGGCTCCCCCAAAGGAAAATAATCGATGACCGCACGTACATCCCATGACTTTCATCCAACCAGCCTGCGCGAATATGACATTCGCGGGATCATCGGCGAAACGCTGGATGAAGATGATGCCTATGCCATTGGTCGGGGCTTCGGTACGCTGATCGCACGGGCGGGGGGAACTGCGGTTGCGACCGGCTATGATGGGCGGACCAGTTCCCCGATGCTGGAAGATGCGCTGATCAAAGGTCTGAACGATGCTGGTGTGGACGCCGTTTCCATCGGCATGGGACCAACCCCGATGCTCTATTATGCCGAATGTGTCCTAGAACAGGTGCAGGGCGGCATCGAGATAACCGGCAGCCATAATCCCGCCAATTATAATGGCTTCAAAATGGTATTTCAGGGACGACCTTTTTTCGGAGCGGACATCCAGAAGCTCGGCACGATGGCGGCAAGCGGTGACTGGGAGGTGGCAGTCGATGACGCGGTTGGTAGCATCGAACGCTTTGATATCATGGATGAATATGTTGCCCGATTGACCAAGAATTTTACTGGTGACGCCTTGAAAATCGGCTGGGACGCGGGCAATGGCGCGGCCGGCCCGGTCATCGAAAAACTCACTGCCAACCTGCCCGGTGAGCATCATCTCCTTTTTACCGATGTCGATGGCAATTTTCCCAATCATCATCCCGATCCCACAGAAGAAAAGAATCTCGCCGATCTGAAGGCGCTTGTCGCCGACAAGAAGCTCGATTTCGGAGTAGCTTTTGACGGTGATGGCGACCGGATAGGTGCAATTGATGGAGAAGGGCGGGTGATCTGGGGTGATCAGCTGCTGCAAATCTATGCAGAGGATGTCCTGAAATCCGAGCCTGGAGCGACGATTATCGCAGACGTAAAGGCATCACAGGCGCTCTATGACCGGATCGCGGCACTCGGCGGCAAACCGCTGATGTGGAAAACCGGGCACAGCCTGATCAAGTCCAAAATGAAGGAAGTTTCTTCGCCGCTTGCCGGTGAAATGAGCGGCCATGTGTTCTTCAAGCATGATTATTACGGCTTTGACGATGCGCCTTATGCCGCCGTGCGCCTGATTCAGGCCGCAACCAATATCGGCAAAAGCGTGACCCAGCTGCGCAGCGATATGGTTGAGATGATCAACACGCCGGAAATGCGGTTTCAGGTCGATGAAAGCCGCAAATTCCCTGTGATCGAGGAGATACTTGAACGCCTTTCAGCAAGCAGTGCGGACGTCAACAATACTGATGGCGCACGGGTAAATACGGAAGACGGCTGGTGGCTGCTGCGGGCATCAAATACGCAGGATGTTTTGGTAGCCCGTGCCGAGGCCAAATCCAAGGAAGGACTGGAGCGGCTAATGGCGCAAATCGACGAGCAGCTGGCTTTGTCCGGTCTGGAGCGCGGGAAAACGGTGGAGCACTAGCCGCTTGGCAGCTGCCTGAATCACAAAGCGGACATTTCTTGATTGGATAGCGCAATGCCAATAGCAATATCAGGAGTTTCTGCTTCCCCAGACCAGTAACCGCACCAGCCAATAGCAGCAGCTGGATATGTCAGATCCACGACGCTCCAGGGAGGATTTTTTCTGAGGCTTATCAGCTGTACGGGGCTGCTTTCCTTGTGATGCTGTCATTTTCATTTTATCGTCGGCGTCCTTGTTCAGGAAGGAAGATAAGGTGAGGCCGGACGAGCAATCAGGGGATAATTGCCGTCGCCCGGCCTCCGGCGGAGCGCTTCTTGGGAGGGATCAGAAGCGCAGGGTCAAACCACCAAGAACCTGATTGGAGCCGAGGGAGGCTTCATTGTCATTGCGGCGATATTCGACACGGAATGATGCGTTTCTGTTTATCGCATATTCAAGGCCGCCACCGTAAATCAGGCCATCACCCGTTACCTTGTCCGTCGCAACTGCAGTGTCGTTTCCTGCCGCAAATCCGCGAACGGTATAGCGGTTAAGGCCGTAACCCACCCGGCCATAGGCCAGAAGATTGGGGGTGAGTGCGACACCGGCTCTGGCCGACGCGCTGGCATTCCATTTGGAATCCAGCTCAATCGAACCACCTCCGGGCAGGGTAGAACGCAATGTTTTGCTATTCGGGCTGAAATCGGCTTCGACGCCCAGAACAAAACTGCCAAACTGCGCATCATATCCTGCAAAACCGCCGTAGGAGATTCCGCTGGCTTTGTCGTTTAATCGCGCACTATTGGGCGCAGGTAGCAAGGTTTCATCTATCTTGCGGCGCTCCCATCCAGCTTGCACGCCAACTTTTACGCCTTCAAAATTTTCATCGTCGTTCTGCGCATGAGCAGCCGAGGCTCCGGTCAGAACGCCGAAAGCAGCGATGGTGGAAATCATTAGGGTCTTCTTCATATTATGTCCTTTCTCGACATTTTTGGGGAAAATTTGGGCGCAAGAATCCTTCTTCGGAAAATATGCCCCGATGGTTGTTTTGTTGATTTTGTGAAATTTGCGGTCGTGACTGACTGGATCAGATCGCTAAGAAATCTCGTATTTTATCAGCCGACAACGGCGTGACCGCGACCACTCATGCAGCGAATAACAATGTCTTTTCGATCCGTTCGGGTATCAGCGGCGCCGCTCGCACCGCCGATCAGGCCGCCCAAAAGCGCACCGACTATCGCACCCTCTACTGAGTCATCTTCTATGGCCCCTACTGCGCCGCCGACAACGGCACCGGCCAAGGCTGAAGTCTTGGTATCCCCATTGTCATAGCGCTTCGTTTTCGCAAGTGCCTGACAATCGGCAAGATCTGCATGATAGGCTTCATCCTCATAGCCATCGACTATCGGCCGATATCCGGATGCGGTATTTGCACACCCTCCCAGGACAAGGCTGCCACAGGCGATTACCATAATAGCGTTGCTTCTTTGAATTCTCATTTCTGCGTTTCCTTCAATGGATATTTCGATTGCATATCGCCAGCTACACTCTAGAATCTTTCTGAAACATGAATATTTATTATTGTTCTACAATAATTTTTATCTGTCATTCAAAAGGTAGTTTCTATGAATCAGAAAGCTTACATTCAGAATCGATGGCTTTATCGAGCCCTGCGAATTATTGCCGGACTCATGACTTCGTTGGTCGGATTGGTCATTATTCTTACGGCCGTGACTGCATTGACCGGAGATATGGAGTTATTGACCGATATGGTCGAAATCGAGTCGGACGATCCCAAACTGGGTTTGGTTGCCCAGATTGCTCTTGTCGCCACATGCAGCCTCGCAGTTTTCACATTCCTCCTGCTTTTCCGGTCTATCAATCGGTTTCTAGCTCATGCAGAGAAAGGCGAGCTATTTTTGGACAGTGCGGCCAATGCCTTATCCAGAATGGGTGTCTCGATGATATTGCTATATGTGGTTTTCCTCGGTTTTGACATATTGCTGCCGATGCTGATCGAACCGGAATCGATCATTGAAAATAGCATTGATTTCTTTGTCTATCTGATCGATCTCAATGCTCTGGGCTTGCTTATCGGCATTGTGCTGATGGCACTGGCGGGAGCCCTGCGCGAAGGACGCGAGCTTCAGGACGAACTGAGGCAGATCGTCTGATGAGCATTGAAGTAACCCTTGATGTGATGCTGGCCGTCCGGAAAGTTAAGTCCAAAGATCTTGCCGCTCATGTGGGCATTACGGACGCCAATCTCTCCCTGTTAAAATCCGGAAAGGTCAAGGGCATTCGTTTTGAAACGCTTTCCAAAATCTGTGAGTATCTGGATTGTACGCCGGGAGAACTGCTGCGCTATGTGCCTGGCGCTTCGGCTGATGAAAAATAGGTGACATCATGAACACCAAGCTACCATCGCAAACCGAGGCAGTTTTCGACGGCCTTCCCCCAGCCATGGCTGATCGGCTGGTGACGCTGCGGGCGCTGATATTTGAGACCGCTGCCGACAATCCGGCAATCGGGCCGCTGGAGGAAACGCTCAAATGGGGTCAGCCAGCATATCTGACGCCTGCTACCAAATCCGGTACGACCATCCGCATTGATCGCCACAAAAAATCCGGCAGCGGTTACGCCATCTATGTGCATTGCCAGTCCAATCTGATCGAACGCTGCAGGCAATTATATGGCGATATACTGACATTTGAGGGCAACCGCGCGATTGTCTTTGACGTCGAGAGTGAATTACCGACCGAAGCAGTAAAACACTGCCTTTCTATGGCTTTGACTTATCATCTGCGATCCTGACTTTCGCCATTCGCTCTCTCTCGCTCTTGTTCATTTCGGCAAAAATCCGCCAGACCGCGATAAACAAGGCGGCCAGTAGCGGCCCGATGACAATACCATTAAAACCGAACAGCTGCAGCCCACCCAATGTCGAGATCAACACAACATAATCCGGCATACGCGTGTCCCGGCCGACCAATATTGGCCTAACAATATTATCGACCAAGCTGATGACGAATATACCCGCGAGGATAAGAACAACCCCCTGCCATATCGATCCTGTAACCAGCAAATAGATCGCAACCGGCACCCAGACAAAACCGGTTCCAATCGCAGGAATGAGCGACAATATTGCCATCGAAACGGCCCAAAGCAAAGCGCCGCGAATATCCAGCGCCCAGAATATCAGCCCGCCGATCGTTCCCTGCAGCAATGCAACAACAAAGCTGCCCTTTATCGTTGCGATGATGACGACAAAAAACTTGTCGATCAGGATGGCACTCTTACTCTCAGACAGCGGGACGATATTTTCAATCTGGGCAGCCAGGGCGCGCCCGTCACGCAGCAGGAAGAATGTCAGATAGAGCATGACGCCCAGAGCGAGCAGGAATCGAAACGCCCCCTGACCGAAGCTAAGCGCCTGCGCGATCAGAAATTCAAGACTGCTGCCAATCGCGTCTTCAATTTGTGGCCGTACGGTTGCCAGATCGCCATAGCCCATAGCCGCAATTTGATTTTGCGCCCATGATGGCAGGCTATTTTGAAAGGCTATGAAGGCGCCGCCAAAATCAATCTCCCCCGCCTGGATGCTGGCATAAGCGCTGGTCGCCTCACGCACCAGAGCCATGCCCAGCAAAATAGCAGGAACAATAACCAGAAGAATAACAAGGATCAGCGTCACAAAAGCCGCAAGGTTGACCCGCGGCGAAAGCCAGCCGGATATTTTTTGATAAACCGGCTGAAACAGAACTGCGACGACAACGCCCCAGACTATCGCGCCAAAAAACGGCTCGATCAGCATCGCAAAAGCCAGTGAGATAATCACCAACAGCGCCAGCACAAAAAGCCGTTCTATTCCAAATTGGGGGGGCTCTGATTCATTCATATATTTTCGGCCACTTTGGTATAACAATTTGAGTTTTTACACAATAAATCCCGAAACCACACCCCATTTCGGTCCTCTATCCAAATGGTCCGAAAGCTGCCAGAACATGCAAAAAAGAAAAACAGTAAAGCGAGAGGTAAAATGGATAACATACCCTTCCAGAAAGGCCTGTATGAAACCGGCAATGGCATCTTCGCCTATTTGCAGCCTGATGGCGGCTGGGGCTGGTCCAATGCCGGGCTGATTACTGATGGTGGGCAATCGTTGCTCGTCGATACATTGTTCGATGCCAGCCTCACCCGCGATATGCTGTCCACCATGGCTGATGCTGCGGGTGTTGGCGCCGATGACATTGGCATTATCGTCAACACACATGCGAACGGAGATCATACCCATGGTAATGGTTGCTGCCAGCACGCGGAAGTAATTGCGTCAAAGGCCAGCGCCAAAGAAATGGACGAGCTGCCCGCACCTGCCCTGGCGGCAATCATGGCACAGGCAAAAGACTTGGGCCCGACCGGACAGTATCTTGTCGATATTTTCGGCAGCTTTGATTTTACCGATGTCGCCGAAAAACACCCAACCAAGACATTTAGCGGGGAATATAGCGTAACAGTCGGTGACAAGCAGGTTGACCTGATCGAGGTCGGTCCCGCCCATACCGCTGGCGATGTGTTGGTTCATGTGCCGGATGACAAAACTGTTTTCACCGGTGATATCCTGTTTATCGAAGGCACACCGATTATGTGGGCGGGGCCGGTTTCCAACTGGATCGCCGCCTGCGATCATATTATCGATTTGAAACCGGAGACGATTGTTCCGGGTCACGGACCGATCACGGATGAAGCAGGCGTAAGGCGAGTGCAAGACTATCTGCACTATATCGACGGAGAAGCGCGCAAACGCTATGATGCAGGTCTCCCGGCGCGTGATGCTGCCCATGATATCCGGCTGGGAGACTTTTCCAGCTGGGGCGATAGCGAACGGATCGCGGTTAATGTTTCGACCCTCTATCGCGAATATTCTGGCGACACCACGCCCCCTGATGCCACACAGTTATTCGGGTTGATGGCGGAACTGCGGCGTTAGACGTTAGAGACCTTTCGTCACTGCCAAAAATCGCTGGCACAAATAGCAATTGCTTTTCGGTTGAATTTAATCGATTGATTAAATTTTCGATCCGGAGATCAAAATGAACATTACAGTGAAGATAGACGGCGACATCGCCTATCTGACGATGGATGATGGCAAAGCCAATGCAATCAATCCTGATTGGATGACCGATTTTGTAGCAAAGTTCGAAGAAGCGGAAAGCGGTGCCAAGGCCGTCATCCTGTCTGGCCGCGAAGGTGTCTTCAGCGGCGGATTTGATCTCAAATGGTTGGCCGCAGAAGGGGCAGCGCGCTCGGGCGAGCTACTGGATCAGGCAAGCAAGATGCTGATCAAAGTCTATGGCAGCCGGGTTCCCGTCATTGCCGCGTGTAATGGCCATGCCATTGCCATGGGTGCGTTTCTATTATTGGCCTGTGATACCCGCATCGGCGCGAAAGGCTCGTTTCGATACGGAGCGAACGAGACGATCAACAACATGAATTTGCCGGTATTTGCCGTTGAACTGCCAAAGGCACGTCTGGATAGTCGCAAACTTACCCAAGCACTGATTCAGTCGCAACTTTATGAGCCAGCGGAAGCGCTGGATGTAGGATATATCGACATGCTGGTTGATCCCGAGCTGGTTCTCAAAACCGCAAAGGAGCAGGCTGAACTACTCAGCAAACTTCCCGGACGTGCATATGGCGCCAATAAACTGGCCGTGCGCAAACCCACGCTCGATCTCATTGAAGCGGCGATAGGGACCTACTAGATATCTCAGCTGCGCTGCTTATGGTGAAGTGATGAGCGGCAACGCACTTCCTAAACCTCTTTCCGACTGGTTCGCCTCGCGCAAATGGACGGTGCGTCGGCATCAGCTGGAAATGCTCGAAGCTGCGAGGGCGGCGAGGCATGCCTTGCTTACCGCACCCACAGGCGCGGGCAAGACACTGGCCGGGTTTCTGCCGACGCTGGTGGACCTGATCGAACAGCCCGATTTTGATGGTCTCCACACGCTCTACATTTCACCCCTCAAGGCCTTGGCCGTCGATGTGCAGCGCAACCTGCTGACGCCGATTGACGAAATGGGCCTGCCAATCAAGGTGGAGACCCGCAGCGGGGACACGCCCGCCAATCGCAAGGCGCGCCAGCGCGTCAAGCCGCCGCAAATATTACTGACCACACCAGAATCGCTCAACCTGCTGCTCAGCCAGGAAGACAGTTTCACGCTCTTTGCGAAACTGAAGCATGTGATCATCGATGAAGTGCACGCTTTTGCATCCGGCAAGCGCGGTGACCTGCTTTCCTTATCACTTGCCCGGCTACAACGGATTGCGCCGGATATGCGCCGCGCCGCCTTGTCGGCAACCGTAGCCGACCCTGATGATTTTCGCGCATGGCTGGCACCCTATGGTGATATTGACGCTGTCACCCACGTGCTGGGCGAAGAGGGTGCACCTGCTGACATCGCGATCATGATCCCCGAGACCCCGGAAGGCGACAAGATCCGTGTGCCATGGGCCGGGCATGCCGGTGTCTATGCCGTTCCTCAGGTGATGGAGCAGATCAAGGCCAATCGGATGACACTGGTTTTCACCAACACCCGTTTTCTGGCCGAATTTATCTTCCAGAAACTGTGGGAGATTAATGACGACACCCTGCCGATCGGGGTGCATCACGGCAGCCTCTCCAAAGAAGCCCGGCGCAAAGTCGAAAATGCCATGGCCTCGGGCAAGATGCGCGCGCTGGTCTGCACGGCCTCCCTGGACCTTGGTGTCGATTGGGGCGACATAGATTGCGTTATCCAGATGGGGGCGCCTAAGGGCAGTTCGCGCCTGCTCCAGCGGATTGGCCGGGCCAACCACCGGCTCGACGTCTCGTCCAAGGCTTTGCTGGTCCCCGGTAACCGTTTTGAATATCTCGAAGCCCAGGCGGCACTGGATGCCGTCAATGAAGGCCGGCGAGATGGGGAGCCTTTTCGCCCCGGCGGGCTCGATGTCCTCGCACAACATGTCATGACCTGCGCTTGCGCCGCGCCATTTCAGGAAGATGATTTGCTCGACGAGCTGCAATCCTCACTGCCCTACAGCGCGCTCGACAGAGAGACGTTTGACCGCGTGCTCGGCTTCACGCGCGACGGCGGATACGCGCTGAAAGCCTATGACAAATTCAAACGCCTGCGGCGCGACAACAAGGGTGTCTGGCACCTTGTCCATCCGCGTTTCGCCACCCAGCACCGGATGAATGCGGGGATTATCGTCGATGCCGCGATGATGAATGTGCGGTTTAAAAATGGCCGGAATCTCGGCAAGGTGGAGGAGAGCTTCGCTGCCATCCTGAGCCCCGGTGATACGTTCTTTTTCGCCGGTATGAGCCTGGAGCTGATCAAGCTCGACACGTCGGACGTCATTGTGCGGGCGACCAAGAAAGCGGCGATGATCCCCAGCTATATGGGCCTGCGCCTGCCGCTCACCACGCACCTGTCAGACCGCGTACGCGGTTTTTTGACAGATCGGGCAGGGTGGGCGCGTTTCCCCGATGACGTGCGCGAATGGTTGGAAATGCAGGACCATCGATCACGGCTGCCTGAACCCGGCGAACTGCTGGTTGAAACTTTCCCGCACGAGGGGATGCACTATATGACGGCCTATAGCTTTGAAGGCTGGAACGCCCATCAGTCGCTCGGTATGCTGCTGACGCGGCGGATGGAAACCCGGGGGCTGAAACCCATCGGCTTTGTCGCCAATGATTATGCGCTCGCCTGCTGGAGTGTTGAGCCGGTAACTGATCCTGTACCACTGTTCAGTGCCGACATATTGGAAGACGAGTTCTTCGACTGGATCGAAGGTTCCTATCTGCTCAAACGTGCGTTTCGGGAAGTGGCTGTAATTAGCGGACTGGTCGACCGGCAACATCCCGGCAAGCGCAAGACCGGCAAGCAGGTGACTTTCTCCACCGACCTGATTTTCGACGTCTTGCGCAAATATGAGCCCGATCATCTGTTGATGCAGGCTGCCTGGGCCGATGCAAGGGCACGAATGACCGATGTCGCCCGACTCGGCGACCTGCTAGACCGGGCAGCGGGTTCCATGGTCCATGTCGAACTCGACCGGGTCAGTCCCCTTGCCGTACCTGTTTTGGTGATGATCGGCCGCGAACATGTGGCGCAAGGAGCTACGGATGACGCACTGCTGATCGAAGCGGAAAGCCTGATTGAAGAGGCGATGCGCGGTGATTAGACACGTTTGGTATTTCGTACATATTTGTCGCCCGCTAAAATTTCGGGTAACTAGCTATTGATGAGCATATCTTTTCCCCTGGCTGCAGTGTTACCGCTGCTATTTTCAGCCCAAACTGCTGAGCCGGCGGCGCCTTTGCCGGAAACGGCAGCCGCCATACCGGAAATTGTCGAACCCGAAGCGATATTGGCTGATCGCCTGCCCGATCAGTTCATCAAGCCGGATGCCGAACAAATAGAGATTACCGAAGACCGCAGAGCGCGCATGACTGTTCCGGTCAGTATTGAAGGAAGCGGCCCTTTCAAGTTCATTATCGATACGGCAGCACAACGCACAATATTGTCCAAAGAAATTGCGGGCAGCCTGACCCTGGAACTGGAAGAGGAGGTCAATATCATTGCCTTGGCGGGCAACACGGTAGTGCAAACCGTCTATGTTCCTGAACTGACTCTGGGCAGTCGCAGCTACGGGGGCATTATCGCACCAACCTTTCGGTCAACCAATATTGGCGCCGATGGCGTATTGGGTCTCGACAGTCTGCAGGGACAGCGCATTTTATTTGATTTTATCTCCAGCGCCATTTCGGTCGAAGATACAGCCAAAAAGCGCAAGGCCCGCTCTCGCCGCGAAATCGTTGTCACCGCCAGACGCCGTTCCGGCCAGTTGATTTTTACCAATGCCGAAATTTCAGGTATCAAGGTCAGTGTAATCATCGATACTGGTGGAGAGCTTTCAATCGGAAACAAGGCGCTGCAACGCCGCTTGCGGATGAAGCGCTCGGCATTGCAACAGATTAGTCTGGTCGACGTGACCGGCCGTTCCATTGCGGCGGACTATGGTATTGCCAGCGAGCTGCACATCGGTCGTGCACGCTTTGGGGTGATTCCAATCGCCTTTGCCGATATCGCGCCTTTTGCCGCCCTGAACCTGCAAAAAAAGCCGGCCATGTTCCTGGGCATGGATGCGCTTCGGAAATTTGACCGGATGGCGATCGATTTCGCCAACCGCAAAATCTATTTTCTTTTGCCAGAAAGCGCTACGTGAGCGCGTTTTGGCAATATCCCGATTTGATGTTACTATATGACCCAAACCATGGCTGGAGAGTATAATGCCTGTTTTTTCGAATGGCCTGATTCCCGCAATTGCATCTTCGGTTCTAGCCTTTTCCTATCCTGTCCCAATGGGGCAATCGATAGAACCCGGGGCACTAACTAAACCGGAAGGGGAAATCGTTTCGATAGACGAGGATCGCGCGCGGCGGATGACTGTTCCTGTCAGTATTGAAGGCCGGGGACCATTTTCTTTCGTGATCGATACGGGTGCCGAACGAACGGTATTATCCCGTAAAATTGCCACCCGGCTTGCGCTTGATGCGGAAGAACCCGCAGAACTGCTCAGCATTGCTGGCAGTAGTACCGTAGATATGGTCTATGTTCCGGAATTGACTGTAGGCACCAAGAGTTACGATAGCCTAATTGCGCCTGTTCTACTGGCACGACATATTGGAGCAGACGGTATATTGGGCCTCGATAGTCTTCAGAATCAGCGTGTTCTGTTCGATTTTGTTGCCAATCAAATATCCATTGAAGATACAGACACCCCGAATTCGATGGCGTCAAATCGTGAAATTGTGGTGACCGCCAAACGGCGTTCTGGGCAATTGATTTTTACTGAAGCAACCATTTCGGGAATCAGGGTGAACGTGATTGTTGACTCAGGCGCACAAATTTCCATTGCAAACTCAGTCTTGCGAAAACGATTATCCAAGCGCGCGAAAGAACGCGGCGAAGACGACAGCCTGATCGCGGTTACGGGTCAGACACTGGGTGTCGAATTTGGCAGAGCACGCAACCTTCGCATAGGCCGCGCAGAATTTGCGAGCCTGCCGGTAGCCTTTGCCGATGCGCCGCCCTTTGAGAAGTTAGGAATGGCCAAAAAACCGGCGCTGCTTCTTGGTATGGATGTTTTACGCAGGTTTGATCAGGTCGCTATCGACTTTAAAAAGCGGAAAATCCATTTTCTTTTGCCAAAAAATACTCGCGTGAAACTATAGTTTCACTCTTCACCATCCTCTGCGCTGTTTTCTGTCTCAGCACTATCTTCCAGCGCCCTTTGCTCAGCTTGCAGCTCTTCAAGCGCGGCATCGGCCTCTTCTTCGGTCAGTGATTCGTTGATTTCGGGCTGTGGCGGCATTTCTGCCTCCACCGGCACCTCGTCATCCAGCACGGGAGCGTCCGCTTCCTCACTGCATGCGGATAACAGGCACAAAACGGGGGCGATAATGATCAGGGCGATTTTCATTGCGGCATCCTTTGGCTGGTTTGGCTTTACTGAACAGCAATAGGGAGGCAAAAGTTTATCCCGGAAATGCGGGCTCAGTATCGCCTGTTTGCCACTGCGGATATTTTTTCATCGTACTGGCAAACAAGTCGGAGCCCAAATGCGCTGCGAGCCATGATTGTATTGCTGGCAGCGGCTCAGCGTCAAACCAGTTGCGATCATTATTGGCAAATTGGCGGACGAACGGAAAAATCGCAAAATCCGCCAGCCGAGGCTCGTTTCCCAGCAACTGCCCCTTTAAGGCCAGTAGTCCCTCCAGCTTCTCCAGAAATGCGAGGCCAGCGGAACGATGCGCTATCGGGTCAACATCATCATAGCGCGTCGGATATTTATAGCGGTCGAGATTGTCTTTGAAGTCGCTGTCAGCTTCGGCGATCAAATCCGCGCCTGCCTCTCTATCATCCAGCCAGTCTGCCGGATCATTCCGCTCTAATGCCCAGTGCATGATTGCCAGGCTTTCATCAATGACCGTACCATCATCCTTTACCAGAACCGGGACTGTCGCCTTGGGCGAAGCGGCAATCATTTCCTCCGGCTTGTCGCGCAATACCACTTCTCGCAGGCGCACCTGTGTCTCACTGATCAGCAGCGCCATGCGCGCCCGCATGGCATAGGGACAACGCCGAAAACTATAGAGGATCGGCAAGCTATTTCCGGTCTCTGCGGGACTCATGTTGTTCCCAGATGCTGACGGCCTTCCCGCGCCGCCCTTTCCACCTGGCGCTGCCGTTCGCGATAGCGTTCGCGCTGCTCGTCCGTGCGGCTGTCATAGCAATGGGGACAAGCCTCTCCCGGAACATATTTTTGCGATGCGCGCTCTTCGGTGTTTAACGGCATCCGGCACGCATGGCATTGATCATAGTCGCTCTCTTTCAGCCCGTGACCAACCGCCACACGCTGATCGAACAGGAAACAATCACCATTCCAGCTGCTATTTTCTTCCGGCACATTTTCGAGATATTTAAGGATACCGCCCTTCAGATGATGGACATCATCAAAACCTTGGGCCTTCACATATGCCGTCGCTTTTTCGCAGCGTATGCCGCCGGTACAGAACATCGCAATTTTCGGCTGCTTTTCGGATTTTTCCTGCAACTGCCTGGAAAAATCATCAAACCAGCCCGGAAAATCGCGAAATGTCTCTGTATCCGGATTAATCGCACCCTCGAAACTGCCAATCGCCACTTCATAGGCGTTGCGTGTATCGATCACGACCGTGTCAGGATCGGCAATCATCGCATTCCAGTCCAGCGGATCGACATATTCACCCTTGGCCCGTGCGGCATCAATGCCATCGACACCCATGGTAACTATCTCTTTTTTCAGCCGCACTTTCATGCGCAGAAATGGCATGTCCTCAGCATCAGAATATTTGACTTCCAGCCCGGTAAATTGGGGCAGGTTTCGCAAGAAAGCGATCAGCGCATCTATGCCGTCTGCTTCACCCGCAATGGTCCCGTTAATCCCCTCTGGCGCAAGCAGGATTGTGCCTTTCAGCCCCCTGGCTTCGCAGGCCGCAAGAATTTCCGGCTTCAGGGCCGCAGGATTCTCAACCACTGTAAAATGATAGAGTGCGGCCACCTTGTATGAAAAATTTGATTCCGTCATGGCGCGCATATAGTCGGACCCGCCGTGAAATTCCAACCCTTCCCGCTTGCGCGCGCACTCTGATCGTCGCATAGCAGACAAATGGTTCCCCTTTCGTTCGCCAATCATCTGTTCCATGTGGCTGGCCCGGCGGCCTTGTACTGGCCGGTGCACAAGGCATTGCTGGTGGCCGACCTGCATCTTGAAAAAGCCAGCTTCTATGCACGCCAGGGACAGATGCTGCCGCCTTATGACAGCCGTGCAACGCTGGATGAGCTGGCTAGCCTGATCACCAAAACGGCTGCAGAGACGGTTTTTTGTCTTGGTGACAATTATCACGATGATGACGGCGAGGCACGCTTGGAGGGCGAAGCGGCACGCTTGCTGGAAACGCTAACCCGAAACACGCGCTGGGTGTGGATCAGCGGCAATCATGACCGCGATGTAAGCGGCCTATGGGGCGGCGAAGTTATGACCGAATGGATTGGCGATGGTCTCGCTCTGCGTCACGAAGCGACACGGGGCACTGACCTGCCTGAAATTTCCGGTCATTTTCATCCCAAATTGCGCGTGCCCGTGCGCGGACGGCATGTGTCCCGGCGCTGTTTTGTCAAAGGCGAAAAGCATTTGATCATGCCAGCTTTTGGTGCGTTGACCGGCGGACTGGCAGCCAACCATAGCGCGATTGAAGAAGCTGTTGCAGGATCGGCGGAGGCGGTCATCGCACTTAAAGAAAAGCTTGTGTGCTTCGATCTCGGATTCGCGTCTGCATCATCCCGGTCGCAGCAGGAAACTACTCCAAAAACCCAACTCACATTACCACTGGCCATAGCCAATAGCTGACTGCTAACAGCGCGGCGATGCCCCGATTCGAACCGTTTCACCAACAACTGGATGCCCTTGATAATGCAGGTCGCAAACGCGCACTGGTCACACCTGTGGGCAAGGATTTTTCGTCCAATGATTATCTGGGTTTAGCGCGCAGTTCTTATCTCAAAGAGACGGCCTGTGCCGCGCTCGACAACGGTATTTTGCATGGTTCCGGCGGGTCACGCCTATTGGGCGGCAATCATCCGCAACATGAAGCACTGGAGATATTTGCAGCAAAGCATTATGGTGCCGAAGCCGCTCTGTTCTTCAGCACCGGCTATGCCGCTAATCTCGCTCTATTCTCCACATTGCCGCAAACCGGCGATCTCGTTCTACATGATGAACTGGTCCATGCCAGCAGCCATGACGGTATGAAGCTGGGCCGTGCAGAAACACAGAGCTTTCGCCATAGCGATCTGACAGACCTGACCGGCAAGGCGGCCGCCTATCGGCGCGCCGGGGGCACCGGCACAATCTGGATAGCGGTGGAAAGCCTCTACAGCATGGACGGGGATCGGGCGCCACTGGCTGGACTTGCCGAAATTGCCGGAGCCAATGACGCCGTCCTTATCATTGATGAAGCTCATGCGGTCGGTGTTTTCGGCAAAGGCGGCGTTGGTTTATCTGGCGCCCTGGAAAATCAAGACAATGTTATCGTTTTGCGCACCTGCGGCAAGGCCTTGGGAGTCGAAGGTGGATTGATCACCATGCCGGTGGTGCTACGCAACTTTTTTATCAACCGCGCCCGGGCCTTTATCTTCTCAACCGCGCCCAGTCCGCTCACCGCGCATCTGGTGCACAAGGCGATAGAATATGTCGCCGAAAACCCGGCGTTGCAGACACAGCTGCGGGATCATATTGCGGTCGCTGAAAATCGGCTGGGTACGCTTTGCCGGTCCTCTCATGCAGGCAGCCAGATTTTCCCCGTCATCATTGGCGAAGACAACCTTGCTGTCCAGATAGCGGCCTCTTTGCAGCAAAAGGGCTTTGATGTTCGCGCCATCAGGCCGCCCACAGTACCGGCCGGAACCGCGCGTCTGCGCTTGTCCTTGACGTTAAACGTCTCTCGGGAGGATATCACGGCGCTGGCCGACGCTTTGACCGAAGCGCAAAAAATGGAGAATGCGGCTTGAGCCAGAAATTCGTTGTTACCGGTACCGATACCGACATCGGAAAAACCGTCTTTGCCGCCGCGCTAACCGCTGCGCTCGATGCCCATTACTGGAAACCGGTGCAGGCGGGTCTGGAAGATGAAACGGATAGCGAAGCCGTCGCACGATTGGGCGGCATTGCTCCCGGCAATATCCTGCCCGAGACGTTTCGCCTGAAAACGCCGGCTTCTCCGCATTTTGCAGCGGCAGAAGATGGCGTCATGATATCCGCTGATGATCTGCCAATCCCGCAAATCAATGGCCCCTTGGTGATTGAAGGGGCCGGTGGAGCCCTGGTGCCGATCAATCATAACCTGCTCTATGCTGATTTATTTGCGCAGTGGAAATGCCTCGCCATTATCGTCGCATCAACAAAGCTGGGTACGATCAATCATAGCCTGATGACCATCGAAGCACTGCGAAACCGCCATGTACCCATATTGGGCATCGCTTTTGTCGGCGATGAAATTGCCGACAGTCAGGATACCATATGTCGCATCGGTAAAATGAAGCAGCTGGGCCGCCTGCCGATTATCGATAATCTGTCAGCCCGAACCCTCTCGGCAGCGTTTCATGAGCATTTCAATGTGTCGGACTTCAGCTGATGACCTCAAAAATCTGGCATCCGTTTACCCAGCATGGCCTTGGGCAAGACATTCCCGAAGTTGTAAGGGCAGAAGGCGCCACGCTTTACACAAATGACGGCCGCGAGATTGTTGATGCGATTTCGAGCTGGTGGGTGCAGACCCATGGTCATTGCCACCCCAAAATTGTCAGCGCGATACAGCAGCAGAGCGCGCAGCTGGACCAGATTATTTTCGCGGGCTGGACGCATGAGCCTGCCGAAGAACTGGCGAAGAATCTGTCTGATTTTCTGCCCGACACACTCAACCATATCTTCTTTTCCGACAGCGGATCGACAGCCGTTGAGGTTGCCCTGAAAATGGCGCTCGGCTTCTGGCATAATCAGGGCCAACAGCGTCATCGCATCTTGGTCATGGATCATAGCTATCACGGCGACACGATCGGCGCGATGTCGATTGGTGCGCGCGGTGTGTTTAATGATGCCTATGCGTCGCTTTTGTTTGATGTAGGTTCCATTCCTTTTCCCGAATCAGGCGCGGAGCAGATCACATTTGATGCGCTGGCGGTTTTTTGCGCGGACCAAGACGACCCGCCGGCGGCACTGATCGTGGAGCCGCTGATCCTCGGCGCGGGTGGCATGAAAGTCTATACGCCGGAAACGCTGCGCGAGATGCAACGTATCTGCCGTGAGCATGATGTTCTGTTTATCGCGGATGAAGTCATGACAGGTTGGGGGCGTACCGGAACTGTTTTTGCTTGCGAGCAAGCTGGTATCACGCCTGATATCCTGTGCATGGCGAAAGGCCTGACCGGGGGTGTGATCCCGCTTGCGATTACGGCTGCGAGCGCGCCGGTATATGACGCGCATTTTTCCAAAGACCGCGCCAAAACATTTTTTCATTCCAGCAGCTTCACCGCCAACCCGATCGCATGTGCCGCCGCCAATGCCAATTTACAGATCTGGCGGGACGAACCGGTGCAACAGCGGATTGAACATATCATCCGTCGCCATCAGGCCTTTGCCGGGCAAATTGCCGAACATCAGAACGTATCCGGCATACGCCAATGCGGCACGATACTGGCTTTTGAAATCAACGATGCCAGCGGCAATTACATGTCCGCCATCGGCCCGGATCTGCTTAAGTTTTTCGCCGAGCGAAACATTCTGCTGCGCCCGCTTGGCAACACGGTATATATAATGCCGCCTTATTGTATTTCCGATGCGGAGCTCACGGCGGTTTACCGCGCTATCGAAGACACAATCGTTCATTTTGCATAACAGTCAAAAAAACGGCATAGATTACAAATGATTATTGTTGATTCGCTGATGGTGAAAATTGCGTTGATCGGCCTTTTGGGCATTGGCGCACAATGGGTCGCCTGGCGCACCGGCCGACCAGCCATTGCCCTGATGCTGATCGTCGGCATTATTGCTGGCCCCATATTGGGTATTATCGACCCTGAACGGGACTTTGGCGCGCTACAGGAACCGATTATCAAGCTGGCCGTTGCGGTGATCCTGTTTGAAGGCGGCTTGAGCCTCAACTTCCGCGAACTTCGCCAGGCAGGCGGCGCGGTGTTCATGATGATTTTCATTGCCGGTCCGATTGCCTGGATACTCGGCACAGGAGCAGCCCATTATGGGGCCGGATTATCCTGGGAGATTTCTGCACTGCTCGGCGGAATAATGATCGTTACCGGCCCGACTGTGATCGGCCCGATGCTGCGGACCTTGCGCGTACCGTCGCGGGTGCGCAACGTGCTGAAGTGGGAGGGTATCGTCAACGACCCGATCGGCGCCCTGCTCGCGGTCGGGATTTACGCCTATATTACCTATGAAGGCCCCAATGCGAATATTGCGTCGATCAGCATGGACGTGCTGGCGGCGAGTTTCCTGGCGGGCCTGATCGGCGCGGCTTTGGGCTATGCGATTACCTGGCTATTCCCGCGCGGCCATGTGCCGGAATATCTGAAGGCGCCCTTTTTGCTTATCACCGTGATTGGCGGTTTTGTGCTCGCTGATTTGATCATGCATGAAACCGGCCTGATCACTGTCACGGTCATGGGTGTGGTTATGGCCAACAGACAGATTTATTCCAGCCAGGCGCTGCACCGGTTTAAGGAAGATCTGGCGGTTTTGCTGATTTCGGGGGTTTTTATCATCCTGTCAGCCACCCTCGACTGGGAGACCGTCCAACAGTTCCAGCCACAATTTATCGTTTTCCTTATCCTGCTGTTGTTCGTCGTCCGCCCCTTGTCTGTGCTGATCGCACTTCTCTTCAGTTCGCTACCCTGGCGAGAGCGGCTGTTCATCGCATGGATCGCGCCGCGCGGTATTGTTGCGGTTGCCATTACCGGTCTGTTTGCCATCCGTCTGGTCGACTATGGCCTGCCCGGGGCAGAGGCCTTGGTTCCGCTCAGTTTTGCAGTGGTTATCGCCACCATCTTTGCTCATGGTTTTTCCGCTGGCTGGGTCGCTGACCGTCTTGGCATTAACGAAGGCAAGGGCGAAGGTGTCTTGATTGTCGGTGCCACCAGATGGTCCGTCGCCTTGGGTAAAATCTTGAAATCCCTGGATATCGACGTTCTGATCGCAGACACTAGCCAGTTTGCCCTGCGCCGGGCCAGACATGAGGACCTGAAGACCCATCAGGGTGACATACTTGATGAGGCCCATAACGACCATGTCGAATTGGGGGAGTTCCAGCATATGATCGTTGCCACCGATAATGACAGCCAGAACCAGCTGATCACTGCCGACCTCGGCCCCGAAATGGGCTTTGACCAGATTAGCCGCTTGTCCAATGATAGCCGCGCCAAAGCCAATAGCAAAGTTGGTCATGGGCGGATTTTATTTGAATCAGGTGCGGACTTTAACAGTCTGCTCGACCGTGAGCGTGATGGCTGGCGGTTCAGTAAAACAAATATTACCGAGGTCTTCTCGGCCGAAGAATATCGCAAGAATCTTGAATCGGGCGAAGAGCCCCTTGCCGTGCTGAAGGAAGATCGCCGCTTGCTATTCTTCGCCACCGAAGCCCGGCCAGTTATCGAAGAGGGCGATATTGTGATCAGCTTTGTCGCGCCAGACACCCCGGAAGAACGCAAAGCCGGTCGCGCAGCCAAAGGGGCCGAGAAAAACGGAGCCTCAAAAGGCGAGAACTAGGTTCGCGCGCCGAAAAGTGCGGTGCCGACACGCACATGGGTCGCACCAAGCTTGATCGCGCTTTCAAAATCGCCGGACATACCCATGCTAAGGCCAGAAAGGTCATTTTCTTTGGCCAGTTTGGCGAGCAGTGCAAAATAGGGCGCAGGGTGCACCCCGGATGGCGGCACGCACATCAGGCCAGGGACTTCTATACCGGCCGAGCGCGCTGACTGCAGCAAATCCGGCAAATCGCTGATCTCGCAGCCACCCTTTTGCGGTTCCTCACCGATATTCACCTGAACGAAACAGGGGATGCGGCGATCCAGCTTGTCCATCGCCTTCGCCAGCGCCTTGACCAATGACGGCCGGTCAAGCGAATGGATCGCATCAAAAAGCTCGACCGCGTCTTCCGCCTTGTTGGATTGCAACTGTCCCACCAGATGCACTTTGACGTCGCCAAACGCATCACGCAGTGCTGGCCATTTCCCGGCCGCTTCCTGCACCCGATTCTCGCCGAAAAGCCTGTGTCCCGCTTCCATTAGCGGCCGTATCTCATCAGCGGAGCGGGTTTTGGAAATGGCAATCAAGCGTACATCTTCAACCTTGCGCTGGGCGATTTTCGCCGCCTTGCTCATTTGCTCTCGCACCATAGCCAAATTCTCTGTGGCAAGCTTTTCGTCAGAATCCGTCATTGTATAATGTTCCGCTTTTATCACATTCCCGATTGGCTATTCGCTGCCTATATGGCAGGCAAGATGCATGCACCAGTCCTGGTTTTCCGATCTTTATCCGCAAATCTGGCTGATGACAGATGCACGCAATGACGAAAGTCTGGAAAAGTCCATAAAGGCCTTGCCGCGGGGCAGCGGGATTATCTTCCGTCACCATCATTTGGACAACGATCAGCGGCAGGAAAGATTCCAGGCAATCAGGGCTTGCGCGAGGCGCCATGACCATATTCTCTTGCTCGCCGGATCGCCATCGCTGGCGCGCAAATGGGGCGCAGATGGTGTACACGGGCGGCAGTGGAAACGGCATCAGACCAACGGCCTGCTGCACAGCGCACCGGTTCATAATCCCGGCGAAATAGCTATTGCGCAGCATCATGGAGCAGACCTCATGTTTCTATCGCCCGCTTTTGCAACGCGGTCGCACCCCGGACAAAAACCGATAAACCGTTTGCAATTGCAGCGGCTAATCAACCTCAGCAGAAAGCCGGTGATCTTGCTTGGCGGGATGAATGCGGTGCGGTTTCAACAGCTTGAAACATTGGGCGCCCATGGCTGGGCCGCCATTGATGGTTTAACCAGATTGTAGAAATATCAGAAGCGGAACTGCGTTCCGACATAGACAGCTTGGCTATCCTGACGAGAATCGGTCAGCGGAGCCATGCGGTCCCGCTCGTTCTTCAAACGAACGCCAGCAGTAACATCAAGATTGCGCGTCACTGAATAGCTTCCACCCAGATCAAGCGAATAATCTTTTTCACTCGCAGTCAAAGCACCTGGAGCTGCACCAAGGGGCGTTTTTGCATCAATAGACAGACGCGGATTGAACCGGCTTTTCTTGCCTTTTTCTTTATCGCCTGAATCGATACCCGCACCAATTTCTGAAAGATCCGGCAGATTATCAGCCAGCTTCTTGACCGGAATAGCAAAGCTCTTCAGTCCTTTGGCCGTACCAAGGCTGAATGATGTCGGTGTAATCTTGGCTGGTGTCAGCACGCCTGCACCCGGTGCTGCGGACGCAACATTCTGCCGAATGGAAATGGCATTACTCGAAGCGTCTTGCCGCACCACAACAGTTACCGCACGATCACCGCTTGTCGTTCCGCCAGCAGGCGTGAACTTAAACTGGGTTTTGCTACCAAGCACATTGCGTTTGAAGCTCGCAGCCAGTTCAGGATCTGCACCGGCAGTTGTGAAAGAACCGATGGAACTCAGCGAACGCAGCGAAACTGCATTGCCTTGATCGGACAATACGCGGGCCAAAGCAGGAGTCATGGCAAGACCGGAAGCAGCGAGTCCCGCTGCTAACCAACCCAAAAGATTGCCATTTTTCCTCATGACGACGGTATTTCCCCTTGTTCGAGTCCTTCTATATCAAATTTTTCGCCGAGAGACGAGTCAACTTGCTGATTTTGTCGGATTTTCTTGATCTGAACATTTTCTGTTGCAGTTGGGTTACGGTTTTTCATTTCTTAAGCATATTATTTAATTACCTTAAGCTGAACAAAGGATGATCGATTCGCGCGGCTCGTCTCGGGCCACACCCGGCGCACTGCAAAATATTCGGCATCCGCCCCATTCAACTGCCATTCACGCGGGACTTCGCAAGAGCGAAATGTTGCGCTTTGGCTTGCCCCCTGCGGCAAAGCAATTATAGAGAGCGTTGAAATCAGATTTACAGGCAGATGGTGCAATCCAAAAATGCCGCCAGACTGCCAATGAGGAGCTTGTTCATGTCCCGCCTTTCTTTGTCCACCCCGAAAATGCGTCCTTTGGTAATGGGTCTTTCGGCCGTGGCTCTCGTATCGGGCCTTTCCGCCTGTGCCAGCAACGATCGACCAACAGCTGATCTTGCCGCATCACAGATCACCACCATCGGTGTGAACAGCTATTTGTGGCGTGCGACACTTGACAGCCTTTCCTTCATGCCGCTGACCCAGACCGACAGCAATGGCGGCGTCATCCTCACTGACTGGTATGTGAACCCGCAAAACCCGTCGGAGCGGATGAAGTTGAACATCTCCATCCTCGATCAGGATTTGCGCGCCGATGCGCTGCGTGTCGGGGCGTCCCGGCAGGTTCGCAATGGCGGCACCTGGGTAGATGCGCCGGTAAAAGCTGCGACGACGCAGAAGCTGGAACAGATCATCCTCACCAAAGCGCGCGACTTGCGGCGTGGGGCCCTTACCAATTGAGCGGGACGACCAACTAATCCAACGACGGGCCTGCTGAAACGGGCCACATTCTTATAGGACCAGCATGACCGATCAGCGTTTTAACCCTTTATCGGCGGACAAACGCTGGCAAGCCCGCTGGGCCGAATCCGGTGTTTTTGAGGCGGATAACAACTCGCCAAAACCGCGCAGCTTTGTGCTGGAAATGTTTCCCTATCCTTCTGGCCGCATTCACATGGGTCATGTCCGCAACTACACGATGGGTGATGTGCTCGCCCGTTTCCGGCGGATGCAGGGTTTCGAGGTACTTCATCCGATGGGTTGGGATGCCTTTGGCATGCCGGCCGAAAACGCAGCCATGGAAAAGAAAGTCCATCCCGGCGAATGGACCCGCGCCAATATCGTAGCGATGCGTAACCAGATAAAACGGTTGGGCTTTGCTCTCGACTGGAGCCGTGAACTGGCGACCTGCGAACCTGATTATTACGGTCACGAGCAGGCGCTGTTTATCGACATGTTCGAAGGCGGTCTGGTTTACCGTAAAGAGTCTGCCGTTAACTGGGATCCGGTCGATATGACCGTACTCGCCAATGAGCAGGTGATCGACGGGAAAGGCTGGCGCTCCGGTGCGCCGGTGGAGAAGCGCAAGCTCAGCCAGTGGTTTTTGAAAATCACCGACTTTGCGGAGGAATTGCTGGCCGGTCTCGATGACCTGAAAGGATGGCCTGAAAAAGTTCGCACGATGCAGGAAAACTGGATCGGCAAATCGCAAGGCCTGCAATTTCATTTCACGCTGGCCGAAAAACAGCAGAATATTGAAACCATTGAGGTTTTCTCGACCCGCCCGGATACGATTTTCGGTGCCAGCTTTATTGCTTTGTCCGCCGACCATCCACTGGCTCAGCAACTGGCGCAAGATAATGATATGCTCGCTGCCTTTTGTGAGGACTGCAAAAAAACCGGGACGACTGCCGCCGAACTCGAAACGATGGAGAAAAAGGGCTTTGATACCGGCCTGAAAGCAACCCATCCGCTTGACCCGTCATGGGAATTACCCGTTTTCGTCGCGAATTTCGTGCTGATGGACTATGGTACCGGCGCTGTTTTCGGCGTGCCCGCCCATGACCAGCGCGACCTTGATTTTGCCCGCAAATATGCATTGCCGGTAACACGTGTGGTCGCTGCCGAAGGCGACGAAGATGCGCCCATCCACGATGAATCCTATACGGGCCCCGGCAAGCTGGTGAACAGCCGCATGCTCGACGGCATGGATGTTGAGACCGCGCAGCAAACCATCATCGACAAAGCCGAGTCCGAAGGCTGGGGCAAAGCCCAGACAACATGGCGGCTACGCGACTGGGGCGTTTCGCGGCAGCGTTACTGGGGTACACCAATTCCGATCATCCACTGTGATGATTGCGGTGCGGTTCCTGTTCCGAAGGATCAGTTGCCAGTCACATTACCCGATGATGTCAGCTTTGATATTCCCGGCAATCCGCTGGAACGCCACGAAACATGGAAACATGTCGACTGCCCGAAATGCGGCAAGGCGGCGCGGCGCGAAACCGATACGCTCGATACGTTCACCAATTCGAGCTGGTATTTCCTGCGCTTTGCCAGCCAGCCGGACGATCAGCCATTTGATGCCGATGCGGTCAGGCAATGGATGCCGGTGTCGCAATATATTGGTGGCATTGAACATGCGATCCTGCACTTGCTTTACGCGCGTTTCTGGACGCGCGCACTGGCATCGATTGGCAAGCTCGATTTTGCCGAACCTTTTGAAAGCCTGTTCACCCAGGGCATGGTGACGCACGAGACTTATTTCGAAACGTTACAAAACCAGGATACCGGGGCCGATCAGATCGTCTATTACAGCCCTGATGAAATCGAACATCGTGAAGGCGGCGTATTCAAGTCATCCGGCGGTGCCCCGATCCAGATTGGCCGGATCGAAAAAATGTCGAAGTCGAAGAAAAACGTCGTCGATCCTGATCCAATTATCGACCAATATGGTGCAGATGCCGTACGTTTCTTCATGCTGTCCGACAGTCCGCCGGAACGTGACCTGCCATGGTCCGAGGCCGGGATCGAGGGCAGCTGGCGCTTTGTCCAGCGGCTTTGGCGCCTGTTTGTGTCGATTGCGGATCAGCCTGCGCCAACTGGCGAAGACAAGAAGCTAAAACGCAAGTTGCATCAGACCATAGCCGGTGTTGCCGAAGATATTGAAGCCCTGTCGTTTAACAAGGCAGTCGCAAAAGTGTTTGAGCTGGTCAACATGATCGAGAAAGCCGCGCCATCGGCAGATCGTCATGACGCCATAAAATCACTGGCCCGGATTGTTGCGCCCATGGTTCCCCATATCGCCGAAGAAGCCTGGGCGCTGCTCGGTGAAAGTGAGATTATCGCCAATGCTCCCTGGCCGGAAGTGGACGAAAGCCTGCTGGTCGAGGATGAAGTGATCATAGCTGTTCAGGTGCGCGGAAAGCTGCGCGATACGCTGACCGCCGCCAAGGGCAGTGATAAATCGGTGCTGGAGGAGCTTGCACTCGCCTCGGAGAAGGTGCAGCGTACAATTAATGGAGCGGACATAAAGAAGGTAATCGTGGTGCCCGACCGACTGGTGAATATCGTTATATGAAGCAGCTGCGCATAATCTCTCTGCTCGCCGGAGCCAGCGCCCTGCTCGCTTCCTGCGGTCTGCAACCCCTATATTCCGGTGGTTCCAATAGTGTCGTCGCCTCTCAGCTGGGTGCCGTCCAGGTTGAACCGATCCAGGGCAAGGCGGGATGGCTGATGCGCAATGCGCTGAATGATCAGCTATCCACCTTGGAAGGCAGCGACCTTAAATATCGTCTGATCGTCGAACTGGACGATAAAATTGCCGGCTTTGGTGTACGCAGCAATGATCGCATCACCCGGGAACGCCGGACCCTGCGCGCGCGCTATCAGCTGGTCCGCCTGTCCGACAGCAAGGTGGTGCTGGATGCAACCGCCGGCTCCGATGCCGGTATTGACGTGGTGTCTTCGGAATTTGCCACCGTGGCGGCTGAAGAAACAGCGCTGGAGAACCTGTCCACAAGGGTTGCCGATCAAATTGTTAAACGATTGTCTCTCTTTGCGCGCGAACAGGCCAGCACCGATGAAAATTGACAACGGCAATTAATGGTAGCGGACGACAAATGACAACGGCAGGGGAATGAAGCCGTGAAAGTCAAAGATAATGAAATTGTGCGCCGTTTTCATGCGGCACCTGAGACGATAAAGCTTGCCGTTTTGTGCGGCCCCAATGCGACGCGCTGTCAGGCTTTGGCCAATGAATTGGCGGCCCCGCTGGCTCAATCCGCGGAACGAATTGACCTCACCATTGGAGATCTGACCGAAAGTGCAGCGCGGCTGAATGACGAGGCGACATCGGCATCTCTATTTGGTGACAAGCGCTTCATCATGGTCCGCCTGAACAGCGGAGAAGCGGTGAGGGCAACGGCAGCTATAGAGAATCTACTGGAAAGCGAGACCAAAGGTGATCCGGTATTCATAGTCGCGGCGGGAATGGCGGACAAAACCGCCTTGGCCAAAAAAATCGCGGCAGCCCCCGATGCCCTGATCGCCACCTGCTATGAAACTTCGCAAAGCGATGCAGTTTCAGCCATTTCCGGCATGGCGCGCGATGAAGGCGTGCGCATGTCGCGCGACACCGCAGCTGCAATAGCCGCCCTGACCAGCAATGATCTTGTTCTCGCGAGACTCGAGGTAGAAAAAATTGCGCTGTATCTTGATGCCACGCCGGATAGCCCGAAAGAGGCTGCGGCGGAACTCCTCAATCTGCTTGGCGCAGAAAATGACGAAGAAGATCTGGGGCTTTTGATCAACGCCGCGGTGAGTGGCGACACCAGGAAACTGACCTGTGAACTTGCGGCAGTCAGCACCGTCGGCTTTAGCGAGGTCGGGCTGATCCGGTTAATGCTGCGCCATCTGAACAAGCTGGCCGAACTGCGCGCCAAAGTTGATCAGGGGTCGAATATCGCCAAACTGGTGAATCATCCCAGCGTGTTCTGGAAAGACCGCGACAATTATGCGCGGCAGCTGAATATCTGGTCATCCGCTCATATAGGGCGGCTGATCGAACGGATTTTGGTACTGGAGATTGCCCTCAAAAGCAGCGGCCAGCCGGAACATGTGCTGGTCGAACAGGAATTGCTTACCATCGCCCGAAAGGCTGCCCAGGCCAAAAAGGTCGCCGGATTGCGCTAAAAACTACGCAGGGGCTGTTTACTCATAATCAGCGGTAATCGCGATCCGGCCGCGAAACTGGCCGCTGGCATTGCCGGTTACGCGCAACCGGCCACCAAAAGAGAAGTTCAGCCTTCCATCACGATCGAGCCGTGCCTGCGCCGGTAGATCGGTGTCGAGCTTAACCAGATCGGCAGTCGAGCCATTTGGGGCGCTTAATGTGATCCTCTCCGGCAGGTGCACGCGCACCACACGCCCCGGTTCCCCGGTCAAACGCCCCTCGCCATTGAGGGATAAGCCGCCCAGATCCGTCAATCCTCCGCTAATCCGGCGCTGTCCAGATTGTGGATCGATCTCAACCTCACCGCCCGCCCGATTAAGTAGGGCCAGTCTGGAAAAATCCAGATTGGCGGTGATTTCGATATTGAGAGGTGTCTCGGTCTTGTCGGATGATCGCGCAGATGGCGCGCTGTCCGGTGGAGCCGCACATAGCCGACACTGCGCCGCAGCACTGTCCGGCGCAACAAGCATCCAGCCGCACAGCAGCATCAAAGCCGGAAAAACCAGCCGAAATGTTGCATTAATCATCACCACATTCCGGTTTTATCGCAAAGCACTGAAAAAATGGTTAATTATTTATGATCACGGCCTCTTGCAGGCCGGATATCCGGCTTTCCCACACCAATGCCATTGTGATATTTTCCATCCGCTCCTTCTCAATCTTTGAACTATACACAGCTCGTTTTGGCCGAAAATGTCAAAATTCTGCCCGAAACTGACTGTGACTTGTGTGAACTTTGGTCGGGAACAACCGCTCCGAGCCACTGTTACAAGACCACAAAAAACACCCGAAAGGACATTGCGCACATTGTAAACTTCGCCCGCCGCCGCTTGACGCCAGCGGCTTTTCTCCCCACCTTGGCTTCATGGAAAAAATCGTCTTGAGCGCTGATGAATGGCGCGAAAAACTTAGCCCAGAACAATATCATGTGCTGCGTGAAGCGGGGACAGAGCGCGCCTTTACCGGAAAACTCAACGCGGAAAAACGCGATGGCGAGTTTTTCTGCGCCGGATGCGGCGTAAAATTATTCGATGCAGCAAAAAAATTCGACAGCGGCTGCGGGTGGCCAAGTTTTACAGAACCCTCCGAAGCCGAAGCCGTCACCGAAATCGAAGATCTCAGCCACGGCATGCGCCGTATCGAGGTGCGCTGCACCAGCTGTGATGGGCATTTGGGTCATGTTTTCCCGGATGGTCCGGCGGAAAACGGCCTGCGTTATTGCATGAACAGCGCCGCATTGGATTTTGAACCCAAAGATAGCTGAAAATTTCGCTGTCCTACAACGTTCAGCCTGCAGTAAGACGATAACACGCTAAACAGACGCATAGTAAGCGTATGGTGAATGGGACAATATGGCGCGGGGCAAAAAACGCAGCAAACAATCGGGAGCAGTCCGAACATGGCTCTCCCGGATAATAAAAACCGGGCTTATCGTTGGCCTGCTCGGCTTCATTGCGCTTGTCGTCGCGGTGATGGTCATCCGGTCATCGCTGCCGGGCTATGAAGACCTGAAATCCTCGCCCAACGGGCAAATGATCCGTGTATTGGACGTGAATGGAAAAGAATTGTTTTCCATGGGCCCCAGCTATGGCCAATGGCTGGACTATGAAGATATTCCCCAAGTCATGAAAGACGCCATGATAGCTGTGGAAGACCGCCGCTATGAAAGTCACCTTGGCGTTGATCCCATCGGAATTGCGCGTTCGTTTAAAGTACGTCTGGAACGGGGACACTGGGCGCAGGGTGGTTCGACCATCACCCAGCAACTGGCCCGAAACATCTTCCTGAACAGCAGCCGGACATTCGGCCGCAAGGGCAGGGAAATGCTGATTGCCTTGGCGATGGAGCGCAAGTTTTCCAAGGAGCAGATACTAGAGCTTTATCTCAACAAGGTTTATTATGGCGGCGGGGCTTATGGCATTGATGCCGCCTCTCGCCGGTTCTTTGCACATGGTGCCGGGGAGCTTAGCCTTGCCGAAGCAGCGATTATTGCGGGGCTGGTCAAAGCCCCATCACGCTATTCACCTACTGCCGATGCGCAAGCCGCTATCGACCGCGCGACTGTTGTTTTGCGGGTGATGCAGGATGCCGGAGCCATCAGCGCATCACAGGCGGCTGAAACCAAACCAACTGCCGTCAAACTTGCGCCTGAACCGCGCCAGAATAGCGTGCGCTATTTTACCGATTGGGCTCTGCCGCAGCTCGACCTTCTGATCGACGAAGCGGTGGAACCGATTGAGGTGTGGACAACCCTGGACCTTGATATGCAGCGGGCAGCCACCAATGCTATCCAGACCGGCGCCCCTGCCGGCACACAAGGTGCATTGGTTGCCATTGATCGCGACGGTGCCGTGCGTGCGATGGTTGGCGGAACCGATTATGTAACATCCAACTATAACCGGGCGACACAAGCCGTGCGTCAACCGGGATCGGCATGGAAAATCTTCGTCTACATGGCTGCGCTGGAGGCCGGCTATACGCCCAATGATATTGTCACGGATGAACCGATCAAAATAGGCAACTGGACTCCGCGGAACAGCGGTGGACGCTATGCCGGTGATATCACTCTGCGCTCCGCTTTCGCTTATTCGAAAAATACCGTTGCGGCGGCTATTGGCAATGATATCGGAACCACAACCATCGCCAACATGGCTCGCCGGTTCGGGGTTACCACGCCCATTGATACCAATCCGTCAATGGTATTGGGGACATCGGACGTCCGGCTTCTGGACATGACAAGGGCCTTTGCCTCGGTCAATGCCAAGGGTGTTGCGATCACGCCCTATGCAATCACCAAAGTCAGCACGATGAACGGGGACGTTCTATACCAAAGCAAATTTGATGGCAGCCGGGTGCTTGTCGATCCATGGGTCGCGGCTGGTATTACCGATCTGATGCAAACCGCGGTTAACGCGGGTACCGGTAGGGCCGCCCAGATTGGCCGGCCCGTAGCCGGTAAGACGGGCACCACCAGTAGCAATAAAGATGGCTGGTTTCTGGGCTTTTCAAGCGGTTTGACCACAGGTGTATGGATGGGCCGGGACGATGCCAAAGCGGTTCGCGGACTGCAAGGAGGCCGCGCGCCTGCTGCGGCTTTCGCATCCTTCATGAAAGTCGCCGTGGCCAAACGGAAAGCGGAAAAATTTGATACCGAGCTGATCTTGCCCGACTGGCAACTGGAACCGGATGAAGAAGAATTTTATGGGGCGCCGGAAGACGGCATCTATGTGGACGAAAACGGCATGCCCATCGAGACGGGGCAAGGCCTGGAATATGATTTGGAGGGCGGACAGGCGGAGGACGGCCCGCCCCAGCTGGATCAGGACTGGATTGACTCGGTTTTGGGTCGGGGCGAAGAAGAGGATAGCACTCCTGCAGGGGAACCGGATGATCCGCCGGCTGACCGACCTGATGGACCAGTTTCGATCTTGCCCAAACCAGCCGAAGAATAGAGCTTGCTATCTGATTGGTGCGCCAATCAGGTGCAGCGCAGCGCCATGTTGCTTCAGCCAACAATCCGCTTCATTGCGTTTGCCTTCAAAAATCCGGTCCAGCAGTGCGTAGAAAGCAGGGCTGTGGTTCATGTGCCGCAAATGGGCCACTTCATGAGCAACCACGGAGCGCCTGACCATCGGCGGGGCCATGATGAGACGCCAGCTCAGCCTTATGGCTTTGCGTCCAGAACAGCTGCCCCAACGTCTGCGTGCATCGCCCACCGATAGCGCGGGCAAATCGACCTCTGCTCGATCGCAATAAAATGCCAGATCCTCCGCATACATGTCCCGCGACTGGTCTTTCATCCAGCTGATTACACGCGATTCAATCCGGTTTTCCGGGCCGCCAACGCGGATTTCGCCATCGATTTTCAAAGGTTTGCGGGAATATTCAGCAGACCATCTTATGGCATGACTTTCCCCCGCAAAGGCAATTTCGGCGCCATTGATAATCGGTACCGCTGGCAAGGCATCGGCAAAGCGCTCCGCCAACCAGTCCGATTTGGACTGGGCAAAACGCAGCGCCTGGGCGGTGCTGGCATAGCGCGGCATGGTCAGCTTTACCTCCCCTTTCACTGTGTCAGCTGACACAGCAATAGAGCGCGCCTGTGCCAATTTGCGGACTTGCAGCGGGTAAAAGCGACCTTCGAGTTCAATCTCGAATTCATCCCTTTCGGTTGGGACCGGTCGTGCCTTAGAGCGGTCTGTCCAGAATATGCTGTTCAATCGGCCCAGCTTCCACCTCCGTTATCACCTTGCCCCGGATTGAATTCCCGGTTTCGTGTATCGTTTCGCGATCACCAGAGACCAGATAATGCCATTCCGGCAACGGTAAATTACGCGCCCGCATCTTATAAGCGCAACTGTCCGGAAGCCAGGTAAATTGGTCAAGCTTACCGCGTGTCAACCGTATGCAATCGGGGACATAATAGCGGCGCCGCCGATAGTCGCTGCACCGCGCGCTCTGTGTGTCCAAAAGCTTGCAGGCAATGTTGGTCATATAGACCTTACCATCATCCTCATCTTCGGCCTTCAGCAAGCAGCACTTGCCACAACCATCGCACAAGGCTTCCCACTGCGCACGGTCTAGCGTGTCCAGTGGTTGTTCCCAGAACGGAAGCTCGGTGTTTACCGCGTCCACCGCTTAATCTCATCCGCAACTTGCTGGGGGGTACCGTCAAACGGGAGCAGCGCAATTGGTTCGCCCTCTGGTCCGAACAGATAGCCTTGCCGGCTATGGTCAACCAGATATTCGCTAAAACCCGGACTTTCGCGCTTATTGTAGATGATCAGATATTTCTTTGCGACAACGGCAATCTCATCGACACTGCCTGTCAGGCCTATCAACCGGGGGTGAAAATTCCCGACATATTGTTTCAGTTGTTCCGGGCGATCACGCTCCGGATCGATCGAAATAAAGATCGGCTGGATTTTCTCCGCAAGAGAAGGGTCTTCCTTTTCGGCCAACGTCAAGCCGTTCATCAGATTCGCAAGATCTATCGGGCAGACATCGGGGCAATAGGTAAAGCCAAAATAGATGATCCGGTATTTTCCGGTAAAATCCGTATCGGAACTTGTTCCGCCATCTTGATTGGTTAGCGTAAAACTGCCACCAATATCTGCTCCCGCGAGAGGAGCTTCGGTTTCTGCGCTGCCGGGAGAGGCCGGGTTGCAAGCGGCGAGAAGCAACATTAAAAGGGTAGCAGAAAAAGCAGATAGTAAATTATTCATCATGCGGCCAGACATGGTCTGCTATGGATGATTATTCAACTGATAATTGATGGCTTCTATTGTCAGGCGGCAACTGGTTTTCGAGTTTACGCGCGTTAAATTTATATAAGGCAGCTCATTATGCTTCGGGGCAGAAACAGATTTTCAAACATCCGCAAGGGAAACAAGATGGTTCGTTTCTACGCGCTGATATTGGCAGCTTTTTCGCTGGTGGCTCCAGGTGTTGCAAATGCCCAATTTTCAACGAGTTACAATTTTCTGAAAGCAGTGAAAGACCGGGATGGCACCGAAGCCACAAAATTCCTGAATGAGCCAGGCACAGTTATTGTTAACACAAAGGACCTTTCGACAGGCGAGACGGCGCTGCATATTGTTGTAGCGCGGCGAGACGCCACCTGGACCGGATTTCTTTTGCAAAAAGGTGCCAATCCGAATGTCAGGGATAAAAGCGGCACAACCCCGCTCATGCTCGCCACCCGCTTACGGTTTATCGAAGGAGCGAGAGTACTCCTGCAAAAAAAGGCCGATGTCAATCAGACCAATAACCGCGGCGAAACAGCCTTGATACGTGCTGTCCAGCTACGCGATTCTGAAATGACACGGCTATTGTTGAAAAACGGTGCAGATCCAGATCGCACCGATACCCTGGCCGGCCTGTCAGCGCGCGATTATGCAACCCGCGATCGCCGCGCTTCTGCGATATTGGCCGAGATTGAAAAAGCGGATAAAGAGAAAAAACCGGAAACCACTGGACGATTTTTTGGTCCTGAAGGCTAAGTCTTTCACCCAAATTTTAGTAGAATTCCCGTGCCTGTGGGTCGATCCAGCCATGGGCTACCGATAATCGCTGCATGGAGCGACGTGCCAGACGCATTGTCTCTGTTTTCCGCCGTGCAGGGGCAAGTGCATGGGTTGCTGCAGAACGGACCATTTCCGCATCATAAGCATCGGCGATGATCAACCCGGCGCGTTCTGGCATAAAATCCGGTCTATCCAAGGGAGATGCATCAAAATCGCTTGGCAATGCCCAGTAGAAGCGGTCACAATAGTCGAGATATTCTGTCCACTTATTGTCGCCCAGTAAATCACCGCGCGCGACCTTGATCTCCACAATCACGATCTGCCCCTTGGCATCAACACCCATCAGATCCGCTCGCCTCTTATTGGGCAGGCTGACTTCAGACAGAACCATTATATCGTGGCGGGAAAAGAGGCGCGCCACACCGCGGGCAACTGCAGCAGCCCCCGTTAATGGCACCGTATTTTCCTCGATCTGATCGGGATTCAGTGTCAGAGCGGCGACTGATAGGGGCGAATCACTTTGTTCTATCATCATGAAAAGAAGCTAGAACATAAATAGAACAAAATAAAGTCCCCCGATTGGGAGCCCTTATGAAATCAGTTTGTCAATCGGTATCACCGATAGAAGATATGATTGTCAATCGTTGCCATCCGCTTTAACCGCCAGCCGGGCGATACATAGCGGGCATGGAAGAACAGTGCGCCTTCGACAGGGCTTTTCCAACCATCGTTCATAGCGATTTTTGAAATCGCAACTGCATTGCGCCAATGGCGGTGTCCTTTGTCAATCCGCGGCATTTTGCCGTTACGGATAAAGGAAAATTGCTTACGCTGATACACAACGCCGCAAAGGGTGTCAGGAAAGCGCGAAGATTTGGCACGCGCCATTACAACCCGTGCGACGGCTAGCTGACCGGCCAGTGTTTCACCTTTGGATTCAAAGTAGACTGTTCCAGCAAGGCACTGCATCTCTTTGCTGAGCGCCCCATCCACCGATTGCTGTCGGACCAGTTCGCGCAATGAACCAGCGCCATTATTGGTAAAATCAACTGTTTCAACGGCAGCACGCTGTTCGTTAGCAAGCCGATCCGCTTCGACAACGTCTTGGGGAATAGCAGCCGCTACTTCCTTCAGCTCCCCAAAAATTACCGGGGTCGTATCATCGGCAGATTCCAGCATATCAGGATCAATAATGATCTCGGATTCTGGAGTAGTGTCATTGGCTTCTAACGCGAAGGACACATCGGTCACTGCGAGAGCGGCGACCGTAGAAAATGCAAGCGACAACACGCTTGCAGCTTTAAAAATTTTGCTCATAAACCTGTTATTTTATGCGGCGAGTCCAGTGCGAGCCAAAAGCCCGCGTAAATAAGCCTAAAAAACCAACCAACGGCTTATCCCTGTTCCCTCCGTCTGCATGTTTATTCCGCGCCCATATGGACAATCCCTCGGAACAACCTTCGCTTCAAAGTTGGTCGCGAAATAGGGTGCAGTGCAGCAAAGTCAAGAAATCAGGTCATTTCAGCGATGAGCCGTTCCGCATCCGCGACGTCCAGTTCAATTAACCATAAGTCCGGATCAAATCTGCTCCGGCGTTCCAGATATCCGTCTAAATTTTGTTTATTATCAGTGCTTTGCGGCCATATCACCTGCCAGGTCGCAGGACCATCAAGACTTGGCATTTTCTCCAAAAGTCGCGGATCTTTACCTTTTTCGACGCATATTATGAGGATCGCGCCAGAGATTCGATCGCCTTTTCTAAGTACCGCTGCAAAGCCACCCTCCTGATTTACTTTGCGCAACAAGGACTGCACAATCATCTCCGCAGACAACCGCGGTTCTATCATAGATCCTGCTTATATCCGGGGAGAGACGCTAGCGGGATATGCGACCGCATGAACGTACCGGTTCCGCGGGCAATTTCCTCACCTTCCTCATCAATAAGCCGGGAGTCAGCAACAAAAACCCGTCTTTTTCCACTGACCCAGCGACCTTCAGCAGTCACAGTGCTGGACTTTAACGGCCGGGTAAACAGGACGTTGAATGCGGTGGTAAGTAAAAAACGATCGGAAACCAAACTGTTAGCGGCATAAAATGCAGCATCATCGAGCATTTTAAAATAGCTGGTGCCATGAACCGCGCCGGCTGCATGATAGTGACGCTCATCAACCGCAAATGTAATACGCGCAAAACCGCGTTCGGAAATTTCAAGATCGGATTCGAACAGTTGATTGATCGGCGCTGCCTTATAGAGCCGCTCTAAAGCCCGAAAATGTTCGTGTGACCCGTTGTTATTTTCCTGATCTGAATCATTCCGGACAGCCATGATCAAGCCGCTTGCTGACCCTGTTGTCCCGTAAGCAGCGCATATAGGGCATCCTCGGACGCCGCGCCCCGCAATTTGGTGACGACAGATTCATCACGCAGAAACCGTGATACTTCTGCCAGCGCTTTCAAATGATTGGCGCTACCTTGTTCCGGAGACAATAAGCCAAAGATCAAATCAACGTCCTGACCGTCATGAGCATCAAAGCCTATGGGTTCCGCAAGGCGAATAAAAAGCCCGACACATTTGTCGAGCTGTTTGATCCTTGCATGGGGAATCGCAACCGACCCGCCAAAACCAGTAGAGCCTATAGTTTCACGGTCATGAAGCCGTTCCAGCACTAAATCTGCGTCCAAACCATATGATTGAGCCGCGTTTTCCGCCAATACGGTAAAAATCTGCTGCTTTGATAGAACCGTGGCGCTCGCCATAACGGCGGCAGGGTCAATGTAGACTGACAAATATTCCATTTTTTCCTCTCAGACCCACTGGTCTGAATTTTCACTACGCAAAACATCATAAGAGGCGAATCGCCATCACAGGATGCAGCTGATCACAAACATCTGTCCGCCAAGTTTTTCTGGCGAACCGGGGGAATCAATATCGAAAAGGCGCTATTTCTGTGGTTCGACCCAGCCGATAGTACCATCCGCGCGGCGGTAAACCATATTATGTGATCCAGTTCCAGCATTTTTAAACAATAGCGCATTGGTATTGCGCAAATCCATCATCATCACCGCATCGGATACGCTTGCTTCGGGGATATCGGTACTGGTTTCAGCAATAATGGGCGGGTCTTCGGAAACAGTTTCGACTTCCACCTCATCGTCACCGGCGTCAAATACGCGGTAAGCTGCCTCCTCCTGTTTTGCCGCATATTGCGCCTGAACATGGTGATCATTCAAACGGCGCATATATCGACGAAGCTGCTTTTCAATCTTGTCCGCCGCTTGGTCAAAGGCTTGATGTGCATCGCCAGCCTTGGCCTCTGACTTCAACATCAAACCAGTCATGATGTGGGACACAATATCGCATTGAAAGTGATTATGGGGGGCTTTGCCAAATGTTGCATGGCTGGAAATCGCCTTGGGAAAATATTTGTCGGCTATCGCATTCATTCGATCGTCAACATGGCCTTGTAGCGCATCGCCGGTGTCCACCTGATGTCCTGAAACACGAATTTCCATATTTTTTCTCCATTATGGTTACGCACTATTTTATAGATATTCAGCCGGAAAAGATATCTCGCTGGTCAGGTTTCAGCCCACAGCGGATCCTTAATACCTTCCATGAAAGCGGCATGACGCTCCAGTTCTTCTGTGCTGGGACTATGCGGTCGCGGTGCAATAAACTGCCTGCGTAGCGCCGATTCCTTTTGTGAAGGCTGGCGTTCTTTAGTTTCCGCAGCGGGCTTGTCATCCGCCAGACCAAGACCGATTTGCCGGCCGCCAGTAAGCTCAATATAAAGCTGTGTCAGTAGTTCGGCATCCAGCAGCGCGCCATGCTTTACCCGATGACTACGGTCAATGCCGTATCGACTACAGAGCGCGTCGAGAGACAGCTTTGCCCCCGGATGCTTTACCTTCGCAATAGCCAGCGTATCGACCATGCGAAATTGCGAAATTGCGGTTTTTCCACACAAGACCAGCTCGGCATTGAGGAAATTGAAATCAAATTGCGCATTATGGGCGACCAGATCGGCATCGCCGAGAAATTCAAGCAATTCTTCTGCACCATCAGCAAAGAGTTTCTTGTCCGACAGGAAGACATCGGAAAGCCCGTGTATTTCTTCCGCTGATTTGGGCATCGGGCGCTGGGGATTATAATAACAGTGAAAACTGTTACCTGTTTCAACCCGGTCGATCATTTCAATACAGCCTATCTCAACCATCCGGTCGCCGCTTTGCGGGTCGAATCCGGTGGTTTCGGTGTCGAAAATTATCTCGCGCATAAGACCAATATCGGACTCAATTTCCGGTTACGCAAGGGAAGCTTTCAATTTTTCTATGGTATTTTGCACTTGCTGCCGTGTTTCTTCGAGAGGCCTTGATGTATCAATGACAAAATCGGCGCGTTTGCGTTTTTCTTCATCCGGCATTTGCAAGGACTTAATCTTCTCAAACTTGTCCACAGTCATACCGGGCCGGCGCAAAACCCGTTCACGCTGGTCATCCTCTGTGGCGGACACCACGATCACATGATCGACACCGGCCGCCCCGCTTTTTTCGAACAGGAGCGGAATATCGAAAAGGATCATGGGTGCAGCCTTATTATCTTCTAAAAAATCCATCCGCATCGCACCAACAGCCGGGTGAATGAGCGCTTCGAGCTGTTTTAGGGCATCCGGATTGCCAAGCACCGCAGGACCAAGTTTTTGACGATCTACTCCTTTTTCGTCAGTTGTGCCGGGAAACAGGGCTTCAATCTGCGCGACAAGAGCGCCGCCGGGACCCTGCAAGACATGTACGGCGGCATCGGCGTCAAATATCGGTACCCCTTCATCGGCAAACATTTGCGCAACAGTGGACTTTCCCATGCCGATAGAACCGGTAAGTCCGATGATCATCGGACCAGTCATATGACAAGTAGCTTTCTAAGCTCAACATCATGTTCGAGCGGCGGAGCTTGTCCAAAGAAAATTTCAAAAGCGACAGCAGCTTGCCCGATTAACATTGTCAATCCATCAATCGTATCGAGACCACGAGACTCCGCAGCCCTGAGCAATTTGGTTTTCAGCGGAACATAGACGAGATCGTAAATAATCGCGTCGTCCGGTTGACCATCAAGATCAATGGTCAACTCGTCCTGCCCTTTCATGCCAAGTGCGCTGGCATTTACCAGGAGCCGGGCGGGCGGAAGGGTCGAGCCATGTTCCAACGCCTGCCCCTTCAAGCCAAAGCGCGCCAAAAGGGCCGATGCCTTCAACACGTTGCGGTTGATGATAGTCACCGATCCAACCTTTATACGGGATAGGGCAAACAACACTGCCTGTGCAGCACCGCCAGCCCCGACAACAATCACATCCTGACCGCTTAACGGCACATCGGCGATCGGCGCAAAAAAACCACCTGCATCCGTATTGGTGCCAAAAAGATCCCCGCTGTCATTACGTGCTATGGTGTTCATGGCACCGATAGACGCCCGCACATCTCCCGGGTCGGATACATGATCCATCACCGCTAATTTATGTGGAATCGT
Organism: Sphingorhabdus sp. EL138; assembly: GCF_900258045.1. Classification (GTDB taxonomy): domain Bacteria; phylum Pseudomonadota; class Alphaproteobacteria; order Sphingomonadales; family Sphingomonadaceae; genus Parasphingorhabdus. The sequence goes on along the minus strand of NZ_OGVD01000003.1, from coordinate 593,771 downwards.
GACGTTGCAACCCTGCCAGTTTGGATCATCCCGACGATCAGAAATATAATCCGCCAGTTCATCCGGTTTCACGCGGAAAGTCTGATAATTGGCTTTTATACCCAGTTTCTTGAGCCAGAAATTATGAATGATCGGCGATTTGCTATGGGCAATCGGGTCACCGATCACTTCGGCATATGGTAGCGTTTCGGTCATGACGTCATCACGCCCCTGACGCGCAAATAGTCGAGCAAATGAAGCAGTGGCAGGCCCATGATTGTAAAGTGATTCCCCTTAATGTCAGAAAAAAGCTGCGCGCCGTGGGCTTCAATTTCATAACATCCAACACAATGGCGGATATTATCCCATTCTGCCTCAACATAGCTGTCAATAAACGTGTCGCTCAATGGCCGCATGGTCAAAGTCGCGATGTCAACATGCCGCCAGACCGGTGATCCCTGATCTGCGATCACCGCTGCACTGAATAGTTTATGCTTCTTACCGGATAGCAATTGTAAATGTGCCTTGGCGTCATCGCGGTCCAATGGCTTATCAAGCATGGAGCCGTCTTCCAGCGCAAGAACCTGATCCCCGCCAAGCACCAGCGCCGGACCGATCCGCCGCGACAAGCGTACGGCTTTTGCTTCGGCCAGCGCGTCAGCCAGATTCCGCGCCGTGACACCATCAGCCTGCAAACCAGCTTTCAAAGCCTCTTCGTCAACATTGGGCGGAAGGGATTCAATGACTACACCTGCCGCTTCAAGCATGGCGTGTCGCGCCTTGCTCTTCGAGGCCAGAACAAGCATGGGTTCCGTCACCGGATCATCCATTGCCCTCATCCTTCACGCTTTTCGTCGAGCTAATGTGGCGCTCATTATAGAAATTTATGATCGCAGCAGCAGACTCCTCAATCGAACGCCGCGTCACATCAATCGTCGGCCACCCGTTATCTGCAAACATGCGCCGGGCATACTGGATTTCCGCCTTTACCTTTTCCTCATCTACATAGTCCGTTTCCGGTGCCTGGTTGAGAGACAATAGCCGGTTACGTCTGACCTGCACCAGACGGCCAGCGCCCGCCACCAATCCGACCACCAGAGGGTTTTTCAAATGATACAGCGCGTTCGGCGGCGGTGATTCCGGAACAATCGGGATATTGGCGGTCTTATAGCCCCGATTGGCGAGATAGATTGATGTCGGCGTTTTTGATGTGCGTGAAACACCTGCAAGAACAATATCTGCCTCTTCCCAATTCTCCCAACCAATCCCATCGTCATGGGCGATGGTGAATTGAATCGCTTCGACCCGCTCAAAATAGGCGGCATCCAGTATATGTTGGCGACCTGGTCGCGCTTTTGCTTCCTGACCTAACATGTTGGACAGGGCATCGGTCACGGTATCCAGTGCTGGCACTACCGGTAGCCCCAAATGGCGGCATTCCCGCTCCAGCCGCGCCCTTATATCACTGTTTACCAACGTAAAAATAACCAGTCCCGGATTATCCGCAACTTCGACCAATATCCGGTTCAGATGGGTTTCGGAGCGCACCATCGGCCAGAAATGTTTGATGATTTCCACGCCATCAAATTGTGCCAAGGCCGCTTTTGCGATATTTTCCAGTGTCTCTCCGGTCGAGTCAGACAGCATGTGAAGGTGAAGCCTATTCATACCCGCAACCCTGTGATTTCATTGTGGATAAAGCAAGGGATGAATGCGGGATTTTTGGAGCCTCCATTTTCATCCCCGTCATCCCAAATTCTATCCACAGTCCGTCAAGTTTTGGAAATTTCATCCACAGATTGTGGATAATGGGGACCAAAATCGGGAATCGGTAAAATTTTCGTTAACAGCCATCTGTCAATCTGTTTGTAATCTCGGTAGAGCAGCGTTACCGCCTCTTTCCACGCACTATCATCATCAACAAGATTCTATAAATATACTATATTATTATATGGGATGACCCTTATCTTATGTCTGACGGTACCGACTCTCCAAAAACTTTGTTCAACACTCTGCGCGGCAAGAAACAAGATCAAACGCCCGTCTGGCTTATGCGTCAGGCCGGACGCTATTTGCCGGAATATCGCGAGCTTCGCGCGCAAAAAGGCGGTTTTTTGGAACTTTGCTATGATGCTGAGGCAGCTTCAGAGGTAACCATACAACCGATAAAGCGATTTGGCTTTGACGGAGCGATCCTGTTTTCCGACATTTTGATCGTGCCTCATGCCATGGGTCAGAAGCTCTGGTTTGAGACGGGAGAAGGACCCCGTCTGGCACCGAGGCTCGTCGATGCCGCTTTATCGTCTCTTGAGGCTGCTCCGGAGCATTTTGAGGCTATTTATGCCACGGTGCGCAGTGTCGCTTCGCAGCTGGACGACAAAACCACCTTCATGGGCTTTGCCGGCAGCCCCTGGACCGTCGCAACATATATGGTGCATGGGCAAGGCAGCAAGGATCAGGGTGTCGCGCGACGCTATGCTTATGGCGATGAAGCAGCTTTTTCAGAGCTGATCAGCGCGATTATTGATAATACCGTTACCTATCTGCTTGGTCAGATTGATGCAGGTGTCGACGCGGTTCAGCTTTTCGATAGCTGGGCAGGATCCCTTTCTCCTGCACAATTTGAAAAATGGGTAGTCGCCCCCAACGCAGAAATCATAGCACGGATAAAAGCCGTCCATCCCGATCTGCCGATTATCGGTTTTCCAAAGGGAGCGGGGGCAAAGCTGGCCGCCTATGCCAATGAAACTGGCGCCGATGCCATTGGTCTGGATGAAACCGTGGATCCCCAATGGGCGCACGATACCTTGCCAGCCGATCTGCCCCTGCAAGGCAATCTTGATCCTCTTGCCCTGATTGCAGGCGGACAAGCTCTTGAAAAATCTGTCAAACACATCTTGCAAGTCTTTGAAGACCGCCCGCACATATTCAATTTGGGTCATGGCATCTTACCCGACACGCCCATTGAACATGTTGAAAAGCTGCTTACACTTGTCCGGCAATGAATGAATATCTTTCCATGCTCTATCTCTGGTTAAAATCTGCTCATCTTATCTTTGTCATCTTCTGGATGGCCGGCCTGTTCATGATGCCCCGATTTTTCGTCTATCATCAGGAATCAGTCGTCGGATCAGAAGAAGATTCCAAATGGATTGAGCGAGAGAACAGGCTTCGCAAGATCATTCTCAATCCTTCGCTGATCATCACGTGGGTTTTAGGATTGTTGCTGGCTTATCATATCGATGCGTTCAGCCAGGGCTGGTTCCACGGGAAATTACTTATTGTCCTGCTGCTCTCCGGCTATCATGGCTGGATGATGGGCTATGTCAAAAAACTCGCGCGCGGCGAACGGACGATGACGGATAAAAAGCTACGGTTGGTCAACGAAGTGCCCGGAATTGCGGCGGCGATAACCGTGATCTTGGTGATTGTGAAACCGTTCTGATCGGGTCTGTCCGTTTTGGTTTCAGCTTTTGTTGACAGCCAAAGGGCAAAGGCGTAATTGACCGCCAAAGCCCGTCCGGGCGATCTTTCATGTGAAAATTTGACGGCGCACACGCTGCACACATGCAAAAACAATATATAACTTCCTGATATTTTTGGATAAATCTCCATGCATTTAAAAGAATTAAAAGAAAAATCGCCTGCTGATCTAGTCTCTATGGCGGAAGAACTCGGCGTTGAAGGCGCATCAACCCTGCGCAAACAGGATCTGATGTTCGCGATTCTCAAAGAACTTGCGGATAATGATGAACTGATCATGGGCCTTGGCACCATTGAAGTGCTGCCCGATGGATTTGGCTTTTTGCGCTCGCCAGAAGCCAATTATCTCGCTGGTCCTGATGATATTTATGTTTCACCGAACCAGGTTCGCAAATTCGGTTTGCGCACGGGTGATACGGTCGAAGGCGAAATCCGTGCACCGCGGGATGGGGAACGCTATTTTGCGCTGACCAAACTGACGGCGATCAACTTCGACGAGCCCGATGCGGTGCGTCACCGGGTGAATTTTGATAACCTCACGCCGCTTTATCCGGACTCGAAGCTGACACTCGATAGTCTAGACCCGACGGTCAAAGACAAGTCCGCTCGCGTCATCGATATTATTTCGCCCCAAGGTAAAGGCCAACGTGCCTTGATCGTGGCGCCGCCGCGGACCGGTAAAACCGTGTTGCTGCAAAATATTGCCAAGGCGATTACCGACAACCATCCCGAAGTCTATCTGCTCGTTCTGCTGATCGACGAACGGCCGGAAGAGGTGACCGATATGCAGCGCTCGGTAAAGGGCGAAGTGATCAGTTCGACCTTTGACGAACCTGCGACACGGCACGTGCAAGTTGCTGAAATGGTTATTGAAAAAGCCAAACGCTTGGTTGAGCATAAGCATGATGTTGTCATCCTGCTCGACTCCATCACCCGTTTGGGCCGCGCCTATAATACGGTTGTTCCAAGCTCCGGTAAGGTTTTGACCGGCGGTGTGGATGCCAATGCTTTGCAACGTCCAAAACGCTTTTTCGGTGCCGCGCGTAATATTGAGGAAGGCGGCTCGCTTTCCATCATTGCAACCGCGCTGATCGATACCGGCAGCCGGATGGACGAGGTTATCTTTGAAGAATTTAAAGGTACCGGTAACTCCGAAATTGTTCTGGACCGGAAAGTTGCCGACAAGCGGATCTTCCCAGCACTGGATGTTGGCAAATCCGGTACCCGTAAGGAAGAATTGCTGGTCGAAGATGACAAGCTCAAGAAAATGTGGGTGCTGCGCCGTATCCTCATGCAAATGGGCACGATCGACGCGATGGAATTCCTGCTCGACAAGATGAAGGACAGCAAAGCCAACGACGATTTCTTCGACAGCATGAATCAGTAGGATTGCGGGGAGGGGCGCCGCCGCGATGATTATTGAACAGGCTTTGCTGCAGGTAAAACCGGGTCAGTCCGACCAGTTTGTCTCAGCGATGCAAAAAGCAAAGCCGCTTATCGCTGCGCAGTCAGGTTTTCAATCCATAGAAGTTCGCCCCTCTGTCGATCGGCCGAATCAGTTTCTCTTACTGGTTAAATGGAAAAGTGTTGAGGCGCACCGCAACGGATTCCGCAAATCACCGGAATATGCCCAATGGCGCGCCTTGCTTCATGACTTTTATGACCCTATGCCGAGTGTAACATATTTTGGGGAAACGATTTTTTCATGATTGATCTGCTGACGATTTTGACTGCTGCGGTGCCGAGTGGTTTGGGTTCACCGGCGGAAATCTGGGCTGCAATTGTTCATGATTTTTCCAACATGGGGTCGCCGGAAGCTTTGGCTGCCTTTGGCCAGGTTATTCTTATCGATCTTGTTTTTGCTGCCGACAATGCGATTGTTGTCGGCGCACTGGCGGGCGGATTGCCTGCGGATCAGCGACGCAAAGTCATCATGCTGGGTATCGGTGCAGCGTTGGTTTTGCGTATAATTTTTGCGCTGATCGTCGTGCAATTGTTGCAAATTGTAGGGTTGGTCTTTGCTGGCGGGTTGCTTCTTCTTTGGGTCGCCTGGAATTTTTATCGCGAGATTTTCCATGAAGGAGAATCGCCGGGTTCGCCGGAGATTGCTGGCGATGAACATAGCGGTGTTAAGGCGCAGAAAAGCTTTTGGGCCGCTGCCTGGGCGGTAATGGCCGCCGATGTATCGATGAGCCTCGATAATGTCCTCGGCGTCGCTGGGGCCGCGCGCGAACATCCCGGCATATTGGTTGTCGGTTTGTTGTTGTCGGTGGCGCTAATGGGGCTCGCCGCCAACATCATCGCCAAATATATCGAGCGCTATAAGTGGATAGCTTATCTCGGTCTGGCGGTGATCGTCTATGTCGCTGGAAAAATGATCTACTCCGGTCTGGTTGGCGATGAACAAACGATCGGAATCTTGACTCTTTTCTGATTCGAAAGATTTTGGGTATCAGGCTGATTTCTTCATTTTTTCCAGCATCTTACCCATTTCATCCCAGACCTTGTTAATCGCCTGTAACGGTCGCACCATGACCTTGAAATCCTGAATCTTGCCATCATCATTCCAGCCGATGATATCGACGCCGTTGACTTGAATATCATCCAATTGGAGCTGAAACTCCAGCATTGCCATATTGGCATCATCGTCGACAATCTCGCGGACATAGCGGAAACTGTCATTGCCGAGCACGCTGTCGGCGGCGGTCAAATAAGCCATGACAATGGGCTTCCCGGCCTGCGGTGTGTGCACGACAGGGGAGTGGAATACCGCATCATCGGCGAGTTGTGCGCTTAGCGCTGCTTCGCTTTTGTCGGCTATGCGTGCATGCCAGGCTTTCAGATTTTCGCGTGCGCTCATGACAGTTGCTCCTTGAAAAATTCTGCTGTGCGGCTGTCGGCCAGTGTCGCTGCTGTCTCCTCACGGCGCGCCCCAAATTCGGCGGCAAAACCGTGATCCAGTCCTTCGTAGTCATGTAAGGTGACCTTGGGATGATCATCCAGCCCTTCGTGCATGGCGGCCTGTGCATCGGCAGGCACAAAGCCATCGGCTGTCGGGATATGGAGCATGACATCATGCGCAATCGCGTTTTTCTCGCCAAGCAGGCCATCAATACCTACGCCATAATAGCCAACAGAAGCGTTAATATCGGTTCTGGCTGCCGTCATGAAAGCCAGTCTGCCGCCGAGGCAATAGCCAACGCAGCCCACTTTTCCACCATTTGCAGCGTCGCGTGCGAAGTGAATCGCTGCTTCAATATCTCTGATGCCCTGATCCTGATCAAATTTGCCCATCAGATCGAGCGCGACCTGAAATTCTTCCTGAACATCGGCATCCAGATCCGTACCTTCGTTGACCCGCCAGAACAGGTCTGGCGCAATGGCCATATAACCGGCCTTTGCCCAGCTATCGCATTTCGTCTTGATTCCCTTATTCACGCCGAAAATTTCCTGAATCACGATGATCGCAGCGGTCGCGGTTCCTTCCGGAGCAGCAACATAACAAGGAAATTCTCCATCTCCGCTCAATGTTTTGATCGGCTTCATATCACCCATTTTTTGCGCTCCTTTGCATCATGACTTGATTAATGGTGCACAATATCCCCATATCCTGTTGTGGCAAGGTGGAACATCATCTGTTGCGGTGAGGGGGGAACTTCGCTTCAACGATTAAGATAAGAGGAAGCACATAATGAAAGTAACCGTAGAACTGGATTGCACACCGGAAGAAGCACGCCGGATGATGGGTTTGCCTGATGTCGCAAAGCTCAACGAGACTTATGTCAAGGAAATGTCGAAGTTTCTGCAGGGGGCCAGTTCTGTTGAGCAACTGCAAAACTTCACGAAGATCATCGCTCCCATGGGTGAAGCCGGCATCAAGATGTTCTCTTCCTTCTTGGGCGGAGCGATGAGTGGCGGTAACGGAAAATCTTCTTCGTCCAAGAAAAAAGACTAGATATCAAATAGATAGAACATGTCTGCTGGTGATACAATCTTTGCGCTGTCGAGTGGGCAGCCACCAGCGGCCATTGGTATTATCCGGATTAGCGGTCCAAAAGCATCAAATGCTCTGCAGGCTTTGAGCGGATCGTTGCCGGAGGCGCGGCGCCCCCGTCTGGCGAAGTTAACGGACCCGGTAAGTAAACAGCTGCTCGATACAGCACTGGTTTTATGGTTTCCGGGCCCCAATAGCGCGAGCGGTGAAGATCTGGCTGAAATCCATTGCCATGGCGGCCGGGCGGTTGTGCGCGCACTGGAATCGGCGTTGGATAATATGGATGGTCTGCGTCAGGCGGAGCCGGGAGAATTTACCCGCCGGGCCTTTACTCATGGGCGAATGGATCTCGCTGAAGCAGAGGGTTTGTCTGATCTGTTATTTGCAGAAACGGAGCTACAACGCCGTTCTGCCATTCAGACGGCTGGCGGCGCCTTGTCTCGAAAAGTGGAAGATTGGCAAAGCGCCATCTTGCGCTTGTCTGCTCTGGTTGAGGCGGAGCTCGATTTTTCGGACGAAGATGATGTCACTCCGGCGCAGTTAGAGGTAGTGCAATCATCGGCGGTTGGTGTTGCCACGGAAATGAAAGACATTCTGGATCGCCCACGCGCTGAAAAGCTGCGTGAAGGGGTGAGGGTGGTTTTAGGTGGTCCGCCCAATAGCGGGAAGTCGACTTTGCTCAACGCGCTGGTGGAAAGGGAGGCGGCGATTGTTTCAGCTATTGCCGGAACCACGCGGGACGTTATTGAGGTGCCGATTGCGATAAAGGGCATACCGTTTCTGTTCATTGATACAGCCGGCATAAGAGATGAAGGGGCGGAAGAAATTGAACGGATAGGCATAGATCGTGCTCGCGCGCAATTTGATGCGGCAGATATCATTCTGTGGCTTGGACCGGAGGGAGAGGGGTCCGACAGCCCAAAATTGATCGAAATCGCATCGCGCCAGGATCATCCCGAATATCAACCCAAGTCTTCAACAGTGCTTTCTGTATCCCCGCTTGCGGGAGCAGGGATGAACGAGCTTGTGGCGCTGCTTGTTGAGCGTGCGAAAGAAATTGTACCGCGCGGTGACGAGATTAGCGTCAACAAACGCCAGGCCGATCATCTTGCTGAAGCACAGGTCAGCCTAGGTCAGATACCAGAGGTGCAGGATTATCTGATCATTGCTGAACAATTGCGCCTGGCCCGGGCTGCGCTTGATGCGCTGACGGGCAGGGCGAGCACCGAAGATATGCTCGACGGCCTGTTCGGGAAATTCTGTATCGGTAAATAAGACTGTTCCACGTGGAACAGGGTTAGCACTATTCCTCATCAGCGCGAGATCATTTTGACCTGAAACCCCCATTCCGCTATGGGCGCAGCATGAATCGCGATTTTGATCTTATTGTCGTTGGGGGCGGACATGCCGGCTGTGAAGCCGCGGCTGTGGCTGCGCGCATGGGTGTGCGCACGGCTTTGGTCAGCTTTACCAAAGACAGTATCGGTGCGATGTCCTGCAACCCGGCAATTGGCGGGTTGGGTAAAGGTCATCTTGTGCGCGAAGTGGACGCGTTTGACGGTTTGATCGGGAGCGCCGCAGACGCTGCCGCAATCCACTATCGCATGCTTAATCTGTCCAAGGGTGCGGCGGTTCAGGGGCCACGAGTTCAGGCGGATCGCAAGCTCTACAAAGCGGCAATCCATCGGATGCTGGATGCGCAGGACAATCTGTCTATCGTTGAAGGCGAAGTTGCTTCATTGATCTTTGATGGCCAAACGGTCAGCGGGATTACTCTTGCAGATGAAAGCCAAATTACGGCAGCGGCTGTCATATTAGCGACAGGAACGTTCCTGAACGGCAAGCTGTTCCGGGGCGAAGAAACAGTGGCTGGCGGCCGGACCGGTGAAGCCAGTGCCATCTCCCTCGGTCAGCAGATTCGCGACGCAGGCCTTCCGATTGCGCGTTTAAAAACCGGAACACCGCCACGCATCGACGGCCGCACCATTGATTGGGCTGCGTTGCCGGAGCAGCCATCGGATGATGATGACTGGACAATGTCACCCATGTCATCACGTCGGGATGTACCGCAGATATTCTGTGTGGTCAGCCGAACCAGTGTCGCTACCCATGATATCATTCGTGATAATCTCGATCGATCACCTCTGTTCAGCGGAGCGATTGATGCACAGGGCCCGCGTTATTGTCCGTCGATTGAAGACAAGATCCATCGCTTTGCAGACCGGGATTCCCATCAGGTATTTCTGGAACCGGAAGGGCTCGACACCAACCTCGTCTATCCCAATGGCATTAGCACATCTCTACCCGCTGACGTTCAGGAAGCGTTTGTTCGGACAATGGACGGTCTGTCGAAGGCCGAAATAATCGTGCCGGGCTATGCGGTGGAATATGACCATATAGATCCGCGCGCTTTGGATCGGTCGCTGAAGGTTCGGGACCTAGATGGCCTTTATTGTGCGGGCCAGATCAACGGCACGACGGGATATGAAGAGGCAGCGGCGCAAGGACTGATCGCCGGTATCGGCGCCGCCTGCGCCATACAGCGGAAGGATGCTCCGCAACTGGATCGCGGCACCAGTTATATGGCCGTGATGATTGATGACCTGGTGCTCCAGGGCGTGACCGAACCCTATCGGATGCTCACGGCCCGAGCGGAATATCGTCTGCGGTTGCGGGCAGATAATGCGACAACGCGGCTTAGCCCGATCGCGGCATCTATCGGCTGTCTGGGCGATGAGAGAAGGCGCTGGTTCGACGACCGGCAATCACGGCGCGCTAGGGTTCTGGAAGAACTGGAGACAGTATATAGCTGCGAGGCTATTGCTGAGCAGGGGATAGAGGTCAGGCGTGATGGTACCAAACAATCGCTTTTTGACTGGTTGCGTTTCCCCAATATCTCGATAGCGGCGCTTAAGGACTTGGGTCTGTCTGTTGATGATCGAGATACCGGCTTGCTGGCTGAGGTTGAAGAAGACGCGCGCTATGCGCCCTATCTGCAGCGGCAGGAATCGGAACTGAAAGACTTGCGTGCCAATGAGCAGATCCGTTTGGGCGATGATCTGGACTATGCGGCAATAGCCGGCTTGTCGAATGAAATGGTTGAGCGACTGAACGGCGCGAGGCCTGAAACACTCGCGGCTGCTTCGCGCGTTCGAGGTATTACCCCCGCGGCGCTGGCCGCCATCCTGGTTCATGCGCGTCGTCGCGAAGCCAAAAATCTCGCGGCATGACGACAATATGACGGAACAAGAGGCGCAGGACTGGTTGCGCAAAACATTCGATGTTCCACGTGAAACATGGGATCGGTTGGAGCATTTCCTGGCAATATTGGCAGAAGAAATGCAGCGCCAAAACCTTATCTCCAAATCGAGCGCGGACCACGTCTGGGAGCGCCACGTTGTCGATAGTGCACAACTTCTACTCCACGCCCCCAAGGGCGAAGGTGACAAAATTTGGATGGACCTTGGGACCGGCGCTGGTTTCCCCGGGATCATCATTGCCATATTGAGTGACTATAAGGTGCAGATGGTTGAATCACGCACCCGGCGGATAGCCTTCCTGGAATCTGTCGTGGCAAAACTGGGGCTGGCCGAAAAAGCCTTGGTTTTTGGCGATCGATTGGAGAATGTTGAAAGCCATTCCGTCGATGTCATTAGCGCCAGAGCTTTTGCCCCGTTGCAAAAATTGCTTTCACTTTCGCACCGGTTTTCCACAGAAAATACGGTTTGGCTCTTACCAAAAGGCAAAAATGCGGTAAGGGAGTTAAAAGGTCTATCCCCAAAACGGCAAAAAATGTTCCACGTGGAACAAAGTTTGACCGATCCGGAAGCGGGAATATTGGTGGGATTGGGTTGAAAACGTTATTTTATATCGGCTTAGCGAAGGGTTCTGCGTAAAATGGTCCGGATAGCGATAGCAAATCAAAAAGGCGGTGTTGGTAAAACGACAACAGCCATTAATATGGCTACAGCTCTTGCCGCGAGCGGGTGGAAAGTTCTGTTGATTGACCTCGATCCGCAGGGCAACGCGTCCACAGGACTGGGTTTGAATCAAGCGGAACGCACGCATAGCAGCTATGATCTGCTGATTTCCGACACGCCATTGGCAGATTGCGTCATCAACACGCCTGTGCCGGGCCTTGATATTGTGCCGGCCGTTGTTGATCTTTCTGGTGCAGAAGTGGAGTTGGTCGAGTTTGAAGAACGCACCCACCGGCTGAAAAAAGCGCTTGATGCCGGCGATGATGGTCAGTGGGACATCTGCCTGATCGATTGTCCACCGTCTCTTGGATTGCTGACGCTCAATGCCATGGTTGCGGTCGAATCTCTGCTCGTGCCGCTGCAATGCGAGTTTTTTGCATTGGAAGGGCTTAGCCAGCTATTGCAGACTGTCGAACGCATCAGGGCGCGATTCAATCGCGGTCTGTCGGTCATGGGCGTAGTTCTGACCATGTATGATCGCCGTAACAAACTGACCGAACAAGTGTCTGACGATGTGCGGGCCTGTCTTGGCAATGTCGTCTTCGATACAGTAATCCCTAGAAATGTAAGGCTCTCAGAGGCACCAAGTCACGGTTTGCCCGCATTGATTTATGATCATCGATGCCCCGGATCGGAAGCCTATATCAATTTGGCGCGGGAATTGATTTCCCGTCTGCCGGAACGGAAGGTGGCCGCGTGATGGCGAAAGAAGAGGAAGCTCCATTGCCCAAAAAAGCTGCAATCAAGAAAGCTACCGGCTTGGGTAGGGGGCTAAATTCGCTTTTTGGCGAGATTCAACGGGAAGAACCGCTGATTCAAGCCTCTGAAACCGAGATAGATGACGATGGCCCGGAGATCCGGACCGACGGACTGCGTTCCATCGCTGTTTCCGATATCCGCCCCAATCCGGATCAGCCACGCCAGATGTTCGATAATGAAGCACTGGATGAACTGGCTGACAGCATGAAGCTGCGCGGTGTGATTCAACCAATTGTTGTTCGCCCCCATGGCAAGAATTTTCAGATTGTCGCAGGTGAGCGCCGCTGGCGTGCGGCACAGCGGGCAAGGTTGCACCGTGTTCCAGCAATTGTCCGCAGTCTCAATGATGCGGAAACTCTTGAGATAGCGATTGTTGAAAATGTTCAGCGACGAGATCTCAACGCTGTTGAAGAAGCAGAAGCTTATGTGAAGTTGAAAGATGATTTCGGCCACAGCCAAGCGAAGTTGGCGGAGTTGGTTGGGAAATCCCGCAGTCATATCGCCAATCTCATGCGACTTCTGGAGCTACCTGAATCGGTTCGGACGCTGGTGGGTGAGGAAAAACTGACTATGGGGCATGCCCGGGCGTTGATTAATGCGCCTGATTCGGTGGAGTTGGCTCAACAAGTTGTAAAACAAGGACTTTCCGTCCGGGATACTGAAAAACTGGTACGCAAGGCTCTGGGAGGGTCACGGCGTAAGAGCAAGACTCAGTCGGCGGGAATTAGCGAAAGCGATGCCGATATCCGTGCGGTTGAGAGCCATTTGGGTGATTTATTGGGCCTGAAAGTGACCATTCAGTCCAAAGGCCACGCGGGTGCAGGCTCGATGACCATTGAATATAGCAATCTCGATCAACTGGATCTGATTTGTCAGCGCCTAACAGGTGAACATATTTAATTTTTCGTCGGATTTTGTTTGAATTCAAGCCCCGAATCACTTCTTTTGAAATCTATAATCCTGTAAAATCACCTGATTAAACCTATATTTATCAGTGTATTAGCTGGTTTAGATTTTTTTAACCATGACTGGCAGCAAAGCCTTATCCTTTCCCGTGGATAAGCAATTTCGAATGTTGGCGTATAGCGACATTTGGCCAGTGGGTTTGGCCGGATGCACCGTAGGCGCCCTTTCGATTGTAAGTAGTGAAATATAGGGACCAGAAAATATGTCTAAATTTATTAAAGCCGCTTTGGCTTCTTCCGTTCTTGCCGCTTCGGTTATGGGTGCTAATGCTGCTCACGCCGCTACCGCAAACGCAGATGCGCGCGCAAATATCCTGGAAGAACTGACCGTTACCAAAGATGCAGGCACCGATCTTGACTTCGGTACGATTGTTACAACCGGAACGGCTGAAACCGTAACTGTTGGTACAGACGGTGTTCGCGCCGTTTGTGTAAACGTTGTTTGTTCAGGTGCTTCTGATGCAGCTGATTTCTCGGTTACCGGTTCGGCTTCTGAAGCTGTTACCCTGACCGTACCTGCTTCAGTTACTCTTTCTGGTCCTGGTGGCGCGATCATGAACGCTAACTTGTCTTCAACCGCTTTGACCGCGTTGGATGGTTCAGGCAATGGTGCCTTTTCTGTAGGTGGTGCGCTCGACGTTGCCGCTACTCAGGCCGATGGCGCTTATCTCGGTACCTTCACGGTAACCGTTGACTATCCTTGATTTTTTCATTGCCCTGTTAGCAGGGTAATGATTGTCAACAACAAGAAACCCGTCCGCGACATATGTTGCGGGCGGGTTCTTGCTGTTTGATCCTGGGTCATCCCATTCACGTTGGTTTGTAAGCAAATAATGGGCGTGGTTAGCGCTTTGGTAACCCTCTTTCGGCATAGTCATCGCGTGGGGATATGCGCGGGAGACCGCCTGTCCGGATGACCAGTATTTAAAACCGGAGAACAAGATGACGATCAGGGGTCTAAAACGACTGCGTAATATATGTGTGGGTTTGGGAGCAGCTGCATCAGCCGTTGCACTTTCGCTGTCCCCGGCTCAGGCCGCTGGAGACCTTCTGGTTGCTCCTACCCGTATCGTTCTCGACGGTCAGCGTGGAACCGAGATTATTCTGAACAATATCGGTTCAGAAACAGCAACTTACCGCATTTCATTGGAACTGCGGCGGATGACCGCAGAGGGCCGGCTGACAGAAGTTAGTCCTGAAGACGCGAATGAGCTGGAGCAGGCGGCGAAGGAAATGATCCGCTATGCCCCGCGCCGCGTAACTCTGCCGCCCAATCAACCTCAAGCGATCCGTCTTGGCGTCAGAGCGCCGAAAGATCTGGCCGATGGCGAGTATCGTGTCCATCTGCTGTTCCGGGCGATTCCAAAGGCCAGGTCTGTCACCGCTTCGCCGGAGCAGGCAGATGGCTTTTCCATCGCACTTACTCCAATATATGGTGTAACCATTCCGGTTATCATTCGTCAGGGCAACTTAAGTGCTACAGCGGCCATCGCAAATGCCCGTATTGAGCAAGGAGATGAGGGGAAAGCCTTTGCTTTCGACCTCAGTCGTACCGGTGATCGTTCTACCTATGGCGAGATTCGTGTGATGAAGCAGGGTGTGAATGAACCTCTGTTGCTGGTCCGCGGGATCGCGGTATATCCAGAGTTAGCGAGCCGAAAGGTTTCTCTGCCGGTGCCGCCGGAGGTTGCTGCACAGCTCAAAGGGCCGCTGTCGATCGAATATTATGAACCGCGAAATATTGGCGGCGGGTTAATTACCAAGACCGAGCTGGTTCTTAGATAAGTACGCTATATCAGTGGCTTGAAATGACTTCAGTTCGTTAAGCCGCCAAGATATTCGCAATGAAGCAGCAACTCACCATATTCCGCCAGCGGTTAAAATCGCTGGCCTTGGCCGCGGGGATCACCATGACCTCTGCGGCTTCGCCGTTTATGGTGCCAGCTGCCCAGGCGCAGGATGTACAAGCCCAAAGCAGCTGGGCGGCCAGTGATGATGATGCGTTACTGTTTGATCTGCGATCCGGAAAATACCGTCTTGGCGATGGTATAAGAGGTTATCAGACAGATAAAGGTGTCTGTGTTGACTTTGCCGATGTTATCATCGGGATGGATTTACCAATAAGGTTAGATAAAAAGTCGCGCCGCGCAACTGGATGGGTGTTTGCGGAGCGCGAAACGCTCACCATCGAACGTGACGCCAGCAGTGCACAACGGATGAATGACCGCAGAAAACTGGCGCCTGGCGAGATTTACGACACGCCGGAAGGCTGGTGCGTCAATGTCAAAACGCTTTCACGCTGGCTTGATATCGAGTTCCGGCCGGATCTGTCCAACGCGCTGCTGGTTATCGAGACAGAGCGGAAACTGCCGTTTCAAAAGGCTCTGGAGCGCAAGGAACGTGCAGCAAAAATCCGCCCACGTAGAAATTTCGACCTTTCCAGCCTGCCGCAATCAACCGAACCGTATAAATTCTGGAGAACTCCGTCGGTAGATGCCGTCGTGTCGGCTGGCGGCCTGCGCGACAAGCGATCGGGGCAGGAACTGGATGTGCGTTACGAGCTGTTTGCCGCCGGGGAAGTCGGCAAAGCCTCTTTCGATGCGCGATTGTCGTCCGATGACAAAGGCGTGCCGGAAAGCCTGCGGCTTCGTGCCTATCGCACAGATCCAAAAGGCGAGCTGCTGGGTCCTTTGAAGGCGACACATGTCGCTATTGGCGATGTTTCGAACTTTTCAACGCCGCTGGTTTCGCAGAGCACCGCAGGACGCGGCGCGATTATCACGAACCGGCCAGTTGATCGCCCGGATAGTTTTGATCGTACCAGTTTTCGTGGAGAATTGCCGGCTGGCTGGGATGCGGAACTATATCGCAACGGGCAATTGCTTGCCTTTGCCGAGAACCGGTCCGATGGCCGTTATGAATTTATCGATGTACCGCTGTTATACGGCCAAAACCGGTTCGAAGTGGTGCTCTATGGCCCGCAAGGCCAGATTCGCAGGGATAGCAAGTCCGTTCCTGTCGGCTTGGATTCCATTCCGCCACGTAAAACCTATTATTGGGCCGGCGGACAGGAGGCTGGCAAAGACCTGATCAACTTCAATAACTTTGAAAATCTGCGGCAGGCTGGCTGGCGTGGCGGTTTTGGTGTGGAGCGCGGGTTGAATGCAAAAACGTCAGTCGCAGCTTCGCTATTCAGTCTTCAGATTGACGGGAAGCGGTATAATTATGCCGAAGGATCGGTGCGCCGTGCGGTGGGACCAGCGCTTGTCGAGCTGACAGCTTCATCCGACCTTGAAAATGGTATGGCTTTCCGCGGCCAATTGCTTGGCGAACTCGGGAATACCCTGATCACCGCTGAAACTATCTGGGCCAGGGGCAGCTTTCGGTCAGACCGTATTGAACAAAACGTGAACGGGAGGCATCGACTCTCGCTGGACCACAATTTCAAATTCGGCAGCAAGCTCGTTCCCTTTCATATTGATGCCCAATATGAAACGCGAACGGATGGACGATCTATATTGGATTTTACCGGCAGGACTTCTTTGAATTTGCGCCGTTTTTCGCTGACGGGCGAGGTAAATTGGGAAAAGCAGTTTGTCGACGGTGGCGGCTCCACAGACCGTATTGAAGCGCGGCTCCTCGCCAATGGGCGGGTTGCGGGTGTGCGGTTGCGCGGTGAGGCAACTTATCGTCTGGCACCGGAAAAACGTTTCGAAAGAGTTAATTTTACCGGCGAATGGCGTGCGGGTGATCGTGCCGACTGGCGCGCAGAGCTTGGCTATGATGTTGCGCTCGACCGGGGCAGGGCCGGCATCGGTATTATCCGCCGGTTTGACAAATTCTCGCTCACCGCCAGTGCAGAAGCGGCAACGGATGGGTCTATCGCCGCCGGCTTGAATCTAGCCTTCAGCTTTGGTCCGGATCCGCGCAATGGCAAATTCCGCCTGTCGAACAACAAGCTCGCCAATAGTGGTCAAGCCCTGGCCATTGTTTATCGGGACGAAAATCGCGATGGCAAAAGGCAGCCGGACGAAGAACTGGTTGAAAATGTCGAACTGACGGCCGGGCAATCCACCGCATTGACACCAACGGATGCCACCGGACAATCGATTATCGACAATCTGGCACCTTTCCGGCCGATATTGATCGGTATTGACAGCAGCAGCTTGCCCGATCCCTATGTGCAGCCGGCACTTCCCGGCGTTGTTGTCACGCCGCGCCCCGGTGTCGCCGCGACTGTGGAACTTCCGCTGGTTAGCGCAGGCGAGGTAGAGGGTACTTTGATGCGCAAAGGCGGCGGCGCGCTGGCAGGCGTAGGGCTGGAACTGCTGGATGTTGAAGGCCGGGTCACGCATGAGACACAGAGTGAATTTGACGGCTTTTTCCTGTTCGAAGGAGTGCCTTACGGGGCCTATACGCTACGCATTCAGGAGCTGTCGGCGCAGGCTATAGGCGTTACGCCCGTGCTTAACATTCGCGCAGTCGTGGATGATGACAATCAGGTCGCCAAACTGGGCGCAGTCATTGCGCAGTCGGATGCTGTCATGGCCAAACTGGCCGATGTGCCCACCGGCGCACCTGCAGGAGCACCGGAGCCCTGATTTCCTTCATGTCCTGACTTGTGCGATTTTCCGGTTCTGCTAGGGTTTTGGGCTGTTTTATCGTCCGGAGCCGGACCCTTATCAGGACAAGAATATGCAAGTCACCGCCAATGGTATCAACATCGAAGTCGAAGATCATGGAAATGCAAAGGATCCGGCGATCCTCCTTATCATGGGTTACGGCACGCAGCTGATCTATTGGCCGATGGACTTCGTCAACGGGCTGGTCGAAAAAGGGTTTCGCGTCGTCCGTTTTGACAATCGTGATGTGGGACTTTCCTATAAATATGATGGCGTTAGGGCTCCCGGACCGATCAGGCAGCTATTTGCGAAACGTTTTTTTCCAAACCGCAATCTGGCGCCTTATGACCTTGGCGATATGGCGCGAGACACGGTTGGCGTTCTGGATGCGCTGGATATCGACAAGGCGCATATTGTCGGTGCATCCATGGGCGGTATGATCGGACAGCTGGTTGCCGCCGATCATGCAGAGCGGGTTTTGTCTTTTACGCCTGTCATGTCTTCCACCAATGCCCCGGGCCTGCCCGGCGCAGATCCAGCGGTGCGCAAGGCACTGATCCAGTCGGCGCGCGCAAAGGCCAGTACGATTGATGAAGCCTTGGCAACCGGTATGGTCTTTTCCAGCATCGTTGCATCCGAAGAAGGACGGGCGCGTGAAGAAGAGCGGGAAGCGTTGATGAAAACGGCGCTTGAGCGGAATTTCTATCCCGCCGGTCGTCGCCGACAAATGGCGGCGATTATCGAGACCGGTAACCTGCGGCCCAAGGCGCAGAGCATATCTGTGCCGACCATGGTGATCCATGGAACAGCTGATCCGCTTATCCCGCATCCTTGCGGTGCCGATATTGCAGCGAATGTAAATAATGCGCGGTTTGAGCTTGTCGACGGAATGGGTCATGACTTGCCGCCGAGCAAGTTGCCGTTAATGGTCGAGATGATCGCCGAGCATTGCCGCGCCGCCTGAACCGGCTTGATCCACTGGTTCAATCGTCCAGCGGCAGGCAATATTCCACGGCATAATCGGTCATTTTTACTTGCATCGGGACATGCCTCATGCTGTCTCCATCTTCTTGATAAAAAAGAATATTCGCTGGTTCCTCGCTGGCGCCGATCGTCATGGAGATCACGGGATATTGACGGGCGAAAGACAGGTTTCGTGGATGACGGCCACGTGCGATTGACAGCATGAACCGGATAAAATTCCAGCGGCCCGCGCGGGACAGGGCGATCAGGTGGAAAACATCGCCGCCCAGGCCAGCCTCTGGCGTCAGCGTCCATGGCCCGGCAAAATATCGTCCCTTGGCAATATAAAAAGCTTCACAGCCCAGACTATTTTCCGATCCGTCTCGCGCGATAATCTCCAGTGAATATTGCTGTCGCGGCCAGCGCAGGAAGAGTTTGGCAAATGACCAGGCATAGGCTGCGCGCCCGATTTTCTTTTTGAGCGTGGGAGAATGTTGGGCCACCGCAACGCCATCGGGACCAGCGCTCAAACAGGCGGCAAAGGGGCCATGGTCACTGGTAACAATGGGTTCTTTCAATCGCGCATCTTTGCCGGCAAGAAAACCGCGCATGACTTCGCTCGCAAACTGCTCCGGCTCTGACGCGTAGCCGATCTCACGGGCTACCAGATTCACGGTTCCTGCAGGGAAAATACAAAGCGGTGTTTGCGATCCGCTTTTTTGCATCGCGGCGATCACCAGGCGCAATGTTCCATCACCGCCCGATACACAGATCAGATCACTGTCGCTGGCCAGTTTCATACTACCATCAATTTCTGTTGTCCCCATGACGACTTTTGCTCCGCACGCTTCAAAAGCCTGTGCAAGAACACCAAGGCGCAATTCGTGATGGGTACCGGATGCCGGATTGTGGATCAGTTGAACAATCATTGGATCGACATGGCGACAGTTTTCCCGCCGCGTCAATGACCAAGGTGGAATAGAGTTGTCCATCGCGGCGAAACCGTTTTATGATTCATCCGATGACCAAAAAAATTACAATTATTGGCGGCGGTTATGCCGGAACCATGTTGGCCAGGGAGCTGGACCAGTATGCCGAAATCAGTCTGATCGAACCGCGGGAGAAATGGGTCCATAATGTCGCGATGATCCGGGCGATGGCACGGCCGGAACTGCTTGATGAGATTATGATACCCTATGACGGCTTGCTGAAAAGCGGCAAAATCATCCGCGGCCGTGCAGCTTCGATTGATGGCCATGTCGCGATATTGGAAGATGGCACTGAGATTGCCGGAGACATGATCATCATCGCCACGGGATCGACCTATGCGGCCCCGTTTAAAATGCAGGGTGATGATGAAGCGGCGTTTCTGACCAAAGCCAAGCAAGTGATCGCCCAAATCGACAAGGCGAAAAATATCGCAGTTGTCGGCGCGGGCGCGGTGGGTAGCGAACTGGCGGGGGAACTGGCTTTTGCGCGGCCGGAGAAACAGGTCACGCTGATCTCGGCTGATGAGAATCTGTTTCCGGACTATCCAGCCAAGCTCGGACGCTCGATGCTGCGACAATTGGGGGAGCTGGGCGTGAAGGTCCGGCTGGGCGAACGGATTGCAAAACTGAAACAAACTGATGCGCCGTTCGTACCGACCAAGAGCAAGATCAAACTGTCCGACGGATTTCCGATTGATGCCGATCTGGTGATTCCGGTTATCGGGTCGAAACCGGTGACGGAACTTTTGCAGGCTCTGGACGGCGTGGGCTTCGATGATCATGGCCGCGCCAAGGTGGACGGCTGGCTGCGGCCCGCGGCCAATCCCGATCTGTATATCATCGGCGACATTGCCAGCACCGGTGACACGATGACGATTGTTGGCCTGACACGTCAGGTGGGGTGGCTGAAAAGAGCCCTGAAAGCCCATTTGCGCGGCCAGCGGATCGAGGATATGAAGCCTTACAAACCGTGGTCCAAGCCTTTGATATTATTGCCATTAGGACCAGACAAAGGAGCCAGTGCACTGCCTTTTGGTGTGACGGGACCGTTTTTAACCTCAGCCATCAAGGGCAAGAAACTGTTCATCCCGCGCTATCATCGGGAATTTGACTGGAAGCCTTAAGCGGCGACCATATCCAGCATTTTTAGCGCGAGATTCTTGGCATCCTTGTAACCGGGCTTGCCATTGGCGGCGCGCGGTACATCATCGACCACCAGAAACGCGCGCGGCGACTTATAGTCGGCGAGTATGCGATGGACATGATCGTTAAGAGCGGTTTCGTCCAGCCCATGTCCATCAGCCAGCGATAAGACCGCAGTGACCTTCTCGCCAAAGCGATCATCAGGCACGCCGACCACCAGACAGTCATAGATACTGTCATGGGTTTTGAGCGCTTCTTCGACCTCTTCAGGGAAAATCTTCTCACCGCCACTATTGATGCAGACCGAACCACGGCCGAGCAAGGTAACGCTGCCGTCAGCCTCGACCATCGCGAAATCACCAGGAATCGAATAGCGCACGCCGTCAAACGTCTTGAATGTCTCGGCGCTCTTTTTCTCATCCTTGTAATAGCCGATCGGAACCATCCCGCCATTGCAGATCATACCGATTTCGCCAGAGCCTGGTTTGACCTCTTTTCCATCTTCGGTCAGAATCTTGGTGGTATCGGCCATGTCAAAGCTCGCGGTTTTGACGATCTGGCTGTTTTCACGGGTCATGACCGATGCACCCATACTGCCTTCGGTTGATCCCATGCTATCGACAATCACCATTTCAATATGGTCGAGCAGGCCTTGCTTGACCTCCGAAGACCACATCACGCCGGATGATCCCATCATTTGAACGGACGATAAATCATAAGGCTTGCCGGCTTCCCTTGCTTCGTTGAGAGCTGCCAGCATTGGCTTTGCAAATACGTCGCCGACAATGGTCAGGTCGGTCACTTTTTCATCGTCGGTCAATTTCCAAAGCGCATGCGGATCAAAATGCCGGTTGTTGAACAGGATGACACAGCCGCCGAGCGCGTGCGGAATCATCGCGCCGATCCACATGCCGGTTCCGTGCATGATCGGGCAAGCGGGGATCGCGCGGCTGGTGGCGCCTGCGGCATGAAGTGCCTGAACCAATGGGCCAAAACCTTCGGCGCCTTCGGGCAGGGCCATTTCCCGCATTTCAAAGCCCTTGGTGAACAAGGCGCTGGAAAAAGTCTGGTGATCATACATCACGCCCTTGGGCATGCCAGTCGTTCCGCCCGTATAGAGCATGTAGAGATCTTCACCGGAGCGCGGGATAATCGGCATCGGATCAGCAGCATTTAAAGCCGTTTCATAGTCCACCGCGCCTTCGAGATGTTCGCCGGATCCATCATCAATTTCCAGGAAAAGCTTCACATGCTCCAGCCGATCCTTGATCGCCGCGACACGCGGGGCGAACTGGGCATGATATACTAGGGCTTCGCTGTCGCTATTGTTGATGACATGAGTCAGTTCGGCTTCGAGATAGCGGTAATTGACGTTGACCGGACAGATCCGGGCTTTGAAGGCGGCAAATTGCGCTTCCATATATTCGGCGCAATTATAGGCGTAAATAGAGAGCTTCGCGCCGGGCTTCAGGCCATGATCCGTATAAACTTGCGCCAGCCGTGCGGCACGCTCTTCATATTCGGCCCAGCTATAACGCTTGTCACCGTCTACAATTGCGGGTTTGTCGGGTATCGCCTGGGCAATATTTTCCCAGATATCGGCCATTTGCCAGCTCATGCGAATCTCTCCTTTTTCTTTTGAACATAACCAGAAAAAGGTGATTCACAATAGATAGACGCGATAGATTTATTTACCTGGTTTTGATAGAACGCATGCCCGGTGCTGGGGGTTTTTCCGCACCCCCGGCAAAACATTGGGCTATGGCCATCCATCTTGTGGCATTTGGTCCGGTAACCTGCAGGTCCGTATCGGCAATGTTGCGGGTCTGTGTGACGACCTGGCAGAACTCCTCGGCCAGCCCCTCAATCCGCTCTTCCGTGCTCTCGTCCCCATAGTCCCAGACCGCGCCGGACGGGGCAGTAAGCTTGAGATAGGGCACAGGCTGTGGAGCTTCTTCGCCATTGACCTTGAACGTCCAGCCATAGGTGTTAAGACCAATCATCACGATGTTGCGGATACGATCTGCATTCTCCCGCTTGAGGCCCAGCACATCATAAATGGCCTGTGCATGGGACCAGTTTTCCATCAACCGCGCCGTGATGGAGGAACGCACACTCATGGAAGGGCCTGCCCATTCGACCCGCATTGCCGGATCGGCTGCACCAAATTCCGGCACCATTTTCTGATAGAAATCCCGCCATGTCTTCACAAGACCCGCGCCGGACAGATTGTCTAGATAGTCCGCCTCAAAGAACCGCATGGACGTCTGGCCCTTTTTTGCGCTCTCTTTCATCCCGGTCATCGCCTCTTTGAAAAAGCCATGGAATTTTTGTGGGTCGGTCAGCGACCAATAGGCCGCCATGTTCCAGATATGCAGATGGCGGAGGATCGCATTGATCGTCCAGCTTTTGAAACCGGTTTCCTGTTCCATCTCCTCATCGGACAGATCTTTGACGAGCGCATAAATGGCTTCGCTTTCGTCGAGAAAATCTTGTGCCTGCTCCATCATTACTTAGTTCCTATTTCCTGCATTATTTCTTCGCTATGCTCGCCGAGCGCCGGACTTGGCCCGGTGGCGGGCAGTTTCTGGCCATTGATATGCACCGGTGAGGCGGCATTATGGATGGTGCCCAGTAGCGGGTGATCCTGTTCCTCAAACGCCTCGATTGCCATGATCTGCGCATGTGATTTCACATCGTCTAGGCGCAGGCATGGCGCGGCTGGCACATCGCCTTTGGTCAAGCCGGCTATCATCGTATCGGTATCATGGCGCGGCGGTTCGGCCGAAACAATCTGCGCAAGCTCGGCCATATGCATGCTGCGATTTTCGAGGCCTTGATATTTTTCCTCCGACTTCAAATCTTCGCGGCCCACCATTTCGAACACGACTTGCCAATGCTCGTCGCTCATTGCGGCATAGGCAATGGCCCCGTCGGTCGTGCGTAGCGGCATCTGGTAATAGTCTGCAAAGGGCGCGGCATGCATCACATCATCGTCCATCAACGTCAGGTGCATGCCCCCGTCGGGCCAGAGGAAGGCAATGCAACTGGCGAGCATCGACAGATCAATATGCTGCCCTTCACCAGTGCGCTCGCGGACAAATAGAGCAGCGGTAATCGCCTGCGCTGCGGTATAGGCGGTCAGCTTGTCGCACAGCAAGGTTTTCACATAGGCAAAGCCATCGGGATGGCCTTGCGTCCCCATGAATCCCGCCATGGCCTGCATCACATGATCATAAGCCGGGCGATCCGCCATCGGCCCGTCGCGGCCAAAGCCGGTAATGGCGCAATAGATAAGTTCCGGTTTTTCGGTGCGCAGGTTTTTGCTGTCGAGGCCTAGGCGCTGCATTACCCCGGGGCGATAATTGTGGATGATAATATCGGCATCGAGGCACAGTTTACGTGCTGTCGCAACGCCATCTTCAGTTTTCAGGTCCAGCGTAATAGAGCGCTTGGCGCGATTGCAATTGTTGAACAGGCCGGAGATGCTTTCTTTGCGGCTGCCGAGCCAGCGCATCGGATCACCAATGCCGGGCGGCTCTACCTTGATAACGTCCGCCCCTTGTTGCGCAAACATCATCGTGGCGAGGGACGCGGTAATCATCGTCGAAAATTCCACGACTTTGATTCCGGCTAGCGGCTGCTGTGCTGTCACCTCTGCCATATTGTCTCCCCGTTCATTCTTCCAGATTGGCGGCAAGCCTTTCATAGGCGGCGATAAAATCCTCCTTGAATCCCTGGACGACCTGCGCAGTTGACATCGGTTGGTTCATCAGGCCGACGCCTTGCCCAACCCAATAGGTGGCAAGATCTTTCGCACCCTGATTGTCGCCCTGACTCAATTTGTCGATGGATCGGAGCGGCGGTTCGGCAACTAATGATTGCAAAGGCATGGGCAGTGGTCGCGGTGCTTCTTCCGCCTCCCAGGCATCGGTCCAGGGGGATCGCAATTGCCGCGATGGTTTGCCGGTGCGGGACCGGGCGCGAACCGTATCGCGCGACGTGGCGCTGAGCATTTTTTCTTTCACCACCGGATTGGTCTCTGCCTCTGCCGTGGTCAGCCAGACCGATCCGCACCATACGCCGCTTGCACCCATGGCCATAGCGGCGGCCATTTGGGACCCGGTAGCGATACCGCCTGCAGCAAGTACCGGTGTATCATCACCAATATCACGCAAGGCGTTACATACTTCCGGTATCAAAACCATGGTCGCGACATCGCCGGTATGACCGCCCGCTTCTCCGCCCACTGCGATCAGGATATCGACGCCAGCGGCGACCTGGCTCATCGCATGTTCCTTGGTGCCGATAAGCGCAGCCACTGGCACACCATGTTCCCGCCCCATATCGGTCATGACCTGCGGCGGTATGCCAAGCGCATTGGCAATCAGCTTGATTGGATGCCGAAAGGCAACCTCCAGCAAGGCCCCCGCATTGCCGCCGCGCAGATTGTCTGCACCGACCGCATGTTCCCGGCGAAGCTCTTCCAAGTCACCGGGATCGACGCCATGACGCGCCATGATGTCCTTGGAAAATTGCTTATGTTCATCGGGAATCATCGCCAGCGTCGTATCGACATCGATCTGTTCGCCTTTGCCTTCAACCTTGTTGGGGACAATGATATCGAGGCCATAAGGCTTGCCATCGACATGATCGTCAATCCAGCTCAGTTCCTCTTCAAGTGTTTCGGGCGTACAGTTGACACCGCCAAAAACCCCCATGCCGCCTGCTCTCGAAACCGCAGCGACAACGTCACGGCAATGGCTGAAGGCGACCAGCGGGAACTCAATTCCCAGCATGTCGCAAATCGGGTTTTTCATCACGTGTCGTCCTCTTCACCCGCCTCATCAGCGGTAATTTCCATGATCAGGTCATCGGCCGCAATCTGGTTTCCAGCGGTAGCGGCAACGGTTTCGACGGTGCCGTCAATCTCTGCCAAAATCTCATGCTGCATTTTCATCGCTTCCAAAACCGCCAGCTTGTCGCCTTTTGCCACAGCCGCGCCTTGCTCGACGAGTATCTCAAGTAATAGGCCGTGCATCGGTGCAACCACCGTGCCGCCGCCAGCCATATCCTCCATGGCGCTGAGGCCCGTCATATCGGTGACCGACAGCGATCGTTGCGGTAGCGCGAGATGCAGATTGCGGCCGCCTGCATGATAAATGACGTCGACCGTCCGGCCATTGACGCGCAGCTTTGCGGTGTCACCGGTTATGGTCAGCAGGGTAATCTGTGCCTCTTGTCCAGCACCTTCGACATGATAGTCCCCGGGCTGTTTCACATGCACATGGATGGCGCCATCACTACCGGTCGCTTCGCCAAGACTCGCATATTGAGTCACGGTTTGCAGATTGGCATTGGTCGACCAATCCAGCATTTCCGGATTGACGTTGAGCGCCAATCCATGCGCCGCCTGTTGGCGCAATTTATGCTGCAGCACAGCAGCAATGGCAAAGGCCGCAAAATCATGGGCGCCAAGATCAACACCCTCCTCGCCATAATTTTCGGCGATAAAAGCGGTAGTTGCCTGACCGTCGATAAAATCGGGCTTGCCGAGTGCGTCTATCAGGAAGTCGCGATTGGTTTTCGGACCGAACAGGGCAGTCTGCGACAAGGCCTTGACCATTTGTCGCCGGGCATCTTCACGGGTTGCGCCGTGGGTGATGATCTTGGCGACCATGCTGTCGTAAAAGGGAGAAACTTCGCCACCGGTGGCGATGCCGCTATCGATGCGGGCCATATCCGATGGATGCCACAAGTCGATATGGCCGGTGCTGGGCAGAAAATCATCGGCTGGATCTTCGGCATAGAGCCGCACTTCCATAGCGTGGCCGGTCAGTGTGACATCTTCTTGGCTGAGCCCTAATTTGTCGCCTTGCGCGACTTTGAGCTGCAGCGCGACGAGATCGAGGCCGGTTATTTCTTCGGTTACCGGATGCTCTACCTGCAGCCGAGTGTTCATTTCGAGAAAGTAAAAACTGTCGGATTGATCGAGCAGAAATTCCACTGTACCCGCGCCGCGATAATCGACTGCGCGGGCCGCTTCCACGGCCGCCGCACCCATTTCGGCGCGCAGTTCTTCAGTCATGACCGGGCAGGGCGCTTCTTCAATGACTTTTTGGTGCCGCCGCTGGACCGAACAATCGCGCTCACCCAGATGGATGGTGTTGCCATGGCTGTCGGCAAAAACCTGAATCTCGACATGGCGTGGTTTGATAATCGCTTTTTCAAGGATCAGCTCGCCGTTTCCGAAAGCGTTTTCCGCTTCCGATCGCGCGAGTTTGATCGCATTGGGAACCTCATCCTGGTCATGGACCAGCCGCATACCCCGGCCACCACCGCCCGCGGCGGCCTTGACCATCAACGGTACGCCAATTTTTTCCGCTTCTGCGATCAGAGTTGCATCGGATTGATCATCATCCTGATAGCCGGGCACGCAAGGGACGCCGGCTTCGATCATCGCGCGTTTGGAACGCGCCTTGTCACCCATCACATCTATGGCTTTTACGGGCGGTCCAACAAAGATGATATTGGCGTCGGCACAGGCTTGTGAGAAAGCCGCATTTTCGGACAGGAAACCATAGCCGGGATGAACGGCATCGGCGCCGCTGTCTTTCGCGGCCTGAATGATTGTATCGATCAGCAGATAGGATTCATTGACCGGCGCGGGCCCGATATGCACCGCATCATCAGCCATGCGGACATGGGGGGCATCGGCGTCGGCGTCGGAATAGACGGCGACTGTTCTGATTCCTTGTGCCTTGGCCGTGCGCATCACGCGGCAGGCAATTTCACCGCGATTGGCAATAAGGAGGGTGGATATTTGTGTCATCTCTGGTTCCTTATTCCGGCTTCACAACCCAGTTGGGTTTGCGCTTTTCAAAGAAGGAGGCGACGCCCTCTTTGGCTTCGTCGCTGACCATTCGGTCTGCGAAATTCTCGGCGGCGAGGCGGATCACCTCTTCGCGCGGTTTGCCCGCGATCTGGCCAAGCAGTTCCTTGGTTGCGGCCACGGCGCCGGGCGCTGCGCCCAGCACCTGTTTCCTGAGCTGCATCTCTATGGCTTCAAGCCCGGGAACATCATCCGCAATGAAATCGGCAAAGCCAAGTTCATGCGCCTGTGTGCCGTCGAAGCGCGCAGCGGTCAGCATCAACCGGCGGCCGGTTGCATAACCAAGCTTTTGAATGACAAAAGGCGATATCTGTGCCGGGGTCACCCCGATCGCGGTTTCGGTCATTGCAAAACGCGCACCAGATTCGCAGATGACCACGTCGGCACAGCAGGACAGGCCAAATCCGCCTGCCATCGCCGCTCCTTCGATCAGTACGATGACCACTTGCGGTGCGGTATTGACCAGGTCGAATATTTCCGCTGCCCCCGTTGACATGGTGATGGTGGCTTCGCGGTCCCCACTCGCCTGAAAATTCTCTTTGAAATTTTTCAAATCCGCACCGGCACAAAACACCCCGCCGCGTCCGCGCAAGGTGATGCCCCTGACCGTCCGGTCATCACGAACGCCTTTTAAAACAGAGGCTAATTCTGCCACCAAGGCGTCACTTAAGGCATTGCGATTATCCGGCTGGTTGAACCAGATGGTGAGCCAGCCTTGCTGAAGATCGAGTTCGAGCGTCTCGGTTTGCGGAAGGTTTGTCATATGCGCGCTACTCCGAAAGCATTGGGATGGAGGGTGCGGTTTTGCGATTCAAAAATTGTTTCGAGGGCAAAGCCAAGCACTTTGCGCGTGTCTCGTGGATCGATCACGCCATGATCCAGCACGCGGCCGGAGGTGAAGAAAGCGCTTTCCTGCGCTTCGAAAATATCTCTGATGCGCTGGTTCTGTTTGGCAATGGCTTCTTCGTCGGGCTCGATACCTTTGCGCTGTGCCTGTACCTTCGCGACATGGCTCATTGTGTTGGCGGCTGAGGCACCCGCCATCACACCGGTTTTAGCATTGGGCCATGAGAACAGAAAATCCGGTTCAAACGCAACACCGCTCATCCCGTAATTGCCCGCACCAAAGCTGGCACCAATATAGAGGGATAGCTTCGGCACGCGCACATTGGACACCGCCTGGATCATCTTGCTTCCGAGTTTGATCATGCCCTTATGCTCGGACTCGGTGCCAACAATATAGCCGGTGGTATTGTTCAGGAAGATGATCGGCAGTTCGGACTGATCACAAAGCTGGAAAAAGTGCGTTGCCTTGGCCGCGGCCTCGGGATCGAACGGGCCGTTATTCCCGATCAGTCCGACCGCATGGCCCATGATGCTCGCCTGCATACAGACTGTGCCGGGCCCATAGCGGCTTTTAAATTCTTCAAAGTCTGATCCATCGACAATTCGCGCCGCGACTTCTCGAACATCATAGGGGATGGTGTAATCGGTGGGCACGATGCCGGCGATTTCGTCAATATCATAGACGGGTTCGTCGTAATCATTCTGCCGGATCGGCGCGGTATTCTTGTTCCAGTCAATCCGCCCCATGGTGTCGCGGGCAATCTCGATGCCGTGCGCATCATCATCCGCCAGATATTCGACAGTGCCGGTCGTGCTGGCATGCATCTCCGTGCCGCCCAGTTCGCGGTCATCGGCCACTTCGCCGGTTGCCGCGTGGACCAAGGCCGCACCGCCCAAGGCCGCCATGCCATTGTCGCGCACGCCGATGACATAGTCGGACATGCCGGGCATATAGGCGCCGCCTGCGGTTGAGGGGCCGTGCAGGACCACCATTGTGGGAATACCCGCTGCGCTCAGCCAGGCGAGATTGCGGAACAGCATTCCACCATAGGCCCAAAGCTCGACTTTATATTCCATCAAGTTGGCGCCCGCGCTCTCGACGAGATGGATGAAGGGCAGTTTCAAATCCTGCGCCATTTTTTGCGCGCCCTTTGACGCATCCCATCCGCCAGTCGTCGCGGCCCCGGCGCGAATGCCGCTGTCATCAACCCAGATCATGCATCGCACGCCTTTGACAAAGCCGATGCCGA
The DNA here is from genome assembly GCF_900258045.1 of Sphingorhabdus sp. EL138. Taxonomy (GTDB): domain Bacteria; phylum Pseudomonadota; class Alphaproteobacteria; order Sphingomonadales; family Sphingomonadaceae; genus Parasphingorhabdus. Next base: position 563,906 of record NZ_OGVD01000003.1, on the reverse strand, counting down.
GAATGACACTGCCGCCGGGAATGCTGGTGTCGGGATTGGGATCCTCGACCAGATAATTGGCCATATTATAAAGCTGCAAAAACGGCATGCCGGGATCGAGCAGCCGGATCAGCCGTTCATGCGGGGTTAGCTGGCCGCGTTTTTCAAAAGTCGGGCGGCGTTTTTCGGAAGCTTGAACCGCGCGCTCTTCCAGGCTGCGCAATTTTTCAATCAGCGCCAGCATATCCTTGCGGTTCTGGACAAAGCTTTCGGAGCTGACGGAAATTTTGGATTTAAACTGGGGCATGGTCAAAGCGCCTTTGCCAAAGAAGATTGGAGTGATTGCGGAATTGAAACGGGAGCGGCGAGCAGGATCTGGGCATAGCTCTTACCCTGCGGATCATTGCGCATGGATGCAACCCCGCCGCCGCCGAGAATGTCGTGCAGCAGAAAATTGATCGCGCCGGTGCCGGGCATATAGAAACGCTCGACGTTGTCCGGCGCTTCGGGTTTCGCCAGGAAATGGGCGAAGCGTTCGTGCACTTTATCCTCGCCAAGCGCCGCCCAGATGTATGGCGCGAATTTCGGATCACGGGGCAATATGCCGATATTGGATTTGTCACCTTTGTCTCCGGACCGGCCCCACGCCAGAGCGATCAGGGGCACCTCTGTCATTAGCTCAGCGTTGCCAAGATGAGCAGGAGGATCAGGGCGCTGGATGGATGCGGTATCAAAAGCCGCTCCCTTGGCTTCAGCAAATTCTTGACTATCATCGCCTACCGTCACGGAAATCGAAACTTCCGATTTCGGCACCAGCAAGGAGAACAGCCGCACTACCGGGGAGGGCTTGGGTCTTCCACCAGCGAACAGCGCCAATCCCGGCGGCGTGGCGAGGCCCATGCCGGTTGCTTCCTTGAGCAGCAACATAGTTGCTTTCGGATCGCGATGTTTGACGCCGATTTTCAGAACCAGTTCGCGTGTTTCCGCAGCCTGTCCAAAGGCACCAAAATGACTGTCATCGCCCAGTGTCTCAATCAGCACCTCGTCAAAGTCACCGGCATTGGACGCGCGCAATTTGGCTTGTGTCCGCTTGAGAGCATTTTCGGCAAAGCTTTCCGCTTTTCTTTTCGCGTCCATGCCGATGAAGAAAAACGGCGCGACCATCTTCCAGCCATCGGAGTAGGTGGCACAGGTCTTGTAGCTGTCCGGTGCGACATGGCCGATGGCACCGGAAACGGCGACGCGATTATCGCCTATCTGCTCCAAAGTCACCGCGCTGAAATCGCAAACCACGTCTGGCAGCATATAGGCTTGTGGATCGCCGATTTCATAGAGCATCTGCTCGCCGATCGTGCCGATATTGACGATACCGCCTGTGCCTTGCGGTTTGGTGGCGATGAAGCTGCCGTTCCCGGAAATTTCGGCAATCGGGTAGCCGGCATTGTCCATGCTGTCCGCGATGCTTTCCCAGTCTGTGAAATTGCCACCGGTCGCTTGCGGCCCGCATTCCAATATGTGTCCGGCCAAGCTGGCGCCTGCCAGTTGGTCCAGATCATCACGACTCCAACCAAATTCATGGATGCAGGCTCCGAGTGTCACAGCGCTATCAACACAGCGACCGGTGATCACTATTTCTGCTCCCTGATCGAGAGCGGCTGCAATCGGAAAAGCACCGAGGTAGGCGTTGATGCTCGCGATGTTCTCCGGGTCTGGAAAAGTTTCGCCGGAAAACATTTCATGAGCGCCGGCAAAGTCCGCGGCACGGGCGGTCAGGTCATCGCCAGTCACCACGGCGACTTTAATATCCAGCCCGGCTTCTGCAATCACCTCGCGCACGGCCGCTGCACAGGCAACCGGATTGGTACCGCCAGCGTTGGAGATCAGCTTGATACCCTGTTTGGCGATAGCGCCAATATGCGGCCTGATCACTGCAGAGACGAAATCGGTCGCATAGCCGAGATCGGGATTTTTCGCCCGAGCCCGCGCCATGATCGACATGGTAATTTCCGCGAGATAATCGAAGACGATATAATCAAGACCGCTGCCATTCTCAGCCGCTTTCAAAAGCTGCGGCACCGCCATATCGGACTCGCCCCAGAAACCACTGGCTCCGCCAATCCGGATGATCTTGTCATTTGACACATCGAGTCTCCTATGGCTATTTGAATAGCACTCGGCATTTTCGAGTCAAGCTCAATAAGGGACAGGTTTTGACCACTAAAGCAGTCAATCCGGAGACACAGCGCGCCAAGCTGGAGCGCAAGGAGCGCGCTATTCTGGAAGCCGCGCGTGGCGTCTTTGTTGAGCATGGCTTTGATGGCGCACGCATGTCCGAAATTGCCCGCCGCGCCAGCATTGGTGAGGGGACCATCTATAGCTATTATGAATCCAAGGCGGAATTGATGCTGACGGTGCTGCAGCAATTTTGGGATGGCCTGACCTTGGAGGCTGAAGCTGTCATGGCGTCTAGCCAAGTGGATGGATTTTTTGAACGTTTACAGGCGCTGGCGGAATATCACCTGGGCACGGTGATCGCCAATGCGGACTTTATCAACCTGACCTTTGCCCTGCGTCGCAACAATAGCGAGGTCAGCGTGTCGCGGGATCATTTGCGGCACTATGTCGCGGTGTTTGACCAGTTGTTTCGGCGCGGACAGGATCGTGGTGAAATCCGTCAGGATGCTGTACTCTGGCAGGCGCGTGATGTGTTTTATGGCACGCTGGAATATAGCGCGCGGTCGATTGAAATGACGATGGATACAGACCGCACGGAGCGGCTGCAGGGACCCGTTGTGGATGAGATGATATCCCTGTTCCACAGCCATTATGCGGTGGCTCATGACACCATTGAAACCGACAGGGTGACGCTGGATAGCCTGTCGTCGAAACTGGATCAGCTTTCCGAACAATTTGACGCGCTTGCCAGACGGCTACCCCAATAAACGGCCCAATAAAAAAGGGCCCCTGAAGGAGCCCTTTCATTTCCGTTTGTAAGCTGGCTTATGCCGCTTTGTAAAAGCTCTCACCCGCATCCGCTTTTTCGCGGAAGCTCATCGGCGGCTTGAACCGCTCGCCATATTTCTGGGCGAGCATATCGGCGGTGCGCACGAAATTATCGACGCCGATCGTGTCGATATGGCTCATCGGGCCGCCGGTCCATGGTGCAAAGCCCCAGCCGAAGATCGCGCCAAGATCAGCAGATTGCGGATCGGAGACAACGCCTTCGTCGAAACATTGCGCTGTGGCAATCAGCTGGATGTACATCAAACGCTGTTTGACTTCTTCAACCGTTGGCTGGTCTTCGGCGAGCGGGAAATGCTCTTTCAGACCGGGCCAAAGTTTCTTGGAGCCATCATCGGCATATTCATAGAAGCCGCCACCAAAGCGACGACCGCGACGGTCGATCTTCTTGACCATCAGCTCCATCAGATCCTCGGTCCCGCTGGGAACATAGGCGTCTCCCATTTCTTCCTTGGTTGACGTCATGATGTCGTAACCGAGTTGCAAGGTCGTTTCGTCGACAATAGCCAGCGGACCGATCGGCATGCCCATGGATATCGCGGCATTTTCGATCAGCGCGGGGTTCACGCCTTCGGCCACCATCATGGTTGCTTCATTGGCATAAGGCGGGAAGACGCGGTTGGTATAGAACCCGCGGACATCTTTCACGACAATCGGTGTCTTGCGAATGCGCGCATTATAATCAAGCGCTACCGCCAAGGCCTTGTCACCAGTTTCTTCGCCGGGGATGATTTCCAGCAATGGCATTTTCTCAACCGGTGAGAAAAAGTGCATGCCGATAAATTGATCGGGGCGCTCACTGTTTTTCGCGAGACCCGTGATCGGAAGCGTGGAGGTGTTGGATGCGAAGACCACATCTTTGCCAATCACCGCTTCGGTTTTCTTGATAACATCGGCTTTTACGTCAGGACGTTCAAACACCGCTTCGATAATCAGATCGACATCTTTGAGATCGTCATAATTATCGGTCGGTGTGATCCGCGCCATGAAAGCATCGGCTTTTTCCTGTGTCATCTTGCCGCGCTTCACGCCTTTGTCGACAATCTTCTGGCTATAGTCGATCGCCTTTTGTGCTTCTTCCATATTGCGGTCGAGGACGATGACATTCATCCCGCCTTTGGCCGTGACATGGGTAATGCCCGAGCCCATCAGACCCGCGCCCAGGACACCAACAGTCTTGAGTTCGGTGGGCGGAACGCCTTCCGGACGCATCGCGCCTTTGTCCGCAGCCTGCTTGTTCACAAACAAAGTACGGATCATATTCTTGGCTTGCGGGCCGGACAGCAGCTTTGTGAAATATTTGCTTTCCACTTTGAGCGCGGTGTCAATTGGAAGCATTGAGCCTTCATAGAGGCAGGACAGGATCGCCTTGACCGCTTCATAATTGCCTTTGCTCTGTTTCAGCGCCATCGCGGATGAACCGAGGTAAAGAGGCACAGCGCGCGGGTCCATGGAACCGGCACCACCGGGGAATTTCCAGCCTTTCTTGTCCCAAGGAGCAGAAGCTTTCGGATTGGCTTTTACCCACTCTTTCGCTTTGGCAACAACGTCTTCAGCCGGGACGACTTCATCGACAATCTTCTGCGCAAGAGCGGCTTGCGGATTCATCGGCTGACCCATCATGATCGCCATGCCAGCAGCCTGCAATCCTGCAAGGCGCGGCAGACGCTGGGTTCCGCCGCCACCGGGCAACAGGCCAACCTGCACTTCGGGAAGGCCGAGTTGCAATTTCGGGTGATCGGCACAAACGCGGTAATGGCAGGCCAGTGCCAGTTCCAGACCGCCGCCCAGGGCCAGCCCGTTGATCGCGCAGGCAACCGGCTTTGCATGGGCCTTGCCTTTCAGCAGTTCTTTCGCGCTGTTGCCGCCAGTTTCCATCTTGCGTAAAATGGCGTTTAATCCCCAAGCCTGTTCAAACGCTTCTTTCATCGTTTCGGCCTTGGAAGAGCCAAGCATGTTGAGGTCGGCACCGGCGAGAAAACCGGATTTCTTGCCCGATGTGATCACCGCGCCTTTGATGCCGTCATTGGCAATCAGCTCATCAACGAATTTCGGGAAGTCAGCCATCAGGCCTTCGTTCCAGACGTTCATCGACTGGCCGGGAAGGTCGATAGTGACAAGAGCAATGCCGTCGCTGTCAATATCGACGGTGAGTGTTTCGTAAGTCATGAATTTTGTCCTGCTAAATATGGGATTGGAGTGATTGGAGGCTCTCGCCGCGCTCTAGTTCACTCGCTCAATGATGGTGGCAATGCCCATGCCGCCGCCGATGCACAGCGTCGACAAAGCGGTCTGCTTGTTCGAGCGTTCCAGCTCGTCCAGTACCGTGCCAAGGATCATCGCGCCCGTGGCGCCCAAAGGATGGCCCATGGCAATCGCGCCGCCATTTACATTGATATCGCTATGATCGACATTCATCGCCTCCATGAAGCGCAGGACCACGGCAGCAAATGCCTCGTTCAATTCCCATACGTCAATATCGCTGGCGTCCATGCCGGCACGCTTGAGTGCTTTTTGAGCCGCAAATTCAGGGCCCGTCAACATGATGGTTGGCTCTGATCCGATCGACGCCATGGATACAATCCGCGCACGCGGTTTCAGGCCATATTTTGTGCCTGCTTCTTCGTTGCCGATGAGGACGGCTGCTGCACCATCAACAATACCGGAGCTGTTACCGGCATGGTGGACGTGATTCATTTTCTCGACATCGGGATGCTTCAGGATCGCGACATCGTTAAAGCCGGGCATCTGCTCACCCATCATCTGGAAAGCGGGGTTGAGTGAACCCAAAGACTGCATGTCGGTTTCGGGGCGCATCAACTCGTCATGGTCGAGAACGGTTTCGCCAATGACGTCCTTGATTGGCAGGATCGATTTTTCGAAACGCTTTTCTTCCCAGCTTTTGCCAGCGCGTTTCTGGCTTTCCACAGCGTAAGCGTCAACATCATCACGGCTATAGCCATATTTGGTGGCGATCAGATCGGCGGAAATACCCTGCGGCACGAAATATTCCTGAAAAACGAGGGTGGGGTCAGCCATGCCGCCCAAACCGTCGCTGCCCATCGGGATACGGGACATGGACTCAACGCCGCCGCCAACGGCCAGATCCGCTTCGCCCGATTTAACCTTGCCGGCTGCGATATTTACGGCTTCGAGGCCAGAACCGCAGAATCGGTTAACCTGAATGGCCGAAGTGGTGTCGGCATAGCCTGCTTTGAGTGCGGCCATACGGCTGATCACGGCACCCTGTTCGCCAACGGGGGAGACACAGCCATAAGCAATATCTTCGACTTCATGACCGTCCAGTTCGTTGCGGTCATTGACCGAAGCAAGCACCTGGGATGCAAGATCAAGAGCGGTGATTTCGTGCAAGCTGCCGTCGCTGCGGCCTTTCCCGCGCGGGCTGCGCACAGCGTCATAAATATAGGCTTCGGTCATGCGATATTCCTTATTTTGAAAAAATCTGAACTATTAAGTGCATAGTTAATGTTGCGCTGCAGCACAGTCAAGCAGTTTACGTAAACGTCAATCAAGAAAGAGGGCGACTCGCCTTGCCCTTCTTCTGCTTCCGACCAGTCTAGCCGGGCTCAAGAGCTATTCAAGCCAGAAGCCTATTCAAGGATGCTTTGATATTTCTGGCTGAAGACATCACGGCCGACAATGTAGCGCATGATCTCGCTACTACCGGCATAAACCCGGCTCATCCGCGCATCGGTGAAAATGCGGCTGATCTCATATTCCTTCATATAGCCCGCGCCGCCATGCAATTGCAGACCCAGATCGGCCATTTCCCATTCAATCTCACTACCCAGCATCTTGCCCTTGGCCGCAATATTGGCGTTAAGGCCGCCTTGATTATGCACCTCGACGCAATGGTCGATATAGACTTGCAGCATATCGATCTTGGCATCCATCTCGGCCATTTTAAACTGCGTATTCTGCATGTCTGACAGCTTCTTGCCAAACACATCGCGTTCCATGACAAATTCCCGCGTCACGTCAAAAGCCCGCCGCGCGGACGCGCCATAACCGACCATACCGATCAGTCGTTCCTCGGCCAAACCTTCCATCAGATGGATAAAGCCTTTTCCCGGTGTACCGAGCTGATTTTCCTTTGGAATTTTGACGTTATTAAAAAATAGCTCCGCCGTGTCCTGCGCATGCAGACCGATTTTTTCCAGATTCTGGCCGCGTTCAAAACCTTCCATGCCGCGCTCGACAATCAGCAACACCATTGCATGCTTGTCGTCGACGCCCGCTATTTTTGCTGCAACGATTACCACGTCCGCGTTAATGCCGTTGGAGATATAGGTTTTGGAGCCGTTCAGCACCCAGTGATCGCCATTATCGGTGGCGGTTGTCTTCATGCCGGACAAGTCACTGCCAGCGCCAGGCTCGGTCATGGCGACGGCGAGGATGGTTTCGCCACTGACGCATTTGGGCAGGAAGCGTTCGCGCTGTTCCTCGTTTCCGATATTCTTGAAATAGGGGCCAACCAAACGGCTATGCAGCGTATTATACCATTCGGCGCAGCCCGCCCGGGTGGTTTCCTCAATAATAATTTGCTCATAGCGGAAATCATTGTCACCCATGCCGCCATATTTTTCATCCGGCCAGATCATCAGGAAGCCCTGATCACCGGCTTTCTTGAAAATTTCGCGGTCGACTATGCCTGCTTCGCGAAATTCGTCCATGCGCGGAGCAACTTCATCAGCCAGAAAGCGGCGATAAGCATCGCGGAACATATGCTGTTCTTCGGTAAATTTACGCATGGGAGGAATCCTTCGAATTTATCTGATAAGCGCCAATATGGCCGTCAAGCGCGATATCGAATCGGCTTTAACCGGTCAATTAAAACATGGTCCGGACACTGGCTGCAACCCGTATTTTTTGCCATGAGCGCTGATCCCAGTTGGTCGTTGCAATTATTTGAAAAGCCTTGTTAAGAGGTTCAATGGCGAAAAATGAAGACAGACCATTCATATTGGGCCTTGGCGGCACAACCAATCCGCACAGCTCGACCGAACAGGCATTGGCCATCGCCCTGAAGACCGCTTCGGAAGCCGGTGCTGAGACAGAATTGTTCGGATCGGAGCGGCTTTGCGCTCTTCCGCATTATCTTTCGGATCCTGCCGGACTCAATGAAACCGGTAAGGCGCTTGTAGAATCCGTCCGCCGAGCTGATGGGATCATATTGGCCAGTCCCGGTTATCATGGGACCATCTCGGGTCTGGTCAAAAACGCCGTTGATTATATTGAGGAAACGGCGGGTGATGACCGGGTCTATCTGGATGGCCTGCCCGTCGGATTGATTGTTACCGCCTATGGCTGGCAAGCGACGGGTTCAACCTTGGCGGCGATGCGTTCGATTGTTCATGCGCTGCGCGGCTGGCCGACACCGCTTGGTGTGGGGATCAATGCGTCCGGCGGAATATTCAAAGACGGACTATGTACGGATGAAAGCGTGAACGAGCAGCTCCACCTTGTCGCCCAACAGGTTATGCGTGGTTCGCACCGGAGAGAATATCTCGATCAATAATTATTCCGGCGGTGAATTGCCGTAAAAGTCGCGATACCAGCTGACAAAGCGCTTTAAGCCGTCTTCCAGCATGACCTCCGGTTCATAGCCCGTCAGCGCATGCAGTTTCGACACATCGGCATAGGTTGCGGTGACGTCTCCGGGCTGCATGGGACGCATAATTTTTTCCGCTTCCATGCCCAGTGCCTGCTCCAGCGCTTCGATCATCTCCATCAGACCGACGGGCCGGCTGTCACCGATATTCAAGACCCGGTGTTCGCCAGAGGCTGGCGGATTGTCCAAAGACCCCAATATACCATCAACAATATCGTCAACATAGGTGAAGTCCCGGGCCATTTTGCCTTCGCCATAAACTTCGATGGGCTCGCCAGCGAGGATCTTTTTGGTGAATCCGAAATAGGCCATATCTGGCCGGCCCCATGGCCCGTAGACGGTGAAAAACCGCAGGCCGGTTTGCGGAAAGCCGTAAAGCTTTGCATAGGATGCGCTCATCAATTCGCAGGAGCGTTTGGTCGCTGCATAAAGTGACACAGGATCAACAGCGGGTTCTTCTTCTACAAAACCCTCGCCGCCCATCGGTTTGTCGCCATAGACAGAGCTGGATGACGCATAGACCAGATGTTCAAAATCCGGCGCATGGCGGCTGGCCTCCAGCAGGCTTAAATGTCCTTCCAGATTCGATTTTTGATACGCGAATGGATTGTCGATGCTATAACGCACACCGGCCTGGGCGGCGAGATGGATAATGCGCTTCACGGCATGTTCTTGCACCAGTTTGCTGACACCATCGGCACCGGAGACATCCAGTTCCGCAAATTGAAACCCTGGCAATTGCTGCAAATTTTCAAGCCGTGCCGCTTTTAGCTTCGGATCATAATAATCATTCAGATTATCGATACCGATGACGCTCTCTCCCCGCGCGATCAGTTGTTGAGAAACCGCGTGGCCGATAAATCCCGCTGCGCCGGTAACCAGTACGGCATCAGAACGACACAATTTATCACCCATTTGGCTCATAAGTTCATTCCTCAATCATTCAGGATCATCGTTCTGCGCAGTAACAGCAAAAAACAAAGATTTCCAATGGAGTAACTTCGATTCAGCCCATTTATCCATCAAATTGCAAAACATAGTCATCAATATGACGGAGGGATTGCGCAATGGTTTCCTCGTCGAGAAACGAACCGCGGAAGCTGTTTTTAGCCAGCGCGACAATGTCATCCTTATCAAGGTCCAGGGCAGACGCCGTTGCCTCGTAATTATCATTCAGATATCCGCCGAAATAGGATGGGTCGTCGGAATTGACGGTGGCACGCAGGCCAAGGTCCAGCATCTTCTTCAGCGGATGGTCTTTGAGATCATCAACAACGCATAGTGACAGATTGGACAACGGACAGACAGTTAGCGTCATTTGACTGTCTTGCAGTCTTTGAACAAGCCGAGGATCTTCCAATGACCGGTTGCCGTGGTCCATGCGCTCTATCTTCAAAATGTCGAGGGCTTCCCAGACATAGTCCGGTGGCCCTTCTTCGCCGGCATGGGCCACTGCCTTGAGGCCAAGGGCTTTAGCTTTGGCAAAGACCTTTGCAAATTTGGAAGGTGGATGACCCAGTTCGGATGAATCAAGCCCAACCCCAGCGATTCTATCTAGATAAGGCGTTGCCTCGCCAAGCGTTGCGAGCGCATCCTCCTCGCTCAAGTGACGCAGGAAGCACATGATCAGCTGTGATGATAGCTGCAGGTCCGATTGTGCATCGTCCATGGCGCGCAATATGCCGTCTATTGCGGTTGAAAAGGCGATCCCGCGCTCGGTATGACCCTGCGGATCAAAAAATATCTCGGCATGGATTGCATTATCAGTGTGGATACGCTGAAAATAGGCCATGGTCAGGTCATAGAAATCCTGTTCGGTGCGCAGGACATTCATTCCCTGATAATAGATATCCAGGAAATCCTGCAGATTTGAGAAGGCATAGGCCTTGCGCACTTCTTCGGCCGAAGCAAAGGGTATGTCGATGGCGTTGCGCTGCGCCAGCGCAAACATCATTTCCGGTTCAAGCGATCCTTCAATATGCAGATGCAGTTCGGCTTTCGGAATACCGGCAATGAAGGCTTGACGCTGTTCGGGGGATGCAAAAGACATATCTAGCTCTTTATCATGACAGGGTTGGGGATTTCTTCTTCATCAAAAATGACCGCGGCATCCGATTTATTTGCGCATATTTCTTCTTTGGTCAGTCCATCCAGCTCATGCGGAAAGATCAACCAGTCCTCGGTTTCGTGAATGAAGAAATCGGGCTTCAGAGCCGTCTTGTTACGCGAAGGCTTACTATAGACCGTGGCTACCCGAACATCCTTCGGCATATTATGGCGGCATCGCTCTCCAAGTTCTTTGAGGAACGCTTCGATGCTTCGGCCACTGTCAAACACATCATCGACAATCAGCAAATTATCTTCCGGATTGAGCGTATCGATCAAATAGCCGAGCGCAAATACCCGCACGGATCGTTCCTGTTTATCAATACCGGAATAGGAAGATGTCCTTATGGCAATATGATCCGTCGAGACGCCGTGGAATTCCAATATCTCCTGCACCGCAATGCCGACCGGTGCACCGCCGCGCCAGATGCCGACAATATGAGTTGGCGAAAAATCGCTTTTCAATATCTGCATGCCCAGCCGAAAGCTGTCCGACAGCAAGGCGTCGGCAGTGATATATGTTTTTGTGATGGGTGTTTCTGAGACCATATTGATCACATTCTCCGGCTGCCTTTGGGAACGCTATCACGAACAAAATCCTAGGATATTACCGCATTAGCATTATGCAGGGAGACAAGTAGCCGCTGTTTTACACATGTTAAACCCATATTTCCCGGAGAGCTGAAAATGACACTGATCGTCCACCATCTTAACAATAGCCGGTCCCAGCGGATATTATGGCTGCTTGAGGAGATCGGCCGCCCTTATGAGATTCGCCACCATCAGCGTGATACCGAGACCAATTTGGCACCGCCCAGCCTGACCGCGCTGCACCCGCTGGGCAAATCACCGATGATTGAAGATGACGGACGCATGATCATCGAATCGGGCGCGATTGTCGAACATATCTGTGCGCATCACGGCGGCGGGCAATATGTGCCAGAGCGCGGGACGGATGACTATGTTCGTCATCTTGAACTGATGCATTTTGCCGAGGGTTCGGCAATGACGCCAATTTTACTGAACCTCTATGTGGGTCGGCTGGAAGAGGCCGGTGCGCCTTTGATGCCGCGGATCAACGAACAGCTGACCAGCCATTTTGACTTCATGGAAAACGAACTCAGCCCGTCGGGTCATTTTATTGGCGATAGCCTCAGCGCTGCAGACGTCATGCTCAGCTTCCCGGCAGAAGTGGCTATCGCTCAGGGCAGAGCCGAGACACATCCGAAGCTGGCCGCATTTGTTAAGGAATTACAATCGCGCCCAGCCTATCAAAAAGGTCTTGAGAAAGGCGGAGAATATAGCTTCGCCTCAGGCTGACGTTTGTGAGAACATAAAACTGCAATAGCACCGTCACAGCAGAGTCACGAACAACGCATATTTTTGGAACAAGCAGTCCCTAGGGCACCCTGAAATCGAGGGAGTTCTTAATATATGCCTGCACAAAAAAATATCCGCCGCCTTGCCGTTTACTCAGCGCTGTTTGCCACCGCAGCCATGCCGGTGACGGCTTGGGCGGGGACGATTGTCGGTACGGTCAGCGATCCAAGCGAAACCCGCGGTTTGCAATCCGCGCAGGTGCGGATTGTGGAGCTGGACCGGACGGCGACAACCGGCCGTGACGGCAGCTATCGCTTTCCCGATGTTCCTGCGGGCAGCTACACGCTTGAAACACGCTATGTCGGGGCAGATACGATCCAGACTCGCGTCACGGTTTCTGACACAGGTCTGAACCGTGCAGATATCGTTCTGCGAGCCGGTGAAAACAATGAGATATTGGTGATCGGACAAAGTGCGAACCAGGCGAGCGCCTTGTCCCGCAAGCGTGAGGCCGACGGGGTTTCATCCGTTCTGACGCGCGATGCGATCGGACAGTTTCCGGACCAGAATGTTGCCGAATCGCTGCGCCGTTTGCCGGGTCTCAATGTGCTCAATGACCAGGGCGAGGGGCGTTTTGTATCGGTTCGCGGCCTGGACCCCAGCTTGAACAGTTCGTCGTTGAATGGCGTTCGCATTCCCTCGCCCGAGGATGACGTCCGGTCGGTGGCGCTGGATGTTATTTCCAGTGACCTGATTGAATCGATCGAAGTCAAAAAATCGCTGACACCGGATATGGATGGCGACACGATCGGGGCTTCTATCGAGATTAATACGGTCAGTGCTTTTGACCGCAAAACGGACCTGCTCACGGCGAAAGTGGAGGGCAGTTATAATGATTATTCAGGGGAGGTTACGCCGAAAGCGAGCGTCGATTTTTCGACGCGGCTGACAGATGACATCGGCATTGCGGGCGGCTTCTCTTATTATAATCGCGAGTTCGAGACGGATAATATTGAAGCCGAAGGTTGGGACATAAATGACGACGGTGTGGTCTATGCCGATGAAGTTCAATATCGCGACTATGATGTCGAGCGCGAACGGATCAGCGCGTCGCTTTCTCTTGATTTCCGCGCGAGCGACAGCACCGAACTTTATGTTCGCGGCGTCTACAGTCAGTTTGACGATCAGGAATTTCGTCGGCGTACGACTTTCAAATTGGACGAAGAGGCGAGTAGCGGCGACGCGAACGGTGCTTTGTTTGATGATGCCGATGGTGAAATAGAGATTGAGCGGGACAATAAGGATCGCTTTGAAAGTCAAAAAATCCGTTCTGTAATCTTGGGCGGCAAGACCGAAACCGGACCATGGAAAATTGAATATTCCGGCAGTTGGGCCAAGTCGAGCGAGCGTGAAGATGGTTCAGTAGATCCCACGACATTCTCGAATGATTTTGATGGTGACGGCGTCAGTATCCTGTTTGACTATAGCGATGACCGGACACCGTTTTTCAGCTATCCTACGGGATCGGCTCTGGCCAATGATGCGAGTATCTACGCGCTGGACGATGTTGAGCTGACAGCTCTTTCGGACTCACAAGACGAAGAATTTGCCGCCCGTCTCGACGTGTCACATGTTTTCGCAATGGGCAGCGGTGAATTCACTGTGCAAGGCGGCGTTAAAGGTCGTTGGCGTGAAAAGAGTTTCGATAAAGATGTCGATTTTTATGAAGATGGCAGCGGAAACTACTTTCTCGATGATGTGCTGGGAGAGCAAACCTATCGCTTGACCGGCCTCGGGCCATTTACCAGTCGTCGGGGCCCGACGGAATATTTCCGGGCCAATTTTGGTGATTTTGAGTTGCAGGAAATTGACAGCCAGTTTGACTCTGCTGTCTCCGATTATGTCAATCAGGAAGATATTTACGCAGGCTATTTGCTGGGCCGCTGGGACAGTGACAAGCTGAGGGTTATTGGCGGTGTTCGCTTTGAGCGGACCGAAAATGATATCTCGGCCAACACTGTGACCTTGGGTGAAGAGGGTGCAACTGTAGATGGGGTAGAGCTGACCGATGACACTGTCTTCGTGACGCCTAATAATTTCACCCGCAGCTATGATGACTGGCTGCCGAGCCTGAACATTCGTTTTGAACCACAGCGCAATCTGGTGCTGCGTGCTGCCGGATATCGCAGCGTGGTCCGACCGAATCTGCAGGATCTGGCGCCCCGTTTTGCGGTGGAGCAAAATGATGATGATGAACGGGAAGGCGAATTTGGTAATCCTGACCTTCTTCCTTACGAGGCCTGGAATTTTGACGCTTCGGCTGAATATTATTTCAGCTCCAACGGTGCGATTACGGCCAATGTCTTTTACAAGGATATCAAGAATTTTATTGTCGATAGTTTCAACGAAGCCGAAGAAGACGCAGACGGTAATTTGATTCCGCTTTTTTATCAGGGCATTCCTTATACGGAAGCCGTGATTCCGGTTAATGGGCCAAGCGCCGAAGTATTCGGATTTGAGTTTGGATTTGCGCAAGCCTTTACCTTCCTGCCCGGTCCGCTCGATGGCCTGCTTTTCAATTTCAACTACACCTATACGGATGCAGCCGGATCGGTTTTTGCCGAACCCAACAGCACGGCGACCAGAGACATACCACTGCCAAGCAGTTCCAAACACACGTTTAATGCGGTTCTGGGCTATGAAAAAGGGCCGGTAAATTTCCGGCTCGCGGGCACATACCGCGATCGTTATCTGGATGAACTTGGGGCCGAGGCCAGCGAAGACCGCTATGTCGACAATCACTTCCAGCTGGATGCCAGTATCAAATTCAAACTGACCAAGAACATCCGGCTATTCGGGGAGTGGATTAACATCAACAACGCCAAGTTTTTTGCCTATCAAAATTTCGACACACGCAAACGGCTGCTGCAATATGAAGAATATGGTTCGACATTCAAATTCGGCGCGAAGGTGAATTTCTGATGCGGCGGTTGGGAAAGGCCCTTTTGGTCGGCAGCTGTTTCTTCGCTGGTGCTTGCAGCGAACAGGCTGCTCCAAGTCTGGATGTTACCGCTGTGCCAGCTGTCGCAGAAACCGAAAGCGTTGGCACGGTCGGCGATGATGCGGCCGATGATCCGGCCATCTGGCGAAATCCGAACAATCCAGCGCAGAGCCTGATCATTGGGACGGACAAAAAGGCCGGCATCCATATTTATGATCTGAAGGGACAACAAAAATCATTCCTTGCAGCTGATGCCTTGAATAATGTTGATATCAGAACGGTGTCTTCCGCATCCGGTGACGTGATCCTGGTCGGTGCCAGTGATCGTAGTGATCGCACGCAACCTCGGCTCGCGCTCTACACGCTGGATAGCGAAAACATAAAATTGAACGCGCTGACCAATATCGCAGTGGGCACGGGCGAAGCATATGGGTTCTGCTTTGGCCTGTTGGGCGATAGCGATTTGCGTGCTTTCATCGTGACCAAAGAAGGCAGCATCATCGATATGTCTGTCGGGCTTTCAAAAGCCATGCCGACTGTTAACGTAAACCGTACTTTCAAACTGGCAACACAGCCGGAAGGCTGCGTGGTCGATGATCGTACGGGCATGCTCTATGTTGGCGAGGAAAACGTTGGCATCTGGTCGTTCGATCTCAAGCAGGACGCGCCTCAGCCGGTTCGGTTTGCTGTGCTGAAGGCGGGTGAATTGACCGCTGATGTTGAAGGTCTGGCGCTGGCTCCGGAGGGTGCATCCGGCGGCTATTTGCTGGCGTCGAGCCAGGGCGACAACAGCTACGCGATTTATGACCTTGAAAGCGGTGTGTTTCGAGCACGTTTTGCGGTTGAAGATGGTGTCATAGACACGACATCAGATACGGATGGCATTGAGCTGATCCTTGGCGATTTTGGCCCGGACTATCCCGGCGGGCTTTTTGTTGCACAGGATGGTGACAATGGTGAAGGCACGCAGAATTTCAAACTCTTGTCCTGGGACGCTATTCGCAAGTCTTTGAATCTTTATCCATAATGCCTTGGATACCGGTTAGAGATTGAACACGCGGCGGGCATTGCCAAACAGAAAGGCATCCTCTTGTTCACGGGAAAGGCCGAGCTGATCCAGATGCTGCAGGCACTGTTCTGGAGAAAGCATGGGCCAGTTCGTTCCGAACATTACCCGCTTGGACCCGATCCCCTTCATGAAGCTGACAAAGTCGCCGGGAAGACGATGAACGGCATAAGCCGACGTATCGACATGGAAATTGGGAAACTTGATGGTTAGCGATGTTAGTTCGTCAATCCATGGAAAGCCGACATGACCCCCCACGACGATCAGCTCCGGAAAGTCCAGTAAGACATCTTCAAGATAGGGAATGGGGCGCCCTGTTTCTGATCGCAGCAGCGGCCCGGTATGCCCGACCTGCGTGCAGAACGGTACGCCAAGATCAACACAGGCCGCATAAACGGGATAATAACGGCGGTCATTGGGCGGCAGATCCCACAACCATGGCACTACACGAACGCCGACAAATTTTTCACCATCCACCCATTTGCGGATATCCCGGACGGCCTGCATCGGATTGCTGAGATCAACGGTCGCAAGGCCACGAAACCGATCCGGCGCGCTGTCGATTTGATCACTTACTTCCTCATTGCTGATCAGCGAGCCCTGCGGTCCATGCCAGGCCGACAAAAGAGAGATATCCACGCCCGCTGCGTCCATTGCCCGCAAGGTGGACTCGGTGGACGGGATGAGTGGATCCCCGGACTGACCTGTCCACCTTAGCAAGGTCTCCAGCCATGGAGCCTTGGCCATCCGCTCCGTTGTCATCTGCGCCCAGACATCAATCGCGCCCATATCAATCTCCTCTTGCAATAAACTACACACATGTAGTAATTAGATGTGAGTAAAATTGTCAACATGAAAAAAACGCCGCTATGATTGGGCGGAGAGATTGGGAATGAAAGGTTCGTAATGCCAAGCCGCAAGAGAGTTGAGCAGTTTATTCACGCCGTGGTGCATGGGGATCATGCCCAGGCCATAAAAGATTTTTATCATGCAGATGCAACGATGCAGGAAAATTGCGAGCCACCACGCCGCGGTCGCGACAATCTGATTGCGCATGAAAGACAAGCGATGGGCCGGTTGCAAGAGATGAAAACACATCCACCTGAAACGGTGCTGGTGGATGGTGATGACGTGATTATCATGTGGACATTTGATGCAACGGACAAACAAGGCGTGACGCGCAGGCTCAATGAAATTTCTCATCAGGTCTGGTCCGCTGATGGCATCATGAAAGAGCGGTTTGTCTATGACAGTGCAACCGCCTGGCAAATTGTTGAACCGGCTTGATCAGAAAAGCCAATCGCGGTCTGTTTATTTCCGAAGCCATCCTCTAACGTCCTGAGAAACAGTTTGAACAGGACATCGGATTTATGAATCTCAAAGACAAAATCATCGTTATCACGGGAGCGGCAAGCGGTATCGGGGCCGCTATGGCGCGGCGCTTTGCTGCTGTGGGCGCCAAGCATGTTGTATGTGCCGACCGGGACGTTGCGGGCGCGCAATCCGTTGCCACTGAAATTGACGGAACGGCGATACAGACGGATGTGTCTTTGGAAGCTGATATCACATCTCTTATTGAGACTGTCGAGCGGGACATTGGTCCAATTGACCTGTTTGTGTCCAACGCCGGGATTATCATGGAGGGCGGCGTCGAGGTCGGCGACGATGGCTGGCAGAAAATCTGGGACATTAATGTACTTGCACATATTCGTGCCGCCCGTACCCTCGTTCCAAAAATGCTGGCCCGCGGCGGCGGGTATATTTTGAGCACCGCCTCTGCGGCCGGACTGCTCGCACAAATTGGTTCAGCTCCTTATTCCGTCACCAAACATGCGGCAGTCAGTTTTGCCGAATGGCTTGCGATCACTCACGGAGATGACGGGCTGAAAGTATCGGTGCTTTGTCCGCAAGGCGTGGCAACGGCAATGACGGCCGATATTGATACGTCAACGGTAGCGAAAGACGGTATGCTGACAGCCGAAGCGGTTGCGCAGACCACATTGGATGCCATTGAAGAAGAACGCTTTTTGATCCTGCCGCACCCGCAAGTAGCCGACTATATCAAGCAAAAGGGCAGTGACCCGGAGCGCTGGATTTCAGGCATGCAAAGATGGCAAGCAATGCTGACCGAGCAGGCATCCTAACACTAATGTCCTGATAAAATGGAGCATTGGGCAGAGGTGCCAGTGCGACTAGCCTCCCGATTAATTATAAAGGAGGATTCGAGATGGCATTGGTATCAGTGGTCGGCGCAACCGGGCGCCAGGGATTGGCACAAATCAGACAACTGGGCGCAACGGGCCATAGGGTACGGGCGCTGTCACGGAGTGAAACGCCTGATTTGGGCGGGAGCAATGTTGCTGATGAAGCGCGGATCTTTGATTTGTATGATGAGGACACCTGGGTCCCGGCTTTTGAGGGCTCCGATGCTGTTTTCTATACTCACCCCTTGCAAGCGCGCGAAGATCGCGCGACCCTTACCGGTCGGGTTGCTGCCGCGGTTCAAAAAGCGGGGGGTAAGCGTTTCATCTGGAATACATCGAGCTGGATTCCCGAACGCCCGGGCGACCCTTTCACCTATGGCAATAACACGATCGCGGTAAATGAGATTTTCCGCTCAGGCGTTCCCGCAACCGTTTTTGGTTCGGTGCTTTTCATGGATAATCTCCTGACCAACTGGGCACGGCCGTTCATCGTTGACGAAAGCCGGTATGTCTATCCGCACGAAGCCCACTTGGAAGCCAACTGGATCAGTCTGGATGATGTTGGCAAATGCATGGTGGCTGCGATGGATCGTCCCGATTTTGAAGGGTCATGGATGAATATCGGTGGACCCCAACGGATCAAGCCGCCACAGGTTGCCGAAATCCTGTCCAAGGTTTTTGGTCGCGAGATCAAATATGATCCCTGCACGCCAACCGAATTTGGCGACCTGTTAGTGGGTGCATTTGGTGATGACGTGCCGGAAGAAAATCGCGCCACCATGTCTGCGGGAATCGCGGCCTTCTACGAATATAATAACAAAGCCGAGACCAAGCCTTTTGAGGTATGCACAGACTTCATGCAGCAACGCTTGCCAGAAGTAGAGTTTGAAACGCTGGAGCAATGGGCGATGCGGCAAGACTGGTCAGACGACGCGCACCGACCACCTGCAGGTTAATTCGATGACCAAACGATTGGAAGGCAAGGTCGCGCTCGTCACGGGCGGTGCCTCTCGCCCGGGTATTGGTGCTGCCATTGCGGAACGGTTGGCGGAAGAAGACGCGATCGTCGTGGTCAGCGATATCGATCATGCTGGAGCGGCGGAAACCGCTGCTTTGATCAGCGAAAAGGGCGGCAATGTAACGGCCGTCAAACAGGATGTGACCTCGCAGCGGGATTGGGAAGAAGTGATGGCGGCAGTGCTGGCGGACCATGGACGGCTGGACGTGCTGGTTAACAATGCCGGTATATTGGATGTGGCGGCGATTAACAGCGACAGAGCTGTGCCCGCGCTTCGCCGTCAGTTTGACGTCAATGTTGAGGGTAGTTTTATCGGAACCCAGGCAGCTGTCGCGGCGATGCGGCAATCCGGCGGGGGATCGATTATCAATCTGTCGTCTGTGGCCGGGCTAGTCGGTTTCCGTGGCAGTGCCAGCTATGCAGCATCGAAAGGTGCCGTAAAACTGTTCAGCAAATCGGTGGCGCTGGAAGTGGCAGAAGAGAATATTCGGGTCAATACAGTGCACCCGGGGATCATTCGCACCAATATGCAAAGCGCAGGTGCAGACACAAACTCGGACAATTATGCCGCGATAGAGGCGGCGATTCCGGCCGGCAGATTAGGTGAACCAAGCGATATTGCGAATTGCGTCTTGTTTCTAGCATCGGATGAATCGAGCTATGTCACTGGCGCGGAATTTGTTGTCGATGGGGGCTACACGGCGCAATAGCGCAAATTTTTTTTGCCAAGTTGAACCTTTTGGCGCTTTGCCCCGACTATAGGGGTAAAGGCCATCAGGATGTCTATGCGCTACAGTGATACAGACCGGGTTTATGACGAATTGTTGCTCAACCGCATTCAGGCCGGAGACCGGCGCGCGGGAGAGCGATTAGCGGCGAGGTGGCATCCGCGTCTGATGCGTACAGCCTATCGGCTTTTGCGTGACGAAGAACAGGCGCGTGCCGCCGTGCAAGAAGCATGGAGCGGTATTTGCAAAGGGTGGCGCAGGTTGCGCAATCCCTCCCGATTTCCGGCATGGGCTTACACGATCCTGCACCGAAAATGTGCAGACCAGATAAGCAAGAACAAAAAGCATCGAAGTCTTCATGCCGTCGCAGTTGAAGATGCGGACATTTCCGTAGCGCCGCGCGGCGAAGACAAGGTTACCATTGATCAAGCCTTTGATCGTTTGAGCGATGACCACCGGACGGCGGCTTTGCTCTATTTTGGTGAAGGCCTGACGATCAAGGAAATTGCCGAGGTAACGGGTACGGCAATTGGCACAGCAAAATCCCGACTGTTTCATGCGCGCCGACAGTTAAAGGCAGCGCTGGATGACGAACCAAATGAAGGAGAAACATGATGACAAAATTTGATGACAAGCTTGGCGCTTCGCTCAGCGCCGACGACCGCGCGTTTTTGGAAGACCTGGAAGACGGGCGCGGATTGTTTGAACAGCTGGGCACCACCTTTCAGGGTCCAATGCGTTTCTGGACCTATTTGATGGGCCTCTACACGCTTGGCTTTGCCATATTTGCATTTATCTGCGGATGGCAGGCGATTGAAGCCGGAGAAGTTCGGGAAACCATCCTGTGGTCGTCGGGCTGTATCATTTCATTCATTGCCATCGGCCTGCTGAAAATGTGGCTGTTCGACCGGATGAATACGCTTACCATTTTGGGTGAGCTCAAAAAAATCGAACTGCGCGTCGCTCAAATAGATGATGCGCGCGGCTAGACCCGCTCAGGCGATCATCCGTTCGATAAACCAATAGGTGGCGATGATGCCGATGGCATAGGAGGTCGCTGTCTTGGCGGGTTGTAGCCATGATTGCTGAAAGCGGCGGATCAAAGCCAACACAGCAAAGGCAATTGCAACGATGATCAACTGTCCGATTTCAACACCCAGATTGAATGTGAGCAGCGCCATTGGCACATCATCCTGCGGCAATCCGATTTCAGCCAATGCGCCTGCAAAACCAAAGCCATGGAGCAGACCGAAGAGGAAGGCGACGATCCACGGGAAGCGTTCCGACAGACGCGGCCCGTGGGTTTCATGATCCTTTTGTGCTTTGACGATTTCAACTGCGAGAAAGATAATCGACAGGGCGATTATCGCCTCCACCGGTTGCGAGGGCAGGGACAGATAGCCCAGTGTGGAACCGATCAGCGTTATGCTGTGGGCTATGGTAAAAGCGGTCACCGTTTTGGCGACCAGCCAGCCGCCTTTCAGCAAAAGGACAAGCGCCAGCACGAACAGCAGATGATCAAAGCCAAACACAATATGCTCGATGCCGATGATGGTATAGGTCCAGGCAACATTGGCGATCGCTTCCTCCCGCGCGATTGTGGCCATCGGCGCGTCGGGTGTCAGGCGCAATGTTTGCGTTTCTTCATCAAGCGGCGCGATCCGGACCAGCGCATCGGTTGTCGCGAGCTCCAGTCCTTTAAGGCCAATGGACTGTCCGGCAATGGAGCCGGAACATTTTAATGTTTGGCGGGTCAATATATTGGATGCGGAAAAGCGCCGTTCGGCTTCGCCAACAGGAGTACAGGATTCAGGAATTATGACCTCTCCCGTGCGGCCCAATCTGGAGCGCGCGGACGCCTTCCACAGTACGGACCACTCGCCCTGAGATATCTGGTTCAGCTCCACATAAGCGGGGCGCAGTTCATCGGCATGGGCGTCAGATGGCCAAAACAGGCCGACGAAACAGGCAATGGCGAGCAGGCAGGTCTTCATTCCCGGCCAGAAACTTTAATATCATATTGCTTGCGATATTTGTCGAAGGCAGCTTCCTCCAAACGCGCTGTTTGTGCGGCTTGCCAATCATTACTGACTGATTGTCGAACATCTTTCAGTGCCGGTGCTTTGCCGGGTATTTTCGCGGTGATTTTGACGAAATGTTGCCCAAATCCTGACTCTACCGGCCCCTGCCACTGACCAACGGGCAGAGTGCTGAGCTTTGCGGCGAACTTTTCTCCGAACTGCCGCGTAATTTGGGAGGCTTCTGCCTGAACCAGTTTGGCAGGGAGCGAAATTGGTTGTCTGATTGTGTTGGGTTCAACGGCTCCCTGATTCAAGCCATCCAGCTGGGCCAAAGTTGAGGACTCCGGATCTTGGCCGAGATAGACCTGCTCCAGATCATAGATTGAAGACAGAGCATATTTATCAGGATGGTCATCCAGCCATTTCTGCAATAGCGCATCTGATGGATTGTCTTCGGCATCTTCCTGATTGTCCAGAAACCGCATTTTGGTAAACAGGCGTCTGCGGATAAGTGGATCGTTGCGATCCAGACCGAGACGCAATGCTTCGCGGTAGTAAATTTCCTCCTTAATCTCTTGATCGATTAGGCCGTCCAGCTCGTCCTGTGTGGGCGGCCGGCGGAAATTTTGTACCCAGCCAGCCTGTAATCGCGCGACATCCGATTCACCGATGGTGATTTCATAGTCCGCCGGATCACGGTTCGACCCGGTGGCCCAAAAAAAAGCGAATACCATTAACGCGCCGCCCAAAAAATGGACCAAAGGTTCTTTCAGCAGTTTCATCTCCGCACGATATTCCCGATTGGCCGCACAGATTCATTGGTCATGGGGTTAGCTTGTCGTTGCGGCTGGTGTGTACCAGATCGGCGATGAATAAGCCCGTTCTTGCTGAATCTTAATCACATCATCCGGCAGTGTCAGGCCGAATTTCAGCGCGTCGTAAACCGGCCAAGTCGGTGTGGGAATTTCCAGCACACGGACATAATAAAACGCATTTTGCGCCGCGTCGAAATCCGGATCTTGCCACCATGTGGTCAGCTCCGGCGCACCGATATTATTCTCCCAAGTGCCCTTGGTGAGATCAACCGTGTTCCCGACAGCATCAAGTTTTCCGTCAGCGCCGACCTTACGGCTATCCGGGCTGCTCCAGCTGATATTGTAGATTTTCTCGTAGGATTTCCCGCTGGAATCGACCCAGCCTTTAACGACTTGAATGCGATCCAGATTTGCGCTTTCTGGGTCCATCAAGGCAGCGATCAGGAAGGTCGGCGCTTTGCCATCTCCGCCAGAAAGATCGCCGCCCATTGGCACGCCCTTCGCATAGCCAGTTTTGACGAGATCGGCCGTATCGTCTTCGGTAAAATCAAATCCGCCAAAGAAACGTACCTGCATGCGTGGGCCAGTCGTCGCATAGACTTCACGGCGCATCATTGCATCGAAAATGGCCTCCCGCGTGTTGCTTGTTGCCCAGACGGCTGCATAACCGCTCGACAGATAATGCCAACCAAAACGGCCTCTGCGCGTGCCCAGATTTTGCGGCGCCAGTGCCCGGTCCTTATTGTTGATTTCATTGCCGCTATGCTTGCCGTAGAAGTTATTCTCGTCGGCGGTCGCCAGTGAAGTGTGGCTATCGGTCGAACCGATCATGCCGAATTTGAAAGGATTCGCTCCTATTTTCAGCGTGAATTCCAGACCGCGCTTCAACGCCTCGCGGGCATAGCTGCCACCGTAGCTTTCCGGTGGCATATCCTTGCCGCAGCTCAGGTTGCATTTGTCCCAACCGGCATCACCAAAATCGGCAAATTCATCATTGGGGGAAAGGAACGGATGGCTTTCGCTGTCGCCCTTAATCTGCGTCACCTCGACAATTGGCTCGCGCAGAGCGCGTGTTTTTATATATGCCTCGTCAATGGGACTGCCGTCCAGCTTGTTCATCGCAAACATGCGGCCATTGGACACATTGCTGTTATGCGGGATGGCAAGAACTTTTCCGCCCGTGCTTTTTTCATAGGCCGCCATATAGGCCCAAAGCTGTTCCGGATCGCCAGCGTCAAAACTGGCAAAGGGAAGCATGGTGCCGGTCTTGTCCCCGCCGTCGCGGAACATCACTACGCGGTGCAAATTATCTCCGCCGGGCATCGGCGTATATTCAAACCCGTGAAAGGCGGTAAACTTGCCGGGCTCATTATATTCGTCGAGCTTCTCACCATGTTCGGTCCACAACGATTTGATCCGGTCTGCGGATTCTTCCGGATCGAAAAGACCTTCGGGTAAAGTTCCCGCAGCAGCGCCATCGATCAATTCGGCTGTGACCGCCAGTGAGCCTTCATCGCTTTCGTGCATCATGTCATACCAGCGGAGCAGAAAGTCATTGCCCAAAAGTGCAATACGGGGGGCTTCATAAAGCGCCTTGGTTGCGCCCACAGCGTCGCTATGATCCGCGATCACCAGAAAGTCGAGGGGACGGGAAAGCTTGGCCTTTTCACCCTTGGTAGCGGTTACCTCTTCTCCTCTGGCAAAGCGCAAGGCCGCCTCGGTATCGAGCCGGTTGCCAAAACCGAATGCATCAATGCTGTTGTCAGTGTGGAGATGGGTGTCACCCCAGAAAACCTGTTCGGGATATTCGGTGTTGGTGACCTCGATATCGGAACCACCTGATCCACTGTCTTTGCTGCATCCAGAAATGGCCAATGCTGCTGAACAGGCCGCCAGTAAAAGTGCTTTGCGCATCATATTTTCCCTCATCCAATGGAAAGAAAACTATCGGTCATCCGGTCATCGCGCAAGGATTTCATGACGAGTCATTTTATCAGGCGGATTCCGTAGCGTCATCGCTATGACATGTGAAGGCTGGCCAGTTGGCTTTAGCTGTCAGCGGAAAAATATGGCCGATCGCCAGCGATTGTAGCGCGCTCCATGATGCGCCGCGCGGGGAAATAATCGGATGCGGCAAAATGCTGCGACGCTCGGTTATCCCAAAAAGCAATGGCGCCCTTGGTCCATTTGAAGCGGCACTGAATTTCTGGATTGGCAGCCGTTGCGTAGAGCCTCCGGAGCAGTTCCTTGCTGTCGTCTGCATCCATGCCCACTATATGGCTGGTGAAAGCACTGTTCACGTAAAGACTGCACAATCCGGTCTCTGGATGCGTACGCACCACAGGATGCTCTTGTGGCGGATATTGATCATGCAGTTCTTCGGGCTTTTTGTTCAGACGTTTGGCGAACACTCTGGCGATATCATGGACGGCTGTCTTGCCGGCAACAAACTCGCGCACGTCCTGCGGTAGCTTTTCATAGGCAAGGTTCATATTGGCAAATAATGTATCCCCACCTACGGGGGGAATTTCGAGAGCGCTCAGCACCGATCCCAGCGACGGTTCTGGGCGCCATGTGACATCGCTATGCCACATATTTTCCTGACCTTTGCTTTTCGCACCATGTTCGATGCGCAGTATTTCGGGGTTGAGCTGGTCCTTCGGCGTGGCAGGATGGATCTCCAAAGTTCCAAATCTCTTTGCGAAGCCCAGCAGCTGTTCTTGCTCGAGATTTTGATCGCGAAAGAAAATGACCTTATGGTCGAGCAGAGCCTGCCGTATATCCGCAATTGTCTCGTCCGGCAGCGGGTCGGACAGATCAATGCCTGAAAGTTCGGCGCCAATAGCAGGGGTGAGCGGATGAATCTCGAAAGCGCTCTCCATTCCGGATGCCTGTGCCGCACCTGCCATGCCAAATCCTC
The DNA here is from genome assembly GCF_900258045.1 of Sphingorhabdus sp. EL138. Classification (GTDB taxonomy): domain Bacteria; phylum Pseudomonadota; class Alphaproteobacteria; order Sphingomonadales; family Sphingomonadaceae; genus Parasphingorhabdus. The sequence goes on along the minus strand of NZ_OGVD01000003.1, from coordinate 538,075 downwards.
CCACTATTTTTGCTGTTAGCCTTTGATAGCATGATTGGTTGAACGGCCGCTACCATAAGATCGCTGAATATGACTTTATCGGCAGGATGGATGAATAGATTGTGAGGAATTGTAATAAAGTTGCGTGGCTTGTTTACGGCAGGAAAATGAGCTGATACCAACAGGGTAGTTACAAAGGGAATCGCAATGACAAAATATGTCCTCCTCGCCACCACTGCCTTGCTTGCTGCTTGCTCACCCTCAAACGGAGAAGTTGCTAGCGTCAGCGGGAATGCATCGTCTGCGCCAGCGGAATCAGCCGAAGTCACTCAGGATATTAACACACGTCTCACTGCCTTTTTTGATGATTATGATCAGATAGAATTGGCAAACTCGCCCATTGCAAAATCCTTTCGCGGCATCCGGGACGCGGACTATGGGAAGCTTGATGATCCGAGCGATATTGCAGCGGTTGAGCAATATGAGCGCGGTCAAGAGGCTTTGGTGGTGATGGAAGCGGAGTTTGACGAAAGTCAATTGAACGAAGCCAATCAATTGAGTTATCGTCTATTTCAGGCACGGGCCGAACGATCTAAGGACGCTTTCCCGTTTCGTCGGAACGCTTATATTTTTGATCAGATGAATGGTGCGCAGAGCCAGATTCCAGCCTTCATGATCAATATTCACCGCGTCAGCAACAAGGCGGATGCCGAAGCTTATGTAAGCCGGCTTAGCAATTCAGGGCCTTATATCGAAGCATTGGTCGCGCAATCGGCGGAGCGCGCGAACGATGGAATTATCGTTCCGGACTGGGTCTTTCCTTACGTGATCAACGATGCCAAAAATGTCATCAGTGGCGCGCCATTTGATACAGGCGCGGACTCCCCGATATTCGCTGACCTGAAAAAGAAAGTGAATGCGCTCTCAATTGCCGATGGCGAAAAGGCCGACTTGATCGCACGGGGCCGTAACGCTTTGACCAACAGCCTGGCACCAGCCTATGAAAAACTGGTTGCTGAAATGGAACGTCAGCAGAAAATGGCGGTCGATGGCGATGGTGTGTGGCGGTTCAAGGACGGCGCAGCTTATTATGCGGAGCGTCTGAAAAACTATACGACCACCGATCTGACCGCTGACCAGATTCATCAGATTGGCCTGGATAATGTCGCCCGTATTCATGGCGAAATGCGTAAAATCATGGCCAAGGTCGGTTTTGAAGGCAGTTTGCAGGACTTTTTCAAACATCTCAGAACAAGCGATCAATATTTCCACACCAGCCGGGAGGATTATCTTGCCGAGGCTAATCTGAAGCTGGACGCAATGGAAAAAGAGCTGCCGAAGTTTTTCAATACATTGCCAAAAGCGCCATTTGTCATAAAACCAGTGGAAGCTTTTCGTGAAAAATCAGCCGGTAAGGCTTTTTATCAGCGGCCCGCGCCAGATGGATCGCGGCCTGGCACTTATTATGTCAATCTCTATGACCTGAAAGGCATGTCGAAAACCGAGCTGGAGGCATTGGCTTATCACGAAGCGCTACCGGGCCACCATTTGCAGCTCGCGATTCAGACGGAACTTGGGGATTTACCAGCATTCCGCAAATTTGGCGGAATCACCGCTTATTCGGAAGGTTGGGGCCTCTACACCGAGGAGCTGGGCAAGGATATGGGCTTTTATACCGATCCCTATTCGGATTTCGGTCGCCTCGGCATGGAGCTTTGGCGCGCCTGCCGCCTGGTTGTCGACACCGGCATTCATGACAAGCGCTGGAGCCGCGAAAAAGCGATTAAATATCTGACCGACAATACGCCCAATCCAGATAGCGATATTCGCAAGGCGATTGAGCGCTATATTGTCTATCCCGGCCAAGCGACCGCCTATATGATCGGCAAGCTTAAAATCATGGAATTGCGGGCAAAAGCGCAAAAAGAGCTAGGTGAAAAGTTTACCATGGGTGATTTCCATGACGTGATCTTGCGCAGCGGACCTGTGCCTTTGAATATCATGGAAGAACGGGTTGATAGCTGGATTGCCAAAACACGCTAGGTGCGGCAAATCGGCCGATGCATGGCCGTAATTGTCAACAAATAAAGCGGGATATTGTCTTTTTTGTCCAATCCCCGCGCCGCGGTTTGGGTGCATTTACAGGATGCGACCCAAAGAACCCCACCCGCAACGATTTTGCGGAATGGACTTCTTTTCCTTATTGGCCTGGCTAATTAATTGGCCAGGCCAGTTTTTTTTCCTATTTTTTTTGGCTATAAACGTGCAACCAATGGAATGCCGGTTTGCCCCCGAACCGGGAAAAGGGGTTCGTTTTGGTAAGTCTGAGATATTTCGCGCCTGCAGAAGATGTTCGAGACTTAGTCTCGGTCTATTATTTATTTGAGGTCGAGCACCCTAAATTTGCAGACAATGAGCGTGCTGCCATTGCGCAGCTGCGTTTTCTTTTGGAAGGCACAGCTGAGCTCGGTTTTGCGGATGGAAAAACTTATTCTGCCAAAGATTCGATGCTGGTTGGCCCCTCAACCGGCGCAATGCATTTTGATGTGAAAGGCCCGTTTCGCATGTTTGGCGTCGGTTTGCTGCCCGCGGGCTGGGCTGCGCTGACAAAAAAATCCGCTGCTGATTTTGCCGACAAGGCTGTGCCCGCCGGCAAGATATTTACGGATGAGATCGACAAAAGCCTTGAGTTGTTGAGGAATTGCAAGGATGTGGATGACATGACCGCCTGGGCCGACCGGGTTTTTCGGGACTTGCGGCACCGCGTGAAACCCGAGGTCCGGCAGTTTACAAAAATGGTGGACGAATGGCTGTCGTCCGAACCGTCACCGCCAGTAAGCGCGCTAATGGAGCGATCAGATCAAAGCTCTCGCCAGGTTCTGCGCACGGTTAACAAGCTTTACGGCATGGCACCCAAATATCTCGCACGCAAATACCGCGCTTTGCGGGCGGCCCGGGCTTATGCGGAACAGAATGAGGATGAGCTGCTTGCGCTGGAAGACTCCTTTTATGACCAGTCGCATATGATACGCGAGATAAAGTTTTTCGCTGGAACGACGCCGACCAAATTACGGGTTGCCGAGGGGGAAACCGCGAAGCTGATAGACCAGCGCGGCCTTTTGAAAGGACATATCCCCCCTCTCACTTCTGATACATAGCGCTCGCTGGGAGTTGCAATCCTTCTTAAATACGACTAAATAAGTCTTATTTAGAGAATCACACGAATTTTGAGAGATTTTATGCGGCTTTCCAGCCTTGCCGACTATGCTGTTGTGCTGATGTCTGCTGCCTCGCGGCACTGCGGTGCTGCGCTGTTGGCAGAAGGAAAGCTTAACGCATCTACATTGTCCCAGGAAACAGGCGTGCCGTTACCGACGACGCAAAAGCTGGTCAGTCGTTTATCTGCGGCAGGATTGATCGAATCAACCCGCGGTATTGGTGGCGGAATTCGGTTGGCGCGCCCGCCTGCGTCCATCAGCCTCGCAGATATTGTCGAGGCAGTGGAAGGGCCTCTGGCGATTACATGCTGCACGATTGAAGGCAATCATGATTGTGCACTGGAAGACAGTTGTACGGTCAAGCCGCATTGGGGTGTGATCAACCAGACTATCCGCAAAGCATTGGACGACGTTAGCCTTGCAAGTCTGGCCGAGAAGCCGGCTGCACAGACAATCAAAACTATGGAACAAGCGTGATGAGTGAAGAAGTAAAAACGGATCTTCAGGAACAGGATGAGCGGGCGGCGATGAATGCCGAAGCGCAAGCGGCCGTTGATAATGCCAGCGCCTATGAATTTGGCTGGTCATCCGACATCGAACAGGATTTCGCGCCCAAGGGTCTGAACGAAGATACGGTGCGCTTCATTTCCGACAAGAAGGGTGAGCCGCAGTGGATGCTGGACTGGCGCCTCAAGGCTTTTCGGATGTGGGAAACTATGGAAAGTCCGGATTGGGCCAAGCTCGACATCCCGATGATCGATTATCAGGATGCTTATTATTATGCCGAACCCAAGGCCAAGCCAAAGCTGAACAGCCTCGATGAGGTCGATCCGGAAATCCTGCGGGTTTATGAAAAACTTGGCATTCCGATCGAAGAGCAAAAGGTACTCGCGGGCGTCGAAGGCGCGCGTAAAGTTGCTGTAGACGCCGTGTTTGACAGCGTCTCAGTGGCAACAACCTTCCGCGAAGAACTGGAAGAAGCCGGCGTGATTTTCCGTTCCATCTCCGAAGCGATCAAGGAATATCCCGACCTCGTCCGCAAATATCTCGGCAAGGTCGTACCGATGAAGGATAATTATTTCGCGACGCTCAACTGCGCCGTGTTTAGCGACGGGACATTTGTTTATATTCCCAAAGGCGTGCGTTGCCCGATGGAGCTTTCCACCTATTTCCGGATCAATGCCGAAAATACCGGCCAGTTTGAGCGGACGCTGATCGTCGCCGATGAAGGCAGTTATGTATCCTATCTCGAAGGCTGTACCGCGCCGATGCGGGATGAGAATCAGCTCCATGCCGCCGTGGTAGAACTGGTCGCCATGGACGATGCGGAGATTAAATATAGCACAGTCCAGAACTGGTATCCCGGCGATGAAGAAGGCAAGGGCGGGATTTATAATTTCGTGACCAAACGCGGCCTGTGTCAGGGCAAGAGCAGCAAAATCAGCTGGACCCAGGTCGAGACCGGTAGTGCCGTGACCTGGAAATATCCCAGCTGCGTCTTGAATGGAGAGAATAGCGTCGGCGAGTTTTACTCTGTCGCGCTGACGAATAATTATCAGCAGGCCGATACCGGCACCAAGATGATCCATAACGGCAAGAACAGCCGTTCGACGATTATCTCGAAGGGGATCAGTGCGGGTAAAAGCGACAACACCTATCGCGGTCTAGTTCGCGTCGGCGCCAATGCGGAGAATGTTCGCAATTTCACGCAGTGCGACAGCCTGCTGCTCGGCGATACCTGCGGCGCGCATACCGTGCCCTATATCGAGGTGAAGAACCCGACCGCGCAGATTGAGCATGAGGCAACGACTTCAAAAATCAGCGATGACCAGATGTTCTACGCCCAGCAACGCGGGCTGGATGAGGAAGAAGCGGTATCCCTGATCGTCAACGGCTTTGCCAAGGATGTGCTGAAACAATTGCCGATGGAATTTGCCGTCGAAGCACAGAAATTGCTGGCGATCTCCCTTGAGGGGAGCGTCGGGTGATGTTTCGCTTCGTCATTTTCGCTCTTTTTGTGGCCGCCGCCCCTGCAATGGCGGAAAAATGCGAGAGTGCCAGATTGGACCTCCCGGATATGATTGCCGACTCTGTACGGCCTTATGTGGTTTGCGGAATTTTCAGCGGAAGAAATAGCCATATTTCGACGGAAATAAACGGTACCAGTGCAAGTGTAAGGGGACTTGATTTCAGCACTTGCAAAAATATTCGTTCACAGGCTGTGACAAACGCTGACATAGCTCTGCGGCCGGAAATACCGGACAGTAATGATCGCGAAGAATATATCGAGGACGTCCTACAACAGATCGACATATTTGTGTCGAAATTACAATCAAGCGATTCAATCGGGATTGACCCGACAGAGCAGACAGCACTGTGCAAGACCAAGGAAACTAGGACCAAGAATGCTAAAAATTGAAAACCTCCACGCCAATGTTGGCGATACAGAAATCCTCAAAGGGCTCTCGCTCGAGCTTAATGCGGGCGAAATTCATGCGATCATGGGCCCCAATGGTGCTGGCAAGTCGACACTGTCCTACGCACTCGGCGGACGTCCCGGCTATGAAATCACGTCAGGAAGTGTGAACTTTGACGGCGAGGACCTGCTGGAGCTTGACCCCCATGAGCGGGCGGCTGCGGGCATTTTCCTCGGCTTTCAATATCCGGTTGAAATTCCCGGTGTTTCTAACCTGCAATTCCTGCGCGAAAGTCTGAACAGCCAGCGCAAGTCGCGCGGTGAAGAGCCGCTTTCCGGTGCGGAATTTATCAAGCTGGCGAAGGAAAAATCGGCGCTGCTGAAAATGGACATGGATATGCTGAAACGCGCGGTCAATGTCGGCTTCTCCGGCGGTGAAAAGAAGCGCAACGAGATGGTTCAGATGGGCATTATCGATCCCAAGCTGGCGATACTTGACGAGACAGATAGCGGCCTCGACATTGATGCGCTGCGCATCGTCGGATCGGGTATAAATGCGATCATGCGCCAACCGGATAAAGCCGTGCTGCTCATCACCCACTATCAACGCCTGCTCGACGAAGTTAAGCCGGATTATGTCCATGTGCTCGCCGACGGCCGGATCGTCAAAACCGGTGGCCCGGAACTGGCGCTGCAGCTCGAAGAAGAAGGCTATGAGGCGGTGGCGGCATGATTTTAAGTGCCCTCTTGCTGGCAGCGGTGCAACCGGCTGCGATTGCGGTCGAGGACGAGATTGTCGTCATCGGACGGCGATTGAACAGCATATCGACCATGGTCGGCAAAGACCAAATAGGGCGTTTCACCTGTTCGGTCGACAAGTCATCCGGCAACGTCAATCTGGACAAGCGACTGTGCAAAACAACCGTGCGGTGTATCCGCGACGGGGCTGTTGGCGATGGCGCCGTAAAAGCCTGTGTGGAGGCGGAGAAACCCAAATTACTGGCCAAGCTGCGCCGCGAACTGGAGGGCTCCAGATAATGTCAGCAACAGTTCCTCTCCCCACCAGGCGCGATGAAACATGGCGCTATTCCGACCTCAAGGCGCTGGAGCCGCATTGGCCATTGCCGGAAGCGGAAAAGATTACCATTCCGGCCGGCGCAGGCTGGGATGAAGTGATCATTCTGGAAGGCGGAGCTGATGAAACCATTGTCCGGCGCATTGATCTGACGCTTGGCTGGGAATCGATCGGTAATGTTCATATCCTCAATATCGGCGGTGGTTACAGCCGATTCGAGCTTACCGTCACGATGGACGAGGAGGCGGAGTTTAATCTCGGCGCAGCGCAGATTGGCGGCGGTTCTCAAAATTTGGAAATTGTGACGAACGTCAAACATGATATGCCGGACGGGCAGTCGCATCAGGTGGTGCGATCGGTACTGGCCGGAAAAGCAACCGGAACATTTCTTGGTAAAATTGATGTCGCCCGCAACGCGCAAAAAACCGATGCGGAACAATCGATCAAGGCGATGCTGCTTGATCGTACCGCCACTGCCAACGCGAAGCCCGAGCTGGAAATTTTTGCAGATGATGTGAAATGCGCCCACGGCGCAACTGTTGGAGAACTCGACAAGCAGGCGTTATTTTATATGGCGTCGCGCGGACTGCCGCCGGCAGAGGCGCGCAAGCTGATGCTGCAGGCGTTTATTGGTGATGCGTTCGTGACACTGGAAGATGACGAGAAACGCGCGATGATCGAAGAAAAAGCCCTCGCGGCGCTGGAGAAAATCTCGTGAACGCGCCAACCACCATTGCCCGCGATTATCGCGCCGAGTTTCCTGCCTTGCGAACGGAAGACGGTGGCGATTGGCACTATCTCGACACTGCCGCAACCGCACAAAAACCTAGAGCGGTGCTGGACGCCATCGCGCGTGCCTATGGCCCGGATTACGCGACTGTGCACCGCGGTGTGTACGAACGCTCGGCCAATATGACGCTCGCCTATGAGGCGGCGCGCAAACGGGTTGCTGGATTGCTCAATGCCGCCAGCGAAAGCGAAATTGTCTTCACCAGCGGTGCAACCGATAGCATCAATCTGGTCGCCGAAAGTTGGGGTAACACCAATGTCGGCAAAGCCGACCGCATCATGCTGTCGCAACTGGAGCATCACAGCAATATCGTGCCATGGCAATTGCTGGCCGAGCGGGTGGGTGCGCATATTGATGTCGCGCCGCTGACGGATGATGGCCAGATTGATCTCGACTGGATTGAAGCCAATCTTACTGAGCGGCATAAGCTGGTGGCGTTGGCGCACGTATCCAATGTGCTCGGATCATTGCTGGATGCCAAGCGCGCAGCAGCCATCGCTCATAAAGTCGGTGCGAAACTGTTGCTTGATGGCTGTCAGGCTGCACCGCGTGTGCCCGTCGATGTGCAGGATATCGGCTGCGATTTCTATGTCTTTTCCGGCCACAAAATTTACGGTCCGACAGGCATTGGTGCGCTGTGGGCGCCCTATGAAATTCTTGACGCCATGCCTCCATGGAAGGGCGGCGGGTCGATGATTGATCGGGTCAGTTTTGACGGCATAACCTACGCGCCGCCGCCGGGACGGTTCGAAGCGGGCACTCCGCACATTGCCGGCGTTGTCGGTCTGGATGCTGCGATTCAATATGTCGAAGGCATCGGGCTGGACGTCATTTCTGCCCATGAAAATGCAACGCTGGCGCTGGCGCGTGAAGCATTGTCCGGCATCAACAGCGTGCGGGTATTTGGCCCGGATAAGAGCATGGGAATATTGAGTTTTGCGGTTGGTGACGTGCATCCCCATGATGTTGCCACTATATTGGATGAGGGCGGGGTTGCCATTCGTGCCGGTCATCATTGTGCGCAGCCGCTGATGGACTATATGGGCGTGCCCGCTACCGCACGGGCGAGCTTTGGAATTTACAGCGATGCAGAAGATGTCGCGGCCCTGGTCAAGGGTATCGAACGGGTGAGAAAGATTTTCGGGTAGGAAGTAGAGATGAACGAAGAACGCAAGATATTGGTCGAAGAAGTCGACAGTGTGGAAAAACCCCCTTTGGCAAAGGTCGAGGATGCGGTTGAAGAAAAACCTGCGCCCGTCGTTGCGCCGTCTCCCTACGAAGCGGAAAGTGATGCCAGCAAGCTCAGCCGCAAGCGCGACTATCTTGAAGGTTTTCTGGCGCAGCAACCGACCGAAACACCGGCCGGTGAGGCGGGCGGCGATCTCTATGAGGCCGTCGTCGATACCCTGAAGTCGATTTATGATCCTGAGATTCCGGTGAATATCTATGATCTTGGTTTGATATACGGTGTGGAAATTACCCCGGATAATCACGCGATTGTCACCATGACTTTGACCACGCCGCATTGCCCGGTCGCAGAATCCATGCCCGGTGAAATAGAAATGCAGGTCGGCAGCGTGCCCGGTGTTGGCCATAGCGAAGTGAACCTCGTCTGGGATCCTCCATGGGACCCGCAGAAGATGAGCGACGAGGCGAAGCTTGAACTGGGAATGTTATGACCGCGACAGCGACCCTTAAGGCAGCAGCAGTCGCGACGGTTGTTCGCGCGGACTATTCCAATGCCGATCATGCAGCGGATATCGTCAAGATGCTGCGCGTCTATGCGATGGACCCGATGGGTGGCGGCGAAGACCTTTCGCCAGAGGTTCAGGCGAATCTGGTGCCCGGACTGGCAGCGACACCGGCAGCATCCTCCTTGCTGGCCTATGTCGGCGATGAGGTTGCGGGTCTCGCCAATCTGATGACGACATTTTCGTCCTTTGGCGGGAAACCGCTGATCAATATTCATGACATCGTGGTTTCCAAAGAATATCGCGGCACCGGCGTCGGACGGGCGCTGTTCGCGGAAATTGAAACGATTGCCCGGGAAGTCGGGGCCTGCAAAGTCACTCTGGAAGTGCTGGAAGGCAACGCACCGGCCAAGGCGCTTTATGAGTCGCTGGGCTATGGCGATTATGTGCTCGATCCCGAAATGGGTAGGGCATTGTTTTGGCAGAAAAGGCTTTAGAAATGACCGATACGAAAACCAAAACCAGAGAAATTCCTGCAGCCATCATTCTTACGCCAGCGGCAGAACAGCGTATCGCCGACCTGATGGCCAAAGCGCCGGAAGATGTGATCGGCGTAAAACTGTCCACCCCGCGCAGAGGCTGTTCCGGCCTTGCCTATTCCGTTGACTATGTGACCAAAGAAGTGAAGTTCGACGAAAAGATCGTGACCCCCGGCGGCGTGTTTTACGTGGATGGACCAAGCGTACTGTATCTGATCGGCTCAACCATGGACTGGCAGGAAGATGATTTTACCGCCGGCTTTGTGTTCAACAACCCCAATTCCAAGGGCGATTGTGGTTGCGGGGAGAGTTTTACGGTTTAGGAAACCGAAACGTCAAAACTCCAGTTCAGTCGGATAATCAGTATAAAAATCATTATCGACCGGGAAGTTGGTGAACGACATGCCGATCGTGTGGTCGAGCGCTTCGACATGGTGCCACCAGCCGACGGGCAGGAAAATGGCTTCGCCCGGGCCGAAATCGCATTGCCATAGTTTTGGCGCGGCGTCGCCCAGCGCGCGGATCTCGTCCGGTGCGGCCCACTCGCTAAAGCAATGCAGGTGGTTGCGCATATGGGCGCTGTCATAGGCGGCGACCATGGTGACGCGCTTGCGCCCGGATATTTGCAGCAGCAGATTGTTGGTCAGGTCATGGTGAAACGGCGTGATCGTACCCTTCGGGCCCATCCAGAAAAAACCGTCCTGTCCGCCACTGGATTTGAGCAGCGAGATATCGCCAACATCCTCCCATAGCGGCGCCAGCGCCTGTTTGTTGACCGTGTCGTTATAGGCAGTGATGTAGAAATCATTGCTGCTCTCCGTCTGGCGGAGCAGGGCGACAAATTCGCTGAATTTCACATGGCGCTTGTGGTTGTCCTTGGCCATTTCATAGTCATCGCTTGATTGCCGCTGACCCTGCAGCTCAACCACCGCGTCTCCGATTTTGCCCGCGAGATAATCCAGCGTCCAGCGCTGCATCGCCGGCCAGTGATCGACCAGGCCGGTAAGTTTTACCGGCAAGTTGCGATGATGGTAGTCACTGAAAAACTGATCGGGATCGATGGCATGGACGGTCGGAATCTCCGCCCCGTCACCAGCATCCGCCCGGTGCAGGCGGCGATAATTGTCCAGCGTCCAATTGCTTTTGCGCAGCCGGTTGCTGACCCGCTTGCCAGCATTGAAAAGCGGATCCTTCATCGCCCGCCCGACCTCATAGGCGGCGGCTTTTTCGCTATAGCCTGCGGCAATAAAGCGCGCGGGCAGGTTGTTGATTGGGCATCCATCAAGAATGGCCTGCGCCAGGACTTCGCGTTTGTCGATTTTCGATTTGGGGGAATTGGTGGCTGTCATGAAACTGCCATATCAGCGGGACGTTTCAGAAAAAAGACTTTGAAATTCGTCCGGTTGGGGAGTGTTATGTAGCTTGAGATTTGCCAATTAACGAAATTTTTCGGTTGGCAGGCTATTCCAATAACATGGAAACGACAGAGCAATTATTTAAACCAAACCGGAATCGGCGGTTGCGCGACGCGTTTTCTGTTGGGCTGTTTGCGGTGCAGTTGATTAGCTATATATTCTACCCGACATGGCAGTCACTCGTTTTCCCCGTTCTAATATTCGGATCACTTGCTGCCTACTTTACGATGCGGGATGATGGTATATTTTTTATGTGGGGGCGACATTGGTCGTCGGTCAGCACAACGCTAGTGATGATTACACTAGTAGTGATTATCATGGCCCTTGTGGTAGAAGATGCAAAGCTGAGAGTGGCAACAATAGTAATTGCGGATGGGATAGCCGTTTATTGGATGGGCAGTATATTTTGGCTTTTACGCAAATTTGGTTTTGTAAAATAAAACCCCAGCGCTTTCACGCTAGGGCCTTATACTTCGCCATTCTGAACTCGTTTACCATCAGTGGCCTATCGGTTCAGAATCTATTTCTCAGATTGCGCCTGCCACTCGTTAGATGCTGAAACGAGTTCAGCATGACGGTGGTGGTTGGCCTCTGATCAAACCTTCCCGGTCAATTCCGGTACGGCGTTGAACAGATCCGCAACCAGCCCGATATCGGCAATCTGGAAAATCGGCGCGTCTTCGTCCTTGTTGATCGCGACGATTGTTTTCGAATCTTTCATGCCTGCCAGATGCTGGATCGCGCCGGAGATGCCGATGGCGATGTAGACTTCCGGTGCAACGATCTTGCCGGTCTGACCGACCTGATAATCGTTGGGGACATAGCCCGCATCGACCGCAGCGCGGGAAGCACCGATGCCGGCGCCGAGCTTGTCGGCCAGCGGGGTAATGACTTCTTCGAATTTCTCGGAAGAGCCCAAGGCACGACCGCCGGATACGATGATCTTGGCGGAGGTCAGTTCCGGACGCTCGGACTTGGCGATTTCTTCGCTGACGAAGCTGGACAGGCCGGATTCGCCTGCGCCGGTGACGCCTTCGATGGATGCGGAACCGCCTTCGGCAGCGGCCTTGTCAAAAGCCGTACCGCGCACGGTGATGACTTTCTTGGCATCGCTCGATTTGACAGTGGCAATCGCGTTGCCAGCGTAGATCGGACGCGTGAATGTATCTTCGCTTTCGACCGAAAGAATGTCCGAAATCTGCATGACGTCGAGCAGGGCGGCAACGCGCGGCGCGATGTTTTTACCGGTGGTTGTGGCAGGCGCGAGGAAAGCGTCATGGCTTTCCATCAGACTGGCGACCAATGGCGCGACATTTTCAGCAAGCTGATTGGCAAGCGCGGCATCATCGGCGACATGCACGGTGCTGACACCGGCAACCTTGGCAACCTGTTCACCAACGCTGGCACAGCCGGAACCGGCGACCAGAGCGTGGACTTCGCCCAGTTGCGATGCGGCGGTAACAACAGCCAGCGTCGCGTCTTTCATTTCGCTATTGTCATGTTCTACGAGTACAAGAGTCTTCATCAGATGGCTCCTACAGCTTTAAGTTTGGCGACCAGCGCATCCACATCTTCAACCTTTTCACCGGCCTGACGGACAGGCGGTTCGGAAACATTGGTGGTGGTGAGGCGCGGTGCGATATCGACGCCGTAATCGGCAGGTGTTTTCTCATCGAGCGGCTTTTTCTTTGCCTTCATGATATTGGGCAGCGACGCATAGCGCGGCTCGTTCAGGCGCAGGTCGGTGGTGACCACGGCAGGCAAGCTGAGCTTAACCGTCTGCAAACCGCCATCAATTTCACGCTTCACTTCAACGCTGTCGCCATCAACAGAAACCGTGTTGGCGAACGTACCCTGACCCCAACCGAGCAGAGCAGCAAGCATCTGGCCGGTCTGGTTCGAGTCATCGTCAATCGCCTGTTTGCCGGTGATAACCAGTTTCGGCGCTTCTTCTTCAACGATTTTCGCAAGGATTTTGGCAACGCCCAGTGGCTCGACTTCTTCGTCTGTCTGCACCAGGATCGCACGGTCTGCACCCATGGCGAGAGCGGTGCGCAGGGTTTCCTGTGCCTTTTGCGGGCCAACTGAAACCGCGACGATTTCTTCTGCCTTGCCTGCTTCTTTCAGGCGAATCGCTTCTTCGACAGAAATTTCGTCAAACGGGTTCATCGACATTTTGACATTGGCGAGATCCACGCCGCTGCCATCGGATTTCACCCGTGGTTTCACATTATAGTCAATCACCCGTTTGACGGGCACCAGGATTTTCATTGCTGTTTCCTTCTTTCAATTTCTGCGAACGCTTTAGCTTACGTTCACGTAAACGTCAAATATCTATGTTGCGGCGCAGCATCATCATTTTTGAGGATGATGCCTAGCTGTACTTTGTGCCTATGCGGCGCTTCAGGCCGCGTCTTTCACTTGCGCAACAATTTTCTTCGCAGCATCGCCCAGATCATCGGCAGGGACAATCGGCAGACCACTATTTGCCAATATTTCCTTACCCTTGGTGACATTCGTGCCTTCCAACCGGACCACGAGCGGAACCGAGAGATCGACTTCTTTGGCCGCAGTGACGATACCTTCGGCGATGATGTCGCATTTCATGATACCGCCGAAGATATTGACCAAAATACCTTCTACAGCGGGGTCAGCGAGAATGATCTTGAACGCCGCGGTCACTTTTTCGGTGGTCGCGCCGCCGCCCACATCGAGGAAGTTTGCCGGGAATGCGCCGTTGAGCTTGATGATATCCATCGTCGCCATGGCAAGGCCCGCGCCATTGACCATGCACCCGATATTGCCGTCCAGTTTAATGTACGCGAGGTCAAATTTGGAAGCTTCGACTTCTGCCGGATCTTCCTCGGTCACATCGCGCAGTTCCATCAGGTTTGGGTGACGCATCAGGGCGTTGCCGTCGAAGCTCATTTTCGTATCGAGCACCAGCAGCTGCGCATCTTTGGTTTCCACGAGCGGGTTAATTTCCAGCATCTCGCAGTCCATATCGGTGAAAGCGGTATAAAGCTGCTTACCGAGTTTCTGCGCCTGCTTGTTGAGATCACCCGAAAGACCGAGAGCAAAAGCCATGGACCGGCCATGATGCGGCATGAATCCTTGCGCCGGGTCAATCGTGATCGTCTTGATTTTTTCCGGTGTGTTATGGGCAACATCTTCAATATCCATGCCGCCTTCGGTGGACACGATCATCGCGATCCGGCCGGTTGCCCGGTCCACAAGCATGGAGAGATAATATTCTTCGGCAATATCAACCCCGTCGGTGACATAGAGCCGGTTGACCTGCTTGCCTTCATCGCCAGTCTGGATGGTAACCAGCGTGTTGCCGAGCATTTCGGTGGCATTTTCGCGCACGGCATCGACCGATTTGGACAGACGTACGCCGCCGCTTGCATCCGAGCCCAATTCCTTGAACTTGCCTTTGCCGCGTCCACCAGCATGAATTTGCGCCTTCACCACATAGAGCGGTCCGGGCAGTTTTTCGGCCGCCGCGACAGCTTCGTCAACGGTCAGGGCTGCGTGGCCCGCAGGGATGCCGATGCCATATTTGGCGAGTTGTTCTTTGGCCTGATATTCATGGATGTTCATGGGACGATGCAGCGCCTTTCTTGTATCTTTGGTTAGCGAGTCTTGCGGAGGGCTAAAGCACAGTCAGGTAGGGATTTCCACCCCGATTTACGATAATATCCGGCGAAATCCGGCTATCACAAAGACAATTGCATCGCGCAGCGCCGCTCTATGGGCAGACCGCTGGCTTTTTCAGTCGCCAATACGGATTGGAGTCGCCCTGATTGCTGACTTTCTTCCAGCGTTTGGAAGCCCGTATTCTGATAGAATTGCTCGTTAAATGGCAGGTTGCGAAAGGTGGTCAGCGTAATCGTCGTGATTTTCTCGCGCCGCGCTTGATCCGTCAGGGCTTCTAGTAAGGCCCGGCCAATGCCGCGCTTTTGATGCTCCTGGTGTACGGATAGTTCCCAGATATGATATTCTTGATCAAATTGTTCGGCGGTCAGAAACCCTACCCGCTCTTGATCGGCCGTTTCGGCTACCCAGACCAGCCCTTGCTTTATCCGCTGAAGCTGCGCCTCTGCTGATAGGACATCATCGCTGTTGGCAATCCATTCAAGCCCGGGAACAGACAGAAAGGCTGATCCTGCTGATCTTTCAATAGCAGGCAAATGGTCCGCGTCCTCGGCCACAGCTTTTCGGCATCCGATTGGCTGTATATTCATGGTCATTTCACCGCGCAAACCAGTCCCGAAGAGGTCACGACACCCAGTATCTCAGGGTCCTGCAGCGCTTTGGTCCGCTTTACAAACTCATTGACGCTGATATCGCCGGGATCGCGCTTGCGCAGTTTGTCGAGGCGGCCGAGCTTGTCGATTTGTGCGTAGGACAGGCGATCCACCATCCGGTCTGCCATGCAGCTTGCAATCGGTTTGGACAGGCCTGCGCTCATTAAGCCATTGCGGACGCGGGTTTCCGGTGTTGTGCACGCGGCCAGACTGGCGATCAGCGCCAATCCGGCCACGAGATGCGTCGGGTTCATTTCTTTTCTTTGGCCAGTTCGATGGCGTCCAGCACGACTTTGCGAGCCTCTTCGGCATCACCCCATTTACCAACACGGACCCATTTTTCAGGTTCCAGGTCTTTGTAATGGGTAAAGAAATGTTCGATTTGCTGCATGACGATCTCGGGCAGGTCGCCGCCTTCTCCGATCGCGCGATAATAGGGGAAAGTCGCATCGATCGGGACGCAGAGCAGCTTTTCGTCACCGCCATGCTCGTCTTCCAGATTGAGCACAGCAATCGGGCGGCAACGCACTACACAGCCAGGCATGAAAGGCGAGCGCGCGACGACCAGCGCGTCCAGGGGATCGCCATCGGGGGACAAGGTATGCGGAATAAAACCGTAATTGGCGGGATAGCGCATCGGCGTATGCAGGATGCGGTCTACGAAAAGCGCGCCGGAGGCTTTGTCAAATTCATATTTGACCGGTTCACCGCCAACGGGGACTTCGATGATGACGTTCAGGCTTTCCGGCGGGTTATCGCCGATAGGAATCTGGGTGATGTCCATGGATTATGGTCCTACTATCTGGTTTTTGGCTTTAAAAGCCGGTCAATGCCCCCTTCAATTGCGTCACCCTCTTCCGTGGTTATTTTTTTCAGGTGCGGATAGCGAAGCCCACCGGAATAATCGACCATAAAATTGCTATATTGATCGTCATCCTTCGCAAAAATCTCGATTTTGTTCATTTGCCCGCGATTTTCCTCAATCGCCTGGGTTAGCATCTCACCGCTATAGGCCTTGCCATTGACTGCGGTGATGGTGAGACCGGTTTTCAAGCCAGCCTTAAATGCCGGACCATCCCACATGACTGCCTTCACCACACCCTTGTCGCTCATCACCATGCCAATACTGTGGCTGAGATCAATTTGCTTTCGGCGTTTGTCATTGGCTTGGATATAGTCGCTACGCGTGGCATCATAGACCAGCTTATACCCGCCAAGGGTCAAACCGTTTTTGGGTGCTTCTGTCGTCGGCTGGTAGACGCGCTGCTCGATAAACCCTGCCCAGTCATAGGGTTGAATGGCATTCAGAGTGTCTATGACATCTTCCAGCTCATAAGTGACCACGCCATAATCACCGTTTCTGCCCTTGAAGAAGCGGCGGGCGAAATTCTCGAGCGATTTCTTGTCGCCTGATTCGCGGCGAATAATGCCATCAACCTCCAGCCATATCAGCAGGCCTTCATTATAATAATCTTCCTGCCGCTGCCAGCTGCTCCACGGTTTTGGTTTGCGCGCGGCGATTATCGGATCATGGGTGGTGTCGATCAGCGGGCGCCATTGCCGCCCCACACGCCGGTCCATGCCCGCTGCAATAGCCGCAAAGGCGTCCAGCGTGTCCTGTTTTGAATAGAGCCCAGATCGGGCGCCGAGCACATAGCCCCAAAACTGGGTCTGCCCTTCATAGACCCATAGCAGATTGTCGCGCATCGGTTCGCGAAAATCAGGCGTCCACATGCCCGCCGGACGGCGATACTTGCCGTTCCAGGCGTGAACAACCTCATGCGGCAACAGGTTACGGCGGCCCGGCCCTTTTTTCCATTCGGTAAAATATTCCCGGTTCACACCATTTTCGGAAGACCGGTGATGTTCAATTCCGATACCGCCCATTTCTTCGGTCAGAGCGAGCAGGAAATCATACCGGTCATAGGGATGGGAACCAAACAGGCTTTCGGCTTCGCGCATCAGCTTGCTGTGCTTGGCAATGTGGGACTTTGCGGGCCTGAGATATTTCCCGTCATCGGCGACAATATTCAGGTGGGCACGGCGGCTTAGACGATAGGTTTGAAAATGCTTACCAGCAAAGACAGGGCTGTCGACCAAGGTGTCATAATCCGTCTTTTGATAGGCGACACGGTTGGTACCGGTTGATTTATCCTGCCTTGTTTTCGGCCGCATGGCGCTGGCTGCGCGCCAGCCGTCCGGATAGATGGCGGTCGCTTCCACCGGGATCTGGCGAACATAATGGCCAGCGGGATAGAGCGACACCTGATGCCAGCGCAGGTTCAGCATCGATGGCGCCATCACGACACGGCCCTGACTTGCTGTCGTGGCGGAAGTGAACTGGAACCGCGCTTCAATTTCCTCTATCCCGGGCGGAATATCGATATGAAATGCATAGACATCGACATCATCGCGTACCCAGGCTAAATCTGTTTTGTCTGCTAAAATGCGCAGCCCGGCCAGCTTTTCAATCTCTCCCCGCGGCGCATGATTACCGGGCAGCCATTCAGGGTAAAGCAGCGTTAGGCGCTTTAGTCCGGAGACTGGAATAAACTGTTGGACCTTGAACACACCCTGTTTGTTATCGCGCGCATCGACAATCAGGCGCATGGTGCCGGGAAATGGGATATCCTGCGCTTTCGGGATTGTTTCTTCCGGCGCGGTATAAACCGGTTTGCTCAGATTGTCCGGCATTGCGGCTGAGGCAGTGTTGAGGGGCGAAACAACGGAAAGGGCCGAAACCAGGCCCAAAAGTGCAACCAGACGCATACTAATTTTATCCCCGTAGATTATCGCCAAGTCTGAATGGCGGGTTTTGGCGGCTTCGTCCAGAGGGTGGATAAGAAAAGCACCAATATAAACAATAGAAACAAGCCATCTTTCGCTTTTGCGCAGCACCGGCTAAAGCGCGCTCAAGACAAAGGGCAAATATGGCAAAGATACAAACACCGCAACCGGTACGCGGTACGCAGGATATATTTGGCGAAGACCAGGAGCGTTTCCAGCATGTGGCGGAGACGTTTGAACGCGTGCGACGCCTTTACGGGTTCAAGGGGGTGCAAATGCCGGTGTTTGAGCCAACGGCGGTTTTTGCCCGTTCGCTGGGCGAAACCACCGATGTTGTGTCAAAGGAAATGTATAGCTTTGAGGATCGCGGCGGCGACAGCCTGACCCTGCGTCCGGAATTTACCGCCGGAATTTCACGTGCTTTCCTGACCAATGGCTGGCAGCAGCATGCTCCGATGAAATTGTCCACCCACGGCCCGCTATTTCGCTACGAGCGTCCACAAAAGGGTCGCTATCGCCAGTTTCACCAGCTCGATGCCGAGATTATCGGTGCCGGTGAGGCGGCGGCGGATGTCGAATTGCTCTGTTTTGCGGATCAGCTTTTGAAAGAGCTGGGCATCTCGGACGGTGTGACCTTACAGCTTAATACCCTGGGTGACGCGGAAAGTCGCGATGCATGGCGCGATGCGCTGGTCAAGCATTTTCAGGCGAACAAGGCCGATCTGTCCCAGGACAGTCAGGACCGGCTGGAACGCAATCCGCTGCGCATCCTCGACAGCAAAGAGCGCCAGGACCGCCCGATTGCCGACAGCGCGCCGGAGATTGACGCCTATCTGTCGGATGAGGCGAAGGAGTTTTTCGGGCAGGTGACCGAGGGGCTCGATGCTTGCGGCGTAGCATGGGAACGCAACAGCCGATTGGTGCGCGGGCTCGACTATTATCGTCATACCGCGTTTGAGTTTGTTACCGACCGGTTGGGCGCGCAGGGTACAGTGCTGGCCGGTGGGCGTTATGACGGTTTGATTGAATCGCTGGGCGGACCTGCGACACCGGCTGTTGGCTGGGCCGCGGGGATTGAGCGGCTCGGGATGTTGCTGGATGAGGCCATACCTGATCCCGTGGAACTGGCCATCTTGCCCATGGGGGATGATGCGATAATGAAGGCCTTGTCGGTAGCGAGTGAAATGCGCAGCTCACAATTTTCTGCTGAAATATTTGCCCGCGGTAAATTCAAAAAACGGATGGCGCGTGCCAATCAGGTTGGCGCGCTTGCTGCGATCATCATAGGCGAAGATGAATTGGCATCAGGCAAAGTGCAGTTTAAAAATCTGGCCACTGGCGAGCAAAACGAGCTCGAATTGGCGGATGTTACCGAAAAGATGTGGGACCTCAGATTCTCTGAGGATCTGGACAATTTTGAGTCTCATCTGGATGATCTGGAACAAGAAGTTGCACAATCGGGAGAGGGTGATTGACCACCATTACACCCCAACGCATCGCCCAGATCGAAGCGCGCTTTGCCGAGCTGCAGGCGATGATGGCGTCTGGCAATCTCGATGGTGATAAGTTTGTCGAGGTTTCCAAGGAATATGCCGAGATCGAACCGGTAGCCGAGGCTGCGGCCGAGGTTCAGCGCCTGCGAGACGAGCAGACGGGGCTGGAAGAAATGCTCGCCGGTGATGATGCCGAGATGAAGGCCATGGCCGCCGATGAAGTCGATGACGTCAAGAAAGCGCTGGAAAAAGCCGAACATGCGCTGGCGCTGAAACTCTTGCCGCGGGACAGCGCCGATGATCGCCCCGCGATGCTTGAAATTCGCGCCGGTACCGGTGGTGATGAAGCAGCGCTTTTTGCGGGCGATCTCTATCGGATGTACAGTCGATTTGCCGATGAGCAGGGCTGGAAGGTTGAGCTGATCTCGGCCAATGCGTCGGAAGTCGGTGGGTTCAAGGAAGTGGTTGCGAATATCAATGGCAAGGGCGTGTTCGCCAAGCTGAAATTCGAATCCGGTGTGCACCGCGTGCAGCGCGTACCCGAAACGGAAAGCGGCGGGCGGATTCATACATCGGCGGCGACAGTGGCGATTCTACCGGAACCCGAGGAAGTTGATATCGACATCCGTTCCGAAGACCTTCGCATTGATACCTATCGGGCGAGCGGCGCGGGCGGGCAGCATGTCAACAAGACTGACAGCGCGATTCGTATCACTCATTTGCCCACCGGATTGGTGGTGCAATGTCAGGATGGCAAGTCGCAGCACAAGAACAAGGCGCAAGCGATGAAAGTGCTGGCCGCGCGGCTCTATGAGCAGGAACGTGATGCCGTGCAGAGCGAGGAAGCGGAAGCGCGCAAATCGATGGTTGGTTCCGGCGACCGTTCCGAACGCATCCGTACCTATAATTACCCCCAAGGCCGGGTTACCGATCATCGGATCAACCTGACGCTGCACAAGCTGCCCGAAATTGTCGAAGGCGGAGGACTGGGCGAGATGGTCGATGCGCTGATCGCCGAAGATGAGGCCAGCCGTCTCGCCAATCTGGATGGCTGACATCGCTGCGGTATTGCGAAACGCGGCGCAGGCTCTGGGATCGGTCAGCGATACGCCGCGTCTCGATGCAGAATTGCTGATGGCGCATCTTTTGGGGATCGATCGGGAGCAGTTGCTGCTGGATTTGCCAAAGCTGACCGTTCCGGAAGGTTTTGCAGAACTGCTGGAGCGCCGCAAAGCGCACGAACCCGTAGCGCATATCATTGGTGAGCGGGAGTTCTGGAGCCTGCCGTTTCATGTCAGTCCCGATGTCCTGATTCCCCGTCCCGATAGCGAAATTCTGATCGAAACAGCTGTGCAGATCGGCAAGATTCATCCACCGGCACGCATATTGGATCTCGGGACAGGAAGCGGGGCGCTGTTGCTTGCCACATTGTCCGAATTTCCAGAAGCGCAGGGCGTGGGAATGGATGCCAGCGCTCCGGCTTTGGCGGTCGCTCATAACAATGCTGATCGCCTGCGACTCAGCGATCGGGCGCATTTTATATTGCAGGACTGGACAGCAGTGGGCTGGACACAGTTCCTGAACGGGCGGTTTGATCTGATTCTTGCGAATCCGCCCTATGTATCAACCAAGGCTGAATTATCCCGCGAAGTGGCTGACTTTGAGCCCCATCAGGCGTTATTTGCCGGCGCGCAAGGCATGGATGATTATGAAATCATCATTCCGGCGTTGGTGGAGCTATTGTCCGAAAACGGCACCGCGCTTCTGGAAATAGGTTTTGATCAGGCGGAGCCGGTGACAAAACTGGCTGAAAAAAACGGCTATATTGTTGAATGCAAACAGGATTTGGGTGGTAATGACAGGCTTCTCGTCCTGCGACGGCGCACCGGTTGATAAAAATCACTTGGATTTGGCTTATGAAGGCGCTAAGGATGTTTCAGGCCCGGATGATTTCTGGCAATTTCCCTAAAATCGCTGGCCTACCCCCATATAGATAATATTGCTGATGTCCGGCGATCTTTTATCTTCTTTGGGTTGCTGCGGATCATGTGATCGGCGGCACGGGCACTGCCTTTGTGGCAGTAAAATAACAGGAAAGACCGAGTTTATTAACGGTATAAGGACACCCAGAATTTGATGAATAATCGTCAGGCCGGCGGCCGTCGCCGTGGCCGGAACAACAATAATCGCAATCAGGGCAACCGCGGTGGCGGCGGTATGGACCGGGAAAACCGGATCGACAACCGCGCACGTGGCAATGCAGCCCAGATGCTGGATAAATATAAGAAAATGGCGCAGGATGCCCAGGTGAATGGCGACCGCGTCAATGCCGAATATTATCATCAATTTGCCGACCATTATTTCCGGGTGAACGCAGACAGCCAGGCGCGCCGCGAAGAGCAGCGATTGGCCCGCGAGGAACAACGAAACCAGAATAATGATCGCAATGACACTGCCGATGACACTGCCGATCAGGATGATCGCGGACGTCCGCAGCGCGGACGCCGACCCAAGGCGGATGATCAACCGGAAAAAGCAGCCGGTTCAGACGGTCAGGATGCTGTGGACGCGCCAGCTGAGAAAAAGCCTGTCCGTGCGCGCCGCCCGCGCAAACCAGCTGCAGAAGCCGCAGAAGCCAATGGCGAATCAAATGGTCTGGATGCCAGCGCTTTGCCTCCTGCCATTTCGATCAAATCGGATGATAGCGCTGATGGCGATGCTGAGAAAAAACCGGTTCGCAAGCGCCGGACAGTAAAAGCCAAGGCGGCGGAAGCCGAAGCACCGTCGGAAGGTGACGCAGCCTAAGTCACTCTGACTTTTCGGTTAAGGCACTATTGAGCCATCCCGGCAAATCCAGCCCGTCAAGATCGTCAACGCGGCGATGTTCGATGGACAGTCCAAGATCGGGATAGGCCACGCGCTGACGCTTTTCGTCGACCTGATCCAGCGGCACTACGACAAGACGGCGGTTTATCTTTTGCCGATAGTTCATCCGCGCCGTGTTTTCCTGCCCAACATAGCAGCCCTTGGTAAAGCTGACGCCGTTCAGTTCGGTCGCATTGCATTCCAGCCACAGGGTTTTGTCGCTACCCAGTTCTTCCTGGCCTTCGGTCACACCGAGCGAAAGACGATGCGCCTTATAAGCAGAATCGGCGCTTTCGTCTTTCTGACTGTCGTCCAGCCAGCGATGACCAAGAGCCATGAGTCGCGGATCAGTCGGCTTTCCGGCGGCATCACGGGACCAGTGTACGGTGATGGCTTCGTCCATCTCGATCACGATCTTCCGGCGCAGGCGATAGAGTTTCAGGCGCTTCGCCAGCGCTTCGGCATGCTCCTTTTCACAGTCGATCAGGATGTCATCACCATCGGCCCACAGGAAAAAGTCGAACAGTGTTTTGCCCTGGGCCGTAAGCAAGGCCGCCCATTGCGGGGCGTCCGGCTGAACGGCCTGCATATCCTGTGTGACAAGGCCCTGCAGGAATTCCCGGCAGTCTTCGCTATCATGGCTAGCAGATATGCGGATCACCGCGCGTTCATTTAGTCTGGTTTCGGTCATGCAGATTAGGTAGGGACGCTCAGCGTTAAAAGAAAGCCCGAACCATGAATCAATCGCCCGACCAGATTACCATCCGCCAGCCGGATGACTGGCATGTCCATCTGCGTGATGGCGATATGCTGCGGTCAGTGGCCAGCTACACGGCGCGGCAGTTTGCCCGGGCCATTGTCATGCCCAACCTGTCGCCGCCGGTAACGGACAGCGCCAGTGCGGCGGCGTATCGGGAACGGATTTTGGCGGCGGTCCCGGATAACCCGGCGTTCACGCCACTGATGACATGCTACCTGACGGATACATCTGATGCCGATGATATGGCACAGGGATTTGAAGACGGTATTTTCACCGCCGCCAAGCTTTATCCCGCCAATGCGACGACCAACAGCGCCCATGGTGTTACTGATGTTGCCAATATCATGCCGGTGCTGGAGCGGATGCAGGATATCGGCATGCCGCTATTGATCCACGGTGAAGTTACCGATGCGGATGTGGATGTTTTTGACCGCGAAGCAGTGTTTATCGACCGCACTCTGTCGAAAATCGTCTCGCAGTTACCCGAACTGAAAGTGGTGTTCGAGCATATCACCACCGCCGATGCGGTGGATTTCGTAAACGCCGCGGGTCCCAATGTTGGCGCGACGATCACACCGCAACATCTTCACATCAATCGCAATGCCATGTTTCAGGGCGGGATTCGCCCGCACGCCTATTGCCTGCCGGTGGCCAAGCGCGAACAGCACCGACTGGCTTTGCGTAAAGCGGCGACGTCGGGATCGGCGAAATATTTCCTCGGCACGGACAGCGCGCCGCATGAAATTCACGCCAAGGAATCAGCCTGCGGCTGTGCCGGTATCTTCAACGCGCCCTATGCGCTGGAAAGCTATGCCACGGTTTTTGAGGAAGAAGGTGCGCTGGGCAAGCTGGAAGGTTTTGCGTCTGAACATGGCCCCAATTTTTATGGCCTGCCGCTCAACGAAGGCACCGTCACTTTGAAACGATCCGCGATCACAGTGCCGGACAATATCGAAGCGGGAGGGGCGACAATCGTACCTTTTCACGCCGGACAAGAACTGCGTTGGCAAATTGTCGGGTAAGGGGACCTAGGTCGCAGCCGTTTTCTTGCTGGCGCCGCCGAAAATCGCGTCGGCGGAGAATATCGCAAGGCTGATCCAGATCAGGATGAAGCAGATGATATGCGATGTCGTGAGCGGCTCGCGATAGAGCAATACCCCAATCAGAAACTGCAGCGTCGGCGCAATATATTGCGTTAATCCGATGGTGCTGAGCTTCATTTTCTTTACGGCGGCAGCAAACAGCATCAGCGGCGTGGCTGTGACTATTGCACCGCCAAGCAGCAGTATATCGATGGTGAGATTGTCACCAAGATGCGTGGTTGTGGTCGGCGTTGTGGTACCAAAAGTGATCCAGCCGATGAACAGCAGGAACGGCAAAAGCAGATAGCTGGTCTCGACAGTCAGTCCAACGATTGGGCCGACATCGGTCATTTTGCGGACCAAGCCATATAATCCCCATGACCCTGCCAGTGC
Organism: Sphingorhabdus sp. EL138; assembly: GCF_900258045.1. Classification (GTDB taxonomy): domain Bacteria; phylum Pseudomonadota; class Alphaproteobacteria; order Sphingomonadales; family Sphingomonadaceae; genus Parasphingorhabdus. Next base: position 513,262 of record NZ_OGVD01000003.1, on the reverse strand, counting down.
GAGACTGATCCACAGGGTCTGCCATGCCTCCATCGCGAGGATGGAAACGCCAATGGCGGCTATGCCGACAGCGATCCACTGATTACGACTCAGCTTTTCCTTAAGGAAGATGTTAGCGAGAAAAACGCTGAGCAATGGGCTGATGAAATAGCCGAGGCTGGCTGCGAGAATGTGGTCTTCCTGAATGGCCCAGACATAGACGAGCCAGTTAACGGTAATGAGCAGGGCGGTCGCCAGCAAGGGCCCACGTATTTTTGGTTCTGCCCAAGCGATGCGCAGACCGGATAGATTTTTACGGAAATAGAGGATGATCAAAAGGACCGGCACCGACCAGACAATCCGGTGGGCGACGACCTCAAGCGGGGCAACGCTCTCTAACAGTTTGAAATAGATCGGCATTACGCCCCAGATAATGCAAGCAAGAAATGCCTGTAAGAGCCCCAGTCGGCTGGTGGATGCTTGGCCCGTCATAGCATAGCGCCTAGGCCTCGGCCGATGGAGTGGCAATATAAATTAGCTTGGGCTGCTGATAAATTAGCTGTCCTACAGGACCACGATTGGGTTATAATCCGTACTATGGATATGACGCGATCTTATTGGATATTTCCGGTTACGGGCCAGCTCGCCCTGCAGAAGGCTCGGCTCTGCAGAATTTCGCCCCTTTTCCGCGTATAATTTGTCGCCTTTTGCGGGCGGCTTTTCAATTGTGCGGCCGCTGACGCAAAGACGGGGGATCAGATAATCCCGCCACCTATCCACAAGCGAAAGGCACAGATGCACATGACGATCAGGCAGAAATACATGCCGCTGCTGCGGGATGAAATCAGACCGAACAAAGCGCCAACGCCAGCAATGGGTAAAATCAGCCAGTTGGTCCAGCCGAGAAGTGGAACAAGTCCGACAAAAGCCAATATGAGGGCGATGCCGCCGATGAGTATAGAAATTAGATTAGCCATAACTGTATTATAGGTATAGTGCACCGGTTTTGCAAGTGTTTCTATGGAGATAAGCCTAGGATAACAGGGCGTTTAAGGGAGGAAGACCATGGATATCAATGAAATCAGGATAGAAACCGAACGCCTGATAATGCGGCCACCCAATGCTGATGATTTTGATGCATGGGCGGCGTTTCACGCAGATGAAGCGACCATGACCTATCTTGGCAGCGTGCAAAGCCGTGCGGAAAGCTGGCGGGGTCTGTGTGCCATGGTTGGTGCGTGGCACGTGCGCGGCTATGCGATGTTCTCGCTCATCCTGAAAGACAGCAATCAATGGATCGGCCGAATCGGTCCCTGGTATCCCGATGGCTGGCCCGGCACGGAAGTGGGGTGGGGCGTGGCCCCGGAATATGCTGGCAAAGGCTATGCGCTGGAAGCGGCAGTGGCGAGCATGAACTATGCAGTGGATGAGCTGGGCTGGAACGATATCTGTCATACGATTGATCCTGAGAACCTCGCTTCGATAAAATTGGCCGAACGGGTCGGTTCAACCAATCGCGGTCCGACAAAGCTGCCCGCTCCCTATCAGGATGCGCGGGTTGACGACTGGGGGCAATCGCGTGAACAGTGGCTGGAGAACAGAAAGCAGTTTCAATGAGCTGCGAAGGAACAAGAGCATGAGGGAGAGCATTTAAATGGCTGAAGACAGATATCTGGATCCGACGCGGGAACATTTTGATGCATTCAAGGCGCTGCCCCGCGATGTGCCGATCAACATGCTCAACCTGCTGCGTTTCCATGAGCATGCCCAGTATCCTGAAGATCATCCCAATGCTGCGCACGGCTGGAGCGGTGCGCGTGCCTATGAAGAATATGGCAAGACGAGCGGGCCGATTTTCAAACGGGTCGGCGGGACGATCATCTGGCGCGGCAAGATGGAAGCCATGGTCATCGGCCCCGATGACAAGCAGTGGGATAGCTCTTTCATTGCCCGCTATCCGAATAGCGGCGCGTTTCTGGAGATGGTCACGGATCCGGAATATCAAAAAGCGGTTATCAACCGGCAGGCGGCTGTCCTGACGTCCAGACTCATCCGATTCGGGGAAATTGACGGGCCGGACGAGTTTGGTTGAGAATCCCGATTTGGGACAGGCGGTTAACGGAAGATTGGCGGTTTAACCATATTTCCTAACAGAAAATTAACGCTTTTTGGTGCAATTGTTCGGGCATATTCAGGAGCATATTGCATGACACACCTATCCCGTTCCCTCTTGCTGACAGCCACGGCATTTACTTTGCCGTTGACCTTGGCTGCCTGCGGAAGCAACGAAGGCAATGAAGCGGAACTGGCAGAGCTGGACGATAATCTGACGGCGGATCCGGCGATGAATGATGCTCTGGAAGACCAGATTTTAGTTGATCCTGATCTTACCGATCAGGCAAATACCAACGCGATCCGCGGTGCCAATGGCGCGATTGATGGCAAAGTCCCGCCAGAGGGCGGCAAGGCTTATGCTACCGCCCAGTTTGAAGGCAAGATGCTGAGCGCGCCCAAGCCGCGCAACATGACATCGGACGACGAATGCACCAGCTGTGCCGGTTCAGAAGGCATAACTCTGGGAGCGAAGGCCGAGGCGCAGGCCGCACAGCGCGGCAAAGGCACATGTGACCAGAAATTGAGCTATGATATGGGCTGGGCCAACCGGATGCCACCGGAGTTCCCGGTTTATCCCAAGGCCAATGTCAAGGAAGCAGCTGGCGTTGAAGGCGGACTATGCGATATTCGCGTGGTCAGCTTCTCTACCGCCAGTCCGATCAAAAATGTCGTCGATTATTATTACACCCAGGCCAAACGTGGCGGCTATAGCGCGGAATATCTGCTGCGCGGCAGCGAACATGTATTGGGCGGAACCCGCGGCAATGATGATGGTGCTTTTGTCATCACGTTAAACAAGCGGTCCGGCGGTGGAACGGTAGTTGATATCGTTGCCAATAACGGGCGCTAAGATACAAAGAAATTACCGCGAATAAATTACTGGCGCCAGATTTTCGCATTTCACATATCTGGCACAGGAAGGGGCGGCTTCGGCGGCCCCTTTTTCTATGGGGCAGGCTTACTCGCGATAGCTGCCGCCGCCGTCGACGGTAATGTCATTTGCAGTAGTGAAGCTGCTCGCATCACTTGCCAGCCAAAGCATAGCATCGGCGACTTCCGTGGCTAGTCCGACCCGGTTTATTGGATGGTTGCGGTTAAACACCTCCACCGCCTCGTCATGCGGTCCGGGATAGGCGGCAAGATAGCGTTGATACATCGGTGTATCAATCGCGCCAGGATGAACAGTGTTGACCCTCACCGGGTATTTCTCTGCGGCGCAATGCAATGCCAAGGATTTACTGAGCGAGGTAACTGCTGCCTTGCTGGCGCAATAGGCGGCAAATTGCGCGCCTGGCCGCATGGCCAGCATCGACCCGATATTGACGATAGTGCCGTCTTCGCCGCTTTCAATTATGGCGGGCAATCCTACGCGGCAGCCATTGAACGTGCCGTGCAGGTTGATGTCGATAGTGCGGTTCCAGCTGTCGAGATCAACTTCGTCCACTGATCCGGGCTCGGAAATACCCGCGACGTTGAAAAGGGTCGTGATCTTGCCGAATTTGGCCTTGGTCGCGGCTACCGCCGCCTCCCATTGGTCCAGATTACGGACGTCCAGCTCCACAGCTGCGGCGCGTTCGCCCAGTGCCTTTGCATGGGCCTCGGCTTTTTCCAGCTGGATATCGCCAAGCATGACAGACCCGCCTTCTTCGACAAACCGCTGCGCGGCTGTGCCACCAATGCCTTCAGCGCCGCCGGAAATCAGCGCAACTTTCCCGTCCATCATCCCCATAATCTCTGCCCTTTATCTATTATCAGCGTTTGTCAAAAGTGAGCGGCAGATTGGTTAGGCCGCGCAGCATCATATTGGGCGGATAGGTCAGCTCTGCGCCTTCCTGTATCCGGATATTGTCAATCCGCTTGGCAAATTGCTGGAAGGATACCGTCATCTCCTTGCGCGACAGCATATTGCCGACGCACATGTGAATGCCCTTGCCAAAGGCGAGATGAGTGCGTGCGTTTTTGCGCTCGACATCAAATTTATTGGGATTTTCAAACTGCTTGGGATCGCGATTGGCGGCATGATAGCGCATCATCACCATCGCGCCCTTGGGCAGCATGACCCCGCCCAGTTGGGCATCCCGGTGCATAACCCGCCAGATACCGGATGATCCGCTGGACATGCGCAGCACCTCTTCGACGGCATTGGGTATGAGGGAGGGGTCGTCCTGGATCTTCTTATACTGGTCCGGGTTAGTGGCAAACAGACGTAGCCCTTCACCCAGCGCTGCCGTTGTGGTCTCATTGCCTGCGACCATAAGCTGTTGGACAATGGATAGCGATTCTGCATCATCCAGCGGCCGTTCGCCATCGACCTGAGCATTGACCAGATCGGAGAGGATATCGTTCTTCGCCTCTTTCCGGCGTGCATCCATATTGGCTTTGAGCGCATGTTGATATTCGACTACTTCGCGCTCGGTTTCCAATTGCCGTTCCCGGGTCATCATGCCGGACAGTCTGTCGACAAAGGCATTGGTCCAGCGTTTTATCGTATCCGCATCGGCGACGTCGAGGCCCAGTTGCACGGCAATGGTCCGAACCGGCATCGGGATCGCATATTCCTCCATGAATTCGCATTCGCCCTTGTCGACAAAATTGTCGATCAGTTCGTTCGACATGGCTCTTATGCTGTCTTCCAGCTTGTTCACCTTGGGCATGGAGAAAGCCAGGTTGACGAGTTTGCGAAAGCGGGTGTGCACGGGCTGATCTGCCGTCAGCAGCGTGTTGACCTGCGGCCACCCATCTGCCTGAATGGCCTGAATTTCCTCATCATTGGCGAGCTCTTCGTCGGATTTTCCTCCAGAGAGCAATGCTGTAAAATTATTGGAAAAATCATCTAGCCGGCCCACGGCTTCGGATATCAGATCATAGTCGAGGACAATATAAGCGCCGCTGGCTTCGTCCAGGAACACAGGGCTTTTGGCGCGCTGTTCTTCATAAAAGTCAAAGGGATCAACCAATATATCTGGCTGAAATAGAGATTTTGAAACCGCTTCGTTCATGTCTTTGTTCCTGTTAGGGTTCAGTCAAAGGCGGGTGTTGGCACGCCTTCTGCGTTGTAAACCGGGCTTTCTGCGTCCACGCGATATTTTGCACTGACGGCATTGGTCAGGCCAAATTTTCCGATATGAGCAAGCATGCTGGCATAATGGACATCTTTGAAATGCTGAGCGAGAGCGTCTTCGTCGGTCCATTCCTCAAACACTTCGATACGGGCGGGGTTATGCATATCTGCACACCAGCTATAGCATAAGCAACCTTCCTGACTTAGCGCTCCATCAATATAGGGCTGGGCCGTCTTCAAACATTCTTCCCGAGTTGTCGGCTCCACATCAATATGCGCTGCGATCAGTATTTTAGCCATGTTCCATTCCCCTTAAAGCTTCTGCCCGCCTAGTTGAGCGACGACATTGAATATGCGTTTCTTGTAGAGCCACTGGCCGTCAATCTTGACGAACTCGTCGTCATAGCGGCCACCGGCAATGCGCGGCTCGCCATTTTCAACCAATATTTCATGGGTTTGATAGCGACCGGTGGCGGTGTCACCTGTGATTTCAAGGCTGCCCGGTATGCCCAGGAAGCTGACGGCATCAAACTGGCTCATTGCGCCATTCCACAGATTGACGATATTCTCGCGCCCGACAACTTCGGTGCCCATTAGCGACCAGACGGCGTCTTCCGTCCAAAGCGCGCCCCAGTCATCGGGGTCGGTGCGCAATACTGCATCACAATAGGCGTCATGTAATTCCCGGATTGCCAGCCGGTCTTCTATTGGTCCTGAAAACATGGACTCATCCTCTCCTCTTTATGGGAGAGATTACACGGTAAAAGCGCCAGACATGCAAGCTGCCATAAGTGCTAGGTAATAACCCGCTAGTCGCCGCTGATGCGTTCGATGTCCGCGCCGACGGCCGCCAGCTTTTCTTCCAGCCGTTCATAACCGCGATCAAGATGATAGATGCGCTGTAACTGCGTTTCACCTTCGGCTGCGAGTGCTGCGATCACCAGACTCATCGACGCTCGCAGGTCGGTGGCCATGACCGGTGCGCCCGTCATTTTTGTCACGCCGCGAACCACGGCGGTGCGGCCCTTGGTCTCGATATCCGCACCCATCCGGTTAAGTTCGGGCACATGCATATAGCGGTTTTCAAAAATGGTCTCGGTCAGCACACTGGCGCCATCGGCCATGCAGAGCATCGCCATCAACTGCGCCTGCATATCGGTGGCAAGGCCAGGATAAGGCGCGGTTTCCAGGGTGAGCGGTTTGAGCTTGCCGTTGGCCGCGACCTTGATGCCCTTGTTATACGGTTCGATATGTAGTCCAGCTTCAGTCAAAGCGGCCAGTGTTGCTTCCATCTCATCCGCCTTGGCGCCAACCAGATCCACCTCTCCGCCGGTAATGCCGACCGCACAGGCGTAGCTGCCCGCTTCAATGCGATCCGCCATGACGCGGTAGGTACAGCCATGCAGGCGCGGCACGCCATGGATGATGAGGTCAGACGATCCGATTCCTTCAATTTCCGCGCCCATCGCAACCAGCATATTGCACAGGTCGACAATTTCCGGTTCCCGCGCCGCGTTTTTCAGGCGGCTAGTGCCATTGGCCTGGACCGCGGCCATCAGGGCATTTTCCGTCGCTCCCACGGAAACGACCGGGAAAGTAAACTCGCCGCCCGGCAGGCCGCCATCCGGCTGACGCGCTGTAACGTAGCCGCTGGTTGTTTCAATCACAGCGCCGAGTGCTTCAATTGCTTTAAGGTGCAGGTCAATCGGCCGGTTGCCAATCGCACAGCCACCGGGCAGCGACACCCGGCATTCGCCCGCACGGGCCAGCAAAGGCCCGAGCACCAGGATGGAGGCGCGCATCTTGCGAACTATATCATAGGGCGCTTCGGTTGAGGTAATCTTGCCGGCTTTCAGCGTCATTACCCGGCCGAAATCTTCCGGGCGCGCACCTTCAATGGTGGTGGATACGCCAAGCTGGTTCAGCAAGTGCCCGAAACTATCCACGTCAGCGAGCCGTGGCAGATTGCGCAAAGTGACCGGTTCGTCTGTGAGCAGCGCACAGGGCAACAGCGTCAAAGCGCTGTTTTTTGCGCCGGAAATCGGAATGATGCCAGACAGCTTTTTGCCGCCGCGTATTGAGATAATATCCATCGCGATGGTTTAGCGAAAATGCGCTGCCGTGCAAGAGACAGCGACCATCATCGCGGTAAAGTTACAAAAGCGCTTTGTGCCTAGTGGTCGAAGCCCGGATTGGTCCGGTTCAATTTGCGCATCAGGCCAGGCCAGACCAGATTGTCGCCTAGGCCGGGCATAAAGGCAGGCGCGGTTTGCTGATGCACACGCTGACCCATATCTTCCGGCTCCTCGTGCAAATGCTCTGCACCGCCAACGGCTTGCGCCAGAATTTGCGTCTTGCAGGCATTTTCAAGGAAATACATGCGCAGGAAAGCCAATGCACAGTTTTTGCCAACAGTCAGCGTGCCGTGATTGCGCAGAATCAGCAGGTTCTTCTCGCCCACATCTGCAATCAGGCGCTCGCGTTCGTCCAGGTCCAGCGCAATGCCTTCATAATCATGATAAGCGAGATCTTCATGCACCTGCATGGAAAATTGCGTGTAGCGGCGCAGGCCCTCTTTTTGCACCGACACTGCGATTCCGTACGGTGTATGGACATGGATGACGCAACCCGCATCTTCGCGGGCGCTGTGGACCGCGCTGTGAATAGTGAAACCGGCGGGATTGATGAAGTAAGGCGTGTCCTGCTTGATATTGCCTTCGAGGTCGATCTTGACCAACGAGCTCGCGGTCATCTCGTCAAACATCACGCCATAGGGATTGATGAGGAAGCGTTCTTCGCCATCTTCGTCAGGCAGGCGCGCGGAGATATGGGTGAAGACCAGATCGGTCCAGGCATGCATCGCGCAAAGCCGATAGGTTGCCGCGAGATCACAGCGTAATTTCCATTCAGCGTCAGAGACTTTCCCTTCCAGCCGGTCAATGGTCGTTGGGTCGGGAATGTTGAAACCGGCATCAACCTGCATTGCGCTGCCTGCGTCTTTTTCGGGAGCGTCTTTTACTGCGGTGGCCATCACTGTCTCTCCTTGTAGAATCGTTTCCGTCTATTGCTCCGATAATGGCATAATCATGGCTGCCTAGGACAGCTTTTTTATCTCGAACCGGTCTGGGCATTGATTTCAATAGGGGCGTTCCCAATTCGGCAATCCTGTCCACGCCTCTGAAAATTTGATAAGTGAGGTGATATTCTTCCCCCTGCAAAAAGGCAGCCTGTGCCAGAGCAACATGAAAACGCACCAGAACTACCCTGTTCCATTGTAACAGAGCTGCGTTCCGGCATGAAGGTTTGTTTGCGCCCTATCCACCCTTCCGATCAAGGTAAGATTGAGCGCGGTATCATGGAATTATCTGATCGCTCGCGCTATCTGCGCTTCTTCTCCAGCTTTAAAATTGCCCCTGCGTCCGTGGTCGAAAAGCTATCGGCCGTAGATGGCATTAATCATATTGCTTGGGGCGTGGTCAATCTGGATGCGGATGATCACCCGCCCATTGCGGCGGCCCATGCGATCCGAAGTACCGATGACCCGGCAAGGGGTGAGTTCGCGATCGCGGTGCTCGATGAATATCAAAGCAAGGGTGTATCACGGGTGTTGATTGCCGCATTGTTCAGCAACTGCCTGGAACAGGGGCTAAGCAAGCTGGATATTGCGGTGTTGCGTGAAAATAGAAAAGCCGCTGGTCTGATCGCTGCAATGGGCGCCGAGATGACGAGTAGCCAAGATGCAATTGCTTACTACAGCCTTGATCTGCAGAGCGCTTTAGATGCTTTACGGGCGATGGAAAAGCCGAAGGGTTTGCGCAATATATGGGCCGCTTTTGACGGCTAGGCGATGTTGCTGACGCCGATTTTCACGCCACCGCCTTCAGGGGGCGCTGAGTTCCAAGTTTGCCGCATCCCTGTCACCAAATAGATAAGCATCGAACCAGCGGGCATTATGTTCCATCGCGGCCATCCGCTCTTTGGGCCGGGAAATCACATGACCGGTATCCTCATAGACAACCAGTTCGGTTTCGACGCCAGCATCCTTCAGTCCGCGGAAAAACTCCATTCCATTGGCGAAAGGCACACGGTTATCATTGCGGCCATGTTGAATCAGTGTCGGTGTAACCGCATTTTTGATCGACCCCATGGCTCCGGTTGCCTTATAAATTTCCGGATCATCCGATGGAGTTGCTTCCAGATAAGCAAGCGGGCTGGTGGGTTGATCGCTTAGGGCATAATATGTCCCATAGTCGGTGATTCCCGCTCCCACAGAAAACGCCTTGTAGCGCGCCGTTCGTACGACAAGACCAGCGGTTACTGTGCCGCCCGCACTCCAGCCCATGGCACCGAGCTTTTCGGGGTCAGCTATGCCGATCTTTATGAGGTGATCGATTCCGGATTCGACATCTACCGTGTAGCCAATGCCCAAGGAGCGGACGTTCGCTGCCATCAGTTCGTCGGTATAGCTTCCCGACCCCCGATAATTGGGTTCAAAAATCGCAGCGCCTTTACGTAGCCAATATTCGGTCGGGTAAATTTCATCCGGCATCCGCCGTGGGCGCGAGGTGGCTGATGGACCGCCATGAGCGATAACCAGCACGGGCATTGGTCCATCCAGCCGGTTTTCCGGAGCTGGCAGGGTCAGGACCCCTTCCAAATCCAGCCCGTCCGGCGTGGTCCACTGAACCAGGCGCACTTTGGTATTCGGCCAGTCGGCGATCGCCTGACTGAACTGAGTAAGACGCTTTTTATCAGCATATCCGGTCGCCGTCACTTTGCGGGTGTAAATCTCCTTCGCGCGCTCGCCATCCACCGCGCCAAAAGCAACAGTTTTGCCGTCAGCGGTAAAGGAATATCCCTCTACCCGGCCGCGACCAGCGGTCAAATTAGTGACTTTCCGCGAATCCAGGTCCATGCGGTACAGATTGCTTTCGACCCGATAGTGCGACATGAAAAATATCGCGTTACCTTGCCAGCCAATAATATTGGCATCATTATATTTATCGGTCGTATCACTGATCTGTTCGATCTTTCCGCCTTCAATCGGCGTCAGGCCCATCCAATATTGACGGGTATAGTAATAAGGCGGTTCGCCCATGTGGAAGGCCACGGTTTTTCCATCCGGGGAGACTTTGGGGTCGAGATCCATGCCAGGACGGCGGACAACGGGGCGCTGCTCGGCGGTCGCGATATTGACCGCGGAAATATCCTGCGTCCCCAGATCATAGGGCGATCCGCTTTTGGCATGATCGAACAGGATTTCCTTGCTATCGGGCGTGAACGTAAAGCTTCCGCCAAAGAAGCTGCCAATGGTGAAGGCTGTGCCTCCTGTTAGCCGCCTTAATGGTGCCTCTGTGTCCGTATGTTCGGAACGCTTGGTAATTGGTGCATTCGCACTTTGGGCCTTTGTCAGGTCGAGCAACCACAGATGATCGCGGCCAGAATAATCGTCGGCAAATGCGAAATTACCATAAGCTTTTTCGACCTGCGCTTTGGACTTTGCCGGTGACTCGCTCAGTTTCAAAGCCATGTAGCGGCCATCGGGCGACCAGATATAGGAATTGATTCCGCCCGGCAGAGCCGTGATTTGCCGGACGTTGCTGCCGTCCCGGTTCATCAAGAAAATCTGCGTGCCGATATCGGTGTTGGCTTGGTAGGAAATCTGCTCACCATTGGGAGACCAAGCAATGTCGCCGGACGATCCTTTTGGATTATTGGTCAGCTGAACGGATTTGCCATTTACTATGAGATGGATTTCCCGATCATAGCGGTTTTTCTCCCAGTCAGCCGTGCGGATGGTGAAGGCAACGGCTTTACCATCCGGTGATATCGCAGGCGAACCGGGTGTTTCAATGGATGCCATGCATTCCAACACACCATCGCTACATCGGTTCTCAGTGACGGACGGCGAAACGACCGCGTCGGCGGCATGAGCGGGCATAGCCGTGTTGGACAGTATGACGGCGGCACTGGACAGGCAAAGGGAGCGTTTCATTATGAGGACCTTCTGAATGTTGGGGGGTATCCAAAAAGAAAAGGGGGAGTTGAGGAAGAAGTGAAGGTCATCTAGCAACGATTTTCTGCTTTTTCTCGCTTTTTATCGTTACTGATTCGGCGTAAATATGTGTCAGGAGCAATAATTATGGTGAAAAACGCAATAGCGAAAATCTCCGACCTGGATGGTTTTGATCGGCAGATTCTTGAAATCATCCAGCATGATAATCAGCGGACCCATGCGGATATTGGAGAAACGGTAGGGCTGTCGGCCTCGGCGGTGAGGCGGCGGCTGAAACTGCTGCGTGACAGTGGTTTCATCGAAAAAGACGTGGCGGTGCTACGTACTGGCGATATCGGCGTTCGTCTGGTTGTCCTCGTTTCCTTCCAGAACGAAACTATTGAGGCTTTTGATGCTTTTGACGAGCAGATCCGCTCGACGCCGGAAATTCTGCAGGGCTATCACATTTCAGGCCCGGTCGACTATTGCCTGATCGTGCAGGGACCCAGTCCGGAATGGTATGAGGACTGGGGCAAAGAAGCCTTTATGAGCAACCCCGCAATAAGGCGCTATGACAGCCATGTTGTCTGGTCCTGCAAAAAGTTCGAGACCGCGATACCGTTGTAGGATGTCGCAGTTGATCGAAATTGTCTGGGTGGTGACTAGTCCCTGAGCAATCCCAAGGCGGCATAGGTCTTGTCCACCGTCGGCTGCGCCAAGATCTGTGCGCGTTCGGCACCATCCCTTAGAATCGCGTCAATCGCGTTTTTATCTTCGCGCAGTTCTTCATATCGATCGCGGATCGGGGAAAGCTTTGCAACGGCAAGGTCCGCCAGAGCGGGTTTGAATGCGCCAAAACCCTGTCCGGCGTGTTGGTCCAGCACCGCCTGCGGTGTGCTGTCATCCAGTGCCGCATAAATGCCGACCAGATTGGTTGCTTCTGCGCGTCCCTCCAGTTCCTCCAGTTTGCCGGGCAAGGGATCGGCATCGGTACGGGCCTTTTTGATCTTTTTGGCAATCGTATCGTCATCGTCGGTCATGTTGATTCGGCTCAAATCCGATGGGTCGGACTTCGACATTTTCGCTGCGCCATCGCGCAGTGACATGATCCGCGCTGCCGTTGCGCCGATATAGGGTTCGGGCAGAGTGAAAACCTCTTGTTCGGTATCATTGTTAAACTTGGCCGCAATATCGCGCGCCAGTTCCAGATGCTGTTTCTGATCTTCGCCCACAGGCACATGTGTGGCTTGATAGATGAGCACATCGGCGGCCTGCAGCACAGGATAGCCGTAAAGACCCAATGAACTGCGCTGTTTATGTTTACCCGATTTTTCCTTGAATTGCGTCATCCGGTCCAGCCATCCCATTGGGGTGTTGCAGATCAGCATCCAGGCGAGCTCGGCATGCTGCGGCACCCGGGCTTGGTTGAACAGGATCGACTTTTTGGTATCGACGCCCGCAGCGACGAGGGCTGCCACCATGTTCCGGCAGTTGTCAGACAGTTCCGCCGGATCATTGGGGACTGTAATCGCATGCAGGTCAGCCAGAAAAAACAGGCATTCGGATTCTTCTTGCAGCTTCACCCAGTTTTTGATCGCGCCCAGATAATTGCCGAGATGGAGATTACCTGTGGGCTGAATGCCCGAAACCGTACGCATGGTCTATTGTCCTTCTTGTGCTGCCTCTTCGGCGGCTTTCTTTTTGGTTAACATGGTGATCTTGTCGCGGTCGACCGCGCCGGTCGCCCATGCCAACACCGCATAGACAAGACCGCCCACGCTGACCAGCGCTGTAATTGATCCAATCCGCTGCCAGATATTGCCATCATAAAGCCCTTCGCCCAGTGGCGCGGTATAAATCAGCACCACCGCCATGCCGAGCGCCGAGAGAGTGATCCGCAAGATACGAAGCAACAGCGACAATTCGATCCGGTAATGCCCGCGCCGGTGCAGCATGGTGTAGAGCATGGCGCAATTGCACCAAGCTGCGATAGCTCCCGCCAGTGCCAGTCCGTAAATACCGTAAACCGGGATCAGGATGATGTTGAGCGTGATATTGATCAGCAGCGATATGCCTGCAGTATAAACCGGCGTCCGCGTATCCTTGCGTGCAAAAAATCCGGGAATCAGGACTTTGACAAGCACATAAGCAGGCAGGCCGATGACAAGGGCGGCAACTACGTTGGCAGTGGTGGTGCCATCGCTGACTTCAAAATTGCCGCCAACATAAAAGGACGTAACGAGCGGCCCGGCTGCGAAAAACAGGGCAATGGCTGCCGGTATGGTCAACAGCATGCCCAGCTCTATGGCATTGCTTTGCAGGCGCTGTGCACCGGCCTGATCATCCTTGGCAATGAAACGGGACAGCGCGGGCAGGATCGCCGTGCCAAGGGCAATGCCGATAATCCCGAGCGGCAACTGGTTGAGACGGTCCGCCATCGCGAGATAGACAAAACTGCCCTCCGGCAGACGGCCAAGAAAGAACAGGTCGATAAACCGGCTGATCTGATAAATACCGGCCCCAAAAACCGCAGGCAGGATGAGGATGCCCAGCTCTTTCACATCGGCGTTGAATTTCGGTTTTCTGATTGCAAAGGAAAAACCTGCCTTGCGCGCCCAGTAGAAGAGCCACAGCATTTGCAGCAAGCCGGCAAAAGCGACACTGAACGCCAACAGATAAGCGGCCAGATGCTCGGAGCTTTTTAGTTCCATACCACGAATGGTCCAGTAGTTTTCCGAATTCGCTGCGATGGAGCCGTTGGTAATAGCCATGGCGATGAGAAGCGCGCTGATCATGCAAATATTGAGCATGATCGGTGCGGCCGCTGCGGCAGCAAAACGGCTCACGCTATTCAGGATTGCCGCGAACAGCGTCGTCACACTGATCAGGCCGAGATAGGGAAAGGTGATCCGGGCCAGGCTTATCGTAAAGTCTGTGGTGCGACCGCCTTCACCAAAATCATCAATGAACCAGATGATTGCCGGCATGGCGAGCATCATGATCGCTGAGAAGATCAGCAGGATCGGGACAAAGACCGACAGCACATCAATCGCAAAATTTTGTGCGGCGGAGCGTTGCTCATCTTCTTCCATCTTGCGATTGTACAGCGGTACGAAGGCTGCCGAAAAAGCGCCCTCCGCGAACAACCGGCGAAAGATATTGGGCAGTTGAAATGCCAGCTGCCAGGCATCCGCTGCCGCTCCGGCACCTAGTACGCGCGCGAGGATTATATCGCGCACAAAACCAAATATGCGGCTGACCATGGTCAGCCCCGCAATGGTTCCGGTGGATTTGAGCAAGTTCATCGAGCCCGCAACCGGCTTAAGTCATTTCCGTTGGTCCTGAGTCTGTCGAAACACGTCTCAAGATGACAAACGGGCTTCGACAAGCTCAGCCCCGATGGCTTGCTTGCAAAAGGAGATCGATCAGGCGTTGCCAACCGGTTGTTCTCCGGTTTCCATCGCAGCCTGCTGCTCACGCTGCTGCATGTAAAGCGCAGTGAAATCGATTGGCTCAAGCATCAGTGGCTGAAATCCGGCATCGCGCACGGCGTCGGAAATAATCGCACGGGCAAACGGGAATAGCAGGCGCGGTGCTTCGGCAAACAAGAACGGATGCGCTTGCTCATCTGGCACATTACGCAGCCCGAAAAGGCCGCAGTATAATAGTTCAACCTGAAATGCGATGCCCTGATCGGCCTTTGCGACAACGTCGATCTTCAGCTCAACTTCATTGACTTCGTCCGCCACCGGCTTTGAGCCGATGTTAAACTGCACGTCGATTTGCGGTTGGGTTTCCCACTGATAGACGTCCGGCGCATTCGGGTTTTCAACCGACAGATCTTTTATATATTGCGAGATCACCCCAATTTGCGGTTGGTTGTCCGCGCCATTGGCCGCCGGATCCGGGGTTGTCACATTACCATTTTCTTCGGCCATTTGGCTCGTCCTTTCGGGATATTCCACAATATTCAGATCTGGAGCATAGCCATGCCCCGTTTGCAGCGCGCCTAGCAGGGGATGGGGGACAGGGCAATGCCCGAAATGTGCTGGCTGTCCGGTCTATAATGCAGCGACATTGGCATAATTTCGTCAGCGGCCGTTCACAATCAGACGGATAAACCGTCAGAAGTTATGAACCGATTGTGACTACATTAAGCGCTGCCGCTTGTAAAAGACGCGAAAGCCATTTGAAACTGGCGCAGTTCCTGCCTATGTAGGGGGTAACTGAGATATTGGAGATATCGTGACTATCGAGATTGTTCTTTTAGCGATGGTAGCTGCTTTTCTGGGCCTGCGCCTCTATTCCGTTTTGGGTAAACGCACCGGCCATGAGCAGGAGCATACCCCCCGAAACGTAGAGAACGGCTTGGATAAGCGTGCTCAAGACCGGTCTGTGCGCGATGATCAGCGGGATAGTCCGATTCCGGATATCGTCCCCGCTTCACCTGCTCCGGCGCCACAACCGACGATGATCTATGATGCCGCTGCCGAATCGGGCATGCGTGCGATCATCAATGCGGACCGCAATTTCGATGCCGGACGTTTTGTCGAGGGTGCCAAGGCTGCCTATGGCATGATTTTGGAAGCATTTTGGACCGGCGATCGTGAGCAGTTGAAAGAATTGTGCGACGATGATGTCTATGAAAGCTTTGTCGAGGCCATTGACACCCGTGAGGCCAATGGCGAGGTCTTGGAAAACCGTCTGGTAAGGATCGAAGAGGCACGGATTGCCGATGCGGATTATGATCGTCGGATGGCGCGGATCACGGTGCGCTTTGATGCCGATATCGCCGCTGTTGTCAAAGACAAGGACGGTAAATTGATCGGCGGATCGCTTACTGATGCGGTCGAGACGCATGACGTCTGGACCTTCATGCGCGATCTTTCCAGTGCCGATCCGAACTGGATTCTCGACGAGACAGATGAAGCGTAAGTCCTGCGTGGGACGAAGCATTAATATCATGAAAATCGGGGGATTATTCGGCGTAATGGCGCTTGTCAGCGCCTGTTCGCTATCGATTATTCCCGAAGGTACGGCCCGCGGCGCACCTGCTGAAGACGGTCAATGGACTGCAGGTCCGCCGCCTAGCCCCGAACCAGCGCGTAATCCCGTCCGGCAAGCACCAGTCAGTCAAACGGCCGGGACTTTCGAGGCCGTCACCTCTGATCAGGTCACGCCTGTTTCTGACGATGACACCAGGGCGACTGGTGTGGGCGTTGCGCTGGGCCCTGATGTTTCGTCGCTCAATCTGCAATCGGGCAAAGCCCGTGCGGCGCTGCAGTCTTTTCGCACCAGCTGTTCGTCCTTGGTACGGCGGCCTGACAATAGCGGCCTGACCCAGGGCGAAGATTGGCGGCAATCCTGCGATGCCGCCAGTGGTTGGCCGGATGGCGATGCGCGCAGCTTTTTTGAACGCTATTTCGAGGCCGTGCAGGTTGGTGATGGCAAGGCCTTTGCCACCGGTTATTTTGAACCACAGATTCAAGGATCGCGCGTGCGCACCAATGGCAGTCAGGTGCCGATTTACAAGCGCCCGTCCAATTTGCTCGATGTCAATCTCGGCGAGTTTTCTGATGACCTGAAAGACAAACGTATCCGCGGCAAGGTGGAGGGCACCAGGCTGGTTCCGTTTGAAGAGCGCGCGCAAATTGACGATGGTGCTTTGCAGGGGAAGGGCCTCGAACTGGCCTGGGCGTCTGACTATATCGAATTTTTCTTCCTGCAGATTCAAGGCTCCGGCCGTGTCGCCATGCCTGATGGGTCGGTTATGCGGATTGGTTATGATGGGCAAAATGGCCGTGACTATACTGGCATTGGCCGTGTGATGCGCGAACGCGGGTTACTCGCTGATGGCAAGACCAATATGCAAGGCATTATCGAATGGTTGCGGGCCAATCCGGAAGAAGGCCGCAAGATCATGCGGGAAAATAAAAGTTACATTTTCTTTCGCGAGCTAACCGGACCTGGCCCTCTGGGGGCGATGGGCCATCCGGTTGTTGGCCGCACGTCGGTCGCGGCCGACCGGAAATTTGTGCCTCTGGGCGCGCCAGTATTCCTCGATATGGAGCATAATATCGCCGATGGTATCTGGATTGCGCAGGATACCGGCGGCGCGATCAAGGGCGCCAACCGCTTTGATACATTCTGGGGGGCAGGCGAGGAAGCGGCACAAATTGCGGGCGGTATGTCGTCGCGTGGACAGGCGTTGATCTTCCTACCCAAAGGCAGTGTGGCCAAGCTGCTCCAAAGTCGGCAAGGCAATTAGGCCGGATGTCCGACCGGCCCCTTACCGCCGGCGAAAAGGCGTTGTGGCAGAAGGTCATCGAGACGGTGGAACCGCTGGATCAAGCGCGCGTCAGCCGTGTTAAAGCACTGCCAGTGGCGAAGAAGCTGCCTGAGGTGCGCGGGCCCATTACAGCGTCAACATTCGGCGGTGCGCCAACCAAGGCGATCCCGTTAAGAGAGCAGATTGCCATTCCGGAAAAAGCGGGGCTGGACGGTCATTGGGACCGTCGGTTGAACAAGGGCGTTGTACAACCGGACGTCACCATCGACCTGCACGGCTACACGCTGTCATCAGCGCATGGACGGCTGGATAGCGCTCTGGAACTTAGCATTGCAGCAGGTCATCGTGCGATCCTGCTAATCACCGGCAAGGCCCGTAGCGAAGAACAGCGCCGTCGTGAAGGGGGGCGCGGTGCCATACGGGCGGCAATCTCGGATTGGCTGGCGGCCTCTCGTCATGCTTCGCATATAGCGGCAGTCAGACGCGCTCATCCGCGTCATGGCGGTGCCGGTGCTCTCTATATTATTCTGCGGCGAAGGCGATAATTTCTAACCAAGCGCCCGCTCAACAACCAGGGCGTAAATTTTCGACAATTGCTCCAGGTCTTCCATCGCTACGGCTTCATCCAGCTTATGCATGGTTGCGTTGCAGAGGCCAAATTCCACGACCGGCACAATTTTCGACAGGAACCGCGCATCAGACGTGCCGCCCGTAGTGGATAATTCCGGTTCGACCCCGGTCACTTCCGTAATCGCATCGGCAATCAGACCTGATAATTCCCCGGGTGGTGTCAGAAACGGCTCCCCGGAAATAATCGGATTGAGCTCGCCACCATGGCGTTCGACAATTTCACGAACCAGCACACTCAGGCTGTCGCCGCTATGCTGATCATTAAACCGGATCGAAAGGCGTCCTTCGGCTTTGGCGGGGATCACGTTATGCGCCGGATTGCCGACATGAATATCGGTAAATTCGATATTACTCGGCTGAAACCAGTCGGTACCTTCATCGAGCTGGACCGCATCTATTTCGCTCAGGATCTTGCCCAGCTTCGTGATCGGATTGTCAGCAAGATGGGGATAGGCAACATGACCCTGTGTGCCGTTGACAGTAATCCACATATTGACCGAACCGCGCCGACCGATTTTCATCATGTCACCTAGCCGGTTCACCGATGTCGGCTCACCTACAAGGCAAAGATCTGGCGTAATGCCGCGCTCTGCCATCAGGTCCATCAGGGCAACTGTACCAAAACGCGCTGGTCCTTCTTCGTCACCGGTGATGATCAGGCTGATCGTACCCAAGTCGCTCGGCAAATTGTGAAGCGCGCTCACAAAGGAGGCGATACTGCCTTTCATATCCACCGCGCCGCGCCCGTGAAGCAAATGGCCTTTGACCTCGGGAACAAACGGATCGGTTCCCCAGCCTTCACCGGGAGGCACTACGTCCAGATGTCCGGCAAAAGCAAAATGGCGGGATCCTTCCGGTCCCTTACGGATCGCGAAGAGATTTTCGACCGCTCCGCCCAGACCTTCATCCTCTGTTCTGTCGCCGGCAATAAAGCGTGACACTTCAAAACCCAGAGGCTCCAGCATCGCTTCCATTTCATCAAACACTCGCCCCGTTGCGGGCGTGATACTCGGACAGGCGATCAGCCGTTTGGCCAGTTCAAGGACGCTAGAGTTGCTCATGCTTTTGGTTCAGCCTTTTGCAGCTTCTGGCGTATCAAAATGTTCAATCACCCAGGGTTCTTCCTCGGCAGCCTCCATCCATTCGATCATCCAGTCATGGCCCAATATGGTGTCCATATAGGATGCGGCAAAGCCGGGAACCTGAACGCCGTAGGTTTGGAAACGCGATACGATCGGGGCGTACATGATATCGACAGCGCCAAAAGTGCCAAACAGAAACGGGCCGCCGCGACCAAAGCGCGCCCGCGCCTGTGCCCAAAGCTGCATGATACGGGCGGCGTCCTGAATGACCTCTGGCGTGAATTGAAGCCCTTCATAGCGTTTGCGTGTGTTCATCGGGCATTGTTTGCGCAGGGCCATGAAGCCGCTGTGCATCTCGGCGGCCATCGACCGGGCCATGCCGCGGGCGGTTTCGTCCTTCGGCCAGAAACGGTCACGATGGGTTTTGTCGGCGAGCCAGTCGATAATCGCCAGACTGTCCCAGATCACGCTTTCGCCATCCCACAGGATTGGGACTTTGCCGCCTGATGGAGCAAAATTCTCGGTCTCCCGCACATCATCCCAATCCTCTCCATAGAGCGGGACGGTGAGCTCTTCGAAAGAGAGGCCGGATTGTTTGCAGGCGAGCCATCCGCGCATGGACCAGCTGGAATAGGCTTTGTTTCCGATTATCAGTTTCATAGACACATACCTAACCCACTCATCATGCAAGCGAAAGCGGGAATCTTACATACTGATATTCGCGATGGCGATGGGCAAAGTTACGCCGACCGATAGTTGAGCCTATATCTGAACGGCTTCCAGTACGGCCATGCGCAGCTCGTCAATGCCCTGCTTTTTCTCTGAAGAGGTAATGATCAGATCTGGATGCGCGGCGGGATGCTTCTTCGCCTCTGCCAAGACCTTTGCCTTGGTCGCTTCCAGCGCGGCTGTTTTCACCTTGTCGGCCTTGGTCATAACGATCCGGTAGCTGACGGCTGCCTTGTCGAGCATATCCAGCACATCTTCATCAGTGTTCTTGATCCCGTGACGGCTGTCGATCAGCACAAAAGTCCGTTTGAGCACTTGCCGTCCGCGCAGATAATCGTTGATCAGATAGCGCCATTTTTGAACCACTTTCGGCGGTGCCTTGGCAAAGCCATAGCCGGGCATATCGCAAATCCGGAAGATGAGCGGATCACCGATATCAAAGAAGTTCAGTTCCTGTGTCCGGCCCGGCGTATTGGACGTCCGTGCAAGTCCATTGCGGCCGGTTAGCGCATTGATCAGCGATGACTTGCCGACATTGGACCGGCCCGCAAATGCAATTTCCGGTACCGACGGGTCGGGCAAAAACTGCAGCTGCGGTGCCGATTTCAGGAAAGAAATCGGCCCGGAAAAAATTTTCGGATGAAGCGGGGTCATGCGCCCGCTTTTTCTTCCGCAGCCTTTTTCGCTTTTTCCTCAGCATCCTTGGCCATCTGCTCCTTCAGCTGTGGATGGCGGGAATAGAGCCATTTCTGCTGCGCGATTGTAAGGACGTTGGATACTGTCCAATAGAGCTGCAAGCCGGCGGCAAAGGGTGCCATGATGAATACCAGGATCCACGGCATCAGGCCGAAAATCTGTTGCTGCATCGGGTCCATTTGCTGGGGGTTCAGCTTGAATTGATAGTGCATCGTAATGCCCATCAGGATTGGCAATATCCCTACAGCCAGGAAACTTGGTGGATCAAACGGGATCAGGCCGAACAGATTGACCGGCGTGAGCGGGTCGGGCGCAGACAAATCCTTGATCCACAGGGCAAAGGGCTCATGACGCATTTCAATGGAAAGCATCAGCACCTTATACAGCGCAAAGAAGATGGGAATCTGCAGGAAGATCGGCAGACAACCGGCCAAAGGATTGACCTTTTCATCCTTGTACAGCTTCATGATTTCCTGCTGCTGCTTCTGCTTGTCGTCCTTATATTTTTCCTGAATTTTCTTCATTTTTGGCTGCACGGCGCGCATCTGCGCCATTGAGGCAAATTGTTTTTGTGCGATCGGGAACATCAGCCCGCGCACAATGAAGGTCATGATGATGATCGCAACGCCGAAATTGCCAACCATTTTGAACAGCCAGTTGAGCAGATAGAAAAGCGGCTTTTCAAACCAGTAGAACCAGCCCCAGTCGACCGCCCGGTCCAGCAAGGTGATGTCATATTGCTCTTTATAAGTGTCGAGCAATGCTGTTTCCTTGGCGCCGGCAAACAGGCGGGTGGTGGTTTTCAGTACTTTTCCGGGCGCCACAATTTGCGCATTTTCGCGGGCTATCTGTGCTTGATAAACGTCGCCGCTTCCTGCGCGAAACTTGGCTTCGACTTTCGCATCGCTGACAGGAATCAGCGCGCCGAGCCAATATTTGTCGGTGAAGCCGACCCAACCCTTGGTAGCATCGGCCGCAATGCCATTGGTGCCCGCCTCGTCGACATCATCATAGTCGGTATCGAAATTGGCGATTCCTTCGAACACGCCCATTGGGCCTATGTGGATGGTCCAGCTATCGGCCTCCCCCGGTGGTACATTGTCGAGGTCGCGGACGCGGCTGAGTATACCGAAAGGATTGAGTGCGATTGCATTGCCACCGCGATTGGTCGCGCTTTGCTCAGCTGTGATCAGATAATTCTCATCAATTGAAAATGTGATCGCAAAAGTCTGTCCGGTTTCGTTGGACCAGCTCAGCGTTACAGGTGTGTCGGGCGTCAGTTTGTCCTGATCCGCATTCCAGACCGTTTTGTCATTAGGCAGCGTGACGCCATCACCAGCCCAGCCAAAACGGCTGAAATAGGCGTCCTTGGTACCGGATGGAGAGAATAGACGCACAGGTGGACTATCCTTGGCAAGCTCTGTTGTATGGTCGGTCAGCGTCAGGTCATCAAGCCGCGCGCCCTGCAAGTTGATCGAACCCTTCAAGCGCGGTGTTTCAATTGCAACGCGGGGACTTTCTGCCAGTACAACCGGCAGCTTGCGGATCGTGCCTGCCGCGGCATCTGCGCCTATGGTGGCGGAGCCGGGTGTAGTCGAAACAACAGGAGCAGATCCATCAGCCTGCGTGGCTCCCTGTGAATCGGCAGTAGCCTGTTCGGATTGCTCAATCGCTTCGTTTTTGTTCACCATGTCCGGGAAAAATGTTTCCATCAGGACTGGCCAGCCAAACAGGATGATGCCGGTTAGCAAGACCGCCATGATGATATTACGCTTGTCGTCCACTATTTTTCCTAAACTCTGGTCTTAAAGATCGGTTTTACACCAAGTAAGACTGGTGCCTGTCCTATTCAATCAGCTCGATATAATATTGGGTTCAGGGAACCGGGTCATAACCAGAGCCCCCCCACGGATGACAGCGCAATAGCCGTTTCGCGCCCAACCAGCTACCCTTAAATGCACCGTGTTTTTCGATCGCCTCGATCGCATAGGCTGAACAGGTCGGACTGTACCGGCAGGTCGGTGGCAAAATGCGTGACGGGCCCCATTGCCAGCAGCGTACAAAGAAGATGAAAACGGCTTTTATCATGGCTTTCAGAGCTTTTTGGCGAGATGTTTCAGGGCTTTTTCAAGGTCTGTTTTCATCACGATGAAATCTCGTTCCTCATTTTCCTTACGGCCAATCATGATATGATCCGCTCCGATTATACCATATTGGGGGAGTGTTTCGGCCAAAAGCGCCCGAAATCGGCGCTTCATGCGGTTGCGGGCCACCGCGTTGCCGATTTTTTTTGTTACAGTGGTGCCGTAGCGTATAGTTTCTGAAACGGCGGGATGATCTTCTGGGCGTTTATATACCAGCAGCACGAAACTGGGCGTCACGAATCGCTTGCCGCGATTCGCCGCAAGAAAATCCGGGCGCTTGCGAATCACCTGGATATCGCGAACGGGTCTTTTCTTCTCGGTAAGTTGAGGCTGCGGATCGGTCACCGCATCACCCGATTATCTGCAGGAGCAGGTGCCTTAGGCAGAGAGCTTCTTGCGGCCACGCGAACGGCGGGCAGCCAGCACTTTGCGGCCTCCAACAGTTGCCTTGCGGGCACGGAAACCATGGCGCCGTTTGCGGACCAGGCGGCTCGGTTGAAATGTGCGCTTCATCGCGTTTATCCTACGTCTAAAATTTCGATAAAAAAGGCCGCTAAAAGCTGCGGCCACCTTGTTGACGCTGCGGATAAGTGCGCAGCCGCAGAAAGTCAAGCGTTAGCCCGAGGTTCGCTTAAAAAAAGTGGCACAAAAAGATCAGCTTTCTGACTTGGTTTTTACCTTACCAAATATCGGCAGTTCAAAATCATCCGGCAGCTTCTTGTGCCGTTTGCGGCGCATGGCCCAGTCGGTCCATTGACCATATTTCGGAAAACGCTGCTTGAAATCGACGTAGCGTTTCTTCGCCCAGCGTGAATTTTGCAGCACAAGAGCCAGTCCGATCGGGAACATGATAATGAAACCGGGCCCGGGAATAGCGCCGACGATAGGGGACAACAGCATTAGCGCAAAGCCGAGCATCGACAGCGCAAAACGCGATCCCGATGTGTATCTCCACCTTTTTTTTCTCAGTTTCTCGTTCATATCCACTTTCATGCGCTCTATGTGATGCATCGCGGTATGACCCGCAAGCCGCACTGTCGAAGAAATCACGCTCTTGGTCGATTATCATTCTATTTTATGCATATAGCATGAATGAGAGACGGAGCAGAATCCCCGAACCCGTAACTTACACTTGTCAATATAGATATGGGTGTCGCCCTCAGTGTAACAGCTGGAAGCGGACCAGGTCGTTGCGGGACAGTTTGAGCTGCCGGGCAAAAGGAACGCTGTTGGTCAGTGCATAAAAGGCACGGGCCTTGTCAGCGGGAATACCCATTTCGGCATAGTAGCGCAGATATTCGGCATGTACCGGATCATTGGGTGGATAGTCATTGGCTTCCCGCCCGTCTTCATCAATCCAGCTATGGACAATAAATTCAGCACCCTTGTCGGCAGTGTGCCGCACACCGGCGAGAAACAGCTCAACCGCACCTGAGCGCACGGAGCCACGTGCAGGTACGTGTGTGCTGATCCCGGCATGGCGAATTTGCCGGGCGAGGCTCAGATTGGCATCTTCATCAATGGACCCGTCACAGTCGATCATTACGATATGTTTGATACCGGGATGTTGTTGGAGCATCTGCTGAAACAGGGCCGGCGAATAGCTGTCCACGGTGCCCGACATTTCTGCCGTATCTTCCGATATCACCCGAAAAGGCCCATAGCTTTCCTGCGCTAGAGCGCTGGACCAGCCGCTCTGATGTTCCGGTTCGGCAAGATCATATTCGAACGTCTCAATGGTCTCGGTGACCGTATAGCTGGAACCGGACGCCCGTGCCTGTTCGGCCGGCAATAGAAACAGCGCAAGAAAGGTAAATAGAGTGACCCAGAGTCCGAGGCCGAAATTCCCGTTCAAACCATGATCAGGCATGCCCAGATTTTCGCGGGCTGGTTGGTTCATTCCCCGTTGCATTGGCCGCTTTTGTCCAAAGGCGCTTGATAAACAGTGGAAGCGATTGGTTTGCGTATGATTAACCAGCAGCTGACGCAGAAATAGGTGTGGGTCGGGATTGTTGACGGTTCCGGCCAAGCCTCTGGTATTGCTCGACTCTTTGGATACGCCTTGCCACAGTTGCGCCAGTAACAGGGCAATAAGGCATTATATGGTAGCACTGGTTTCCACTGTCGCCTATTTGGGCCTGGAAGCACGCGGGGTCGAGGTCCAGTGCCAGGTTGCCCCGGGCGTGCCGGCTTTCAATATCGTCGGACTGCCTGACAAAGCCGTGGCCGAAAGCCGGGAGCGGGTGCGGGCAGCGATAGCGGCGCTGGGTTTGTCACTGCCGCCTAAACGGATCACGATTAATCTGTCACCTGCGGATTTGCCCAAGGAGGGTTCGCATTATGATCTGCCCATTGCTCTGGCTTTGCTTGGTGCGATGGGCATTATAGATGCAGAGACTTTGGCCAGTTATGTGGTGGTGGGGGAATTGTCTCTGGACGGGCGGCTGGCAGCCACGCCCGGTGTTCTGCTCGCAGCCTTACATGCATCAAGCGAGAATTTGGGACTGATATGTACCGCATTGCAGGGGGCGGAGGCGGCCTGGGCTGGCGACGTCGAAATATTGGCACCGAAAGATCTGCTCGCTTTGCTCAATCATTTCAAAGGCCAGTCGGTGCTCACACCGCCCGAAGCTGGAACCGTACCGGAGCCAGATCAAGGACCGGATCTGAAAGACGTAAAGGGTCAGGAAACCGCCAAACGCGCGCTAGAAATTGCGGCCGCGGGCGGACATAATTTGTTGATGAACGGTCCGCCAGGCTCGGGTAAATCCTTACTTGCGTCCTGCTTGCCTGGCATCTTGCCGCCCTTGTCACCCGCCGAAGCCCTTGAAGTTTCGATGGTGGCCAGTGTGGCGGGTACTTTGGAGGGCGGCCAGATGAGCCGGACCCGACCCTATCGAAATCCCCATCATTCTGCTTCGATGGCGGCTCTGGTTGGTGGCGGTGTAAAAAATCTCAGTTGTTGAGATTGCGTCCGTTCGAATGAGACTGAGTCTCAATTCAAAGAACATAAAATAACCTTAATAGGCTGGAAAACAGCATTTATTTTCTAAATTGATAAAGGCGGCTATTTATTCTTCATCTTTTTTTACAGATACTACACTGGAAAATGCAATCGCACTTTTGCTGGTCCTTTCCAAATTACAAAGTTGATGCAAAATTGCAAATCCATAGTTCAGATGTCAACTTGCGATGCAATAATGACTTAAATGACTTATTACTAAAATTTGGGAAAGCGCCTCTCTTCTAACTTCCGGGATTTGTTGTGCAATATAATCTGATGATCATGTGCAATATAATCTGATGATCAATTGCGCAGGCGAGCTGGCTATGCTCCATCAATGGCTTGAAATTCAGAATCAATCATTCGTCCGCGTTGTTCCCTACCATTCAAACGCCGGATAAAGACATCTGGCTCGTTCTTACTTACCCAAAACAACGGTACGCCCCATTTCTCTTCAATGACGATGCCAGGCGTGAGCAAAGATTTGAGTGCCAGCTCCAGCCTTTTGTTGACTGCTTTGTTTCGTTTTCTGAATTCTTCTTCTGCAGCTTTGTATTTTAAGCTGTCAGTTGACTGGATCGTGGACTCTTGTTTTCGTTTTACCATAGCTGATTGTATCAGTTTCGAAGCATTTTTGCTATTCGAGTGCCGTCGATTTTCATCTTTTGAAAGGGCATGAGAGTATTCAACCCTCACCTAACGCGGCGGTAGCGGTTTGATTCCGTCGGAAGCAGGCACGCCATTGGCCATATTGGTATCCATCGCGGCGATCACGGCGTCGCTGCACCCAAATGTCTTCAGCTCGGCGGCAATACGCGGATCGCTCTGTGTCGGTGAAACGACCTGCGGAAAGTAAAATTCAACCGGCTTTTCCTGCTGGCACATATTGCGCCGCGCCAAGCTGTTGAAAGTTTTCAATTCGGCCAGCACGCCATTATGATCCTCGCGCCCGGCCAGGATATAGATTCTCAGGATGCGGACCGGATAATAGACGAGATCCTGGTGACGGCTATGGCGCTCGGTCTTTTTCAGGAACAGGTTGATCACATCCAGCGCGCGGTCTTCATCCTTCGCGATAGTCGCGTCATAGGCAATCAGTTCGGCATGCTCGACATTGGATATCAGGTCGATCGGCTGGCTGTCCGCCAAGGCGACTGCCGCTTTGAAATTGGCCAGCGCGTCATCGCGGCGGCCCAGCTCAAGGAGATACTTGCTCTTGTCTTTGTAGATATAACCCCGTCGCGCGGTACCACCGTGCATCAGGCTGCGCGCTTGCACCGCAATCAGGCCGTCATAAGCTGTCAGAGCAGCATCATGATGGCCAAATTGTTTATGCAGCGCAATCAGCGAACGATAGGCGCCTTGCGCGATTTCGTCCTGCATTGGCCAGCGGCCCCCGCCATGTTGTTTTGCCGCCTTGATCGCCAGCATCAGCGCGCGGTTTCTTAAATCTTCAGCATTGGGAGCGGTCCTCTTTTGCGCGGAAATTGCTGCCTTGCTGGCTTGCTGCAAACGGATCAGATCCTGATAGGCTTGCAGGACCGGCCAGCAGGTTTTTGCGACAAATTCGAGGGACGGCGGGTCCCGGTCATCGCAGGTGGACAGGTCGCCGCGTTTCTCTGGCGCTATAGTCATTTTGAGGATCGGGTTAATCGGCCGCGGCGATGAAACGATCGGGATCGGCTTTTTCTCTGCGGCGACCGGCGTAGCGGTCTCGGGTGCAGAAGTTGAAGATTGTGCCGCTAGCGGGAAGGTCATGAACAGGGCCGCTACAGCGCCCAAGCCAGAAAACATATGCATATACAGCGGGATAATGGGTCCCCTGCTGCTTGTCGATCAAAGAATTACCTCACGCATTTCTCTTAGATGATTCTACATTTGTCATGGAAGCTGCATTTGAGTTAGCAAAGGCGACCATTGAAACTCACGAACGGACTGACCTCCAAGCTGTCGACCATGCCGCTTTCTTTGAGGTGCTGGATAATTCACCTAAGCTTGCCAAAGAGCTTCGCGAAGCAGCGTTGATTTCTGTAGCAATCGAAATCTATCTACGCGCTGTTTTTATGCTTATTCTCTTTTCACTAACCAGAGAATATCCAGAGCTGATCTTACTACCATTTTTGCCCTATGGGACCAACCCTCCATGAGCTAGACTAGCTCTCAGTCTTTTTTCTAGCATCTTGTCCCCGGAGACGCACGGAGGCGTTTGACAGATCGATACGGGAGAAAAAACCATTACGACGGTTCAAAGCTTCCGGAGATATGACGCCATCGCGCAAATCCCGCTCATCCTGTTTGCGAGCGCGTTGTTTTTGGCGCTGACGCTCTACTGGATTGTATCGTTCGACCTTTGGCATATCAAACTCCTCATGGCGGCGAACTAGGCATCAAATCCTATCTGGTCAATGAATGAACCTTAGCCTTATAGCGACGAGATCCGATTCGACCCAATCTACTGATCACTTTGGAGCATGCGGATTGTTTTCAGGACATTTTCAATGGCCGCTTCTGCCGCAACGAGATCAACGTTCGCGACCATTTTATGATGACCGCCAAGTTTAAGAAAAGCTATAAGCACTGTTTTGCAATGAGCAGATAACAGTACCAAGTGAATTCCGCTCGGGCTTGTAACTCCATTGATCCAAGAACGTGCGGTGCGTTCGCTGACACTGGTCCATCGCATCACTGTTTTGGTTGCTCTTCGGCTACCTCCAAGTTCTGACATCAGCGCTTTGCTCACCGCTGCGCTGAGATCTCCATCCGTAATCCTGATCGATGATTTCGGAAGCAAATTGCCGGTTTTAAGAACCATCTTGCAGACCCTTTCAGTTTAAGGATGGGGGATAGGAGAGACTGTCTTGAAACTGGTGGATACCTCGCATGGTTATTGATTGGAGTCAGCCGGATGGCGATGACGAGGATTCCAACTCCGACAAAATTCCAGCAGCTGAATATGTTCGCATGTCAACGGAGCACCAGAAGTATTCTGCCGATAATCAATCTGAAGAAATTCATCGATACGCTGAACGTCGTGGGTATAGAATAATCGAGCGCTATGCGGATGAGGGGAAAAGCGGCCTCAATATTGGCGGCCGTAAAGCGCTTCAACAGCTATTGAGTGATGTTGAGACAGGACAGGCAGAATATAAGGCGCTGATTGTATATGATGTAAGTCGCTGGGGACGTTTTCAGGATGTTGATGAAGCGGCTTCATACGAACTGCGATGCCGCCGTGCCGGTGTGGCTGTTCATTACTGCGCGGAACAATTTGAAAATGATGGAAGCATAGGGTCTTCGATAATCAAGACCGTGAAGCGCGCAATGGCCGGCGAGTATAGCCGTGAGCTATCTGTAAAAGTCTTCAAGGGTCAATCGCATTTGATCCGGCTTGGTTACCGTCAAGGTGGCCCAGCAGGCTTTGGTCTAAGACGAATGCTAGTGGATCAAGAAGGAAATCAGAAAAATGAACTTAGGCTAGGTGAACACAAGAGTATCACCACAGATCGGGTGATATTGGTTCCCGGACCCACAAAGGAAATCGAACTGGTCCGCGAGATCTACAGGCGTTTCGTGGAAGATAATTTGTCTGAGCGGGATATCGCTAGTTGGCTCAATCTACAGGGCATATCAACGGATCGTGGATCAGAATGGACGCGGGGTACCGTCCATCAAATTCTGATAAACGAAAAATATATCGGTAATAATGTTTGGGGTAAAACATCATGCAAGCTTAAGGGTAAGCTCATTGAAAACGCGCCAAATGATTGGGTCAGGTCAGATAACGCATTTCGCGCGATAGTAGATAAGTCAGTATATGAAAAAGCCCAGGCTATCATCGTTTCGCGATCGGCAAAACTGAGCGATGAAGAAATGCTCGCTAGCCTAAAATCAGTGCTTGATCGCAAAGGTATATTGTCTGGCCTTATTATAGACGAAGTGGACGATTGCCCCTCTAGCGTAGCATTTAGAAGCAGATTTGGCGGGCTTTTACGGGCATATACTCTTATTGGGTTTCAGCCAGATCATGACTATTCATACTTGGAAATAAATAAAAAACTGAGGCTTTTGCACTCTCCAATCGTCGGCGACATCATATATGGTTTGGAACAAGCTGGAGGCACAGTTGATCGAGATGAGGAAACCGATCTACTCACAGTGAACCAAGAGTTTTCGATATCGATATGCATGATGCGTTGCCTATCGACAAAGGCGGGCTCCTCTCGTTGGAAGTTGAAATTTGACACATGTCTGTCGCCCGACATTACGGTGGCGGTCAGAATGAACACGGGCAATGACGCGGTAAAGGATTACTATTTACTACCGCGCTTGGATATGCGTCAGGCAGTATTGCGACTTGCTGAATATAACGGTCTCTCGTTCGATGCGTATCGAACGAATTCTTTGAGTGGCCTTTTCGCTTTAGCGAAACGCGGCAATCTGAGGTACGCAGCATGACCAGTACAAAACCCGCCCAGCGCGTAGAGTTAATCCCGATAGATAAGATAAACATCCTAAATCCACGTCATCGTAATCCGCAGATTTTCAATGAAATAGTTAGTAATATCAAAAAAATCGGTTTGAAGCGGCCAATAACCGTGTCGATGCGTATCCGAGAGATTGACCCTATCTATGATTTAGTCTGCGGCCAGGGTCGATTGGAGGCTTGCCAAATCCTGGGTCATAAAACAGTACCGGCATTGGTGATTACGGCGGACAAAGAAGATTGCCTTATCGCAAGTCTAGTCGAAAATTGCGCCAGACGTAATCACGGCACTTTAGATCTCCTTCAAGATATTATCGGTATGAACAAGCGCGGCTTTACGGAAGAGCAGGTAGCCTTAAAAACAGGTCTGACGGTTGACTATGTTAAGGGAGTCACCCGTTTGATCGAAAGGGGCGAGCACAGACTGTTAAAGTCGGTGGAAAGTGGCGTTATTCCAATTTCGGTAGCCACCGAAATAGCGGAAGCCGCTGATAAAGACATACAGGCAGCGCTAGCCAAAGCTTACGAAGATGGAACCTTAAAAGGTAAGAAACTCTTGGCCGCCAAACGATTAGTAGAGGTGCGTCGGCAGCGGGGCAAAGGTAGCGAATATCCCAAGGCAGTTCCCAATAAAAAGATGACAGCTGATGCACTGGTAAAAGCATACCAAGAGGATGCGGAACGAAAAAAGGATATGATCCAAAGGGCCGAGACAACCAAGAATCATCTGATTTTTATAACCGAAGCGCTTCGCAAACTCGTCGCCGATGAAAAATTTTTCAGTCTTGTGGAGAGAGAAGATCTGAATTCTATACCTGAATGCATAGCGCTGTCGCTGCAAGAGGAAGAGAGTTATCTGAAATGACCAAAAAGGACACGCCTTCCTGCATTGATCAGGTGTTTGAAGAATCCACACTCCGCATTCCTGTTGCCGATATTTTTCCGCTGCGCGAAGTCGGTGACGGTATCAGAGCGTCGAAGAAGTTTGCTCAAATTGCGGCATCAATTCGCGAGATTGGTATGATTGAGCCGCCGGTCGTGTACAGAGATAAAGAGGATCCTGGCACTTTCCATCTTTTGGATGGCCATATCCGGTTGGCTGTTATGAAGGATATAGGTGCAAAAGATATTGTTTGTCTGATTGCGACTGAAGATGAAGCTTTCACATATAACAAACGGGTAAACCGCCTAGCCCTCGTCCAGGAACATAAAATGATCTTGAGAGCGGTAAAGAAAGGCGTACCGGAAGAACGTTTGGCCCGCGCGCTGAATGTTAATATTCGCGCCATTAGAGCCAAGCGGAATCTATTGGTTGGTATCTGCAAAGAAGTTTCAGAACTTTTGCGCGATAAACACGTACCACATAATAGCTTTAAAGAACTGAAAAAGCTAAAACCGATGCGGCAAATTGAGGCCGCTCAGCTCATGATCGCGATGAACACATATTCTCTCCCTTATGCACGCTCGTTGGTTGCAGCTACGCCGCAAGACCAGCTTGTCAGCAATAAGCCGAAGCAAACCAAGGGGTTGAGCGGGGAGCAAATAGCGTTGATGGAGAAGGAATCTGAGAATCTTGATCGGGATTTCAGATCAATTGAAAAATCATATGCGGCAGACCATTTGAACCTCGTTCTAGCGGTTGGATATGTCGGGCGTCTCCTCGAAAGTGCAAATATCGTCCGATATCTAGCTGAGCATAATCCAGACATATTGTCAGAGTTTCAGTCAATCACGGCATTGCGCAAAACCAGCTAGCAAAACTCTACGGCTTTCTACGCAGCGCCCAAATAAATGACGAAAGACTTGCAATCACTGCCGCCAGAGCAATGACCATTGATGTATCCAGTAGAACCATAGTGAACCTCTCTTACGAATCATATGAGACATATTGTTCACTTTTTGTTCTATGTAGGACAGCACTTTTTAAAGACAGCTCATTCGCAGCCAATACCGTCATTGTCGCGGTCCAGATGTGAGGCATAGCCAGGTTGCCCTCTTCTGACCGGAGCCGCACCAGCAGCCCGGGCCGCTGAACAATTGGGATAATAAACGCTGCCGTTCGCTCTAACCTGTTTTTTGGGAGCGGTTTTCCCGCCGTGACAATGACGGCCGCCGCTTTTGCGGTCGTTGTGACAGCCATCGGCAGCGGTGCGTCCGCCATGCGCATATGCATCTGGAATTACCAAGGGTTGGCCTAGCGTTAATGCGTTTGCTACGGCTATCCCCAAAGCAATTCGCATTGTTTTAGAGATCGGTCTTAGAGAAATATTCTGCATCAGCCTGTCAACCAACCATAGATGGGCCATAGGATGATCAGCGCGATAAATGCCGTCGAAACAATGATAACGGCACTGTCTTTCAAGGTTTTTTGCATTGATGCTGTCCCCAGTATTTTTGCCAGCGAAGTGCATAACCGCCCTTGATCATCGCGCAGGACAAATCGCCTGATTTGCTATTGCTGCACCAGGCCGCTGTCCGTGAACCACCAGCACCCCCAACAGATTTGCAACTCAGTTTGGGCCCAGTGACCAATATATGCCCCTCTCTCGATACGCCTTTGGGTTTTCCAACAAGTTTAACCAGATAGTCGCGAGCAGCTGTACCGCTTGCTCTGGGGCAAGGGTGGCCCTGCCGACATGTTCCGTCCATTTCCCGTGCAGCAATACCGGAAAGCCTGATGCGCGGGCCTTCAGCGCACCAGATTGGGCCATCGCCATCCCATACACGGATGGGCGTACAGTCAAACGACTGTCCAGCAGGCACAATTGGCGTCGCAAGAAGCATGAGGGCAAACAACATGGCGTGAACCTTATGCTGTGACATTCAACAAAAGGTTGATAGCGCAATAGCCTTCCATTGTCCTTTGACAATTGAGGCCTGAACCAGTCATTCCAGAGCCAGCTGTTCTGATCTTTGCACTATCCGCCTTGCACGCCCATGCGGCGTGCGGCGATGACAACAGCGCCAACTTCGTATTCACGCAGCTTGTCGATCGGAGCGATATTGTCGAGATCGTTGTGCGGGTTCACCAGAAAGTTGAGGATTGCTAGGCCATTTTCAGTAGGAAGGGCTTCGATGACGTCTTTCAATCCTGCCACCGGCTGCCCGTCTTCCGTAAATTGAACAGCTGGAAATACAGATTTTCCGTTTTGATCCGGGACCGTGAATAGGTTTTTGTGTCGAACCATCGAGGAAATGGCCTGGTAGGAAACGTTACCCAGAAGGTCGCGCACCTTATCGATATCATAAGCTCCGCCCGATTGTCCCAAATCGGCTTTGGTGTTCTCAGCGCCTCGGTGAATGAGCTTCTTCAGCAAATTTGGTTCAGGGACATTATTGGCAGATGCAGATATTTCAGTCATGCAATCCTCTTCATTGCCTGTTGAAGCGCCGAAATATTTTAGAATTAGAGTGCTGCAGGTCTTGCAAGTTGATGGTCATGCATAGCCACCCACTGCCAAATGATCGAGATAGTTATGGATTACATCCACACGACCTGACTTTACCATTGCCTCAGCCGTCTCTCCGCCGACGGAAGGAATAGGTTGGGTGCGATACCAGGCATAGGCCTGGTCCTGGCTACCCGCCCATTCGAGGATGCGTTCGATGATTTTGAGTTCTTCGTCCATGTTTCTGGTTTCTCATTCCTGATCAGATGGCACGATGTATCAGCCCTTGGTACAATCGACTGGCCGGCCATTTGTCAGACGGTCTTTGTTGATCCAAGCAGATGACTTTTTGTGGAAAAGGACGCTTTTGGGCAATTTGATTTTGACCAATGGGCCTCTTATTTCCAATACCTTACCGCAGTTTGTTTGATCGCCAACCGCTAGATTTGCCTGAAATTCTCTTTGTCGAAGCAAATAGGGTGATTGGTCATTACGGAATTCATCTAAGAGAGGAGATGGTGCACTTTTATGCGGGATCGGCATTAAGTTGCGCACTTTTTCCTGCATTTTTGGGTCGAAGATGGCAGGATCAACAGCCATCACGGTCGTTGTTGTTGAAAAAGTCTTGAGATTCAAAGGAGCCACATTGCTCCAATCAAATTTCCGTTCGAGGGTGACGCGATCAGCGATAACTACCGCCATGGCGCTCCACATTTTGCTTGTACGATGCTGGCATACTGCTGTGAATAACTGATAGCCTGAAA
This sequence comes from Sphingorhabdus sp. EL138, assembly GCF_900258045.1. GTDB lineage: Bacteria > Pseudomonadota > Alphaproteobacteria > Sphingomonadales > Sphingomonadaceae > Parasphingorhabdus. Next base: position 478,902 of record NZ_OGVD01000003.1, on the reverse strand, counting down.
TATTTGGCCAGTCGTATCGATGGAATTCGTTAGAATAATAATCTTTGATATAATAATTATTCTTGCTGGCAGTTAAATCCAGTTTACCATCTCTTGCCTCGCAATAGCCTTTATAGGCATCCCTTATTTCAAAGAACGTATCATATGGGGCGTAGTTATCGTCAACAATGATCCGATATTGGCTTTTGTTGATACCGTTGGCGTCGATATATTGGCGAGCAACGTTGGTAGCCGGCAGGACTTTGGTATCTGTTGACCCAATCACAGGTTTTAAAAACTCGCCGATCGTAATGTCGGTTGTCTCCGCATTGGCTGAGGCGGATCCACTGGTAAGCACTAAAGCCAGTATCGCATACGCATACCATTTGGGTGCATTAGTTGAGTTGATTTTGGCCATCTATCGCCTCCGTCGTGATTTTCACAAGAGGCGGGCCCGGAGCCGGGTGTTAGTAACCCTGCGCACGCACAGAGCGCCGCCACCTTTAGGCGAACCCTGGACATACGTAACGGCCACCCGGCCAACATAATGTTGACCGGCGCGTGCGTTGTTGAGGTTACTATGCCTCACAGTCGGGACTGACCGAACTGCGTATTAAGAGTTAGCGAGTTTGAAGAATTGCTGCAATAGGATGGTTGAAGCAAGCCTTCGCCAGAGAAAAAGCTTGGGAGCCGGTTGCTGGCAGACTAAAATATACTTAGATAATCGGTTGTGTTTTTGTATGCAGTGAACATGATTGTGTCGATCATGCCGCGAGAATGTCATTTGGTAGCTGTAGATCAGTCGGATCATAAGTCTTGTCAGCTCCAAATGCATATAGCACCGTTATGCAGTTGCCGTTCCAAAGAAATTTAAAGTGCTCTGCCTGATTGGGCCTCCCCAAGCAATCGGGCTTCAAAACAACAACGCTGTTTGCGGAAGGGCGCTCATGAGGATGGAAGATGATACCATCCAAGGACCGGCTCACGGCTTCTTCTCCAAGATTTAATCTCCGCTCTCGATCTGAAATTCCCTTCCAGTTTCTTGCATCAATAAATGATCCAGTCACTTTGCGCGTCAGCTGTCTAATTTCTATTGCAGTGGCAGGTTCCGATGTGCGCTTGAGAAAGTTCTCTCGCCTGATTACAGATACAGCAAGCGCTGTTTGAAGATCTGCCGCTAGTTCGACGACGTTTCGGTCACGTCCGTAAAATTTACTACCTTCGGGGTTAGGGTATGCGAATGGTGCGTGATTCCAGCTTTGCAATCTTGGAGATTGCTCATCAACTGCGGCTATGCCTTTGGTTAATCGTTGTTTCTCACGAACGCGAGGATTCGTAAGCTCCTCGACCGCTGCGAAATACGCATCATTCCCGTTGGCGATCCGCTCATACACAGGCACTGGCGGAAACCGAGACGGGATCAAGTTGTGGTATTGGCTGTCGATCTCGATAACCGGTAAATTAGCCCCCTCGCTGTGCATCGAGATACTGCCTCACTTTTACGATGTCTGAAAAATCGCCTCTTTCAAGCATAATGTCCAGAGCCGAAAGGCCACCGAAAAATTCATTCTTTCTTTTCAGCCATTCTTGCGAGCGCACCGGGTCAGTGAAAAGAATTTCGAGAGCTTTCCATATCGCCAATAGATGGGAAATGCGCTCGCCAGTATCCCTAGGCACCTCAGTACCCTCCTTCTTCCATTTGAAGAACGTCGAGCGGGGTGGCGATCCCAAAAGTTTTATTTGCTCATCTGAAGATAAATCCCAAGCTTCTGCCAATGGTGTGAACGCAGCCAAGCTTACGGGAATCGCAATTTCCCCCCCGCCCATTTGGGCGACGGTTGTTATGGCCATAAATAAATCTCCCATTTGTCCATATTTGGACTTGATTTCCATAGTAGTCTCGATATAGATAGTCCATATCAAGACTCATATGTGGCTGTAGTCCAAGATCGAATCATCCGCAAGAGTCTTAAGCGAACGGTCCGTTACGGCCGCAGGAGTGTAATTATGTCCAAGTCTCGCAAATTTGAACTTAATGGTTCAGTTTATTCCATTGATGATAAGCTAGTTGACGGCCGCCAAATCCGTGTCGAAGCAGGGCTGGTTCCGGCGAGCCATCATGCAATGGTGCGTATTGATGAGGGCATTGCCCAGTCGGTTGGCTTGGAAAACGAGATAAAATTTGAGTCAGGCCAGATACCTGTTTTTCGATCATTTGAAACCGATGATATCCACACTTTCACTGTGAACGAACGGGGTTGGGAATGGGGTGCGGATGAGATTTCAGCAGATGATATCCGGCAAATTGCTGGGATTTCGGATGACCACGAGCTCTACTTGGACTCCGATCAGGATCTCCCAATTGCTGAGAATGGTTCGGTTAAGCTTGAAGGTGGTGGTGTCGAACATATCCGATCCCGCAAATCAGAGCCGAAAACCATCAAGATTATTGTGAATGCTCGGGAACGTGAAGTCAAAAAGGGCAAGATCAGTTTTGAAGAGTTGATTGCATTGGCTTTTGAAGTGCCACCTGTAGGTGCTCAGATTTGCCTGACAGTTAGTTTTCGTAAAGGACCGCCCAAGCGCCCAGAGGGCTCTTTAGTCAAGGGCGAGACAGTTCGTGTTGTTGAGGGGATGGTTTTCAATGTCACAGCAACTGATAAATCATAATTCGGATCTCCTTCGCCTGCAAGAAGATGGATATGAATTGGATATCATATCAGGACATATTGTGGTTCGGAACGTCCCATACGTGACCCAACGCAAGGCAATCAAGCGAGCCGATCTTGTATCAACTCTGACTTTGTCGGCTGATCAAACTCAACGACCTGATACACATGTTGCAATGTTTACTGGAGAGCTTCCATGCAATTCCAAAGGAGAGCCACTTCATAAAATTATCAATTCCAGCTCAACGCAGTCTTTGGGTGGGAAGTTGGTGATCACTCACAGTTTCTCGAGCAAACCCAAGGTTGGCTATTATATGGATTATTACGAAAAAATGTCCACTTATTGCTCAATTATTGCCAATGAAGCTGCTGTCATTGTTCCTGATGTCACAGCAAGGGTGCGCCGAGTGGTTGCCGATGAAGATATCAAATCCCCTTTTGTTTACCTAGATACCGGATCATCCCGCGCCGGGATCGGCGAATTAGCAGAAAAGCTGGCAGGAGAACGTCTAGTTATTATCGGTGTTGGAGGCACTGGTTCGTATGTTCTGGATCAAGCTGCCAAGACGCCCGCTGAAAGGATCGATATCATTGATGGCGATGATTTTCTTCAGCATAATGCTTTTCGTGCACCCGGAGGCGCTTCGCTCGGCGCATTGCGAGAACGTCCCAAAAAGGTAGATTATCTCGCGGGTATCTACTCCAACATGCACCGGCAAATCATTCCACATTCGGTCCGGATGTTGCCTGATAGCTTCCACCTTTTGGCTGACGCAACATTTGTGTTTCTTTGCTTAGATTCTGGTTTGGAGAAAGCGGCCATTGTTGCTGAACTTGAGCGCCTAAATTTACCATTTATTGATGTAGGAATGGGGCTCCATATGACAGACGGATCTCTGGTTGGGCAACTAAGGGTCACCACCAGCACTCCAAGCATGAGGGAGCAAGTGCATTTGAAAGACCGCATCCCGTTCGATAGTAACGGGTTGGACAATGTGTATGCTCGCAACATTCAGGTTGCTGATTTGAACATGATGAATGCGGCATTGGCCATTGTCCGTTGGAAGCGATTTCGTGGCTTCTATAAGGATTTGGAGAGTGAACATTTTTCGCTTTTTACTATCGATGGCAATCATCTTCTCAATGAGGATTTCATTGGAGAGGCTGCATGAACAACATTGCTCAATTGATTCCAAAATTTGTTCTGAACATACCTGAAGACCTTGAAGGCGGAATATTGTTTATTTCAGGGGAGCATCGCACGATGATACATTTGTGTGCGTGTGGATGCGGTAATGAAGTTGCTTTGCCAATCTCGCCTATTGATTGGCGTTTTACATTCGACGGCGAGACCATCTCTATATCACCGTCTGTGGGCAGTTGGAGTTTGAGCTGCCGGTCGCATTATTTCATTCATGAAAATCAAGTTCACTGGGCTGAGGATTGGTCAGATGAGCAAATTGAGGGCGGCCGTCGCCGTGATAGATTGCGTAAAGATAACTACTATCCAAAACTGTCACCACTTGGTGCTTCAACCCCATCTGCAGTTTCTCATAATGGAAAGAAACCAGCAGGCTGGGCTTGGTTGAGCAAGCTAAAGCACTGGATTACAGGGCGATTCGATAAAAAATAAAACCAATATGGGTGTACTTTAGTGTCATATTGCTCGTCGCAGGCTGAAATTTAAGTAAAGAATATAGTCAGTTATTGGGGGGTATTATGCAAATATTTAATGGAATGAAGCTTTTTTCAGCTAGCGATTTGATTAACTTCATTGGCTGCACACACTCAACTTTTCTGGATCTGAAGAACCTAGAGAATCCAATCATTTTTCCTCCTGACGATGAGCAGATGCAGTTGTTTCAAGAAAAAGGCCTTGAGCACGAACAAGCCTATTTGGATCAACTAAAGGAAGATGGGAAATCCATCATTGAGATTAGCGGTGACGTCGATATCATAGAAAAAGCTGAGATTACCAGGGCAGCACTCAAACAGGGTCCTGACGTAATATTTCAAGCGGCGCTTCTTGAAGGAAACTGGCAAGGCTATGCTGACTTTCTTGTAAAAGTAGACAGGCCTTCATCACTAGGCGACTATTCATACGAAGTTGCAGATACCAAACTATCTCGCACAGCAAAGCCCAAACACCTCATCCAAATGTGTGTATATTCGGAAATTCTGGGTAAAGAACAGGCTGTGGTACCCGAAAAGATGCATGTCTTTCTGGGAAATCATGAAACAGCATCTGTTCGCGTCGATTCAGTATTCCACTATTTTGAATTTGCGCGTCAGAGCTTCGTCAAATTTGTAAGCGAACCGCCCCAGCAATCTGAAGGAACGCCGTGCAATCATTGTTCGCTTTGCCGGTGGTCGTCTAACTGTGAAGCGCAGTGGGAAGCCGAAGACCATCTTAGTCTAGTTGCTGGTCTTGGTCGCGGTCAGGCTGCGATTTTACGTGAAAACGGTATTGCTGATTTAAAAATGCTCGCTGAGATTCCGACATCTCGGGAAATATTAGGAATTCAAAATGAAACTTTAGAACGGCTTCGTGATCAGGCAAGGTTACAGGCTGCTGAGCGCGAAACAGGCGAGCGCAGCTATGAACTTCTGCAAACACTGCCCGGTAAAGGTTTGTCCCGTCTTCCGCGGCCTTCAGAGGGTGACATGTTTTTCGATATGGAAGGCGATCCACTTTTCGAAGAAGGACTTGAATATCTTTTCGGGACAATAACCGTTGATGATGGCAAAGCGGTTTTTCACGAATTCTGGGCTCATGACAGAGATGAGGAAAAAAGAGCTTTTGAGGATGCCATGGATTTTATGGCGGCCCGTTTAGCTAGATATCCAGACGCACATATTTATCACTACGCGTCCTATGAAGAATCTGCCCTAAAAAGGCTCGCCATGTTCCACGGAACGCGTGAAGGCGAAGTGGACGATTTCTTGCGTGGCCATAAACTCGTGGATCTTTATCAAGTCGTTCGCGAAGCGATCCGAACATCCGAACCCGGTTATTCGATCAAAAACATGGAAAAATTTTACCTAGAAGATGCTCGAAGCGGAGAGGTTACAACTGCGGGGGACAGCATCGTAATGTATGAACGTTGGCGCACCCTCAAAGATGATAAATTGCTTAAAGATATCGGCGATTACAATGAGCAGGACTGTATATCCACGCTAGAATGTCGGGATTGGCTGCTGGGCATGCGCAGCAACGAAACACCTTGGTACGAAGGTGCAAGTGATGCAGGGGCGAAGGGTAAATCGGAAAGCATTTCCGAAATTGAAGCAAACGTTGCGGCTATGTCGGATGCATTATTGGCAGGAGAAGAGGGTGATGACACATGGCGCCAGTTGCTCGTTGATCTGCTCGAATTTCACCGCCGAGAAAGCAAACCGGGATGGTGGGCAATGTTTGCGCGCCAAGAGTTAGATTATACGGCTCTGCTGGAGGACGCAGAATGTCTTGCGGGATTGACAGCCCATCCAAATATTGGCCCGCGTGCGGACAAACGATCGACGATCCATGCGTTTCAATTTCCAGCTCAAGACTTCAAGCTGAAAACAGGAGATAACCCAAAACGCGCGATAACTCTGGAGCCAGCTGGCGAAGTTATTTCGGTTAATGAAGATGGATTGACGATTGAACTAAAGCTGGGACCTAGCAGAAGTACAATTGAGGAGGGAACGTCCCTCATTCCCTCTGGGCCGATTGGCGATAAGCCGCTGCGCAAGGCTGTTTACCGGTTTGCAGAAGCTGTCAGAGACGGTCGAGCAGAGCATTACTCCGCTATCGTCTCGATATTGCGCCGCGATTTACCCGCACTCATCGGCAGAGAGCACGGCTTCCCAATTATGTTGCCGGAAGAAGAGCCACTTGTTGCGACGATTGATGCCCTTCTCGCGCTCGATCACAGTCATTTGCTCATTCAGGGTCCACCAGGAGCGGGCAAGACCTATACAGCATCGCGGGCGATTGTTGCTTTGCTGAAAGCTGGCAAACGAATTGGTGTTGCTTCCAACGGCCACAAAGCAATTAATCAACTTATCATGGAAGTTGAATCGCTAGCGTCGGCAGAAGGATATTCCTTCAGAGGAATCAAAAAAAGCAGCCGTGAAGACCAGATGCTTGGCACGGGTGGATGGATTCAGGAGACGCTGGATAACAAAGACGTTTCAGGGTCTCATCAGCTCGTCGCCGGGACCACCTGGCTATTTGCCCGGGAAGAACATGATAGGTCCCTCGATTATCTATTCGTAGACGAGGCAGGCCAAGTGGGGCTCGCCAATATCGTGGCGATGGGTGTCGCGGCTAAGAACATTGTACTTGTTGGTGATCAGATGCAGTTGTCTCAGCCTATCCAAGGTACACATCCAGGCGGCAGCGGCGTGTCAGCGCTTCAACACCTCTTGGAAGATCACGCCACCGTTCCTGCCAATCGAGGCGTTTTTCTCTCAAAAACCCGCCGGATGCACCCTGATCTGTGCTCCTTTATTTCGGCCGCCGTCTATGATCGCCGATTGAGTTCAGCGGAAGGATTGGATGCGCAGCAGATTTTGGCTGACCCGGTGCTTGACCCTGAAGCTATTGCAGCGGCAGGACTGCGTTTTGTCTATGTGGATAGTGAGGGATGTACACAGCGCTCGGAACCTGAGGCCGCCCGCGTCAACCAAACTTATTGTGGACTGCTGGGTCAAACGTGGCGCGATAAAGATGGCGCCGAGCATGAAATTGGCACGGAAGATGTTCTGGTAGTCAGTCCTTATAATATGCAAGTGGAGCTATTGAAACGAACGCTGCCAGATGGAGCGAGGGTAGGAACAGTTGACAAATTCCAAGGGCAAGAGGCAGCAATAGTGTTGGTGTCGATGGCTACCTCAAGCGGTGAGGATCTTCCTCGCAACATTGAGTTTCTTTATAGCCGTAACCGCCTCAATGTCGCGATCAGTCGTGCTCGATGTTTGTCAATCATCTATGCAAATCCGCGTTTGCTCGAAATACCCTGCAATACAATAGCTCAAATGGAACTCGTTAATGGCCTGTGCTGGGCGCAGCGGTTCGCCGAGGCCCAAGCGGACAGAATATCAAACGCCGGAAATGGGCCTTAGTGCATGAAGCCACTGGAATCCGGGTTCCGGATTTCAATTATACTTCACCAACAATCTCCTTAAATTACGGAGTTTTCCAATGCCAAAAAACATATTGATATTTTCTGACGGTACTGGCCAAATTGGCGGATTGAAGCCGGATCAACGTCTGTCCAATATATATAAGATGTATCGTGCAATGCGTCCGGGACCGTCCTCGCCGATCAAACCTTCGCAGCAAGTGGCTTTTTATGATGCAGGCTTAGGGGCCGGCGAGGTTGGGGGCATGACTTTTAAACGTGTTCGGCACATATTAGAAGCAGCCGTCGGTACAGGAATAGATAAAAACATTACCGATTGTTATGAGCAGATTATTTCCTATTATGAACCCGGCGATAAGATATTCCTCTTTGGTTTTTCTCGAGGCGCTTACACCGTAAGAGCGCTTGCAAATGTTATGAACCTTTGCGGTGTACCTACCGAAATGCCGGATGGTTCACCCATCCCAAAATATGGCCCACGGTTGCGTAAGATTGCTGAAGATGCAGTGAATTACGTCTATAATCATGGCGCTGGTTATCCGCGCGGCCATAAAGAATATTCCCGCCAGCGCGAGGAAAAGGGAAAACGCTTCCGCGACAAATACAAATCTGCTCCTCCACAAGGCGAGCGGAATGTGCAGGGTAATGTTCAACCAGACTTTATCGGTGTCTTTGATTCAGTCGCTGCACTTGGGAACGGGGCAATTACTTGGCTGGTTCGTGGTGTATTCTTTGGAGCTGCGGCGTTGCTGTTCGCCGCGATATATTGGGTTTGGTCGCTATGGTTCACGATTCCATTTGCCGGTCTTTTGGGGGTTACAGGTTATTGGTACCTGAAAGTTTTAAAATCACAGTTCAAATATTATTCTCCGGATCCTGATAAGCCGCTCCGCTTTGGCAATCCGCTGCACTGGTATAAAATCTGGAAGAACGGGCATCGCGCAGTTTGGAACAAAGAGAATTATGATGGCTGGCTTGATTCTGATGTCGGATTTGCGAGACATGCTTTGGCAATCGATGAAGATCGAGCAGATTTCCCGCGAGTGATATGGGGCAGCCAAAAAGAAGCTGATAAGAATATAGATAAAAAACCAATTTGGCTAAAGCAAGTCTGGTTTCCAGGATGTCATAGCGATATTGGTGGCAGTTATTTGGAAGCGGAATCGCGTTTGAGCGACATTGCATTGGATTGGATGGTTGATGAGCTGCGTGATTGCTTTTCCGATGTTCAGATACAAGATAACCTTCTAGTGAGATCGCCAAATCCGAAGGGTTTGCAGCACCAGGAGGAGTTTCTCTTTAAATTCGGGCCATTTTCGAAAAGATGGAAAACGGGCCCAAGATATGTAGATCCCGGATTTACATTGCACGCCTCAGTGATTGAAAGGCTAAAAGCTGATGTCGTTCCGCAAGTGGGCGATATTAAGCCTTATCGACCTGTTCAACTAGCAGGGCATCCAGACGCGCAAGAATACTATCCATAGAATGGCAGGTTTATTGTCACTTGGGATGCCTAATGGCCGAATGGCGCTATAATCTTGACATTTGTCGTAAATGTTCTATATATGTGCCATATGTCAAGGAAGAGAATATGGTTCAACTTCGGGTTATAGCACAAGATGCGCCGCCCCCTATTGTTGGTTTTAGCGACGCTGAAGAGCGTGCGATGCAACGTGCAGCAATCAATTTATTTGATCGTTGGGAGCTAACCGATGCTGAGGCGGCCACTTTGCTTGGAGGTATTTCTGTACGCACATTTCAGCGTTGGAAGGATGGAAACTTAGGGCATGTAGGTAATGATCTTGCTGCAAGGCTTTCCAATCTTATGGGTATTCATAAGGCGCTACGGTTACTTTTTGCTGAGAACGAGCGCGTTTATGCTTGGATCAAAAAGCCCAATACAGCTTTTGGTGGGAATTCCGCGCTTGGTGTCATGCTCGCTGGTCAATTAACCGATCTGATGCGTGTCCGGCGTTATTTGGATACGCAGCGCAGTCCTTGGTGAATCCGCCATTATCTCGATTAGATTGGCGGCGCACATTCCGTCTTATAAACTCTGCATATCCGCCGATTGATTTGTTTGAAGATATCGCAGATCCTGCTGACTGGGCCGTATTGGCTCAAGCTGAAGGCAAGACCAATCCGCGTTTGGCTGAAACGATTGCCAAGTTGGATCTCATACCACCTGAGCGCCATGTAGGCGGCTTCGGAGCATCCTATGTGATGTCGCCTTTCACTCATTGCTCGGCCGATAGTGCTGGGCGGTTTCATGATGGTAATTTTGGCGCTTATTATGCCGCTAATAGCTTTGAGACCGCGCTGGCTGAAACCATATTCCACACGGTTAAATTTCTGACCGCAACGGACGAGGAGCCGGGATGGATCGCTCAAAAGCGTGAACTCATCGGCTCGATTGATGCGGAGCTTATAGATCTGCGCGGGGGTGATTATCTAGCGCTATTGGATCCGGTAGATTATACTGCCTCTCAAAGCTTCGCAAATGAGGCTAGAAAAGCCAATGTTGATGGTGTTGTGTACCCAAGTCTGCGGCAACCGGGCGGAGAATGCTTTGCTGCTTTTTGGCCAAATGTAATGAGCATACCGTTGCAAGGCCGTCATATTAGTTATCATTGGAACGGCAACCGAGTGGACTATATTCGTGATTTGGCGATTGATGGTGATGGGCCTGTTTATGCGCTGGATGAATAGGATCAGGTTATATTCTGCATCCAAATTTTTACCTTCTAGTGAACTAGCCACAAGGAGAAGCTTTGAGTTTGTCGATGCCCTTTGAGATTGATCACGTCGCTAGGGACAATGCGCTGCATCGTTGGGGATTACCAGAATGTCTTCATGTGCCCACGGGAGCTATCAATGAAAATGCGATTTCCAAGTATATCGGGGAAATTGTTGACGTCGTTTCATCCCGAACCGCAAATAGGGCGTTGTTAGTCAGGCGTGAGCAGCCGGTTCCCCCAGATAAAACTCTTCCGATCTGGGATTTGGAGAATGCGAAAACGCTCCACAGCCCAATGCAACTATGGGTTCATATAGATTATACAGGCTATAGATCTGCATATAAAAGGACATTTTCTGACGATGATATTTCAGGAAAAATCATAAGCCATTCTATGAATCGTCGGTTTGGCCGTCTGACGGGCTTTCAGTATGTGAGAGTTACGCCAGTATCCAGGGCGTCAAATTCCAGCAGCGCTACGCGAGAAGATTGGGCAATGAGCTTGTATGACCCGTTCAAGCAGACACAGGAAGAAATGCGCCGTGGCGCGGCTATTCGTTATGGTGATTTGGCCGACCTTATGTTGATGATGGACATAAAACTCGGCGGCGGCATTATGGATGTCATTAATGAAGGTCAGAAACTCGTGGAGCCGAGATAAGCTTCAGAGAGGAACCAATATTGATGGTTTCGTTCTTTCCTAGTTAGACAGCCGAAATTGCAAGTCGCGTTAACGCAATTGGCCGAGCAATCTACCCGCAGCCCCAGCTTCGGCGGCAAGTTTGCGATTGTATCGAAGCGGCATCTTCTCCGACTGCCACCGAAGCGCATCCATAATCGCACCAATATCTTCTCCTACAGAAAACAAATCCTGGGTCAGTCCCACCCGCGTCGAATGACTGCTGATCGCTGCAACCGCATCCTTGATGCTGTTCTTATCAAAGTCTGGCAGCAGCCCTCGATCAAATGTATCCTGAACCGCGCGTTTGAATATCGGCGGGATGGATCCCGGATGCAGCGCCTCGTCGCCTACCCGATACGTGGTTCGGGTCGGTACGGCTGCCTTGGGATAGCGTTTGCGCTGATCCCAAATTGCGCGGCCAGAAAGATCTCGCATATTGATACCGGGATGGGCAGGCTTTGCTTTACGGTGCCAAACGCGAACTCGTCGAAACAGGGGCCCAGTTTTGATTTCTCCTGCCTGCGTCCAGGCTTCGATTGCCTTGACGGACCGTGGCGACAAGTAGGCTGTGGCGCCTTCACCTATCTGGTCGCCTTTGGTTCGAGATATATTGAGCAACCGCGCATCGGCATCGAGGGCAGGCATAATATCGTCCAGTTGCACAGCCACCAGTTCAGATCGTCGCAGTCCCGTATCATAGGCAACCGATAACAGCGCGCGATTGCGCAGCCCAATCAAATTGTCTCCGCATGCCTCCAGCAACTGCTTGATCGCGATCCCACGCGGCTTATCGCGCAGCACATTTTTAACATCGCCCTTGAACCGGAGCGCTTTGGCCTGATTTTGTACTGAGCCATTTTTTCTGCGCAAGCCATAAAGGGTAAGCCGCACGGTTTCATTCTTTGTGGGATCGGAAAGATCAAGCAACCGATGAATTTTTGCAATAGAGGCGACATAGCGGGACAGGGAAGCTGTTTTGGCACCTTGCTCGGCTCGATGATTAAGATAAGCAGCTATTGTTGCTGGTTCGGAGGGAAGGGCAGGGAGGCTAGAGCGCCGGCACCACAGATCAAATGTTTCAAAATCATTGCGCAGGGCACGCAGTGTGTTGGCTGGGCATTGGGCCACAAAAGCGTTGAGCAGATCCCAGTCGATGTTTGTGTGGGGCGGTGCGGCAAAGCGAATATCACCGATCAGCTGCATGGCATGATTGTTCGTGGTTTCGGGAACCTGGGTAGCATCGATCGGATCAGTCATTTGCGATGGTTCCTTGCTGTGAATCGAGCTTGATTTGGTAGTCCAATCATCAGAATCGCGCAATAAATAGCATGTGATAATTACCCTTATCGCATGCTGATACATGAACCGCATGAGAGGTTGAAAGTAACAAGGCAGTTTGCTTTCAAAAAATCGCAAGTCCAATATCGGCTTTCGGGATAAAACGGACATAGGAATAATATAACGAATTTCAGGCAGGGTTTGTCATTGACGTCTGTGCAAGGTTGTAATTCGCATCCGTACGACCCAAACAGAAAACTCAAGTAAACGGCGCAATTGAAAGGCCGATATGTCTCCAATCATCGTTGGCCTCCTCCTCGCATCGGCACTGATTCATGCAAGCTGGAATGCCATTGTCAGGAACGGAGAGGATCGCCTCTGGTCGATTTCTATCATATGCTTGGTTGGTGGGATAGCCGCCTTACCCTTTGCTTTGGCTTTAGAACCGCCGGCCTCACCGAGCTGGCCTTTTCTCACTCTGTCTTCCTTGCTTCAGATAGGATATTGTCTATTTTTGGTTCGAGCCTACCGCGATGGTGAGCTTGCCAGTGTCTATCCTATAGCGCGAGGAAGTGCGCCTCTTTTGGTCACCCTTGGAGCCACCCTGTTCGCTGGCGAACTACCCGACAATATTGGTCTTGCTGGAATTGCGTTTGTCTCACTCGGCATAATTGTTCTCGCACTGGGAAACAATCGGCCCGATACAAAGTCGATCTTCGCAGCTCTCGCAGCCGGACTTTTCATTGCCAGCTATATGGTAGTCGATGGTCTGGGTGTACGCCTAGCCGAAAGTGCCACCGGATATGCGGCATGGCAGGCTGTCGTGGCGGGTTTTTTGATCCCATTATCTTATGTCGCGATAAGGCGGCGGGCACCTAGCCTACCCCGTGGAAAAGAGGGTGCACTAGTCGTTGTCGCCGGATTACTAGGAACGCTGGGTTATTGTATCGCAGTTTGGGCGATGAGCCTGACCACGATGGGCGGTGTTTCCGCCATTCGCGAAACCAGTATTTTATTCGCAGCGTTGATCGGCACATTCATTTTGCGTGAGAAGATGACGGTGCAAAAACTATTGGGGGCCATCACCGTGACCGGCGGAGTAGTGTGCCTTTCGATAAGCTAAATTGAACTGGAGGCAGCTTACCCTCACTTTGGTCCAAACCGGCTAGGCCACTTTCGTTGCATTGTTACGGATTAGTAGAAGCGTACTAAATGTTCGCGATGGGTGTGTGAGCCGACAATAGAAATGCGCCGTCTTCCCATCCGAGATTAGAGGCTGTAAGGTGTTAGCTTTAGGCGCAAAAGCGGATATCGACTGGATACAGTTTGCTTCAAATATGATGCAAAGTCTGGAACAATGAATAGGTTGTCGAACCTCAACGATAACATACTAAGCACCGCTCAGGACTTCTTTGCCTTGGCGCAATCTTTTGAGGCGCCGCGTCACAGCGAGAGGGCTGCCAGTGCCGCGTGCTAGCAAATAGTAAAATGACGGTATAATGATCAATGTCAGCATCGTGGAAATGCTAACGCCCCACACGATCACAATGCCGATCGCTTCGCGGCTTGCGCCGCCTGCGCCAGTTGCGAGCATTAGCGGAAGCGCACCGGCAACTGTGGCAATAGATGTCATCAGGACAGGGCGGAAGCGGCGTTTTGCAGATTCCAATATGGCTTTTTCAAATTCTATACCTTCATCGCGCAGCTGGTTGGCAAATTCGACGATTAATATGCCGTTTTTGGCGGCTAACCCGACAAGCATGACCAAACCGATCTGGCTGTACAGATTGAGCGTTCCGCCCAACACGGTGAGGCCCAGCAGCCCTCCACTGACAGCTAGCGGCACCCCTAGAATGATGATCAGCGGGCTGATAAAACTTTCAAACTGCGCCGCGAGCACCAGATAAACCAATATGATTGTAAAGCCGAGGACGAGCCAAATGGAACCACCCGTCTGCCTGAGCGCGCGGCTCTGGCCTTCATAGCCAATCGATACCACTTCCGCCAGCGATGCGGCTTCGTCTTCCAGGAAGGTTAGCGCCTCGCCGAGCGAATAACCATCTGCCACCGTGCCTTCCAAAGTGATTGCACGCAATTTGTTGAACCGGTTCAACTCGCCAGCTTCCGCTCGGCTAGTCAATGTTACCAGACCCGATAACGGGACGAGATTATCATCTCGCGCACGGACATAGACATTGGCGAGATCCTCGGCAGTGACCCGATCTTCCGGTTCCGCCTGCAGCACCACGTCATATTCCTCACCCCGGTCCACATAGGTTCCGGCATTGCGCGACCCCATCATGGTCTCCAAAGTTCTACCGATTTCCTCAACCGAGACACCGAGGTCAGCGGCTCGCAGCGTATTGACGTTGACCACCAGCTGCGGTCGGGTTTCTTTATAGTCGGACTCCAGCGTCGCGATGCCGGGATATTCTTCAGCGGCGACAAACAGCGCGTCGCGGGCGCGAGTCAATTCTCCATAAGTATCACCGGCAATCACGAAGCGAATGGCCTCACCGCCACGTCCGCCGATGGTCGAACCGCCGGAAACAAACACCCGCGCCGCCGGGTAATCCCGAAACAGCTTGTTGACCGCCGACTGGGTTTCAGCGGTTGTCATATCGCGTTCATCCCAAGGTTTCAGGAACATGATAATCCGACCCGAAGAAAAATCTCCTGAAGGGCCAAAAGAACCAGGTGCTCGGAACAAGACCCGGCGCAGCGGACCATCCTCCTCGGTCAATGGAAGCGCAAGCTCTTCGATGTCGAGCATGGTCTTGACGAGTCGGTCCCAACCCGCGCCCTCGGAAATGGTTGCACGGCCAAACATGAAACCGGTATCTTCCGGCGGAGCAACCTCGCTTTTCAGCGTTTGCAATCCGATAACAGCGAATAAAGCGGCCAGTCCGAAGGCGACGCCTCCTAGCAGAACAGGTTTGCTAATCCATCGCGACAGGATGCTTTCATAGCCCACGCTTGTTTGCCGAAATTTACCGTCGACATATCGACTCAACTTGGTCTCGCCACCGCCTTTTTTCAGGATTTTCGAACACATGACTGGGATGAGCGTCAGCGCGACGAAAGTGGAGATGGAAACGGCGACAATCATGGTAATGGCAAGTTCGCGAAACAACAGGCCCGTTTCACCAGGCAAAAACATGACCGGCACAAAAACCGCAACCACCACAGCGGTAGTAGCGACGACCGCAAAGCCCACCTGACGCGCGCCTTCAAAAGCTGAAATCAAGCGGCTTTCGCCACGCTCAATGCGCGAATAGATATTCTCTAGCACGACGATCGCGTCATCCACGACCAGACCAATGGCCATGACCAACGCGAGCAAGGTCAGCAAATTAATCGAAAGACCAAGCAACCAGAGCACGAAAAATGTCCCGATAATCGAAATCGGAACTGTCACTGCAGGGATGATGGTGGCCCGCACAGAACCAAGAAACAGGTAAATAACCGAGATGACCAGAATCGCTGCAAAAGCCAGTGTTTGCCAGACATTGTCAATCGCCTTGGCAATAAAAACGCTGCTGTCATAACTCACGGCAAGCTCAACGCCGGGCGGGAGGAGGGGGGTAATCTCCTCAATGCGGTCCTTGATATCATTGGCGACCTGCAACTCGTTCGCGCCGGATTGCCGGATAATACCCATGCCCACACCCGGAAGGCCATTGGAGCGGAAATGGGCATAAACATTTTCCGGGCCCAGTTCGACGCGAGCCAGATTCCCTAAACGCAGCAATGCGCCATCATCGGTACGCCGGATCACCAGCGCCCGAAAATCGTCGACATTGCCATAAGCTCTGGCGACGCGAACCGTGAGATTGAGATCCGAAGATTCAACTCTACCTGCTGGCAACTCAACATTTTCTCGCCGCAGCGCTTCTTCAATATCATTAGGCGAAATGCCGGACGCAGCCATTTTTTCGCGATCCAGCCAGACACGAATGGCCGGACGCGAGGCACCGCTGGGTTGCACCCGGGCAACACCGTCAATCGAAGAAAAACGGTCCACCAACACCCGGTCGGCATAATCGGCCAGCCACAAGGATTCGCGACCTTCGCCGGTCAGGTTGAGCCACATGAAAGGCCGCGCATCAGCATCAACCTTGTTAATTTCAGGTGGATCGGATTCTTCGGGCAGATTGTCCAGCGCGCCGGAGACGCGATCCCGTACGTCATTGGCCGCCGCATCGACATCGCGATCAGGCGAGAATTCAATGGTGATATCAGACCGTCCATCGCGGGAGGACGAACGGATCATCTCGATACCTTCCACCCCGGCAATCCGGTCTTCCAAAATCTGTGTGATACGCGATTCCACAACATTTGCAGCAGCGCCGGGATAGTTGACATCGACCGAAACAATCGGCGGTTCAATTGCCGGATATTGTCGCACTGGCAGATCGAGAAAAGCGACGATACCGGCGAGCACCAACAAAAGGCTGAGAACGACCGCAAAAACGGGCCTTTTGACCGAGACGTCTGAAAGGATCATGAGCCGGTTGCTCCGCTGCTGCGTGCCGGTTTCGCTGGTTTCCCTGGCGCCTTTTCAGCTGCCTTTTCAGGCACTTTCTGACCGGGCAAGACTGCGTTGACCGGTGCATCGTCGCGCACCTTGACGGTTCCATCAGCGACAATCTTGTCGCCTAGAGTGATCCCGATTCTGACCTCCACCATGCCTTTGGAGCGCAAGCCGACTTCGATGACTGTGCGCCGCGCAATCCCGTCTTTGTCGACCAGGAAAACGAAATTCTGGTCTCCTTGGGCGAGCAAAGCGGTTTCCGGAATGGCAAGTCCGGTCCGGGTTTCCGAAACAATGCGTACGCTCATCAACATGCCAGGACGGAGTTTTCGGGCAGCATTCGGCAATATCGCGCGTACAGTCAAACTGCGCGAAAGGGGGTCGACCAGTGGGTTGATATTGTCGATCGTCCCAAAAAAGCTCTGATTAGGATAGGCTGATGTTGTTGCTTCTATCACCTGACCTGCTTCAAGCGCTGTCAGGAAATTTTCAGGTACAGTAAAATCCAGCTTGATTGAGGAGATGTCGCTGATCGTGGCAATGGGACTGCCCGACGTTACGACTGTTCCAGGCGATACCGTTCGCAAGCTCAAAACGCCATCAAAGGGCGCACGGATAACGCGATCGGATATACGAGAGCGGATGGCGTTTGCATCAGCTCTGGCACCATCACGCAAAGCAGTCTGCTCGTCCACTGCGGCGTTGGTAGCAAAACCGCGTTTCTGAAGTGAGGTCAGCCGCTCAAGCTGTTTTTCTGCTTCACGCGCCCTTGCTTCTACTGAGCTGAGATCCGCTGATTCTTCACCCCGGGACAATTGCGCGATGATCGCGCCGCGCCGGACAATCGCACCGTCGGTAAAGCCAATCCGCTCGATTCTTTCGGTAACCGGTGAGGTAATTACGGTCTGCTCATTGGCAAATGCCGTGCCGACCGCTTCAATTTCACTGACAAATTCTGCTTGTGTCACGGTACCGCTGACAACCGTAGGCGAGCCGCCTCGCCCGCCGCCATTGCCACCGGCATCACTACAAGCGGTTAATGCGAGCACCAATCCCAGAAGCCATGAGCTGTGAAATGTCATCTGTCGATTACCTTAAAATCAGGAAAGTCGTTTCCAACTTTGTCTATTGGGAGATCAAAATTGTAGAGCATGGCCAAAATCATACCATCAGTAATTGTTTATGATAACAAAATTTGTGCCAAAGAGCATCTATGTTTGATACCCGAGTTATTTAAATTCACTGTCCGCTATGGGCGCAAAAGCGGACGCTTGGTATTGAACGCTTATCTGACAAATATTCCTTTGAATGCAGGTTTCATGTAAAATCGCCGAATGACCGTATGTCCCGATGTTTCTATGCAACTTGTTACCAAACTTGTTGCAGAACAATTTCCACAATGGGCAGGTTTGCCTGTATCGCCGGTCAAATTGAGTGGGTGGGACAATAGAACCTTTCATTTGGGTCGTAATATGACAGTGAGACTGCCAAGCGCCAAAAGATACGCAGAAAAAGTGCATATTGAGCAAGAGTGGTTGCCAAAATTGGCACCCAACTTACCTTTCCCGATTCCAGAGCCGGTCGCTATGGGGCATGCGTCCAAGGACTACCCTTGGAATTGGTCCATTTACCGATGGATAGAGGGCGAGAATGCAGATGTATTGGATCAAAGCGACCTACCGCAATTTGCTGAAGATTGTGCTCGATTTCTTAAAGAACTCCATCAAATCGACACAGCAAGAGGCCCGTTGGCCGGTGCGCATAACTTTTATCGAGGAGGCGCTCTCACAGTTTATAGTGAAGAGACAAACACGGCTATCTCGAAATTGGAGGGCATAATTGAAACTGAAACGGTTACTGCTATTTGGGAGCAAGCTGTAAGCTCTCAATGGGTTGATGAACCTGTGTGGGTTCATGGCGATTTCAGTGTTGGAAACATCATCGTAAGAGATGGGAAGTTAGCTGCCGTTATTGATTTCGGAGGAATGGGGGGCGGAGACCCTGCTTGCGACTTGGTTTTAGCTTGGACCTTTTTAACACGCGAGAGCCGTGCGATATTTAAATCTCGAATGGATATGGATAGCAATACATGGGCCCGTGCCCGTGGATGGGCCTTGTGGAAAGCTCTTATCACACTTGTTTCATTGGAGGGCAAAGATAGTCCAAATGCTAACCAGCAAATGCGGGTAATAGACTCAGTTTTATGCGACAATCTATGACGGTTTCGGAACAAAACAGTAACAATCCCAATGTCCGCTTTCGGATATTGAGGGCGCAAGTTTTTTGATCTCTAACTCACGGAAGTCGATTAATCATGGTTGTCGCCAAAGTTAAGTCCAATTCCAACGTTCAGGTAAGGCCCATCATAAGGTGGTGGGACCATAAATCTCAAAATCATTAAGAAACACTCCAGCGGGCGCGCGTTGTGTTGGAACGAGGGCTCTTCACGCCGCCCCTGCTTCCTTAGTGGCCGCAGCATTTAACGTTGAAAGATCAAAGCTGGTTTACAACTATGTTCATTTGCGATTGCCCTATCGTAGCAATTAAACTGCTCTCAACAAACTAATCGAAATATCACGCGAATTAGCGCTGTCATAGTGAATTGAAAGGATACGCAAGCAACTGAAAAGAATGGTCAAAAATCTAAGCGGCCATCTTTTTCTTCCGTGCTCGTCCCAAACCGTTCCTTTTGGCAAGATCACTTCTTTTTGCGGAGTATTGGGAGCAAACCATCGGATAATCAGAAGGCAATCCCCACTTTTTCTTATACTCTTCAGGAGTTAAGTTATGATGGGTCATAAGATGACGTTTCAACATTTTCATCTTTTCTCCATCCTCCAAGCAAACAATATAACTTGGCTTAACTGAGTCAACAATCGGGACGGCGGGTTCTTCCATTTGTTCCGAGATATCTCGATTTGCCAAGCCAACAAGTGAGCTATGAATTTTTTCAATAAAATTTGGTATGTCGGAAACTGCCATGTTGTTGTTTGCGACATGAGCCGAAACTATGTTCGAGGTCATCGAGATGAACATGTCATCTCGATCAGTATCTTTATTCATTGTCTGGTCCTGTTTTTGCGATTTTCTATCTTGATTTATGCTATATCAAGTTAGCTCAGAGATATACGATAACTCCGCGGCAATCAATTATTCAGAGCATGATTTTACAATCAAGGGCAATTGAAAAGATCAATTCTTGCTCGAATCCTGACAGCACCATTAGAAAATTTCTTAGGTGACGGCGGATTTGATTGCAATCAAAGCGTATGCCTTTTCAAGCCATTCAAGTTGTCTGAGGGTCACTAGATGACCAAAATGGCTTTGATAAAACCGCTGCCATCACAACATAAGATATTGCTATCGCTAATGCGACGATCCAAAACGGTTGAGCTGCTGTTACTGCAATCAATGCCCCCCCTGATGCTACAGCGAGTCGCAATAGGGTTCCTCTCCAAGACCATTTGAGCTTTCCAAGGCCCTGGCTTGCAAAAAATAAAACTGTGCCAATTCCTAGGAAACCGTATGCAGGACCAACAACGGTCAAATACAATGAACCAGCTTCTAGTACGTTTACATCGGAAGAGAATAGTCCAATCCAGAACCAAGGAAAAATGGCCGCTAGAACTCCAATTACACCTGTAGTGATAAATGCTAACATTGCCGAAATCCAAGTGGCGTGAATTGCCCTTTTGAACTGCGAGGCACCAATGTTGACCCCTGCCAACGTAGTTGCTGCTGAGCCTATTCCGAATAGAATTGGCAACAATGCTAAGTCCAATCTCGAACCGGCTCCGTAGCCGGCGAGCACTTGAGGCGCAAAATTTGCTCCAACAATTCCCGTGAGCATAATCGTATTGATGTTCAATATTCCTGTAATTGCGGACGATGGAATGCCTATCGATAGTATTGCTCTAAAATAAGATCCCGAGCCAAACCCAATGACCTGCCAGTTCATTCTGATTCCTAGCTTCCAAACTTCCCAACCAAGATAAATAGATCCAATCGCATAGTAAGAGATCAGAGCCACGATTCCACCAATCAGTCCGATACCGCCAAAAACCGAACCGCCTACAATTAATGTGGGCGTAACGAGCATAACGATTGGTGCACCAAACAGTGCAAAACGAGCCGGCGGTGCCACGCTCCCTATCCCTCTAAGTACAGACGCTAGTCCATTGAATGTCCAAATGAATATCGCACCACAGAAAGCTATATTTGAATAGCGTACAGCTGCATCCAAAACTGAATCACGGGCACCCATTAAATAAAACAAATGTTTGCCGAATGCTAAAAAAACTATTGCGATCAATATTCCAAAAAACAAAGATATAACCGCTCCACTTGAAACTATCTCGCTCAAATGGGTTTTTTTCTTTAATCCAATCGACCTCGCTACTGTCGCTGTTATCCCGGCGCCAATGCCTCCAGATGACATCGTGCTCACAAATAAGAAGAATGGATACACAAGAGATATGGCCGCGAGATAATCGACTCCGAGCCGACCAACATAAGAAAGTTCTACCAGGGACATCGATATCTGCATTAACATTACGAACGTCGTGGGCGCGGATAGGCGAACGATCACCTTCGCTATTGGGCCGCTTAACATCAATTCTCGTTTACTATCTATAACAGAAGCATGGCCCTTAATTTTGTCAGACATATACTAAGCACCTGTTTAATGGTAGAATTTTGCGCTGAATTCAAGATAAAGTGTAGTCAAATTAGTATAAGATGAAAGATATATTGAGAAAAATCAATAGATTGATTAATGAAAGATATAACAGCAATATTTCGTGATCAAGATTTTATATCAAATACAATGTATGCTTGGTTTCAATGTCAATTCTGGAAAACGGAGTAGAATTATCAATGTTTAATAAGCTTTCCGAACCCGTATTAGAAGACAAAGGGGATGGCTTTGCAAAACATACCATAAACTTTGAAAAATCTACCAAAATTATATCTGTCAATGGCGGATATATTGCGGCTGCAATGTTGCGAACTGTGAAGGCGATATGTGATGATACGCCTGCTAATATGTCCATACAGTTCATTAAGAGAGTAGCCGCCGGGGAGGCGAAGATTGAGACTGAGATGGTTCGGATATCATCATCGCAGGTAGCTCTTTTTCAGGTCTCTTTGTTTCAAAAGGGTTTTTTAGCCGCCATTAGTCAAATATGGACGTTCCAAGAGTGTGTTGCCCCAAGTGTGCATACCGGGTCGATGCCAGTGGTTCCACATCCAGATGAAATGCAGTCAATTGAGAGTATAATCGCAAAGCGAATGCCGAAAGCGCCGTTCTGGGAGGCATTTGAGCAAAGACATATTAACTTTCTAGACATGGGTAAGCGCAAAAATCCAACGCCTCGCTCTCTACGATGGATGCGACATAAAGACGGGGTGGGTGAAGACCGCTTCTCAAAGGCATCTGCAGTGTTGCCGATTGTCGATGTTCTCGGGGTGCCAGCTGCTCTCAATGTGTTGGGCCCAACTTCTAATATTGTCAAAGCCTCCACATTGAACCTCAATATCCAATATTTTGATATTTCTTCCATAGATGGTTGGCTCTTGGGTGACGCATATGCGGAATGTATCAACGGTCGTTTGTTGAGTTTTCGAGTGCAAGTGTGGTCAATATCAGGTTCGTTGGTGTGTCAGGGAATAGGTCAGATGTTCACCGGAGGACAAGCAGTGGATCAAACCATCAACGATCAGGTCGAGCAATGATCGATAGGTGCAGGTCAAAGACGTTTATCAGTGGATTGTCATACGAAGTAGGAGAGCCACAGCGTATAGATAGCTTGCGAAACTGTGTGGACAATGATCTTCTGGACATGTTCCGAAAGCAAGGGCTGCGAGATTTTTGCGCAAGCGGAGATTCAGCATCTTCGCTCGCGGCAAGGTCTCTGTCTAAAACAATTGCCTGTAGTAATCGGAGTTGTGGCGACATAGATTTGCTGCTGATTTGCTCAGAAACATTGGATCCGAGAGAGAAGGGAGGAATGGAGCTCTTATCTTATATGGAGGCAGCCGGTTTGGAGGCTGTGCCGACCGTTGCTTTGAGTATGAATTCGTGTGGAAACTTGATGCCAGCATTTAAGTTTGCCCGCAATGCGATTGAAAGCGAGGGCCTGCAGAATATAGCTATAGTTTCAACTGATTGTGCGTATGAAAGAACACGGGTTGCACACATGCAACTTGGAATATTGAGTGACGGAGCTGCCAGTTGTATCGTGTCAGGAGAAAGCGATGAGGCTCAGTTTGAGATATTAGGAGAAGGGCAAGCTACCAATCAAAAAGTCCTTCACCTTACTTGGCCAGATCAAAAAGCGGCAGGTTTGCAGTTCGTAGTGAATGGGGTGAGAAAAGCAGTTGAGAAAGCCTATCACGATGCCATGCTAACTCGCAATGATGTCGATTTTTTATTTTGCCCAAACATTCGCTCAGACTCAAATGAATTCCTATCGCGATTTTTGCGTATCGAACGAAAACGATCTTATCACGAAGGTTTGGCAACATACTCACATGTCTATTCATCAGATTGTTTGATTAATTTGGTGCATAGCAAGTTATGGCGGTCCAAGAACTCCCAAAATGATGGCCAGACGCTGCTGTGTTTAATGATGGGTTCGCATTCTTGGGGCGCAATGATCTTACGCTCTAAGTAATCTTGAGTGCAATATGCAAGGCGCCAAATCTCGGTTGCTGTCACTGCTGTCTAGGGAGGAATGATGATGCGAATTTGTATCTTTTGTGGGTCTGCCATGGGCAATGATGATTTGTATGCTGAAGCTGTTGACAATTTCGTGAAGGAAATTGCAACGATCGGAGGTAGCCTTGTCTATGGCGGCGGTAATGTTGGGTTGATGGGTGTTCTTGCTGATTCGGCATCGCAGTATGGCATAGAGATTTCAGGTGTGATCCCAGAACATCTGAAGTCTGCTGGTCTCTCACATCCTAAGCTTACTGAATTGCATATAGTTCAATCGATGCATGATCGAAAGCAATTGATGTCTGAGCTAAGCGATGCATTTGTTGCGCTTCCGGGAGGAGCGGGAACATTAGAGGAAATAGTAGAGCAGTGGACCTGGGCACAAATTGGATTGCACCAAAAGGCATGCGGTTTTCTGAACGTTTCAAGCTATTTTGACAAACTGTGTGAATTCATCGAGCACATGACAAGAGCTGGATTTGTGTCACGTGAACACACTGACATGCTTGTGTTCGAAGAACGGCCAAATGAGCTGCTATTGAAACTTGCTTTGTCCAACCCGGTAAATCCAAAATGGTCGAAAGAGATAATTTAGAACTCCAAAAAAAGGAAGTTGGATTTATTTCTAGAAAAATATAGACAAAATTCATAAAACTAAATACAAATTGTAGTATGTTAAATCAAATTGAGTCTAAAGATATGGACGTTGAGTCATATTCAAAGAGAATTGATGATAACAGAAAGGTTTATCTTGATGGGGAAATTGTTAAAAATGTAGCCACTGAGCCAGCCTTTTTGGGTGCTGTTAATGTCATCAATTCTTACTACAGACTTCAAGTTGAAAAGCCGGAAACCCACACAACATTAGATAGATCTGGCAACGCTATCGCCGCTAGCCTGTCAATTCCTGAAAGCGTGACTGATCTGCAGTCAAAGCGGCGGCATTACAAAGAAATCGCCGATTTGTCTTTCGGAATGCTTGGGCGTACACCTGATTTTATGAATGCGGCAATTATGTCTTGGGCTGTTCACTCAGAGTTTTTGGGAGATTCTTCGGCCACTTCGTACTCGCAGAACATGAAAGATTACTATCGGCTTTGCTGCGAACGCAATTTGTTCGTTGCTCACGGTGCTATTAATCCCAAAATAGATAGAAATGCTAGTCTTGGTTCGTCCGAGCATCCTTTTTGCGGTGTGAAAGTCATTCATACAAATGAAGAGGGTATAGTGGTTTCTGGCGCGAAAATGATCGTTACACTGGCGCCAATCGCGGATGAAATAATGGTTTTCAATATGCCTGGCTTGAAGCCGGGAGACGAAGACTTTGCTTTGGCATTTGCGCTCCCGATCGCGTCGCCGGGATTGCAGCTTGTTTGTCGGAAGCCACTATCAAGAGGGGGGGAGGCCAGCTTTGACTATCCGCTAGCAAATCTATTTGATGAAATAGACAGTTACATGATTCTGACAAATGTCTTTGTCCCTTGGGAAAGGGTTTTCGTTTTCAAAGATGTTATGAGATCGAATCAATTCTATGATCGTAGTTTCGCTCGTAATCACGCAGGTCATCAAGGGGCGGCCCGTGCCATTTCTAAAGGGGAATTTGTTGCCGGTGTAGCTTCAAAGATTGCCCAAGATCTAGAACTATCGCTATCCCCAAATGTTCAAGAACAGCTAGGAGAAATAGCGTCAGACTTGGAGGCTGCTAAGGCATTGGTTGAGAGAAGTGAAAATCAGTCACAAGCAGACGACTCTGGAACATTTAATCCTGACATTGCGGCGATCCATGCGCTAAGAATCAATTTTCCAAGAATGTATTCACGTGCTTTGGAAAAAATTCGTTCTTTGGCTCCCGGTTCTATGATGGCATTGCCTACAGAAGCAGATTTTAAGGGAAGCAATGGAAATCTTCTGCGAGAAGCTTTGGGTTCCACAAATCTAAATGCGATGGACCGTGTTAAGCTTCTTAATCTTGCTTGGGATTTGGTAGGGGAAGGTTTTGGGCAACGGCAGCTGACCTATGAAATCTATCACGCTGGTGACCCAACCATAATAGCGAGGAGTCAATTTAGGGGCTATGATTGGGAAAAACCCCGACAATCTGTTTCTCTGAGTTTGAGCAATATCGATGATTGAGTGTTCATGCCTAGTTGCTTTGAGTGGTCGGGCGATACTGCTTGTGCGAGTTAGGGATAACAAAAAATGGTATCTGCCCGGTGGAAAGGTCGAGGTTGGAGAGTCTCACCAGCAAGCACTCTGTAGAGAGCTAAGCGAAGAAATCTCGGTTGTTCTAAAAGCGGAAAATTTAGTTCATTTGATAACCGTTGAAGGACCGGCTTATCGTGAAGAGGGCAAAGTACGACTGGTCTGTTATCGGAGTGAGAACGAAATAGATGGCCAACCATCCGGCGAAGTATCAGAATTGGCTTGGCTTGATGGGGGATCGTATCACCTCTTCGCCCCGGCAGTCCAAATATTGTACGACGAGCTTGAAAAGCAGAAAATGTTGGGTGGTTGAATGTATAATTCAGATCGCCTGGTAGCTAAGCTTAAAGAGCATCAACTTGATGCTATTGTTTCTAGCACCAAAGAAAACACATTCTATTTATCTGGTTTCATGCCTGTTGTACGGACATTAAATCCGTACCATGGAATCTGCCTCGTGGTTGTCTTAGCAGACAGTCCGAACGAAATTCACGTGGTGCATTCGCATGGAGAAAGTGATCAGATTCTAGATGCTGATGTCGAGGTTGGAGAATGCGAATTCTATGGAACTTTCTATAGAGAAACAGGTGACGCGAATGATTTCACTTTAGAAGAAAAGACACTGCGCGAAATATCTTGCAAATCTCCGATGGGGCGTACCGCTGTTTTGGCTACTCAGCGCTTGTTTGAGAATCTGGGCCTAGAACAAGCGGCTCTAGGCTTCGACATTGATGGTGTACCTCGTGAATTCTTTGAACAGATAACGGCATGTTTTCCAAACTGCTCTATTGAGAATGGCTCAGAGATTTTGCGAGATATTCGTCGTGTTAAAACTTCCGAGGAAGTGCAGTTAATACAGTTAGCAGCCCAGTCTGCAGAAGAGGCAATACAAGCAGCTGTTTCGTCAATCGGGCCAAATTCTACGGAGGCTGATGTTGCATCCTCTTTCGAGCGAGCGCTCATTAACGAGGGCGCTCGTCCTGCATTGACAATGATAAAGGCCGGAAGGCACGCTGTAGGAGGGCAGCGTCGTCAGAGAAAAGACATATGCATAAAAGACACCGGTCTGATTTGGTTTGATTGTGACACAATACAAAACTATTATTGGGCTGATATAGCTCGAGTATTTGTAATTGGTGATGACCGTATTTATCGTGAAAAATTTGACGCTCTATATGCGGGACAACGCTATGCGATAGAACACATCCGACCTGGAATGACCGGTAATGACATATTCGAATTGACTATGTCATGTGTCCATAGAGCTGGGTTCCCGGAATATCGGCGACACCATGTGGGACATGGTATCGGATTGGAGCCATATGAGCGGCCAATATTGTCACCTGGAAGCAAAGACGTTGTCGAGTGTGGAATGACACTCTCAATCGAGACACCCTATTATGAATATGGATTGGGAGCGCTTCACGTCGAGGACCCCATTCATATTGGTGATGCTGCCAATACTATTCTCACAAAAACGAGCGGGACAATGTCCGTTCTTTAGCAGCATTTCGGATTCAAGGATCAATTTATGTCTAGAGAAATTGTAGACCGGATTAGTGACTGCGTTGGCGTCACACCCATTGTGAAAATTAAGCACGATTTGGTTCCAAATGATAAGCAACTGTTTGCCAAAATAGAATCGTTTAACCCCAACTTTAGTGTGAAAGATCGAACTGCGATTGGATTAGTCCATTCTGCATTGGCAAATGGAGCGCTAAAGAAGAACGGTTTGTTAATCGAATCCACTTCAGGGAATCTTGGTAAATCACTTGCGATGCTCGGAGCGATTTATGGATTCGAAGTTATTGTTGTTGTTGATCCGAAAGTTAGTCCAAAGGTCTTGAATTGGTATCGGGCATTTGGTGCGCAAGTCGATTTGGTAACTGAGCCACATATTGAAGGAGGATTTCAGAAGGCTAGGATCGCTAGAGTTCAGGAATTACTGGAGCTTCATCCGGGAGCTTATTGGCCGAATCAATATGACAATGTTTCCAATAAAGAGTACCACTACTATAAGATGGGCCCCGAAATACTTGAGGACGTTCGTTCCACATCTTCAGACTTAGTTGTGGGTAGTGTAAGCACTGGCGGTCATCTCTCAGGGATAGGAAGTTACATCAAAAGCCATTGTGAAGACGTAGGTGTAGTTGCCGCAGATATCGCAGGTTCCTCAATATTCGGTGGAAAGTTTACCCCTTACCTCATCAACGGTGTTGGATTGAGTTGGCGAAGTCAGAACACTGATTTTTCTGCCTTCGACAATATTGTGGTGGCGTCGGACCAAATGGCTATTTCAGTTTGCAGAGAAATTTCAAAAAGTCATGGCTTTTTGTTGGGAGGGTCGTCTGGGCTGGTTATATTTGCAGCGTTGTCATCGCTCCTTCATTCCGAGCACCGGAGCGCTCTAGCCATACTGCCTGATTCCGGAATAAACTACCTGGATCAGATTTATGATGATGATTGGCTCGATTCAAATGGCATCAGTCTAATGGGGTATGAGCAGCTTTGTGACTCTTTGCGAAGAACGCCTCCTTCGTCCGTGCCTGAGGAATAGCGAGATGGGAGAAGGCGTAGCGAAAACCTCAGTTGCAGAGTATGCCGGCGTCAGCCAAAAAGAGTATGAGGGTATTCTTGATCGTCTTAAGCGGATAGCCCGTGTCACACCGCAAAAGATTGCGATTTGCGACGAATCTGGCAATTCACAAACATATTCTCAACTCATTTCCCGAGTTGTCGACATCGAGAAACAACTGCGGGAAAAGGGTCTAAAGCCTGGGATTCGGGTGGCGTGTATTGTTCCACCAGGCGTGACAGGGGCTACTATTTCAATAAGCATGATGTGTTATCATGAATGTGTTGTTATCGATCCAAAGTTGCCAATATTGGATATCGTTCAACGAATTCAGAAGATGCGTGCTCAAGCTGTAGTGTGGGACCGGGACAAACTAACACAGGTCTATGGCGAGCTTACCAGATTATTGGTTGTTCCCCTTGAAGATATATCTATGGATTGTTCTGCAGAAGATTTTCAGGATTTGGAGTTCGTAACAGACGAAGGACGGCTAGCGCTTATAGTGGGTACTTCTGGCACAACGGCAACACCAAAAATTATTCCACTATCTGAAAAGCGATTGATCCTCGCAACAGAAAATATGCAGAACATCTTTGATCTGACTGCTGATGATATTTGTTTTTGTCCAATGCCGTTATATCATACACATGGTCTCGTTACAGGGCTGCTATCAGCATTATGTTCAGGTGGCAGCATTATGTGTGTAGCCAAGTTTGACCCGAGACAGATGCTTGATTTAGTTGCAGATATTAAGGCGACTTGGGTAACTGCAGCGCCAGCGATTTATCAATCAGTGTTAAAGGTTGCTGCGCAAAATAGCCAAATGCACGCAAAAACAGGATTGAGATTTGTGAGATCGTCTTCTGCAGCGCTTCCAGCGAGTGTTATGAAAACAATCGAAGCATTCTTCAGAGCTCCGGTGATCGAAACCTATGGTATTACAGAGGCTTCCGTGGTGGCATCTAACCCTCTGCCTCCAGCTGATCGCAAAGCCGGGTCAGTTGGCTTCCCCACAAATGTAGATATTAAAATTATGCGTTCGAAATCTGATTCGAAATCAGGTGAAATCTGCCTCAGAGGCCCGATCGTGATAGACGGATATGAATGTAATTCAGCCGCCAACGACGTTTCCTTTTCTGATGGATGGTTTCTCACGGGAGATCTCGGTTATTTTGATCAAAATGGTTATTTATTTCTTATCGGAAGAAAAGGTGATTCAATAAAGCGGGGCGCAAATTTGGTTGCTCTCGCGGACATCGATTCAGCTTTGATTGAGCTAGATGAATTGTCAGATGGTGCTGCTTACAAGGTCGCGCACCAAACTCTAGGTAATGATATACGGGCCGCAGTCGTCGTCACGGCGGGGTGTGAAATTGATGGGCCGGAGATACGATCTAAACTCTTGAAATCACTACCGGCATATAAAGTACCGAGTCATATTGATGTCGTAGATGAGATTCCTCGCTCGGCAACCGGTAAAATACTTAGAGGAATTCTGGCTGAGTTGCTGGCCGCTAACGTTGATGAACGGGCGACACCACCCAGCACAGAAATCCAAAAGGAAATTGCATCTATTTGGGAGGACATGTTGGAGGTGGAGAACGTGGGCCTGGAGGATGACTTTTTTAGTGCTGGTGGAGATTCGTTGAATCTGATTATCTTTTTGGAAACCGTATCAGAACGCTATGGTATCGAGTTGGGGCCTGAGGAATTTTTGGAGACGCCACAGCTTCTTGCGATTGCCGATCTCATTGATTGTTTGCAAAAATCGAAGACTGGGAATTAGCAATACTTACACTTGCTGCGCTTCGAATGCCCGAAGGTCACGAGCTTTAAGTCTATGAATCTACACCCACAGCTTGCATAATGTTTGAAAAGCCATCTTTTTGTAGTATATGAACCAATTCCGTGTTTATGTCGGTCGGCAAACTAGGTCCCTTGTAAATTAGTGCGGTATACAGCTGTACAGCATTTGCTCCGGCACGAATTCGTTCATATACGCTCTGTGCGTCATTGATCCCGCCGCTGCTAATTAATGGCATCGAATTACCAATTTTCTGTCTAAACGTTTTCAGCAAATTGATCGAATGAGTTGAGAGAGGTCGACCTGACAAACCCCCTACTTCAAGTGAATGTCGGCTCAGTAAAGCTTCTGGTCTGTTGATGGTTGTGTTTGCAACAATCAGTCCATCAATCCGACTTTTGACTGTTAGTCTTGCAATATGATCAATCTCTTGTTCTGAAAGATCGGGCGCAATCTTGATGAATATAGGGCCTCTAACCCTATCTCTTGCATCGCTTAGTCTTTCTAACAATTGTTCGAAATTATTTGCAAACTGCAATTCTCGAAGGGCAGGTGTGTTGGGAGAAGAGATGTTTATTACCAGATAGTCTGGGATCAGACCCAGCGTGTCGATAGACTTAATATAGTCGCCGATCCTATCTTCAGAATCTTTGTTAGCACCAATGTTCACTCCCAATATTTGTGCGCCTTTTTGATAACTCGTCAAATTTCGTAACGCAGAGCATATCCCGATATTATTAAAGCCCAGTCGGTTTATGAGGGCTTCATCTTCCTTGAGCCTGAACAAGCGGGGCTTTGGATTCCCAAGCTGCGGTTTTGGAGTTAAAGTTCCCACTTCTACGAATCCGAAACCTATTCGAAACAGGCCTGAGAAAGCGACGGCATTCTTATCGAAGCCGGCCGCCATACCTAAGGGCGAGGGTAAGTTCAGTCCCGCAAGGTTTGTGCGCAAAATAGTATCTGGTGGAGGCGCTTTTTTGACCAATCCATATTTCAACACATTGATTGCAAGATTATGCGCGCTTTCTTGTGGCAAAGAAAATAACAATGGTCTGATCAGCTTGTAAGACGAACTCATATACCCTCAATACCGATTACAATTCATCCGTGATTTGATCTCTGTTTGCAGATTTTAAAAATAGCTCAATTACTTTGTATATTATATTTTTCTAGATTTGTAAGCTTTATCATCATTTTTCCTGTGTTTATCTGAAGGTAAATAAATCAAAACCCATATGATATAATTATAAATCATTTATATGGCAAAAATCATTGACATTGATTGATAAATCTAAGTAAAATGAGAATCATATGAAATGCAGTTTCGATTTGGATTGTTATCACGGCGTTCATCCACATTGATTTTCCATGGTGCGATCTTTCATTTTGATTCAGGAGCAAGAAGGGCAATATGGAAAAAATAGTTTCAGAAGTTCGTGAAATAATATCATCTATTTGCGAGATAGATCAGGAAGATATTGGGTTAGATGTTAATCTCATAGAAGAACTGGAAATAGACAGTATCGATTTTATGGATGTAACTTACGAAATTGATCAAAAATATGGAATAAAGCTACCTGTTGAGGGTTGGATGGAGAAGGTAAACAATCAAGAAGCGAAAATATCTGACTATTTCATAATGAGCAAATTATGCAAAAGTATTGAAGTGCTGATTTCAGAAAAATAGATTGGGATAATTTGATTGAATCTTTCCAAGGTAATCTTGCTGGATGAATTAGTCGATGCTTCTCCGTCGATAGATGCAATGACTTTTCGATCAACTGTTCCCAAGAGTTCTACGATTTTTGAAGGCCATTTTCCTGGCTTCCCTATATTGCCGGGAGTCTTAATGATCGAGGCGATGGCGCAGGCGGCGGGCTTTATATCATTATCTCGATTGCAGGCCGCCAAAATGCCATTTTTGATAGCGGTTGATCACGCTAGATTTCGGAGCTTCTCGAATCCAGGTGATGAGTTGTTGGTTCGCGCCGAACTGTCTCACGAGGGATCTGGGTTTGATGTATTCAGGGGTACCTTGAAGCGCGCGAATGAGTTGTTAGCAAAAACAGAGCTGCGTTTGGCAATCAAGGATTTCCCAAGCGACATGTTGAAGGCTGACATTATCAAGCGACTGGAACGGGTGGGGGTAAAATTCGGTCCTAGCCCAATATCTGGGAGTAACATTCATGAATGAAGATGTAGTGGTAACCGGATATTCTTACCACACGGTGTACGCTAGCGAAGGATCTGGAATCGAGAATACGGATCCTCATTCGATAGATTATTCGGCCCAGATACCAAAGCGTTCAGACTTAAGATCGCAAGGACTGTCGCAACGATTAGCATGTTTTGCTGCTGGTCAAGCACTGGAAATGGCCGGAATTAAGGCGAAGAATGAAATTCTGGCTGATGCTGACGTGATGGTTTCCACACATTTTGGTGAACGAGATGAGCAGATTGATAGCAGAATTTTTGAAGCTTATCATGGTGACTCGGTTGATTACAAGACGCTGATTTCGGAACTGAGTAACCTGAGGCCGAGTCTGTTCTTAGCTCAACTTCAAAACCTATTTGCTGCAAATATTTCGATGGTGTTCGGAGTAACCGGGATGAGTGTGACATTTTTGGGCGAAATTCAAGCAGGAGTCAGTGCAGTCGAAGAGGCTCGCAACCGAATTGTATCGGGACGCAGTTCGGTGGCCTTAGTTGGAGGAATATTCAATGGAGCACGTCCTGATATGCAATCCTACTTTAATCCACCGTCAGGAACTGATTTTGAATCGACGTGTGGCGACAGTTCATTAGATTTGGGCTTTGGTTGCGGTTTCCTTGTATTGGAAAGAGCAAGTTTCGCAAAAGAACGAAAGGCCAAGGAAAAAGCGATTTTGGGAGAAGTTGTCCACAAAAATTCGGAAGAAAACCTCGTTGCTTTAAAACGTATGGGTGGGATTGATTATGTGCTCACTGACGTTGCGAGTTCTAACAAAAAGATATTTGATTTGACTAACGGCGTTTTGAACGAAAATGGACCAAAATATTTTGGAAACTTAGCTCAATCCACAGGCAGTTTGATGGAGGCGTCATTCCCCTTTTCTCTTTGTATAGCTTCAGATGTAATTTCGGGACGTTTGAAGTTTCCAATTACTCAATCGATCGACAGCCCCGCCGGTGGCAAAATCCCCCAACAAATTTGCGTTACGGCGGTTGGAAGCGAGCCCACAATTGCGTCGTGTGTGATCGAGCGAGGGCAACAAAATGTATAGGAAAGAACGTGTAGCGGTAACCGGTTTGGGTTTGATTACATCACTGGGACGCGACAAGGAAGAAAATTGGAGAAAGTTAGTTGAAGGTACTTCCGGAGTGAAGGAAATTGATCGTTTCCCAACCGAAGGAATGCGAACGAGAATTGCTGCTTCGGTAGATTTCTATCCTGAAGACAATAAGATCACGTCGTTTGAAAGAACAAGATTGATACTGAACGATGTCGTCGAAGAAGCTTTGGAGCAAGCAGGTGTTTGCAAAGACGGATCAGAACTAGCTTCCTCTGCTTCAGTATACTTAGCAATCCCTGGTGGAGAGGGCGACCTTAAAGACCGTGCTAACTACAGTCAGCGTGCTTTGGGAAATGACTGCGAAACAGATCTCCAATTGAAGCAAGCGATTCATAATCTTCACCGTGATGGAAGGGGAGCAACTCGATACGCCGAGTTGCAAAAGAAGTATGGTTTCTTGGTGCCGCCAGCGATAGTGAGTACTGCCTGTGCTTCTGGCGCGACGGCGATTCAACTTGGTGCCGATGCAATTAGGCGAGGTAGTACAAAAATTGCAATTGCTGCGGGAGCCGATTCCAGCGTGTATCCTGAGGGACTCATACGGTTTTCTCTTTTATCCGCACTATCAACTAAAAACGATGATCCACTCTATGCCTCTCGGCCTTTTGATCGTGACCGAGATGGTTTTGTGATGGGCGAAGGTGGTGCAGCATTAGTGTTAGAGCAAGAAGCTGCCGCTCGCGAACGTGGCGCATCGATATTGGGTTTTGTAGCCGGATGTGGAGATGCAACAGATAATTTCCATCGGACTCGAAGTAATCCTTCTGGAGAAAGAATAAAGTTATGTATTGAACGCGCACTTGCAGATGCGCGGGTAAAACCTGCGGATATCGGCTACGTCAATGCACACGGTACTAGCACCCCTGAAAATGATAAGATGGAAGCTCTTGGGTTGCGCCTTGTGTTTGGTTCTTCAATTTCCAGTGTTCCAGTTTCCTCGAGCAAATCTATGATTGGGCACACATTGGCCGCAGCGGGTGTAGTGGAAGCGGCAATATCTTTACTAGCTTTAGAGCACCGAACCTGTCCTCCGAGTATCAATATTGAGAACTTCGATGATGATCTGGGGATCAATGTTATTAAAAATTCCAATCACAATGAAAGTATGAATTTTGTTCTGTCGAATTCATTCGGATTCGGGGGGCAGAATGTATCGTTAGTGCTAGAGAGATACCGAAATTGAGCAAGAAAAGAGTCTTGGTAACAGGCGGTTCTGGTGGCATCGGAGCACAGATCGTTCAGCAACTAAGTGAGGCTGGCTACTTGGTTGATTTCACGTATTATCGGAGTAAGG
Organism: Sphingorhabdus sp. EL138; assembly: GCF_900258045.1. Taxonomy (GTDB): domain Bacteria; phylum Pseudomonadota; class Alphaproteobacteria; order Sphingomonadales; family Sphingomonadaceae; genus Parasphingorhabdus. The sequence goes on along the minus strand of NZ_OGVD01000003.1, from coordinate 443,969 downwards.
AACAGGCTGAAGCGATTGTCAGCAAGTTAAGATTTGGTGGTGAATTGCAACCATCAATACACCAATGTGATTTGTCAGATCTCGGAGCAGTCGAAACACTTTGTGAACAACTAAGTGAGTTGGAGTATTACGGTTTCGTTCATGCCGCAGGGATTTCTAGCGATGCAATTGTGCCTTCCATTAAATTGGATATCGCTCAACAAACAATGGCAGTGAACTTTTGGGCATATATTCTAATATGTAAGCAACTTATTCGTAAGATGTCGAGAAGCAAAGACGGCCGAATTGTTGCTATTTCGTCCATCGCGGCTCACCGGGGCAATCGCGGTAACGCCGTATATGCGGCTTCTAAGGCAGCGATAGAAGCTTTTAATCGTGCATTCGTGCAAGAATATGCTTCTCGCGGCGTTTCTATAAACACTGTCGCTCCAGGCTTTGTGAACACAAAAATGATTTCTGATCTTAAGGGCCTCGGTGATCAATTATCTAAAGTTGTGCCCGCTAAGCGATCGGCTGAGCCGCCCGAAATTGGAGAGCTGATCGTGTATTTGCTTTCGGAGAAAGCGCAATACATGAATGGTGAAGTGATCAGATTGGATGGCGGACTAAGTTCGTCAATGGGCCTAACCATCTAATGTAGATCGATATGCCTAAACCAACAAAGACCTCTTTAACCGTTACCGCCAGCCAATCAATTACAGAGAAGCATAGTGGTTTCAATTGGGTTGAATTTAAATGACAGTTTGCTCGACTGGAAATAGCTATTGCAAAACTGATGGAACTGTTGTCTTTTTGGCATCGCTCGGGGAAGTCCAAGACAACCTACATCAACGCTGTTGGGCCATTCTGTCAAATAACGAGAAGTCCAAGATTGAGCAGGTAAAGCAGGACGCAAAAAGGGATCAAAAACTATACTCGCGAGCGCTGTTACGTAAGTTGTTAGGGCGGTTCTTAAAACAACATCCATCTGAAGTGGGTATTCATTCCCAATCCGGAAACAAACCAAAATTGGTTGAAGATAATGGCATACATTTCAACGTTAGCCATTCAAAGGAATTGATATTTATTGCAATATCTTCAGCCGACGTTGTCGGCGTGGACGTTGAGAGGGTTTCAAATAGATCTCTAGAAAGACTAGTGCCCAGATTGTTCTCAAACAAAGAGAAATTGGAATTTCTCAACGAAGCAGACAAGCTGGACTTTTTTTATAGATATTGGACGTTAAAAGAATCGATAATTAAGGCTGTCGGGAAAGGCCATCAATTAAAATTAAACGAAATTGATATCGCAAGAATAAGATCTACGGGTTTTTGCTACCAGGAATATGAATGCCAATTTTGGGGAAATAATTGGGAATCGCGGTCATATTGTTTTGGAGACTATCGCTGGTCTATTTCGATGCCTCATGGTTCGATGCCTGCCGTAATTGAGATCGAGCAGAACGAAATATCAAATTTTCTAGGGGAGATATGAACTTGGCTGAACGCGAAGGGTGTGCTCTCATAATCGGAGGTTCAAGAGGGATTGGAGCTGCGGTTGCGTCAAATCTCGATAAATTAGGTTGGCGCGTCGGTTTTACTTTTCACAAACACGCTCGACGTGCCGAGAAATTCCGGAAATCGTTAAGTAAGAATTGTCATGTGTTTCAAGTGGATATCTGCGATTTGAAGTCGATTGATCAATTGGAACAATATGTTGCTACTTCTTTAGGTCAAATAGATGTTCTGGTTTTGTCAGCCAGTGGTGGATTGGAGTGGGATAAATCATCGGACTATGCATTCGAAATCAATGTGAACGCACAGAAGCGCCTTTGCGAAAAGTTTTTGCCGTACTTGGTACAAGATGGACGCATTGTTTTTCTAACCAGCCATGAAGCCCATTTTTACAATCAAATTGAACCTTACGAGCCCTACGCACCGATCGCTATTACTAAGAAAGCCGGTGAAATGGCTTTGCGCCAGCTGCTTCCAAAGTTTGCAGCTTATGGCGTAAAATTAGAAATTGTTAGCGCGGATATCGTCGAAGGCACGGCAACAGCAAAACTGTTAGAGCGCAATGATCCAGCACATATCGCCAAACATCGTGCCCAGATCGGTCAATTACCTGATCCAGAAGACGTCGCAAAGCATATTGTGCAAACGTGCCTCTCCGACGTCGATAACAATGCTAATATTCGAACTACTTATGTTTGGTCCCCGCGCGGTCGTTATGCTGGCTTGGTAAATCCTTGTTCCAGTCCCGACGACGTCACTACAAATGCTACGAATTGAATACATCTTCCCGATAATCGGAGGCAAACAGCATGTCCATTGAATCAAAAGTGATCGATGATATAATTATAATTACCATCCGAGAGCCTGCTACAAAGAACGGTTTAGATCTTGTAACAATTCCGCTTCTGAAGGAAGCCATTGGAGCCGCCTCAACTCGCAAAGATGCCAAGTTCCTAGTCCTTCGAGGAGTGAAGGGTTGGTTCTGTATCGGGGGCTCCGGAGAATTCATGGAGCACACACTCGACCAAAAATTTGCGGAAAGAAAAAGACTGGTTGAGCAAGTCCAGTCAGTCATACTGGAATTGTTGCGTTCCCCTCTTTTAACGGTATCGATTGTTGACGGTCTTGCAGCAGGAGCGGGCGCGGATTTAGCACTGGCTTCCGATTTGGTACTTGTTACAGGAAACACAAGAGTTTCATTGCTTTATGCCCGCCTGGGCTTGGTCCCAGATACCGGTTTCAAATTGTTGGAGTGGCGCTTTGGATCGCGTGCACTCTTGACCTACGCTGAGAGCAAAACACTCGTTTCAGATGATTTGATTCGATACGAATGGGCCGAAATTGTTCAGGATATGGCAGAGGACAAACAATTGAAGAGATATTTGCATCGGCGATTCCGTCATAACTCTAACGCTTATGCATCGGCCAAACAAATTAGAAACTCGAACCAATTTGGAGATATAGATGAACAGCTTTCTCAAGTTGCCCATCGGCAAGCCGAAGCTTTGGGTCGCAAAGAAGTGAGAGATCGTTTGCTGCATTCAGCTTCTGCGCAGCGAGCGGTGAAATGAGTTGTGTATCTTGAGTTCAACTCAAAAAGTCGGACTGGAAGATGTAGCCGTGGGCTCCGAGTTTTCTGCTGGCCCGGAGATACTCGAAAAAGCCGAAGTCGAAGAATTTGCTAAAAAATTTGATGGACAGGATTTTCACAGCAGCGGTATTGGGCCCGCCGCTGCTTTGCTGAAGGGCCATGCTACCAGCGGATGGCATACTGCAGCTTTGACCATGCGGATGGTCTTAAATGGCGGTCTTCCGTTCGATGCAGACATGATCGGTCTGGACACCCACCTGCGATGGCACAAAGCAGCGTACGTAGGTGACGCATTGACTATAAAATGCAGGGTTCTGAGTGTTTCTCAACCCGCGCTATATAAACATGCGGTTTTAGTCAAAGCCAGCTGTAGGACCTATGCGAACGAAAATAGGTTAGTTCAAACTATGAAGGTCAGGGTCTTGTTAGTAGACAAGCAAACAAAAGCGATTGGTGATACTTTTTTTGCGTAATCCAGATTACAGCGAGCGGTATCTCGGCAAGTAGGGCCAAGATACCTTCACCGTCGTTGCTCCCATTTACTGGAATAGTTTGTACTACCCGGCCTCGCCGAGGCATCTTCCCGTAACAGGTTAGATCATCTGGCGACGTTGCATCTATTGGATTGGCAAAGTTCCCGATATGTTCTATCACTTCAAGGATGGGAGATCTAGCATACTTGGCACTCGGAAAGCTGGACGGCAGACTTAAGAACAGTCCGGTGGCAGATATTTGGGCGGTTCGTATGCGATTGCGCGCTATTTCCCAGTCAGCTTCCAATGCAGGTATAGGGGTTGATCTTTTGGAAGTTGAGAATTGGATTGCCGGTGCGGCACTCCCGCCCCGTTACAAGCAGGGGTTGAATGATCCCATTCATATTACGACGATCACCCATTTTGTAATCGCAACATTCAATCTTTCTCGTTGTTCCGTTCATAATGAAGCGTCCTCTATTTGGAATTCCGTATTCAACGCATCTCAAGAAATGAACCATTGGGACGGTGAGGCATATTCGATCTACACGCCAATATGGAGGGCGGTTCGTGAGATTTGTCAGGACCTTTCATTGTCGCCATCAGCTAGCAGCCTGGTTCATGCTAACCTGATGATATTAGATCATCTGGAAGCATCAATTGAGGCCCATATTCTTCAAATGAAAACTACAAATGGGGGCAGGTTGATTCCATCGGTCTGGATAGCTGGGTTGTTTATACCCTATTTGGTCTGGAAATCGGGGTTGACGGATACGTTGATGCCCAATCTGATTGGTTCAGTTCGTTTTTTTGATTTAACAGCTACTGAAATGCAAAATATGCTTATTTCAACCATTGAGAATGAGTCAGCTGATGGTTTGCGCGAACTGGATCAGCTAGAGGCCAACTTTGCAGCGTCCAATCGCATAAGAAAATTCACAAAGCGAAGCCGCTACCAGATAGCAAACAAGTTCATGCTCGCTTTTCCATCTCTTACCCAGCGTCGGTTGGGAAGCGTGCTTGGAACCACGCCGCAAGGAGCAGGATATCTCTGCCGTCAGTTGCAAAACGCGGCGGTGGAACAACGCAATTGAAATAGTTGGGAAGGCAAATTTAGGGATGCCACTGTTCAATTTCACGAGCTTCAAACAACCCGTCAGATTATCTTTTCTCGGCCCGGTCCGGCGTTCACCAATGTTCGATGATCTGATCGAAATCAGCGCAACTTTTTTGCCCACCCTCAATAACCAAAGCACCGTTCATAAGTGGCTTCCGTACAGCGCTATTGGTTTTTATCCGATCGGCACGCTTTTTGATGGGAAAAGCATAACTGTACCTAAAGTCAAAAACGCAAAACGCCTTTTCGAAATGGAATATGTTGAAACTACTGAGTTTGAAGATAACTCATTTTCGGAGGCATATGGACAGGCAATTCCGCACGGTTTGGAGGATTTCGCCAGCTTTCGTCGAAAGACCAGATTGGATGAGGAAGCTGGTAACAATTTCTATCTTACGCCTTACGCCGAACTGAGCAGATTTTATGGTGCTGCAGCCAGTTTGCTCATTGATGGCCTTTCTCGCACCGTCTCGACCGATTCCTATTTTGATGACGTCGTAGATGAAAGCCGCACTGGCTTTGTCGATGATAAAACGTTTCGTGTAGCTCCGCGTTTGGGTTTTGTATCACGGGCTTGCGCGCTACAAATGGCATTGATTATGTCTAATCGTGAGATCGCAAATTTTTGGCGCTTCCAGCGAGCGCATTGGCGAAATGCTCGGAAAGACAATAACATTGTCGATGCAGGAACTTTCAACATAATTGGGGACTTGAATATCGAGGCTGAATTGTCCGACCCTTGGGAGACAAAATTCCCAGAATTGCCAGATGACTCCATTGTCCGACAGGTAACACGGATTATTAGTGATTGTCGTATGCCCAAATTCGAAACATTGATTTTGGAGCTTCCGTTCGATTTAAGTGTTCGAGAATTCGAAGATGCGGAGAATAAGGCCAAGGAAGAAGAAAACCCTAAAGAAAATACCCGATACCATCACGGCGGAGTTATGGAAGTTGTGCGGGGACGCCGTCCGTCGATACGGCCTGTGATATTAGCGGCCGCAAAAACCAGTTTCTTGCGTTCATTTCCAAATTTCAGAGATGTCCGGTTCGAGACAGCCTCAAAAACAGGAATAACATATTTTCCGCAACGAGCCCGGCGAACAATTCATAAAATGATTGACCAAATGTCATTTCTTCCACCGGGAGGTGATGAAAAAATTGCTGGTGTCAGACATGCGGTCAAAGATTTTCGCAATCTTGCGGCATTACAGCCGGTCGTAAGTAGCGCTTATTTCCTCGACTATGGAGAATTTGAAACACCGCAATTGGTCCAGGTAAAAGATGTTGAGCTGAAATTCCCAATCGGCAATTTTTTAACCGCAGGAAAATACCTTCATGACGGGGGTGATCTGGATACATTTAACTCGTCTCTCCGCAGAGGTACGGAAATTCTTACATTCATCGAGCTTCCTGAGAGCTGGGGCTATTGGGCCTGGTTTAAGGATCATGGCCGTGGCCGCCGGATCGCTTTTCTTCCGGTGGCTGTTGAGGACCAAACTGTTTGGACGCTGGAGATTGAAAGAAAAACACCGAAAGAGGCTTATCCAGTTGGTATCGTGATGAATCACAGTCAGTTGGATGATCATGCGTTCTTGTTTTCTTTGTTGAAACGGATTTCCGACCGCAGGCAGGCCATGTATGCTGACGACGATGTAAGGGGGACTTGGCCGAGAGGCAGTTATCAGGATGTTACGATCGACAACATAGTCCACCACCGGACGCGAAACACACCTGGAAATCTAGGCGAAGTGCTTATGGAGCGATCCACCGAGATATGCGAAGGTGTAATTGTCACCGATCTTTAGCATTGGGGTCGATTTGGAGGAAAGCCTTTGTGGGCTGGAAAAATACATAAGGTGCATTTTGGGGCTTCAGGTCTTTCATTGCCCAGGACCAATAAACTTTTGCATCTAAGAATGTTGCAATGAATATCCATGGCCACCCGCGCAGCAAATAGGTTATACCGATCATAACATCATGCACCGACCGCGGGGACAGGGTCTTTGTATCTTTAGTTTTGCTAGTAAATTCGGTAATCCCTTCAATATCGCATCTCGCTTGGAGTATCTTTAGCAAGCGATCTCGCCTGGCCCCTGTTGAGAGCAAAAGCACAAGCCGGTTTATCAGTGCAAAAAACGCTATCGGGTAGGTTCCGTGAAACCCTGGCCAGCAGACCGGATTTCCAGCTAATACACCTTGAAGGTGATGCTGAAATTGGAGCACGTTCGAATTTGCAGGCTCGTGTTTTTGGCCTCTCAAATCAGAACCACAATGATGGCATATCAGAAAATCGCCCCGGTGCGGTGCTACTGGTGCATCACAACGCGGGCAGCTGCTCTTCAATATGACACCGTGGCGTGTGCAAGTCGATACTGGAAGGAGGCGCCATAGAGTTTTGAAATAGGGGATCTGATCTTCGGTTAGACAATGAGAACAATATTGCAGGCCATGCGTTTTGCGCTCCCTATGCCAGACACCAATAGGGCGGACCATTGCGGTAGAGCCATTTGGTACCACGCGAGGCACCAGCGTTCCTTCAAATGCATTTAAAGTGGTTGCTTGTACCTGATTAGTTGGTGTTCCCGTTCGCTTCGCCAGTGTTTCTAGAACAACTTCTGGTGCCAGATGATCAAGATCCCTGTTCCATAGATTCAGGCCGCGCCAATGATCGTCGCAAAACCCATGCAAACTGCGCCCCGTCATGGCTGCGATCCTTATCAGCCATGACGAGAGCAGTTCACCATCCTGCGGTTTGGGATGGATGAGCCAAAGACCGGCTCGAGTTTTCATTACGCTTCGTCCGCCTGAATCCCCAGTTCGCGGCTTGCATGAGCGGCTCTTTTTGAGGGGCGGATCCAGTCCAAGCTATCAATTAGCTTTAAATCGATTTTCTCTTTTCCAGAATTAATGGCTTCAATGGCTGCCATTTCCAAGAATTCCATTATCCAACACAAGGTTCCGTCCGTTTGGAGTAATATTCGCCGAGCAAGGGTATCATTCTCGGCGAGAAAGGATTTTTTCTGCAACTCGAAATGATCTTCCATAGCGCCTAGTAACGACCGGCTCTCATCATTAAACGTCCACTGAGGAAGTGCTAGCGGTTCAAATCGCCGGTTCAATTGCGGCTCACTTAAAATTATGTCGACTGCAGGCGGCATGCCAATACCGACTACCGATAAATTGCAATATTCGCCAATCTCTTTGACCGTATTTTGCAATGCCTCACGGTTGCGCCTCGTTCCTGTGTTTAACTGCTGGAACTCGTCAATGATCAAGATCTTGGTTCCCAGCGCCTTGAGCATCGAGCGGGCAATATGCATGCGTTCGGAATGATTGACATTTGCTTTCCTGCTTTCCCACAAATTTTCGAGAATACGGCCAGCAAATGAACCCACATTCGCGTCTTCAGGCAGCGAGACGTAGACTATTGGTGCAAAGTCGGCATCGCTATCGGGTTGGCTTATTGGAAGGTTGGCCTCCAGAAAATATTTGCCGATCGATGATTTCCCATTTCCCGATACTCCAGCAATCAGAATGTTCTTCCGATTTTCATCATTTGCCACCAACATTCTTTCCATCTTACCGAGATATTTAGCAAAACGTGGATAGTGGATAAATGGGCGATCTTTGATATGAGCAATGCGCTCTTCATTGACGCGGCCGTTTCCCGGCGCCGCTGCCGCGACCCCGCTCATCGTTTTTCCACCTTGAAAATCTGACGCACAAAAGGCTTGGTTTCAATTGGTTCGCTTACAGTCTCGTCTTCGCCCAGCATTTCCTTAGTGACATGTTTGGAATCGAGCTTGCGGGCACTGGCCTTGCGGACCCTTTTCGTTTCTGCTTTTGCGATACCAAGGAGCACTTCTTCTTGACGCATGCGCTCTGCAATCGCTTCGACCGTGCGTTTTGTGCCAGAGTTCTTTACAAGTTCTCGCGCCTTGTTCCATTCCCACAAAGTGTAACCTGAAAGGCCGGGGGTCGTGGCCCGTATCTGATAATATTTGTTATCTTTGGGGTTGAGCCAATATATTTTGGATATGTCATGCGGATTGCGTTTTACAAGATAGCGCTGGCCGAGCGACATATCGAGATGCGGCTGCAGTGAGTCATCGCAATATTCGATGTAATTCCAAACAAAGCCATAGCGTTGCAAAGTACGACGCTCGCCGGGCAAAAAGTCGATAAAGAACTTCTTCGGGTCTGAAACCAGCTCTGGTTCCCCAATGCCTGGTTGCTTGCCATATCCTTCAATGCCGCGGCGCCATTGCTCCATAGGTGAGATACCTAGACCCGCATGAGGGCGCGCATGATATTCTTGAACAAACCATGTCGCTAATACAGCCTCATATTCCCGCAACGTCATTGTTGCGGTTTTTTTGCCATTATGGCGGCCTTTTTTGACGGCGAGCTCGAAATTTCTAGCGGTAGCGCCAGGCAAAAGTTTAGTTTTCTTCATGACCGTACCGATGATGCGCTCAATCTGCCCACCATATTGCGGAGAGCCTTTGGGCCGTTTTTCTGGCCTCGGTATGAGCCACTCATCACAACCAAAGTTGATTGCTTTTGAGGTGAAATCACTGCCGTTGTCAGTGAATATGCGATGTGGTTTGCCGCGAAAGGGCCAGCTACCATTCACGCTGAGCGATGCGAGCCAGTCTTCTTTGGGCAACACCGCCCGGGTGAGGGCATAGGCAACCGTCGTCGCGGAAGGTGCTTCAAAGGTGAGAACGAAAGAAAGTACAGCCCTCGAATATTCGTCCATGACAATAGTAATCCATGGGCGTCCCACTTCCTCTCTGGTTACTGAGTCCAAAAGTTCAATATCACAAAGCGTATGGTCAATTTGCACGCGCTCCAACGGAAATGTACGCTCAGGATTAGTCCCCTTCTTACGGTCAAATTGTTCATATGCGTATTTAGCACCATATTTCATGCGCGCTTTATCTCTTGCCGATAGCGCGTGGTAATGCCTCCTTACCGTAGATTCAGAAGGGGCCTTCAGTCCTTCTTTAAGGCAGGCTCTGACAATATGCTCCCACAAATCCCTTAGTACGGCATTGCTCTTGTGCTTGCGAAAATAGCTTTTCATCACTTTTTCAATGATCTTCAAGACGTCTGGATCTAACCGAGATGTCTTTGCGCCGCCGCTGGATTTGTTCGCAACCAGACTGGAAATCCGTGGATCATTCCGGAATTTTCTCAATTTTCGAAAAAATGTTGGCCGGGAAATTTCTGCACTTTTGCATATGACATCGACCTGCTGGGGTGTCGTACGCCTTGTCAGATAAGGTCTGAGCTGCTTTCCCAGCTCCCGGGCTTTGCGGTAATTTTGTTTTTCAATTTCTTGACGAGTGTCATCAAGCGCAATTGCTGAGCTTGAGTTAGCGAAATATTCTTTTGCCTTGGCTTTCATAGATCTTCGTCTCCGTAGTTAGAGGCGAGCCTATGTCGAACCACAATGTTCGAGCGGCCATTAAGGCCATGATAGTTCCGAACGCGTTGTCACCTTCGGCACGACCTTGCTGGAGCCTCTGGGTTAAGGAGCCCAAGGATGTGCCGGGATGTTTAATTACTTGTTTACGAACGTACTGAACCGTTTTTTGAGGAACTTCGAGGTTGCGATGGGCGTTTATCAGCTGGATGTTCGAGAGACCTTTCTGGGTCATCCAACTATCTGTCGCAACACGGAATTTGCAATTCGGTTGCTCGTTCGCCCAGCGCTGTGCCGCAAAATATCTTGCGCGGTATTCGACAATGGTTTTGCGAAAATCATTCTCAGATTTCACCTCGACCAATAGCCTCTTGTGATTGCCGCGTTCATCAACATAGTCAACCAGATAATCCGGTGTGTATATGCAGAATCTATTCAGCTTGAGGTCGAAGTAGCGGACGTGGAAGGGTTCCCAAACCAGCCCTGAAACTTCCGACGCAAAAATACATATGGAAATGAAGTTTCTTTCCAGTTCAGATTGGAAAATTATTGGTTTATCTGAGAACGGAACGGCCAATTCTCCGCGCACCGCACTTGTTGCAGGCGGCAGTTTTGCACGATTTCTTGGCAAGATGGATATTTTATCAACGAATCTCACCGAGTTCGCCCTTTGCGAAAACAGTCTCGCAGAGTTTGGAGCACAGTATCTCTATGCATGACTATTGAGCCCAAAAAAGAGCCTTGGAGTATCATAGAGTTTGGCGTTTAACAGGCGGCCTGAAAGTGCGTCCTGGCGAGGTCAGCCTCGCTCATTTAGGCGTGTTGTTTCTTGATGAACTGCCGGAATTCCAACGCACCGTGCTGGATTCGCTGCGCCAACCGCTGGAAACCGGAGAGGTGAGCGTAGCGCGGGCGAACGCCCATGTTACTTTTCCAGCACGTGTGCAGATGGTGGCGGCGATGAATCCGTGCCGCTGCGGGCATCTTGGCGATGCGAGCCTTGCCTGTTCACGCGCGCCGAAATGTGCAGCTGATTATCAGGCCAAAGTTTCCGGACCCCTGCTCGACCGAATCGATTTGCACATTGAGGTGGAAGCCTTGTCAGCGGCCGATCTTACGATGCCGGCCCCTGCCGAAGGCTCGGCTGCGGTTGCGGCCAGAGTGACCAAGGCGCGGCGCGTGCAGAGTGAGCGCTATACTGATCTCGATGCTCGGACCAACGCTGAAATTAACGGCGATGCGCTGGAAAAACATGCGACACCGGATGAGGCCGGGCGGCAGTTGCTGGCACAAGCTGCAGAAGCCATGCGGCTATCCGCCCGCAGTTATACCCGGGTCCTTCGCGTGTCCAGGACGATAGCTGATCTGGCGGACGCCAAACAGATCGGGCGGATCCATGTTGCAGAAGCCCTCAGCTATCGTCGGCAAGCACCGGTTAGCTAGACAGTGGTGGCATGCGCGTGACCCGCCGCTTTCCTAAAGGCTGCGCACCAGATTTGATCAAATGCAAAAAGCGCAAAATGGCCGAAAGGACATCATGCGCTTTGCAAAGTTCACAAGAGAAGCTGTTTTCTTAAGCGGCCTTGTCGTCCGAAGTCAGCTCCAATGGTGGCGACTTTTTCGCCATGTCCACGGTTGTCTTGGCAAGGTTTGGCGATTTGGCGCTCTTATGTTTGAATTTGCCGTCGACATGTCCGCCTTGTTCAATGGTGACATTTTCATAAGACACATCACCGCCAATACGAGCGCTGGAGCTGATTACCAGATCGCCGGCTTCAATCGAGCCTTCGACTGAACCAGACAGGCTGGCATTCTGCGCAACAATTGCGCCTTGAATTTTGCTCGATGGGCCTTGGACCAGAGACAGGCATCTGATGTCGCCAATGACCTCGCCGTCAATATGCAAATCGACCTTGGCTTCAATATTGCCGGTAATTACAATGCCGTCGCCGATGATGGAGAAGCTTGATCCGTTGCTTGCACTGCTTCTAGCCACGGCTGGAGCCTGACTTTTCGGCACGCTTCTTTGGTGCGTTGGTTCGCTGTCTTGCGACGGCTTGGATTTTGAGAACATCTGTATTCGCCTCCAGAAATGGTCGGGGGTTCACCGCTTTGCCGTTCAGCCGCACTTCAAAATGAAGATGTGTGCCAGTTGATCGCCCAGTGCTTCCCATAGCCCCCACTTGTAATCCTTGTTTCACTTTTTGACCAGTGGTCACATGAACTTTGGAAAGATGTGCATAGCGCGTCATCAGGCCGTTGCCATGCGTAATTTCCACCGTTTTGCCATAGCCGGATTTCCATCCGGCATAGCTAACCGTGCCTCGTGCCGCAGATAATATCGGCTGGCCATACGGTCCCTTAAAATCAATGCCATTATGCATCGCGCCGCCGCCGGTAAATGGATCGCGGCGATAACCGTAATTGCTTGACATCATGGTAATATCTGCTGGCATCGCCGAAGGTATGGTCAGCAATGTCCGTTCCAGCTGATCCATTCGCAGCAAGGCGTTGTTTAACCGCTCGAGCGTGGGATGCAGTTCTTTTTCGCCATCGGCAAAAAACGGAATCAGCGGACCACCGACTGCTTCATTGGATGTGGCCGAGAGGGTTGCAGGATTAAGCCCAAATTCGCGAATCGCTGCTTCGGCGCGCGCGGTGCGCTTCATGGCGGCACGCGTTAGTTTGTGGGCAAAAGCAATTTGCCGGGCTTCAAGCCGGGCCAGTTCAGCGGCTTCTGGAAAAGCGGCGCTGATTTTCTTGGTATTTTCGGAGAGTTCTTTTTCCGTCTCGGTCAGGCTTTGGCTTTCTGCAGCCGTTTCTTCGCCAATAAATTGCTGGGTTATCTGCTCCATCGCATCCTGCCGCTGGATCAGGTCTTTGGCCACGCCGTCGATCGATTCCTTATATGCGGCAACCCGATTTTCGCTGCTGTTTACAGCGGCTTCTTTTTCCGCCAGCGCCATCCGCTCGCTGGTCACGGTCAGTTGATTGACCGTCATCGCCAAAGTGATCAACAGCCAAAGGCCAATGACTGAGGCTGCGGTTATAGCGACACGTTTTTGGAGCGTCCCTGAAATTGTAAGGAACCGGACCTGTCCGTTTGCGCGCATGAAAAACTCGCGATCGGTAAACAAATGATCCAGCCGGGCCAAAAGCCCTCCCTTGGTTTTGTGATTTTGCATGACCCGAAATTACTCTTACTAATCCCCGATCAGCGGTTAGCAGAGGGTCGTTAACGGGGCGAATCCTCTTCACACGACTCGTGACGAGTCGAAACAGGGATGCGGTGAGCTGCGAAATTAATGTAAAATTAACCGACAGTAATGGGTTTTTTCGATTCGTTTGTGCGATTTGTCACTTTCATGGTGACTTATTTTGACGTCAGATTGATTCTGATTTTTGCTTATCGGAAAGCAATAGCCATGCTAGCAGATGCGGATGAGTGAACATCAGCAACTTATGACCAATATGGGCCAGCGCGCACGTACCGCCTTTGCGGTCCTGTCCGGCGTGGCAAGCGCGCAGAAAGCGCGGGCTTTAACCGCGGCGGCAGCGCAATTACACGCCCATCAATCCGAGATTTTGGCCGCTAATATTCAGGATATGGATAACGGTCGCGCAAACGGTTTGAATGACGCCATGCTCGATCGACTTATGATCAATGAAGAGCGGCTTGACGCCATTGCGTCGGCGGTGGAGGAGGTCGCGGCACTGCCCGATCCTGTCGGAGCAGTTATTGACCGAAATGAGCGGCCCAACGGCCTGATCATGGAGCGGGTGCGGGTGCCGCTTGGCGTCATCGGTATCATCTACGAAAGCCGCCCCAATGTGACGGCAGACGCAGCGGCTTTGGGGCTGCGATCGGGTAATGCCGTCATCCTGCGCGGCGGATCAGAGGCGATTGAAAGCAATCGGGCAATTCACAAGGCAATGGTTGCAGGTTTGGTGGAAGAAGGGTTACCAGAAGATGCCATCCAGCTGGTCCAAACGACCGACCGCGCAGCCGTTGGGGCGATGCTGAAAGCCTCTGGCCTCATTGACATCATCATTCCGCGCGGTGGCAAATCTCTCGTGGCGCGAGTGCAGGAAGAGGCTCGCGTGCCAGTCCTCGCGCACCTCGATGGCATTTGTCACACTTATATCGGCAAGGCGGCCGACCAAGACAAAGCAATTGCCATCGCGGTCAACGCCAAGATGCGTCGCACCGGGGTTTGTGGAGCGATGGAAACATTGCTGATCGATCAGGACTATCCCGCTCCCGGGCCATTGTTAAGAGCGCTGCTTGACGAAGGATGCGAAATACGCGGCGACGATGCGATCATGGAACTTGATCCGCGCACTGTATCTGCGGATGCCCAAGACTGGGATACGGAATATCTGGCACCTATTGTGTCTGCAAGGATGATAGGCGGTGTGGACGAGGCGCTCGCTCATATTGCCGATCATGGTTCGCACCATACCGATGTGGTCGTGACCGAGGACGAAGCGGTGGCCAATCAGTTCATCCAACATGCGGACAGTGCGATCGTGATGTGGAATGCTTCCAGCCAATTTGCCGATGGTGGCGAATTCGGGCTCGGCGCAGAGATCGGCATTTCCACCGGCCGCCTGCATGCCCGCGGCCCCGTCGCACTGGAAGGACTGACGACCTATAAATGGGTCGTACGCGGAACGGGGCAGATACGGCCTTGATGTTTGCGACATTGGACTTCGGACAAAAGCTACTCGTTGTCGGCGGGATATTGAGTCTGATTGCCAGCCTTCTTCACGTTGGCGTAATTATTGGTGGCCCGGATTGGTATCGATTTTTCGGTGCGGGCGAAGACATGGCTCAATTGGCGGAAAGAGGATCGCTTTATCCGGTCCTGATAACCATGGGAATTGCATCGATTATAGCGATTTGGGCTTGGTTTGCATTCGCCGGAGCTGGGCTCGTTTGGAAGCCACCGCTGCTGCGAACCGGTTTGGTTGTCATAAGCGTGGTCTATCTGGCACGCGGCCTAATAATATTCCCTATGGCTTTATTTGTCCCCGAGAAGATCAATAGTTTCGCCGTTTGGAGTTCGCTGATTGTACTGATCTATGGACTTTTCTATGCGGTGGGTACCTGGAAAAGCTGGTCATCCCTGTCATGAAAACCACAGGCCTTCTGGGCGGTTCCTTTAACCCTGCCCATGGTGCGCATCGCTCGATCAGCCTGTTTGCGATGGAGGAACTGGCGCTCGACGAACTATGGTGGTTGGTATCGCCCGGTAATCCGCTGAAAGAAGGTTCCAAAGACATGGCGCCGCTTGGTGCGCGGTTGGCATCGGCCCGAAAAATGGCGAGACGTAGTGCCATTAAGCCAACGGCTATCGAACAGATGCTTGGCACCCGATACACTTATGATACTCTTCGTGCGTTGGTTCACCGCTATCCGAAACGGCAATTTGTGTGGATCATGGGAGCCGACAATTTGGCGCAATTTCACCGCTGGAAAGACTGGCGGAAAATAGCCCGTTTATTGCCGATTGCAGTTATTGCGCGGCCCGGCTATAATGATGATGCTCTTGCGGCACCCGCAATGGCATGGCTCCGGCGCTCCGTCCGGCCCGCGAGCCAGCGTATGAACTGGACTGAATGGAGTACGCCAGCGCTGACATTTTTGCGCTATCGTCCCGACCCTCGCTCGGCCACCGCGATCCGGATGGCCCGGCCCCATTGGCACCGGCAATATGCAAATCACTGCGTTCGCGACGCTGTGACGCGTAGATTGATTTGCCAGACAGATTGATAGGATTTGAATTGACGAAATCAAAAAGCAAAGCACTGAAATCCGCTGATTCCAAAGAAGGAAAAGCCGAATCAGATGCCCTTTATGCTCTCGTGATGAAATCGCTCGACGATGATCAGGCGCAGGATATTGTGACGATCGGACTTGAGGGCAAAAGCAATATTGCCGATCATATGGTGATCGCTGAAGGGCGTTCCACCCGGCAGGTCGCATCAATGGCCCAGAAACTGGTGGAGCGCATCAAGCAAGCTGGCGGAGAGGCACGTATCGAGGGTCTCGCCAATGCTGACTGGGTTTTGATTGATGCGGGTGATGTGATTGTTCACCTCTTCCGCCCCGAAGTGCGCAGTTTCTACAATCTGGAGCGCATGTGGGCGGTGGGTGAAGAAGATGCGCCAGAAGCCGAGGCTGCAGAAGTCTAACCAGGGCGGTTTTCAAACATGAGGCTTCATATCGTCGCTCGCGGAAAAATCGGCCGCAGTCCCGAACAGGAGCTGGTGGAACGTTATGTCAAGCGGATCAATTGGGATGTGAAGCTGAGTGAGTTGCCTGAAAAAGGTGGAAAAACGCCGAAAATAGGCGATCAGACGAAAATCATCGCACTTGATGAAACCGGAGAGAACTGGACCAGCAAGGCCTTTGCAAAGGTTTTGAATGGCTGGCGCGACAACGGGGTGCGCGAGGCGCGCTTCCTTATCGGAGCGGCGGACGGTTTGACTGAAGAAGAGCGCAGCAGCGCCGACCTTTTTTTCTCCTTTGGCAAGGCAACCTGGCCACATCTGATGGCCAGAGCCATGCTGGCCGAGCAGCTGTTTCGGGCGACTGCAATCATCGCCAATCATCCTTATCATCGAGAGGGCTAAGGAGTGCCGCGCTGGCTTTTCCTGCTGCTCGGCCTAGCCGCCATCGGTGCTTTTTTTGCAGGGACTCTGACTGCTCAAACCCCCGGACCGTCACTAGAAGAACAACAGCGATCCCTGGTTTCCGCTCGCGAACAATCGGATAAGGCCCGTCAACGCAGCGATGCTTTGCGCCGTCAGGCGGAGGCGTCAACCAATGAAGCAGACCGGATCGGGATCGAAGCGGCCGCGCTCGCCGCGCGCATACAGGCCGCAGAAGCCGATATCCGTGCGGCACGATCCCGTATTGCGATTGTTGAACGCTTGCAGCAGCGTCAGCGCGCCCGGTTGGCCGAGAAACAAGGGCCGGTGGTACGACTGACCGCCGCACTGCAGATGATGACCCGTAAACCCACCGCACTGGCTTTGGTCGAACCGCGGTCACTCGATGAACTCATCTACATCCGCTCCATCATGTCGACAGTGGTTCCCGAGATCGAACAGCGTACCGCCAATTTGCGCCGCGAAGTGCAGCAGGGCGAAAAGTTGCGAGCGCAGTCTGCCCGGGCAATAGCTTCGCTGAATGAAAGCCAGCAACGCCTGGCACAGCGGCGTAAACAGCTGGCCGGTTTGCAAGCCAATGAACGGATTGAGGCCCGGCAATTTTCGGATGATGCCGGTCTGGAACAGGATCGCGCTCTGGCCTTGGGCGAAGAAGCAAGGGATATACTCGACCTGATGGATCAAATTCGCGAAAGCGGCGCCGTTCGCGAATCGCTGTCCCGGCTGGATGGGCCGCTGTTGCGTCCCAACCAGAATGGCGATGGTCCTGTCCGCAACCGCGCGCGTCCGGCCGACGTTGCAAACGCCTATCGATTGCCGGTTGTTGGCGATATCGTGACGGGTTTGGGTGAAATATCAGATAGTGGTTATCGTTCCCGCGGTCTGACCATAGCGGTAGATCCAGGGGCTCAGATAGTCGCACCCGCGGCGGGGCGGGTCGCTTTTGCCGGGCGCTATCGCGACTACGGGAATATCCTTATCATCGAACATGACGAGAAATGGACCAGCCTGATCACCAATATGGCGACGACCAGTGCAACCGTGGGTGATGAAGTGGTTCAAGGAGCTCCAATTGGCCGATCAGGCCAAAATGACCCCGAAGTGACCGTGGAACTGCGGCGCAATGGGCGTCCGATCGATATTGCCGCTCTTGTGGGATGAAATGGCCAGTAAAATGACGTTCGTCGATGATTAACGTCATAGTTGGTTAAGGTCCTTGGCATTATCGCATTTTCAGGCCTATATTTATGGCATATCAAGACTCACAGGATTTTGACTATGAAAAAGCCCTTTCTGCAAGCAACCGCTCTGGTTCTGACCGTCGCGCTGTTGCCCGCAACCACGTCTGCCATTTCTGCTGTCGATGCGAATACCTATCGCGAGATGGAACAGTTTATGAGCGTGTTTGACCGGGTTCGGACGGATTATGTCGATCAGGTGGACGATGCGGACCTGATAAAAGGGGCGATCAACGGCATGCTCGGCAGCCTTGATCCGCACAGCAGTTTTTTGGATGCGCGTGATTTTGAAAATCTGCGGACGCAGACAGACGGTAATTATGGCGGTCTAGGCCTTTCTGTGACGATGGAAGATGGTGCTGTCAAAGTGATCGCACCGTTCAAGGACACACCAGCGGATAAAGCCGGTGTGAAGGCTGGCGACTATATTACCCACATTAACGGAGCGCTGATCTACGGCGGATCGCTTGATGAAGCGGTTGAGGAGATGCGCGGTAAGCCGGGTTCTCCTATCGAATTGACAATTGTACGCCCCGGCCGGGACAAACCGTTTGACGTTTCCATGAACCGTGCGGTTATTGACCTGAAACCTGTCACTTGGGAAGTCAAAGACAAGGTTGGTGTGATCAGTATCAACAGCTTCTCAAACGACACTGGTGCGGACGTGAAAGCTGCTATTGTCGGTATCGACAAGGCGCTTGGAAAAAAACCATTGGGTTATGTTCTCGACATGCGTTCCAATCCCGGCGGCCTGCTTGATGAAGCAGTCAACGTATCTGACGTGTTCCTGTCGCGCGGAGAAATTGTGTCGCAGCGCGGTCGCGGAAAATCCGACATTGAACGCTATTTTGCAAAAAGTGGTGATGCGGCCAATGGCTTGCCGGTTATCGTCCTGATCGATGCGGGTTCCGCCTCGGCTTCGGAGATTGTTGCCGGCGCCTTGCAGGACCATCATCGCGGTCTGGTCATGGGTGAACGCAGCTTTGGTAAGGGATCGGTGCAGACATTGCTGCCGCTCTCCAATACCTCTGCTCTGCGCCTGACCACGGCGCGCTATTACACGCCGTCTGGTAAATCGGTGCAGGAAGGCGGAATTGAACCGGATATCATGGTCCCGCAATTATCGGATCCTGATTACAAAACCCGTCCGCGTTTCCGTGAGTCCGATTTGCGCAGGCATCTTATCAACGAAGTGAAGCTGGAAGATGACGTGTTGGAAGAAGACGCCAAGGATGATCCCCGTTTCACGCAAACGGCCGAAGAGCTGGAAAAAGAAGGCATTGAAGATTTTCAGCTGCATTATGCTTTACAAACCATTGGTCGTTTGGGGCCAGAAGGTCTGAAAGTAGCTATGAACAAAGCTGCGGCAAAAAAGCCTGCGAAACCGGTAACTGCTAAAAACTAGGAAGCCGGATATGGCCCTTTCCCGTGCAGCCTTATGGCTGTCTTTGATCATCCCGTCATCTTTGCTCGGTGGGGCTTTGATCAGCGAGTATGGCTTTGGCCTTTATCCTTGCGAAATGTGTATGTGGCAGCGTTGGCCGCATCTCGCGGCAATAATTTTTGCAATGGGTGCACTGCTTTTGCGCAAGCAGACGGCTTCCTTGTTGCTCCTGCTTTTGGCCGCTGTGGGTATTTTGACCAGCGGCTTGATTGGTGGTTTCCACGCCGGAGTTGAATATGGCTGGTGGGAAGGGATCACGTCCTGCGCAACCAGCGTCCCAGCTGGCGGTGATATGCTCGATTCGATCATGAACGCGCCGTTGGTGCGCTGTGATGTTGCGCCATGGTCCCTGTTTGGAATTTCTCTGGCCGGATATAATTTCCTCTTGTCTGTTGGCGGCGCGATGCTCATCTTGGTGTTGATGGCAATGGGCCGGAAAGACGGGGCCTGAAAGGACACGCAATGGCTGAGACATTGGGAAAAGCAAAACCGGATATCGCCTCGATGATCCGGGTAAATCAGGCCGGTGAATATGGCGCGGCGCAAATTTACAAGGGCCAGCTTGCCGTAATGGGAGATGACGCGCCGGACAGCAGTGCAATCCACCATATGGCAGAGCAGGAACAGCGGCATCTGGATGCATTTGACCAAATGATTGTTGAACGCAACGTCCGGCCAACCGTGCTGCAACCCTTCTGGAAAGTGGCGGGTTATGCGCTTGGTGCAGGTACTGCTATCATGGGACCGCGCGCCGCTATGGCTTGTACCGCCGCAGTTGAGACGGAAATTGACCTGCATTACCAGGAACAGATGGAGCAGCTGGAATCGGAAAACGATCCGGAATTGCTCAGTAAGATTGCGGAGTTTCGCGAAGAGGAACTGGAGCATAAGCAGACAGCGATTGAGGCGGGCGCGGAAGATACCCCTGGCTATCCCGTACTAAGCGCTGCCATTCGGTTGGGGTGTAAGGTCGCGATCGGGCTTTCAAAACGGTTCTGACTGGATTATTGCCCTTCAGCACGGGTTCATTCAGTCGCTGGCAAAGGATGAATATGACAAAAATAGCTTCATTTTCGGCACCCCTGCTGTTTGCAGGTGTGATGTTGGCACCACCCGCCATGGCGCAGGATGCTGGCGGCGATCGGGTCAATCAACTGGTCATCTATGGTGATGACCCTTGCCCGCAAAGCACCGACGGCGAAATAGTTGTTTGCGCTCGCAAGGATGAATCGGAACGTTACCGGATTCCCGAAACACTTCGCGACAATCCCAATGATGCCAAAAACGAAGCCTGGTCACAGCGTGTACGGGCCTATGAATATGTCGGCAAAGACGGCACGCAAAGCTGTTCGCCTACCGGAGCTGGTGGTTTCACCGGTTGTACGCAGCGGTTGCTGCGTCAGGCCTATGCCGAAAAAGGGCAGGATGACACCGTCAATTGGGGTCGGTTGATCGAAGAGGAGCGTCAGAAGCGGCTGGCCCGGATTGATAGCGAAGCCGAAGCGGTCGAGGAGCGGTTGCGCGAGATTGAAGCACAACGTGAAGCACGTGAAGCCGGAGCCGCCGAAGCGCGCGCGCGGCTTGAAGCACAGGACGCCGCGGCTCTGGAAAAGCAGGAAGCCGGTACTCGAGCGGATAACGATCTGGCTGTACCACCCGGTGCCGATGAAACGCCGCCGCCTGTTCCTGTGGATGACGAAGGCCAATAGGCTGTTTGTTAGTTTTTAGCGGCTAGGCTTTCTAGGGACTTTTCCAAGTCTTCCATAAACTGAGCTTCAATTGGTTTGTCCAGTTTGTCGTTAAAGTTGAATGCGGTCAGGTTCCAGCCCTCTTTTCCTTGATAGAATTTAAGCTCTAAGGACATAGCGTATTTTTCTTGAAAGACGATATAGCTATGCTCGACATACCGGCTTGAAGCATGGCGCGAACCGACCAGCTCCCACCCCTCGACCCGTCCATAGCTGGAGAAAAGCGTGTTGAGGGTATTGATCAAATTGGTCTTTTCGGCAGGTCCCGTTGATATCAAGGGCGCTTTTGCCAAAATGTTTTCCACGACATTGGTTGCATCACCGGCCTTGAGGTCTGCCAATACAGTATTGGCTATGGTATCAGGAGTGGTCTGTGCAAGAGAAGGCGTAGCGATTGCAAGGCTAGCGATCGCCCATGATATGTGAAAAATACTCATCCTATTTCTTCCCTTCGATCCAGCGATTTACCTGGGCCTCCAGCATATCGAGCGGGACAGCGCCCTGGCCGAGGACAACATCATGAAATTCACGCAGATCAAATCTTGCGCCTAAAGTTTCAGTCGCTTTGGTCCGCAGCTCACGAATTTTGAGTTCGCCCATTTTATAGGCCAGCGCCTGTCCGGGCCAGCTGATATAGCGGTTCACTTCTGCCTCGATATTGGCGGTGCTCAGCGCAGTGTTGTCGGTCATGAAATCAATCGCCCGCTGCTTGCTCCAACCCTTTGAGTGTATACCGGTATCGACCACTAACCGCGTGGCGCGCCACATTTCGTAGGATAGCCGGCCCATATCTTTGGCTGGTGTATCATAAAGGCCCATTTCTATACCTAGGCGCTCGGAATAGAGGCCCCAGCCTTCAACAAATGCAGTGAAAAATGCGCCATACTTGCGGAAATCGGGCATGTCGAGTTCCTGCTGCAAGGCAATCTGCATATGATGGCCAGGCACCGCTTCATGAACGCTGAGCGCAGGGATTTCCCAGAATGGCCGCTGGTCCAGCTTGGACGTGTTGACATAGTAGAAACCGGCAATGCCGACATCGGGTGATCCCGGATTATAGTAAGCCGTGGTGGTGCCTTCGGCCGTTTCCGCCGGTATCTCTTTGATGCCGTAGGGCAAACGTGCAAGCTTGCCGATAATTGACGGCATTTTGCCATCGATGAGTTTCGTCACCCGCGCCACTTTTTCCATCAGCTCTTCGGGCGTCTTGGCATAATATTTGGGGTTGGTCCGCAGGTCCTGAATAAAGGCTTCGCGTGTCTCAAAACCGGCCTGTTTGGCAACCTCCACCATTTCGGTCCGGATGCGGGCGACTTCGGACAGGCCGATATTGTGAATCTCGTCGGCCGACTTGTTCGTGGTCGTCATCTGGCGAATGCGAAAATCATAATATTTGTCTCCGCCAGGCTGGGCAGATACGCCGGGCGCCTTTGCGCAATTGGGAGCATATTGGCTATTGTACCAGTTCAAATGCTCGGTCAGCGCAGGATTTATGACGGCGGTAATTGTGTTCGAGGCATCAGCTGCGATCTGGTCGAACGTCGCTTGATCAATTCCATCGGGTTTGGTCCGCTTGAACGGCTCAAAAAAGCGTGATTCTTTCGGATCTTCCTTGATGAGCCCGGAAATGCTGGTCTCATAGCCGACCATCGAGACACATGGCTGGACATAGCCGCCTTGCAGCGCCTGATTGGCAACAGATATCGATTGCCTGTGGACAATCCCGTATTTTTGCAGGCGGCTTACATAAGTTCGATAATCCGCCGCGGTGCGAAATGGCAGGTTGTTCTGCATGCTGGCAAAGCTTTGATGCCAGCCGCTGCGATTGGTGAAATTGATGGTACGTTGGCCATAGGTGCTCGCTTCAACCTGTTCGGCCAGGCTACGCCTGAGGATACCGAAGTTGGTTTTATCATCTTCGGACAGGCTGTTTTGATCGATTTTTTCGAGCCGTGCCAGCCAAGCCTTGGCTTTCTCAACCCGCTTGTCTTCAGCTTCCAAGCTTTGATCGGTAACGCGGCCATCGGAATCTGCAACGCCCAGGGAGGAAGCAAATTCGGGATATTGTCCAAGATTGTAGGTCCAGTAATCGTCGATAATCTGATGCAGTTCTGACGATTTGCTTTGACCATGCTCTTGTGCGCGAACCGGTGTGCTGATGGCCAGCGCGGTGAGAGAAACCAATGTGATGAAATGTGCCCGGCGCATGCTGTTCTCCTGCAAGAAATATCTCTTGCAACTATCGAGGATATTCAGCAGCCCCTGTCAAGCGCCATCATTTCAGATCCATGTCAAATCAGCTTTGTGCGCAACGCCATTGCTGATGTGATGGGAATATCATTGATCCTGAGCGGCGCCATGGGTGATCCGCCCGCAATCCCGACTGTAATGGTGGCAAGGTCAAGCGGATGATCCAGAGGAGACTGACTTATGTCAACTGTCTGGACCTTGCGGATGGGCACTATCGTCAATTTCCGCCGCCACCAGCTGGCGCGGACGAACAGCTGGGCCGGTGTCAGGGCATATTGATGATGCCGCCAGTTCAGAAACATCACAGCGATGACCGGAATAGCCAACAGTATCAGTGCATAAAAGCCGGGATGGATTGTGACACCAAGGCCGACGCTCACGGTCGCCAATATTACTGCCAGAATAAGCGCATCGCGCCACCATAATGCCGGATCGACACGTTGGAAAATAAGGTCGGACGACACATTGGCGATCTTGGTTTCAGCCAATATCGCGTCGACTTCGTCCATCTGCGCGCAGGGGGCAGCGCTATGGTCGCTTTCGCCGCTTCCATCACTTGCAAGCGATTGAAACTTCAGGTGATACCAGCCAAAGCGCTGACGGACCGGACCGGTTCTGAGAATGGCCGTCTGCACCCGGTGGATCGGCATGACCATGTCAGTAAGTGTGAACAGGCCGCGCCGACGCCGGAAACCAGGTTGACCTCGATCCACACGATCCAGACGGAAGCCATATTCACGGATGAACGTACGGATGATGCCGCTGCCCGAGCCAACCGCGATCAGGGAAACAAGCGCGCCAATGGCTCCTGCAACCTGTGCCGAAAAGCTGAGACCATTGACCACATCCTGCTCAGACAATTGTTCCAACCAGTATCTGGGATTGAAAAATTCATCTGGCAAAAGGAAATCGAGATTCTGGGCGATAGCCGCCAAAATCGCAAGCAGCACAAAGGAAAAATTGAAAAGCCCGGCGATAAATATTCTCCGGTTGTCCATGGCAAATACCGGCGCTCTCTCTGCTGTTTCCGGGATGTCAGCTTGGATTTGCTCTGCCGTGTTTTTTGCAACGCCCGATTTATAGTCTCGCACTGTATCTCGCAGCGTTTCGGCATCCGCGAGTGCCAGAGCATCAAGCTTGCCATCCTCACTACCACCGGCGCCAGTCTCCAGCTTCACTGTTGCCAATCCCAATATCCGGCTGACAAGCTTTTGCTCCAGACTCACATCCTGAATACGGTCAAACGGGATGGAGCGATTATTGCGGCTGAGCAGGCCGCTTTTGATCCGGATTTCCTTAGGCCCGACATGATAGGTGAAGCGCGACCAGATCAGCGCATTTATCCCGATTATAAAGGCCAATAGGGCTAGGGCCGCCAGACCGGCATAGACGATATTCTGATCAAAAACGCTGAAATAGAGCACACCCATAGCGATCAGATTTTGCCCGATAGCAGCGACGGATTTCAATATGATGCTGAGCGGGTGCAGGCGGCGGAAGGACGCGCTGTCGTTTGCAACCGACTCTTCGGTTGCTGTGGTCAGGGGCGTGTCATTCATATCATGTCTTGGCGAATATGGCCCTTTATCGTGTCGCGCATAACCTCCGCATCAGGGGTGCTCAGGCCTGGCAGGGTAACAATGCTGTTATACGTGCCTGCCGTGTGCACGATCAGGGTCGACAGCCCAAATGCCCGCTGGAAAGGGCCTTGAGCCACGTCGATATGCTGGATGCGGTTAAACGGCACGATCGTATCTGTCCGCCACATGAAGCCGCGCAAAACCCGCAGCTGTTCGTCACCCATGTTATAGCCCCAGCGGCGATAGATGCGGCCGGGCAGCAGGATAACCAGAAACAGCATGATGGTCGTCACCGGTCCGATGATCATGCCGCCAATGCCTGGCAGTTCGTTACGGATCGCAAATTCGACGACGATTGCGGCCACAATCAATATGGCGGCAAGAACAACAATATTCAGGCGGATCAGAGACTTTTGCGGTGGATGCAGCGGTGTCAGCCCTTGGTTATAGGCGCGGGCCTTATCCTGCTCCATTTCTGCAAGCGGGTCAGGAGAGGTAACAGCTTCGGTCATTCGGCAACTATGCCGAAGCTGTGTTATTTAGGCAAGACGGATAGATTTGTGCTCTAGCGCGCCAGCGCTGCCTCCGCTTCTTTCGTCAGCGTCTTTATTATATCCACCACACTTTCCTCGGCCTTGACCATGCCGACCGACTGCCCTGCCATGACGCTGCCATTTTCGACATCGCCGTCGATCACCGCTTTGCGTAGCGCTCCGGCCCAGAAATGTTCGATCTGCAATTGTGCCTCGCCCATTTCAATTTCGCCAGCATCGAGCAACTTGGCGACTTCAATCTGTTTGCGGGTGAATTCTTCGGTGCCTTTGTTTTTGAGAGCGCGCACAGGAATGACCGGCAGGCGCGGGTCGACCTGAACGCTGGTCACAGCATCGCGGGCATTGCCGCGCATGAAGGCTTTTTTGAAATCGGGATGGGCGATGGATTCATGTGCACAGACGAAACGGGTGCCCAGCTGAACACCGCTAGCGCCCATTTCAAGATAGGCGCCAATCATGTCGCCTGTGCCGATGCCGCCAGCCACAAAAACAGGGACCTGATCAGCAATTTGGGGTAGAATTTCCTGTGCCAGAACCGAAGTGGCAACCGGTCCAATGTGGCCGCCCGCTTCCATGCCTTCGATAACAATGGCGTCAACGCCGGAGCGGATGAATTTCTTTGCCAACGCCATCGCGGGGGCGAAACAGATGACCTTCGCGCCGATTTCCTTGATCGCTTCAAGACTACCCTTGGGCGGAAGACCACCGGCCAGCACGACATGGCTGACGTCATGATTGCCGCAGACTTCTATCAGCTTCATAAGGTCAGGATGCATGGTGATCAGATTGACGCCAAAGGGTTTGCTCGTCCGCTTCCGGGTTTCGGCAATTTCCGTATCGAGCAATTCCGGGGTCATCGCGCCGCAGGCAATGACGCCAAAGCCGCCAGCATTGGAAATGGCGCTGACCAGATTGCGCTCGGACACCCAGCTCATAGCTCCGCACATAATTGCAGTCTCGCTGCCAAGCAGATCGGTGCCGCGTTGCATCAACGCGGAGAGTTTGGATTGAGTCATTGGTTAAGCTGCATCCTCTGCATCCAGGCCATAGGCGGTGTGAAGCACTCTGAGTGCCAGTTCGGTATAGTCTTCTTCTATCAGTACGCTGACCTTGATTTCCGACGTTGTAATCGCCTGGATGTTTACACCGCGGTCTGCGAGCGACTTGAACATCGTCGAAGCGACACCGGCATGGCTTTTCATACCAACGCCGACAACCGATATTTTCGCTACGTTCGTGTCGGAAATTAGCCGGTTATAGCCGATACCTTCCTTGGCTTGCTCCAGCACCTGCATCGTCCGGTCGAGATCGCTCGTAGGCGCGGTGAAGGTCACGTCGGTTTCGCCTTTTTCGCGGCCGACGTTCTGAATGATCATATCGACATTGATCGCAGCCTCGGCGAGCGGCTCAAATATATTCGCCACAGCACCCGGTTTGTCCGGCACGCGGGTCAGGGTGATTTTGGATTCATTCTTGTCATGGGCGATGCCCGTGATCAGTTGGCGCTCCATATCCTGTTTCTCCATTTCGCTTTCGCTGACGATCATTGTCCCGGGCAGATCATCGGCAGTGTAGTTGACGCCTTCCTCGGTAAATGAGGAAAGCACCTGAATTTTGACATTTTCTTTCATCGCAAGACCCACTGATCGCGTCTGCAATACTTTTGCGCCGACACTGGCCAATTCCAGCATTTCCTCAAAAGTCACTGTTTTCAACTTGCGTGCCCGGGTCACAATGCGCGGGTCGGTCGTATAAACGCCGTCGACATCTGTATAGATATCGCAGCGATCCGCTTTGACAGCTGCGGCAATGGCCACGGCACTGGTGTCAGATCCGCCGCGGCCCAATGTAGTGATCCGGCCATCTTTGCTAATACCCTGAAAGCCAGGGATGATAGCTATTTCCCCACTTTTCATGGAGGCGGTCAGGTCATCAGCATCGATGGTTTCGATCCGGGCCTTGCTATGCGACTCGATGGTACGGATCGGCATTTGCCAACCCAGCCAACTGCGTGCTTTCGCGCCTAGGGATTGCAAAGCTATGGCGAGCAGGCCGGATGTGACTTGCTCGCCGCTTGCGACCACCACATCATATTCTGCAGCATCATATAACGAACTGGCTTCGCGGCAGAAATTAACCAGTCTGTCGGTGTCGCCGGCCATAGCCGAGACGACCACCGCGACTTCATGCCCGGCGTCGGATTGTTGTTTCACAATCTGCGCGACCCGGCGGATACGTTCGATCCCCGCCATAGACGTGCCACCAAATTTCATCACTATGCGTGCCATGATGCCTGTTATCTGTCTTTCTATTGAAAAAAGGGTCTGAACGAGACGCGCGGGCTGTGATAAAGAGACGTTATGACAAACGCAAGCATCAGCAACAGCCCGGTTTCAGGCGCAACCAAAAGCACGATAAACGCGCAAGAAGCCGCACATTTTGGCGCCTTGGCGGCCGACTGGTGGGATCCGAACGGGTCATCGGCCATGCTCCACCGGCTCAATCCGGTGCGGCTGGGCTACATCCGGGATGCAGTTAACTTGCATTTCGGTATAAAAGCCGATGATTTGAGACCGTTGGCAGGCAAGCGCGCGCTGGATGTCGGTTGCGGTGCCGGACTGGTTTGTGAGCCTATGGCACGCATGGGCGCGCATGTGACCGGGCTCGATGCCGCGCCGGAAAATATCGCGGCGGCAAAGGCGCATGCCGAACCCCAGCGACTGAACATCGATTATCGCAATGTCGGGATAGAAAAGTTCGGAGAAAGTGGTTTCGATCTGGTAACTTCGCTTGAAGTCATCGAGCATGTTGATGATACCGATAGTTTCGTGGCCGGATTGGCCAACGCGCTGGCCGATGATGGCTTGATGATCCTCTCAACCCCCAATCGTACAGCCATGTCGAAGCTAATGTTGGTCGATCTCGCCGAAATGACCGGGCGTATTCCCAAGGGGACACATCATCATGACCAGTTTTTTACGCCCGAAGAGCTAGAAAAACTGCTTGATTCGGCAGGTTTGAAAGTGATGGATACGACTGGCCTGTCGTATAGCCCATCACATGGTTTTTCACTTTCCGACAATCTGGCACTCAATTACCTGATGACCGTGGTGCGTGGATGAATGCCACCATCCGGCCGTTTGTCGCGACCGATAAAGACGCCTGCCTGGCGTTGTTTGACAGCAATGTGCCGCGCTATTTCGATGCAAGCGAGCGGGGTGATTTTTCCAAATTTCTGGATCGGCCGGACGGCGACTATTTTGTCGTTGAGCAGGCTACTGAAATATGCGGCTGCGGCGGCTTTGTGAAAGAAGATCGCGGACAGGCGCGATTTACCTGGGGTATGGTGGACAATGCCCGTCATGGGTCAGGTTTGGGCCGATTGCTGGCCGAATATCGCTTGCGAGCGATCAAAGCGTCAGGCCGCTTTCAAGAGGCGGAACTGTTCACAACCCCGAAGATTGCACCGTTTTTCGCAAAATTCGGTTTCGATATAGTGGATATTGAGAAAGATGGTTTCGCACCTGATATGGACAAGGTGCAGATGATTCTTCGCTTCGCCAGCGATGATTCCAAAGCGTCTTAAAAATCCACTTTCTCGTAATGCGCCGGTGGGGCAATCACTTCCATGCGCTCGGACAATAGAGGACGGAAAGACGGACGCGATTTGAACATCGCATACCAGGCTTTTGTTTGATCATGTCCGGTCCAGTCAATGCCGCCGAGATAATCTGCGACCGATATTTGTGCTGCGGCGGTCAGGTCAGCCAGACTCATCGTTGCACCGGCAAGCCAGCTGCGATGATCAATCAGATAATCGATATAGTCGAGATGGACATTGGCACGCCGCATGGCTTCGCGCAGCAGCTTTGCGTCTGGCGGTTGGCGGTGAACGATGCGCTTGTGCATGCGCTCATAGAGCAACGGCGCGGTGACATCGCCGTAAAATTGCTCGTCAAACCAGGCGACCAGTCGGCGAATTTCGGCACGATTGGTCGCCGTGCCGTTGATCATGGGAGTCTTTTCGACCGTTTCTTCAATATATTCGCAGATCGCTACACTATCGATGAGGATGATATCCCGCTGATCATGGCGCATAACCGGCGTACGGCCCGCCGGGTTCATATCCAGAAACTGATCCCGCTGTTCCCAGGGTGATTCGCGCACCAGTTCATAGCCGACAGATTTTTCGCCCATAAGCAGGCGGACTTTGCGCGAAAACGGACATAGAGGAAACTGGAATAACTGCCACATAACATTGCTGTTAATCGGGTTTTTGCTGCGGGGGAAGGGGCTTGATGCGCGAAACTGCGAATAGAGGGTCAGGCGTTACAAAACGACCTGCAAGACAAGCCTATTCCAGCGCATCCATACGCTGTTTCATCTTCTCACCCATGGCTTTGAGCTGTGGAAGCAAAGCTCCAAATTCGGTTGCCATAATGCCCATCATAGCGGTGCCTTTGCGCATTGTGTCTTCCATATCGGCGTTGAAATCAGGATTGTCGCGCGCGGCCAGCTCGCCCAATGTGGCATCGGGATCAATATCGGAAAATGTCTCGCCACCATCCAAGTCTTCGGGGACAGCTTTTTCCATCGCGGCCGCGAATTGACCAATGGGCAAGTCCATCATTGCCGCCATAAAGCCGGACATCATCGACACCATGCCATCCTGAAATTCCGGATCGTTGAGTTTTTCGATCATTTCGGATTCAGCGCCTTCATCCTGCGCCGCAGCGGGAACAGAAAGGCTCAGCGACACGGCCAATAAAGGGAGAGAGAAAAGTGATCGCATAGCTGAGCCTCCTAAACAGTCATCGTTGTTCGCCAACGACACTTGGCGTCTAGCAACTCACATCTGAGTCAAAGCTGAACCTGCGCAGAGTCATTCAGCAAGGATCGTAAATTACCGTAAAACAGGCACGGAAAGCCGAAATCAGGCGACCTGATAAATGGCCAGGCGATTGCCCGAAGGATCAAGGCATTCAAAGCGGCGACCGCCGGGATAGGCGAAAATCTCTTTGACGATTGCGCCGCCGGACGCTTTCACCTTCGCTAGCGCGGCTTCCAGATCATCACTTTCAAAGGTCGGCATGGGTGCGGGCGGTTCTTCTCCCGTCGCGAGCCCGATCTGTACTGGCCCGCCTTCGACAGCGGCATATTCCGGGCCGTAGTCGGTAAAGGCAAAGCCAAAGGCTTTTTTATAGAAGGCCTTGCTGGCACCGAGGTCAGTCGCTTTCATTTCCATGTAATTGGGCGTGATTTTGGACATCGCATAGGTTCCTCTTGATGACGGATCAGGCTGATTCATGGCACTATGTCGCACCGGCCTGCCATCTATCGAGCATAGCAGGAAATGAGATCAAAACAAGAACATACAGCGTGAAAAATGTTGTGTTTTACGCTAGTCAAATTTGGGGTGGTTGCTACGCCGTTCAAAAGACAAAACGTCTCGCCATTGGCCGGCCAACGGCCCAAAAGTCATTTTCCCAATCCGTTCCCGGCGACCCAGGGACTGAAAACCTGCCTTTTGGTGCAGCTTTATGCTGGCTTCATTCTCGGGAAAAATCCCTGCTGTAAGAGTCCAGATGCCTTCCTCTTCAGATCTCGTGATGATCGCCTGTAGAAGCTTGAGGCCAATTCCCAAACCTGTAAATTTTGTGCCTACATAAACGCTTTCTTCGGCAACCCCTGCATAGACGCATCGCGAAGATGTTGGACTAAGTGCGGCCCATCCGGCGAGCTCGGCATCCACAAAAGCGCCGAGGCGCGGTGTTTGCAGATGGCTGTGGTCCCAATCATCCCAACTAGGCGCATGCTCCTGAAACGTCGCGTGGCCGGTATCCATGCCCTGCTGATAAATATCAAGAATGGCGTCAGCATCGGCCGCCGTGAGGGTTTGGACAACAATATTTGCTGTCGTCGTCATTGCGACCGGTTCACTCCGCCGCCTCAATCGCTTCGCCATCCGACAGTGGATGTTCGATCCGCTCGACCATTTCTTTCGGACAAACCTGCCAGAAGCGTTCCCGCCAGCGGTCCCAGTCGCGCAAGATGGTCTCCGACCAATTGCTGTCTGTGGTCCGGTGATGCGCTTCGATCAGGGATTTGAGATGCTCTTCCCAATAGTCGCTGTCCAGCCGTTGCCAGATGATGCTCTCGGGATTGGCATGCTTTTCGAAATCCCGGTCGAGATCGAGGATAAACGCCATGCCACCAGTCATGCCAGCGCCGAAATTATTGCCAACTGCGCCAAGGATCACAGCGTTGCCACCGGTCATATATTCACAGCCATTGGCACCGCAGCCTTCGACGACGACATCAGCCCCACTATTGCGCACAGCGAAGCGTTCGCCAGCCTGCCCGGCGGCAAAAAGCTGACCGGATGTTGCACCGTACAGCACGGTGTTGCCGATAATCGTATTGTCCTTTGAATCCAGCGGTGAGCTGACCATCGGGCGAACGACAATCTTGCCGCCGGACAGACCCTTGCCGACATAGTCATTGGCATCACCAAAGACTTCCAGAGTGATACCCTGACACAGGAACGCACCCAGCGATTGCCCGGCACTGCCACGCAGCCGCACATGGACATGGTCCTCGTTCAGCGCAGTCATACCGTATTTGGCAGTCACCTCAGCCGAGAAACGCGTACCGACTGCGCGGTGGGTATTGCGCACCGTATAGGTTAGCTGCATTTTCTCGCGGCGTTCAAAGACCGGCTGCGCATCGGCAATCATCTGCGCATCGAGACTGTCGGGCACTTCATTGCGATGGGTGGGCAGGTTGAACGTACGCTCGGTATCCGGAGCGTCCACCTTGGCGAGGATCGGGTTCAGGTCGAGATCATCAAGATGCTCGGCCCCGCGGCTAACTTGCCGCAGCAATTCCGTGCGCCCGATAATTTCATCGAGCGACCGGAAGCCCAGCCGTGCCAATATCTCGCGCACTTCTTCGGCCATATAGGTCATCAGATTGATCACCTTCTCTGGCGTACCCGTGAATCTTTCGCGCAGCTTTTCATCCTGCACACAGACTCCGACGGGACAGGTGTTGCTGTGGCATTGCCGCACCATGATACAGCCCATGGCGACAAGGCTCAGCGTACCTAGGCCAAATTCTTCGGCACCCAGTATGGCGGCGATAACAATATCACGTCCGGTTTTCAGACCGCCATCGGTGCGCAATTTCACGCGGTGCCGCAGACCGTTAAGTGTAAGCACCTGATTGGCTTCGGTGAGGCCCATTTCCCAGGGCGTTCCAGCAAATTTGATCGACGTTTGCGGTGATGCACCCGTTCCGCCAGTATTGCCCGAAATCAGGATCACATCGGCATGCGCTTTGGCAACGCCTGCCGCGATCGTGCCGATACCGGCTGCGGAGACGAGCTTCACGCAAACGCGCGCTTTCGGGTTGATCTGCTTGAGATCATAAATCAGCTGCGCGAGATCCTCGATTGAATAGATATCATGATGCGGCGGCGGGCTGATCAGCGTGACACCCGGCGTCGAATGACGCAGCTTGGCGATAAATTCCGTAACCTTGAAGCCGGGCAACTGGCCGCCTTCACCTGGCTTCGCGCCTTGGGCAACCTTGATCTCGACCTCTTCACAGGCACCAAGATATTCTGCTGTTACGCCAAAACGGCCGGAGGCAACCTGCTTGATCGGACTCGATGCATTGTCGCCATTTTCAAACGGCTTGTAGCGGCGTTTCTCTTCCCCGCCTTCACCGGAAACCGATTTCGCACCAATGCGGTTCATGGCAATCGCCAGCGTTTCATGCGCTTCCGGGCTTAGTGCGCCCAAGGACATACCTGGCGTGTTAAAGCGTTTGCGAATTTCGGTAATCGCCTCAACCTCGTCGATCGGAATGGGCTCTGGCGCGTAGTTGAATTCCATCAGGTCGCGCAGATAAATCGGCTCCAGTTCTTTCACGCCCTGTGAAAACTGCAGGTAGGAGGAATAGCTGTCATGAGCGACGGCGCTCTGCAGCAAGTGCATCAGATGCGCGCCATAGGCATGTGGTTCACCGCCATCGCGCTGCTTGTAAAAGCCGCCAACGGGCAAGCGCACGACCGCCGCTTCAAACGCAGCTTCATGTTTTTCCTGCGCATTGATGAACAGCGACGCATAGCCTTCACCGGAAATCTTCGTCGGCATGCCCGGGAACAGATCGTTACACAAAGCGCGGGACAGTCCCACGGACTCAAAATTATAACCACCGCGATAGCTGGAGATAACGGCAATACCCATTTTGGACATGATCTTCAGCAAGCCTTCGTCGACCGCTTTCTTGTGGCGCCCAATGCACTCGTCAAGGGTGAGGCCGTCGAACAGGCCGCGCGCATGGCGGTCGGCAATCGCGGCTTCGGAGAGATAAGCATTCACGGTCGTCGCGCCGACGCCGATCAGTACCGCATAGCAATGGGTGTCGAGACATTCGGCGGCTCTTACGTTGACCGAGGCGTATGCGCGCAGTCCTTTGCGCACGAGATGCGTGTGGACCGCCGCGGTCGCGATGACCATGGAAATGGCCATATTGTCTTCATCAATATTTTCATCTGTCAGGAAAATCTCGGTCTTACCCTGACGCACCGCTTGCTCGGCCTCATCGCGGATCCGGGCCAGCGCGTCGCGCATGGTGATCGCGCCGCCTCTGGTCGACATGGTGCAGTCTATAACGGCGACGGCATCGCCGAAGCTACTCTTCAGTCGCTCCCAAGCCGCGCAGCTCAGGACCGGACTGTCAAGCACCAGCACATTCTCATTCTGGCTATCTTTTTCCAATATATTGGCAAGATTGGAAAAGCGCGTGCGCAGGCTCATCACATGGCGTTCGCGCAAACTGTCAATCGGCGGGTTGGTGACCTGCGAAAAATTCTGGCGGAAAAAATGGCTGACCTGACGCGGTTTCAGGCTGATAACCGCAAGCGGTGTATCATCGCCCATGGAGCCGATAGCTTCCTTGGCATCCTCGACCATTGGCGCAAGGATTACTTCCATATCTTCCAGCGTATGACCGGCTGCGGTCTGGCGGCGGATCAGCTCTTCCTTGGAGAAATTCATACCCGCATCAGTTGGTGCAGGCGGCAGATCATCCATGGTGCGGAAGCCTTTGACCCGTTCTGCATAAGGCTCTTCGGATGCAATCTGGTCCTTAATTTCCTTGTCGGTGAAAACAACGCCCTCATCCAGATCGACCGCGATCATTTGACCGGGGCCAAGACGGCCCTTATCGACAATCTGGCTTTCGGGCACGACAACCATGCCGGTTTCCGATCCGATGATCAGCAAATTGTCAGAAGTCTTGCTGTACCGCAGTGGCCGCAGTGCATTGCGGTCTACGCCGGCCACAGCCCAGCGGCCATCGGTCATCGCCAGTGCGGCAGGACCATCCCATGGTTCCATAACACTCGCCATATATTCATACATGGCCTTGTGTGCTGGATCGATATCGGCTTCATTCTGCCAGGCTTCCGGGACCAGCATCAGCTTGGCCGTCGGCGCATCGCGGCCTGAGCGACAGATGGTCTCAAACACCGCGTCGAGGGCAGCGGTATCGGATGCACCCGCCGGGATAACCGGTTTGATATCTTCCGAGTGATCACCAAAGGCGAGACTCGCCATTTTGATCTCGTGGCTTTTCATCCAGTTCTTGTTGCCGCGGATCGTATTGACCTCGCCATTATGGGCCAGCGTCCGAAACGGCTGAGCCAGCCACCATTGCGGGAAAGTGTTGGTCGAATAGCGTTGATGGAAAATCGCGACGCGGCTTTCAAACCGCTCGTCTGTCAGATCAGGATAAAATACCGACAGGGACTCCGCGAGGAACAGGCCCTTATAGATGATCGAGCGGCAGGACAGGCTGCAGATATAGAAGTCATGAATCTGGGCCGCGACAACTTTCTTCTCGATCCGGCGACGGATGAGGTAAAGATTTTTCTCAAACTCCGCCGCGCTTTGCCGGTCGGGCAGCGGCCCGGCAATCATGATTTGCTCAATTTCCGGCCGGGTATTTTGCGCCTTCACACCAATGACTGACACATCTACTGGCACCTGTCGCCAGCCGTAAATTTTATACCCCGCTTCGATGATTTCCGCTTCCACAATCGTCCGGCAGGTTTCTTGCGCGCTGAGATCCGTGCGCGGCAAAAATATCATACCGACAGCTAGCCGGTTAGGCATGACCTTATGACCGCTATCGGCAATCGCATCGTCGAAGAAACGTGCGGGCAAATCGACATGCAACCCGGCTCCATCACCCGTCATGCCATCTGCATCAACCGCGCCGCGATGCCACACGGCTTTCAGTGCATCGATAGCCGACGACACCACCCGCCGTGAGGCCTTGCCATCGGTGGCGGCAACCAGACCGACACCGCAGGCATCGGATTCAAATTCAGGTCGGTACATGCCGGTTTCGGCAAGGCGCTTATGTTCGGGCGTTGGATAGTGGTGTGTCATATCAATTTCATTTCAGTAGGTAAGAGCATCGATTTTGCGTGCTGCTGTCTATTTGCCGTTCGCCATTTTTGCTTTGGCGTTCTTCTGCGCTTTTTCGAGCGCTTCATAATATTTCTCAAACGCGGTGTCGGAATCGACGCTCAGTTTGTTGACGAGCTCTCGGTCTTCCGCTGACCAGTTGTCGGGGTCTTCCCAATCTGTCGTATCATCTGAATTTTCAACCTCGTCCATGATTTCCTCAACCGATGCAAAGGGATCATTGCCAGGTATTTTAACGGGCGGTAGATGGGCAGTAGCCTCTTCGACCTTTTTCATTATCTCTGGCATGGCCTGCATCATTTCCGGGACCATGTTCATCATCGATTGCATCATTTCCGGATCGACAAAGACCATCATATAGTCGCGTGCGAAGGCACTGCCGGTATCGGTCGCGAAAAAGCTGTTCATCTCGGTTAGTTGGCCAACCGTGAATTTGCGCGCATAAATATTGGTCAGTGCTTCGCGAACGGCTGGTTCCATCCCGATCATCAGGTTGACCATCTCGTCCATAATCACCTTGGTCGAAATTTTGGTCCGCTCTGCGTAATGCGGGTCCATTTCGGTCGCCATTTCGGCTAGTGTCTTCTCGCCCATACCTTCAGGCATGTCGCCCCTGGCCACGCCGCCTGCACCAGCCAGGTCACCCATGCGCATGTTGCCCATGCTCATCATCATCTGGTCCATCATCTGGTCCATCGTGCCCTTCATCATCCGCTCATAGGTGCCGAGCGGGAACAGATAATCGACCGTGCTTTTGGCGGCAGAGAGACGTGCCGGGTCGATCGCCGCCGTCTCGGTTGCGGCAGTCTTTGTGGTGTCATCGGTTTCTTGTGCTGCGGCTGGATTGCTGACAGCGAGGGCGATGGAACTCACAGTAATTGCGATGAACTTTTTCATGTATAACTCCGAAATAGGTGCCCAGATATGGGGGTATTCAGGCGGCCTGCTTTTCCGCCCGAGCTTTTTCGCGCAAGAATTTGTGCATATGCTCGGTCACATCGCGACCGTCACGGATGCCCCATACCACAAGGCTGGCTCCGCGAACAATATCACCAGCGGCGAAAACACCATCGAGATTGGTCATCATGCTCTTGTGATCGACCCGCAACGTGCCCCAGCGGGTAACGCTGAGGTCGGGGCAGTCGAACAGGCTGGGCAGCTCTTCGGCATCAAAACCCAAAGCCTTGATGACCAGATCTGCCTCCAACTTAAACTCGCTATCGGGCTGCACCTCTGGTGCGCGCCGGCCACTGGCATCAGGTGCGCCGAGACGCATCTTGGTGGCCTTCACCGCTGTGACGTGATCTGTACCCTCGACTGCTTTGGGGGCAGAGAGCCAAACAAAATCCACGCCCTCTTCCTCGGCATTTTTCACTTCATTCTGCGACCCTGGCATATTGGCACGATCACGGCGATAGAGGCATTTTACTGATTTCGCCCCCTGACGCACCGAGGTCCGCACGCAATCCATCGCGGTATCGCCGCCACCGATGACGACCACATTCTTGCCTTCGGCATTGAAACGGCCATTGTCGAAATCGGGCACATCATCGCCAAAGCTTTTACGGTTTGAGGCGGTCAGAAAATCCAATGCCTCTTCGACACCAGGTGCGCCCACGCCGGGCATTTTGATTTCGCGTGCCTTGTAGACGCCCGTCGCGATCAAGATCGCATCATGTTTAGTGCGCAGTTCATCCAATGTTGCATCTTTGCCAACTTCAAAATTCTCGTGAAAGTTGATGCCGCCATCTTTAAGACGCTGAATGCGCCGCATGATGACGTCTTTCTCAAGCTTGAAGCCAGGAATGCCGTAAGTCAGCAAACCACCGGCGCGATCATGGCGATCATAGATGTGAACGTCATAGCCAGCGACGCGCAGATATTCCCCGGCGGTCAGGCCAGCGGGACCGGCGCCGATAATGCCGACGGACTGGCCGCGCGATTTACCCGCAACCAGCGGTTCAACCCAGCCTTCTTCCCAGGCGGTATCAGTGATATATTTTTCTACCGCGCCGATGGTCACTGCGCCATGACCGGAAAATTCAATGACGCAATTGCCTTCACACAGACG
Organism: Sphingorhabdus sp. EL138; assembly: GCF_900258045.1. Lineage (GTDB taxonomy): Bacteria > Pseudomonadota > Alphaproteobacteria > Sphingomonadales > Sphingomonadaceae > Parasphingorhabdus. The sequence goes on along the minus strand of NZ_OGVD01000003.1, from coordinate 405,796 downwards.
ATCCTGCGGACAGATGCGCCCGCAAATCTCCGGCATGGTCGAAGTCAGATTCGACATTTCATAGGCTTCACGGACTCTGCCCTCGGCGGTCAGACGCAACCAGTCCGGGATATGGTTATGCAACGGGCAATAGGTCGAGCAATAAGGCACGCCGCATTGCGAACAGCGCGCGGCCTGTTCCGCCGCCTTTTCGGGGGCATAACGGTCGGCAATTTCATGAAAATCCTCGGCGCGCAGCGTTGGCTCGCGCTTTTCCGGATAGTTTTGCCCAGTGTTGACAAATTTCAACATGTCTAATTTTTTCGTGCCTTTTGGCATGCAGATCGCTCGTTTCTTGTATTTTTCGATTAGGGTGACCTTGCCCTCCTGAGCGGGCGTTGGGCTCGCGATAGGCGAAACCATAGGCAGAGTCACGCAAAAACAACAAAATAGGACAGCTATTCTAACCTATATAACGTATTTCAGCGATTCTCTGGCTTAGGTCACAGCTATCCGCGCAATAAAAGTATCGAAACGGACCTAAATTCATCGACGACAAAATCGAATGTCGCTTCTATATGTTGATTTCCTTCACTTGTCCCGGGCCCCATCATGACATTTATTCAAATGCTGCTCCTCGCCGTTGTGCAAGGCGTAACCGAATTTTTGCCAATTTCCTCATCCGGTCACCTTATATTGCTTCCGGTTTTCACCGGCTATGCCGATCAGGGGCCGATGATAGACATTGCTGTGCATGTTGGGTCTTTGCTTGCGATCATCACTTATTTTTTCAAAGACGTGCTTTCTCTCGGCAAGGGCGGCTTGGCAACCATTGGTATTGGCAAGGCAGATGCCGAGCGCCGGCTGCTGTGGTGGATTATAATCGGCACTATTCCTGCTGTCATAGTGGGTTTGTTCCTGAAAACCGGCGGCTATCTGGAGGGGTTCCGCAGCACGACATTGGTGGGAATTAACTTGATTGTCTATGGCGTCCTTCTTGGCGTGGCCGACCGCGTTGGGCAGCAAGTGAAATCGTTTGAGGACATGACCTTGAAAGACGGACTGATTGTCGGCCTGGCGCAGGCTCTGGCGCTAATTCCCGGCACAAGCCGGTCGGGTGTCACGATGACCGCTGCCCGTTTTCTGGGCTATAGTCGTGTGGAGTCAGCCCGTTTTTCTTTCCTGTTGTCTATTCCCGCCGTTGCTGGCGCAGGGATTTTGATCGTGCCTGATCTCATGGATGCCAGTGGCGATCTGCTCAAAGAGGCATTGATCACCGGCGCGCTGACCTTCGTGGCCGCGTTTGCCACGATGACGTTCCTGATGCAGTTCCTGCGCAAGGCGTCGATGATGGTATTTGTGATCTACCGCGTAGCCATGGGCGCAGCGTTGCTGATCTGGTTTTAGCGCGGATGGCCTAACTGGCCTTAGCGCGCGCTCCAAAGCGGCCATAAGTCGTATATTTGTCCATCCAGCCCCGGGCAACGGTGGCAAGCGGTGTAGGGGTTACGTCAAAGGCTTCCAGTCCAGCTTGCCCATCAGCAACAACATTGTCCCTCTGCAGCATCTTATACTGATCGGACGTAATTGGTGCGCCGGGAAGAAAGCCGGTGCAAGTCGCCATCAGTTTCGCTGCAAAATCCGGAATCTCAAAAAAGCCGCGATCCCGCTTGGTCATCTTGGCGATCCGCCGATTGAGGTCTCCCATTGAGATAATTTCCGGCCCTCCCAGTTCAAAAGTCCGCCCTGCATAGCGGGCTGGTTTTTCCAGTGCCGCAGCCACGGCCTGCGCAACGTCCCCGACAAAAACCGGTTGGAACTTGGTGCCACCGCCGACTATCGGCACGATAGGCATCATCTGGATCATCGCAGCAAAGCGATTGATAAACTGATCTTCGCGGCCAAATACTATGGACGGGCGCATTATTACAGCGCTCGGAAATGCCTCCAGCACGGCGGCTTCGGCGTCGCCTTTGCTCTTCCCATAGCGGGATGGCGATTCGCTATCGGCACCGATGGCGGACATTTGAATCAACGCGCTGCACCCGGCTTCAGCCGCTGCCTCGGCTACATTGCGCGCGCCGGTTACGTGCACCGTTTCAAAATCGCCATCCAAAATGCCAACCAGATTGATAACCGCGTTACAACCATGAACCGCCCGTTTTACGCTGTCTTTCTTGGTCACATCGGCGCTGGCAAATTGGGTCTGGCCCAAATTACCAAGCGGTTTGATATGCATGGCATTCTTGACATTGCGTTCGGCCACTCGTACCCGGGCGCCGCGCGACAATAGCTGCTGCGATATATAGCGACCCAAAAAACCGCCACCGCCAAAAATGCAAACCAATTGTCCGTCAAGCGTCATAGTGTAATATCCATTTCTTTCGCGCAATGATGCCATTGTCTTCCCGCGCGCTTTTGCATGACCGGCGCGTGCACGCAATATCCGAATCCATATTATTGCTGCCGTTATATAGCATATTTCCCACGCTAGAGCTCTGTCAGACATAAGATCGCCATTATCGACAGATGAATCATTGACAATATCGCCCTCGTGGCGCTAATCGCCCGCTCCTGCACCGACAACATGTCGGTTGGCCCAGATGGCGGAATTGGTAGACGCGCTAGCTTCAGGTGCTAGTATTCGCAAGGATGTGGAGGTTCGAGTCCTCTTCTGGGCACCATTCCTTCTTCCGGACATATCCACAAACGTCCGTGAAAGTCCAGTAAATCAGCCATTTATAGCGAATAATTCGTCCATAGCGATCCAGCAAAATTCGTTGCAATTGACGGTACATTACAGTACATTTGACGGTATATTTTCCGCCAGATGAGGTGTCATATGTTGACCGACATGGCTGTCAGGAAAGCAGCAGCGAGAGAAAAGCCCTATAAAATGTCAGATGGCGGCGGCCTGTATCTGCTCGTCACAAAGGCTGGTCAGCGGTATTGGCGCATGGACTATCGCTTTGCCGGAAAGCGAAGTACCATCGCGCTGGGTGTCTATCCTGCTGTCTCGCTCGCCGAAGTGCGATTGAAGAGGCAAGAGATCAAACAACAGATAGCAGAAGGCTTTGACCCCGCTGCCAAACGAAAGATTGACAAGATCACCGGCCCACTCGCGAGCGCCAACACATTTGCGGCTGTGGCGGAAGAATGGCTGGAGAAGGTTGAGCGTGAAGGACGGGCTGAGGTTACGCTACGCAAACTGCGCTGGCTTCTGAATTTTGCGCATCCGATAATTGGTCTTCGCAAGATCAGCGATATCAAGGCCCCGGAATTGCTCGCTGTGCTGCGTACGGTTGAAAAGCGCGGACATTATGAAACTGCAAGGCGATTGCGCAGCACCTGCGGCCAGGTGTTCCGCTATGCCATCGCCACGGGAAGAGCTGACCGTGATGTATCTGCGGACCTTCGCGGTGCCATTACCGTCCCCAAGGTAACGCACAGGGCTGCAATTATCGATCCAAAGGAGGCAGGAGTATTGCTGCGAGCGATCGATGCCTATTCGGGCTATCCGATCACTCATTCGGCTTTGCGTATGGCTCCGCATGTTTTCGTGCGTCCTGGCGAACTGCGACAGGCCGAATGGAACGAGTTTGATTTTGATAAATCGATCTGGACCATTCCTGCGGAGAAGACCAAAATGCGCAAGCCGCACCGTGTCCCGTTAACGCGCCAGGTTTTGGCGATTGTCGAAGATCTACGAGAAGTTAGTGGTTTTGGGCGTTTTCTCTTTCCGGCCCAGGGGAAGCGAGATCGCCCGATGTGTGAGAATACCATCAACCTTGCGCTGCGCCGCATGGGTTTTGACGGCAAAACCATGACAGCGCACGGATTTCGCGCAATGGCCAGCACGCTGTTGAATGAGCAAGGCAGGTGGAATCCTGATGCCATTGAAAGGCAATTGGGGCATGCTGAAAGAGACGATGTGCGCCGAGCCTATGCACGCGGCAAACATTGGGACGAGCGTATTGAAATGATGCGAAGCTGGTCGGATTATCTGGACCAATTGCGATCGGGAGCAAAGATCCTGCACGGGCATTTTAGAAAGCCGCGATCTGCTTTGGTCAAATGACGTCTTCTGGCTTCTCTTAGAGGACCATACTAAGATCGACGTGCTTTTGGATTGTGGCTGTCCGCTAAATCCACTGGTTGAAATCGCGACCCTTTCTGGCCCCTATGCTCTGTTTTGTTGAATGTCAGCTTTCAGGCGATTCCGACCAGTCAAGCGTCGGCGAGTGACTGAAAGTGGCGAGGGAAGCTGCCGTTCGATTGAGTCGATTGCAACGGCAGGAATTGGGCCGATAGCGGTCAGTCGGCTTTGACGATAGACTTAGCATTAACAGTCTGAACGCTGACGACCCAAGGTGGGTGTTCCAGAGATGTTTCGCGGAACTTCGTAACAGTCTTAGGATGAAATCTGCCAGCGGGATCGTTAAGCAGACTTCGCCTTTGAGGAGTTCTAATGACGAGTTGGTCTAAGGCCATCAAAAGATGATACCATGGATCCTATTCTTCGAAACCAGAAGTCAACAGTCGGCTACCGATGCCAATCTCAGTCGTTGAGGCTTGTCTCAAACTGGACTGTGTGTGGACGGCGCTCCTCTGGCAAGGTTTTTTGGTGCTGAGCTCTCTTCTGGTTGGGCGGCCACGTATTCGGCCTTTTATTGCCGCCTTGTCATGCGCCGCTAGCCATGATGCCTTTCGCGCGAAGAGGTCCCAACCTATAGCACGCGATCGAAGCGCCACGGCCGAAAACGGGTTTTTCCGATCCGGCAGTTTCAACCTGCTTGGTGCATCAACTCCTCTTTACCCTTTCCAACATCGACGACGCAGAAGAAGCACGCCTATCCCCTAAGCAGTAGCCGGTAGTAGTCGATACCGCTTACCATTCGTCATCAACGCGCCTTTCGGTAACTGTGCAGGTTAACCTGGTGTCAACTTGAGTAATCGCCCATTGTCACCATCTTCGATCACATAAACATGTCCGTCGGGTCCCTGAGCAATGTCGCGCAGGCGATAGTCGAAAGCGAACCGCTTCGTTTCAGTCGCTGTATCACCGCTGAGTTTGACCTGGATGATGGCCTTGGACTTCAAGCCGGCAATCAGCGCATCTCCGCGCCAGGGATTGAAGGCAGTGCCCGTGTAGAAAATGAAATCGCCTGGGGCGATTGCCGGGGTCCAGCTCAATGTCGGAGCCTTGAGGTCAGAGCGCGAACTGTGTGAGGGTATTGGGCGGCCGTCATAATGCTCGCCCTCTGAAACAATCGGCCAGCCGTAATTGGCGCCGGATTCGATCCGGTTGAATTCGTCGCCCCCTCTCGGCCCGTGCTCTGCAGCCCACAAGCTGCCATTTGGCGCGAATTGCAGACCGAGGATATTGCGATGCCCGAAGGACCATATCTGGTTGGCGGGACCACCGCGATTGGCAAATGGGTTTCCTGTAGCCGGACTCCCATCAAGATTCAGACGCACAATGGTGCCGAGAGTGTTACCATTGTCTTGCGCCGGGGTCTGTTTCTGACGGTCGCCGCTACTTACGAACAGATATTTTCCATCCGGTGAGATAGCAATCTTGTGAGAATAATGACCGTCTCCGTCCACTTTGGGTTCTTGTCGCCAGATGACGGTGAGCGCTTCAATCTGGCAGGTCGTGGTTGGGTCGCAAATCAGAGTTCCTCGCCCGACTGCCGCGCCACGCGTGTCGCCGCTGCCAGCCTCAGCCCAGCTCAGATAGATCGTACGGCGGCCCAGCGAGCTCGCCGCCTCTGAGGGAAGAAAGGCGATATCACCCAGTCCACCTTGTCCACGGAAATCGACATCGGGTAACCCCGACACATTTCCAATTTGACCGTTCCTGATGTCGACGAACTTCATCGTGCCAGCCCTTTCACTGATGAAAGCGAACGAGGTGCCGGGGGCAAACGAGACGGCCCATGGGTTGGCGAAGGTTCCGATTGGGTCCTTTTGCAGAGCGAGGGGGACGTTGGGCTTCGGAGGTGTTGGTGCCGGTGTTGGTGTCGGACTGGGCGCAGGCGATTGGGTGGGCGGCAGAGTCACGCCGCCTGTCTGAGCACTCCCGTCGCTTCCAGAAGAACCACCGCCACACCCGGCTAAGCCAATGGCCAGAAACGAAGGGAGAGCGATCAATTGAAATTTCTTGGAAAACATCATCTTTCGACACCTCAATTTTGGGTCTGGTTGCAGACAGTTTGACCGACCAGTGACCGCTGGAACTCAAATCGTTACTTCCGGTCGAGATTGGATCGAGATTGTGCGGAGGATTTGTGGAGCCCCATATGCTCAACAATAGATGCATTCTCGTGATCAGGAGATTCGTAGTCTCGCTAGAACACAGCGATCATCTCGCAGTTAGCTCAGCTTAGGTTTTGGAGTAATCTAACCGTCTGCGAAACGACTATAATAGAGTGTCTTTACATCATAACAGCGACGCATGAAATAAGCTGAGATCAAAAACATAAATCGTAAACAACTTTGGCGAAAACAACCAAACCGAACCAAAGTGTCAAAGAGATGCCTCCGATTATCAATATACTGGTCCGCCTGCTAAACTTTTCCTGTGAACTGCGATTGGTCGACGATTGGTTTTTTGGCGTTTTAGCCTGATGCCTCTCTTCTGAATCCCGATTATCTTTCGCATCTAGGTGGAAATGGACAAACCAGAAAACATTACCATTTTGCGCGAAAACGGGTGTCGGAACGACGAGATTTGAAACGATATTTGAAAGGACAAAAAACCCCATACAAATTATCTTTACAAAATTCATTCCAAGCTCAACCAACGAAACGCTGGTCAACAAAGGATTAGAAGGCTTGGTAACTTGAAAAGGATCATCGCGCGCAACACCCCCAACGGAGGAAAGGAGCGTCACGCGCGATGCATTCTGCCTTAGAAGCTCACAGTTGCACCAACAGAAAACTTGTTCTGTTTAAAGTCCTTGCTAAAGTTGGTGCGGTTAAACTCACCACGAATTCTGAAATTTTCAGACACGGCAAATTCTAAACCACCGCCATAGGTAAATCCCTTTTCAGTCACTTTACCCGTGGTCGTGACGGTTTTGCCCGCCTTGGTGACACCACGTATTTGCTTGGTCTTCAGCCAGCGATAGCCACCACGGCCGTATATCAAAAAATTAGGCGATGGCAGGAAACCGATTCGCGCTGTCGCATCAGCGGTTAAGCCCGGATCTAGCCGATATTCGCCTGCAGCCAGCGCAATATCCTTCTTTTTGGTTTTCTTCTTCTTGCTGCCAGACGTCTTGGTCTTTTGCTTTTTCGGCGTCTTTTTCTTTTTGCCGTTGGCATCAAGTGTGAACGCGCCTGCCGACGTGCCGATACCAGCCTCGACACCGATCAGAAAACTGTCACCCAGCAAGACGTCATAACCGGCAAAAAGCCGGCCGCCAAAACCCTGATCATCGGGCAATTTGGCGCGATCCTTTTTCTTACCTGTCTTTTTTGCCGCCGTGGTTGGCGGCTTTTTGACAGGCGGTGTCGGTTTGCGCGCTTGATTAGAATCGAGAGAGCCTTCCAACCCCACGAATGGCCCGTTAAACGCCGACGTTTCGCTGCTTTGTGCAGCTGCCACAGAGGGGACAGCAAAGATGCAGGCTGCCGTCAATATTGTGAACGACTTCATATTTATATCCTTCTTGATTAATTCCGTCACAGTCCGGAAACCGCCGGCTGTTGAAGTTTCTTTTCACTGTTTACGTGGAGCGTCGGTCGACAAACTGTAGAGGAATTATGGAGACGCCAATCAATGCTGTTGGTTTTGGTAATTCAATGCTCGCGGCAGCTTCACTTATCCTACCTTGCCCCTTGTGCTCATCGATCGGTCCCTACTGATCCAACCGATTGAGCAACTAACATTTGCTCATGCTGAAGAAGTAAATCCTGCCTTTGAAATTTCCCGAGAAAAGGTCATGCAGAAAAATCTGACTACTGTCCTGAGAGGCGGTATATCGCGCTGCTAAAAAGAGGTTCTGGATAAAAACGGTATTTCGTACTTCACCGGTTCAGTGAAGACCGCCTGCGAACCTAGGTAAAATAATATCGTCAGGGTTTGATGGCGCGAAGCAAATGGTCGAAACGGGCTAAAAAGGTTTTGCTAGCTGTTGATTTTTAGGTTGCGCTGGCGGGCCTTGCGGATACCGACCTAACTTCTTACGTGACCCGCCCGGACAAAATTCTCGCTCATCGCTAAAAACTGGGACTGTTTGACTAAAACTACCTCTTGTTTAACGACCATTTGTAAAATCTGATTTGAATCGGATGTCAAAGTTCAAATGAATATGAGGGTTGGCACCTGCGCCAAAGCTGAATTTATCCGTAATTCGCCAACTCATGAAAAGTTAAAAACCCGTCATCATTGAAATCCATGTCGAGAAAGTCCCTGCGCGGCAGACCGCAGTCTAGTGCTTCGCCTTCGCTGATGACTTCGTCGCCGGAATAATCGCATTGTTCAATTGTTCGCCATGCGTAATTCTCGTCCGGCAGCGTCGCACAGCTAGCCAGAACTATCGAATATGCCAGCGGAAGTATCATGAGGCGGAGCATCTTGTTTGATTCCTTTCCTGTTACAGCAGGCCTTCGTCGCATCAGACGCTCGAAGCCAGTTGGCATTGCGCGCCATTATGGGTCTTGGAGTAAGGCGCGCAATGCCTTTCTGCTCAGATACGCAACAATACTCCGACAGAAATTTTGCTATGCGTAGTCGGCCTCGACCGACAAAAAGTCCCTGCACTGGTAATATGGAGCCTTCATCGGTATTTTGTGGAGAAATCATGGAGAAACAGATTTCGGAAGATACATTTCAAATACTGTTCCTCCCAGACTGTGATTTCTTAACTTCGCCCGCCCACCATGGGCCTCAACGATGGCACGAACGACGGCCAGGCCGAGTCCAGAACCACCGGTGTGCCTTGCTCGCGATTGTTCTGCTCGCCAGAACCGATCGAATGCGCATTCAGTCTGATCATGTGGCAGTCCCGGACCATAGTCGACAATTTCAAGCACCGATTCATCAACATCATCGCGAGTCCTGATTTCCAGAATGCCGCTATTGGCTGCATAACGTTGGCTGTTGGACAAGACCGCACTCACGACCTGCCTGATCCGACTACTATCGGCTATAAGAGTAGAGGGTTGCAGCTCGAGACAGGGCCGCAACCCTCTAGCCTCGAGATCCGGTGCCACCGTAACCAGGACATGCCCAACCTCTTCTGCAAGATCCACCGGCTTGAGATCCAGCTTCATCTGATTGGAGTTAATGAGACTCAAGGTTTGCAGATCATCGACAATCCGGCTCAGTCCTTCAACCTGCCGGATCAGTCCTGTAACTTCTTTTGAACCCGGCGAGAAAATACCATCGGATATCCCGTACAATCGCCCTCGCAATATGGTGAGCGGTGTTCGAAGTTCATGCGCTATAGCAGCTGTTCCATCAGCCAACTCCCGTTCAGCACGTTGCAATGATGCCGCCATGCAATTGAAGTCTCTGGCCAGTTTGACTTCTTCTTGTGACGCCAGAAACAAAGGTCGCGCCCGGGCCGACAGATCGCCCGCTGCGACGGACTGCGCCGCGCGGGCCACATTGATATATCCATGCCCCAATCGCCCGAGAAGTGCGTAGCTGAGGGCGAATGTCACTGCTGACCCGGTCAGAACGCAAATCAATATCCACAGGTTTACCTGTGTATCGGGGCTATTTTCGCTCTCTCTTAAAGCTTTGGATTCTACAATCAGCGCGGCGATATCATCGCGCTCAGGGATTTTGTCGCTGTTAAACGCATGATAAGCGCGCGCGGCGGATGGGGATAACTCATCAAGGATTTGGCGTTCTACAAAGGGTTGAACAAACTCGACCGCTCCTATGATCAGAGCCGCGTTTACGAGCAGGCAGACAGCGAGCACCGACGCCAGTTGTTGCGATAGTGGCCAATGTTTTGACCACAAAGGGCGATGATGTAAGGAGCTTCTGACTTTCACCCGGCCATCAATCTATATCCAACACCTCGAACGACCGCACATATGGTTCGTGCACCAGCCCTTTCGAGCTTATGCCGCAAATTGCTGATATGGCTATCGACTGTGCGTTCCAAAGCGTCGCCTTCTGGCAGACAGGCATCCACCAACTCAGCGCGAGAGAAAACCTTTTGCTTCGATGCCAGATGAGTGAGCAGGCGATATTCGGTCAATGTCAGATCAAGCGCAGACCGCTCGTCTCCCCGCAATATGTCCGCGCCATAGCTGCTCTTGTCAATTTCAATATCGCCGAAGCGGATCAATGAAGCTTCATGGTTGTTGTTCGTTCGCCGCAACACCGCCTTAACCCGGGCGACGACTTCCATTGGATTAAACGGTTTAACGATATAATCATCAGCGCCCAGTTCAAGTGCCAGTAGTTTATCGAGATTTTCGGCGCGCGCCGTGGCCATGATAACAGGTGTGTCACCAAGTTTTCTCATCTCCCTTAGTACGGATATACCGTCACGCTTGGGCAACTGGACATCGAGGAGAACCAGGTCAGGTTTGAGTGACAGATGATGTGTCAACGTGATGTCTCCATCCGCTGCAGTCACTGTGCGATATCCCTCGCGTTCGAGATAGGAGACCAGAATAGCCGAAATTTCACGCTCATCCTCAGCCACTAAGATCAATGAGTTTTCCATATTTCCACCCTGTTCAGATTTGTGGATCACCGGTCGGGCGCACCGATCGTGATATTATTGTGGAGGTTTTACCGAGAGTTCGTCGAGATTTGGGCAGCCCGTGGCAATGGTTCGCGATGTACTGGTCTATCACAATCGTTGAATTCATTAAGCTTTTCATCAGATTTCACCGAGAATGACGGCCACCCCAAATGATCAACCTCGCGAGCCAGTAAAAGCAGTAACAGGGATCTGTTTTGATATGCTCCAATGATGCTAATTTCTCGGCACCTGCAGAAACCGGCTGCGATTGAATATTTTGGTCTTTTGTTTCCAACCCGTCGACCGACCGTCCAGCCCTGCTCCAGGAAAAACCCTCTGATGATCTGTTGAGTGACGTAACGCAGTTCTTCCTTTTCTTGGCTTTTGAATAGGAAACGATGTGGCCAATCATGCCGATATGTCGCACGCCATATTTTGAGGCGCAGTGAGTGCTGGGGTCAGGAATGGTGGCTACTTCAAAAGAGCGGAAAGTTGCCAGTGGTGCCGAACTAAGATGATCCAACACCACTGGCGTTGCGACCCGGCTTGACCCTGGAAATCCCAAAACATGGTCAAGCAAGGCGCTCGCTTCATCCTCGAAACGCGGGCGTAGATCGGGGATGAGTGCGAGCTGTAAGGTACGACGCGAGTAGTTTCGGTTCGAAATTTCCGCGTCGAATTTAGATCTGTTGGTTGTCATACTAAGACAACGTCGCCCTGTCGGAGTACCCGCACCAAATGCAGATAATATTTAAAAGTCTGCTTTAAAGCCAATCGTGACAGTTAACGGCCGTATCGGTGTCACTTGTTGACGATCCACAACCGTGAACGGATTGCCTAAGGAAAAACTGTTCGCCTTGCTGTCGAAGGCGTTTGTTACATCTGCGAATATCGTCCATTTTTCGGAGCGCAGTGCGGTACCTAATCCGGCCGTTACATAATCGCCTTGCTCCAAAGGGACGAACGGGCTGATTCCAAGCTGAGAAGAACCAACGTAACGGATTTGAGAGTGAACAATCACTTCAAGTGTGTCGGATATGGGTTCTGTAATATGAAAACCAACATTTGCACCGACGTTCGCGATATTGGGAAGCCGACTGCCTTCGCTTTTCAAGAATTTTGTTTCTGCATTGGTGACCTCGCTGTCGTTCAGGAAAAACTTGCCGTTCACAGTCAATGATGGCGTCAGCTGCCAGTCAAATCCCATGGCAATTCCATAAACGCTGCCGTCGCCAATATTGACTGTTTCGGAAAACCCGAATGCATCAACGATATCAGCCTGTATATTCTTCCACCGGGAGTAAAAAATACTCGCACTCGCAGTGATCTGGTCAGAGCTTCCTATCTTCGATCGCATTCCGGCTTCAATCGTGTCAATGCTATCTGGACGGAAAACTTCAATTCCGGCGGAAAGGTCGTCGATCGATATCAGTCCGCTGTTCACAGCTTCATTGATGTTGCTGCTATCCCCATCATCGATGAAATCTTCGTTGATGCTAAAGCCGCCCGGGCGATACCCTCTCTGATAGCGTGCATATATCAATGCGCTCCGATCTGGCCGCCAGCCCAGTGCAACGGTTGGCAAATATCTGACATCTTCCCGATCCAGATCAACTTCAATGCCGCCTGGCGTGATATTGTTCACACTAAACTTTGTATAGACGACGCGGGCACCTACCGTTCCAGTGATGGTGCTGGTCAGCGGATGACTAAGTTCGCCGAAGATCGCAGCTTCTCTGGTTTTGCCCAGTACATCTGAAAATGGGTCGGGCGAATTTGCGAGGCCAAGACTGCTTGTTAGTTGGTCTTCATTGTCAATCAGGGTGATTCCTGCCACCCAGGAACGATTATTGGTTCCGCTACCTGAAAGCCGGGTTTCATGACTAATCAGCCGTATTTTACGCCGCTCGTCAAATGCCAGCGGCGTGCTGGGGCTGGACGGATCAAATTGCAGCAGAGCGGTAGCGTCATATCGCGTAAGTAAGCGGTTATTGACCAGACCCGTTGCTGATACCAAATTCAGATTGTCCCATTCTTTTTTAAGGGTCATCGAATAAGCGGCAAATTCAGATTCAAAAGGCTGGGCGATGACTGAACGCCTCGTTAATGCACGCTCTCCCAACTCTGCAAATTGGCCATCAAATGTGTGGATAGTCTGTAAGGCTGCGTCGGCTTCAATGGACCAGCTGTCTCCCGGCTTGAAAAGAAGAGACGCTCGGCCTCCCTTGATCCGGTCTCTGTTGATGTTTTTCAATTTGCGCTGCGCGTCGTCGATATAACCGCCGTCACTCTGCACATAGCCCAATGCGCGTATTGCCAAGTTATCATTAATGGGGGCGTTGATCATCGCCGCCAGAGCAGCGCTAGGTTCGCCATCATTTGTGAAAGACAGTTGTGCCCATCCCGTGCCATATAAAGCGCTTATGTCGGGTTTTTCAGCTATAGTCCTGATCGCGCCGCCCAAGGAACCGGCTCCATAGAGCGTGCCCTGCGGCCCTTCTAGAATTTCGACCCGCTTCACGTCATAGAGCCTGAGATCTGGACTGGGTGAATTGAAAGCAAGTCTGGTATCACCCAAATACATGGCCAATGTAGACTGTGACGGGCCGTTGAAGCTGCTGTCTGCGATACCCCGCAGGAATATCTTGTTACGGCCAGAACCCAGATTTGTCTCAGCCGCTGAAGGCAATTGCCTGATAATCGCATCAATGCCTTTCGCTGATGCCGACGACACATCTGCTCGCGGAGATATTACCGTAACCGAGCCAGGATAATCGGTCAGCGTGGTAGATTGTTTCGACGCGGTCACAACTATTGTTTCGGTCACGGGTTGGATAATCGGACGAACCGGTTTTGGAGCCTGTATACGCTTTGGTTTGACGTTTGGTCTGCTACGACCAGCGGGTTTGTTGAAAATACGGACAGTATGCTTATCGATAATTTCGAAGCTAAGATTTGTCCCGCGTAGCAACCTTCTCAGACCTTGACGCACTGTATATCTGCCGCGCACTGGCGAGGTTTTTTTGCTGGCCGTTTTTACATTGATGCCGCCCAGGGAAACGCCTGTTTGCCGAGAAAACTGGTTTAATGCTCTGTCTACTTTGGTCGCCGGAATATCGATGTCATGGCGTGGAGAGGCCGTCGCTGGCGCACTTACAAACAACGCACAAAGGATCGCGATTTTTAACAAACGAAGTTTCACCAACAACACCTTAAGGGACAAAATGCCAACCTTCATCGGTGTTTTCAGCCCTTACGCCAAGCAACTGCTCCAATTTTTGAGCCATTGCCTCGGATTCTTTGTCGACCAATATGACCCCAGTGAAACGTTGATCGGAGATTGAGTCGGCGACACTTATTTTCTTGCCACTCAGTCGCCCCAGATCAGCGGCAATAGCGCTCAGAGGTGCGTTGTCATAGTATAACCGTCCCTCGCGCCAGCCTGCTACGGCTTCCGGTTCAATAGCACGCAATACCGGATTTTTTCCGTCCGTTAGGGTTAGCGATTGCCCGGCTTTTACAAGCTGCTGTTCTTGTTCCGGATTAAAGCGAACAGAACCTTCCGATACCGACACGCTGAAAAGTTTCTCTGCATTTCTTACATTAAACACCGTGCCTTCATCCCGCAAAGTGAATGATCCACTTTCAACAACAAAGGGTTTCGATTCGTTGTGCTTCACAAAAAAGACCGCTTCACCCCGATCCAGTCGAGCGAAACGCGGGTTGGCCGGGTCTGTCGCGACTACTGTGTCGCCGTTCATTTCGATCCGTGTTTCAGGACCAAGAGCTATAACCCGCGTTTCCCCAGGTGCTGTCTGAAAGATATCCAGCTCAGGACTACCGCCTGATGGCCAGAACAGAAAAGCAATGAATAGTGAGGCGACCAGTCCGAGACCTACTTGCCATTTCCGATTGTCATTTGCTGGCACGGGCGTTGACGGTATCTCATCGGTTTCACCCTCAGCAGGATTTTCTTGCAACCCATCCAGCCCAAGGTCGTTTTCACAAACCTCATCATAGGCCAGCCGGTGCGCCTCGCCTTGGTCCAGCCATTTACCGAACGCCATCCAATCCGAAGGCGAAGCGTGAGGGTCGCTGACGCGAACATGCCACTCAATGGCTTCATCGAGCAGTTGTGGTTCGTCCCTGTTCAAGATGTGTTTATCATTCATGCCTTATCAATACGACGCTATCAGTCGTCTGAATCCACACCCTTTCTAAAATCAATAATTGCCCGATAAGCTTTTCGAAGATGCTTTTCCACGGCGCTTACACTGATATCGAGTTCCGCTGCTATATCCCGCTGCGCTCGGCTTTCCACTCGAAACGACCGGAAAATATAGGATGTTCTTTCTGGCAAGCCGTCCAGAACTTGCTCAACTTCTGCAAGCATTTCGCGGCTCAGCAAATGGCTGACCACATCAGGAGAATCGTCAACATATTCAGACCCGGCCGTGCTGGATTGTGTTTCAACCCATTGCTGTTCCCGGTCAGCCCGGCGCTTGGCAGAGCGGCGTCGATCATAGGCTGCATTTTGCGCCATCCGAAACAGATATGATAACGGATCATCGACCGGCCCGATTTTTAACCGGTCAATTTTCAACCAAAGATCTTGAAGCACATCTTCTGCGTCCGCAGCATTACCAAGACGGGAACTTAAAAAGCCTTTTATAACAGCGCGTTTAGCTAGGAAGACGCAAGCTATTTCGCTGTCATCCCTCCCACTCATAGCCATCAACCACCTTTATATCGAAAGAACCAAGTGGTACTCGCCGCGGAGCACCAGATCAATCATCAATCAGTGATGATATAGCATATCCAAATGGATCCTATTTTACTATCCCCAAGTGCGGATCGAGATATTCGTCGCCGTCGTTGCATTGAAGGCCCGATTTTTACGGGTCTGTAATTTACATCAGGTGAATAGAAATGAAACGAACGCTAACCCCCATTGATCTGCCTTTTTCTGCGGTAATCGCAATTATTCTTGTAGCAGTTGCGACTCCAGGCATTGGAAATATTCAGCCTGCCAGTGGAGAAAATCCTCTGTCATATGATGCCAAGGATATCTTAAGAGGTACCTCAATAGCAACCGAGACGCCAAGATCTTTTAACCGCCGTCGCCATTTAGAAACTAAGGCAACTGAAGTTCCCGTTGAAAGTCGGCAGTTTTCTCAATTGTTCTTCCGGCGATCAATAGTCCAACTGAAATCCTTTTAGTTGTTTATCGGCCGACCTGCGACCGAGAACAGAGGGTAAAAAAACAGGCCCAGCTTAAAATAGGACATAAAATTTTTGATCGGCGGCACCTACTTCACGCTAGGATTAGACATTGAAACGAACCAAATTCATAATTTTGATTTTCCTGACCGCGCTCGCCGGCTGTCAACATCAGCTTCATCATACACCTATGCAATTTTCTTTGGAACGCGATCGCATTACGGCGGTTGGTGAGGTTGACAGCAATAGCTTGAATTCCTTCGAAAATGTCTTGAAGAAAAACCCGAATATCAGAACGCTGGTGTTGAAAAATGTCGGCGGTTCAGTGGACGATGAGGCAAATATTGAATTCGGCCGAGTTGTTAGAGAATTAGGCTTTGTCACAATTGTTCCTTCCGATGGCCTCGTCGCCTCAGGTGGCACGGATTTGTTTCTCGCTGGAGTGCAGCGCATTCTCGAGGCTGGTGCCTGCGTTGGCGTCCATTCTTGGGCTGCTGAAAACTTTGTCGCCACTGATTTACCGCGCACCGATCCGGAGCATGAGCCTTACCTTGCATATTATGATGACATCGGGATCGATCAGAAGTTTTACTGGTTCACGCTCGAGGCTGCCCCGGCAGACAACATGCATTGGATGTCAGATGAAGAGGTCGCGGAATTCAAAGTCTCCACAAGCTCCACTTTATCGTTGGGATCAGCTACAACCTGTGACAACAGATGATCTTCTTCCGCATCGCGCTGCCGTGATGCTACGTTTCGGAGAATTGCTTTAACTTCAGCATTTTCCAGATGACCCACAGGCTGGCCCACGCGGGAATTTGGATCAGTAAAAGGTTGGTCGCTGACACATCGTCAAACAACATACCCCGGTGAAAGAAGATAGCGATATGATAGATCGCATGAAGAGCAGGCCAGATACAGGCGAACATTCCTACTGAAGCATCGCGAAATGCCCACAATATACCGCCGCCCATCACGCCGTAGGCAATGCCGATATCCCGGACAAAATGCTTATGATACAAACCCATCTGCGCGATCCCAGGCACGTTGTCATACCACCATTGCGGAGCGAACCACATCACCAATCCGTTGATGATGTAAGCGAGACCGACGGACCATAAAATTAGCTTATTCATTTGGCTTCTCCCTATTTCGCGATCCGTTTTGCAGTGCAATTTGCCCTAGTCATGACTCAGCTTGTTTGATGGGGAGCACTGAACTCAGTTCCCGGACGCGCTGTTCGCTCAATTCTTCCAAAGCATGGGCGCACCAACTGGCCCATTCCCGTTCATTTCTCATGCCAACTTCCAGAGCTAGTTTCCGACCCAAATCCGACAATGAACAAGCCTTGCCAATTTTGTTATGAATTGCCTCATATTGTTTTTGACGGTCTTTATGCCGATCCAGTCTCAAAAACAGGTTTTCGCGCAGTGCCTTTAGGTCAACAGACTCAATTCCATAGAGCTGAACCAGAAAGTCGTCTTTCATAGGTTGTGGTTCCGAAGGAGATTGAGACCAGTCGAAAAGACCGGAACGCCCCAAAGCTGTGATCTGAAAAACAATGCGATTGGGCTTGCCAGTCTGCTCAATCTCTTCAGATTGAACATAGCCTTTGTCTTTCAGCTTTCGCAGCTCGCGATAAATCTGAGAATGCTGAGCACGCCAAAACAATCCGGTCGACTCATCAAACTGCTTGGCCACGTCATAACCGGTTTTGGGTCCATCAGTTAGCGCAACCAATATCGCATATCGCAAGGACATAAAATCTCTCTCATATGATACTAATCATATATAGATATGGCATTTGTATCATATGAGTCAAGTTCCGATCTGGGATGCTTCATTGTGATATTCGCGCTTGAGATTGAAGTGCAGAGATATGACTAGTGTCTCCCCGGTCGCAAAAGCTGATCTCAACCAGCGGGCCATGTCATCCCGCCAATTCGATCGGCCAGAAAGTCGATGAACAAGCGCACCTTGGCCGTCAGCACATTGGACTTAGGGTAAATGAGCCACAGGGCCGCTCTATCGTCAACTTCATAGACTAGGAACACGCGCATTGGCGATCCCTCGGGACGAAAGCATACGGGTGGCAATGGTTGCCATCGTAGAAAATCTGCCGAGATCACCATTTTTCGAATTACATTTTGCGCCCATTGGAAGCACAAGAATAGGCCTGCGGAAGCTCCCAGCTTTGGTTTTTTGAATAAATTTGCTCACAAACTGACTTCAAGGCCAGTCCCACAAGCGGCCAGGCCAAGGATATGGGAGCTGCTGCGTGAAACCTTCTTTGGCGGCGGAACTAGAGAGATCGAAGTGGCTTCTGTCCGCTTTCGGACATCAGAGCTATGGCCTCCAATGTCCGAAATTGGGGCGCAAAGCTGACCTCACACCCAGCCAATTCGAATGTCCGCAGCTGGGGCGTTAGCTGAAAGTCTGCTTCTACCGGCCATGTCAAAAGACCAAACAGCCTATGTGCGGCGTCGGTCGATGAAATCCTGCAGGCTGCTGACCATGACCAATCGCGAACTTCCCACCTTGATCGTCTCGATTTCGCCGGCGCCGATCAACTCATATAGCTTGGACCGGCCAATGCCAGTCATCTTCACTGCAACCGGGATGCGGACGGTGATTGGATATATTTCAGGCTTGGATGGCATGTCTGTCGGTTCCATCACTGATTGCCTTTTTGCAGCCTTGCCCTGCAGCGTTTGAATTCCTTATCGCTCTCCAAAAAAGTGGTGAGCATCGCGGGTATCAGATCGATGACCTGGTCTGTTTGCCCATAGGTGTCGGTATAAATGGCCGCATAATCAGCGAGCGCATCGTTCAGCTCGGGCAGTACAGCAATCGTGAGCTTGACCGGCGTCCGATCGGGAAGTTTGTCGATGCGAAGACCTGCCATCTCAATATCCTCCGCCGGTCCAGGGCCTCAGGACGAGATCCTTGTGCACCACGATCCGCAGCGGAAATCCCGGACGTATCTTGATCGTGGGCTGTATGGCGAGGTTTTTGCCGACCAGTTGCTGTCCGGCCCGGTCCGCATTCTGCTGTGTGGATTCGCGCAGGGCGCGCACGAGATCGCTCTCGCTGTCTCCAAAGGAGAGTTCGGTGCCGACCCCGAGCAACGTCGAGAGCCCAATGCCCTTCAGCAGCTTCCAGCTGTGATTGTCGACCGTGTCGGCAAGCCCCGCATATCCCGACGTATCGCTTGCAGGCGCATTGTCGATTTGTAGCGACGAACCATCTGGAAATATGATGCGCTGCCACACCAGCAGAGCGCGGCTCTGACCAAAAGCGATAACGCTGTCATATTCGCCGATCAGGCGGGAGCCTTGCGGGATCAGAATGGTACGACCCGTCATACTGTCCATGATGTTCTCGGTCACCTGGGCAGTCACCAGTCCGGGCAGATCGGAATTGACGCCGGTAATCAGGCTGGCCGCAACTATGCTCCCGGCAGACAATGTCCACGGTGACGGCGATGGCTGCAATGGATGTGGATTGATAGTATCGCTGCTGCCCGCGGTTTTTAGAAAATCGATCTTGCGCCCCTGGGCATTGGGATCACGCGCCGGATCGAGCCCCTGCGGTTTTGTGCCAGCTGGCAAACCCGCTTCATTAGCCGTCAATGGTGCTGGAACGGTGGCGCTCGCAGTCACGGATGCGGCCCGCTGCAATGGCAATATCACGCCTGCTTCGCGCACCTTGCGCAGCTCCGCTTCTCGCCGTTGTCGTTCAGCTTCCGCTGCCTGCGCTGCATTCAGCGCGTCCTGATCCGCCATCGACGATGACCCGTCCTCGCTTGCCATTTTGCGCTGCGCGTCCAATATCGGTTTTCCCAAATCACCGGGCAGCGGCGATCCAAGCTTCGGGACATCGGCATAGCTTTTGGGGCCGCCTGCCAATGCGTCCGGCGGGCGTTTATTCTCCGCATGGATTTGCGTTTCGGTGTCGGCGATCAGCTTGAACGTAGCCGGTTTGAGCGCAATCCAGGTCACACCGACAATGGCAAGCGCGCCCATAGCAGCAATGCCGATGATCACCCCGCGTTTGAAACGGATGATACGCGGTGCCTTGCCGCGCAGCGCCAGGGTTTCCGGATCGACCTTGGGTGGCGGGGTACTCGGTTGCTCTTCTACCGGACTCATGAGCGCTTCTCCCGCCGCCTGGATTTTCTGTCCGCTGTCCTCTTTATCCGCACAACGCTTTGCGGTTTGCTGCCCAGTCTGAGTTCAGCGGCTTCGAACAGTCGGTCGACAATATAATAATTTCCGCGCATCCGGTAATTGACCAGCTGCGCCTCGCCCTTTGCGCCAGTTACAAAGAGAGGCGGAGCCTCATCATGGGCGATGGTCTTTGGAAAGGCGATAAACACCTGAGCGCCATCATCAAATACACGAACCGGGCGCCAGGACGGATTGTCGCCGGAAATGGCATAACCGAAATGGAGCCGGCTAATATCCAGACCTTCTGCAATCGGCGTGCGCGCCCGCGCCGCAACGCTTGCGCGCTTGATGGCGATGAGTTCGTCCGCCGGATAGGTCCATGACAGCGCGGCCATCGCTGTGCGCTGGGTGGATTCCAGTTGAAGATGATAGCTTCGGCGATCCGTCGTAATGATGAGATTGGTTTTGATACCCGCCGCGGTCGGCTTGACCAGGATACGCGCCGTTGCGTGATGCAGCGTTGATCACAAAAGTTCGATAGTCGTCATTGTCAATAGCCTGCATCTCTGGAAGGGCAGCGCTAGGGTCGCCGAACGTCGCACCCAACACAAATGCGCCTGAGCTGTGAGACAGGATCTTTAGATCTACGTCTTGGCTTTTTCTCGCAGCAATTTCATCGGATAACGAATTTAGTAGGCTCCTTAAATGGAAGCCCACCAAGGGTCCGGAGGCTTGCGCTTTGCCCCAGGCTCCTAGGCCAATCGGTGAACGAAATCCGTCCCAATAGATTTCAACGAACCGCAGGGTCCTCCCTGGATTGGCATGTCGACTTAAAGCGTTGCGAGCTTTGACGTAGGATTGGCTAGAATTACCGTGAGTATTGTTAAATCCATGAACCAAAAATACGAGATCCAGCGGTACGTTCGGGTCACCAGCTTTCGCGATAATTTCTCTCGCAAGGCCATCCCAGACTTTCCTCTGCCCCGCTCTCCAATTGACCAAACTGTCTGTGGACGAACAAAGGGCGGCAGTTTGAGAGCCGGGATGTTGAATGCTGCATTCGCTCCCAACATTTTCTTTGAAATAGCGGTAAAGACTACCGCTTGGGAGCTTCCCCGGGACTTTGCTTAGCACCTCCATCGGGTATGCACTCCCAAACGCGTCAACAAATACACGTGTCTCATTTGTCACTGGCTGAGTTGATTGTGCTTCGAAAAAGAAAACATTCTTCCCACAAGCGCTAGTCACCATTGCGATTGCAAAGATAGCGAAAAAACTTCGAACTTTCATATCTTACACCCCCGATGTGAATCGGACATTGGTTGATATTCTAAAACAAGTCAAAGACTAGAGAAGTTTGTGAAATTTGGAATACAATATTCAACCTCCTTCTGATTGAATAAGTGTCACGTCCAGCAGTAACTTCGCTCTTTTTGCCATAAAACTGCGCCGACGCCCTGCGACAACGCATAAGCTGCTGCAAGGGCAACAGCATGTTCGTGAAAAATGCGCGCATCTTCGACAAGGGGCCGAATTATCGGCTCGCCATGCGGTCTTTCCCTGACTACTGCAATGTCTGAGACATCGTTCTCACAGTCTTGACCAATTTCCTCTGTTACGGCGAGAATGTAAGAGCTAAGCACCAGAGAGTTCGATGTGCGTTCGCGAGCTCGCGAGATAATGCTGTTCATGGGATCAACGAACTTCTCATGCGCATAACTCAACAAGCTAGATCGTGACGATTCCAATTTTTGGGAGCGGCACCAACTCAACCACTCTTGAGCATCCACCGGGATAGCGACCAGAGGTTGCATTTCTGAAGCCTCCTCTCTCGCCTCTTCGATAAACTCAAGCCAAGCTTCATAGGTGGAAAGAGGCCCGAACTTCTCACCGCTAATCTCTCGTACGGCGTTGTGCTCGGAGCGAGACAGATCGGGAACAATCAGGGCAACAGGAGGGCATTTTTCGAACCCAGTAGAATTTCTGCGCGGGCGACCATTTACATAAAAGTCCGATGGTTTTCCCAAGTGTGGGGCGGGACGCACATAACGCTTTCCCCCAAGATCAAATGTGACATCTGAGACGGCCAACTTCTCACCTATCGGCGTGTCCAGATTGATTAGCGTCGACATAAACTTCTCTGCAAAACCCTGAAACGCTACTTGGAGTTTTTCAAATTCAGGGAAACCAAAGGCAAGGTTTATGGGAATATAGGTGCAAGGCCAAAGAAACACGCTATCGAATCCGTCACTATGGTAATAGCAGCCAGCGACAATCACCCCGTCGATGCTAGTTGTATCATTCCTGACACGATGCGAAACTAATTCCTCCAGGTCTTCGTGGTCAATGGAAGTATACCCGTTGTTGACAATCCAAAGCACCGAACCAGTCGCGTCAACAATTTCCTCTCTCGATTGCGCCAGTTGAACTCGTGCTTTTGCGATAGCTGTCTTGACCGGTCCCTCAACAATTCGCTGATACTTATGTTGTTTTTCTGATGAAAGAGCTTCCGGGTCGAGAACGACAACTGGTCGATTGGGCTGTTCTGTCGAAAAAAGTTTCGCTAGCTTTTCTTGGCGTGGAGCCTTGGTCAATCCTTCATCGTCCAAGATCTTCAACTCGATCAACGTTCCATCGATCAGGTAATCTGCCCCCTTACGCTCGCGTCGGTCGGCATCCAGATGCGCGCGCATTCCGCCAATAGAATCAATAATTCCATCGAAATCCTCTTCGGTCAGCGCTTTAATGGGGAATGGGTTCATTAGATATCTTAGAGTTAGTATTGCTGGTGCGAATCTCTAGACAGATATGACACATACAACTTATCTAGTCATGGATATGCTCCAAGGCAGGTGCATCATCATGCCAGCGATGATTTACCAGGTAACTGGCGCTGAATATGTTGGTCTTGTTTTAGCGGAAGGGTGATTAGCCCGTAAGTGAGGCACCCAAAGAGATGCGTTGCTGGATTTATCTGTCAGGCCGAGAAAAAGCCTGGATGGTTCGAGTCCCGATTTCCTACCGCAGACAAATGACGGTATAATTGTCGGTATATAGGCACCAAACAAGGGGCATTTATGTCTATATTACAATGCACTAGCTATAAGTCACGGTCCCTCTTCTGCACCAGCAGGCGATCATGCCTGCCAGTTGTGCTCGAAATTTTGGGTGCGCCAGTTCTATCCGTAACTCACTTCGGCATTTGGGCACGATGATTCGTGCAATTGTCAATCTTTTCACTTTTTTCGAGGCTTACAAGAAGAAGAGGCAGTTCTTCCAATAAGCAAACTTCAGTGAGCGGCCTGAAGCGTATGTTGAGGCGCGCGGTAAATTTGCTCGGTTGGAACATAATGAATCGGTGTGAGTTGAATGGCCGATTATGTCAAAATATGTATAAGTAAAATAAGCCCTTATAGGCTTAACGATGAAGTAAAAAAGTCGAATTTCATCTTGTTTGCAATGAGCCGTTTACAATGCACGACAGGTTGTAAACTCTGGCTAGTGTATGAAAAACAAAGATTTTTGGGGTTGCGACCCCTTGCGTTTTTCTGTTACTTGTCAAAAACAGCAGATGATCCTGGGGCATTGGATATTTGTGTTGCGCCACATTGTTTCGGCGCATTTACAATAGAATTTCAATCGTGCCTGTCCGGGAGATCTAGATGACCAAACAAACCAGGATTCCGCAAGCTCATCTGATTGCTTTGGAACCGCGGATGATGTTTGACGGGGCTGCGGTGGTAACGGCGGCCACAACTGTATCGACCGTCGATGTGCTGGAAAGCACTCCACTTGCTTCTGGTATTACTTTTAATGACAATAATAACCTTTCTGATGCGGCGGTGCCAAATATCGGCTTGGCTCCGTTGGCGGTTGCTGTTCGGGACTTCGGGACCCCCGATGCAGGGCGAGTCGATTTAGCCACTGTAAATGTTTCTCTGGCGGATGATCCAGGGGCCTTTTCTGCAGGTTTCGTCTCTGCTTCTGATGATAGCGACAACAGGGCCGTAGTGATGCTTGACGGCGAAACACCAGTCCAATTAGAGGCCATATCTTTTGCTGAAGCCGATCGCAGCGCGGATCTGCCGGTAGCGCAAGCTTCGCTCATGGCTCCTGTACATGATGATCCTGCAGCCGTACCGATCTACCCGGTTTATCCGGCGGCCGATGTTTCCAGCACTGTCGTCGCCAAGGAAGCGATTGTTGTGCAGGAAGCTCTGGGCGCTGCTCCTTTCAAGAATGCGGAGATTTCGGACTCTGTAGCCGGAACAGGCGCGGGCGGCGGTCTGTATCCCGACGCACTGCGGCCAGAGCGGGTAACCTATGACATCCGGGAGTCCGGAGTTAGGCCTGCCGATTTCCGGGACTATTTTATCATAGACGACAATGATTCCAGATCAGCCGTGCGGCCTATGTTCTTTGGCTTTGAGTCCTTCGTGGCGGAGAATGATCCGGTTGAACCGGGCGCAGCGACCATTGGGCAGGACTATATCTTCATCGATACCAATGTCGAAAACTACCAGGAACTGGCCGAGACCTGGGCGGGCAAAGGTATCATTGTTTTCATTGACGGTAATAGTGACGGGGTCGACCAGATCATGACCGCGCTCGCGGGTGCTGATAATATTGGCGCGATCCATCTGGTAAGCCATGGTGATGAAGGTGTATTCTGGCTCGGCACGACGCGGATTGATAGCGCGTCGGTATCTGGCGCACTGGCTTCATCCTTGGCGTCCATAGGGGCAAAGCTATCAGCTGATGGCGACATCCTGATCTACGGCTGTGAGGTCGGCGGTGATGCTGCGGGACAACAGCTTATGAATGCATTGGCCGCCGCAACCGGTGCCGATATTGCAGCTTCCATCGACGATACCGGCAGCATATTGCGCGGCGGTGACTGGACGCTGGAAAACCGGTTGGGCAGTGTCGAGGCGGCTTCACTGGTGGCGCGCGATTGGGATGGGTTGCTTGCACCTACATCTATATCAGCGCCGGCCAATTCACTGACCGTGCGCGATGCGGCGGGCAACATCATATCGACAGGTACGTTTAATTTTCCCGGCGGGCGGTCACCCGGGCAGACTACGGGTGCAACAGCAACCTGGGATGGCGTCGGCACGGTCGCTGGTCAATCCATTTCCATCCGCGCAACCATTGTTTCCATCACTGCTGGCGATACCATAAGATTTGACCGGCCGTTCAGCGGCAATGACGATCCGGGTTTCTTGTTGGTTAGCAATGGCGGACCGCTTGCCACAGCCGAAGTGCGCTGGGACATTTTCTTCACAGCCAGCGGTGCACCGGTTGAGATTGATGTATCGTACACAGTTGCTGATATCGACGGTGTCGCAGGACAACCCCGATCACGCGAATTTGTTACAGTCAGCACAGACACGTTGTCTTCTTTCCAGAATGCCGGCACGTCCAATATCGAATTTGATACGTCGGTTGCCGGAGAGGTAACCGCATCTGGCACACAGAGCCAGAACTCCAATCCGCCACAGTCACCATCTGCGGCACGCTTTAACTGGCTCGACACGAGCAATTTCACAATTACTTACAATATCGATCCTGCGTCCGGCGTTCCGCAAGCAGGCTTTAGCCATGATGGTGATCTCGATTTTAATCTCGGTAGTGGTGGGACAACCGTGTCCATCCCGCGGCTGGATCTGGATCGCAATGACAGCACGGCGAGTGGTTCGGCCTATGCCGGAACCTATGTCGAAAACGGGAATAGCGTTGGCATTGTCGACCGCGATGTTCGGATTACCAATCCTGATGGTCAAGTGGAAAGTGCCAGCATAACCCTCACCAATGCGCAGGCAGGCGACCGGTTGCTGGTGAATGGCTCCGATGCAGCATCGGGAACCGTGAGAGGCATCAGCTACACACGGACCGATACTGGTGTGGAGTTGACAGGCGCAGACAGTGCTAGAGACTATCGCCTTGCACTGCGCGCGATCACCTTTGAAAATACCACAGAACGGCCGTCTGAGGTGGACCGGAATATAACGATCAGTTTCTCTAATGCGGTGCTGAGCTCCAATGTGGCGACCTCCACCATCAGTGTCGTTGAGATTAATGACCCGCCAACGGCAGTCGATGATGCCACTCAGACGACCGATGAAAGTACAGCGATTAACAATATCAATGTGCTGGCCAATGATTTTGATGGGGATGGCGATACGCTGTCCGTTGTGTCCGCAAGTGCGCCCAATGGTACGTTGGTGATAAATGGTGATGGCACACTAAATTATGCACCGAATAACGGATTTTCTGGCACCGATACGGTCACTTACACGATCAGCGATGGACGTGGCGGCACTTCGACCGCGACGTTTGATGTGACCGTGGCATCAGTGAATGATCCACCAGTGCCGGTGGGCAGCCTGCCTTCACAATCCAATGTCGATGCGGCTCAGGGTATTTTTGTGAGCACCTCGCAAGGGTTTAGCGATCCGGACAATGGCTTTGGCGAACTCACCTACTCGGCAACCGGTTTGCCACCTGGCCTGTCAATCAATGCCGGTACCGGTGCGATTACCGGCACGATCGACAACAGCGCCAGCCAGGGCGGTTCCGGCGGTGTCTATAATATTGTCGTGACGGCAACCGATCCGGACGGAGAATCGGCAAACCAGAGCTTTGCCTGGACGATTACCAATCCGCCGCCGCAAGCCAATAATGATGGCGGCTCGACCAATGAAGATACGCCGGTTACCGTCAACGTACTGGCCAATGATCAGGATCCAGATGGCGATGCACCGCTCACGGTCATCGCGGCGAGCGCGTCCAATGGCACTGTAGTGATCAATGCAGATGGCACGCTGACCTACACACCTGACCCTGATTTTAATGGCAATGATGTGATCACTTATACGATCAGCGATGGTGAAGGCGGCACGGATAGCGCGATCTTCAACATGACCGTGGTCGCGGTGAATGACGGGCCGATCGCGGTTGGCACCTTGCCACCACAGACCAATGTGGATGCCGATGCGGGTGTGAGCGTTGCTACGGCCAGCGGCTTCACCGATATTGACGGTCCTTCGATCAGCTATAGCGCGACCGGTCTGCCGCCGGGACTGTCAATCAATGCCAATACCGGAGAGATTACCGGCACGATTGACAATAGCGCCAGCCAGGGCGGCACCAATGGCGTCTATATGGTCACGATCACAGCGACCGATTTTCAAGGCACGCCCGCAACCCAGACATTTGCATGGACTGTAACTAATCCAGGGCCGACAGCGGTAGATGACACGGCGTCTACCGATGAGGATACGGCGGTTACCGTCAATGTGCTTGCCAATGACAATGATCCCGATGGAGACGATCTGAGCGTTACGGCAGCAAGTGCGGCTAGTGGAACGGTGGTGGTCAATCCGAATGGCACCATCACCTATACGCCCAATGCAGGCTTTAACGGCACTGATACCATCACCTATACAATTAGCGACGGCGAGGGCGGCACGTCCACGGCGACCGTTGAAGTTACGGTTGCACCAGTCAATGATGCCCCAAAACCGGTGGGTGCCTTGCCGCCACAGGTCAATGTAGATGCCGATAGCGGGATCAGCGTGGAAACCGCAGGTGGTTTTACCGACAGCGATGATGCGACTCTTACCTACAGCGTGTCCGGTCTTCCGGCAGGGCTGGGTATTGATTCTGCCACTGGAGAGATTACCGGAACCATCGACCGTTCGGCCAGTCAGGGCGGCTCCAATGGTGTGTATATGGTGACCGTGACCGCGACGGATGCCGGCGGCCTGAGCGCTACACAGGAGTTCAGCTGGACCGTTATCAACCCCGCACCGGTTGCGGTTGATGACACCGCCACGACCAATGAAGACACGCCGGTGCTTATTGACGTTCTGCCCAATGACAGCGACCCGGATGGCGATCCGATCACTTTGATCGCAGCCGCAGCTTCGGTCGGACAAGCGACCGTCGTTGGCAATCAGGTCAACTATGTTCCGCCCGCCAATTTCAATGGCACTGCGACCATCACTTACACGATCAGCGACGGTGAAGGTGGCACGGCGATGGCAACCATTGAAGTCACGGTTGCGCCCGTCAACGACGCTCCAGTTGGTACGGCATTGCCGCCGCAGGATACCGAAGACGGGGCTGTCATTTCGGTTCCTGTCGCCGGGAATTTCTCTGATGTGGATGGTGATATGCTGACCTTCTCGGCGGCGGATCTGCCGCCCGGTCTGTCGATTGATCCGGATAGCGGATTGATTTCGGGAACGATCGATAACAGCGCTAGCCAGACCAATAGCGGCGTCTATACGGCAACCATCACAGTGTCTGATGGCAATGGAGGTACGACATCGCAGATGATCACCTTCAATGTCAGCAATCCCGGACCAATCGCGATCGATGATAGCGCATCGACCGACGAAGATGTGCCGGTCGTGATTTCGCCTCTGGCCAATGACAGCGACCCTGATGGAGATGACCTCACGATCACCGCCGCCAGCGCCCTGAATGGCAGCGTGGTGGTCAATGCCGACGGCACCGTCACCTACACGCCTAACCCGGGCTTTAATGGTACGGATACAATCACTTACGAGATTTCGGATGGTGAGGGTGGAAACTCGACGGCCGAGATCACGGTTACGGTCGCAGATGTCAACGACACACCGGTTACAAGTGGCAGCATTGGTGATCAGACTAATCTCGATAGTCAGGTGATCAGCTTGCCGGTCGCGGAGGCCTTTAGTGATCCCGATGGCGATACATTATCTTATACTGCAACCGGTCTGCCAGCCGGACTAACTATTGATCCTGCTACAGGGGTCATTTCCGGCACCATTGATCGCAGCGCCAGCCAGGTGAACGGCGGTGTCTATTCCATCACCGTAACCGCGGATGATGGTCGCGGCGGGACTGTGTCGACCTCATTTGAATGGACCGTCACCAACCCGGCACCCGTGGCGAGCAATGACAGCGTAACGACGGATGAGGATACAGACGTCAATATTGCCGTTCTGGCCAATGATGTTGATGATGATGGTGACCCGTTGACGATTACCGAGGCTGAGGCTGGTAACGGGACGGTGACGATAAATCCGGATGGCACATTGGCCTATTCGCCCAACGCCAATTTCAATGGTGAAGACACGATTATCTATACGATCAGCGATGGTGAGGGTGGATTCTCTACCGCGACCGTTACTGTCACGGTCACGCCGGTCAATGATGGTCCGACCACAGTGGGTCTGGCCAATCAAAATGGTGAAGATGGAGCATCTGTTTCCATTCCGACGGCACAGGGCTTTGACGATATTGATGGTGATGACTTGACCTTCACTGCTTCGGGCCTGCCACCATCGCTGACTATTGATGCAGATACCGGACTGATCACCGGCACGCTCGATTCCGACAGTTCGGTCAACGGGCCTTTTATTGTGACGGTTACGGCGACCGATCCATCGGGTGAATCGGTTTCGACAACTTTCGTCTATTCGATCCAGAATATCCCGCCCATTGCCGTCGATGATACAGCGACAACACCTGAAGACACACCGGTCACGGTTGCAGTGTTGGCCAATGACAGCGATCCCGATGGCGATCCTTTGACCATCACCGCGGCGAGCAGTCAGGATGGTACGGTCGTGGTCAATCCCGACGGCACATTGACCTTTACACCGGCAGAGAATTTCAATGGCGAAGCGCTTGTCACCTATACCGTTTCAGATGGTCAGGGCGGCGTTGCGACAGCGACGCTCACGGTAGATGTCGTTGCGGTCAATGATGCACCGGAATCCCTGCCCATTCCGGATGTCACCAATGAGGATAACCAGTCCGTTTCAGTCGACACCGGCAGCTTCTTCAGCGATCTGGATGGCGATACACTGACATTTGATGTCACTGGTCTGCCGACTGGCCTCAGTATTGATCCGGCGACCGGTATTATCAGCGGTACGATTGATCGTGATGCCAGCCAGCCCAATGGCGGTGTCTACTCGGTCACCGTCACGGGCACCGACCCCGACGGCCTGACCACCAGCCAGACTTTTACCTGGACGGTGACCAACCCTGCACCAACGGCGGTCAATGACAGTGCGACCACCGACGAAGACACGCCGGTTGATATTACGGTACTGACCAATGACACGGATCCGGATGGTGATCCTCTGACTGTGACCACGGCAACGGCGCTTAATGGTACGGTGACGATCAACCCTGATGGCACACTCACCTATGTACCGGATGCCAACTTTAACGGGACCGATACGATTACCTATGTGATCAGCGACGGCAATGGTGGCACGTCCACGGCAGCGGTCGCGGTGACCGTCAATGCGGTCAATGACGGACCGGTGGCTGTCGATGATGTCGCGACCACCAATGAAGATACACCTGTCACAATCGGCGTGCTCGGTAATGATACGGATATTGATGGCGATCCGCTGACAGTAACTGACGCGACATCACCGGATGGCACCGTGGTGATTAATCCGGATGGAACGATCACTTTCACGCCCAATCCGGATTTCAATGGGCCGACCACGATTTCCTATACCATCAGCGATGGCAATGGCGGCACGTCGACGGCAACGGTTGCGGTCACGGTTGACGCGGTCAATGATCCACCGGTGGCCAATATGGACAGCGCGACCACCGATGAAGATACGCCGGTGGATATTGCTGTGCTTGCCAATGACACGGATGTTGACGGCGATCCGCTTACGGTAACGGCGGCAGATGCGCCCAATGGCACGGTGACGATCAATCCGGACGGCACGGTAACTTATACTCCCGATCCTGATTTCAACGGAACGGATACGATCACTTATACGATCAGCGACGGACAGGGTGGCTTTGCTACATCAACGGTTGAAGTGACTGTCAATGCGGTGAACGACGCACCTGTTGCCACACCGATTGCACCTCAAAATGACAATGATGCGGATGTGATCAATGTCTCCGTCGCCAGCAATTTTACCGATGTGGATGGTGATACGCTGACCTTCGCCGCCACTGGCCTGCCACCCGGTCTTTCGATTGACGCGGCTGGCAATATTACTGGAACAATTGCCGCTGATGCGTCCCAAGGCGGCCCCGGTTCCGATGGCATCTACAGCGTGACGGTCACTGCGGATGACGGCAATGGCGGCACGGTGGATCAGATTTTTGTCTGGGAAGTCAATAACCCGGCACCGGTAGCTGCGGATGATACGGCGGCCACCGATGAAGACACGCCGGTGATCATCGATGTGCTGGCCAATGACAATGATCCCGATGGCGATGCGTTGAGCGTTACTTCGGCAACCGCATCCAATGGTCTGGTGACGATCAATCCGGACGGCACCATTACCTACACGCCTAATCAGGATTTCAACGGCACCGATACGATCATTTACACCATCAGTGATGGCAATGGTGGCACCTCGACAGCGACAGTCGAAGTCACGGTGGCCCCTGTCAACGATGCGCCAGTAGTCGATAGCCCGCTGCCCAATGTGACGGGCGTTGATGACGAAACGGTCTCTGTCCCAACCGCCGGCAATTTCAGTGATGTCGACGGCGATACACTCACCTTTGCCGCCACTGGTTTGCCAGCGGGGCTGAGTATCGATCCCGATACCGGCCTGATCACCGGCACGATTGATAATCAGGCCAGCCAGGTGAATGGCGGTGTTTATACGGTCACCGTCACGGCCGATGACGGCAATGGTGGCACGGTGTCCACGACCTTCACCTACACCGTGACCAATCCGGCGCCGACAGCAACCGATGACACGGCAGCCACCGACGAAGACACGCCGGTGATCATCGATGTTCTGGCCAATGATAATGACCCCGATGGAGATGATCTCACGGTTACAGTGGCAAGCGCGCCCAATGGTACGGTTGTGATCAACCCTGACGGCACGGTCACCTATACGCCCAATCAGGATTTCAACGGCACCGACACGATCACCTATACGATCAGCGATGGCAATGGTGGCACCTCTACCGCGACGGTTGAAGTGACTGTTGCGCCGGTCAATGATGCGCCGGAAGTTGATATTCCGATTGCAGACCTCAATAACGAAGATGCCGATGTCATCTCGGTCGATATCAGCGACAAGTTCAGCGATCTTGATGGTGATACACTGACCTTCACTGCAACCGGTCTGCCTGCTGGATTGTCGATTGATGCCAATGGGGTGGTCACCGGCACGATTGATAACCAGGCCAGCCAGGTCAATGGCGGCGTCTATACGGTCACGATCACCGCGGATGATGGCAATGGCGGCACTGTCGAAGGCAGTTTCACCTGGACGATCACCAACCCGGCTCCGACAGCTGTGAACGACGCAGCCACCACCGATGAAGATACGCCGAGCGCGCCGATTGCGGTGCTGGCCAATGACAATGATCCCGATGGCGATAGCCTGACTGTCGTCAGCGCGACCGCGCCCAATGGCACGGTCGTGATCAATCCGGATGGCACATTGATTTATACGCCGGCGACCAATTTCAACGGCACGGATATCATCACCTATCAGATTAGCGACGGCAATGGCGGCACCTCCACCGCAACGGTCGAAGTGACGGTAACGCCAGTGAATGACGCACCGACAGCGGACCCGCCGCTCAACAACCAGACCAATGACGATGCCGATATGGTGTCGGTTGATGTCAGCGGTAGCTTTGAAGATCTTGACGGTGATACACTAACCTTCACCGCGACCGGCTTGCCCGCAGGCCTGTCGATTGACGCCAACGGTCTGATCACGGGTACGATTGATCCGGATGCCAGTCAGGTGAATGGCGGCGTCTATACGGTCACCGTTACCGCGGACGATGGCAACGGCGGCACGGTGGATTCCGTCTTCACCTGGACCGTGAACAACCCGCCGCCCGTTGCCACCAATGACACAGCAACCACCCCCGAAGATACATCGGTCAACATAGCGGTGCTGACCAATGATAGCGATCCTGATGGTGATGCACTGACCGTCATTTCGGCCGACAGCAGCAATGGCACTATCGTGATCGAAGCCGATGGCACGCTCACTTACCAGCCTGATCCGGATTTCAATGGCACCGATACCATTGTCTATACGATCAGCGACGGCAATGGTGGCACGGCTACCGCAACCGTTGAAGTGACCGTGACACCGGTGAATGATGCACCGGAAACAGTCGGTCTGCCCGACCTGTTTGATTCGAACAACGAAGCAATCACGGTCCCCTTGGGATCGGCCTTTAGCGATGCCGATGATGCAACGCTGACTTACAATGTCACCGGCTTGCCGACCGGCCTGAGTTTTGACCCGGCAACCGGTCTGGTGACGGGAACGACCGGTGCGACAGCCTCTTCGGATGTGCCGAACGGGGAATATACGGTTACCGTGACCGCAACGGATGCGGCCGGGCTGAATGTCAGCACGACCTTCACATGGACCATCACCAACGAACCGCCCCGGGCGATAAATGACAACTTTGTCGGCACGGAAGACACGCTGATCAATCTCGATGTGCTGGCTAATGATACTGATCCGGATGGCGATCCCGGTACGCCAATTGTGATTGTCTCGGCCATTGCAACCAACGGCACGGCGGTTATATTGGCGGACGGCACAATCGACTTTACGCCTGACCCGGATTTTAACGGCACTGCGACCGTCACCTATACGATTGAGGATGCCAATGGTGAGTTTGCAACGGCCGTTGCGACTATCGTCATTGATCCGGTCAATGATGCGCCGGATGGTACGATCATTCCGGACCGTGACAGTCAGGATGGCGATGCCGTCAGCGTCGATTTCGGGTCACTGTTCAGCGACCCTGAAGGCGACACGCTGACCTTCAGCGCGTCCAATCTGCCCGCCGGCCTGTCTATCGACATGATGACCGGAGAGATTACGGGCACAATCGATCCGAACGCCAGTCAGGTGAATGGCGGTGTCTATCAGGTGGAAGTGACCGCCTCCGACGGCGATCTGGAAACGACACAAAGCTTTATCTGGACGATAACCAACCCCGGACCAACGGCCAATACGGACACGGCTTCAACGACCGAAGACACGCCGACCGCGCCGATTGATGTTCTGGCCAATGACAATGATCCGGATGGCGACACGCTGACTGTGACGACGGCCAGCGCGGACAATGGCGCAGTGGTGATCAATGCGGACGGCACACTGACCTACACGCCGGACGCTAATTTCAATGGCACCGATACTATCACCTATGTGATCAGTGATGGTCAGGGCGGAAGCTCCACTTCCACCGTGACGGTGACAGTGGGTGCCGAAAATGATGATCCGACGGTGACGCCGCTGGCGGCATTGGGCAATGCCGATGCAGATGTGATCGCGATTGATGTCAGTGGCAGCTTTGATGATCTCGACGGCGATATGCTGACCTTTACCGAGACCGGCCTGCCGCCCGGCCTGTCCATTGACGCCGCGGGCAACATAACCGGTACGATTGATCCCTCGGCTTCGCAGGGTGGCCCCAATGGCGACGGTATTTATAGCGTCACCATCACGGCCGATGACAGCAATGGCGGCACAGTCTCCAGCACCTTCAGCTGGACGGTCACCAACCCACCGCCAGTGGCCAGTGATGATGGCCCGATCGCGGTGACCGAAGACACGCCGCTGGATATTGACGTACTCTCCAATGATAATGATCCCGATGGCGATACGCTGACCGTGACTCTGGCCACGGCCGGCAATGGAACAGTGACCATCAATCCCGATGGCACACTGAACTATGCGCCCGATGCGGATTATAACGGCCCTGATACGATCACTTATACAATCAGTGACGGCAATGGCGGAACATCCACGGCGACGGTCGAAATCAATGTTGGTGCGGTCAATGACGACCCGGTCGCAAGCCCGATTGCACCCCGGAACGATGTCGATAGTGCAATAATATCCACATCGGTGGCAGCCAACTTCTCTGATGTTGACGGTGATGGTCTGACCTTTACCGCCAGCGGCCTGCCTGCCGGTTTGTCGATTGACGCCAATGGTCTGATCACCGGCACAATCGATAGCAGCGCGAGCCAGGCAAATGGCGGTGTCTATACCGTCACGATTACCGCCGATGATGGCAATGGCGGTACGGTCGATCAGGACTTCACCTGGACGATCACCAACCCGCCGCCCGTGGCTGTGAATGACAGTGCCTCAACGTCTGAAGACTTGCCGGTGAACATTCCGGTCCTTGCCAATGACAATGATCCCGATGGCGATATGCTGACCGTCACCACGGCGAGCGCGGCCAATGGCGTGGTCGTGATTCAGCCTGACGGTACAATTGACTATACCCCTGATCAGGATTTCAACGGCACCGACACGATCACCTATACGATCAGCGACGGCAATGGCGGCACCTCGACCGCGACGGTGACTGTCACCGTGAGCGCGGTCAATGATCCACCGGTTGCGGTTGATGATGCAACAGTGACCGATGAAGAGGTGCCGGTTACGATTCCGGTGCTCGCCAATGACAGCGATGTGGACGGTGATCCGCTGATCGTTGCCAGCGCAAGCGCGCCCAACGGTACTGTCGTGATCAACGCCGATGGTACGGTAACCTATACGCCTGATCCGGACTTTAACGGCAACGATACCATCACCTATGTGATCAGCGATGGTCAGGGCGGCACGGACACCGCAATTGTCAACGTGACCGTCAATCCGGTCAATGACGCGCCGGTCGCTGTCGATGATGTGGCGACGACGCCGGAAGACACGCCAATCACGCTCAACGTGCTCAGCAATGACAGTGATGTCGATGGCGATCCGCTGATCGTGACCGGTGCGACCTCGCCTGATGGTCAGGTGACGATCAATCCCGATGGCACGGTGACCTTCACGCCTGATCCGGATTTCAATGGCACCACGACGGTGACCTATACAATCAGTGACGGCAATGGCGGCACCGCGACGGCCACTGTGACGCTGACCGTTGATCCGGTCAATGATCCGCCGGTTGCAACACCGGATGTTGCCCAGACGAACGAAGACACGCCGGTGACTGTTTCCGTCCTCGGCAATGACAATGATGTTGATGGCGATCCTTTGACCGTTACAGCGGCCAGCGCGCCTAACGGCACAGTGGTGATCAATGCCGATGGCACGGTCACCTATACTCCGGACCCGAATTTCAACGGTGTCGATACGATCACCTACACTATCTCTGACGGCAATGGCGGTTTTGCCACGACCACCGCAACCGTCACCGTCAATCCGGTCAATGATATTCCGGTTGCTGTTGATGATACGGTTTCAACGCCGGAAGATGCGCCGGTTACGATACCGGTTCTGGGTAATGATACCGATGCTGACGGCGATCCTTTAACCGTGACCGAAGCAACCTCGCCCAATGGTACGGTGGTTATCAATCCAGACGGTACGGTTACCTTTACGCCCGATCCCGATTTCAATGGGCCGACAACGATCACCTATACAGTCAGTGACGGCAATGGCGGAACATCGACCGCCACGGTGACGGTCGATGTAACACCCATCAACGATCCGCCTGCAGTGACACCGGATGTTGCCGCCACGCCGGAAGACACGCCGATCAATTTGTCGCCGCTGGATAATGCGACGGATGTTGATGGCGATCCGCTGGTCATCTCCAGTGCAAACGCGCCCAATGGTACGGTAACGATCAATCCCGACGGCACAATCACCTATACGCCCGATCCGAATTTCAACGGCACCGATGTGATCACCTATCAGGTCAGTGACGGCAATGGCGGCTTTACCACTGCGACAATTACCGTCACGGTCAGCCCGGTCAACGATCCACCGGTGGCGGCCAATGATATTGCCGATACCGATGAAGAGCGGCCTGTGGTTATTCCGGTGCTGGCCAATGATGTTGATCTGGACGGCGATCCGCTGACAATAACCAATGTCAGCGCCGCTAACGGTGCCGTAGTGATCAACCCGGACGGTACGATCACTTATACACCAAATCTCGACTTTTTTGGTACGGACACAATCACTTATACGATCAGTGATGGCAACGGCGGTACGTCCACGGCAACCGTCGCGGTCACCGTCCGCAACGTCAATGAAGTGCCGGTCGATGGCGATGAAGAAGTCTTCGGCATTGGTGGCGCAGAAACGATTATCGATGTGCTGGCTAATGGCAGCGATCCTGATGGTGATCCACTGAGCGTTTTCACCGCCAAGGTCGATATCGGAACCGTTGTGATCAACGCGGATGGCACAATTTCCCATTTTGCTGACCCAGAATTTCAAGGTGTCGCCACGATCACTTATATTGTCAGCGATGGGCAGGGCGGATTTGTGGAATCCACTGCGACCGTTATCGTCACGCAGGCCAATGCCAATGTGAATGAATTGCTCGGCAATCCCGGCATCGGTTTTCCCGATAGCGAACAGCTTAATACAAGTCTGGATCCGATCACCGAATTTATCACGACGCCGCTGATCATCGACGACACGGTGAACAGTTTCCGGTCGCTTAATAACACGCCAGACTTGGGTGGCGATCGGCCGCTTCTCACTGCAGTCAACGGCCTGCGCTGGTTGAATGGAATGGGCGAGCTGGATGTCGATGGTAATCCGATTAATGATCTTGTCCGCCAGCTTGACCATATCCGAGACCTGCGTTTTGGCACCGACCGCCTGTTCGATCCGCGCTTTGGCGATTTCCTTGTCGAAGGCCTGACCGGCTTCTCGGTGCGCCAGCTATCGACCGGCAGCGACCAGGTGATGATTGAATCGATTGTTCGTGACCGGGTCATCTACATGGAAGTCCGCGATATCGGGGCCGAGAGCGATCCGCGCATCGTCGAATATCAGCTACGCACCCGCGACGGCAGCCCGCTGCCTGGCTGGATCCGTATGGATGCCCGCGGTCTTGCGATTATCGAACGACCAGTGGACGCGGAAACCGTTCGCCTGATCGTGCGGGCGATCCGCGCAGATGGTCAGGTCATTGAAATTCCGGTTATCGTTCAAGGGGCGACCGGTGAAATCCAGATTGATGAGGAGCGCGAGCTTTCTCGGAACATGAACGGTGCTGCTCCCCTGGGCAGTGCCATGGCAATGGCAGACGCCAGTGTCGCAGATGAAACAGCGCAGCTTCTCGCTGCGTTCAAGGCCTAGATAGGGAAGCAGAATATGCACATGAAACACACTCTGAGTATTTCGGCACTGGCCTTGCTGGCTGGTTGCGCGGTGAATCCCAAACCGCTCACACCATCACAAATTGATACCACGGCGCGGGAAAATATCGTTGCGGTGGATGCTGATCAGGAACCGGTGACCGCACCGATCAATCTTTATGAGGCGATGGCCCGGGCGCTCAAATATAATCTCGATTACAAGGTCGAGCTGATGGAAGCGGCGCTCAAGATGCGGGAGCTGAATGTGTCACGCTATGACATGTTGCCGCAACTGGTCGCCAATGCGGGCTATGCCGGACGGAATAATTTTTCTGGTGCCAGTTCGCTCTCGCTGATTACCCGGCGGCAATCGCTGGAACCCTCCACCTCGGCCGAGCGCGATATTTTTACCGCTGATCTGTCGCTGAGCTGGGACGTGCTCGACTTTGGCCTATCCTATGTTCGTGCGCAGCAAAAGGCAGATGGATTCCTGATTTCGCAGGAACGTCGGCGCAAGGTGGCCAACCGGATTATCGAGGATGTCCGCACGTCTTATTGGCGTGCTGTCAGTGCCGAGCGACTTTTGACCAAGCTGAAAGAGCTGGAAGGCAATGTCAGCACCACGCTCGACAATAGCGAAAGACTGGCCGAACGCCGCCTGTCGGCGCCGCTCACCGCGCTGACCTACCAGCGGGAACTGGTCCAGATTCAGGCGGAAATCCGCAAACTGCAGCGCGAACTGGTGGTCGCGAAAGCACAGCTTGCTGCGCTGATGAACCTGCGCCCCGGCACTGAATTTGCGCTGGTCCTGCCCGACCGGACAGAGACTTTGCCTGCGGTCCAATATTCGGGCGAGGACATGATGATGACCGCGCTGAAAAACCGCGCCGAGCTACGCGAAGTCAGCTATCGTCAACGGATCAATGCCAAGGAACTGGACGCGACACTCTTATCGGCTCTCCCCAGTTTCCGCGGCATATTGGGCGTGAATGTCGATTCCAATGACTTCCTGTTCAACAATAACTGGTTCCAATATGGCGCGCAGGCGAGCTGGAACGTGCTTAACCTGTTCAAACTCGGCCCCAAGAAAAAGGCGGTGCGGGCGCAGGATGACCTGCTCCGGCAACGCGAGCTGGCGCTGACCATGGCGGTGATGACACAGGTCCACGTATCGCGGGCGCGCTTTGGCCATTTGCAGGAAGAATTGCAGACCGCCGAACATCAGCACCGGGTGCAGGACAAGATCCTCTACCAGATCCGCGCTGGCCACAAGGCGGGTGCGATGAGCCAGCAAACCTTGCTACGCGAAGAAATGAACACTCTCGTGGCCGAGGTGAAATATGATATAGCCTATGCGGAGGCGCAAAATGCCTACGCCAATCTCTTTGCATCCATGGGCATAGATGATTTCGCGCCGGACCTGACCGGGCGAGAAGATGTCGGAACCTTGACCACATCCTTGACCAGCCTGTGGCAGGAACGTGAAGCGGCGATGAAGCTGGATCAATAGGAAGCCCTGATGAGCGACGAAACCGGAGACGGGATTCCGGACATAGAGGAAAAATCCAAGGCTCCATGGCTATGGGGTGGCGGTATTGCGCTGGCCGCGATCATAGGTGTGGGCATTGCCAGCAGCGGTGATGGCCCCAATTGGTCAAGCAATGAAGCGGCAATGAGCGCCGCGGAAGAAAAAGCGACAGAAACGACGGAGGCACAGGCGCAAAAGCCGGAACCGAAGTCTGACCCCGACGTGCGCGGGGTGATCAAGCCCAAGCAAGAATCAACCGTTGCATCGCGAATGACCGCGCGGATTACGTCCATGCCCTTTGGCAAGGGACAAAGTTTCCGCAAAGGCGCTCTGCTCGCGCAATTTGATTGTTCGGCGATCCGGGCAGAGCTGAGAGCCGCGCAGGCAGCGGCCAATGCCTATAATGTGACGTATAAAACCAACGTCGAGCTCGACCAATATGAAGCGATCGGTAAGAATGAAGTCGCCGTAGCCAAAGCCAATCTGGGCAAGGCCAATGCCGAGGCCAATGCGATCAAGGCCAATCTGACCGACTGCGCAGTCTATGCGCCCTTTTCCGGCACCGTTGTTGAAGAAATTGCAGGTCGCGGTGAGATTGCGGCGAGCGGGCAGCCGCTGCTAACGATCCA
Source organism: Sphingorhabdus sp. EL138 (assembly GCF_900258045.1). Taxonomy (GTDB): domain Bacteria; phylum Pseudomonadota; class Alphaproteobacteria; order Sphingomonadales; family Sphingomonadaceae; genus Parasphingorhabdus. The sequence goes on along the minus strand of NZ_OGVD01000003.1, from coordinate 365,444 downwards.
GAGCGGCGGTGATTTAGAGGTTGAGCTGATCGTACCGAGCAACTGGCTGACATGGCTGCGGCCCGGAGCCGACTTCACGTTCAAGATTGACGAAACCGGCGCTGACGTGACCGGCCAGATTACGCGGCTGGGAGCATCGGTCGATCCGGTGAGCAAGACTATCCGTGTGACAGGCAATGTCGACAAAACCGAAAGCCTTGTCCTGCCGGGGATGAGCGGTACTGGCGTGTTTGTGAAGCCGGATGCTAAGGTTGCTTCGAATGCTACCAGACAAACAGCGCCGCAAAAAACATCGAAACAACAGATTGAGGAATAGAGCAACGTGCTCCGCACTTGATGCGGAGCCCAGGTTAGACGGGCGTGACAGCCACCCTAGGCTCCGCATCAAGTGCGGAGCACCAAATTTGAAAATGGGAGCATAAAATGCTGAAGGACAGGAAAACCGATGGCCGCCAGCCCTCCTGATTCCGACCCTGCACCGATTGCGATATTACCCGTAGCCACGGGAGCAGCACCGCTGTCCGGCGATGCAAACATGCTCGCCAGCCTGCTGCAGTTTGAAGCAGAAGTGCGTCGCCAGCCGGGCGTGGCGGAGCTGCATTATCATGTCGCCAATGAAATGCGGCGGATCTTGCCTTATGAGCAGATGTTCATTGCCCGCCAGCCGCGCATTGGTGACGATTTCCATATCGTCTGCGCCTCCAGCATATCATCGGTCGATCGCAACGCGCCGCTGATTCAGGCGATGGAAAAGCTGATTGCGAAACTGGCGAAAAATGATGGGCTGGACCGGCCACATGATTTCACCCTGGGTGCGATGAGTGATGACGCCGCGTTGACGGAATATCCTTATAACGAATGCCGCTGGCAACCCCTGTTGGACAGCGAGGAAAAGGTGTTTGGCGGACTATTGGTCATGCGCGAAGCGCCGTTTCGCGAAGGCGAGGGTTATCGGTTGACGCGATTGTCTGAGACGGTGTCGCATAGCTGGCGGGCATTGACCGGAGACAAGCCGGTCAAACGCATCGGCCGCTTTGGCCGCAAGGAGAAAATCGGCATATTGGTCGCGCTGTTGGTCATTGCGCTCTTTCCGGTCCGGATGACGGCGCTTGCACCCGTGGAGGTCGTTGCCGAGCGTCCATTCATGGTTGCGGCTCCCTTTTCAGGCGTGATTTCACGTATCCATGTGGCGCCCAATGCGGCGGTGGAAGAAGGCGCGCTGCTCGTGTCCTTTGATGATGTGAAGCTGTCCAACGAACTGAAACTGGCGCAGGAAAAACTGGCCGTGGCCAAGGCGCGGGTGGACCGGTCCACCAGCACCGCCTTTGGCGAGGATGACGAGACCCGCGAGATTGCCACCCTGCGCGCAGAATATGAACTGGCCCAGGCGGACTATAATTTCGCCAATGATATCATGGGGTTGTCGCAGATCAAGGCTCCACGTGGCGGGATGGCAATCTATAGTGACCGCCGCGACTGGGAAGGGCGGGCCGTCAATGTCGGCGATCCGATATTGCAGGTCGCCGATCCGGGTCAGATCGCGCTGCGCATCGATTTGCCCGCGGCCGAGCAGATGGCGCTGGAACGCGGATCGCGCGTGAAAGTCTGGCTCGATGCGCAGCCGCTCTGGGCGATTGAAGGCAAGGTGGAACATGCCAGCTATCAGGCGCGGCAGACGGCGGAAGGCATATTGGCTTTCGCCGTGACGGCCAAGCCGACGTCGGGCAATCCGCGCATCGGCTCGCGCGGCACGGCCAAGCTTTATGGCGAGTGGGTGCCGCTCATCTATTCGCTGCTCAAGCGTCCGATAGCGAGCTTCAGACAAACTATCGGCCTATGACTGCTGCTGCGCCTGTCGAACCGGAACGGCCCTTGTTGCCTCCACTGCGGCAAGAACTGCGGATTGAGCCGGGCGCAGCCCTAGTTACAGGCGCACCCAGCTGGACCCTGTTTGATCCGGTGCGGCACCTGTTCTTTCAACTGGGCCAGATTGAATATCGCATCCTTTCCCGCTGGGCATCCGGCGATCTGGCGAAGGTCAATGATGATCTGGTCGCAGAAGGGCTGGACGAGGAAGAAATCAACACCGCCTTTGGTCAAGTGGTCGACTTTTCCCTGTCGAACAGCCTCACCGTAACGCCAATGGGCGACGCCGTTGCCAGCTTCACGGAACAGCGGGAAACGGCCAAAAAGGCGTGGTGGAAATGGACGCTGGACAATTATCTCTTTATCCGCATCCCGATCGTCAAGCCGGCGGCTTTTCTGGAACGGACGATCGACAAGGTTGCGCCACTCTGGTCCTATCCGGCCCTGACCTTCTTTGCTTTGCTGGCGCTCACCGGTCTGTTTCTTGTTTCGCGGCAATGGGACAGCTTCCTCGCATCCTTCCTCTATTTCTTCAGCTGGCAAGGGCTGATCGCTTATGGTCTCGGCCTGTTTGTCATCAAGATCCTCCATGAGCTGGGCCATGCCTATACGGCCACGCGCTTTGGCTGCCGTGTGCCGAGCATGGGCGTCAGCTTTCTGGTGATGATGCCGGTCCTCTATACCGATACATCCGGCGCCTGGCGGCTGACCTCGCGCAAGCAGCGGCTGATGATTGATTGTGCCGGTGTCACGGTCGAGCTAATGATCGCCGGGCTTGCGACCATGGCCTGGGTGCTGTTGCCAGATGGCATGCTGCGCAGTGTCGCCTTCATTCTTGCGACCACCAGCTGGGTGATGAGTCTGGCGATCAATCTCAATCCGTTCATGCGCTTTGACGGCTATTATGTCCTGTCCGACTGGCTCGGTGTGCCCAATCTGCAACCGCGCGCCTTCGCACTGGGCCGCTGGCGGCTGCGTGAGATGCTATTCGCTTTGGGTGATGACGCACCCGAACAGGTACCCGGCCGATTGCGCCGCGGGATGATCGTTTATGCGTGGATGACCTGGATCTACCGCCTGTTCCTGTTCATCGGTATCGCGCTGTTGGTCTACACGCTGTTTTTTAAATTGCTCGGGGTAATCCTGTTTGTTGTTGAGATTGCCGTGTTCATAGCCCGGCCTGTGGTCTCGGAATTCAAGGTCTGGGCAAGTATGAAGGACCGGATTTTGGCCACGTCGCGGACGCGGTTGCTGTTGATTGGCGGCGGCGTCGCCCTGCTGCTTTGCCTGTTGCCACTCGATCGCCATATCAGCGCGCCAGCCGTGCTCACCCCGATTGGGGCGTCTCCGATTGTCGCTGGTGACCCGGGCAAGGTGGAAAAGCTGTTTGTCGAGAATGGCCAGAGAGTTGCGGCCGGCGCGCCACTGGTTCAACTCTCGGCTCCCGAGCTGGAACAATCCATCGCGGCCACCAAGGTGAGAATAGCCAATCTGCAACTGCAATTTGGTCGCGGTGCGGCGGACGAGATTGATCTGTCCAACCGCATGGTTCTCGAACGGGAACTCAAGCAGGAACAGGATCAGCTCAGCGGCCTCGAACTGCGCAGCGAACGGCTCGTCCTGCGCGCACCAATTGCCGGGATTGTGACCGACCTGTCGCCGGATATTCACAGCGGGCGCTGGCTCGGCGGGGCGGAAGCCATTGCCTATGTCGTCACATCCGATGACTATGATATTCAGGCCTATGTTAGCGAAGACGATATCTGGCGCATTTCCAAGGACGCGCGCGGCCGCTTTGTTCCGGATGATCCGGTACAGGCATCCCGGGCGGCCAAGCTGGTCGAAAAATCAACAAACGCGGTTGAAAGGATCGATCAACCGATATTGGCCTCCGTCAATGGCGGTCCCATCGCATCCGACAAGGACGAGAATATCTTGCGCCCGCGAACGGCGCTTTACCGCGTTCGCCTGATCGCCTCGAAAAAAACCTATGAGGATGGTGAGGCGTTGCAGCTGACCCCGGGTAGTGTTGAAATTGCTGCGACCGGTCGATCGGTCGCCGGCGGCTTGCTCGATAAAGTGACACGCCTGTTCAGAAGTGAAGCCTCCCTGACCAATTAGCCTGGTCTTGCGCTTCTCCCGATTGCTTAACCGATTCGCTTCTTTAACCAATCTGATTTATGCTTGTCCCAGCAAGAATCACGAGGGGGATGTCCATGGAACAATTAGGCGCACTTGATGCGATGTTTGCCTATACGGAAACACGCAATACGCCGATGCATATCGGCCAGCTGCTTATCTATGACCCCTCCACCGCTCCCGGCGGCAAGGTCGGGTTCAAGGACATTTTGCGCTATATTGAAGGTCGCCTGGATGGCGCGCGGATTTTCCGTCAGAAACTGGTGCGAGTGCCGCTCGATCTGGATCATCCCTACTGGATTGAGGATGACAATTTCGATCTCGAATATCATGTCCGTCATATTGCCTTGCCGCAACCGGGCGACTGGCGACAGCTTTGTATTCAGGCGGCACGGATTTATGCGCGCCCGTTGGATATGGATCGCCCTTTATGGGAGTTCACCGTCATTGAAGGTCTCGACAATGTAGAGGGCATTCCCAAGGGCAGCTTCGCCCTAGTGCACAAATTCCACCATGCGGCGGTGGACGGGCAATCCGGACTGCAAATGACTTTGGCGTTGCATGATCTTGATGCCAAAATGAAACCGCGCAAATGGGACAGGCAATGGCGACCAGAAACGAAGCCGAATGATCTGAACCTGCTGGTGCGGGCGCAGGTCAATAATATCGCGAATCCGGTGCGCGGTTTGCAAAATCTAGGCAAGCTTCTTCCCGTACCGAAGCGGATGTTTGATTTCGCGAGAGAGAATAAGCAGCAAAAGGACGCCGCAACCGGCATTCCCAAGACCCGCTTTGGTGACCGATTGACACCGCACCGTGTATTTGACGGTAAGATATTTCCGCTCTCTGATATCAAGGCAATCCGCGCCGCCTTTCCCGGTGTAACGGTCAATGATGTTATGTTGACCGTGGTTGGCGGCACGATGCGCGCCTATCTGGAAAGCAAAGGCGAGCTGCCGGATAATACCTTAAAAGCGGGCGCGCCAATTTCGGTGCGCGATGACAATGGCGAAGCGGCTGGCGGGAACCAGGTGTCGATGATGACGGTCGGTCTCGGCACTCATATTGCTGACGCTGCAAAACGGTTGGAATTCGTTGCGAAGGAGACAAACCGTTCCAAGCATATGGTCGAGGCGGTCGGTGCGCGGACGTTGATGGAGTTAAGCGGTGCAATGCCAGCGGGCCTGACAGCAGCGGCTACGAAGCTGGCTGCGCGCATGGGGCTGGGGCAGACCGTTGCGCCTCAGATGAATACGGTTGTTACCAATGTACCGGGACCGCCGGTCTCGATGTATTTTGCCGGGGCCGAGCTGAAACGCAGCTTTGGCATGGGATTGCCGACGGACGGTATGGGTGTTTTCCATATCGTCACCAGCTATCATGGAGAGGTCATGCTGACGATTACAGCGGACCGTGAGATGCTTCCGGACCCTGCAGCCTATGTTGATTTCGCTGAGAAGAGCTTCAAGGCTTTGTTGGCGGCGGCGAAGAAAGCGAGTGCGGCCGCGCCCAAAAAACCCAAAGCGAAAAAGGCTGCAGCAAAAAAACCGAAAAAGCGCCTGACTTCGCGTGCCGCTACGGCAGGCAAGGGTCGCAGGAAAACCGCCAAATAATCGTCCGGTAATTGGGGGCGTGAATCTGCACGCCTTCGCTTGACTCCCCTGGATTGATTGCGCATCCATCGGCGCCAACATCCATTCCTATGAAAAAGCGAGAGGCGAAACTCCCATGAGCACAGTAGAATTTAATGACCGCGTAGCCATAGTGACCGGCGCCGGTGCCGGGCTTGGCAAGCAGCATGCGATGGAACTCGCACGGCGCGGCGTAAAGGTTGTCGTCAATGATTTCGGCGGCGCGCGTGACGGTACCGGCGGTTCCGCCACCGTGGCGGAGCAGGTTGTTGCAGAGATCGAAGCCGAAGGCGGTGAAGCCATGGCAGCCGGGTGCAGCGTTACCGATATGCCGGCGGTCGAGAAAATGGTTGCCGATGCGATCGCCAAATGGGGCCATGTTGATATTCTCGTCAACAATGCCGGCGTGCTGCGCGACAAGAGTTTCCACAAAATGGGTATGGAAGATTTCCAGTTTGTGATGGATGTCCATCTCACCGGAAGTGCCAATTGCACCAAGGCGGTCTGGGACCACATGCGCGAGCGTCAATATGGCCGCATCGTGATGACCACGTCTTCCACCGGACTGTACGGGAATTTCGGGCAGGTCAATTATGGTGCCGCGAAACTCGCTTTGGTCGGCATGATGAACAGCCTGCATCAGGAAGGCGCGGGCAAGGGTATTCACACCAACTGTATCTCTCCGGTCGCGGCTACCCGCATGACCGAAGACATAATGCCGGAAGAAGCCTTGAAATTGCTGGTCCCCGAAGCGGTGACGCCAGCGGTGGTCTATCTGTGCAGCGATGGCGCGCCATCCAAGACGATATTGACGGCCGGTGCCGGCGGTTTCGCAGCCGCAAAAATCCTCGAGACCGAGGGTATCTGGCTTCCCGAAGCTGATCGAAACGCTGAAGCCATTGCCGCAAATATCGACCAGATTCTCGATGAAACCGGGATGCAGGAATATGCCAATGGCGGCGGTCAGGGCGGAAAATTCTTCCGCCGGATGCAGGAAGTCATGAAGGGTTAAAAGACCCCCAATCAGGAGAAAGAACATGCCAGTAATTAATGCAAGCGAACTCGACGACTGGAAAGGCAAGGAAGTCGGCGTGTCCGAATGGTTTGAAGCCAGTCAGGACCGGATCAACAAATTTGCCGATTGCACCGAAGATCACCAGTTCATCCATATTGACGAGGAAAAAGCAAAGGCCACGCCTTTTGGCGGTACCATCGCTCACGGCTTGCTGACGCTCTCGCTGTTGCCAGCCATGTCCTATGGCTGCACCCTGGGTCTCGAAGGCACGGTCATGGGTATCAACTATGGCTATGACAAAGTCCGCTTCCTCAACCCCGTCCGCGCCGGATCAAAAGTCCGCGCGCGCCATGTGCTGGTAGATGCGGTCGAAAAACAACCGGGCCGCTGGTTGATGACCTACGATGTCACGGTGGAAATCGATGGTATTGAAACACCTGCACTCATTGCACGATCACTGGCGATGATTGTGGTGGGCTAAGCGCAGCAGTCTGTTATTTCATGAAGGGCTCCGGGGTTATCTCCGGGGTCCTTTTTTCTGATAGCGGCCTCCGTTCCGGGAACCATCGCCGATAGAATATTTGCAAGCTCGTGCCGCACATCCTATCTGTTACACAGATATCTGGACAGCTAGGGTTTTTTTTGAAGGAGTAGGGCCGATATGATTTTTACCCGTCGTCAGTTTGGAGCAACCATGCTCGGTGCGGCCTTTGTCGGCCTTGCAACACGTGCTTATGCAAACCTGCCTTTCACAGGAAAGAATGAAGTTGCCGGATATGGTGAGCTGCTTCCTGATCCGGGCCGTCTGCTCGATTTGCCGGAAGGCTTTTCTTACAAAGTGATTTCCCGGATGGGCAATCTGATGAGTGATGGAATGGTTGTACCCAATGCTGCAGATGGAATGGGCTGCATCGATATGGGGGATGGCAAGGTTGCCCTGATCCGCAATCACGAACTGGACCACCGGCAATTGCGCGAAGGCCCTTTTCGCAGCAAGGTTGGTGAAGATTTTAAAGCCTATGACAGGCTGAGCAACGAGTCGAAAATGCCCATTCCTGGCGGTACCACCACGCTGATCTATGATATGAAAAAGGGTATTGTCGTTGATGAATATCTTAGCCTGGCGGGCACGGTTCGTAACTGTTCGGGCGGGATCACCCCCTGGGGTAGCTGGCTGACTTGTGAAGAAAGCGCGCTGGAAGCGGGTGAAGGTGTTGATAAAAATCATGGCTATATTTTTGAAGTTCCGGCGGATCACAAAGGTCTTGTCGACCCCGTACCGCTGAAAGCCATGGGCTGCTTCGTCCATGAAGCTGTCTGCATCGATCCGCGTACAGGCATTGCCTATATGACCGAAGATCGCGGTGACGGCCTCTTTTATCGTTTTATTCCCCATGTAAAAGGCAAGTTGGCCGAAGGCGGCATACTCCAGGCTCTCGCGCTTGAAGACATTTCAGATACGCGTAACTGGGATGGCAAGCAGATTGATTTAGGGGATAGTCACCGCGCGAGCTGGATAACTCTTGGCAATCCAGAGAGAAGCGCCGGAGAATTGCGCGAGCGCGGAGCAAAACTGGGTGCGACCCTATTTGCGCGGGGAGAGGGGATTTTCTGGGACGAAAAGGAAGAGCAGCTTTTCTTTACTTCGACCAGCGGCGGCGCAAAGAAATTTGGTCAGATTTTCCGTTACAAACCGAGCAGGGCGGAAGGGCGCAAAGGCAAACAGGGCAAGCTTTCTCTTTTTCTGGAAAGCGAAGATCCCACAATCTATAATTTGGGCGACAATATTTGCGTCATGCCGTCGGGTCATCTGATGGTGTCGGAAGATCAATATACCGATATCACCAATAATCACCTGCGCGGGGTCACACCGGATGGCAAAACCTACATGTTTGGCAGAACCCGTATCCAAACTGAATTTGCAGGTGCATGCTTCTCTCCAGATGGATCGACGATGTTTGTAAATCTCTATTCACCATCAACAACCTTCGCGATCACCGGCCCTTGGGACAAGGTGATCAGCACTTAACAAAAGCGAGCCTGCCAGAAATCATCGAGAGAGTTTGGCTGACATGTTTTATCATATAGAGCCGTCCGCTTTCGTGATGAAGCGGTTGACCCATCGCTTTCCTACAGTCCCTTTCATGGGTTATGTTTACGCCGGCTCTTTGACATTCGAAAATATGCGATGATGTGACGCTCAGGCGAGATCGCCGCCGAAAGGTCACACTCGCTGGCGTCAAATTGTCGTTAGTGGACTGATACTAAATGTTTTTCATTGACCAATACCAAAAACAAGCCCGGCTTTGGGTGTGAATGATGGAAGCAGGCCGAACCGCCTTTTCGCAACTGAGTGACCGGTCAAGGCGTCCCGGCAATCCGGATACACTGCCCGGTTACCCATTCCGATGCGGGTGCGCACAGGTAAAGTGTTAGCGCACCGATATCCTGCGGTGTGCCCAACCGGCCAGCGGGGAGGCCGAGTGTATCTTCGAAGCCGATAAAATCCTCGTCCTTCATGCTGAGCGCTTTTTTGACCGTCTCGGTGGGGACAAAGCCGGGCAGGATCGCGTTCACCCGTGTTTTGGGACCAAGTTCGTGGGCGAGCGTTTTTGTCAGCATCAGCACGCCTGCCTTGGCGGCGCTATAATGACCACTTCCGGGAAAGGGGTCCTGGCCAGCCATCGAGCTGGTGTTGACGATCCGGCTGCCTTCGCCAAAATGTTTGCACGCGGCGCGCACGCCGTGAAAGACCGAGGTCAGGTTGACCGCCATGGTCTTGTCCCATTCGGCTTCATCAAGCTCGGTCAGCGGCGCGGAAACCAGCGAACCGCCCGCATTATTGACCCAGATGTCGAGCCTGCCAAATTCATCGACCGCACGCTGCGCAAGCGCCTCCATATCTTTGCGGCTGGTGACATCGGTGACCTGCGCAATGGCGCGCCCGCCCGAATTGCTGGCGTTGATCTCGTCAGCGACGGACTGGATTTCGTCCATGCTGCGTGAGGCGCAAACCACGTTGCAACCGGCGTCAGCGAGTGTCTTTGCCATGCCTTCGCCAATGCCGCGACCGGCGCCAGTGATGACGGCGACTTCGCCGGTGAGATCGAATAGCGGATTGGTCATGAAGGTTCCTTTATGGGATTATTCGGCGGCTTCTAGTGCTTCTTGCTTCGCCCGCACGCGGATCGGAATGCTGCTCATCAGCGGAATGCCTGTGCGCTTGTCATAATCGCGGTCGTTGAACGACAGGCGTCCGGTATTTCCGCCTTCGCCCAAGGGGTCTTCTTTCTCATCCGGATTGGTGCCCCAGCTATGGGGGAGCGACACACAGCCCGGTTTGACCGTCTTGTCCGCCTTGGCCACGCAGCTGATAAAGGCCCGTGCGGATTCCACTTCTACCGGTTGATTTTCGCTTAGGCCCAGTGCCTCCATGTCTTCCGGATTCATAAAGGCTGGATGATGCGGCACGCGTTTGCGTTGCACCGGGTCTTCATGCCAGTTGCTGTTGTGAATTTCGGTCATCCGCCGACCAATCATTCGCATCGGGAAGGCAGTTTCTTCCACTGGCTGGCCGAGACGCCGCGCATAACCCGCCAGTTCTTCCATCATCGCCGCATTGCCGACTGACAGTTTTCCTTCCCAATCGGCAGGCTTGGGCTGCACCATCAGCGCCTGCGCGTCCATGATCTTGCCCTTGTGCGCATCCGGGTCGGCATAGACATCGGCGACCGGCACCGGCGATCCATTGAGTGCGGCACTCCATGCAGTAATCGGATCAGGGGTTTCGCCGGGCTCAAAGGTCGTGGCTTTTTCCTCCCGCTCATCGGGATGGGAAACCAGCGCCCAGGATTTGATTGTCAGCGGCTTGTCCATTTCACTGGCAAGCGTGTGGAGAAATTCATATTCCTCACACAGGTCGGACCCTTCCGGAGATTCCATGATCGGCGGGCTCGCCTGCGCATAATTATTCTCAAAACCCCAGCCTGCGCCAAAGCCTCCATACAGCTCCGGCGCAGCGGTATTGCCGTGCACTTCATAATGGAGTTTGGGCGCAATCACATAGTCCGCCAGCTCTGCCGTCTTCGACATGCGCGGGTCCAGGCAGACGAGCAGGTCGAGCGCTTTCATCGCTTCAAAAGTCTTGAGCTGATCCGGCCAAGCGAGCATCGGATTACCGCCGAGACAGATGAGGGCTTTGACCTGCTTGTCACCAGGCGTCAGGATTTCATCGGGCAGCGCCGCGGTTGGCATACCGGAAATACTTTGCTCGAGATCGCGGCTATGCAGCTTGCGGCCAAAGCCCCAGGCGTCCATCGGTCCAGGCGAGGCAGCAACGGGCGGGGCGGGTTTCATAAACACACCGCTGCGCCGGTTAATATCGCCTTCGCGGAGCCAGTGCCCCATAATCGAGGTCAGCGACAGGTTGAGATATTCGGTAATATTGCCACCGCCCGCCATATTGGGTCCGGTGCCGACGCTGATGCTGCCCTTATTCCAGCTGCCATACATCCGCGCGGCCTGAACTATCTCCTCCGCCGTCACATCGGCGCGCTGGGCGGTCAGAGCCGGGTCAAATGGGGCAACGGCTTTTTTCAGGGCTTCGAACCCATCAACATCGTTGGCGACGAATTGCTCGTCATAAAGCTTTTCTTCAATCACCACTTTGGCAATCGCGCCGAGGATGATCGGGTCTTCACCGGGGCGGCATTGCAGGTGCAGGTCGGCCTGACGCGCGCTGTCGGTTTTGCGCGGATCGATGACGATCAGCTGCATCCCGCGCTTTTTGGCATCATGCAGTTTTTTGGCCGGATTCATGCCAAGCCCGCCGTTCATCGAGACAATCGGATTGGTGCCGACCAGCATCAGCCCGTCCCAATCACCGACACGCGGCGCACCGGCCAGCCATGGACCGACCAGCGCCCGGGCAATGCCCTTGCCAGGCTGGTCAATCGTGACACTGTCGTAAACCGACGTTGATCCAATCGCATCCATCAGCGCGAGGATGAACGCATGGCCGTTGAGATTATTATAGCCGAACGTGCCAACATAGGATGCCACGCTGTCGGGACCATGTTCGGTAACTATTGCTTCTATACGCTCGGCTATCTCCTCTGCGGCGGTGCGCCAGCTTATCGCTTCTTTCTGGCCGTGTTTCATGCCCTTATAGCTGGTCAGCAGACGCGTATCGAAATTGTGATAATTGGCAAGCTGACGCCCCTTGATACAGCTATAACCTTCAAATTCCGGATTATCCTTGTCGCCATGGGTCTTGATTGGGACACCGTCTTCAAAATCGACAATCAGGCCGCAATGGGCATGACAGGCCCGGCACATCACATGTTTCTGTTCAATTGCCATCATCGCTCTCCCGACTGATATTTCAGACCATTGCTTTTTTAAATTTAATCGTTCAATTAATCAGCAACGATTCCAAAAATAGGGCATGGCGGTCCTTGCTGCCACTGACCGTATTGATAAGATAATCTCAGGAGCAAAGCGCCATGGCCGACAAGCCCGATGCAGCCGAACTAAAGGAATATACCGAAGCCGCCGATGCGTGGTTCAAGGAGAACACGGTTCGTGATCCCGGCTTCATGTTGCCGCTGACTTTCATGGAAGTGTCAACGGACGAGCAGTTTGATTTCCTGCGCGAGTGGCAGCGCAAGGTTTATGAAGCGGGCTATCTCGGCGCGGCCTGGCCAAAAGAATATGGCGGCGGCGGCCTGCACACGGATTTTCAGCGCGCGGCAACACGGGCGATGAAAAAATATGACGCGCCGATCATGCTCAATGCGATTGGCAATGGCTGGGCCGGACCGCTGATCCTCGATCTCGGATCGGAGGAACAGAAGCAAAAATATATCAAGGGCATGCTCAATGCCGAGGATATCTGGTGCCAGGGTTTTTCCGAGCCGGAACATGGCAGCGACCTTGGCAATGCGCAGCTGAAAGCGGTCAAGGACGGCGATGAATATGTCCTCAACGGGTCGAAGATATGGACCTCGCTTGGCGACCGGGCGAAATATATGATCCTGCTCGCGCGGACCGATTTTGAAGCGGAAAACAAATATAAGGGCCTCAGCTTCTTCCTCAATCCAATGAAGATTGACGGGATCAGCACCAGCCGGATCAAGAAACTGACCGGGGAATATGGTTTTGTGCAGACCTTTTTCACAGACGCGCGGATTTCGGCTGACTGCCTGTTTGGCGGGGAAGGCAATGGCTGGTCGATGGCGATGAAGACGCTGGAATATGAACGCGGTGCGAAGGTCAAACCGGTGGGCGGCTATTTCGTCAAGGAACTGGATGTCATGCAGATTGTCGAGCTCGCGAAAAACTCCATGCGCAATGGCAAGCCCCTGCTCGACGATCCGGTGATGCGTGACAAGATGACGCAATATATGATCGATATCCAGGCGCTCAATCTCAACAATACGCGCCGCCGGATGCCACAGCTCATGCAGGACAAGCCCATGGGACTGCCGCTGATGAACAAGCTGGCCCGGACCGAATTGATCCGCGAGCTGACCGAATTCTCGCTAGGCTTTCAGGGGACCAAGGCGGGCTATTATGTTGGCGACGAAAATGCGGTGGATGATGGTTATTGGCACCGCAGCTATCTCAACAGCTTCTCCGCAACAATTGGTGGTGGAACTTCCGAAATTCAGCGCAATATTGTCGCCGAGCATGCCCTTGGTCTGCCAAAGACACGCTAAGCCTAAACAAGACAAATCAGGACGGATAAATGAATAACCTAGGCGATATCGGCACGACCGAAGAGCAAATTGAATTGATGGATGTGGCAACCAACTTCTGCCGCGACAAATCTCCTATAGATAAGGTTCGCGCGTTGATGGAGGATGATCTCGGCTATGATCCGGACGTCTGGAGAGAAATTGGCGACCTGGGTTGGCTGGCTATAGCCATACCCGAATCACATGATGGTGTTGGCCTTTCCATGGCGGAAGTGGTTCCCATTGCCGAGCAAATGGGGCGCAATCTTCTGAGCACACCTTTTGGTTCAACGACCATAGCAGCGCAGGCTCTGCTTGCGGGCGGGAGCGAAGCACAGCAAGCCGCCTGGCTGCCTAAAATTACTGCGGGCACTGCGGCAACGCTGGCCCTTCGGGAAGATCATGGTGACTGGAATCTCGGTCATGTTGCCAGTACCGGTAAAGAAACAGCAGGCGGCATTGCCTTGTCCGGCAAAAAGCAATTGGTGTGCTGGGCCGACAGTGCGGAACTGATTATCGCTTCAATAGAGATGGACGGGAATGTCCGCTTTGCCATGATCGAGCGCAGCGCATTGCCGGACGGGGCATTGCGGCGCGAGGCCATTATCGATGAAACCGCGCGCAGTTATGAACTGACGCTTGATGGCGTAACGGTAGCGGCTGATGCCCTGTTTGATGGCAACCGGACACGTGAAACGATTGAAAAGATTGAACTTGCCGCAGGCTTGATTCATGCGGCCGAGATGACAGGCGGATCGCAGGCGGTGATCGACTACACGCTCGAATATCTCAAGACACGTAAGCAGTTTGACAAGATTATCGGTAGCTATCAGGCATTGAAACATCCGACGGTCGACAATTATGTTGAATATGAAAAGGCGCGCACGCATCTCTACAGCGCTGCCCATAGTTGGGGCGAACAGGGGCGTGGCGAAGTGGCGGTTCGCATGGCAGCTGCTCAGGCGCATTCGAGCTATAGCCGAGCAGCCGACCGCTCCATCCAGTTCCATGGCGGTTTTGGTTTTACCCATGATTGCGATGCACAACTGCATCGCCGCAAAGCGATTTTTGACGGCGCGCTTATTGGCGACGCTGCTTACCAACGGTCGAAACTGGCCGGCTTGCTATTTGATTAGGATTTAAAGGAGAGATCAACATGTCAGAAGTGCTCACAGATATTCAAGACGGTTTTATCATCGTCACCATCAACCGGCCCGATGCGAAGAACGCCATGACCAAGGCAGCGGCGGAAGGCATCCGTGCTGCGATGGAGCAGCTTGACAATGACAACAGCCTCAACGCCGGGATCATTACCGGCGCAGGCGGCACATTCTGTTCTGGCATGGATCTGAAAGGCTTCCTTCGCGGTGAAACGCCGGCGGTTAAGGGATACGGCTTTGGCGGTATTACCGAAAAAGGACCGGAAAAGCCGATCATCGCTGCGGTGGAAGGCTATGCGCTGGCTGGCGGTCTGGAATTGGCGCTGGCTTGCGACCTTTGTGTCGCCAACAGCAATGCGAAGTTCGGCATTCCGGAAGTAAAACGCTCCCTCGTTGCGGCAGCGGGCGGCGTGATCAAGCTCCAGCAACTGGTCGGCAAACGCATAGCCATGGAAATGGCATTGACCGGTGATTTCTTCTCTGCCCAGCGTGCCTATGACGTCGGCTTCGTAAATCGCCTGACCGATGGTCCTGCTCTCGATGCGGCGATCGAGCTCGCCGCCACCGTTGCCGCAAATGGTCCGCTGGCATTGAAAGCGACCAAGAAAATCATAAATGAAAGCTATGACTGGACCAGCGAGGAAGCCTGGAAAAAGCAGGCGGAAATTACCGGCCCGGTATTCATGTCCAAAGACGCACAGGAAGGCTCACGTGCCTTTGCCGAGAAACGCAAACCCGATTGGAAAGGTGAATAATCATGTCTGATATCGAGCGGATCAACCCCGATACGTTGCCGGATGCCGGTTCGATGGGCTATTCGCAGGTCACGACGTGTAAGCCGGGGAAGATGATTTTTATCTCTGGCCAGGTGGCCTGGACTCCGGGCGGCGATCCGGCCCCCGATAATCTGGCCGAACAGGCGAAGATGGCGAGCAGCAACCTCGGTAAGGCATTGGCTTCGGCTGGAGCCGGGCCGGAGAATATCGTTTCTGCCCGCGCCTTTATCGTTGACTATACCGAAGGAAAAGGCGCGGAAGCCTTTCCTGAGATACTCGCGTTTCTTGATGGAAATCAGGTCGCTTTCACCTTGATCGGCTGCGCGGCGCTGGCGTCGCCTGATCTGATGATAGAGATTGAGGCGATCGCGGTTGTCTGACCCTATAGAGACGGGCAGCGGAGATATTGTTGATCTCTGGTCTGCCGACCAAGATCTGCCATCCTGGTTTACCGAAGCCTTGGACGTTCCGCGTGAGGAAGCCTTTATCGAAGTGGGCGGACAAAAGGTCCACTATTTCCGCTGGGGCAAACGTGGCAATCCGCCGCTATTGCTGACACACGGATTTCTTGCCCATGCCCGCTGTTTCGCGTTTATCGCTCCGTTTCTTGCCGAGGACTATGATATTATCGTCTATGATCTGGCCGGCATGGGGGAAAGCGAAATTGGAGCAGTGTTTGAAGGAACACGGCGCGCCGAAGACATGGTCGCGCTCGCCGATGCGCTGGATCTTTTTTCCGGTCCGGTGAAACCCAAAATCATTGCGCACAGCTTTGGATCAGGCGTTGCGCTCACGGCGATGGAGTTGGCCGGGGAGCGGTTTGGCGGTCTGATTATCTGCGACCTGATGATCATGCGGCCTGAAAAACTCGCTGCCCATTTCAAAGGCGGAGGAGGGCCTCCGGGTTCCGGCAAGTCGGATCGGCCAACTAATGTCTATCCCGACTATGAAACGGCGCGCGGACGTTTTGTGTTGGCCCCTCCGCAGGATGTGCAGACACCGTTTCTGCTGGAATATATGGCTTATCACAGCATGCGCCGGGTTAAAGGCGGCTGGACCTGGAAATTCAATCCGAAAGTATTCCATCGTAGCGAGAATGATCAAGAAAAGTGGCGGCAGGCTCCGCAACGGATAGTTGATCTGTCGCACCGGTTGGCGATTATCTATGGCGAGAATAGCAGATTGTTCGATGCCGATAGCGCGACCTATTTGCGTGAGTTGGGAGGTGCCCATATTCCGATGATCGCGGTGCCCAAGGCGGAACATCACTTGATGCTCGATCAGCCGCTTGCATTTGTGGCCGCGCTGCGCTCTGTTCTGGCTTTGTGGGATGTTCCATAAACCAGAAAGAGGTCCAGTGGTGAGCAGCAATTCCAAGGCTCGTATCGTTTCGGTGGTTCAAGCCGGATCCGATCCCTTTGATACACCGACGACGCTGCGCAAATTTGCACATCTTTTGTCGGAGGCCAAAGCTGCGAACAGTGATCTGGCTGTGTTCCCGGAGGCCTTTGTTGGCGGCTATCCCAAAGGTGTTGATTTTGGTGTCCGTGTAGGGTCGCGTGACGATGCTGGGCGGGAGCTGTTCCGCCTCTATTCAGATAATGCCGTGCAATTGGGTTCACCTGAATTTGAAGAAATGCGCGAAGCCGTTGCCGCTAACGACCTGGCGGTCGTCGTCGGGGCCATCGAGCGCAAGGGCGCTACGCTCTATTGCTCGACCTTCAGTTTTGAACGAGACGGATCGCTGCTCGGCGTACATCGTAAACTGGTTCCCACCGCGATGGAGCGGCTGATCTGGGGACAAGGCGACGGCAGCGACTTACCGGTGATGGACAGCAGCGTCGGGCGACTGGTCAGCGCGATCTGCTGGGAAAATTACATGCCGCTGCTGCGAAGTTACTATTATGACGCCCAGCCCGATTTTTATTGCGTATCGACCGTCGATGACCGGCCGGTATGGGTACCAACGATGCAGACCATTGCGCTGGAAAGCCGTGCCTTTGTATTGTCGGCCTGCCAATATCTCGAGCGTGGGATGATCGAATTGAACAGCGATCAATTTGATGCGGTTCAAGGCAATGGTCCTGACACTGTCCTGATCAATGGTGGCAGCTGCATCATTGCCCCATCGGGAGAAGTGATCGCAGGACCAATATTCGGTCAAGAAACAATCCTGACCGCGGAAATTGATCTCGATGACCGGACGCGGGGCAAATTCGATATGGATGTCGCCGGCCACTATGCGCGACCTGATATTTTTGAATTGCGGACCCATTTGGCACCGCAGAAGAATGTCCGCGAGGACTAAAACGACCCGGAATCGCCTGGATCCTCCAAACGTGCTATTATTGGCACCTTAAATGATCGATTCATTGGGAGGAATTGATGAGAGAGGAAGCGCAACCGAAAATTGTCAGCCATGAAGAATGGCAGTCAGCAATCGAAAAGCTACGCGAGAAAGAAAAAGAACTGACCCGGGCGCATGATGCTCTAAATGCCATGCGCCGCCGGTTGCCGATGGTGAAAATAGAGAAAAGCTACGAATTCGACGGCGAAGATGGCAAGGTCAGCTTGTTGGACCTGTTTGAAGGCCGAAAACAGCTTATCGTCTATCATTTCATGTTCGCCCCGGATGCAGATGCTGGTTGTCCAGGCTGTTCATGGGTGACGGACGCCATGTCTCATCCTGCCCATTTGCATGCCCGGGATACGTCTATCGTGCTCGTATCGCGCGCGCCTTTGGAAAAGCTCATGCAATATAAGCAGCGCATGGGTTGGAATCTGCCGTGGGTTTCATCCTTTGGCAGCGACTTTAATTATGATTTCAACGCGACCAATGAAGACGGCGAAAACCATGTCGCCAGTGTTTTCTTGCGCGATGGTGATCAGATTTACCGCACTTATTATACCGACCAGCGGGGTGTCGAGCATTTGGGTAGCCACTGGACCTGGATCGATTTGACGCCTTATGGGCGCCAGGAACCGTGGGAAGAGACACCGGAAGGCTGGCCCAAGGGGGAGATGTACTGGGACAAGCGGCACGATGAATATCGCCAATAACCTTTTTGGCAGATTGCCGAATCGTTAAGCGTTCTTGATCGTGAGGCCACCATCGACCGGGATGACTGCGCCGGTCAGGAAACTCGCTGATGGCAGCACGCAGGACAAGGTCATGTGCGCGACCTCTTCCGGGATGGCATAGCGGCGCAGCGCTACGCGCCGTTTCGCGTAGATGGTTTTATGCTCCTCCGAAATTGCATCGGTAATGCCCGTGCGGATCGGTCCGGGGCAGATGCAATTGACGGTGATGCCTTCGCGGCCGAGATCAACGGCCAAGCCTTTCGTCAGACCGATCACACCATGTTTGGCTGCAACATAGGGGCTGTTGCCCGGCGATGCGCCCAAGCCCTCAGTTGATGCGATATTGACGATGCGGGGATGTTCGGCCTCTCTCAAATGGGGCAAGGCGGCGCGGATCATCCGCTGGTGGGCCGCCAGCATCACTGCAAGAGTCGGCTCCCAACTGTCCTCGTAGCTTTCCTCGGCAATATCCGCAGGAATTGCGAAGCCAGCATTATTGACGAGAATGTCGATACCGCCAAATGCTTGCGCAATATCGGCGACAACCGCCTTGATTATATCAGGATTGCTGACATCTAGGGACCAGGCTTCGGCAGAGCCGTCATATCCGGCTGCTGCAATTTCCTCGACAACAGCATCGCATGCGCCCTGATCAAGATCGGTCACTGCAACCTGCGCGCCTTCGGAGGCGAACAAATGTGCTGTGGCCCGGCCCATGCCACTGGCTGCGCCGGTTATGATTGCTTTCTTGCCCGCGATGGAGCGGCGGAGCGGTTGATACGCTTCCACGATCAGGCGGCCAGAAAACCTTCCAGGCGTCCACGAATAATTGCGTCGGCTTCATTCATGATGCCGTCGATCAATTCCTTACAAGTTGGAATGTCATTGATCAGGCCGGCGACCATGCCGCAGCTCCATGCGCCCGCATCCATCGTGCCTTCCATCATGATCTGTGGATAGACGCCTGCAACCTGTTCGATAATATCTGTAAATTGCAGATCACCGCCTTTTTCCTTTTCAATCTCGAGCAGCCGTTCAACCGCCGCGTTGTTCAGCACACGCTCGGTATTGCGCAGCGGGCGCATGACGAGACGGGTGTCGAGTTCGCTGGCGGCGACGATTGCATCCTTAACATTCTGATGCACGGGCGCTTCCTTCGTGGCGATGAAGCGCGTGCCCATGTTCATGCCTTCCGCGCCCATGGCGAGCGATGCAACCAATGACCGCGCATCGGCCTGTCCGCCGGAGCTGACGAATGGAATATCGAGTTCATCTGCTGCGCGTGGCAACAGAATCATGTTGGGGATATCGTCCTCACCGGGATGGCCGCCACATTCAAAGCCATCGACCGATACGGCATCACAGCCAATGCTCTGGGCTTTCAAAGCGTGACGCACCGCGGTGCATTTGTGAATGACCTTAACGCCAGCTTCTTTCAGGGCCGGGAGATATTGTGCCGGATTGTTGCCTGCAGTTTCCACTGCCTTGATGTCATTGTCGATAATCGCCTTGATATAGCCAGGATAGTCAGGCGTGTTGACGATTGGCAGGAAGGTGAGGTTCACGCCAATAGGCTTGTCGGTCAGCGCTTTGGCTTTCTTGATTTCCTTGTCGAGATCTTCGGGTGTTTTCTGGGTCAATCCGGTGATGATGCCGAGGCCACCAGCTTCGGACACAGCGGCTGCCAGTTCGGCAAATCCCACATAGTGCATCCCGCCCTGAATGATCGGATGTTCGATGCCGAAAAGTTCTGTGATGCGTGTTTTCATGGGATTTGGTCCTCTTGCATTGGAGTGATTGGAGGCAGTAAGCGTTGCCTCAAGAATCGGTTTAATCGGGCAGTTAACTAGCAATCCAGGCGCCGGTTGTCACGCCTTTCCAAATCTGGTCCGGTGACGTTACGGCAAGCTCAGCGCCGAGCAATTTGGACCAGTGATGCTCATTACCCAGCGTGTCGCGCCAGGCCCATAAACGACGGGTATAATGATGCAGATCATATTCCTGCGTGTAGCCCATGGCCCCGTGCACCTGATGGAATGGCACGGTCACGGCTTCGACGCTGTGACCAATCTGAACCTTGGCAACAACCGCTTCATGCCATGCCTTTTCCGGATCATCGGCGTGGCGGGCCAGCGCGCTGGCAGCCTGTGTCGCGGCCATGGTTGCGGCGGCGCTTTCTGATGCAGCAACGGCCAGTTGATGTTGGATCGCTTGAAATTTCGATAATGGCCGGCCGAACTGCTCGCGGTCCGAGACATATTCGATAGACAGGTTCAGCGCGGCTTCGATAGCCGAGGCCATTTGCACCGCACGGACAGTGAGGATCAGCGCCTCGACTGCGCGGCGCGACAGGTTGGTCGCGGCGCTCGCAACGGGCGTCGCGCCTGAGAAGTCCAGACGCGTATCGCTGTCGGGTGACAAGGCTTGCCCATCAGCCGCCGATGCGTCGGCGGTTTTGTAGAGAGCAATTTCGTTCTTGCTGGCGTCATAGACGGCCACATGACCGGCTGTGCCGGCGAACGGGACGCTGGCGGCATTACCTTCCACAAGCGCAAAAGTGGCAGCGCCGTCGGGAATGGCGACGCCAGCCCGGTCGAGCAACCAGTTGGCGATCAATGTTTCTGCAAAGGGCACCGGCGAGGCTGCCTCTGCGGACACCCAGATGGCGCCGAAAACCTCGTCATAATCGGCACCAAAGCCGCCATTATCTTCGCTCACCCAAGCGAGTGGCAACCCGTTTTCGGCGAGCGCGTCCCATAGGGCTTGCGGATATTGGCCAGCTTCGGCTTCATGCGGCACTTCGCGCCCGCACAGATCGGTGTAAATCTTCGCTGCGGTTTCAGCGACCATGCCTTCTGTATTTATCATCAGCGCTACCCTTATCTCAGGCCCAATTGCCGCGCGGTAATGCCGCGCATGACTTCGGTTGTACCGCCTCGCAAAGTGTTCGGCGGGGACCGCAATATGCCGATATTAAGGATGCGCCGCATTTCATCGCTCCATTCTTCTTCTGGCAGATCGTTAAGCAAGGCGCGTACTTGAAGGGTCAGGTCATTTTCCAAACGATTGCCGAGATCCTTGACCAAAGCAGCCTCGGTTTCCGGTGATACGCCTTGATGGAGCAGATTGGCGATGCCCCAGGACATGCCGCGCAAGGTGCGCAGATTGGCAATCAGCTTGCCGAGACGGCTATGGGAATCCGATCCCAGCTTGCCCCGTAATTGATAGAGCGCCGTTTCAAGCGTGATGTAGCTCGACAAAAACCGCTCCGGCCCAGAGCGTTCCATGGCCAGCTCGCCAGTCACCTGCTTCCAGCCGCCACCTTCTTCACCGAGAAGACAGTCATCCGGTACAATCACATCTTCAAAATAGACTTCGTTGAAATGCGCATCGCCGGACAGGTCGGTTATCGGCTTTATGGTTACGCCGGGCAGGCTGAGATCGATCATGATTTGCGAGAGACCAACATGCCGGTTGCGGCCATCGGCCGGTGAGGTGCGCAAGATGGCGACCATATAATGCGAAATATGCGCACCCGATGACCAGATTTTCTGGCCATTGATTTTCCAGCCACCTTCGACTTTTTCGGCCTTTGTTTTGACGTTGGCGAGATCCGATCCCGCGCCAGGCTCCGAAAGACCGATGGCGAAATAGCATTCTCCAGCAGCAATCCGCGGCAGGATATCGAGTTTCTGTTCCTCGGTTCCATATTGCAGCAGCATGGGCGCATGTTGCCGATCGGCGATCCAATGTGCGCCCACCGGAGCCCCTGCGCGCAGGGTTTCTTCTGTCACAATGTAACGTTCAAGCGCCGTCTTGTCGTGGCCGCCATATTGGCTCGACCAGGTCAGGCCTATCCAGCCGCGCTTTCCCATTTTCTTGGAAAATTCCGTGTCGGAAGACGCCATCCAGCATTCCGGTTCAGGGCGAAAGTTACCTGCCTCTCGCTCCTCTTTAAGGAATGCCTGCAATTCAGAACGCAATTCTTCAAGCGCCGGATCAGGCTGGACCACAGGAAAATTGAAACGCTGCATTAAAATGCCTTTGAGTTGATTGGGATCAAGGTGTCACGACGTTGAATTGCGGGTCTACCGGGTCGAGTGCGCCAAACATAGCTGCCATAAGGGCGGTATCCCCGCTGACCGTCATTGCGCCCGATTGGATTAGTTCCAACGGGTTGGCCTGCCGCAGCAACAGCCGTGTGAAGTCGGTCCGGTTGATCCCGATCTGGGCAGTAGCCGCCTCAGCCTTGCCGGCACGCGGGAACATAACGCTTTTGCCGAAATCAACATTAATCGCTTCCTTGCGATCGGCAAAAGTAAACTGAATTATACCGCCTCCCCCCTGCATTTTTGCCGGATTGAAACGGGTGGCAATGGCGTCGAACAAGTCGATAGCCGCTATGCTGTTGAGCACTTTGGCGTTGGAGCTGGTGACGGTACCAGAGCCCTTGTTGCCTTCCCGCAATTCCTTGGCGCCGACAAGATAGATATTGCGCCACGTGCCTGCTTCCGCCTGAAAGCCGAGTTGCTCATAGCTGGAGGCTAGCCACTTTTTAGCGGTTTCATTGGCTGGATCAGCAAAGACAATATGATTGAACACAGTTGCCGCCCAACGATATTCACCGGCATCAAACGCTTTTTCGCCTACGGCAAGCGCTTTTTCCGCGCCGCCCATGGCCGCTACATATTTCTCCGAAGCCTCCGCAGGCGGCAGTTGATGATAGGTTGCCGGAACCGCATCCCACCAGCCGAAATAGCGCTGATAGACGGCCTTACTATTGTGATTAAGGGTGCCATAATAATCGCGCACGCCAAAATCGCTTTTGGCAAAATCAGGCTCGCCGATATTTTCCGCCAATTCATGCATGGTTGCACCCTGATTGGCCTGACGTATCGTCTGGTCATGGACATAGCGGTACAGACCCCGCTGGTTTCTCAGGGCTGTTTGCACATTTTCACTGCCCCAGGTTGGCCAGTGATGGGAGGCCAATAATATTTCCGCCTTCGCGCCATATTTTTCATACATGGCATCGATAACCTTGCTCCACTTTAGCGTATCACGCACCAATGCTCCGCGCGGTGTCAGCACATTATGGAAGGTTCGCGTTGCCACTTCGGCGCTATGCAAAGCCTTAAATTGTGGCAGGTAGAAAACAAACTCGGCCGGCGCTTCGGTTTCACTGGCATCCATAAATTCGAATGTAATGCCATCAATGACCAGCTTTTCACCATCTTCGCCAATAGTCTTCGTTGGCGGCACCAGCGCCACATCGCCGCGCGACAGCGCTTGTCCCAGACCACCGCCGATATGACCTGTTTTCCCTGCTGGTAAAGTGGTACCAAATTGAAACTGCACCCGCCTGCTCATCGCTGTGCCGGCGATAACTGCTTCGCCGATGGATTCTCTGACAAATCCGTGCGGCGCGATGATCTGGACATCGTCATAGGCAAGATCAAGCTTGCCCAAGACACCGTTGACACCGCCATAGTGATCACCGTGACTATGGGTAAACAAGACTGCACTGACGGGTCGTTTCCCGAGCGTTTTATTGGCCAGAGCCAAGCCAGCCTTGGCCGGTGCGGGTGTGGTCAGCGGGTCTACTATGATCCAGCCTTTTTCACCTGCGATCAACGTCATCTGCGCCAGATCATAGCCGCGAATTTGATATATGCCGGGAACAACTTCAAACAGGCCGTGGATGCTGTTGAGCTTGCCTTGCCGCCAAAGCGAAGGATTTACCGTGTCCGGCGCATCACCTTTTACAAAATCAAACTGGCTCGAGTCCCACGCAACCGATCCATCTTCATTGAGAATCGGTTTTTCGATTTTGGCAAGGAAACCACGATTGGCATTTTCGAAATCATTTTGGTCTGCAATGGGAAGGCGGGCACCAAAGTCCGCATTGGCTTTTTTGGTGGCCTCAGTTGCGACACCCTCAGGCGGCGCGGCATAGGCGGTCGTTGCGATGGCCAATGTTAAAAGCGGAACAACAAATTTTCTCATGATCACTGCCCTCTCTTATTGGCCCTTGAATACCGGCTTGCGCTTCTCCAGGATTGCATCAATCGCTTCCTGATGATCGTCCAGCTGTTGCAGGACCCCCTGGAACAGCGCCGCCTGATCGAGATTTTCTTTCAGCGTCACACTTTGGGCGGTGCGGACCAGTTCCTTGGTTTTGCGGATCGCCAGCGGGGGCAGGGCAACCACTTGCTCGGCCAGTTCGTAAGCGCGTTTGAGCAACTCGTCATTGGCCACAACTTCGGACACCAGACCGTAATCAAGCGCCTTGTGCGCATCAATAAACTCACCGGTGAACAGCATCTGATTAGCGCGGGCCTGCCCGATGATGCGTGGCAGCAGCCATGCCCCACCGTCTCCCGGAATGATACCAACGCGCAGGAAGCTCTCAGCAAAAATCGCATCTTCACTGGCAATGCGAATATCACACATCGTGGTGAGATCGTTGCCCGCACCAATGGCATGGCCGTTTACCGCGGCTATGACTGGAACCGAAATCTCTGCCATGGCGAGCGGAATCTGCTGGATGCCGGTTTTATACCAGTTTTCGATTTCCAGTGGAGACATGTTCTGCTCCTTGGTCATCGCCTTGATTTCATGCAGATTGCCGCCGGAGGAGAAGCTTTTGCCATTGGCGGCCAGAACGACGCAGCTGACACTCGCGTCGGCATCTGCCTTTTTCATCGCTGCAACCAGCGCTTCACAGAGATCGGTGGACAGCGCGTTGCGTGTCTCCGGTTTGTTCAGCGTAATGGTTACCACGCGATCCTGTTTGTCATAGAGAACGACGTCGCTCATAATTTCCCCACCTGCATATTGGTTTGAATCACTTTGTTGTGGCCTCTATCCATTGCAGGCCCGCCCGGCTTCTGCAAGAGAGGGATCGGACCGAACCGATAAGCAGCCATGATGACACCTCGCCAAAACACCTTGCGCAATGCTCATGAAACCGGCTTCACGCTGGTGGAACTCATGATTGTACTAGTGATTTTGGGCTTGATGGCATCGATTGTGGTTTTGTCTTTTCCCGACGGTAGCAACGATCTGGAACAGGATGCGCAAATATTCGCAGCCCGAACGGCCGCGCTGCGCGACAATGCGATTTTGCAATCCCGCCCGATGGCAGTTCAGGTCACGCCTTCCGGCTATAGCTTTCTGGAGCGGCGCAAAGGTGCCTGGTCGGTGATGGAGGACAAACCCTTTCGGTCCACCGACTGGTCGAGTGGGGTGACCGCCTCTGTAGGTGAAACGGGACCGTTGCTGATCAGCTTTGAAAGTACGGGATTGCCCAGCGATCGCGCCGAGGTGCGGCTCAACTATAAGGATTTTGCACGCAATATCATCATTGCACCAATGGGAGACGTCGAATTGGCCGGCGGTGAGGAAGCGCCATGACGGTCTTCAGCAACACCACTGGCGAACGCGGCTTCACGCTGATTGAAATGCTGGTTGCGCTTTCGGTCTTCAGCCTGGCGGCGCTCGCGTTGGTCAGACTGCAGGGCTTTACGACGCGCAATGCAGCCGAACTGGAATTGCGGGTCGTGGCCCAATCTGTTGTCCGCAACCGGGCGGTGGAAATATTGACCGATCCGCGCCCTCCCAGCCTCGGCGAAAGCAGCGGCGAGGAAGAAAATGGCGGGCTCGGCTGGACATGGACGCAAAGCGCGAGGCTGACGGAAGAGGGTAATTTCATCCAGGTTGATATTACCGCACAGGAAAAGATCAACGGCGCACCAGCGACTCTGACCATATTGCGTCCGGCGAATATTGTGCTCGATGCACTTCAGCCGGTATCACCTGCCGAAAACTAGACTTACCGGAACACAACCGTACGATTACCGTTCAGTAATATCCGGTGTTCACCAGCCCATTTGACGGCTTTGGCCAGAACCTGTGCCTCAATATCACGGCCAATGCGGATCATCTCCTCGACGCTCGCCCGGTGGTCAACACGTTCTACCGCTTGTTCGATAATCGGCCCTTCATCAAGATCGGCGCTCACAAAATGCGCGGTGGCACCGATAAGCTTGACCCCGCGCTCATGTGCGCGGTGATAGGGTCTGGCGCCTTTGAAACCGGGCAAAAAACTGTGATGGATGTTGATGCAGCGACCGGCCAGTTTGGTACTCAGATCGTCGGACAATATCTGCATGTAGCGCGCAAGAATCAGATAATCGGCCTGCTGCTCGCTCATGATATCCAATATCGCCTGTTCCTGCTCCGCCCGATTGTCATTGGTTACAGGGAGATGGTGGAAGGCGACATCATGCCATTCGGTTAGATCCCGCAAGCTGTCATGATTGCTGACCACGCCCGCAATATTGACCGGCAGTCCGCCGGTTTTCCAGCGGTGCAGCAGGTCATTGAGGCAATGACTGCCTTTTGAGACAGCGATAACGATATTGGGTTTTTCGGTGCCGCTGACGAGCGTCCAATCCAGCGCATAGCGCGTGCCGACCGCCGAAAATTTCTCGGTGAGAGTATCGAGACTGACCGGAAACTTGTCGCCTGCGCCCTTGAACTCGACGCGCATGAAAAAACGTTCCAGCTCCAGATCGGCATATTGCTGGCTGTCGAGAATGAAGCCGTCATGCTCTGCGAGAAAGCCGGTCACGGCTGCCACCAGACCAACCCGGTCTTCCGCTGTCAGGGTGAGAATATAGTTTTCCGTCATACGCATATCGCCTCTTCGGCTTCCAATTGGCCGAAACTTGGCATTTTGAAAAGCGGGATTTACCCTTGTGCTGATTTCTGCAGGGATTAGAAGCCTCCAAAAGACATCCGAAGGACAGGACGCAATATGAGTGAAGACGAATCTTGGGATATGGATGATTTGCCGGAAGGCGAGGATTCACAGCTCGAATGGTGGGATTTTGATGACCGCGCGGAAATGATCGACGCGGTTGTTGGTGATATCAAATTCATCATCGAAAGCGCGCTCGACGCCCGCGGTGAAGCTTTGCTGGCGCTTCCGGTCAGCGAAGAAGCCATGCCGGTGCTTGAGGCGCTCGCCGAAAAGCAGATTAAATGGAAATATGTCACGATCATTCCGACCGATGATTATCTGGTCCCGGTCGATGATCCGCGCAGCCATGTGAAAGCACTGGCGCAGCTATTTATGACCCGCGGCGCCCGGGTCCTGCCGATCGCTACAGAGAATGAGGACTATCATCTCGCGGGCGGTGCCGCCGATGCGCGGTTGCAGGACACCAAATGGCCACCGGATTTGATCTGGCTCGGCATGGGCGAAGATGGCAGCACCGCCGGTCTGGTCGAAAGCGCCGACCTCGAAGAGGCGCTGGACGGTCCCAAGGAAAAACGGGCCGCCGGGATCATGCCCGACAATGGCGACACACCGCTGGTGACCATTACCAAGGCCGCCATTTGTGAAGCGCGGACGGTTCTGGTGCTGCTGAACGGTGCGGGATCACAAATGTTTCTGGAACAGGCCATTGGCGAAGGCGCTGGCAGCATGGCTTCCATTGGCCGCGTGTTTGCGGATCTCACGGTGCCTGTGGATATATATGTGGAGAATTAGTGAGTTATTGTCTTTGTCTATGACTAGTGGCTGAGACAATCCATTGATTTAACTGCGCGCTTAAACCATGATGGGGAAAACGCGAATCGCGAAGCTCGAACAGGGCAAAGGCGGTCGCCCCCAAATGGAGAGAAGCCACCAATGCATCCTTATCTGCATGCTCAGGAAAATCCCGATAAGCCAGCGGTCATCATGGCCAGCACCGGAGCCGTTGAAACATATGCTGAGCTTGACAAGGCATCGAACCGCCTGGCGCATCTCTTCCGTAAAGAGGGTCTGCAAATCGGCGATACGGTGGCGGTACTGCTCGACAACCATCCGAACTTTTTCGACTTTGCCTGGGCTGCACAGCGCGCGGGCCTCTATTATGTTGCGATCCCGAGCCGCCTGACCGCTGCTGAGGTATCCTATATTTTAAGCGATAGCGGTGCGACGCTGTTGATCAGCTCTGATAGCAAGCAGGGCGTTGTTGATGAGCTGGACAAGCTGAACCCCGGTGTGAAACAATTTCTCTATGGCGTGGAAGACAACCGCGCGATCGAACCAGTACTGGCTGCATTGCCGGACGGGCCGATTGATGATGAGCGCCATGGCACCGATATGCTTTACAGTTCAGGCACAACGGGTCGGCCCAAGGGTGTGCGAATCCCGTTTCCTGAGGATGAAAATATAGCCGCACCCAATGCGCTGGTGATGATGGCGCAAGGCGCTTTCGGGATTCAACCCGGCTGCACCTATCTATCGCCGGCACCGCTTTACCACGCTGCCCCACTGCGATGGTGCATGGCCGTCCACAAGATGGGTGGCACAGTGATCGTGATGGAAAAATTCGATCCCGAGCAGGCGCTGGCGCTGATTGAAAAATACAAGGTCGATGCCAGTCAATGGGTGCCGACACATTTCAGCCGGATGCTCAAGCTTCCGGATGAAACAAGGGCGAAATACGATGTATCCAGCCTGACATGTGCCGTTCATGCAGCTGCGCCTTGCCCTATTCCGGTGAAGGAGAAGATGATCGAATGGTGGGGGCCCATAATTCGCGAATATTATGCAGGCTCAGAAGGCAATGGATTTACCTTCATCAACTCGGAAGATTGGTTGGAGCATAAAGGCTCGGTAGGCAAAGCGCTTCTGGGCATTGTGCATATTTGCGATGAGAATGATGACGAAGTTCCCGTCGGTGAAGAAGGGCAGATTTATTTCGAAGGTGGTGCCCCGGTAAAATATCATAATGACCCTGAGAAAACCAAGGCCGCACATAACAAACATGGCTGGACCTCGCTGGGAGATGTTGGGAAAGTCGATGAGGATGGCTTTCTGTATCTCACTGATCGCAAAAGCTTCATGATCATTTCCGGCGGTGTGAATATCTATCCGCAGGAGATTGAAAACCTGCTCGTCACCCACCCGAAAGTAATCGATGCCGCCGTGATCGGCGCGCCCGACGAGGATATGGGGGAGAAGGTAGTCGCCGTGGTTCAGCCGATGGATATGGCTGACGCCAATGATGATTTTGCACAACAGCTGGAAGCCTATTTGCGGCAATCGCTGTCCGGTGTGAAAGTACCGCGCCAGATAGATTTCCGCGCGGAATTGCCACGCGTGCCGACTGGCAAACTCTACAAACGCCTGCTCCGCGATGAATATTGGGGCAAGACCGGCAGCCGGATCGTTTAAACGGAGGATGATATGAGCGCAGCACCACAAGCACCGGCCTCCGTAGCGTCAACAGTGATCGACCCTGTCGCCTATGCGGAATGGGACGGTCTGCTCGATACATTTGACTGGCTGCGTGAAAATATGCCGGTTACGCGGGTGGAGAATGGCGATCTGCATGATCCATTCTGGCTGGTCACCGGCTATGATGATGTCATGCGGATCAGCAAGGATAACAAGACGTTCCTTAACAGTCCGCGCGGCGTGGTATTCGGATTTCGCGAAGGCGAGGACATCGTCAAAGCCGTGACCGGCGGCAGTCCGCATCTGGTCAATTCGCTGGTCGCGCTGGACGCGCCGATTCATCCCAAATATCGCCGTCTGACCCAGGAATGGTTCATGCCGAAAAACCTCAAGCAGCTGGAAGGGGAGATTAGCGCGCTGGCAAAGACCACGGTTGACCGGTTGGTTGAGGCAGGGCCGGAAGCGGATTTTGTTCCGCTGGTTGCGTCGCCCTACCCGCTCCATGTGATCATGCAGATTCTGGGCGTCCCAGAGGCGGATGAGCAGCGCATGCTGTTCCTTACCCAGCAGATGTTTGGCGGCCAGGATGAGGATCTGAACAAAACCGGCATGGCGAATATGACGGCGGAACAGATCACGCAGTTGGTGATTGGAGCGGTCGCCGATTTCGAAACCTATTTCGCCAAAATAACTGAAGAAAAGCGCGCCAATCCGACCGATGATGTCGCCAGTGTGATAGCCAATGCCAAGGTCGATGGCGAATATCTCAGCGACCGCGACATGGCGGGCTATTATATCATCGTCGCATCAGCGGGCCATGATACGACATCGGCT
This sequence comes from Sphingorhabdus sp. EL138, assembly GCF_900258045.1. GTDB lineage: Bacteria > Pseudomonadota > Alphaproteobacteria > Sphingomonadales > Sphingomonadaceae > Parasphingorhabdus. The sequence goes on along the minus strand of NZ_OGVD01000003.1, from coordinate 334,966 downwards.
TCAACATCGGGTGCGATGATGGCACTGGCCCAGGATCCCGAACAGTTTGCGCGGCTGAAAGCTGATCGCGAGTTACTGCCGGGCATTGTCGAGGAAGCCATCCGCTGGACCTCGCCAGTACAGCATTTCATGCGCACGGCGGCTGAGGATGTCGAAGTTGGCGGGGTGTCGGTCAAAAAAGGCGACTGGTTGATGATCAACTATGTCGCGGCCAATCACGATGATCGGGTGTTTGAAAATCCCCGCAAATTTGATGCAGCCCGTTCGCCGAACCGTCATCTGGCCTTTGGTGCCGGTGCGCATCAATGTCTTGGCCTGCATATGGCGCGGTTGGAGATGAAGATATTGTTCAATGAACTGCTCGACCGGATCGAAACGGTCGAACTGGCGGGAGAACCCAAACGGGCGAAATCGAGTTTTGTCGGCGGATTGAAAACGCTACCACTTAGATACACGCTTTCTGAATGAAGGATATGGGCGAAATGATGGTTATGCGCAAAATGACAGGCGCAGTTAGTCTTGTAATAGTTTAGAAGAAACCAAAATAGAAACGAACGGGCAGAAATTCCAAAGGAGAGCGACATGATTACCCAATATAAGAATCTCATCAACGGTCAGATGATCAGCACAGACACCATGCTGGACGTGGTCAATCCCGCCAATGAAGAAGTGATTGGTCAGGTGCCGTCATGCGGCGAGGCAGAGCTGAACGAGGCGGTCGCCGCAGCGCGCGCCGCTTTCCCGGCGTGGAGCAAGAAATCGATCGATGAACGCCGCGCTGTGGTGCAGGCGATTTCCGCCACCATCAAGGAAAATAGTGACGAGCTGTTCCGTCTGCTGACCGCAGAGCAGGGCAAGCCGCATGCACAGGCACAGGGCGAAATTATCGGCGCGTCAATGATGGCCGGCGCGCAGTCCACACTCGACCTCGATGACGAAATCAACGAAGATAGCGAAGAACGCCTCAGCCGCACCCGGCGGGTTCCGGTTGGTGTGGTTGGCGGCATCGTGCCGTGGAATTTCCCGGTCATGATGGCGGTACAGAAGATCGCGCCTGCGCTTTTGTCCGGTTGCACCATCGTTCTGAAACCATCACCGTTCACGCCGCTGACCACCTTGCGGCTGGCGGAACTGATTAAAGATGTCGCGCCGGCTGGCGTGGTCAACATTCTGACCGGCGAAGATAGCCTTGGTCCGCTCATTACCGGCCATCCCGATATCGACAAGATCACCTTCACCGGCTCCACCGCGACCGGCAAGAAGATCATGGAAGGCGCTTCCAAGGATCTCAAACGGATCACTTTGGAGCTGGGCGGCAATGATGCGTCCATCGTTCTGCCTGATGCCAATGTCGAGAAAGTCGCAGAGCAGTTATTCTGGTCAAGCTTCACCAATGCCGGCCAGATTTGTGTTGCGGCGAAGCGCATATATATCCACGAAGATATTTATGACGAGCTAAGCGCGGCAATTGCCGAATATGCCAAACATGTGAAAGTTGGCGACGGCGCGCAGCAGGGTACAGCGGTCGGACCAATTCAGAACAAGAAGCAATATGATCGGGTTCTGGAACTGGTTCAGGATGCCAAGGATAATGGCTATAAATTCCTCGTCGGCGGGGACCATGATCCCGATGTGCCGGGCTATTATATGCCGATTACGATCCTCGATAATCCGCCGGAAGATGCGCGGATCGTGGCCGAAGAACAATTTGGTCCGGTCATGCCACTGATGAAATTCAGCACCGAGGAAGAAGCCATCCAGCGTGCGAATGATAGCGAATATGGTCTGGCTGGCGCGGTCTGGACCGCTGATCCTGACAAGGGTGTTGAAGTGGCCGAGCAGTTGGAAACCGGCACTGTTTGGGTCAACGAATTCCTGCACCTGTCGCCCTTCGCTCCCTTTGGCGGGCACAAGCAATCCGGCTTTGGTGCGGAATATGGCAAGGAAGGCCTTCTGGAATTCACCTATCCACAGGTGATCACGGTCAAGAAAGATAACGTGCCTGCTTAAAAACACAGGTTGCGATTGAAAGAGGCCGGTTATCACTATTGTGATGATCGGCTTTTTCATTTGACGCTAGGGTGACGCAGGTTTAATCGTTCAGTTAAATTTCGGATTCTCAAACAGTTTTAAGGAGCAGGAAGATGGCAGAAGCTTATATTGTAGATGCAGTACGGACCGCAGGTGGGCGCCGTGGCGGCCGGTTGGCGGGCGTACACCCGGTTGATCTTGGCGCGGCAACACTCGACGCAATCGCCGACCGCAATGATTTTGATGCAGCGGCTATCGAGGACGTGATCACCGGCTGCGTGATGCAGGGCGGCGAGCAATCCGGCGATGTTGGCCGCAACAGCGTCTTGGCATCGAAGCTGCCTGACAGTATTCCTTCCGTTTCGATTGACCGTCAGTGCGGGTCATCGCAGCAGTCGATCCAGTTCGCTGCACAGGGCATCATGTCCGGCACACAGGATATGGTGCTGGCGCATGGTATTGAAAGCATGACGCGCGTGCCAATGGGTTCGACCTTTAAGCTGTTCAAGGACGCAGGCTTGGGCACCAACAAGAGTGAACGGCTTGAAGAAGCCTATCCCGGCGTTCAGTTCAGCCAGTTCATGGGCGCGGAAATGCTGGTCAAAAAACATGGCTTTAACCGAGATGATCTCGACGCCTTTGCGTTGGAGAGCCATCAGAAGGCGATTGCTGCGACCGAATCCGGTGCGTTTGAAAATGAAATCGTCGCCGTGAAAGTGGAAACACCAGAAGGCGAAGAAATGCACAAGGTCGACGAAGGCATTCGCTTCGACGCCAGCATGGAAAGCATCGGCGGCGTAAAAGTCCTGCAGGAAGGCGGCGCGATTACCGCAGCCAATGCCAGTCAGATTTGTGATGGTTCCAGTGCCGTTCTGGTCTGTTCGGAACAGGCCCTCAAAGACCACGGCCTGACGCCCCGTGCGAAGATTGTGAATCTTACCGTGACCGCCGGTGATCCGGTGATCATGCTCGAGGAGCCGTTATTTGCCACGGATCGTGCGTTGCAGCGTGCAGGCATGAATATTGGCGATATTGATCTTTATGAGGTTAACGAAGCATTCGCGCCCGTGCCGCTCGCATGGCTGAAGCATACCGGTGCAGACCGCAGCAAGATCAACGTCCATGGCGGTGCGATCGCCTTGGGCCACCCGCTTGGCGCATCTGGCACGAAGCTGATGGCGACCTTGCTCAACGCGATGGAAAACCGCGGTTCCAAATATGGTCTGCAGACCATGTGCGAAGGCGGCGGTCAGGCCAATGTCACCATCATCGAACGTTTGAATTAAGTTTAAAACAGAAAGAAAACTCATGGAACTCAACAACACAATGTCGGCCGTCGTAACGGGCGGTGCCTCTGGTCTCGGTGCAGCGACTGCGCGGCGCTTGGCTGAAAAAGGTGTGAAAGTCGCCTTGTTCGACCTGAACGAAGAAAAAGGCGAGGCGCTGGCCGCTGAGCTTGGCGGCGTTTTCTGCAAGGTCAATGTGACCGAAGAAGAGAGCGTCGATGCCGGCTTTGAAAAAGCGCGCGCGGCCATTGGTCAGGAGCGCATCTTGGTCAACTGTGCCGGTATCGGCAACGCGATCAAGACCGCGAAACGCAGCCGTGAAGATGGCTCGATCAGCCATTTCCCCTTGGATGCGTTTAACTTTGTGATTCAGGTCAATCTGGTCGGCACATTCCGCTGCATCGCGAAATCTGCAGCTGGCATGCTGACGCTTGATCCGCTTGACGACAATGGCGAACGCGGCGCGATGGTCAACACCGCTTCGGTTGCCGCTGAAGATGGCCAAATGGGCCAGGCCGCCTATTCCGCTTCCAAAGGCGGCGTGGTTGGCATGACCCTGCCCATCGCGCGCGATCTGATGGCCGAAGGCATTCGAGTCAATACGATCTTGCCAGGCATTTTCGACACGCCGTTGCTCGCTGGCGCGCCTGATAAAGTGCGCGATGCATTGTCTGCATCCGTACCTTTCCCGAAACGTCTCGGTCAGCCTGACGAATATGCGAAGCTTGCGCTGTGCATGATCGAAACCGGTTATTTCAACGGTGAAGATGTGCGGCTCGACGGTGCGATCCGTATGGCGCCACGGTAATATATAATCTCCTCTCCCCTTGAGGGAGAGGACAGATTTGCTTGTGAGCTTGCTCGCTAGAAAATCTTGGAGAGGGGTGAGAGGAAGCGCCAAGCCAGCCCCCTCTCCAACTTCGCTAGGCAGGCAAGCTGCCAAGCTTTCGTTTCCTCTCCCTCAAAGGGGAGAGGAGTTTTGAAGGAGAGGATCCTCCCCATGACCTACACCCAGATCAAATACGATGTTGCCGACAATATCGCGACCATCACCATCAACCGCCCGGAAAAAATGAATGCCTTCACGAACACCATGTTGAAGGAAATGTGCGACGCATTTGATCAAATTGATGCGGATGACGATGTCCGCGCAGTGGTCGTGACCGGGTCGGGAGATCGCGCCTTTTGCGCCGGTGCCGACCTGACACCCGAAGGCGGGGCAAAGCCCTTTGCCAGCAGCGACCCGGTGGACGATTATTCCGATCCGCGGGTCCGCGACGGCGGCGGCAAGCTGACTTTGCGTATCTATCAATGCCTGAAACCCGTGATTGCGGCGGTTAATGGCGCAGCGGTTGGGGTTGGCGCTACCTTACAATTGCCGATGGATTTTCGTCTGGCCAGCGAGACGGCTCGTTTTGGATTTGTCTTCGCCCGGCGCGGCATTGCCCCCGATGGTGCGGCGAGCTGGTTTCTGCCGCATATTGTCGGGCGGCCGCAGGCGATCGAATGGTGCATGACCGGGCGCGTGTTCAAGGCGCAGGAAGCCCTCGACGGCGGACTGATCCGCTCGATCCACAAGCCCGATGAATTGCTACCGGCAGCCTATGCCTTGGCACGGGAAATTGTCGACAACACGGCCCCGGTTTCGATTGCCCTCACCCGGCAGATGCTGTGGCAAATACCTTGCGCGGATCATCCGATGGAAGCGCACAAAATTGACAGCCGGATCATCTATAATCGCGCAAAATCCGGTGACGCGGCAGAGGGTATTGCCAGTTTCCTCGAAAAGCGCGATCCGGTCTATCCTGACAAAGTGTCGACAGATATGCCAGACACCTTCCCTTGGTGGGAAGAACCTGTTTATAAGTAATCACTTGAGTTGGGGCCATGGAGTAAGGCCCGCCGAGTGAGGGGAAGAGTTATGAGTGCCGACAAACAGGCCGAAAAAAACGGGGAAATCGATGGGGCAAGCGCGCGCGGCAAGCTGATTGAAACAGCCAGCCAGATCATGCGCGAGGGCGATACCATCGATATTTCCTTCAGCGAGCTATCGGTGCGTTCCGGCCTGAACAGCGCGCTGGTCAAATATTATTTCGGCAACAAGGATGGCTTGCTTGAGGCGATTCTAGAACGTGACATGACCAAGATTGTCGAGGATGTCGGGCTTTTGATCGCAAAAGATATGCCGCCGGAGGACAAGCTGCGCCACCATATCGGCGCGGTGATCGATACCTATTATCAATATCCCTATATCCACCGCCTGACCATGCGCCTGATCCGCGATCTGCCACCCGAAGGCGCGCGGGATATTGCCGAGAAATATCTCAAGCCCCTGTCCGAGGCCTATAGCATTTTTGTCGGTGACGGCATCAAGACCGGCGTTTTCCGTGATCTTGACCCGCAGCTATTTTATTCCGCGGTGACGGGCGCAGCGGACCGGTTCTTTACCGGCAAACTGGTATGGAAATATTGTTATGGCCGCGATGATTTCCACGAGAAGATGCGCGATGCCTATCGCGAGCAGACAGTCGACCTGATCATGGCCGGGATTTTGGCGCGATAGCGGCTATGGCCGCGGTTTCATGGTCGCGGCATTGCTGGAAAGTGATTTGGTCAATCGGCTGTTGCTGAAAAGCTACTTGCCTTATTGATCAAATTGGCGAAAACTTGATATATGTCAGGGGAATTTGAAGCAGCCGGAACAGCCATTGAAGGCGCCTTGATTGCGAAAGCGGTTGAGAGCGAGAGTGGCGATGCGACTGGAGGTAATTCCGGCAAGTGCCTGAATTGCGACGCGCCGGTTACTGGCAATTATTGCAACAATTGCGGACAGCCGCTGCATATTCACCGTTCGATCGGTGCGTTTTGGCATGATATCTTGCATGGGGTTCTACATTTCGAAGGGAAATTCTGGCGAACCCTGCCGCTCTTGGCCTGGAAACCGGGAGACCTGACCCGGCGTTATATTCACGGTCAGCGCGCTCGGTTTATCTCTCCCATGGCGTTGTTTTTGTTTTCCGTGTTCATGATGTTCGCGGTCTTTTCCTTCCTTGGCGGTCCTTTTTCGGGAGGTAGTGCGGTCGAGACCGACGAAGACGTCAACATGGGCGTTGTGATGCAAACTGCCGATATCGAAAGACAGATTGCAGAGAAGGAAGCCAAACTGGAGGCGGGTGACACCGTAGATCAGGCGAAATTGCGTCAGGAAGTCCTGGATCTGAAGAAAGGCCGAAATCTCTTGGCGACGATGACCGGGGAAAAAACACCCTATCCTGAGGTCAAGTTGGGCGACGGTGATGTTAAACTGGGCAATTTCACCGATGAAGATATCGACCAATTGCAAACCGGGTTGGAAGATATTCAAGAGGGTAACGTGCTGAACGACGATAGCAGTGTGACCACGGGATCAAAGGAACTCGACAAGACGATCATGGACGGGTTCAGGAAAGTGAACGAAAATCCGGACCTGTTGCTCTACAAACTTAAGGCCAATGGCTATAAATTTGCATGGTTGTTGATCCCGATCTCGCTGCCATTCGTTTGGCTGACTCTCATCGGTCGTCGTGGTTATCATTTCTATGATCACGCCGTTTTTACGACCTATTCGATCAGCTTCATGTCGTTGCTGTTTATTACTTGTGCAGCGCTGGCGGCACTCGGTGTTTCGCAAGAAATATGGGTTATTTTGCTTGTCTTCTATCCCCCATTTCACATGTACCGACAGTTGCGGCATGCCTATAAGCTCTCCAGGATCGAAGCGCTGCTTAGACTTTCTGCCTTGCTTCTCTTCACTGTCATCAGCATGACATTGTTTTTCGCCATTCTGTTTGCAGTTGGGATTCTGGGATAAATTATGACCATAAAAATTGATCGTCGCCAGTTAATGGCTCTGGGCACATTTGGCCTCGGTGCAATGTCTGCACCTGCATATGCTGCTATGGCCAAGGCGCGCGGATTTACTCATGGTGTGGCAAGTGGCGAGCCGTCGCAAAATTCGGTATTGCTGTGGACCCGTTTTGTCGGCGGAGGCGACAGCAAGCTGACCGTTGAAATGGCGCAAGATGTCGATTTTTCCGGTGCGAAAATGGTTGGCGAAGTGACTGCGTCTGCGAGCCGGGATCATATTGCAAAATTTGTCGTTTCGGATCTGGTGCCGGGCCAATGGTATTTCTATCGCTTTGTTGCGCCTGATGGGACCAAGTCGATGGCCGGTCGCACCCGGACGTTGCCACAGGGACCGACCCAGAAATTCAACCTAGGCGTATTCGGCTGCTCCAATCTGCCATTCGGCTATTTTAACGCTTATGCCCATGCCGCTCAGCGCAGCGATCTCGATATGGTGATGCATAGCGGTGATTATCTTTATGAGTATCCGGTCGGCACTTACCCCTCCGAAAAGCAAATGCTGGAAGGTCGGGCGATTGATCCGGGGCATGAGATTGTTCAGTTGGCGGATTACCGGCTGCGCTACGCCGCCTATCGCAGCGACCCCGATTTGCAGCGAATCCATCAGCTTTATCCGATGGTCGCCATGTGGGACGATCATGAATTCACCAATGATGCCCATATGAACGGCGCGCAAAACCACCAGCCCAAAACGGAAGGCGACTGGCAAGTGCGCAAGCGTATCGCTGAACAGGTTTATCGGGAATGGATGCCGGTGCGTGACCGTGATGAGGGCGGACCTCTCTGGAGCGAGTACCAGATTGGCGATCTTGCGACCTTGTTCATGACAGAAAGCCGGATTGGCGGGCGCAGTGAACCGGCAGATTTGGCAGCTGCTTTGCAGGGGCAGGAGAATATCCAGACGGCTCTCGAGACATTTCGCGACACCACCTGGCAAGATTCCGAACGGCAGATGCTGGGGGCCGTGCAAGAGGCGTGGCTCGCCGAAGCAATGGGCAAATCGCGGACATCCGGCACCAAGTGGCAGGTTTGGGGTCAACAATGCGTGATGGGCGAATTGCGCCTGCCGCAAGAGGCCGTGAACTGGCTTGCCGATGATGCGCCGGCTTTCGCGAAAGCGCGGGTGGCGATTGGCGCACTTGCATCCAAAGTTGGCCTGCCGATTAATCTCGACAGTTGGGATGGTTATCCCAAAGCGCGGGAACGCGCGTTGATGGGTGCGCAGGAGGCTGATGCTGATCTGATCGTATTGTCGGGTGACAGTCATAATGGCTGGGCGTTTAATCTGGAAACCAGCGGCGGCGCGGCGGGTGTTGAATTTGGCGGCCATAGCGTGACCTCACCCGGACTGGAATCCTATCTTTCCGGTGCAGACCCACTGACGGCAGCACGTGCGGTTCGGGAAACCAATGATCAACTGCAATGGTGTGATACATCCAATCGCGGATATATGACCGTTTCGCTGACGCCGGAAAAAGCAACTTCTACCTGGCATTTCCTTGATACCATCCGGGCCAAGTCTACCACGATGAAGGGCAGCGAAAGCCGCTCCGTTATGCGGGGGCAGCGGAGTTTGGCGGTTTAGGTGCGGCTCAACAACAATTTGTCCTGACCCCCTCGACATTCCTATCAAAGTTGCGCAAAGCAGCGGCTGCGTAAAATGAAACACCGGAATTAGAGAAACCATGTCTGAAGAATTCTACCGCATCAAACGTCTGCCGCCTTATGTGTTCGCTGAAGTGAACGCGATGAAGGCGGAAGCGCGCGCCCGCGGTGAGGATATTATCGACCTCGGAATGGGCAATCCTGATGGTGCGCCGGCGCAGCATGTAATCGACAAGCTGTGCGATACGGCCAACGATCCGACCGCGCACCGCTATAGCGCGTCGAAAGGCATCAAGGGTCTGCGTCTGGCCCAGTCCAACTATTACAAGCGCCGCTTTGATGTGGATCTGGATCCGGAAAGCGAAGTGATCGTGACCCTGGGTTCCAAGGAAGGCCTTGCCAATCTGGCGCAGGCGATCACGGCTCCTGGTGATGTGGTGCTCGCGCCCAACCCTTCCTATCCGATTCACACTTTCGGTTTCATCATTGCCGGCGCGGCGATCCGCTCTATTCCTGCAGCACCCGGTCCGGATTTCTTCACCCGGCTTGAATATGCGATGAGCTACAGCGTGCCGAAACCATCAGTGCTGGTGATGGGCTATCCGTCCAACCCGACCGCCTATGTCGCCGATCTCGATTTTTACCAAAAGGTCGTCGATTTTGCGCGTGAGCATAAGCTGTGGGTGATCAGTGATCTTGCCTATGCTGAAATTTATTATGGCGACGTACCAACACCATCCATGTTGCAGATTGATGGCGCGAAGGATTGTGTGGTTGAATTTACCAGCATGTCCAAAACCTATTCGATGCCGGGCTGGCGCATGGGCTTTGCGGTTGGCAATCAAAAGCTGATCGGTGCGCTGACAAGGGTCAAATCCTATCTCGACTATGGTGCCTTTACACCGATACAGGTTGCGGCCACCGCAGCGCTCAACGGCCCGCAAGACATTATTGATGAAAACCGTGCACTTTATAAAAAGCGCCGCGACGTGATGGTCGAAAGCTTTGGCCGCGCCGGCTGGGACATTCCGCCACCAGAAGCCAGCATGTTCGCCTGGGCGCCGGTCCCGGAGCAGTTTCGCGAACTCGGCTCGATGGAATTTGCCAAACGGCTGCTCGCCGAAGCGGGTGTTGCCGTGGCTCCGGGTACGGGCTTTGGCGACGAGGGCGAGGGCTATGTTCGTCTTGCGCTAGTCGAAAATGAGCAGCGCATCCGGCAAGCTGCACGGAATATGAAGAAGTTTCTCAGCCAAGGGTGATTTGCTTCAGGTTAGAAGCGGGCGCGCTCACGATATGACGGTCAATCGTTCAGCACGTTAATTGCGGCATGGACCCGGTCACGAATATCATCGCGATCGAGCCCTGGTTCAATCTCGTCCTGCACAGCATAAGTTATCACGCCGCTTTTCTGCACGAATGTATCGCGCGGCGAGATGATACCGCTGTCGAGCGCTACCGGTACCAAAGGCAGCCCCATCAGTTTGTAGATACCGGCAAAGCCCGTTTGCAATTCCGGTCGCTCGCCATGATGGGCACGGCTTCCTTCTGCAAAAATGACAATCGGGCGACCTTCGGTGACCGCTTTTTTGGCTTGTTTGATAATTTGGCGCATCGCCGCGCCCCCGCCGTTCCGATCTATGCCCAACAGTCCGTGTTTTTTGGCGATCCAGCCCCAGAGCGGGATGACGAGCAGTTCCTTTTTGGCGATCACCACCGGCTTGTCAAAAATACGTAGCAGATCAATCGTTTCAAACATGCTTTCATGTTTGAAGACGTAGAGCAGGGGTTCGTTGCGAATTTCGCCCTTTATCTCGACCCGGATGCCGAGAATGATCCGGGCGCATAGATAATGATAACGGCTCCATAGCTGAGCCATATAGTGTGTGCCGGGCACCGAAAATAGCGCGACGATAAACGATAAAATGATGATCGGTGTTGATCCGCCATAGAATAGCGGGATGAACAGGAGTGATCGGACTTTTGCCAACATATCTAGATACCCGCCAAGGCCGCGGTGCGGCGCATCAGGAATTTATTATACTCTTTGAATAAAGTGCCCAGGGACGGTGCGGTCGCAACTGCATCGGATATGATTGCGATATCCGATGGTACGGCGCGTTCCAGTTCCAGCCGTGCCCGCCGCATATGCCAGTCAGACGTCACCAGCCGGATCGATGTGTCTTTTCGTCCCGCGGCCCAGCGTGCTGTTTCCAAAGCATTTGAACGCGTGTCCACCGCTTGAAAACCCAGATCAATACAACAGTTAAACAGTGTCTCGTCACGATTATAAGCCGCGGCCAGTTCCCCCGGTTTCACATCCCGGTCCACACCGGATATCAGCAGATTTTTCGCTTTATTTGCCTCCAGCAGTTGCAAAGCATGTTCAATACGCTGCGGGCCGCCTGTCAGGACCACAATGGAATCCGTCTGCACATCATCCGCCGCAGTACGCGGCAAATCTATCGCAAACCAGGCGAACCCGATCATCCAGAGAAGCAGCAGAAAACAGAAGAAACGTAAGATCATGAAAGGTGACTACAATATTTTCTTGAGCGCGCCCATGACCGTCATTCGCGCAGTCACCATCGCAAGGATCATTCCCAATATCGGAATGGCCCCGATAATCAACCAGCTATACCAGGAGAGGTCTAGCGATTGCACCAATCCCGAACCAAGAGCGGAAAGCTGCATGCCCAGCAGGAGGATGATTGCGGCGCCGCAGATCAAACCCAGTACCCCGCCCAACAGCGCATCGAGCGCGATCCGCCTTTGAAACAGGCGGCTGATCTGCCGATCGGTCCCGCCGAGCAAATGAATGACGCCGATCGTTTCCTTGTGTGTATTGAGCGCGGCCCGGGCGGAGATGATCACTGCTGCAGCCGTCGCGATTGCAAGCAATATCACCAGACCAAAAGCAATCCATTGCAGCGACCGGACCAAGGCGATCACTGGCGCTATCAGGGCGCTGCTGGGTTCAATGCGGGCACTGGCGGCTAATGGTCTGATACCGGTGCGCAAAGCTTCGAGCTCTTTCTCACTAATGGGCTGCGCCAATTTCAAGTCGATAAGAGCCGGCAGAGGAATATCTTCCAGCAGGCCACCGGTGTCCTGTCCCCCGTCTGCGGACTGGCCCAGCCATGGCGCGATTAGGTCTTCAATTTCCTTGGAGGGCAGGATTCTTACCTCTTCTACCAGTTCCATGCCGCGCAAGCGGGCTGCGGCGTCACTTGTCTGTTGGGCTTTTAGATCGGGATTGGCTTCGATAATTTGAACCGTCGCTCGGCTGGAGAGTTGATCCGACACATTTTGTCCGGCTTCGGTAAAGGCAAGACCTATGGCCGTCGCCAGCACCATTAAAAAAATCATGATCGCAATGACCCAGGGCATCGGCCCTGACAGGCGCCCTTCGGGTATCAGTCGGCGGTCATGGCCGGGAATGACAAACAGACTGAGCATCAGACCGCTACCTATGCTCTGTCACGCGGCAAGGGGGGATTGCGCAAAGAACCGGTTGGATCAGATAGTCCACCCTTTTCGAGCTTCATCATTTGCGCACCGGGCACTTTGCTGAGCAAATGAATATCATGGGTGGCGACGACGATTGTAGTGCCCAGGGTATTAAGCGCCTCGAACAGCTGCAGCAAACGTATGGCCATTTCCGGGTCGACATTTCCGGTCGGCTCATCCGCCACCAATATTTCCGGACGACCAATCACAGCACGGGCAATGGCAACGCGTTGCTGTTCTCCGCCCGACAAGGTTGCCGGTCTGGCCTCGGCGCGGTCGCCAAGACCAACCCAGTCGAGCATCTCGGTCACCGGTGTTGTCAAATCTTTTTCTTTTACGCCCGCGACGCGCAGCGGCAGCGCGATATTGTCAAAAGCCGAGAGATGCGGCACCAACCTGAAATCCTGAAACACGACGCCGATGCGCCGGCGGAAGCCGGGCAGGCGTTCTCGGGGCATGGTAACAGCATCTTCGCCAAACAACCGGATCAAACCGCGACTGGGCCGCTGAGCAAGATAGAGTAGTTTCAGAAGCGAGGTCTTGCCGGCGCCTGATGCGCCCGTCAGGAAATAGAAACTGCCTGGATACAGCGTAAATGTAAGGTCAGATAGCGTCTCAATGCCAGCACCATAGCGCAGGCCAACATTTTCAAATTGAACAATTTCATTCATCTGGATTTTCAAATCGCTTGATCAGGTTGGGACGCTATACAACTGACCGCATCAATAGGACGTTACGTCCTCTGAAATCAACTGCTGCGTGCCCGTCCGCTCGCGGGATGGACGTGAAAACGTTGAAAAAAAGGCACTTGTCTCAAAAGCATGAACCGCAGACTTGCAGTTTCATGGAATGGCGTGTTTAGAAGAATGTCATGATATTGAATTGCCCGGCCTGCAAGACACGTTATCTCGTCCCCGACAGTGCAATCGGCCCTACCGGCCGGTCCGTGCGCTGTGCATCATGCCGCCATAACTGGTTTCAGGAGCCAGCTCCGCCAGAACCTGCCAAAACGGCAGAACAAGCAGGGCAGCCGACGCCTGATGCGCCGTCGGCGCCGCCAACAAAGCGGTCGGATCCTGAACCGGATGGTGCGGCAATGGCGGCAGCGCCACCGGCAGCATCCGCATCAGCGGTTACGCCGCCTTTTGTATCCGAAACCAGCAGCTTTGCCCACGAGCCGCCATTTAAGCCGCGCCGGAATCCTGCAAAGCTATGGACCATTGCCGCGATTGCTTTTGCCAGCCTGATCATCTTGATTGGCGGTGCGCTCTATGCGTTCGGTACGCCAAACTGGTTACAGAGCTATCAGATGGCATCGGTTGATGACACGCCATTGCTGATTGAACTCAGCCAGAAACAGGATCGCCGGACATTGCCGGACGGTACTGAATATTTTGCGGCGAGCGGGACCATAATCAATCCGACCGATAGCGAACAATCCGTGCCGCCAATGCTGGTGATCCTGCGGGATGCCAGCGGCCGGATTGTCTATAGCTGGAAAATGAAGGCACCTACAAAAGAGCTGGCCCCCGGTGCGAGAATCAACTTCAACGAAGCCAAGCTCGACGTGCCCCGCGCCGCAAGTCAGCTAGAGGTCGGCTGGGCTGATATAACACGCCAATAGCTGCTATTTCTATCCTGCCATTAGTGGAATTCGGTGAGCCGCACATTTTGGCGACCATCCCGCATGATCATTCCGCGTGTTCGAACCAGAGGTGCTTGTGCCTTATTCAATCGCGGTGACGAGCCGTATGATGTGATTCCCGAATCAAGACGGACGGTTTCCCCGCTAACAATATGCGCAGAAACACGAACCTGTACCCGCGTACCTGACTGTGCCGTCTGTTCAGCCATGACGGGTGCGTTAGCCGTCATGGCCAGGGTCATCACCATCAAGAGATACAAAATGTCTCGCATAAGCATAGAAAAGCCCGCAAAACCGGCGACTGACAAGGTAAATAAAAGGTTAACAGCCAGATTATCCGGTCTCTTCACCTATAAAACGGACGAAGCGAGCCAAACTGTATGAGATGGGGACATGTTTCGCGGTCGCGTTAACGGCGGGCTGGGTAAGGTCCAGGCAAATCACAATATCTGTTGCGAGCCTATCCACCCTTTGCTAAGGGCACGCGCCTACCAAGGGCTTATGGCCTGGTTCGGATGACAGTGCGGTCGTGGCGGAATTGGTAGACGCGCAGCGTTGAGGTCGCTGTGGGATTAATCTCCCGTGGAAGTTCGAGTCTTCTCGACCGCACCAGTTTCTTTATAAAGCAGTTAGTTATAGTCAGGACCCAGTTCCGGATCGAGATCGCGTGGACGCGTGAAGCGATCCAGAGTTGCGCAATTGTCTTCGATATCGGCCCAGCTTTTTATGTTCAGGCTGAGCTCGGCCAATGCTGCTGTTGGATATTTTATTTCCACTGCGCCCCGAGCTTCGGATGAACCATCGTCAGGAACCAGATCAAAAATAAGGTCTTCCAGGCCAGGATTATGCCCGACCATCAGCACATGATCGGCATCCGCACTGGCACCGCGCAAAACGTCCATCAATGTGACCGAGGATGCCAGATAGATTTTGCGGTCCCATTTCGGCTCAAAAGACAAGCCGCTGGCGGGTTCGACATGTTCCAGTGTTTCGATGACCCGCACTGCAGGAGAGGCGAGGATTTGATCGAAGACGAGATTATTCCGCTTGATAAACTTGCCCATGATCGCAGCGGCGCGTTTGCCCTTGTCATTTAGCGGTCGGTCGAAATCTCTGGCTACGGGGTCATCCCAGCTGGATTTGGCGTGCCGCAAAAGTGTCAGTCTTTTCATATACCGCCCGATTTATTCCCCGGAATATCCGTTTGCCCAGCGTCATGCCCGAAAGATATGTCAGGGGAAAGACTGGATTGCACAGTTTTGGATTTAGCCGCTTTTATTTCCGCCAATGCCTGTGTGAGCGGCATGCGTTCAATCGGTGTTCCTTCCGGAAAAGCGGTCAACAGGCGGGACGGGAAAGCGGATGACAGGATTACAAAATGTCCATGATCATCGGCGCGGCGGATGATCCGGCCAAAGGCTTGTGCCAAACGCGCGCGGATGATCCGGTCATCATAGGCGCTGCCGCCGCCCGCCAGACGCCGGGCTTTGTGTAATATGTCCGGGCGCGGCCATGGCACGGATTCCATGACGACAAGGCGCAGGCTGCGACCGGGTACGTCCACGCCGTCACGCAAGGCATCGGTACCAAGCAGGCTGGCTTTGGGATCGTCGCGGAAAATGTCCACCAACGTACCGGTATCGATGGGATCAACATGTTGCGCGTAGATCGGTAATCCGCTTTGCGCCATGCGGTCGGCAATGCGTGCGTAAACGGTGCGGAGCCGCCGGATCGCCGTGAACAGGCCCAATGTGCCGCCTCCGGACGCCTCGATCAGCTGCGCATAAGCACCGGCTAGTCCTGCCATGTCACCGCGCTTCACATCGGTGACAATGATGACCTTGGCTTGTTCTGCATAGTTGAACGGGCTCGGCACCTCAAATTCCTGTACTGCCTGATCCAGATGCACCGCGCCGCTGCGCGCACGGGCTGTTTCCCAGTCGCCTCCGCCTTTCAGTGTCGCCGATGTGATCATCAGGCCGTGGGCGGGCTTCGTGACCACCTCGGTTACCGGAATCGTCGGGTCGAGCCAGTGGCGGCAGATGCCGATATCATATTCGCGGCCTTCAAACCGGTCGATCATCAGCCAGTCGACAAAATCGGGATCAGCCGGACCGCCGATGCGCGACAACAAGGCGAGCCATCCGGACAGGGTGTCACAACGCCAACCAAGGCTTGATAACGCCCCTTCCATCCGGGCCCTTGCCGGGGCATCCATCCAGTCCGGGCCTTCCTCGATCAGATGCTCGATCCGCTGACCAAGCCGGACCAGAGGTTTGAGCAAAGCATCAATCGCTTCGGCGGCATTGGCGACCGCATCGATCATCGGGCCTTCGACATCGGTAAGCTCGGTTTCCAGACCATAGCCGGCATCCGCGCTCTGGCTCTCGTCACGGGCAAAGACCATGTGACGGACTTCGCCGAGCAGCGCTTCGACCGGCCCGAACGGTTCGCTTTCCGACAAGCGTTGCAGCCAGCCGTCGCTTGGCAAGGCTTCGGCGGCATGGCGGGCGCTTTCAATCGCGCGGCCGCCCTCGTCGTCATAGGAAGCAAGGTCAGCAAGCCGCGCTGCAAGGCCCCGGCGGCGTCCGCGGTTCTTGCTTTCCGGACCGATGACCCAGCGGCGTATCTCGATCGCTTCCTGCCCCGAGAGGCGTGCCGCAAACATCGAATCAGCCGCGTCAAACAGATGATGGCCCTCGTCGAAAATCAGCCGCGTCGGCGCATTTTTCTGCTCCCGACCACGCGCAGCGTTGACCATGACCAGCGCGTGATTGGCGATAACGATATCGGCCTGCTGGCTCGCGCGCGCGGCTTTTTCGATGAAGCATTTGCGGTAGTGGGGGCAACCGGCATAAACGCATTCTCCGCGCCGGTCGGTCAATGCCGTGGACCCGTTGCGCCGGAACAATGTTGCTAGCCAGCCTGGCAAGTCACCGCCGACCATATCGCCGTCCTTGCTATAGGCGGCCCAGCGCGCCACGAGATGGGCGAGTATCGCGGCCCGTCCGGCAAAACCGCCTTGCAGAGCATCTTCCAGATTGAGCAGGCAGAGATAGTTTTCGCGACCTTTGCGGACGACGACTTTTTTGCGAAAAACCTCTTCGTCCGGATAGATACGCCGGGTTTCACGGTCGAGTTGGCGTTGCAGAGCCTTGGTAAAGGTCGAAATCCAGACCGCGCCACCTGCCTCTGCTGACCACAGCGATGCCGGTGCCAGATAGCCGAGGGTTTTGCCGATGCCGGTGCCTGCCTCGGCGAGCAGCATGTTGGGCGCTCCTTTGACGCGGCGGGGATTGAAAATTTTTGCAACAGCGGCAGCATAGCTTTTCTGACCTTCACGTTCCTCTGATCCCTTGCCGGTCAAGGTACCGAGTTGAGTCAACGTAGCATCTTCGTCCATCGTTACTGCACGTGGGGCCGGGCGCGGTGTCTCTTCTTCCCATTCTTCGAGTTTCGAAAAAAGCCAGCGCTCTCCGTCGGCGGGCTTGGTCAGCCGTTTGGACACTTCGCCTGCCCAGGGCCAGCGCAGTCGATAGAGAGCCTGCGCGCTGCTCCACGCGCCTTCGCGTTCCCTCCAATAGGGCGCTTCCAGTCCCGCCAACAAGTGGCTGGCGGCCTCCCGGTATAAGGACGCGATATCGGCTTCCTGATCGGGCGGTTCGAGACCAAGGGTCTTGGCCAAACCGGCTGGCGTGGGAACGACAAATTGCGCCGGGTGGATGAAGGCGAACAGTTCCAGCAAATCGAGACCCGACAGATCGGGATAGCCCAATCGCTGACCCATAAGCGGCGCGTTGAGCAGGATATGCGGGGTTTCCGCAACACAGCCAATCGCCTCACCCTTGCCAATTGCGCGGGAGACACCATCGCTGCCGCAAATCCAGATGCCGCTATGACTGGCATGGAGCGCGGGATAGGCCAGCGGAGGATAGGGGGATGTGCCGTCAGTCAAATTTACGAAAATCCGGGCGCGTTTGGACCGGCCAGGGCGACACCTGCATAGAAGCGATGCATGCCGAACAATATGGCGTAGAGCACCAGCGCGATGACAAAGCCCAATATCTCACGGCGGACCGTGGCTGTTTCGGTTGGCTTCTCCCAGGCACCTTCATTGCGGGAAACAGTAAAGATTGAAATCAAGGCCCATAGCCCCAGCCCGCCGAACAATACGACCGACCGACTGTCACCATTGGCGAGCAAATGCCCGGCGGCCCAGATGAGCATGCCGGTCAGCATCGGATGGCGGATAAACTGTTTGATCTGTGACTTGCCTTGCGCGGCCCCGAACAGGAAAATCGCAAAGACCATCAGTAACATGTTCAAATGCCGGCCCCATGTCGGGGGATCATAGACGAATTCATATTGTGCGGTTCGCCAGCCATAAACCATCAATGCTATAGCCGCGATGATCAGTAAGGCCACTAACCCCTGATGCGGCCCTTCGCCGATCTTCGCTCTTATGTTGGTTCTAAGACCCGGAGCCACCGATTTGACGAGATGAACGATGCTCCAGAGCAACACGCCCGCGATCAATGCACCCATTTGAAATCTCCTGCTTTTGTGCTGTTCTAACTTGCTATAGACGGTAATGCTACTATTGGCGCAGAACCAAGAAAAATAAACGACCTAATTGATTGAACAGGACTATCTCATCGTGACCGATTATCGTGAAGCCGCACAGCAATCCAAAGCATGGCCTTTTGAAGAGGCCCGCAAATTGCTCAAACGCTATCGCGGCGAGCGCGGCGCGCCTGCGCCGAAAACCGGCCCAGATGGTGAGATAGAGCCGATGTTGTTCGAAACCGGCTATGGTCCATCCGGCCTGCCGCATATTGGCACCTTTAACGAAGTGCTGCGCACGACCATGGTACGGCGCGCTTATGAGACGCTAACCGGCAACCCGACGCGGCTGATTGCCTTTTCCGACGATATGGACGGCTTTCGCAAAGTGCCGACCAATGTGCCCAATCAGGATATGTTGGCCGAGCATCTGCACAAGCCATTGACGCAGGTGCCCAACCCCTTTGACACCGAATATGAAAGCTTTGCGGCGCATAATAATGCGATGCTGCGTGAATTTCTCGATCGCTTTGGTTTTGATTATGAGTTTATGTCCTCAACCGAGCAATATACATCCGGCGCCTTTGACGAGACGCTGAAGCTGGTGCTCGCGCGCAATCAGCAGATATTGGACATCATGCTGCCGACGCTCGGCAAGGAACGGCAGGCGACCTATTCACCCATCTTGCCGATCAGTCCGAAAACCGGCCACGTCCTGCAGGTTCCGGTCGAGATTGTCGATGCGGAAGCCGGCATTGTCCGCTTTGAAGATGATGGGGAAATGATTGAACATAATGCGCTCACCGGCGGTGCCAAGCTGCAGTGGAAAGTTGACTGGGCGATGCGCTGGGTCGCTTTGGGTGTCGACTATGAAATGTATGGCAAGGATTTGACCGACAGCGGTGTGCAGTCCGGCAAGATTGCCAAGGTGCTGGGTGCACGCAAGCCGGATGGCCTGATCTATGAAATGTTCCTCGATGAAAAAGGCGAGAAGATTTCAAAATCCAAAGGCAATGGCCTGAGCCTCGACGAGTGGTTACGCTATGGCTCGGAAAACAGTCTCGCTTTCTACATCTACCGCGAACCCAAATCAGCCAAGCAGCTGCACATGGGCGTGATCCCCAAAGCCGTGGACGAATATTTTCAGTTCCGCGCCAATTGGCATGAGCAGGCTGCTGACAAGCAGCTGGGCAACGCTGTGCATCATGTCCATGGCGGTGACGTCCCATCCGATACGATTCCGGTGACCTTTGGATTGCTGCTTAATCTGGTTGGCGTGATGGGCGATGCGGACCGCGAACAAATCTGGGGCTATTTGCGCCAATATGCACCGGATGCCACGCCGGAGAAATATCCTGATCTGGATGAGCTGATCGGCAATGCGATGGCTTATCACAAGGATTTTATCGCACCGACATTGTACCGTCGTAAACCGGAAGGCGTGGAAGTGGCCGCGCTGGAACGACTGGACAGCGAGCTGAGTGCTTTACCCAATGATGCAGCCGCCGAAGATATCCAGACGATTGTTTATTCCATCGGTAAAGAAGGCGGTTTCGATAATCTGCGCGACTGGTTCAAGGCTCTGTACGAGACCTTGCTGGGCAGCCCGCAAGGACCGCGCATGGGTAGCTTCATTGCGCTCTATGGTATCGACAACACGCGCAAACTGATCGTGGAGGCCCTGTCATGAATAGCGGTGTGAGTGGTTACCATCTCGCGCAGATTAATATACTGCGCTTTAAAAGGCCGAAAGATGATCCCGCCAATGGTGACTTTATGGATGCTCTCGACCCGGTAAATGCACTGGCCGACAAGGCGCCGGGATTTGTCTGGCGGTTAGTAGGCGAGGGCAATGACGCTGTCGATATTGACCCGGTTCCGGACGACCCGCGGCTGGCCGTGAACATGTCGGTTTGGGAAGATGTCCAATCACTGGGAGACTTTGTTTACAAAAATCCCGAACATCTGGCGATCATGCGCCGCCGCAAGGAATGGGCGGAGCACATGGAGGTTTATCAAGCATTATGGTGGATTCCGATTGGCCATATTCCTTCGGTGGAAGAAGGTTTGGGGAAAATTGACATGCTTGAGCAACAAGGTGTTTCGGCTGACGTCTTCACTTTCCGCCAGCCATTTGATGCGCCTGATGGGACGCCTGCCATACCCGTACTGGATGAATGCGCCTGATGATCGATATTTTCACGACCGGCGGGACGATCGACAAGATCTATTTTGATGCCCTATCGGAATATCATATCGGCCCGACCCCTTTGCCCGATATATTGGCGGAAAATAATGTCTATGTTCCCCACCGCGTGACACAGTTGATGCGCAAGGACAGCCTCGAACTGACTGACGATGATCGGCAGATGATCCATGACGCCGTGGCGGCTAGCGATGCCGACAAGATACTCGTGACCCATGGCACCGATACGATGGTGCAAACCGGCAAGGTTCTGGCAGACATAACGGACAAAACCATTGTACTAACCGGTGCAATGCAGCCGGCAACTTTGCGCAATAGCGATGCCGAATTTAATGTCGGCTTTGCTCTAGCCGCGACTCAGACATTGCCGCACGGGGTGTATATCGCGATGAACGGTGAAGTGTTCGATCCGGCGACTGCCAGGAAGGATCGTGATGCGCACCGCTTCATTCGTGCGTAGGTTTTTTGAACCACTGACTCTGAGTAACAGCTTTTGTGGCATAGGGCATAGCTACCAGCATGACCGCAATGGTTGCGATCATCACCAGATAAGCCACGGCGCCATAAAGCGTTAATCCCGGTGCGGTCCACATTAGCAAGACATCATTTCCGCCCGGCACGGTCGCAGCGCCAATACCCATTAGGAACCCCCCGGACAGATTGGCGACGGCCAGCTTCCACGTACCGAATTGAGGATGAAATTTGTTTTTGAGCCAGCTGCTGAAAACTGCACCGGCGAATAAAGCGATGACGGCTATCTCCACGGTCATCCCAACGGAAAGGCCTTGCCCAGCCAGCAAACTGTTGAGTACTGCGGCATAGGACCATTCCGGTCGCGTGCCATAGATCAGAGCCGCGGTGATCCCGATGGTGAGCAAGGCCAGCATCGCCATGTTACGCTTAACGATGATCAGCCAGAGACTGAGCAGAGACAGGCCCGCAAAACCGAGTAGCACGCCCTGTTTAATGATATCATCTTCGATTGCGGTTCGCCCGGTCACAACCACTGGACCAAAGGGGTTGAGCGCGTCGATGCGCAGCAGCAGCATCGCGAGGGCCAAGCCGACAAAGGTCAGCAGATAGCTGAACTTTCCTGCCCCAATATAACCAACTGTGCCAACAAAACAGCCGCGATTGATGAGTGCGCCAACCCCCATGATCGCCGCCCCGAAAAACAGCTGCCAACCGATTTCGATATCGACCGGAATATGGGCGCGTCCGGAATATTGCAGCAGCAAGAACAGCACCAGTCCGGCCCAGGAAGCAACTATAAGCAAGCCGAATAACCAGTCCATTTTACCCTGATTCACCCAGCGCATCGTGGCGGCAACTGTACATGTCGCGACGCGAACGAGAGCAAAGCCCAGAATGAAGGCAAGCGGAATGATCAGGAAGGACGTCATTTAAATGCCACTCTTCACGGCGAGATCCTCTGCAACCTGATCGAGATAGCGCGCATCTCCCATGGCGACAGAAAGGATCATCGCACCTTGCAATGCGGAAATGATGTGAGAGGCGTTGAGATTGGCGGACGGTCCAGCTTCCGCCAAAGCTGTTTCTGTCCATGTCATCAGCCGCGTGAAATAGCTGTTCACCGCCTCTTGCACAGCGGGAGGTAGTTGCGGACTGACCGACCCCAGGACTGCGCACAGGCAGCTGCTTTCTCCTTCAGCATAGGCCGCACGATAAGCCTCCACCAGCCGAGCGAGACGAATCTTTACCGAATCATCCGCAGCATCTGGCGCACCCAGATTATCCAGCAGATTGTCCGTATATCGTTCGACCACGGCCTTGCCGAGATCTTCCTTGTGCGGGAAATGATAGTGCACGGACGCGCTTTTCATATCCAGCGTAGCGGCAATATCGCGAAAGCTAAGTCCCGCAAAACCGCCCTGTCGATAGCCGCGTTCGGCAATATCCAATATCTGATCGCGCTTGCTGATCATGTTTGCTCCAACTGAATTTACTTACCTATCACAAGATAGGGGTTGATCAAGT
The DNA here is from genome assembly GCF_900258045.1 of Sphingorhabdus sp. EL138. Taxonomy (GTDB): domain Bacteria; phylum Pseudomonadota; class Alphaproteobacteria; order Sphingomonadales; family Sphingomonadaceae; genus Parasphingorhabdus. The sequence continues at coordinate 312,219 of NZ_OGVD01000003.1, read as the reverse complement.
GAGATTCCAGTGATACCTACCTATCGATAGGTAATTAACAAGAAGGACCCTGACTATGAAGGTTTATGATTTTGAAGGTTTCCCCAATCCGGCACGTGTTCGTATTGCGCTGAAAGAAAAAGGCCTGTTTGATCAGGTCGAGTTTATTTCCGTCAACGTGCCCGAAGGCGAGCATCGGAAACCTGAATTTGTTGAAAAGAATCCATCAGCGGCCGTACCGGTGCTGGAACTGGATGACGGAACCACCATTTCTGAATGTAGCGCGATCACGGAATATATTGATAATTTGACGGGTGAGCAGGAATTGACAGGCAAATCGCCGAAAGAGCGCGGTGTGATCGCGATGATGCAGCGCCGCGCCGAGGCGGGACTACTTGACGCGGTGGGAACTTATTTTCACCATGCTACGCCGGGACTGGGTGAGGCGATAGAAACCTATCAATGTGCGGAATGGGGCCATCATCAAAAGGAACGCGCCGTGTCCACCATGCGATATCTTGATACTGTGTTGGCGCAGCAGCCCTATCTAGCAGGAGACGGTTTTTCTGTCGCTGACATTACGGCTTTTGCCGGCCTTGGTTTTGCCGATTTCGCTGGCGTCGAAACCCCTGCAGATTGTAAAAGTCTTGCGCAGTGGCGCGCAAAGGTGGAAGCTCGCCCGAGCATTGCTGGTTGAATGGAGACTCGCAAATGAGGATCAATGCCGATTTTGATAAGCCCGTGGTTCTTCGCCCGGAGGATATGAAATGGGTTCCTTCTCCGCTACCCGGTGTCGAACGCAAGATGCTCGACCGGGTGGGCGGAGAGGTTGCGCGTGCAACGTCGCTGGTGCGCTATGCCCCTGGCAGCTATTTTGATCCGCATGTCCATAGCGGCGGTGAAGAGTTTCTGGTTGTCGAAGGCGTGTTCTCTGACGAGCATGGTGATTTTCCCGCCGGCACCTATGTGCGCAACCCGATCGGCACGAAGCATAAGCCGCATAGTCAGGATGGCTGCATCATCCTGGTGAAACTCCACCAGATTGATCCGGCGGATACGGCCCATTTTTCGCTGGATATCAATGCACTGGAATTTGAAGACAGCGGCACGCCAGGTGTTGAGTTCGCGTGGCTCCATCGCTTTGAAGGCGAGGAGGTCAAAATCGTCAGATGGGAACCGGGAAGCAGCTATCCAGAGCATATCCATGATGGCGGCAGTGAAACCTTGATACTGGAAGGCAGCCTGTCCGATGAGCATGGCGATTACCCGACCGGGACGTGGGACCGCACGCCACTGGGATGGTCGCATACGCCCTACAGCAAAGAAGGTTGTCTAGCCTGGACAAAAACGGGCCATTTGACACCTGAAAAACTTGGGAAATTTGCCGCCTAGGCTGCGACGGGTCGGGTGACCTGCTTCAGCACATCCCGATAGCTTTTGGCAATCGTCATCCGCTTGTCCATGCCTTCAGCCAATAGCAGCGCATGCGCCTTTGGCAGATTGTAGCATGGCACGCCCATGAACAGGTGATGCTCGCTATGATAGTTCACCCAATAGGGCGCTACCGTCGTGCGTTCCCATAGGTTCGCGTAGGTAGTTCTGGCATGAGTGAACGGATCTTCGCTGCCGGTTGTGGTGCAGGCATGTTCAGCAATATTGCGGATGCGCAGGACCAGCTGGAAGGTTGTAGCAAGCGCGATGATCCAGACCAGAAATGGAATGATGCCCAATGTGAGCAGGCTGGCGGCCAGCACAATAAGCTGGATCAGCAGAAAGCGCCCGACCGTCTTTGTGGTACGCACTGCTCCGTCCAAATTTGTTACCGGGGCCGAGACACCGGCGGCACCGCCGCGATTGAACGCCGTGCCTGCTGATGTGTCTCGCTCGCCATTACCGTCGGTTAACGGCGAGCCTTGCAGCACTGCCTTCAAGCCCAACCATGCCGCGACCATCTGACCGCTGCGCTGTTTCAAGAAAGTTTGCCCGGTCAAATCGCGGAAGGCTTTACGCCTCATGCTCGCGGGCGTTGTCGGAAACGGTTTTGACAGAGCAAGATCGGGGTCTTCCGGCTGCTGTGTGAACTTGTGGTGGGTCAGGTGATAGGCCCTGTAACTGTGCAGGTCGCTTCCCGTTGCTGCACCAGTCAGCCATTGACCGGCGAAATTATTGATCTTGCGATTGGGGTGAAGCAGGCCATGGGCGCCCTCATGCATCAAAATGGAAAGGCCCAATTGCCGCCCACCGACGATGGCAATGGCAAAGGGGAAGGCGGCAAGACCCGCTAGCCAGTACCAATCCCACAATAATGCTGTGCCCGCCAAAACTGCTGCCGTTGTGAGCCAGCCATGCAGGATCAACCAAAGGCCCCGGGATGAGGATACACGCGTCAAACGCGCCCAATCATCGCGGGAGAAAACATCTGTAGGTCGGGCGGCTTTAACAGCTGGCATGGCCCCTATAATAGGCTAATTTCTGCCAAAAATCCAGTTTTTCCGGGAAAAGCGACAAGCCTTGCGTTCCGTAACGGAAAATCAGCCCGCACGCTAAATTTCGATCAGTCCGTTCTCGATAGCGTCTATACGCTGCCGCATCGCGACGCGGGTCTCGCCGGCATCTGTTGCACAGACCAATGTGCCGCCGCCTGCTGCCATAACGCGTTCTATGTCCGGCCACATCGCATCAGGGGTTTTGGCCTCTCGCCACATGCCGGCAATTTTGGGATCCATATGGCGTTCACCGCCGAAGCGTTCGGGGCGGGCTTTGGCGCCATCCCAGATTTCGGTATTGAGCAGGCCGGGGCACAATATGGTGGTCTCAATATCCTTAACTGCCAGCTCGCCCCGTAGCGCCTCGGCCACGGCCATCGTACCATGCTTGGTTGCGGCGTAGAGTGGAAAGTCGCCCTCAGGTGCCCGCAGCGCAGCGGTCGAGGCTGTAATCCCGACATGACGGGGATCGCCTTTGAGCAGCGGCGCAAAACATTGCGCCGTCCAGATAGCGCCCAGCACATTTACATCATAGGCCCAGCGCACCTGATCTGGCTTGCCCTCCAGCAAGGTCACGCCGACGCCCACGCCAGCGTTGATCCATAGCATGGCGAGATCGCCATGATCGGCGGCAAAACGCTCGGCCGCCAAAGCAACAGCATTGCGGTCGCTAATATCGAAAGCCATAGAAAACGCACCACTGCCGATTTCCAGGGCCACTGTTGCGGCCGCTTCTTCGCGGATATCTTGAACGCAGACAGTCATCCCGGCTTCTGCGAGTTTGACGGCCAGCATCTTGCCAATGCCGTCGCCCGCGCCGGTCACCATGGCGGTGCGTCCAGCGTAGCTGCCGAGTTTTGTCATGCGTTTACTCCTGCCGCAATTCTTCTGACAGTCTTAGCATAAAATCTGCGCCGCGACTGAATTGATCGAGGCTGATATATTCATTGGGTTGATGGGCTTGCTCAATCGACCCCGGCCCGCAAACCACGGTGGGAAAACCGGCCTGCTGGAACTGCCCGGCCTCCGCGGCATAAGAGACAACACCAGCCGGTGTATTATCCCCGGTCAGTTTTCGCACAAAGGCTTCCGCTTCCTGTGAACCGGATTGCCCAAGCGGTGGTGCATTGGACAGCTGTTCAACGCGTACCCCTGTTTCAGGGAAGGCTTCTTTCAATTGTGTGTCGAGAGCGGCGGCTTTTTCCTTGAACGGTGCCAGAACTGCTTCGGGGTCGACGGAAGGCGGGCATCGCAGATCAAATATGAAATGCGCACGCCGGGCCAATATGTTGGCCGCAGTGCCTCCATCCATCTTGCCAATGGTAAGCGTTGCGTGCGGCGGCGTGAACGGCGAATTCGGGTCGGCCGTCTCCCAAAGCCCTCGTGCCAGTTCGGCCAGGTCATGCATTAGCTCGATAGCCACCATATTGGCGGAGATACCAAGATGAGTGAGGCTGCTATGAGCCTCATGGCCAAGTACCTCGACTTCATGGACACAAATGCCTTTATGCCCGGTGATCGTCTTCATCATTGTCGGTTCGCCGATGATCGCCAGGGCTGGGGCGGGAAGGGTTGCGGCCATCTCTTCAATCATGGCCGGCGCGCCAAGACAGCCAACCTCCTCATCATAGCTGATCGCGAGATGGACCGGACGCTTGCCGTCTTTCAGCATCGGGGCGGCGGCCAAGGCCAGCGCGATGAAGCCTTTCATGTCGCAGGTTCCGCGTCCATGCAGCAGGCTATCGCGCTCTGTCACCGCAAACGGATCGCTCGACCAGTCTTGTCCATCTACCGGTACGACATCGCTGTGGCCTGACAGGATGACCCCGCCTGCGACATCCGGACCAATGGTGGCATAGAGATTGGCCTTGGACCCATCAGCATTAATCACCCGCGTGGTGCCGATGTCATATTGCGCGAGATATTCCTCAACCCAGCTGATCAGTTGCAGGTTGCTATTTCGCGACGTCGTATCGAAAGAAATCAGCGAATCGAGGATGGATAATGCCGGTTTAATTAACAGATTTGTCATGAAGCCAATATAAACGTAGCATTAACAAAAAGGAATCAGTTTAAAAAAATCTTTATCTTTCAATTGCTTTACGGTATGTTACAAATAGGCATTTGGAGGCTGAGGAGATTCCCGTTAGGGCGTGTTCATCTATGGTTAATAAAGTTTTTAAGTTTTTACCGTAAATCGATCTGAGATCGGGGGCTCCAAATCGAATATGAATATGAATAATTCAGTTGAACAGGATCTGGACCTGCTTGCCAATCTGACAGCAAGACTGCTTGGTACACCTGTTGCCTCCATCACTTTATACGAAGCTGATCATGACGAAGGAGGGTGTGCAGTACAGTCCGTCGCCCATGCTGCTATTTCCTGTGATGAAAGCTGGGCGGCCAGCAATCCTGCCGTCGATGTAAAGCAACTGGGCAGTCCCCGCAGCGCGATGACCCAGCATCTTGGACTTTATGCGTCTGTGCCGATGCGTAACGGTGATGGTTCAACCATTGGTATGGTCGCCTGCGCCGGTGATGAAGCCAGAGAGTTAAGCGACCAGGAACTGGACGTGCTGAAAAATATTACAGCCATAGCCTCTGCGGTCATCCACGCCTGATTTGTTAACTTTTTTGTTTAATTTTGCACGCCGCCAAATTAACGGTTCGGTGGCCTCACGCGTCGATATCGGTGGATTGCAGGGCGGCCTTGCCGCGTGCCGTGATCATTGTATCGAGAAAGCGCGGTCCGGAAGCATGGCCCGTCAGAAATGCCTCATATAAAATCATACCATTGTCGCTTAATGTTTGAACCGCATCGACGAACATCGCAGGATTGCTGCTAGCTTCCTGTGACTCGATCACATCCGGAGTCATGGTAGCAGCCGATGGCCAAGCTTGATTGAGCGATCCAAGAACATAGCGTTCCGTCTCGGACAAATGTGCTTCGGGGGAGTAAGCAGGTGTCATTTTCTATCGCAGACCAGATCAAATTAAGTATGCCCCACTCGCTTTGATTGCGTTAACCTTTATTAAACTAAAAAGTTAAAAAAGTGTTAACAGCCGGTCACCACTCGTTCCACTTTTCGACCCGTTTCAAGCCGTTTGAATATAGCCTAAAGCCAGGTTAAAGCTGGTCTTAAAGGGTGTCTGTGCTTTAAAGATTTCCGGTGTCCTGATGATAGCAAAGACAGTTGTTCTGCCCTTAACACCAGACGAGTTGAATCACGCGATCTGCCCTATGGGTAATTTGCCCAGAGAAATATAACCATGGTTTTCCGTTGCGTTGGCGTTGACATTCACACTGTATATACATAGATATCTATATATTAGATGAATATGGAGATTCGGATATGGTTTCGCGCAGACGGGTTCTGGTAACCGGTGGTGCATCGCTTGTGCTGCTCGGTGGAGGTTTTGGTGCTTATGTCGGCACACGCTCAATTGCCAAGGCGCAGGAGCCCTGGATACAGGCAACAACGGGTTTTGGAGATCCGCGGCTTGATGCACTGGCTTATGCTATTCTCGCACCCAATCCCCACAATCGTCAGCCCTGGCAAGTACGGCTGATGGGGAATGACAGCTTCACGGTCTATTGCGATCTCGACAAACGTCTGCCCCATACCGACCCGCCCAATCGTCAGATCACCATCGGCTTCGGTACATTTCTGGAATTGTTTCGGCAGGCGGCGGCCGAAAAAGGCTATCGAGCAGAAATCATGCCTTTCCCTGAAGGCGAACCTGAACCGGTTCTCGACAGCCGTCCCATAGCATCGGTAAAAATGATCAAGGATCCATCGGTTCCGCGCGATCCGCTATTCGGCACAATACTGAACCGCCGTAGCACCAAGGAAGCCTTTACGCCGCGCAGTGTTGACGACGCGACATTCGCCAAGCTGCAGGATATGGCCTTTGCGGGGCAATCGGAACCGCTGATATCACTCGAAGCGACCAGCGATGCGGAGCGGGTCGCCAGATTGCGGAAGCTTAACTGGCAGGCCTGGTCGGTGGAATATGATGTGGCACGCACCCAAAAAGAGAGCGTTGATCTGATGCGGATTGGCGCGGGCGAGGTAAATGCCAACCCGGATGGCATTGATATGAGCGGACCGATGATGGAGGCCTTGCGGCTGGGCGGAATTGTCTCGCGCAAAGAGCTCGCGACAAAAGGGTCTACCGCTTATGAATCCGGAATTTCCATGTACAGGGAGATACTGGACAATACGAGCAGCTTCGGCTGGCTGATCTCGCCGGATAACCGCCGGATAACGCAATTGCAGTCCGGTGCAGTCTGGGTGCGGATCAATCAGGCCGCGACTGCCTTGGGGCTGGCCATGCACCCGGTCAGCCAGATTTTGCAGGAATTTCCGGAAATGGCGCACCTTTATGATCAATATCACAAATATCTTGGGATAGCCGCGCCCGCTCGGGTTCAGGGCTTTTTCCGTTTCGGCTATGCCGCTTCGCCTGAACCGTCACCCAGATGGCCGGTGGAATCGTTCATCCTGAACGTCTAAGGGAAGTTATGACCGAAGATGCTCAAGCCAAGCCAGCGGGACTGAAAGGTGATCCGATTGAATTTGCGGTGATGACCGAAATCGGCATCATCAACCAGCTTGCCGATAACCTGTTTCAGACGTATTTGCCCAAAGGCATGACTGTGGCGCAATTTTCGGTGCTCAACCACCTATTGCGTCTGGACGTGCAGGAAACCATCAGCGAGCTCGCCAGCGCAATGCAGGTCGCCCAGCCAACCATGTCATCAACCGTCCGCAAATTGGAGGACAAAGGCTTGGTGGAGCTCGCTCATGAACCAGATGACCGCAGGATCAGGCGGGTGGTCGTGACAACTGCCGGCGCGCAGCTGAGAAATGATGCGGTAGCGGCGCTCGCGCCCATGGCGGAGATATTACGGCAGAATATTCCCGAAACAGACTGGGAGGCGTTGTTACCACCCCTAAACCGGATCAGAGTGTTTCTGGATCAGTTGCGAAATTGATCCATGATGTCAGACCGGTAAGCGTCTGGGAAAACGCGCGACAATGGTCGTAACCTTGTCGCGCATCCGATGTCCCGACGATACGAAGGGTGCGAGATCAAGCGCTAGCCTTGCGTTTCAATCCAGTCGTCGATTTTCTTCTCGAGCACTGTCATCGGCAATGAGCCAGTATTCAGCACCTGATCATGAAATTCGCGCGGGTCGAATTTCTCGCCGAGACTGTCCTCGGCCTTTTTCTTCAGCCGCTGGATGGTCAGCGCGCCGATCTTGTAAGCCAAAGCCTGTGACGGGATTGCGATATAGCGTTCGACTTCGGCTGTGGCATCGGTTTCGCCCATGCTGCTATTGTCTAGCATATATTGGATAGCCTGTTCGCGCGTCCATTCCTTGCTGTGCAGACCAGTATCAACGACCAGCCGCATGGCGCGGAGCATCTCGTCGTCCAGATGACCGAAACGCTGATAGGGATCATCGAACATGCCCATCGGGAAGCCGAGTTTTTCGGAATAAAGTGCCCAACCTTCGACAAAAGCAGTATTGCCGCCAAACCGCATGAAATTGGGCAGATCTTCATTTTCCTGCGCCAGTGAAATCTGGAAATGGTGACCGGGTGCGCCTTCATGCAGGTACAGGGTCGTCATGCCGGATGTGTTGCGTGATGGCAGGTCATAGGCGTTGAAATAGAAGACGCCGGGACGTGAACCGTCGGGAGTACCGCTCTGATAAGAACCGCCGGCCTGGAATTTTTCAATCGACTCGTCATAGGGACGAATTTCCAGTGGTGATTTTGGCAGTACCTTGAACTGGGTCGAGATAACCTTGTCGACTTCCTTGCCAAGGTCATAATATCCCTGAGTCAGCGCTTCGCGGGATTCCGGATGAAATTTGGGATCCGTGCGCAGATGGGTGAAAAATTCTGACAATGTACCCTCAAAGCCGACTTCGTCCTTGATCGCTTCCATTTCTGTCTTGATCCGCGCGACTTCGCTGACGCCAAGATTATGGATATAATCGGCCTCAAGGGGCAGGGTGGTCGTGTTCTCGATCAGATGCTTGTACATCACATCGCCGCCCTTCATGTAGGACAGGCCGACACCTTCGCGCGCGACCGGCAGATATTCGTTTTTCAGGAAATCATGCAAGGCCTGATAGGAGGCGAAGATCTTTGTGGTCACCGCTTCATATTCTGCGGTCAAGCGGGTTTTGTCAGCTTCGCTGAAATCTTCGGGAAAAGCCTTGGTCGGTGCCATGAACGGGCTGCCGTCGAGGCCCAAGCCGATTTGGGTTGCGAGCTGCTCGATTACATTGCCAACGGTCAGCTTGGTTTCAACCACGCCGCTGTCCATGCCCTGACGGAACCGGCCAACTGAACGGTCGATCAGTGTAATAAATTCTGCATGGCGTTTCAGATTGTCTTCATAATTTTTGACAGTCTTGAAGGGAGCCGCACCCTTGCCCGATGCAAAGGTCGGATAGAAAGTGTGAAAGCCGCTAAAATGGTTAAGCGGGCGGACAACGCTCAGGTCCATAATTTCCTTGGACATGCCTTTGATCGCCTGTTTCTTGTCCCGCATGAACACGTCATAAGCAATCTTGTCGGTGACATTCAGCTTGCTGCGGTCAATAGCCATGAGTGCAGCGAGTTCGCTTTCTTCGGCCGCCAGTTCGGCAGCAAAATATTCGTCGCTGAGATAATCACCAAGGCGGTCGGCATAGCGTTCATCGCCGCGGAATAGGGCACCGATCGGATTGCGCCGCAAACTGTCTTCATCACTCTTGGCGAACAGGGCCTTTAGAGTTTCGCTCTCGCTCATCGCCGGTTTGGCGGCTTCCTCTTGGACCGCGGCGGCGCTGGTTGCGGACAGGCTGTTTGCATGGGCTGCCGAAGCGGCGGCGATCAGGCTGGCACTGGCCAGCAGCGCGAGAGTTTTATGGATCATGATATTTCCCTAGTTTGTGCTGTTGTGCACGGCTAACACAGCTTGGTTTCACCTGCAACGATTGCTGATGTCGTTCGTCGAAGGGAGTCGGTCGTTGGTCAGCGAAAATCGGCTCGCTATCGCCGTGATATTTGGTGATATATCCCTTTAGTGTTTCCAGCGACCCTTCCACCGGTTGAGACGAAACCATTTGGTGATGATATATTTGGTGCCCTTGATCACGGGCGCGCCTGCATGCAGCGTGTTGAGATTGGGTCGTCCGTCCAATCCCATATTGTTCCAGACAAGCAGCATCCCTTTGCGCGGCTCAACCTGATATTCGAGCTGGGGAAAAGCGGTCGCGCCGCCTTCTTCGGGTTCATTGAGATAGGCCATGGCGGTCCAGCTGCGCTGACCCCCGTTATTTGCCTCCACCTTGGTCCAGTAATCCTCGGTCTCATGGAAGAAGTCGTGATGATCCTTGAATTCCTGACCAACCTCGTAACGCTGTCCCTGCAAGATTTCGCTATGCGAATTCTCCAAGCCCATCAGGTCGCAGATGGATTGCTCAATGCGCTGAATATCCTGGTCATGGGCGCTGACATTGCAACTGTAACTGGTCCGGTATCCATCTCGCTCGGTGCCGGTATAGAGGCTGGAGGGAACGGTCTGGGCATCGATCATTTTGATCAGCAGATCACAATCCTTGTCGGTGAGAAAATTCTGACATACGAATAGTTGCGCGTGGGGACTTTCCAGCCACTGTACATGCGGATGGGCGTTCAACCGGTCTGTTACCGAACGCGTAATTTCGGCGAGGCGCTTGGGACTGTTGTTCCGGTTTGCTTTGGTCCTGGTAGCGGAAACTTTGGAGACGGACGCGTTCATGTGTTTCAGTCAATCACTCTGCCGCGAACCATCACCCAGTCAATCTTTTCCAGCACCGTAACTTCCTCAAGTGGGTTGCCGTCAAAGGCGATCAGGTCAGCAGAATATCCCGGTGCGATCCGACCAATTTGTCCCTCCATACCCAGTACTTCGGCAGCCAACGTGGTCGCGCTTATGACGGCCTCGCGCGGTGTGAGGCCGTGACGAACCATCAGGGCAAATTCCTCAGCATTGCGGCCATGATCAAAGACTCCGGCATCCGTGCCAAAGGCCACAGGCACGCCCATGTCTTTCGCCATAGTCACGGCTTTGCCGACGCTGCCCAAAGTTTCGCGAATCTTGTTCTCGACAACCGGCGTATAAATGCCTTTGCCGAGCCCTTCGCTCACTCCCTGAAAGGCCATCAGGGTCGGGACCAGCGCGGAACCGCTGGCTTTCATGGCCTTGAGCGCAGCCTCATCTGCAAAAGTGCCATGGTCGATCGTATCAATACCGGCACGGGCCGCGGCCTCAATACCGCGCGCTCCGTGCGCATGGGCCATAACTTTCAGTCCAAGTGAATGGGCGGTATCGGCAATGGAAGTCATCTCAGCATCGGTAAAATGCGCTTCCAGGCCGCGGCCCTGCTGAGACAGCACACCTCCGGTGGCCGTAATCTTGATAATATCGGAACCGGCGCGGGAGGCCTTGCGGACTTTCTCCGCGCACTCCACCGGTCCCGTGCAACTATAGCCGCTGGCCAGGGCATCGTTGATATCTTCCTTGAAGCCCGTGGTGTCGCCATGGCCGCCGACAATGGCCAGTGCCGGTCCTGCGGCAATGATGCGTGGCCCCGGTATTACACCCTCGGCTGTCCCCTTGCGCAGGGAGAAAGCGGAATATTGCGATGAGCCTGCCTCGCGAACGGTTGTGAAGCCGGCTTTGGCAGTCAAAAGGGCATTTTTGGCACCAACAACTACGCCCCATTCAGTAGGTTCAGTGGCCTGTTTCCAAAAATCGCCGCCGGGATCACCGGTAAGATGGACATGCAGGTCAATCAGGCCCGGCATGACGGTCTTGTCCGACATATCGATGATCGTGACAATATCCGTCGCTGCATAAGGTATGGTGGATCCTGCGTCGACTTTGGTAATTTTGCCTTCGCGCACGGTGATGATGGCCGGACCGGTTGCGCCTTTTGCCGGATCAGCGATAAGGTTGCCGACCTGGATGATTGTGACATGATCCTCCGTCGGCACGTTTTCATCAGCAGGCGCATTAACGGCAAAAGCGGGGGCCGCGAGGCCCAATGCCAGCATTGCAAGCAGGTACCGGATCATATCTCAATTTTCCTCAACTATCTTTTAGCTTGTGTGCGCCGGACAGCAGACTGTTTCAAGAGGGAAAATGGAACAAGGCCCGCAATCATTGCTGATCACGGGCCTCGCCTAAGGAATATGATTTTTATGACTTAGTAGAAGAAGTCGTAAATTACATCGACGACACGGCCATCATAGGTATCGACCAAGAGGACGTCGTCATAATAACGGATCCAGCGATAGCCACCATATGCCGGTGGCAAACGGTAACGCCACGGGTCGTTTATCCAGTAGCGCGATCCGAAGAAGGATGAGCCCAGATAGATGCCGATGTTCCAGCGGCGGTAGCTATGCCCGCGATAGGGTGCATAATAACGGCCTACGCGATAATAGTTGCGGTTATATTTGCGGTAATTCCGCCAGTTATAACGGCGGTCATTGCGCCAGCCGCGATTCCATTTGCGATAGTCCCGCCGTGCATCGCGATAGCCTTTGCGATAACCCCGACGGTTGTCGCGGTAGCCATAGCGACGGTTATCCCGATAGCGGCGGTCAACACGGCCATCGCGGTTGCGATCCCAGCGCCGATCAACGCGGCCATTATTGTTGCGGTCGAAGCGGCGATCTATGCGTCCGTCGCGGTTACGATCCCAGCGGCGGTCCACCCGGCCGTCCCGGTTGCGATCGCCGCGCGCTATGGCACGGCGATTTTCTCGATAACGGCGATCGACGCGACCGTCTCTGTTGCGGTCTTGGCGAATATTGGCCCTGCGATCAGAACGGCGTTCGTTTGTCTGCGCAATGTCTCGGCGATCAGCCCGACGCTGCTGCCTCATTTCGGCCCGTCGACTTGCGGCAGGCACATTAGCGCGCCCGCGATTGTTCCGGTTTTCGGCGCGCGCTGCCCTGCGAGCATCACGGTTGCCGCGATTGGCGCGCCGCGCTTCGCGGTTTGCTCGATTGGCTTGCCGGGCTTCCCGATTACCTCGGTTGGCTCGCCGCGCCTCACGATTGCCATTGCCACGATTACCGCGATTGGCACGGCGTTCACTGCGACCGTCGCGTTGCAAAGCGACCTTGCCGGTCAAGTCCGGGGTCATGACAACGCCGGTTCTGTCTATAGTGGGTGCTAAATCTGCGGCAGAGGCGGTTGCAGGCGTCAACATGGTGGCTGCCATCAGGCCGGTTACAAAAAATAGTCGCATAGGCTTACTCCTCACTACGCGACTCCGTTTGCCGCATCTGTGGAACAAGTCATAGCCTGTTAACCCTGTCAGATAGCTGAACTTTACTGTAATATTCAGGAAAGAATCGACTTATATGAACAAAAATTACCCAGTTGTGGCAGCAAACTAGGCGTTTTCATCCTGATCAAGCCACTCTTCGAGCCATTTGATAGTATATTCGCCGGATTGAAAACCTTCATCATAAACCAGCTTTTGATGCAGAGGAATGGTGGTTTCGACGCCTTCGACGACAAATTCGTCGAGTGCGCGGGCGAGTCGCATCATGCAGCCGTCCCGGGTCCGGCCATAAACAATCAACTTCGCGATCATGCTGTCATAATAAGGCGGGATCGAATATCCGGCGTAAAGTCCACTATCGACACGAACATGCATGCCGCCGGGGGCGTGATAGCTGGTCACCTTGCCCGGAGAAGGTGCAAAAGTTTTCGGATTTTCGGCATTGATCCGGCATTCAATCGCATGACCGGCAAATTCAAGTTCTTCCTGTTTGACCGAAAGATCGCGGCCATCGGCAATACGGATCTGTTCGCGAACCAGGTCAAAGCCGGTAATCATTTCGGTGACGGGATGCTCAACCTGCAAACGCGTGTTCATCTCGATAAAGTAGAACTCACCATTCTCGTACAGAAACTCTATTGTGCCCGCGCCGCGATAGCCCATGCCCTTCATGGCATCTACACAGACCTTGCCCATTTCTTCGCGCTGCTCTTCACTGATTACCGGTGAAGGTGCCTCCTCGAGCACTTTCTGGTGACGACGCTGCAGGGAACAGTCGCGCTCACCCAGATGAATGGCGTTGCCGCGTCCGTCGCCAAAGACCTGAAATTCAATATGTCGCGGATCGCCGAGATATTTTTCAATATAGACCGTCGCGTCACCAAAGGCCGCTTTGGCTTCGGTGCCGGCTTGCTGCATCTGGGTTTCCAGCTCGGTCTCGTCGTTCACAACTTTCATGCCGCGTCCGCCGCCGCCAGAGGCTGCCTTGATGATAACCGGATAACCGACCTCAGCCGCCACCTGTTTGGCCACTTCAATGTCGCTAACTGCGCCATCGGAACCGGGAACCAGCGGAATGCCAAGATCGCCGGCTGTCTTTTTAGCAGCAACTTTGTCGCCCATGACCTTGATATGTTCCGGCTTGGGGCCGATCCATTTAATGTCATGCGCTTCGACTACTTCGGCGAAATGCGCGTTTTCCGACAGGAAGCCATAGCCTGGGTGTATCGCATCTGCGCCGCTGATTTCGGCTGCGGAGATAATCGCGGGAATGCTCAGATAGCTGTCGGTTGCCGAAGGCGGTCCAATGCAAATGGCTTCATGTGCCAGCCGCACGTGCATCGCATCTTCATCCGCTGTGCTGTGTACAGCGACCGTGTCAATGCCGAGTTCCCGGGCTGCACGCAAAATGCGAAGTGCAATCTCGCCGCGATTGGCGATCAGGATTTTGTTGATGGTCATGCGCCGGGTCTCATCTAAGCAATCACAACGAGCGGCTGGTCAAATTCGACCGGCTGGCCGTTTTCCACCAGTATCGCTTTCACCGTGCCTGCGCTTTCCGCCGCAATCGGGTTCATCACTTTCATCGCTTCCACGATCAGCAAAGTGTCACCCTCGGCGACTTTGTCGCCGACGCTGACAAAATTCGCGGCGTCCGGGTCGGGTGCCAGATAGGCGGTGCCGACCATTGGTGACTTCTGTGCACCGGCGTGATCATCTGCCGGAGCTGACGCTGTCGCCACTTCGGTTGTGGGAGCCGCGGCAGGGGCTGGCATGGGAGCCGGTGCAGCTACAGCATGGACAGGGGCGGACGCTCCGCCACCACCACGAGAAACACGGATCTTCCGGTCGCCATCTTCGACTTCAATCTCGCTGAGGCCAGCGCCATCCAATATCCCGGCAAGCTCCCGGACCACTTCGAGGTCCACATTCATGCTGCCATCACTGTCTTTTTTTGCGGCCATTTCTGGTTCCCATTTTGAAGTTAAAACTAGTTCTAGAATTTTTGTGCGGCGTCGAGCGCCAACTGATAACCCAAAGCACCAAAGCCGCAAATAGTTCCTTTTGCAACCGGTGCAATCAAACTCTTGTGTCGAAATTCTTCGCGCGCGGCAGGATTGGACAGATGCACCTCTAACACCGGCACGTCTATCGCCTTCACCGCGTCATGCAGAGCGATGGATGTATGGGTCAACGCGCCAGCGTTCAAGATTACTGCCTGTGCCTCATCAGCAGCGGCCTCGTGCAGCCAGTCGACCAGATGACCTTCATGATTGCTCTGACGGATATCAACTTCAAGGCTTAGCTCGTGCGCCTGATCCTCCAGCCGCCCGGCAATATCATCCAGCGTATCGGAACCATAAATTTCCGGCTCCCGCATGCCCAGCAGATTTAGGTTGGGGCCGTTCAGGACAAAGACGGTCTTGTTGGTGCTCTTTCCCGCGCTTACATTTTTCGGCAATATAATGTCCCCCATATGGCGCTTTTGGTTGCGGCACTGCTTAGCTGTTTATATGGCCTCTTTATAGGGCTCGATTCCGAAAAGCGAGATCAAACAAATGGAAACATTGGTAATGCCGGAAATTTCAATTCAGCTGAATGGCGATAGCAGGCGCATAGAAGGCGGCATGTCTGTTGCCGATTTGGTGCGGTCGCTGGATCTGGAGCCAGAGAAAGTGGCAGTGGAGCGCAACCGCGAAATCGTGACACGTTCGACTTTGGGCGATGTTACGGTTGAAGACGGCGATCAGCTTGAGATTGTTCATTTTGTCGGCGGCGGTGATCATGCTGGCGATGTCACCACCAATGACGGCTGGAGTGTAACCGGTCAGAAATTCAAATCGCGCCTGATCGTTGGAACCGGCAAATATAAGGATTTTGAAGAAAATGCCGCGGCGGTAGAGGCTGCGGGAGCAGAGATTGTTACCGTAGCAGTTCGGCGTGTGAATGTAATGGATCGCAATCAGCCGATGCTGACCGATTTTATTGATCCCAAGAAAACCACCTATCTGCCCAACACCGCTGGCTGCTTTAATGCCGATGACGCGATCCGCACTTTACGACTAGCGCGTGAGGCAGGCGGCTGGGATCTGGTGAAGCTGGAAGTGCTGGGCGAAGCGAAAACGCTCTACCCTAACATGCGCGAAACTTTGGAAGCGACCGAAGTGCTCGCCAAGGAAGGTTTCAAGCCGATGGTCTATTGCGTCGATGATCCGATTGCCGCGAAACAGCTGGAAGATGCGGGCGCGGTTGCGATCATGCCTTTGGGCGCGCCGATCGGCTCCGGCCTGGGTATCCAGAACCGTGTTACCATACGTTTGATCGTTGAGGGCGCGAACGTCCCCGTGCTGGTTGATGCCGGCGTCGGTACCGCTAGCGACGCAGCAGTCGCGATGGAACTGGGCTGTGACGGCGTGCTGATGAACACAGCCATCGCGGAGGCCAAGGAACCTGTGCGGATGGCCCGCGCAATGAAGCTTGCCGTCGAAGCTGGGCGCGAAGCTTATCTGTCTGGTCGGATGGGACGGCGGATGTATGCTGACCCTTCGAGTCCGCTTTCCGGGTTGATCTAGTCGAATCGGAGCTGATTTAGCCTCATAATACAGCATGATTCGGTGCCATCTGTAACTAATTGAATAGTAACAAAAGTTACATAGCTTTACTTTGATCGACGTTCCGATGTCGTTGGTCGAAGCCTTTTGCCGTTCACCGATCAAAATGGTGGTTTATCGAACATCGGATGCTCGTCGATACCGCTTCCCGTATCTAAGAATACGAGGCGGGAGCAAAGCATAAGTCAAAAGCTCTTCCCCGAGCTGGTCGAAACAAACCGCTCTCGTCTCGTCAACCCCCTCCCTGTGTCGGGCAGGGACAACGGGAGCAGACCTGACCCCCTTTTCGGGTCTGCCAGCTAATTTTGAGGAGTAAACACATGAAAAGTTCTATTTTGAGCAAAACTCTTTTTGCCGCCGCCGCGATTGCGGTAACCGCCACGGGTTTTTCCGCCAGTGCGAGTGCGCAGGGTCGCATCACAAAGTCTGTTGAAGTCAGCTATGCCGATCTGGATCTGACCAGCGCAGAAGGTCAGTCAACTTTGGATGGCCGTATTAGAGGCGCCGTCCGTCAAGTTTGCGGCACCTATGATCCTAGAGATCTTTACGAAATGGCCGACCACGGTGACTGTGTTGAGGAAGCCAATCTGTCTGCCAAACGCGCCAAGGTGTCGCTGATTGCCAGAGCTGAAGCGGGAACTCTTGGCAGCAGCACCGTTGTTATCGGCGGTAACTAAAAAGCATTCCAAGAGCCGCGAATCCCAATTAAGCGGCCCCAATTTTGGCCAAACCAACTATGGACCCCGGTGCCCTTACACCGGGGTTTATTTTTGGGTTCTGCACATTGTGAGGGCGATGCCAGTCAATATGGCGATTGCGCATCAGAAACTGGCTTATCGTCCTGCCAGCTTCTTGGCTTCTGCCAAATGGGTGCGCCCGATGCGGATTTCGGTCCCGCATTTCAGGCATGCGATCCAGATGCCGCCGCCATCGTGGCGCAGGCCGGCAATCCAGTCCCGGCGGACCAGATGGGATCGATGCAGACGAATGAAATGTTCAGGATTGAGCCGCTCCTCTAGTCCGGTGATTGTTTGATGGAGCAAATAGCTGGTCCCGCCTTGCTCGTTTCCTTTTTCACCTGCTGTTTCTCTGGAAACATGCAGCCGCATATAGTCACGCTCTGCCTCTATCCGGTTGATTTCCGAGGCTGTGATACGGCGCAGCTCTGATTTATAGGGTACCCAGAACTCTTCCGCCCAGGGAGAATCCTCGGTCGTCATTGATGTTTGCTCAATCTTTCGCTCCAGCACCCGGGCTATGGCAATTGACAGCCGTTCGGTTTCAACGGGTTTGAGCACATAATCGATCGCCGCCACGCCAAAGGCTTCCACTGCAAATTTATCAAAGGCGGTCACAAAAATAATTGCCGGCTTTTTTTGAAGGCCGGACAAGTTCTGCGCAACCTCCAGCCCGGTCATGCCAGGCATCGCGATGTCAAGCAGCAACAGGTCCGGTTCCAGCTGTTCAGTCAACCGGATTGCAGCTTCGCCATCACTGGCGGTGCCGACCAAGTTGATATGCTCTTGCCGCGCGCACAAGAGTTGTAAACGTTCAATCGCTAGCGGTTCGTCATCGACGATCAGTGTATTAAGCTGTGATGGTGTCAGAGTGTCATCGTCTGCCATAATCAGATATCCGCTAAGAGAGGCATGGTTAGTTCTGCAACAAAGCCGCCGGTTTCAGGAGAACGGGTTTTCAACTTGGCCTGAGAACCAAATCTGGTCTCTAGCCGGTCACGAACATTGGCAAGCCCGATGCCGCTATTCTGGTCACTGGATCTGGCTTGTGTGGCTGGCCGTGCTTCGCCATCATCAGCTACAGTGAGTTTCAGGAAATCACCTTCCTCCACCGCGCTGATAGTGATTGTCACCGGGCGCTTGGAATGCGCGACCCCGTGTTTGATCGCGTTTTCGACAAGCGGTTGCAGGATCAACCCCGGCACCAGCACATCCATCAGCGCATCGGGAATATGAGTTTCTGTTTTCAGCCGTTTGGGAAAACGCACTGCCTCAATATCAAGGTAAAGATTTTGCAGATGCACTTCTTCGGACAGCGCGACATCCTCCAGCGGATCTCCAGACAGGCTGGTGCGATAGAATTTCGACAGATTGAGGATCATCTTTTCCGCTTCCTCAGGCTGGCTGCGCATGACCAGAGTGCTCAGACTGTTGAGTGTATTGAAAAGGAAATGCGGGTTCACCTGATAGCGCAAACTGCGTAGCTCCGCATCCTGCGCCGCCTGGGCGAAACGTGCGGCCTTGCGCTCGACGGTGCGTACTGCGCTCGCATAGCTGAGTGTCAGATATAGCGAGGCCCAACTGATGATGAAGAAAAACCGAGAAACACTGTCTTCGACAATCGCCTGCAGGGCATAGTTTTCTTTCTCCATATATTCGCGCATCTTTTCCATATGCGCTTCATCAAACAGGCTTTGGGGATCGTAGACGTTGAACATGTAATAGTTGAAGGCGCCAATCGCGATTGCGCAAGGAATCGCGCCTGCAAAAGCCGTAATAATCCGGGTGGACAGGGCCTTGTCTTCAAATAGCAGCAGCAGCCGGTATAGCAGATAGGTGATGGCGATTCCCAACACGGTTACGACCACACGGCGCAGCGCCAGTTCGTCTTGCGCCGGCCAGTCGCTGACCGCAGCTCGAATGGTAATGATAATCACGTAAAATAACCAAAAGCCGAGGATCGACAGGATGGCGACCTGTTGCCCGACCGATGTTTTGTGATGTCCGATGTCGAATTTTCTCATTGAGCGCCCAGTTTTCTTATTGCCATACAGCTTAGGACGAAATGGTATCAATTGTCTCTATCTCAATTGTACCCGGTCGAAACATAGTTGCGGTTGGTCGAAACCTTTGTTCGTGACCCGCCAAATTACGCCGATATTTTAACATCATAAGCGGCTTTGCGTCGCGATCTTTGAATGAATCTGGCTGCGTTTAACCAAATACTAACCATGTTTTGGTCCAATGGCTCTCGTGGATAAAGGACCGCGTGTTGCAGAGTAGGAGTTACCATGGCCAAAGATATGCAAGTGATACCCGGCGCGATGACGCTGGCGGAAATGAAAGAATTTGCGGGCTTTGGTTCGGCCACCCAGCGTTATATTCGCCGCTCTCTTGATATTGGTCTTGATCGTGCGGATGCCGTGCAAACCTGGTCTCGCGATGCGGTTGAGGAAGCCGGTATCAAAGTGCAGATGAAACTCTACCAGCGGCTTGCCGAAATCCGTAAAGCCATTCCCCAGGATTGTGCCATTGACGGCATTGAAAAATTCATGCCTGCCCTGATTGCACTTTCCGCCTATGATCTGGGGCAAGGGCGGATAAACAGCTTTCCCGCTTACCGTTTTCTTTATGAACGCCTGCTTGGCCCCGATGCGCGGCCTTGGCTCCCCGGCAGCTTTTGTGCCGCGGCGTCCCTCCCGCATTTGCACCCGAAGACACGCAAGGGCTTGCTGCAATCGATTAGCGAAGCGGCGGCGACTGCCCCCGGCTGGTCAACTCGCGAGCCCAGCTTTTTCCCCGAATGGGTCGAGAAAGTGGATATCAACAAGGCGGCGCACTAAGCGGTTTCTATTCTCCCCTCCTTGGGCGCGATATCAATTGAGAATCGGTGACGCAGGTCGTCTGATCACATGATCCTCGCGCCAAATAACGCTTGCTCTGGTTGGGCTACTCCATAACAGTGGAACAGCGGCCCGGTACAAACCTCGCTGAGGAGAGCAAAAGGATATGTATCGTTTTTTGACATTCATGGCGGCTTGCCTGTCTCTGGGCTTGCCCGGACCGGTACTGGCCAGCGATGCGATTTTCCCCGTAGGTGGCACCGTAGGCCTTGCACCACCGGGCGCCATGACAAGGGCAGATAGCTTTGCCGGTTTTCAGGATAGCGCAGAAAGTGCATCGATACTGATCGTCGAATTTCCAGCGGAAGCTTATGTTGAACTGGCCTCTATGTTCGGTTCCGAGAAACTCGCTGCAGTGGTGACGATCGACGGACCTGTAAAACCGTTGAAGCTTGCGGGCGACATTGATGCGTTGCTGGCGGCAGGTTCGCAGACACAGCAGGGCATTGAATACCGTAAATGGGTGATGATTGCAGGCGGTGCTGAAACCGCGGCCATGGTGACCGTGCAGATACCATCGACCAGCAAGGCTTATCCTGACGCGCAAGTCCTGGAGGCTCTGCAATCCGTACGTTTCCAGCCGCGCGGATCGCTGGAAGACGAAATAGCAGGGTTGCCATTCACGCTGGTGGAGCGGGCTGATTTTCGGGCCATACGCACTTTGGCCGGCAGCGGTTTGATTATGACCGATGGCCCCAAAGACGTGGTGGCTGACGCATCTCAGCCGCTGGTGATCGTTGCCTCCAGCCTGGGCTCCAATCCGGTGATTGGCACGCTGGATGAGGATCAGCGCATGCAATTGGCCCTTAACGCCATGCAAGGCCTGAATTTCAAGGATTTCCAAGCCGACGCCACTGATATTGAAGAGGATGGCGATGTGGTTATCACAGGAAGTGGTACGAACCCGGACGGCCAGAAAATGAAGCTCCACCAAATCATGCGTTTCGCAAACAGCGGCCATGTCCGCACAGTTTGCATTTTTACGGTTGAGCAGGATGTGTCGGGACGCTGTGACGAGGTCGGGCAGGCGGTAGTCTTAAAGGGTGATAGCGAAAGCGCAGCGCCGGAAGAATAGCGGCAGCGTCGCCGACGCAGCCAGGCTGATAACAATTTTAAGACCGGTGAGCAGCGCGTCAGGCGGCCTGGATGCTGTCGGGTAGTGCCGCCTCGAACTCGCTTTCCGCAAGATCGATCAGATGCCGGTCATCCTCGTTCCATGGATGAAAGCCGGGCAGGAAAAATTTGATCCAAGGCACGATGATCTTTCGCGCCACGCCGGGTTTTGCGAGCAAAAAGCCGAAAAGCTTCATCTTGGTGCGAAAGCCTGTAAATCCGTCTTGTGCCAGCAGGTCGAGCGTGTCGGTATAGCGGTTGGTCCAGAAATTTCGGGTGATTACGAGCATCAGCAGCGATTTGACTTTCCACCGCTGCCAGCGGGACCAGTCACGGGTCGCATAGAGCCAGGTATCATAGGCAACGCCCTTATGCTCAATCTCTTCGAGTGCATGCCAGCGCCACAGGTCGGCCGTTTCCTTGTCGGCATTGTCGAAATGCTGCGGATTGGCGATAAATTGCTGCGCCATGATCGCGGTAAAATGTTCGAGGATCATCGTCGCGCCAAGATTGGCAATGGCAGGACGGTCTTTGGTCATTTCGAGCGACTCGATGACGCGTTTTTCGATTTTGCCGGTATCATAACCGGCTTCTTCCACGCGGCGGTTAAGCGCAACATGCTCACGGGTATGGATGATTTCCTGTTTGACGAAGGCGCGAATTTCTTTTTGCAGTTTTTCCGGGGTGACATCGCGAAACGCCTTCACGCTTTCAATAAAAAACGCCTCACCACGTGGAAAAGTAAGGGAAAGCGCGTTATAAAAAGCCGTCGCAACGGGATCGTCATTCAGCCACCAGCGACCCGGTTGATGCGCGGCATCGCGGCCAAAGCGGCGATCGCGCGGCGTGATCTGATGATCTTTCGGCGTTGGCGTATCAATCGTTTCCGGCCCGGCTTGCAAGTTGCTATGCATATTCATAAGGGGTTCGCTTTTTCACAAAATGGGGGTAGTCTACATTTTGGATATTAGGGTTACTTACATAGATGTCAATAGCTAAACGACGCCTCTCGCCGGAAGAAAGCCGCAGCATGGCGCTGGCGGCTGCCCGCGATTTGTTAATCGAAGCAGGACCGCAAGCGGTCACGCTCAAAGCCGTCGCTTCACGGATCGGGCGGACACATGCCAATCTGCTGCACCATTTCGGGTCTGCATCGGGGCTGCAAAAATCGCTCGCGCAATATCTGACCGACCAGGTTTGCGGTTCTATTGCCGAGGCGGTGCTGAAATCGCGTACCGGGGAGGGTTCGGTACGCGACATTGTCGATCTGACCTTTGATGCTTTTGACAAGCAGGGGGCCGGCGCCTTGTCTTCATGGATGTTGCTTACCGGCAATGAAGATGCACTCGACCCGATTGTCGATGCGATTCATGCGCTGGTCGACGAAGTTGGTGAAGGCGGTCATGAAGATCGCGAGATGCATGAGGATACGCTGACGCTGGTGCTGATGGCTCTGGGTGACGCTCTGATCGGGGAGCGGCTGGCAGACTCGCTTGGCCTGACACGCCATAGCGCGCGTGATCTGGCGGAACGGCATCTGGAAAGCGCGCTGGACCGCTGGAAATGCGAGCATGAGAATTAGGCCGCCAATATTTTGACGGCCATTTCCTCTGAAATGGACCAAATTACCGACTATTTTACGCAGCTTTACATATAATGTTTCCACAGCGCTCATCGAAGACGCCCAGTTTGTAACAGCGGGGGAAATGCTATGGAATATCGTCCCGAAATCTCGGGATCACAGCGGACATTGCACCCTGATGATCCGGCCGTGCATCTTGTGGGGGACAGCGCAGCGATTGAAGAGGTACGCAGCCTGATCCGCTATGCGGCGGCGACCACAATACCTGTGATGATAACCGGGCCTTCCGGTTGCGGCAAGGAGGTGGTGGCAAAATCATTGCATCGCTGCTCCGAGCGGGCGGGGGAGAAATTTGTCGGGGTGAATTGTGGGGCAATACCCAGAGATTTGCTTGAATCCGAACTGTTCGGGCATGAAAAAGGCAGTTTTACCGGTGCGATAGCGCAGCGCATCGGACAGTTTGAAGATGCCAGCAAGGGGACGTTATTTCTCGATGAAATAGGCGATATGCCTTTTGATATGCAGGTCAAATTGCTTCGCGTGCTGGAAGAAAAACAGATCGAGCGGGTCGGCAGCACAGGAGCCATCCCGATTGATACGCGGATCATTTCGGCCACCCACCAGAATCTGGATCAGGCCATTACCGAAAAGCGGTTCCGCGAGGATCTTTTCTACCGGCTTTCGGTCTTTCCCATCGACATCCCCGCGCTAAAGGAACGCCGGGATGATATCGCGCCGCTGATCCACCACTTCATTCAGCAGATTGGCAGCGAAGACATATATTTTACCGCCGAAGCGATGGACATATTGGAAAATTATGCCTGGCCCGGCAATGCTCGTGAACTGCGCAATATTATCGAACGGGCGGTCCTTTTATTTCCCGGCATGATGATATCGGCAAGCCAGGTATCCACACTGTTTCGCCGCCGGGCGTCCAATGCGCCCACCTATCAGGCAGATTCCCTGCCATCCCGTTTTCCCGGTGCACCGGAAGCGCGTCCATTCATGGATCAGTCGGATGGTCGCGGGACGCTGGGCGGCGGCTTTGATCTCAAGAAACATCTCATGCAGGAGGAGCGCAAATATCTGCTTTCCGCGCTGAGAATGGCGGAGGGTGTGGTCGCGGAAGCGGCGCATCTGGTTAGCCTGCGCCGGACAACCTTTGTCGAGAAAATGCGGCGCCACAAGATTGAACGCAGGATGGCGCTGGGCGACCCGCGTTCGGGACTGGTGGCCGGATCAATCCGTAGCGAATAGCTGATCATCATCGGCAAAGGCCTTGAACTCAAGGGCATTGCCGCTGGGGTCGCGGAAAAACATCGTTGCCTGTTCCCCGGTCTCACCGCGGAAGCGGACGGTCGGTGGGATCACGAATTCTGTTTCGTGCTGTTTCAATCGCTCTGCCAGTGCTTCCCATTGGGGCATCGTCAGAACCACACCAAAATGCGGCACAGGTACATTTTCGCGGTCTACTGGCTTGGTAACTGCACTTGGCTTGGCGTCGGTATCAAGATGGGTGACTATCTGATGACCGTAGAGGTTGAAATCAATCCAGTGATCGTTGCTTCTACCTTCTTCGCAGCTCAGCAAATCGCCATAGAAATGACGGGCGGCTGCCAGATCATTGACAGGGAAGGCGAGGTGAAAGGGGCGGTGTTCAATGTTCAAAATTCTGCTCCTTTTTCTTGGGCGCGGCGAGCGCGAAGCAATGATCAATATCCAGCTCGGTCTGGTTTTTCTGCCGAACGCTCATTTCCTCGCGAGTCTGTGTGAGAATCACATCGCTCTCATTACCACTTTTGCCCTCCCCCCGCATCGTTTCACGCGCCCGGTTGTCGAGAACAAAGGCCAAAGTCTTCAAATCTTGCGCCATTTTGGACAGTTTTTCCCGTCGATAGACCTCTTCATACGCAAGCTGCATCATCGCTGCGCATTGATTCAGGGTTGGTTTAGGTTTGGCGGGAATCTCTGTATCCAGCAGCGGCAGACATTTTCCCATTTCTTCGGCAACCACTTCCTGCGGCTCGCCGACATTTTTGACCTTCGCCTGCTGATCGGCAACCGCCGCCAAAATGGCGTCGCGCACCTGCTCCCGGGATTGACCGGTTTCGACCATGACTCTTTCACCGACCTGCCCGGCATAGATCCGGCCCCGTTCGGTGAGCAGAGGATAGGAAAGTGCGCTTTCAATTCCGCGTTCCTGTTCCGATGCGACGATCGCAAAAGCGGCAACGCAGGACAAGTCACGCTTGTGAACTTCGGTCAGCGGTGTTGCTTGGGGCCTCGTATCGGCTGGCATGGGTTGAGCAAGCGCCATCAATATCAACAATATTTTTTCCATGACACTCCTATAGCGGCGCACGGGCGCTGCCAGCAAACTGCAAATTGCGAGACAGTCTTTTCCTGCAGTTCTGCCGAAATGATATTCCAGAATGGCGTTGTATGAAATCGTTCATATAAACCCCTTTTGGAATGAACGGGTGACGAGATCAGCAATTAATGTTTGAACCGGCCCGTCGAAAACGGCACAAGCCGCCGGTGCATATTGTCATCGATCTCCTCCGCAAATATCCGTTCTGGCTGTCACTAATTGCAGGGGCGCTATCGGCAACCGGGTTTGCGCCGCTGGGTTTCTGGCCGGTCAGCCTGCTTGCGCTGGCCCTCTGGATCGCGATTATTGATCGTGCAGAAAGCCGAAAAGCCGCGTTCTGGGCCGGCTGGCTATTCGGCCTGGGACATTTTGCTGTCGGACTGAACTGGATCGCCAAAGCCTTCACCTTTCAGGCGGCAATGCCCGAATGGCTGGGCTATATAGCGGTGGTTCTGCTCTCGCTTTATCTGGCCGTCTACCCCGCCCTAACGGCGTTGGGTGCATGGTTGCTGGGCAGGGGGCGACCAGTCGTTTTTGTTCTCGCCCTCGCTGGCTTGTGGATCATAACCGAATGGCTTCGCAGCTGGGTTTTCAGCGGCTTTATCTGGAATCCCCTCGGCGTGATAGCGGTCGATGCCAGGCACGCTTTGAGTGCGCGCTCCATTGGAACTTACGGCCTGTCGGGTGTGATCATTGGCATTGCCGGTCTTGTCGGTTCGGCGGTTGGCGGAATGATTGCCCTGAAATGGAGGATCATCGTTCGCAGGATCTTTGATCTCGCTATAGTCGCATTGGGGGCCGGAATATTGGCACTGATCGGCAGTGGCAACGATCTTCCCGGTTCACCGGAGCAGCCCAACATCACGGTCGTCCAACCCAATATCGGACAGCAGGACAAATGGCAGGCCGGATATGAGGAGCAGAATCTTGGCAAGCTTGCAGGCCTGACCAGACGCAAAGATGAAGAGCCGCGCATATTGTTCTGGCCGGAAGCGGCGATCCCCGATTATCTCGAGGCCGGTTATCCGCAGCGCTATTATTACGGGCGTGAGCCGCGGATGGTGCGCGCGCAGCTCGCAAGCCTGATGAAACCGGGCGACGTGCTCGTTCTTGGTGCGCTGAAGCTGGAATTTGACGATGCCGCCGCACCGGATGAAAGACGGGCGATAGGGGCACGAAACAGTGTGTTTGCGATGGATGCGGACCGCGAATTGCTGGGCCGCTATGACAAGAGCCATCTTGTGCCCTATGGCGAGTATCTGCCCATGCGGCCGCTTCTTTCGGCTATTGGATTGTCGCGTCTGGCGCCTGGAGATTTTGACTTTTGGCCGGGTCCGGGGCCGCGCTCGCTGGATCTGGGGGCATTTGGCAAAGTCGGCCTTCAGGTTTGCTACGAAGTTATCTTTTCCGGACAGGTCGTGCACCGGGAGGATCGGCCCGACTTTATTTTCAATCCCTCGAACGATGCCTGGTTCGGCGCGTGGGGGCCACCGCAACATCTCGCCCAGGCACGGCTGCGTGCGATCGAAGAGGGGCTTCCAGTCATCCGCTCCACACCGACCGGTATATCGGCGGTTATTACCAGCAGGGGAGATGTGGTTGAAAGCATTCCCATGGGACAGGCTGGCCGGATTGATACCAAATTACCCCTGCCGGAAAGCCCCACAGTTTTCGCGCAATATGGCAATATTCTGTCGCTGGGTTTCGCGCTGATTTTACTCATCTGTGCCATTGCCATACGGCTTCGTGCGCGCTAAGGAGCGCATATAAACCTTTCTTTATATCCGAACCCGCGCCCCCAGGCGGCAAATACTAGGAAAAACCATGCGTTCTGAATTTATCTTCACCTCCGAATCTGTATCCGAAGGCCATCCCGACAAGGTGTCGGACCAGATTTCCGATGCGATCGTCGATCTTTTTCTGTCCAAGGATCCGGAAGCGCGGGTTGCTTGTGAAACCCTGACGACGACGGACCGGGTCATTCTGGCCGGTGAAGTGCGCGGTCAAGGGATGATCGATACCGATGGCAATTGGGCGCCCGGCGCTCAGGAAGAAATCCAGACGGTTGTTCGCGAGACGGTCAAGAAAATTGGCTATGAGCAAGAAGGCTTTCACTGGCAGAACCTGACCTTTGAAAACCATCTTCACCCGCAGTCCGCCCATATCGCACAGGGTGTGGATGAGAGCGGCAACAAGGATGAAGGCGCGGGCGACCAAGGCATCATGTTTGGCTATGCCAGCGATGAAACGCCTGACCTGATGCCGGCAACCCTGCAATATTCGCATCAGATACTGAAACAGATGGCGGCGGATCGCCATAGCGGCAAAGCGCCTTTTCTCGAGCCGGACAGTAAGAGCCAGGTGACCCTGCGCTATGTCAATGAAGTGCCGGTGGAAGCGACCGCCCTTGTTGTCTCGACTCAACATGCGCCCGGCTATTACAAGGACAGCGACAACCCGGCGCTGTACGAAGAACTGCGCGAATATGTCATGGGTGTGTTCCATTCGGTCCTGCCGGACGGTTTCATCACCGACAATACGGTCATTCACGTGAACCCCACCGGACGTTTTGAAATTGGTGGCCCGGATGGTGACGCTGGTCTGACGGGACGGAAGATCATTGTCGATACTTATGGCGGTGCGAGCCCTCATGGCGGCGGCGCTTTTTCCGGCAAAGACCCCACGAAAGTGGACCGCTCAGCGGCCTATATCACCCGATATCTGGCGAAAAATATCGTTGCAGCCGGCTTTGCCAAACGCTGCGCGATCCAGCTTTCCTACGCCATTGGCGTGGCAGAACCACTGTCTATTAACGTAGACCTGCATGGCACCGGCACGGTCAGCGAAGAAAAGCTGGAAGAAATCCTGCCGAAACTGGTGCGCTTGACGCCAAAAGGTATTCGCACCCATCTCGGCCTCAACAAGCCGATATACAGTCCCACCGCTGCCTATGGACATTTCGGGCGCAAGGCCGACGGCGATCTTTTCACTTGGGAAAAAACCGATTTAGTGGATGCGCTGAAAGCGGCTGTTTAAATCTCGTAATGGGTGCTAACCGCACCTCATGACTAGCAAGCAGAATCAAGACCCCACCACTATCCGCCAGCTTTATGGCCGCAGGCAGGGCCATGCCCTGCGCGAGGGTCAGGTGGAACTCGTCGAAAAGCTGCTACCGCAAATAAGTGTGCCGACAGAGGGCCCGGTGTCCTCTGCGACACTATTTGGCGATGACCGGCCGCTGCACTTTGAGATTGGTTTTGGTGCGGGTGAGCATATGGCCGCGCGCGCGGACATGCTGCCGGATCACGGTTTCATCGGTTGCGAACCCTATCTGAACGGCGTTGTCGGCGCGTTGCAGCATGTT
This sequence comes from Sphingorhabdus sp. EL138, assembly GCF_900258045.1. Lineage (GTDB taxonomy): Bacteria > Pseudomonadota > Alphaproteobacteria > Sphingomonadales > Sphingomonadaceae > Parasphingorhabdus. The sequence continues at coordinate 283,725 of NZ_OGVD01000003.1, read as the reverse complement.
CGTGAAGGAATATTGCCCAATATTCGGCTGCATATGGGCAATGCGCTCGACGTTCTGGAACGTATACCGGACGGTGCATTGAGCTTTGTCTATTTGTTGCACCCAGACCCCTGGCCAAAAGCACGTCACGCCAAACGGCGGTTTATGAACCACGGCCCGGTCGATATGATTGCGGCCAAGCTGAAGTCCGGCGGAGAGTTTCGTTTTGGTACCGATCATCCGGTCTATCTGGAATGGGCGATGATGATCATGAACCAGCGCAGCGAGTTTAACTGGCTTAGCGAAGGGCCAAAAAGCTGGCTGATCCGTCCGGGTGGATGGCCCGAAACACGTTATGAGGCCAAGGCGCGGCGGCAAGGGCATGAAGTCTGGTATTTCCGCTATCAACGGAAATGAGACCTTAGTGCGGTTTCACGTTAACGGCGTTTTACTGCAATCTATATTTGAATCGCCTTGTAAACAGCGGGTTAACCGTGATTTTGTTGGTCGCTGTGGGTATTTTGTTAACCCTCCCAATCTATAAATTGCTTAACCAAAAAGACTGGTCGCACAGCTATTAGATTTTGTAGGAGGCCACACATAGAAATGGGCGGCATTTCATCAAATACTGACGTGGCAGATGTCGCACCCGCAATCGCGGGTAGCGCCACCCCGGCTGATCTGAATATCCAGTCCCGCAACCGGCACTTTGCCAATGCGGCGATGGAGCGTCGGCACTGGGTTGGCGGCGACCCCTATGCGACAGCATTTTTTAACGCCTTGTCGATCACTTTTCCAAAAGGCGAGACCTTCTTCATGAAGGTTCTCAAGCAATATCGCGACGAAGTACCGGAAAAACTCGCCCGGGAAATTCGTGGTTTCGTCCAGCAAGAGGCAGTCCACAGCCGCGAGCATCTGTTTTTTAACAAGCATATCGAAGAATCAGATTTTGACATCTCGCGGTTGGAGCAGACGCTTACCGATGTCATCGACAATATCGCGAGCAAGTCGCTTATCATGCAACTGGTTGCCACAACTTGTCTCGAACATCTGACTGCAATCATGGCTGCCGAATTTATTGCCAATCCAAAGCATTTTCAGGATGCCGACGAAGAGCAACGCAAAATGTGGCTTTGGCATGCTTCTGAAGAGGTTGAGCATAAGGGCGTGGCTTACGACACCTGGCTGTATGCGACGAGAGACTGGAGCCGGGCACGGCGTTGGGCAACCAAGTCGCTATTCATGGTTCGCATTTCCATGGGCTTCGCCAAAAACCGCACCAAAGGTGTCATGGACCTCCTGCGGCAGGACGGTATCTCCGGTCCGCGCGCGTGGTTTGGCTTCTTGCGCTATGCGCTGGTCAGTCCCGCTCCGTTCCGCCGGACCCTGCTGCCATGGTTCCAGTTTTTCCTTCCCGGCTTCCACCCTTGGAACAAGGATGACCGCGACCTGATCCAGCTGGCCGAAAGCGAATATGAAGCCGCAATCATGGACCAACCGGACCAGGACGATACTATTGCCACCTTGGGCAAGCGTAAGGCCGAGAAGCGTTTAAACAGGGTTGCATAACAGCCTTACGCGGCGAGCGGTCGTATGACATCGCTTTCCATGTCGCCCTCCAGGGACAGCTGAAACTCAACGGCTGCAACGGAACTGTTGCGCCCCTTGCTAAACCGGGGTGCCGTCCGGCCTGTCCGACGAAAGCCCAGCTTGGTAAGGACATTTCCTGACGCCGGATTATCGACGAAGTGGCTTGCCACAATTTCGCGATGGCCAAGAGCCTTCGCCGTGCTGAGTGCAGCGCGTCCGGCTTCTGTGGCATAACCCAGACCCCAATGGTCGCGGCCAATCCAGTAGCCGAGCTCAACGCCACCATCGGCCATAAGGTCGATACCGCAAGTGCCGACCAGGCAGGGTGAACCCGCCGTCCGCCGATAGATCAACCAGCGCGGGCTTTTGGGGTTTTGTGGCAGCGACAGGAAATGATCTGCATCATCGCGGCTATAGGGCCATGGTGCACTGGCCAGATTACGGACAATTGCTTCGTCATTAATCGCTTGATACAGCGCATTCGCGTCTTCGGGCCAACCCGGTCTTAACAATAATCTTGGCGTTCTAGCAAACATCGGGACTCTCCGTTTTTTGGCTAACCTTGGCCAAAGTCCAAAAATTTAACCGCCCCTGTGTTGGTTTGACCGCTCCCTACAATGGAGCGATGACAACGCAGTGACATTTTCGACAGGGAGAGACAAAAAAAGGGAGAGGGGGTGACCCTCTCCCTGAAATCTGGTGGTTCTTTTTGAACCATCCGGGTCATCCCTCAAAGGACAACCCGTTATCGATTGTCCGGTTATTCGGCGGCTTCCGCCATGGCATCGACTGACACATATTTGCGGCCGAGTTTGCCCTTGTGGAATTCCACTTTGCCATCAATGAGCGCAAATAGGGTGTGGTCTTTGCCCATACCGACATTGCGACCCGGATGGGTCTTGGTTCCGCGTTGGCGGATAATAATATTGCCAGCTACAACAGCTTCGCTGCCATATTTTTTGACGCCTAAACGGCGGCCTTCTGAATCACGGCCGTTACGCGACGAACCGCCTGCTTTCTTATGTGCCATGGTTTAGTCCTTCTTCTTCGCAGCCGGTTTTTTGGCAGCTGGCTTTTTCGCTGGAGCTTTTTTGGCTGCAGCCGGTTTTGCTTCTGTTTTAGCAGCGGCCTTTTTTGGCGCTGGCTTAGCAGCAGCTTTCTTTGCAGGTGCAGCCTTCTTGGCCGGTGCTGCTTTTTTAGCGGGTGCCGCTTTCTTCTCAGCAGCGGGTTTGTCTTCCGCCGGTTTTGCCGCTGCTTTTTTAGGAGCCGCTTTCTTGGCAGAACCGATAGCACTGATCTTCAGCACGGTATGCTGCTGACGATGGCCGTTTTTACGGCGATAGTTATGCCGGCGGCGTTTCTTGAAGATAATGACCTTCTCGCCTTTTTCCTGCGCAACAATTTCAGCCGCGACGGTCAGTCCTTTGACGTCTTTCATTTCACCGCCGTCACCGGCCAGCAAAACGTCATCAAGGGTTACCGAATCACCTGCTTCACCAGCAAGTTTTTCGACTGCGATTATATCTCCTGCGGCAACACGATATTGTTTACCGCCGGTGCGCACTATAGCGAACATGGCATTTTTCCGTTTCAATCTTGTGGTTCCAGCGCATGGGCAAGGAGACGCGAGTCTCTCGGCTCACGCTGGAAAGAGTGCGCAGCTACTAGATGGGCATGGCTGTGTCAACCGGTATTGGCCGATTTTTAGGCAAGTTTCTGCTTTCATCTGGTCTGGCCTTCACGGCGGAGCTACCGCTCCCTTCCATGCCCGTGCAAAGGCCATTGCAGCAGCAATCACCGCAGCCTAAAGGTGCCTCTATGAAATTATCGGTGTTTTTGGTTCCGGCCCTTGGCCTGTCTTTGTCCGCCTGTGCTATGCAAGGCAGTGATTTTCCTTCTCTTGCGAAGCGACCCTATGAGGATGGACCAGCAATAACGGATACAGCGGCACCAACACCAGAGGTGATGGCTACATTGCCTACGGCGCTTGGAAATGCTGTCGATGCGGCGGTTCGTCAGAGCAACACCGCCCATCAGGCTTTTCTGGCTGATCTGCCGAAAGTGAAGCAAAGCGTATCGGCAGCGCGCGGCGCTGAACCATCCAGCGAATCATGGGTGGTAGCGCAGGTGCAGCTTTCCTCATTGGAAATGGATCGCAGTCCTTCGATATCTGCGCTGGCGGATCTCGATACACTTTACATGGAGCGGCTTGATCAGGAATTTTCTGGTGAAGAAAAAGGAGCCGCTGCAATTATCGCGCAGTTTCGGGAAAAAATTGAGGCACAGGTTTCCTCCCAGCAACAGGAAATCGAAAAACTGAAATCGAGCATGCGTTAAAGGGCTTATTTTTGAGCGGCTTCCACTGCCGCTTTATGGGCCTTTGCATTTTCGACATAATGCGCCACGCCCATACGCATGCCTGCAATGGCCGGTTCGGGCAGATCGCGCATATATTTGGCGGGTGATCCGGCCCAAAGCTGCCCCGTCGGAATCCGTTTATTGGGCGTGAGCGTAGCGCCTGCGGCAAGCATCCCGTCGCCTTCAATCACGCAGCCATCCATTACCGTGGTGCTAAGGCCTACAAAAGCTCGATCTTCCAGCGTCGCTCCGTGGAGCATGACCATATGACCGACCAGCACGTCATCCCCGATAATTGTCGGGTGCCCATTTGGTGTGGCCGGTGTGGCACTGTCGCAGTGGATGGTAGTGCCATCCTGAATATTGCTGCGTGCGCCGATTTTAATGTAATTGACGTCCGCGCGGATCACACAATTATACCAGATGCTCGATTCCGGACCGATTTCCACATCGCCAATGATTTTGCAGCCCGGCGCAATAAATGCCGTTTCATGAATTTTCGGCGTTTTGCCATTAAAGGGCAGGATGAGTGGATCGGTCATGCGTCTGGTTTCCAGTCTTTGGCTTCGATACGATAAACAATGGTCGGATTCAGGTCTTCATCATAATTGGGGTCATGAAAATCCAAATCCGGTCGATGGGTCATGCCGAGACGTTTCATCAGACCCCAGGATGGTTCGTTTCCCGGGACGGTAAGGGCCACTACAAAGGGAGCTTTATGTCTTGTAAACGCCGCATCCATCGTCGCGGATGCGGCCTCTTTCGCATAGCCTTGACCCCAGACATCTTCCCGCAAACGCCAGCCGATTTCGAAGGCGCCGGTAAGCTTGGGTTGCGGGGCATTTACGCGTTTCAATCCACAGAATCCAAGTAAAGCATTGTCTGATTTTCGTTCTACAATCCAGAATGTGTGCCCGAAATCGCGGTCATAGCCCCTGATTCGCTCAACGGCTTCCAGAAATTTCTCGCGGGTTTGCACACCGCCAAGCCAGCGCGTGACTTTGGGCGTGTTGAGATAGGTCATGAAAGGATCAATATCTTCATCACGCCAACCACGCAGGCGCAGCCGTTCGGTTTCCAATATAACGTCACTCATGGAGCAGCCGGGCTGCATCGGCAGCGAAATAGGTCAATATACCAGAACAGCCGGCGCGTTTGAACGCGATCAGCTTTTCCATCATCAAGGCATCGCGGTCGCCAATGCCGGCGGCGGCCCCAGCGGCGACCAATGCATATTCACCAGATACCTGATAGGCGAAGACCGGTACGTTAAATTCGCTTTTGGCGCGATAGATGATGTCGAGATAGGCGAGGCCGGGTTTGACCATCACGCTGTCTGCGCCTTCGGCAATGTCGAGAGCGATTTCACGCATCGCCTCATCACTATTGGCGGGATCCATCTGATAGCTTTTCTTGTCGCCTTTCAGAGTGCCGCTCGAGCCCACAGCATCCCGGAACGGTCCGTAAAAGGCACTGGCATATTTGGCGGCATAAGCCATGATCTGTACATTGTGATAGTGCGCCAGTTCCAGCGTATCGCGAATGGCACCAACCCTGCCGTCCATCATATCGGACGGTGCGATGATATCCGCACCGGCATTGGCCTGGTTCAGTGCCTGCTTGGTCAGCATGTCGAGTGTGCGGTCATTCTCAACATAGCCATTGGAGTCAATCAGCCCATCCTGCCCGTGGGTAGTATAGGGATCGAGCGCGACATCTGTAAGTACGCCGATATCATCCCCCAGAGCATCTTTGATGGCTTTGGTGGCGCGGCACATGAGATTATCGATGTTGAGCGCCTCCATACCCTCGTCACTCCGTTTGTCTGCCGGCGTGTTCGGGAATAAAGCAACACAGGCGATCCCAAGATCGCGGGCCTCTTTGGCGCGCTCCACAATCAAGTCCACAGACCAGCGCGACACGCCGGGGAGCGAGGTAATCGGTTCTTCGATATTTTCCCCATCCGAAATGAAGAGCGGCCAGATCAGATCAGCCGGGGTCAGATGGTTTTCGCGAACCATTGCGCGGCTCCATGCAGAAGCGCGGGTGCGGCGCAGACGGGTTCGGGGGAAGGCAGGATTTTGGCTCATGTTGATCTAATATAGAGAGGCGGCTCCGTAGGGCAATTGAAATAGCATTGTGTACAGCTTGCAGACACCGCCCGCATCTTTTACGCTGTTGCGAAGATTTGCGGGATGCAGCCTGTCAAAACATCATTTCCACTATTCATCCAGTCTCCATTCAAGAAGGAAGATTTTATGCCTGTGAGATCCCGTTTGGTTGTTCCACTATTATTGGCTGCCACTTTCGCTTTGTCAGCCTGTGGCAGTGCGGATGATGAAAATAGCCTTGCTGGTGCTTTCAACAAAAGCTTTGATGAAAGCTGGAATACAGAATTTGTCGCTGGATGCGTTACAGAATCCAAAAAGGCCGGTGCACCGGAATCTCAGGCAACACCTATATGTAATTGTCTGGCGGAAGAACTGGGCAAGACTCTTGACGGGATCAGCGAAAAAATGAATCCGCCCGAGGCAAAGCTGGAAGCGGCAACCGATATTTGCCTTGGCAATTTCTGAAGCTTTAGCTGATCGATGCTTTGCTCAGCCGACTGATTTCTCGCTGTTTTTTCGGGCCGGTTGATGCGCTTTTCAACGTGCCAAGAGCGGCACCTGGCTCGACTTGTTGCAAACGCTTCAACTCGTTCTTGAACTTCCTGAGTTCCTTGCCGCCCAGTTCGGCACGCTGGACGAATTTAACCGAATTGGGGTTGATCGTCCTGCCATTACGATAGAGCTCATAGTGCAGATGGGGGCCAGTCGACAGACCGGTGGAACCGATATAGCCGATAATCTGGCCCTTTCGGACTTTGCGACCATTGCTAACGGCGATCCGGCTCATATGGGCATAGCCGGAAGCAAGACCGCCGCTATGTTTGATTTTGACAAACTTGCCGTAGCCACCTTTCCGGCCAGCAAAAGTCACTCTGCCATCGGTTACGGCATAAATCGGAGCGCCATAGCCTCCGCCAAAATCAATGCCGCTATGCATACGTTTATAACGCAGGATCGGATGTCGGCGCATGCCATAACCAGAAGTTCTTCGGCCGTTTGTTGGGCGAACCAGCTGGCCACTGGATTGTCCGACGCCGGATGCTTCAAACCAGTTGGAGCGTCCGCCGCTGGTCCATTTCAGCATCTGTGCCTTGGCCTTGCCGTCGCGTTCTATGCCTGCATAAAGCAAATCACCAACCTCTACCTCTCCCGTTTCCGCACGGCGATATCCGAGGATGATGTCAAATTCATCGGTTGAACGTATGTCTCGCGACACCGACATTTTCTTGCCGATAACCTGAAGATATTTTTGCACCGCATCAGCCGGTGCGCCGGCCGCCCTTGCCGAGCGATACAGGCTGGATCCTACGGTTCCCTTGATCCTGAGCGGAGTGTCATCGACCATGATCGGCTTGCGATTGAGTTCCAGTTGATCGCCATTGCGCAGGATTTCCAGATTGAGATCGAAGCGTGCCCGGAAAGCCAACTGGTCCAGCGGACGCGGTTGGTTCTTTGCTGGACGGCGGCCGAGTACTACATCGATTTTCGTGCCGGGCTTTATCTCATCGAGACTCACCGCACCAGCAACCAGCTCATTGACTTCGCCAGCTTCGGCATTGGCCACACCGGCGCGCTGTAAAACGCGGCGGAGGCTGTCACCACGGCCCAAAGTTGCGACCAGTTCAATGGAGGGGCGCTCGGGGCTTTGTGCGAGCGGACGAACCGCATCGGTGGCGGCCATACGGATGCCGGTATCTGATCCGTAAGCCAGCGGAGCAATGGTTTGCGAACGGGCTTGATCGGCTCTAAAACCGGTCAGAGCAGCATTTTGATGGCCTTTGATCGGCCCAAAATCGGGCAGACAGGAAATCGCGATGCCGCAGAGTAATACCAAAGTTGCCAGACCGCGAAGCCACGTGAGGCTGCCAATATCTCTGCCAAGGTCCGGCACCCAATCGGTCTGGGCAAATCGGTCTTGCCACCGGTCCAGAACATCGTTGAAATTTTCCGGTAGGGCAAAGGGCAAGGTAAAGGAAGGCGCAGCGGGCTCTGCTGCGATAGCCGCAGCCCCATTTCCTTGATCGGCAAGCATGTCGATACTCTTGAACAAATGCACCCCTTGGCGATGCTGTTTTTTTTAAACCCAAAAAACAGATATGCATCGCAATAATATTTCTGTCTCTGTGAAGGAATAGAGTTAATGTCAAATTAAGATCGGGCTTCCATGACATGCTATGCGGTAAAACGTGTAAATTCGCGGGTATCCGGTCGAAATGCCAAGAATCTTGCCGATTTTACAAGGATTCTGCTTGCCAGTTTGATGCAGATGCGGTGAGGTAAGGCAAATGTCCGACTTCTCCCAGTCCCCTGTTATTGCCGTTCTCGGCCCCACCAATACCGGTAAAACCCATTTGGCGGTCGAGCGGATGTGCGCGCATTCCAGCGGTATGATCGGATTTCCGCTGCGATTGCTCGCGCGCGAAGTCTATGACCGGGTGGTGGCGCTGAAAGGGGCCAATCGGGTTGCTTTAGTGACCGGGGAAGAAAAAATTGTTCCGCCCGATGCGCGCTGGTTCCTATGTACCGCGGAAGCAATGCCGATTGACCGGGATTTCAGCTTCGTCGCCATTGATGAAGCGCAGCTTGGCATAAACCCGGAACGGGGGCATATTTTTACCGACCGGATGCTGAACATACGCGGCCGGGATGAAACCATGATCCTGGGGTCGGACAGCCTTCGTCCCTTGGTGGAAAAGTTGATACCAGATGCCGAGATTATCTCCCGTCCGCGCTTTTCGACACTAAGCTATGCCGGGCCAAGAAAACTGTCGCGATTACCGCGGCGTTCGGCGATTGTCGCGTTTTCCGTCGAGGATGTTTATGCGATTGCAGAAATGCTGCGCCGACAACATGGTGGCGCTGCCATAGTGATGGGATCACTGTCGCCGCAAACCCGCAATGCGCAGGTTAAAATGTATCAGGATGGCGAAGTCGATTATCTGGTCGCCACCGATGCCATTGGAATGGGTTTGAACCTGGATGTTTCTCACGTGGCTTTTGCGGCTCTCAAGAAATTTGATGGTCGCCGACGTCGCCGCCTGACGCTTGCGGAAATCGGACAGATTGCCGGCCGCGCCGGCCGTCACCAAAAAGACGGAAGTTTTGGCGTGCTTTCAGGACTGGCCTCTTCCGATGAGCTGGAGCCTGAGGAGATCCAGCGGCTGGAGGATCATGATTTTCCGCGATTGGAATGGCTGTATTGGCGCAATGCAGATCCGGATGTAACCAGCGTCACCAGTCTCATTCAATCTCTGGAAGACAAGCCAAAGGATCGGTTGTTGCAAGCTGCACCGGAAGCGATCGATTTGGCGGTATTGAAACGGCTTGCAAAAGATCCCGCTGTTAGCCGCTTGGCCATCGGCCGCGCCGAAGTGCGTTTGCTCTGGGAAGCGGCTTGCATTCCCGATTTCCGCAAAGTCGGTGCGGATCATCAGGCGCGATTTGTCGCTTCGCTCTGGCCCTATCTTGTGCAGGGCAATGGCCGCATCCCCCATGCGCGGATGGCACAGGAAATTGCCCGGCTGGAAAATGTTCAGGGCGATATTTCGACTCTTGCCGCGCGCATATCTGCCGCCCGCAGCTGGAGCTATATTGCGCAAAAATCGCGTTGGGTGGAGCAGGCAGAAGTGATGGTGGAGCGCACCCGCTTGCTGGAACGGCGGCTCAGCGATGCCATGCATAATCAGTTGACCCAGAGATTTGTCGACAAACGCACGCGTGTGCTTATGCGCGGCCTTTTGAAAGACGCCTTGCCGCAAGACGTTGCATTGGAAACAGACGGTGCTGTATTGGTGGACGGACTTGAAATTGGAACGCTGAAAGGCTTTCAATTTATCGTGCCTTCGGATAGCCGGAGGGAAGACCGCAAGATGCTGCTTGCCGCAGCGGAAAGATATTTGGGACCGATTATGACCGATAAAGCTGACGCGCTGGCAAAAGCACCTGATAGCGAACTGGCTCTGGCTGCGGATGAAGCCGGTCAGCCGGTGGTCTATTGGCAAGAGGCGAAACTGGCGGTGCTCGCCAAGGGAAAAGACTTGCTGCATCCCGAAATCAAATTTGATCGCGCGCTGAAAGACATTTCACCCGAAAACAGCAAAAAGGCCGAAGAACGGATCAAGCAATGGGTCGAAACGATGAAGGCGAAGCACCTGGAAGGGCTCGTCAAAATTGATGGGCTGGCCAATGACCCGACCACACCGGCTTCGGTTCGTGCGCTGTTTGCCCAGATCGTCGAAGCGGGTGGCATTATCATGCGCCGACAGATTGATCAGGCAGTTCGGGCACTAGATAACGATATGCGCGGGGTCGCCCGGCGCGGCGGACTGGTTTTCGGAGCACTGGATATTTTCCACCATGCGTTGATGAAGCCTGGTGCCGTGCTCTGGCGCAACGCCCTTTTCGCGGCGCTGGACGAGCAACCGATGATTGCGCTTCCCGGCGACAATGCGGTCCACCTGAAGGACTGGAAATTTGCTGCTCCCGAACATGCCAGCCGATTGGGATTTCGCAAGATTGGCAACGAATATGTCCGGGTCGATATGGCGGAACGCCTGGTCAAACAGGCGCATGAAGCGCGGCAGCAGGGGCCTATTTTTGCTGTGGACCCTGCACTGGCAACGTCTCTGGGACTATCGAGCGAAGTGCATGAAGCACTGCTCGAAATAGCCGGTTTTGCAAAAACGGATGATCATCCGCCTGTCGTCGAATCAGATAAAACCGAAGCCGTTGAACCCGATGCAAAAGCGGATGCCCAAGCCGAAATGGCGCAGCCCGCTGAAGATAAAGCTACGGAAGATAAAGCTGCCGATGATAGCTCTCAACCCGAGACACCAAAGAAATATTGGCGCTGGAAAGGCATGGGCAAAGCCCGATCAACCAATCACCGCAAGCATCAAGGCAAGAAATCAGCGCATCGGAAAAAATCGAACAAATCCGGCTCCCACTCCCGGAAGGCGGAGCCGGTATTGGCTTCTGCCGGCGGTGCCTTTGCCGAACTGGCCGCTCTTAAGGAAGCGATGAAAAAATAGGATGCGGATTTGAGCGCCAGGAAAATTCGTGAACCGGGCCATGATCCATCGGCCCTCAGGATTGACAAGCTGCTCTGGTTTCTTCGTTTCGCCCGCAACCGCACGATGGCTAAAAAACTGGCGAACAAGGGCCACGTTCGCCTCAATGGGCGCCGGGTGGACCGGGCGCACATGATGGTCCGGCAGGGAGATATCTTAACGATTCCGCAAGGACGCGAGGTGCATGTCATCCGTATATCGGCGCTTCCCTTGCGGCGAGGCAGCGCTCCCGATGTGCAAAGTTGTTTTGAAAGGTTGCGCACTGGCGAATGAATTAGGACCGAAAACCAACTGTTGACGTTCCCAATTTTGCGCAATAGCAGAGATTTCGTGGCCGAAAAAATCCCGGTCTGTATGATGGAGTAGACGACCCGATGACCTATGTTGTTACCGACGCATGTATCAAATGCAAATATATGGACTGCGTTGAAGTCTGCCCCGTCGATTGTTTCTATGAAGGCGAGAACATGCTCGTCATCAACCCCAGTGAATGTATTGACTGCGGCGTATGTGAACCAGAATGTCCTGCAGAGGCTATCTTGCCGGATACCGAAGATGGTCTGGAAAAATGGCTGGAAGTGAATACAAAATATTCGGAAAGCTGGCCCAACATCACTGTCGCCCGGGACGCACCGGCCGACGCCGACGACTTTAAAGGCGTCGAAGGCAAGTTTGAGGCCCATTTCTCAGAGAAGCCTGGCGAAGGCGATTAAGAGGGATTTTTAGATCCCAAGCGCCGGGAGGAGTTTTTTATTGGACTTCAGGCGCCGGGCGCGGGCATCCGCCCGCTTGGCTTTCCTCGCATAAGCTCGGGCGCGCGGGCGCGCTTGCCGACGCGGTGCGTCGGTCTGGTGGCAGACATAGGTGGGAAACCTAAGGAGCTTCGTCCGAGCGCAGCGAGGCAAGGCCGAACGGCCGCCGCGCCTTTATGGCGCGTAGCCAAGCGGGCGGATGCCCGCGCCCGGCGCTTGAGGTTCAAAAAGTTGTGCGTTGCAACGAGAAATTGCTTTTTTGTGACGAATCTGTTAACACTAGTGTCGGTTAGCGGCTGGGCACGGGGGGTGTTTGGTCGTTATATATATGAACAAAAGGGTTTTTTCGTCGGGGTTTTTGAGAAATTTGACCGAAATCATCCTTCTTTTCCATAGAGAAAGAAAGGTTTTTTATGGCTGCGAATACGCTGTCCTTTGATGTGGGCGATTATGTTGTTTATCCAAAACACGGTGTTGGGCGTGTAATTGAACTGCAAAATGAAGAAATTGCAGGCATGCAACTGGAACTATACGTTCTTCGCTTTGAAAAAGAACGCATGACATTGCGTGTACCAATGAACAAGGCAGAAGGCGTTGGCATGCGCAAACTGTCCTCTGACAAGACGCTGAAAGAGGCGCTTGAGACCCTGAAAGACAAGCCGAAAGTCAAACGCTCCATGTGGTCGCGCCGCGCCCAGGAATATGAAGCGAAAATCAATTCCGGTGATCTTGTCTCTATTGCCGAAGTGACCCGCGATCTCTTCCGCGCTGACGATCAGCCAGAGCAAAGCTATTCCGAACGCCAGATTTTTGAAGCGGCGTCCAGCCGTCTGGCCCGCGAACTGGCTGCGATGGAAGAAACGGATGAGCCAACGGCGCTCACGAAAATTCTGGAAATCCTGAATATTGCAGCACCGCAATATTATGAGGTCAAGGAAGACTGATCTCAAAAGAGCAGGTTTTGAAACCAATCATCAAAGGGCCGTCTCAGAAATGGGGCGGCCTTTTTCGTGGACTTGTAAATGGCGCGTTCTCTGCGGCGTCCACTAGAGTTTATGGCTCTATCAACAGCACCCTGAGATCATTGACATTCGTGCCTGAGGGATCTGTGCTCATGAGAGCATCCGGGAGAGCAAGAGCTTCATAGCTATGGTTATTGACGTGCATCTTTTCTGCTTTGGATCGGCCGCCCATCAACCTTCAAATATCGGGCCCCAGAAAAACCCCGGCATGATCTTGCGCTATCTCTATCGCGCTACTTTCAGATCATCGCCCAATATTGCGGCTTCATATACGTTCCGTTCAACTGCCTGCGCCGTAATTTTCGAATGAGATCGACTTAAGCTTTGACATGCTTTTGTCCCGATTCTGGACAGCTGGATCATCTGCCATAGTGGCTAGTTTACACCTATTTACCATTAGAACTGGCGCAGAATAAGAGCTGTAACGCATTGGTTTAGCGGCCTGTGTGCGATCTTTTTGTAACAGCTGTGACTTTCAGGGTGGAAAAATCGCTCAATCCCTGTATTAACGTCTTATTAACGATACAGGGGTGAGTCGGGTCGTGACTCCCAGGGGCATTAGCCAAGACTTTACGCTCACAAAAGTCTTTGGCGAAGTAGTATAGTTGAGGGGCAGTCATGCGAATCTTATTTCCGGCGGTAGCCGGTGCGGCAGCAGCCATGATGGCGTTTGTCACGCCTGCCAGCGCAAATGAAATTGACAATGTCCGTTCACTGGACATTGCCGTGAGTGGTTCGATCAGTCAGCAATGCGCCATGGGCGGTATCGCGGATATGGATTTCGGCAATCTGGAGCGCCGGGGCCTTAACCGTCAGGTGCCGGTGGCCTTTAACTGCAACATGCCATTCACAATGACCATTAACGGGGAAAGAGGTGCGTTGACGCACTCGACCATGCCTAATGGCCAAGGGCCTTTTGGTGGCCAGTTACCCTATTCTTTGTCGATTGAAATGCCTGTGCGCCATCCGGCAACGCAGGTGATTAATCGATCCTTTAACAGTCGCCAGCTTCAGGGTGGTGGCGTGATTTCCAGCAATGGCGGTATCGCGACAGACGGGATGATCCTTAGCGTTGAGCTGGGCTTGCCATCTGGCGAAGCCGGGCTGCTGGCCGGAGAATATTCTGAGATGATCACTATTACGGTCTCTCCGATCTGAGATTCGTTTGCGGGGCATTCCACAAACGGAAATACGCCGAAGGGGTAGGCATCGATGCTCTTCCGGCTTGCGACCCAACCGATGCAAATTACAGGCCAAGCCCCATTGACGGGTGCGGTCAAATAGAAGGAAGAATGTTATGAAAAAGATCCTTTGCGGCGCTGTTGCCGCTCTTGCTGTCGTCGCCGCTTCTGCGCCGGCCGCTGCTCAAACCAATGAACGTCACTATGCTGGCACCAGAACGCTATTTTCTGGTAACGACTACACCATCACCAATCCTGGTTTTTTTGGGACTCTTCTTGGTGAAGCACGCGTAGCACTTGACTTCGGTACGCGCTACCGCGCACGTGCTAATGCGCCAGACGACACCGAAACAGCCACACCGACTGTAAATGTTGTGTTCAGCCTGTCTGGAACCGTTAACAAAGATTGCTCCTTCTATTCGGGCAACAATGCAGGTGCGCGGAACATAGATTTCGGTACCATCGGTATTCGCACTGGCGACAACGAAAATGTTGCCAATGCATTCGAAATGGTCGGTCCTGCGACTGCCAACATCGATACGCTGACCGCTGGTTGTAACTTCAACAACGAAGTTGAGATCACGAAAAGTGATGTAAACGGCCTCGTCAATGCTGCTGCTGGCGGTTATGATGTGGATGAGTTCCAAGCGAACATCCCTTACAGCGTACGTGCAACATGGACTGGTGTTGCGCTTAACGCCGTGACATCAGGGTCAGGCCAGTCACTGGACGTATCGACCACTGACGTGACCGGATTGAGGCAGCAAGGTGCATGGCGTTCGCGCATGGACATCGACATTGTCGCGCCTGTGATTAATGGCAAGGGCCTAGTCGCTGGTAGCTACGAAGGTACCACGACGCTGACGCTTCGCGCGCTCTAAGTCTTGTTGTGAAAATAGAGAAAAGGGGGAGGACTGTTCTTTCCCCTTTTCTTAACACTTAAATGAAATAGTAGATTCCGAAAATTCTGTTAGGGGCAGAGTATATGCCGATTTTGACAATGATGAAGCGGCGCTTTTATGCGCTCATAGCTGTATTTTCTGCCTTCATAGTGCTGACCACGCCTGCTTTGGCCATGCGTGTTTCGCCGATGGTGATCGAGATGGAATCACGCGGTACAAATGCTACGGCCCGCATCGAGGTTCAGAACATAAACCCCGGCAATCTTGCTTTCGAGACCCGCATCTTTCGGATGCAGATTGACGCGGACGGAAAAATTACCGAGACGGCCGCAGACGAGGAATTCCTGGTTTTCCCACCACAAGGCATATTGCCGGCAGGCGGACGCCAGGTGGTCCGCTTGCAATGGCTGGGCGCAGGAGAGCCCGATACTTCACAGGCTTATTACGTATCCATAGAACAACTGCCCGTGGCATTGGAGCCAGGAGCAGTTGATGCAGTCGGTGCGCAAGTTCAGATACTTTACAATATGCGTGCCCTGGTCGTGGTTGCCCCTCCTAATGCAAAACCTGATGTAAAGGCGACCACAGTGAAGCAAGCGTTGTTCCAACCACCTGCATTGCCGGGTGCAACAGAACCCGCGCCGATGCAGGATGGTGTCGAAGTTACTCTGACCAACGAAGGCCGTCGTCACGCGATGATGGCAAACTTCTCATGGCAATTGGTGGGAACCGGCGCCGATGGCGAATGGCTAAGGGTTGACATCTCGCCCGAAGAACTGACGCGCGCTATAGGAACTGGCTTTGTGCCTGCCCAGGGAGAACGAGTCTTCCGTCTCCCGGTCGCCGGATTTGGCCCTGGACCAATTAAGTTGTCGTTCAAACAGTGAGAGCGCAATCCACTCTATTTTCTGTCGCTTCCCTGGCACTATGTGCAGGCAATGCGAACGCTCATGTGATGGTCCCGCTATGGTCCGCAGGCGCGCTCGCGCAAGTGTCAGTCCCGCTGCCACAGGCATCTGCTCCAGCACCCTCTTCTACGCCAGTACCCGCAAGTCAAAGCGCGCCGACAGATGCACCTGTAACAATCCCCCTTCCCGATGATCCGTCAGGGCCGGTAACTTTACCGCTTCCAGACGGTCAAGAACCAACACCAACTCCGGCGCCAACGGTTCAATACCCTATCGGTGCCCATGGACGACCCGATATCAACCCTTATGATCGCGATATCGATATGACGGTACCGCTGACCTTCCAGAACCGTACTTTGGGCGAAATTCCGTTGCGCCTGACGGCTGATGATCGGTTTCTGCTCGAATCAGAGACTTTTATCCGCTTGATGAAATCGATTCTTAACGATCCGGCCCATGTGGAGCTCACGAACAAATTGAGTTCGTTGACCCAATTCGGAGAAGAAGATCTGGATCAAACGGGTGTTCGGCTCACTTACGATCCCAGTACGCTAGCAGTGGTGGTCGTTGAAGTTTCGCCCGAGCAGCGTGCGATAAGCAATCTATTTGCACCGCCGCGCGATGACACCAACGATATCTCATTGGAGCCAGCCAGCCTATCTGGCTATCTCAACCTAAGTGTGCTGGGCACCTATATTTGGGAAGGCAGTCAACTTGACCCGCCGACCATTAATTTCGACGGCGCCGTGCGGTTGGGGCCCGTTGTTTTCGAGGGAGATGCGCAACTTGGTCAGGAGTTCGGCCTGACAGGGGATTCTTATAGGTTTTCGCGCAACTTTGCGCGACTGGTTTATGATGAACCTAAAGAATATCGCCGTTGGTTTCTGGGGGATCTTGATCCCGAAATCCGCGGCCAGCAATCTTTTGTCTCGATGGGCGGCATCGGTGTTGTGCGGCAGAAACGGCGGTTCAATAGTTTTCGATCAGCAATACTGCAGGCCAATCGCCAACTCATTATCCAACGTGATTCGACCGTCCGCTTTCTGCGCAATGGTTCACTCTATAGGGAGGTCCGTCTCCAGCCCGGGCGATATGACTTCAGTTCCCTGCCTTTGATTGCTGGTAGCAACGATATCGATATTCAAGTCACCGATAATAGCGGCGCGGTTCAGAATCTGTCCTATCAGCAATATCTCGATCCCATTGATCTTGACCCAGGTGATCATGAATATGGAGCCTATTTAGGACCAACGAGCAGGACATTTGGACGCGCTCCTGATTATCGCGGACCGGTCGCCTTTAGCGGCTTCTATCGCAAAGCATTTTTTAACGCCCCGGCCATTGGCGTCGGTCTTCAGGCAAGCGAGGACGTACAGACACTCACCGGCCAGACCCAGTTCGTTCTCGGCAACGGTGGACGGCTTCTCCTGGATGGCGGTGCCAGTAATTCGAAGGCTGCTGGGCAAGGATTTGCGGGCGGTGTTGGCTATGAGCATTTCATCGATCGAGGTGGATTGTCCGACAGTCTCACGGTTAGGGCTGATTATATTTCGCCCAAATTTGCGACTTTGAACAATTTGGAAGCTATCAATACCACGTCCGTAACGGTTTCAGCCCAATATACGCGTCAATTTAGTCTGAAATTCTTGACCACTTCGACAGCATCCTATCTGAAAGGTCGCAATGGATTGCGAGACAGCTACCGTTTAGGAACCACCGGCTACTATCGCTTAAATCGCAAATGGACCTTCAGGGCCGGGGTTGACTATGCCAGATTTCCGACAGCGGGTTCCCGAGGTAGTGGTTTCAGCGTTAGTGTCGGGTTAGTATTTCAGCCTGATTATCGCCGCCGGGCCGAAGCGCGATATGAGAGCCGCGATGACCTTAAAGAACTTTCCTATAATCAAAGCGGCCTGAACCAGCTCAATAGTGTTGGCTTCGGCGGGATTATCGCGCATGAAAACAACAACGCGCGGGCAAATGGTTTTGCCTCTTATTCGGCGAACCGTTTTGATGCCTCGATTAGCCATGCCAGCTTCGGGCCCAGCATCTCCGATTTCGGTGCAGTCAATGCTACATCTGTCCGTGTAGGCACAACCTTGGCTTTTGCCGACGGTCAATTTGGTATCGGGCGTCGTATTAACGACAGTTTCATGCTGCTGGCTCCGCATGAAAATCTGGGTAAGCGCAGCGTGGTTGCCGGACAATCGATTGCAGAGAATAACTATATCAGTCGTAGTGGAGCACTAGGATCAGCTCTCAATAACTTCTTGGGGTCCTATGCGACTCAATCCGTCCAGTATGATGTTGAAGATCCGCCAACCGGCTATGACACTGGTCCTGGTATATTCCGTGTATATCCATCCTACAAGAGCGGTTATGCAGCGCGCATCGGTACCGACGCCTTCGTTAGCGCAATGGGTACGCTTATCTTGGCCCCAGATCAGCCAGTTTCGCTGATCGGTGGACGGGTGACCCTGCTCGACGTGGAAGAAGGGGAGAATCCGAAACCGCTTCCGTTCTTCACCAATTCGGTTGGACGTTTCGCGATTGCGAACCTGCTGCCCGGCCGCCGCTATCTTGTCGAAACTTATGGGCCCAATGGTTCGATCGACAAAAGTTTTGAATTTACAGTTCCAGCCGACACAGACGGTCTGGTACGTCTCGGTACCGTTCGGCCGGGCATGAAAAAATAGGAGACACCAATGCTTCGATCCATACTGACTCTCTTCGCCGCATCTTTGGCTGCTCCAGTTTTGGCTCAAGCTCCTGTGGCTTCAGGCCAGACAACAGATTGCCTTGTTCGTGTCAATCCGGCGCCGGCGAGCTGGATCATTCAGGGTTATGATCCTTTTGCAAGTTCCATTCCCGAAGGCACATATGGTGTGACCTTCGTCAATGACGGTGGAGCAGAGTGCCGTTTCAGACCAACTTTCGTATTGAGACAGCCGCCATTCGGGTTATCAAAAGGTACAGAAAAACCAGTTCGATACGCGCTTTTGAACCTGACTGATACGCAAGATGTAACCCCGCGTGCGGGTCGGTCTCAGCCACGGTTATCGCAGCGTGAAATCGTACTTGCACCGGGAGAATCGCGATCCCTGACCTTTAGGCTGGTCGCTGAACCCAATGACGTACGCAGTTCTGGAACGTTCACGCAGGACGTTACGCTGGAAGCGCAGGACAGCAACTTTCGGTCTCTCGGTGGAGCACCACTGGTTTTCGGGATAAATGTCCTGCCATCGGCACGTGTCGGTCTCACCGGTGCCTACAGGAGGAACGATGGCCAAGCGGTTGTTGACCTGGGTGAATTGAAAGAAGGCGTTGCGCCCGTTCCATTGCAGCTTCGGGTTAGCAGTACCGGCGATTATGATATTGTTGTGTCTTCGGCAAATTCTGGTCAACTCCGCCTGGGCTCGAGCCAATGGTTCATTCCTTATTCGGTTGCTATCGGCGGCAATACAGTCAATCTTGCCGGTGCCAGTACTGTTACGGGGTCCAAAAGGTCCGGTCTGTTGAAAGATTCCCTGCCTTTTCAGTTTGTCATCGGTGACGTGTCGAACAGACGTGCTGGTGTTTACAGCGATGTGATCTCGGTGTCGATAACGGCACGATAAAGCCCGTCAAACACCGATTTTAACGGTATTTTATAACCATATACGATCGGTAGACCACCTCTAAGGCGCCGTTCGAAAAATAAGCTATTGGTTGATTGTTTCCGGTTAAGTAACTGAGATATAGATAATTATAATGCTCTATGGCGATGTGTTTAATGCAAGTCAGCTTGAGCGAGCCAAGTGGATATTAGACCATCCAATAAAAGTCCTAAAAAGTAAACGACGCGTTAACCTTCGCCGTTGACGTTACTTTCAACGCCTTCTGCCAAATTGCTGCCATCAGAAAAGAATTGAAGGCAGAGACATGGTGAAGAAACTAATCAGTGTGGTCGCGGTGGTGGCTGCGGCTACGACAGCTACCAGTGCAATTGCAACCAACTCTATGAGTTTCCGTTTGAAAGCAGTCGTTCCGGTGACTTGCGGTGTTCAGTATAGCTCGGCCGGTGCGGCTTTTGCCGAGAATGTTGTTCGTTTGGGCGAGCTCCGCGAATATTGTAATGCTCCTGGCGGATATAATCTGCAGGTGAGCTACAGCCCGAACAGTTTGCGCGGCGTGCGACTGAACTTCGGTAACGAGAGTGTCACACTAGACGGTTCCGGTTTTGCAACAATTCCGGGAGCCAGGGGTCCCAAGATCCAGACCCGAGCCCTATCGGCGCAAATTGGCGAAAACGGCTTTGACGCGCGCGAGTTTCAGGTGGCTGCGATAGCGAACTGATCTTCGATTATTCCGATGATCAGGCATTATATAATGCCATTTAGCTGGTGCGGACGGCGGGACTCGAACCCGCACACCCATTTCGGATAGCAGATTTTAAGTCTGCTGCGTCTACCATTTCGCCACGTCCGCACCGGTAGCTCCAACTTTGATTGGAGCATGCGACAAGCATCATTGCGCGCAGCAGGTCAAGCCCTGAGATGGGCTAATTTCAAGTTTTTCGATTGGTTGGCAGATATTTGACAGTTTCGGCCGATGTGCGGCCTTCCGATCATCCCTTATTGAGACGCTCGCGAATTTCTTTGCCAGGTTTAAAATAGGGCACGCGCTTGGCCGGGACCTGTACTGATTCGCCAGTACGGGGATTGCGCCCGATGCGTGGTTTGCGCTGGCGGGTTGAGAAGGCACCAAAGCCTCGTAATTCAACACGGCCGCCTTCGGCTAGCTTTTGACTTATCTGATTGAAAAACAAGTCAACAATCTTCTCAATCTCGTCCGGTTTCAGCTCGGGATTTTCTTCGGCCAGTTTTTCAAGCAATTCAGAACGTATCATGCGCATGCCTTTCCGCTTGTGGGGCAACCACGGAATTTGAGCTATTCGCGTCATGCATCTGCATTTGCTCTGCATCGCGATTATGGGATGATACTGACAGAAAATTTACATGTTTTCAATGGGCTTTGGATTTTACATTGTAATACGTCTTGAACTGGGACGGGTTGGCCGCATTGCTTTTTGGCATGGAAATTGGATCTGCCGACAAAAAAGCCCGCCTCCTTTCGGAGAACGGGCTTTTTCGAATAAACTTTCGGGCAGTGCCCGGCTGGCTTAGTCGTCCTTTTTCTTGAGCGCTTCGCCAAGAATGTCGCCAAGGCTGGCACCGGAGTCGGTAGAACCAAACTGTTCGACTGCCTGTTTCTCTTCGGCCAGCTGATGGGCTTTGATTGAGAAATTCGGCTTCTTGGAACGGTCGAAACCGGTAACCATCGCGTCGACCTTCTGGCCAACCTGGAAACGGTCAGGACGCTGCTCATCACGATCACGGCCAAGGTCGGTCCGTTTGATGAAGCCGGTGACGCCATCGTCGCCAACCTGTACTTCAAGACCGCCATCGCGAACTTCAAGCACGGTAACGGTGGTGACCGAACCTTTCTTGAGACCGCCCGTGTCGGTTCCGCCAACCGCAGGTGCACCTTTTTCAAGCTGCTTCATGCCGAGTGAAATACGCTCTTTCTCAACATCAATGTCCAGAACGATGGCTTTCACTTCTTCACCCTTATGGTGCAGGTTCAAAGCGTCTTCGCCAGAAATGCCCCATGCGATGTCGGACATGTGGACCATGCCGTCCACGTCGCCTTCGAGGCCGATGAACAGACCGAATTCGGTGGCGTTCTTGACTTCGCCTTCAACCGTGCTGCCGACAGGATGCGCATCCGCAAAGTCGGTCCACGGGTTGGATTGAGCCTGTTTCAGACCCAGTGAAATGCGGCGTTTCTCGGTATCGACTTCCAGAACGATCACATCCACTTCCTGAGAGGTGGAGACGATTTTGCCAGGATGTACGTTTTTCTTGGTCCAGCTCATTTCGGAAACGTGGACAAGACCTTCGATGCCGGCTTCCAGCTCAACAAACGCACCATATTCGGTGATGTTGGTAACCGAACCGGTCAGCTTCGTGCCAACGGCATATTTCTCGGAAGCGGCATCCCAAGGATCGCTTTCAAGCTGTTTCATGCCAAGCGAGATACGCTGCGTGTCTTTGTTGATCTTGATGATCTGGACTTTCAGCGTATCGCCGATGTTGATCATCTCGTTCGGGTGATTGACCCGCTTGTAGCTGAGATCGGTGACGTGAAGCAGGCCGTCGATGCCGCCCAGGTCAACAAAGGCACCATAGTCGGTGATGTTCTTCACAACGCCTTCGGTAACCTGACCTTCAGCCAGAGACTCAATAAGTCCGCTGCGCTGTTCTGCGCGGGTCTCTTCGAGGATCGCGCGGCGCGAAACAACGATATTGCCCCGCTTGCGGTCCATCTTCAGGATCTGGAAAGGCTGTGAAATGTCCATCAGCGGGGTCACGTCGCGCACGGGGCGGACATCAACCTGGCTGCCGGGCAGGAAGGCTACGGCGCCGTCAAGATCTACCGTGAAGCCACCTTTGACGCGTCCGAAGATAATACCGTCAACGCGGTTGCCTTCGTCATATTCTTTTTCAAGCTTGTCCCAGCTGGCTTCGCGGCGAGCGCGATCGCGGGACAGCATGGCTTCGCCGTTCACATTTTCGATGCGATCGACATAGACCTCGACTTCATCGCCAACATTCAGGTCAGCTTTTTGACCGGGAGCGGCGAATTCGCGCAGCGCCACACGGCCTTCTGATTTCAAGCCCACATCGATGACGGCCATGTCATTTTCGATGCCGACAACGGTGCCTTTGACCACGCGGCCTTCAAAGCCTTGATCTTCACCGCCAATTGATTCGTTTAAAAGTGCCGCGAAATCGTCGCGACTGGGAAATGCCGTAGAGGCCATATAAGAGTTCCTTAACAGATATTTTTTCGGGCCAAGCGGTTGGTTCCGCTGGTCTTGGACCAAAACATGGCCGCCACCGCATGTGACAGCCATATCCCCCAGAAAACTGCCATAAACTGGTAACGCAAAGATTGAAGCGCAAATAGCAAAAGCTGCGCCATAGCCGGAGCGGTGCTTTACCGTTCCGTCTGGCACATCATCTTTTTGCTATGCCGGATCTTTGTCGCGCCGGCGGCTTATCTTCGCGTCCACCAAGGCAATTGCCTGTTGAACGGCGTCGCCTATAGTCAAATCGGTCGTATCAAGCAAGTCCGCATCTTCCGCGGGCTTGAGCGGCGCCGTGACACGGCTGCGGTCCCGTTCGTCGCGTTTCAGGATATCGGCGAGGATATCATCAAAGTTCACCTTCTCGCCGCGGCGCTTCATTTCTTCGAAACGGCGAACGGCGCGCGCTTCCGATGAGGCGGTCACAAACAGCTTCACATCGGCATCCGGCGCGATGACCGTACCGATATCGCGGCCATCCAGAACGGCGCCCGCCGGTTGATAGGCAAAATCTTTCTGCCGCTTGTCCAGCGCACGGCGGACCTCGGGGTGGACCGAGACACGGCTGGCGAGGCCACCGACGGCTTCGCTGCGCAGGCCCGGCTCATTGAGCAGTGCGCCATCAAACATACATGCCTTGAGCGCATGATCCGGATTATCGGCATTTCCGCGCTGTTCCCGCAGGGTCCAGCCGACCGCGCGATAGAGCAGGCCGGTGTCGAGAAAGGGCAGGGCAAAATGCTTCGCCAGCTCTTTGGAGATCGTGCCTTTACCCGAGGCAGTAGGGCCATCGACCGCGATGATCATGGCCGTTGCTCCGTTCGCCCCTGATAGGCTTTCCACAGGCCGCCCAAGGCAATACCGATCCAGACAATTTCGAGCAATAAGGATGCGAGATTGAAATGCACCATCAGTGACAGGGTGAGCAGAAGCGCGCCGATCAGGTTCGTGCCATTATAGATGAATGCGTTCACGTTTCGGGCGTAGACGTTGTAGGCATAAGCCGAGACAATCAATATGCTGCCCAATATGCCGATCACGTTGGCGGAAAAATCACCGAGCATCAGGATGCCAATGCCTTCATAAGATCGGCAAAGCCGGGAAAGCTCGTTTCAGCCGGTGTGATATCATCTATCGTCAGTCCTGAAGCGGTGACCAGACCGGCCACTGCGAAACTCATTGCGATCCGGTGATCAAGAGCCGTCTCGATCGCGGACATGTTGCTGCCGCCAGATAGTGGTTCACCGCCGCTTCCGGTGATAATCAGGCCATCTTCTTTTTCCGTTAGCTCGACGCCAAGGACGCGCAGGCCTTCTGCCATCTGGCTGAGGCGATCGGATTCCTTGATACGCAGTTCATGAAGACCGCTGGTCGTCGTTGTTCCTTCGGCCAGTGCAGCGGCGATAAACAGGACCGGAAATTCATCAATCATGCTGGGCGCGACCTCTGCCGGGACATCAATGCCGGTCAGCTTGCTGTGTTTCACATGAATATCCGCGACCGGCTCGCCGCCAACGGTGCGTTTCTTCTTGAAGCTGATATCGCCGCCCATCTGCTGCAATATGGTGAACAGGCCAGCGCGGGTTGGATTGATACCGACATTCTCGACCACGATATCCGAGCCCGGCACCAGCAAAGCAGCCACGACCGGGAAAGCCGCAGAGGATGGATCGCCGGGTACCTTGATCTTTTGCGGTGACAATTCGGCTTCACCGGTCAACGAGATGATCCGGCTGTCCTCCTTGTCCGTTTCAACCGTCAGGTCTGCGCCAAAGCCTTTCAGCATGGTTTCGCTATGATCCCGGGTGGGAACCGGTTCGATCACGCGCGTAACACCCGGTGTATTTAATCCTGCGAGCAGGATTGCCGATTTGACTTGAGCTGATGCCACCGGCAGGCGGTATTCGATCGGCACCGCCGGGCACAGACCGCGCACGGCAAGCGGCAGACACGCTTTACCGTCAGATGACATCCGCGCGGTAAATTCTGCGCCCATGTCGGACAGGGGATCAATCACCCGGCCCATCGGCCGCCTGGAAAGGCTGGCATCACCGGTGAAGGTCACGCTGATATCATGAGAGGCAACCAGACCCATCAGCAGGCGCACGGAGGTTCCGCTATTGCCGAGGTCGATGGCGGTATCTGGCTGCATCAGACCGCCAACACCGACACCGTGCACTGTCCAGATGTCGCCCTTTTTCTCGATGGTGGCGCCCATGGCTCGCAATGCGGCGGCGGTCGCCAGAACATCTTCCCCCTCCAGCAGACCGGCAATCTGGCTCTTGCCGACGGCAAGTGCGGAGAGAATCAGCGAGCGGTGGGAAATGGATTTATCGCCAGGCACCGTTGTGCGGCCCGTTAAAGCGCCACCGGGAGCGAATGAAGCCGGTTTGGCTTCCACTATGATCTGATTTGTCGGTTTGCTGGTCATTTACGGGCTTTTTATGCGGTCATACGCGGTTGAACTGCGGATGATTCGTTTCAGGATGTGAAACGGCTTTTGACAGCGCGGCTCAGCTATGGCAAGGCGCGGCCAAATTGATTGATCGATTCCGTAAATCTTGCGAGCGGTCATAATATATTACTGACAAATAAGGATTTGGAACCAGCCATGGTGAAGCCAGAATGGGGCACGAAGAGAACTTGCCCGAAATGCGGAACACGTTTTTACGATTTGGGTAAAGAAGACCCGGTCAATTGCATCGAATGTGGTGAGACATGGACGCCGGAACCCGGCCTGAAATCCAAACAGCCCATGCCGTTTGAAGAAGCGCCGAAGAAAGACGCCAAAAAAGAAGACGAAGTGGCCGATGATGATCTGGACATCAACATCGATGATGATGAGCCTTCACCGGATAATGAGGTTGATCTGGGCGGCGATGATGACCTGGGTGTCACCAAAGGCAAGGGTGACGACGACGACAACGCCGAAACCTGATCGGGAAACTTGATTTTGATGCGTGCAGGCACCATTTGGGGCTTGCAATAAGCGGCGCGCTTGGATTAAACGCGCCGCATAAGGGGCCTTAGCTCAGCTGGGAGAGCGCTTCGCTGGCAGCGAAGAGGTCAGCGGTTCGATCCCGCTAGGCTCCACCAATTTTCAGGAGCAGAGCCGATCCGGGGGATCGGCGGCCTGAAAATTCCCGCAGCGTAAGCAAGGGCCCGGAGCGGGCGGCACTCGCAACCTTTTTCCAGCTGTAGCGAGTATACACCCATCCAATGACCAAATCCCCAACCTCCTATGACGCGATCATCCTTGGTGCCGGCGGTGCTGGCCTGATGTGCGCGGCTGTTGCTGGCCAACGGGGCCGCAAGGTGCTGCTGATTGATCATGCAGACCAGCCGGGCAAGAAAATCCTGATTTCAGGCGGCGGGCGTTGCAATTTTACCAATATTCATACCGCACCTGACCGTTATCTTTCGGCCAACAGGCATTTCGCCAAGTCGGCGCTTAGCCGTTATACCGCGCAAGATTTCATCGCCTTGGTAAACGGCTATGATATCGCCTGGCATGAGAAAACTCTGGGACAATTATTTTGTGACGGTTCAGCAAAGCAGATCGTAGCGATGCTGATGGACGAATGTCCTGATGACAGGGTGACTTTGTCACTGGGACAATCAGTATCGGATATCCGCCACAGCGATGGCACCTATCAGGTCGACTATGGCAGTGAAGCGGCGACCGCGCCTGCGCTGGTCATTGCAACCGGCGGGCCTTCGATCCCGAAAATGGGGGCGACCAGCTTCGCTTATGACATTGCGCGGCAGTTCGGCCTGAAAGTCGTTGAACCGCGCCCCGCTCTCGTTCCGCTCACTCTTGGCGGTGAAGAAACCCTGTTCCGTTCGCTATCCGGTGTCTCGGCGCCCATTGTTGCAAGTTGCGGCAAGACCACCTTTCGCGAAGCCGCGTTGTTCACGCACAAAGGACTATCCGGTCCAGCGATATTGCAAATTTCATCCTATTGGCGGCACGGCGATCCGGTTGGCGTTGACTTTCTGCCTGACCTAAAGCCTGACTGGTTGACGAAATTGAAGCGGGAAGCGCCCCGTCTTACTCTAAGCAGGGCTGTAAACGCGCATTTGCCAGCCCGTCTTTCCGAAACCCTTTTGGAGCGGATCGCACTGTCAGGCGACCTGGGCAATCTTGCTGATCGCAAATTGGAAGAAGCGTCTCGGCGATTGTCGAACTGGCGCTTCATGCCCAATGGCACCGAGGGCTATGCCAAGGCGGAAGTCACCGCCGGGGGCATCAGCACCGGCGAATTATCGTCCAAAAATATGGAAGCTAGGCAAATGCCGGGACTCTATGCTATTGGCGAGGCCGTAGATGTCACCGGCTGGCTTGGTGGCTATAATTTTCAATGGGCTTGGGCAAGTGGCCATGCTGCCGGTGAGGCAATATGATCCTGCAGCACAAAGCCTCTAAACAAACGATATATTATCACCGACCGCAGGCGATTGGCATTTCCGCGCGGCTTTCAATCTTTGCCACGGACATTTGAACATGCCTTTTTCCTCAGTATCTCCGCTTCTCGCTGAAGCGCTTGCAAACCGCGAATATGCCAAACCCACGGCCGTTCAAGCCGCCGTGCTGGAACCGGAAACCGAAGGCCGGGACCTTATTGTGTCTGCCCAGACCGGTTCGGGGAAAACGGTTGCCTTTGGTCTGGCCATGGCACCGCAGCTTCTGGACGATAATGGCCGGTTCCCCTTTCTGGTGGAGCCGCTGGCTCTCGTGATCGCACCGACGCGCGAGCTGGCCTTGCAGGTCAGCCGGGAACTCAAATGGCTTTACGAGCCCGCCGGTGTGCAGATTGCGACCTGTGTGGGCGGGATGGATGCTTCCAAAGAAAGGCGTACGCTGCGCCGCGGTGCCCACGTGATTGTCGGAACGCCAGGCCGTCTGCGCGACCATCTCGAACGCGGTGCGCTTGACCTCGGCAAGTTGCGCGCGGCGGTGCTGGACGAGGCGGATGAAATGCTCGACATGGGCTTTCGCGAAGATCTGGAAGAAATTCTCGACGCAACCAGCGAAGACCGCCGGACTTTGCTATTTTCTGCAACCATGCCGAAACCGATTGTCGCGCTGGCAAAAAGGTACCAACAGGATGCGCTGCGCATCTCCACTGTCGGTGAAGATCGTGGCCATGGTGATATTGCTTATCAGGCGATTACCGTTGCGCCTGCCGATACCGAAAATGCGGTGGTGAATCTGCTGCGTTTTTACGAGGCGGAATCAGCCATGCTGTTTTGCGCCACCCGGGAAAGCGTTCGCCGCCTGCACGCCAGCCTGGTGGATCGTGGATTTAGCGCCGTGGCGCTTTCCGGCGAGCATACACAAAGCGAACGTAATCAGGCGATGCAGGCCCTGCGGGACAAACGTGCGCGGGTATGTGTGGCAACCGATGTTGCCGCACGCGGCCTTGACTTGCCGACGCTTAGCCTGGTGATCCATGTTGAGATCCCCCGCGATGCAGAGACGTTGCAGCACCGCTCCGGACGGACGGGCCGGGCAGGCAAGAAAGGGACAGCGGTATTGGTGGTGCCCTATCAGCGGCGCAAGCGGATTGAATCGATGTTACGCGGTGCCAAGATCAATGCAGAATGGAAAGACGCGCCGACGCGCGCGGAAATTCGCAAGAATGATGCTGAACGGTTGATGGAGAAACTGCTCGAACCGGTTGAAATTGATGAGGATGATCAGGAACTGGCGAAGCGCCTGATGGCGGAGAAAACGCCGGAAGAAATCGCGGCCATGCTGGTCCAGTCACATCGCGCAAAAATGCCGGCGCCGGAACAGATGCTCGACCGCGGTGCGCAGTCCAAGCCCGCGCCCGGTGGTCCGCGTCCCGGATTTGAGGATACCGTCTGGTTCAAGATGGATGTCGGCCACAACCAACGTGCTGATGCCCGCTGGATATTGCCCGTTCTGTGCCGTCGTGGCCACATTACCAAGAACGAAATCGGCGCGATCCGGATCAATGGCGATGATACGCTTTTCGAGATACCGCGCCGGGTGGTTGAAAAGTTTACCAAAGCGATTGCAGAGAAACGCTCCAACGGTGATGACACGGATGATATCACCATCACGCAATTTGAAGGGACCCCGCGCGAAGCCGCCAAACGCAATCGCAAGGGCGGGCGCCGTGACAATGCCGGTGGCGGCCGTGACTACAGCAACGCCAAGAAAAAGTTCGGGGGCAAGAAATTCGGTGCAAAAAAATTCGGTGACCGTAAATCAGGCGGTGGAAAGTCCGACGCCCGGGATTTCGGCGGCAAGAAAAAATATGGCAACAAGTCGGATGATGGCGGTAAACCCTATGTGAAGCGTAAATCCGCTGTTAGCCGCGATGCCAAGGGTGAAGGTGATGGCTTTAAGAAAAAGTCCGAGTTCAAAGGCGACCGCAAATCCGGGCCCAAAGGGAATTTCGGCGGCAAAACAAAAAAGCCCCATCGCGGCAAGCGGCCGTTTGAAGGCAAAAAAGACGGCGGGGCCAGAAACGGCTAAACCGTCTTATGGCCAACGCAATCCCGATATATGTTGATGCAGATGCCTGTCCGGTAAAGGATGAAATCTACCGGGTGGCTTATCGGCACGAAGTGCCCGTAATCATCGTCAGCAACAGCCATTTCCGGATTCCGGTGCATCCGCTGGTCAGCCGCGTGGTGGTGAGCGATGCTTTTGATGCGGCTGATGATTATATTGCCGAGCGAGCATCTGAGGGGACGGTCATAGTCACCGCTGATATCCTGCTGGCCGACCGCTGTATCAAGGCAGGATCGGAAGTACTTGCGCCCAATGGCAAGCCATTTACCGCAGACTCCATCGGTGCGGCGGTTGCGACGCGGGCGATCATGGCCGACCTGCGCTCCGGTATGGGGACAGAGAATATTGGCGGTCCGCCACCTTTCACGAAAGCTGACCGGTCGAAATTTTTGTCATCTCTGGATCAGATATTGGTGCGTTTGAAACGTGATGCCTAGTCTACGGTGACCTGAAAAGTCAGAGCGTAACCTTCTGCGGGCCCCAGGCTTGCGGCTGTCGCAGTAAGGACCGATCCGCTGATCGATGCGCCAAAGGGATCATTCTCGTCTGCGCCCGTATTGTCATCATCTTCTGCGGTTGAAGCCGAACCACAATTGGCCCCGCTTTGCATTGATGCAGCTGTATAGGTCAGATTTCCCGGAATAGTATCGGTGGCGCTGATCGACGTAGCGGTGGCGCTGCCGGCGTTGGAGATCAATATGCAATATTGGATGGTCGCACCGGGAATGGATTTCGGGTCGGTGGTACCGTTGACGGGATCGCTGATAACGCTGCTGATCTTGGTGACGCTGAGCGTCGTTTGTGGCGCACAAAAATTAATGTCATGAATGGCGATCGCCTGACCATCGGGAACGGCTGGTGCCGTGGTATGATTACCATAGATGATCGTGATTGTATCTACCGGAGCAAGGAACGTAACAACAACATTGCCGTCTCCCGACGTGCCGCCAGAGCCGGCATCGCCGATCGCGACATTACCAACAACATAATTGGCGACTCCGTTGGTGAGGGTCGGCAAGACGGTGGTTCCATTCAGGCTGCCGACGACCGTCAGTTTATCGGCAAAGTCATTGGCGGCAAAATCGATATCGAACACGGTGAATTGCAACCCCGGAACTGCGGTTGGCAGAGTGAGGACTGTCGTTGCCGTCTGCGACTGGTTGGCGAAATCCAGAAACTGGTGCAGCGAAAGCTGCGTACCAGCAAAGCCGCCATTATTGGCATTGGCCAGGCTGGGGCTTTGTCCCCCGAAACCGGCATCGTTCACAAAAACGCCGGGTGAGCTGACTGCCCAGTTGATCGTTCCGATTCCTGTCAGGCTGTAACTGTTGTTCAATGAACCTGCTGCCCAGGCATTGCTGTCCCAGTCAAAAACTATCTGGTTTGCAATCGGACATATGCCGGCCAGATTGGGCGGCGTACCTGCAGTTCTGGTACCCGAAACCGTGATAGTGGCTTCATCATAGTCATCTTCCCCGATGCTGCCGTTATTGGGAGTGGAATCCGAATCCAGGATGGATGATGCGGTTACCTCGGCCGCGTTGACTACGCTGGCTCCCGATGTTGCCGTAACATTCGCTACGATGTTCAACGTGCGGGTTTGGCCAATTGGAACAGAGCCAACCGACCAAATGCCCGTGGCGCTATCATAGCTGCCAAATCCTGATGCGCTCACAAAAGTGACGCCAAGCGGCAATGTATCCTGCACGACGACCCCGGTCGCATTGTCGGTCGACCCTGCGGCATTGGTAACGGAGACAGTATAGGTGATGTTGGTCGCATTGGCGGGCGTCGCGTTGCTTACCGTCTTATTGACCGACAAGTCTGCAAAACTGGCCGGTTGCTCGGTCAGATATAGCTCGGCATGCTGGAATGTGCCATCGTCCTGCGTCGGGAAAAGATCACAAATTTCCAGTCGCCAGGTACCAAGGCTATTTTCCCCGTTAAAGGCAGACAGCGGATTGTTGGGAATGAAATCATTGTCAAAAGGCGGTGGTGCAGTTGTGGAATGGGTGACCGTATTGCCGTCGGTATTGACGGTCTGGGTACCGCTGTCATTCAGCAGAACGTTAAAATTATTACCGTTGATATTATTGGTATCGCCGTTGACAAGCTGCACGCGCGTACCCGCTGGCGATTGGAGGGTCAGGCGGATATCACCGCGCCATGTATGGGTTGCAAAAACGCCGATATCTACATCTGAAACGGTAAAGCTCGTACCGACAGAGAAATTTCTGACCAGCGGTGCTGCGCAGGTGGTTGTGCCGTTGATCGTACCGTTAGTCGGGTTTACGAAAGTGTTGACCGTCTGGGCCCGGGCGGCTCCGGCAAGGAGCATGAACACAGCAAGGCAAAGCAACAGGCGCAATAGATTTATTGCCCATGCGCTGCGGTCCAACCTTTCTGGCCCAAGGTCTGTTCCCAGATACATAGTGTGGGTCTATGCGAACATGCTGAATATTTGGTAAAAATATCCTGCGGTTAAGCCCTGCTAACGAGATTTTACATTTGGTCAAATAAGTCTTAAGCCGCTGAATAGAAGCCATATTCAATATTTCGACTTCAATTCCAGTCACCACGTCCCGCCATCCACAGGCTTATGGCAGCAACGGCCGCGGTGTCGGCCCTTAAGATGCGAGGGCCAAGGGATACGGGGACGGATTGGGGCAGGGCGCGGATAAGTTCGTTCTCGGCATCGGAAAATCCGCCTTCCGGGCCGATCAGGATGGCAGCGGGGCCGTCATGAGCGACAAGTGCCTTGCGGAAGCTGCCTTCTCCGCTTTCATATATACGTTCGTCGGCGAAAAACAGATGCCGGTCTGCGGGCCAATCCTGAAGCAACGCATCCAGTTTGATCAATCCGTCCAGCACCGGCAGTGCGGTCCGTTCGCATTGTTCGGCAGCTTCGACCATGTGAGCTTTTAACTTATCGGATTTAATCTGCACATTCTGCGTTCGTTCGGTCTGCACCGGGATCATTTTGGCGACGCCCAATTCCGTGGCCTTTTCGGCAATCCAGTTATAGCGATCCTTCTTGATCGGGGCGGCCAGCAACCAGAGGTCCGGCACATTTTCTCGTTCCCGCGTTTTACCGTCGATCAACAATATCAGGTCACGTTTGCCGAGCATGGTGACATGCGCGAGATATTCACCCGTTCGATTGTCGAAAAGCTTTACGGGCTGACCTTCTTTTATGCGCATGACTTTCAGCAGATAATGCGCGTGGCCGCCGTCCAGCCGGATTTCCGCACCTTCGCTAAGCTCGGTATCGACATAAAGACGCGGGGAGCTGCGTGGTGGATAGGCAGGTGTGGCGGGCATATGGTTTTCTATACATATAACAAGAGCTTCGTCATGCTGAATTTATTTCAGCATCTGGATATCACTTCGGTTTTAAGCGAGATCCTGAATCAAGTTCAGGATGACGAGTTTCAACCGATGTTCTAAGGCCGAGATATGTCAACCCAACCGGAAACCGTTCCCGACACCGAATATCGCGGCCTGATGGGCTTGTTACCCGCTGTCGCGCGCCCTTATGCGCTGCTTGCCCGTCTCGACCGCCCGATTGGCTGGTGGCTGCTCTTTTGGCCTTGCGCGTGGGGCGTGGCCTTGGCCGGTGGCGCGGTGCAGCGGTGGGATTTGCTGCTCTGGCTGCTCTTGGGCTCTATTGCGATGCGCGGCGCGGGTTGTGTCTATAATGATATTGTCGATCGCGACCTCGACAAGCAGGTGGAGCGCACCCGCTCACGGCCATTGGCGAGCGGCGCGGTGTCACTGAAAGCGGCGTGGATATGGCTGGGAATCTTGTGCCTGATCGGATTGGCAACCTGGCTTCAGCTGAACCTGACGGCCAAGCTCGTGGCGCTGGGAAGCCTCGCCCTGGTGGCAGGCTATCCCTTTATGAAACGGATTACCTGGTGGCCACAGGCCTGGCTCGGCATGGTTTTTTCCTGGGGCGCGCTGGTTGGCTGGCTGGCGATAGAACCCGGTTTTTCATGGGCGATGCTTTTGCTCTATTCCGGATCGATATTCTGGGTGATCGGTTTCGATACTGTCTATGCGCTACAGGACCGGGAGGATGATGCGCTGGTCGGTATCCGCTCCAGCGCGCTGCGCCTTGGTGATAATGTGCGTTTCGGTGTGCTGGTTTTCTATGCACTGGCATTGGCCAGTTGGGCGGGTGCGTTCTGGATCGTGCGACCGCAATTTTTGGGTCTGGTCGCCCTGATCCCGCTGGCGCTGCATCTATTGTGGCAGATCGGCACGCTGAACAGCAGTGATGGCGACGATGCGCTCGCCAAGTTCCGGTCCAATCGCTTTGCCGGTTTCCTGATGTTTCTCGCATGTCTGGTGCTCGGGCAGGCCGGATAGAGCAATAGTCTTTCCGGTTTGGTTACATTGCCTCTTGCAACCTATGTAGATTCTGGCATCTTTAACCGTATAGTTAAAACCACAAATCATCCCGGAGAGCCTGAATGAAACGATGCCGTCTTGGCAAGAGTGCCTTGCATGTTTCCGATATATGCATGGGCACGATGACTTTTGGTACCGGCGCCGATGAAGCCATGTCGCACAGGATCATGGACCAGTCGCTGGATGCCGGGATCAATTTTTTCGATACGGCTGAAATCTATCCGGTGCCGCCCAAGCTTGAATATTCTGGCCGCACCGAAGAAATTGTCGGCCGCTGGCTGAAAGATAAAGACCGCGATTCGATTATATTGGCGACCAAGGTGGCGGGGCCCAGCGGCGGCTGGTTCCAGGCTGCGGTGCGTCAAGGTAATACCGCGCTGGACCGCCACAATATCGTCAAGGCGCTGGATGACAGTCTCAAGCGTCTGGGGACCGACTATATCGATCTATACCAGACCCACTGGCCCGATCACGGCACCGCTTATGACGAGACCATGGAAGTGCTCGATGATCAAATCCGCGCCGGCAAAATTCGGGCCATCGGCTGTTCGAATGAAACCAGCTGGGGCTTGATGAAATCGCTGGAGGCTTCCGAACGCCTCGGCGTTACGCGATATTGCACGATCCAGAATAATTTCAGCATGAACAACCGCCGGTTCGAGGATGAACTGGCGCAGGTGTGCAAGAAAGAGGGCGTGAGCCTGATCCCTTATTCACCGCTTGCCGGCGGGGTGCTGTCCGGCAAATATAATGATGGTGCGAAACCGGAAGGTGCCCGTTTTTCCGCCTATCTCGCAATGGAAGGCAAGCGCCAGTTTAAAATGGCGCAGCGCTTTGTGAACGACAAAAGCATCGCGTCGACCAAGCGGTTTATGGCGATAGCCGAAGAAGCCGGCATCGCGCCCGTCACGCTCGCCACCGCCTGGTCCAAGCAGCATGATTTTGTCGCATCCACGATCGTCGGCGCGACACATACCGACCAGCTGCCCGACATATTTGCCGCCAGCGAACTGGTGCTCAGCGACGAGGTTATGAAGGCGGTCGACAAGGTGACGAAAGATATTCTCTATCCGATGGGCTGATCGGGCAAAATCCACGAAATGAAAGATCAATATATGAACCGTTTTCTCGAACATACCGGAGCGAAATATCCGATTGTGCAGGCGCCCATGGGCTGGATCGCCCGTTCGCAGCTTGCCTCTGCGGTCTGCAACGCCGGTGGCCTCGGCATTATCGAAACCTCATCGGGAGAGACCGAAAACTGCATGGCCGAGATCGCCAAGATGAGCGACCTGACCGATGCGCCTTTTGGTGTGAACCTGCCGATCATGTTTCTCAAAGATCCGGCCATTCTGGACCATATCTGTGGCTCGGGCGTGAAATTTGTGACGACGTCTGCGGGCAGTCCGGCGAAATTTATCGGTCCGCTCAAAGAAGCCGGGATTACGGTTTATCATGCTGTACCGACCGTCGATGCCGCGATGAAATGTGTAGAGGCCGGCATTGATGGCCTGGTGGTGGAAGGCGCGGAAGGCGGCGGTTTCAAAAATCCGGAGGAAGTCTCGACGCTCGTCCTCCTCCAAGCCATTCGTCGGCAAACAGATGTACCAATGGTGGCAGCGGGCGGCATTGCCGACGGCAAAGGTATGGCAGCGGCCTTTGCTCTGGGCGCGGAGGCCATACAGATGGGCACGCGTTTTGTGTCCAGCGCGGAAAGCCCGGTGCATCACAACTATAAACAAGCGATACTGGATGCCAAGGAAACCGGCACCTATGTCCTGAACAAGAAAGCAACGCCCTGCATTCGCGCTTTGAAGACAGAGCGCACCGCAAAAATCTACGAAGATGGCCTGATGCCGCCCGATACGTTCAAGGGCATATTGGACGTCTATTTTGGCGGCGATATGGAGGCGGCCGTCGGTCTTGCCGGGCAATCATCCGGTTTGATTGACGAGGTGAAAACTGTCAAACAGATTATCGACGAAACGGTGGAAGAGTTTTTCACTATTACCGAGCGCATGAGCGCCCTGAACGCATCCAAAAGTTTTTAAACCCAACCCTAAATAAACAAGGAATTTCCCAATGAGCATCGACAACGCAAAGCAACTCTTCACCACGGTAACCGATGATGGCAAGCTGGTGCTGTCCGTAGAGCCCTATGATGTGCCGGAGCCGGCAGACCATGAAGTGGTTGTGCAAATGGAAGCCGTGCCGATCAACCCGTCCGATCTGGGATTGCTGACCGCGCCTGCGGACATGAATACAGTACGCAGCGAGGAAGTGGACGGTCATCCGGCTCTGGTTGCCGATATCGATCCTTCCATGATGCGCATTTTTGCCGGTCGTAAAGGCAAGAAGCTTGCGGCGGGCAATGAAGGGGCTGGCAAAGTGGTTGCAGCTGGCGCTTCCGATGCAGCGCAGGCTTTGCTCGGCAAGACCGTTACGATTGTCGGCGGTGAAATGTATCGCACCCACCGCGTGATGCCAGCGATGATGTGCGTGCCGCTGCCAGAAGGCGCACCTGCAAAAGAAGGCGCCAGCCTGTTCGTCAATCCGATGACGGCACAGGGTTTCGTCAACACCATGCGTGCGGAAGGCCATGAGGCGCTGGTCCATACCGCCGCCGCTTCCAATCTCGGCCAGATGCTTGCGAAACTCTGCCTGAAGGAAAATATCCCGTTGGTCGCGATTGTCCGTTCGGATGCGCAGAAGAAAATCCTTACCGATATTGGCCTGCCAGAGGGCCATGTGCTCGACAGCAGCAAGGATGATTTCATGCCGAAGCTGGTTGATGCACTCGCCGAAACCGGTGCAACCCTGGGCTTTGATGCCATTGGCGGCGGCAAGATGGCCAACTACATCCTGACCGCGATGGAACAGGCTGCGGCCAAACGCGGCGCGGAGTTCAGCGTCTATGGCTCAACCGTCAACAAACAGGTTTATATCTATGGCCGTCTCGACACGGGCGACACGATCCTGGGCGCGGGCTATGGTCTCTATTGGGGCGTTGGTGGCTGGCTGCTCACCCCGCATCTCGAAGAAGTTGGCATGGAACGCATGATGGAAATGCGCATGTTCACCGTCGCCGAGCGCAATGGCATTTTCCACAGCGATTATTCGAGCGAGATCAGCCTGATGGACATGATCGATCCGGACATTGCCAAGGCCTATGAGAAGAAAGCTACCGGTGAGAAGGTTCTGGTGAACCCATCGCTTTGATAGCGGTCGATCGTTTCTGATCTGTAATTCGTCATCCTGAACTTGTTTCAGGATCTCCTTCATCAAGCGCCTTGTCGTGGGAGATCCCGGATCAAGTCCGGGATGACGGTGATGTTAGCCGTTTTGGCTTCCCAGTTTTTCCCGCAGTTCTTCATTCTCGGCCGTCAGGCGGGCAATCTCGTCCTGCAAAGGCTTGGCCGCTAGATCGACCATGTCTTTCGTGAAGCGCGGGATAATATGTTGCGGGCAGTTCCAGTCATATGATTCTAGCGACAATGTCATCAGTCGCTCTACCTGACCGGGATAGTCGGCATCGATGATCCGCGCCGCCAGTTCCGGGTTCTCGTTCACGTCATGCACGGTCATATGGGCGAGTAATTTCAATCGCTTGCGCCGGGGATAATCGACCATGAACAGGGCGACGCGATCGTCAGCCCGGACATTGCCCAGGCTGATATATTGCCGGTTGCCGCGAAAATCGGCAAAGCCCAGCGTCTTGTCATCCAGCACTTTCAGAAAGCCGGGCGGACCACCGCGATGCTGGACATAGGGCCAGCCATTTTCGGAAACGCTCGCCATATAGAAGCTATCGCGCGCGGCAATGAAGGCCGCCGCCCGTTCGTCGAAATGATCAAAGCGGCGGTCGCCGGGGAAGTCTTCCCACTGCTCGCGTGCACCATTTTCCGTCTGGGCGGCGCGAACGCTGTCGGTCGTCAGCATGTCGAGAAATTTATAGCTCATGATCAGTCTCCGCCGCCCGGTTCGATCTTATGCCACTACAGGTTACAGCAAAAGACGGGCGGCGGATATGGACTATGCGTCAGTTATAATTGACAATCTCATATTCGATCCCGTTCCAGTCGAAGAAATAGAACCGCCGGCCCGGTTCGTAGTCATCATGGCCAAATGGCTCAAGGCCTGCAGCCTTCACCTTATCCTCGACGGCGTTGAGATCATCAACGGTCATCGCGACATGATTCATCGGTTCGCCTTTGCGGAACTGGGGATCGGCTGCTTTCACATTCTCATTCGTGTAGAGCGCGAGATATTGATCATCACTCCCCACATGGATCGTGTGGCCACCCGACATTGATGGCCCCTCCCACCGGATATGCCACCCAAAAAGGTCGCGCATCAGGTCGGCGGACCGCTGCGGGTCGCTCACGGTCAGGTTCACATGTTCCAATATTGCTTTTGTCATTTTTCATATCCTTTTCCTTGGTTGCTGTTTGAAATTCGCCATGGCGGGAAGCGGCGATTATCGCCGCCGTAAAAGAGGCACAGTGCATTGCCGGCCGGATCGCGCAGACGCGCCTCGCGCCAGCCCCAGCTTTGATTCTTGGGCTGTGTATCAAAGGCGACGCCCTTGGCCTCCAGAGCTGCGACGTCGGTGTCGAGACTGTCGGTTTCGAAATAGATCATCCCGGTCGGCTCGTGGACCTTATCCACCTTGTGAATGGAGAAAGTCTCGCCACTATCCGTCTCAAAGCGTGCATAGTTGGGCGGGGCATCGACAATCTGGACAAGGCCCAGCGTCTGATAAAATTGGACGGAGGTGTCGTAATCGAGACATCCGACGGTTACCTGGTTCAGTTTCATATTTCAGTGCTTCCTTGAAAACAGAATTTTTTCAGGACTTTTCATCCTCACTTGCGATTCGTACAACCTCAAGTTAAGTTGAGGTCAAGAGATTATTTTAACGACTGTTTTGAAAGAGAAGTTCATGCCGGAAACTAAAGCCCTGACCATCGGTGCCCTCGCCGCGCGGACCGGCCTGTCGGTCTCGGCCATCCGTTTCTACGAGGAAAAAGGGCTGGTCGAACCCTTCCGCTCCAGCGGCGGCCAGCGGCGGTTTCTGCGCTCGGACATAAGGCGGCTATCATTCGTCCTGATCGCGCAGCAACTGGGGCTGAGTATCGGTGAGATTGAACGCCAGCTGGCGAACCTCCCGCATGGCCGCACACCGACGCAAGCCGACTGGACCCGGATCAGCAAGGCGATGCGCAAGGTGATTAATGACCGGATAGCGGAACTGGAGCGGACGCGCGACCGGCTCGACGGATGCATCGGTTGCGGTTGTCTGAGCCTGAAGAAATGCCAGCTCTATAATCCGGAGGATCGGGTGGGATTAAAAGGGCCGGGGCCGCGGTTGGTTTTGGAGGATTAGTGGATGTTCGTGGTCTTTCTAGTGCCCGCTTCATCCCGAAAGCGGACATTAGTTGATCGCATTGATTGACCTTTTCTGTTCGAGATTGCCCTTCCCGCGAACTGGAAAGATATTATATAGTCGGCACTATGAGCCAGATTACGTCGCTATATGTGTACAAGGTCGTCGGGCAGGCAAGCGACGGAGTCGTGACGCGGGACTTGGTTGAAGGATTGGGGCTGGCGGCCGATGGTCCGATCGATCCCGCTCAGATGGTGCCTTCCACGGACTATTATGAATTCTTCGCCGCATTGGCTGAACGGGATCCGGGCGGACTTCGATTGCCCCTGCGGATTGGCGCCGCCATGCGCAGTGACGAGTTCGGGGCGTTCGGATTGGCATGGAAATCCGCGCCGAACCTTCATGGTTCATACCTTAGATCAGAGCGCTATGGCCGTGTATTGGGCAACGCTGAGTCCTACTCGCTTGAACAGAGCGCAGAAGGAGTGTTTTACAATCTTGAGAAAGCTGGCGACGGGAGCCTTGGTATGCTGCTCTCTAATGAGGCGAGTCTTTCAGCGGTTGTAGCCATCAGCCAGGAAGTCAGCACAGCCCCCTTCATCCCGCAAACGGTTTTCTTTAAACACAGCCCAAGAGGCGATCCTTCGGTCTATGCCGCCCATTTTGGATGTCCGGTACATTTTGAATCGGGTCGCGACGCTCTGCTGGTTAGCGAAGAGAGTCTGGGCGCTCCCAACAAACTGGGTGACGAAACCATCGCGAAGTTCTTTGACCACCATCTGGAGCAAGAACTAGCAAGGCTAGCAGACGTGAACAGCTTGGAGAAGCGCGTTCGGCTCGCCGTGGCACAGTTGCTCAGTGAAGGCGTACCGACACTTTCACTCATCGCGTCAAAGCTGGGTATGAGCGCTCGAACGCTGCAGAGACGGCTTTCAGATCGAGGGCAGTCCTTTCAGAAGCTCGTTGATCTGGCCAGGCAGGAACTCGCCCAGCAGCTGCTTCGCGATACGGAATACAGCCTTGCGGAGATTGCATTTTTGACCGGCTTCTCCGAGCAAAGCGGATTCACGCGGGCCTTCAAGCGGTGGGCCGGGCAAACGCCGCGCTCATATCGTTTAAGAGTGGCTGCCAACTGACATTTTGGCGCGAAGTGCCAAAAGACTGGCATCATTGGGCAAGAGTCAAAATCGCTCCCTCCTTATTCATCGACTTGCAAAAACCAAACAAGGAGCAAGTCCATGCACGTCCAACGCCAAAAGAAAAACATCACCCTTGTTTTGGGTGGTACGGGAAAAACAGGTCGACGCGTGGCTGAACGCTTACAACAGAAAGGCCATGCTGTCCGGATCGGATCCCGTTCAGCCCGTCCACCGTTCGATTGGGACAATGAAACGAGCTGGGAGGCTTGCCTCAAAGATGTGACCGCCGCCTATATTACCTATGTGCCGGATCTGGCCATGCCCGGTGCGACCGATGCAATAGAGGCTTTCGTCAGCCAGGCCAAACAGGCGGGCATCAAGCGGCTTGTGCTCTTGTCGGGTCGCGGGGAACCGGAAGCCCAAGCCTGTGAGCGCATAGTTGAGGGATCAGGCCTTGAATGGACGGTTATCAGGGCTGCCTGGTTTAATCAGAACTTCTCCGAAGGCGCCTTTATTGACATGGTGCTGGACGGCAGGATCACCTTGCCTGGAGGCGACACGCCTGAACCCTATATCGACGCTGATGATATCGCCGATGTCGCCGTTGCGGCGCTGACTGAAGCGGGCCATGGTGGGCAAATCTATGAGGTCACCGGACCAAGGCTGATGACCATGGCGGATGTGGCTACTGATCTGTCCCGGGCGACGGGACGCCAGATCGACTATATCGATGTTCCGCATGAAGATTTTATCGCAGAGATCGCCAGTTCCGGCGCGCCGAGAGATGTGGTCTGGATACTGGATTATCTCTTCTCGACCATTCTCGACGGACGAAATGCGCATCTGACAGAAGACGTAGAGCGCGCACTTGGCCGCCCACCTAAGGATTTTGCCGATTATGCAAGAAAGATTGCCGCATCCGGGATCTGGAGAACAGCGGCTTGAGCCGGATGGTTGCAAGTTTCCCATGTAATTCAACCCAAAGGTATCAATCCCATGACCTACGAATGGCCTCTCTATTTCTGTCTTTTCCTGGCGCTTTGGAGCGCAGTGGTCGGTGGTGTGTTTTCTGCCTTTTCCGAATTCATCATGTCGGGGCTTCTCCGCACGCACCCGGCTGGCGGAATGGAAGCGATGCAGCAGATCAATCGCACCGTCATCAAAACCCAGTTTGTTGCCGGCATAATGACCATTCCGGTCTTTTCAATCGCTTTCGGTGTCTATTCAATATTTGTCTTTTCGGGTCCCGCATTGGTGGCGATGATTCTGGCGCCGACGGTGTTTGTCCCGTCGGTCTTGTTGATGACGATGTTTGGCAATGTGCCGATGAACAACAAACTCGACAGCTTGGATTACAAGGCAGCTGAATCGCTTGCCTATTGGCAAGAATATGGAAGGGCCTGGACCAGGCTCAATCATTTTCGCTCGCTCGGTAGCATATTGACTGCCGGTCTCTACATCATTGCAGCGGTAACTCTGATCACCAGTGGCCAAGTCTGACGACGCGCCCTTGTTTATATATGAAAGTGAAAGGAACAATACCAATGACCAGAATTCTCATCACTGTTTTGGCCACAGTTCTGGCCATGGCCTTGTGGACAGGAACTGTCTTTATCGGCACCAGCCAAGGATGGTGGAAGACACCGATCACGGATTCGGCCGCCTCCAAAGATTTTGTTGTGCCTGTTCGCGATAAAATCGCTGCCGAACATCGCGGCAATCTCGGGTTCGCTCTGATCGAAAAAGGAAAGGTGATCGATCAATTCTCAGTCTCATCTGGCGAACCTGTCGATGAAAATTCGATTTACCAGGTCGCTTCGCTGGGCAAGTGGCTCACGGCCTGGGGCGTGATGGTGCTGGTGGAGGATGGTCTGGTTGAGCTCAATGCACCCGTTTCGAAATATCTGACACGCTGGAATTTGCCCGACAGCGATTTTGATCATTCGGGTGTCACGATTGGCCGATTACTTAGTCATACCGGGGGTCTTGATGACAGGCTCGGTTATGACGGGTTCGATACGCCTAAGGATGTGCAGACGCTTGAGGAATCTCTCACCCATGCCGAAGACGCCTCACCAGGCAAGAACGGCATCGTCAAAGTCGGCGGTGAACCGGGGGCGGAGTGGAAATATTCCGGCGGCGGTTACACTATGCTGCAACTCGTCATCGAGGAAGTCTCAGGCCTGTCGTTCGCAGATCATATGAAACAGCGCATATTCGAACCGCTGGGCATGACGCGAACAACATTCGACCATGACGAGGCGATCGCATGGGGACTCGCGGAAAATTTCACCACGACCGGCAAGACCGAGCCATTTCGTTGGTATACCGCCCTAGGCGCGACTTCGCTGTTCACATCCCCGGCCGACATGGCAAGATTTGTGGCAGTTCAATCACCCAGCGGTTCCCAATCGGTGTTGTCTCAAGAAACGCTGACCGCAATGGCATCATCTCACGCCACATCGATGGGAGCTGATGTCTGGGGATTGGGCGTGATGCTATACGCGCCCAATAATCAGGACGGCTTCATCATCGGTCATGACGGAAATAATGAACCGGCGATCAATACGGCTGCTCGTTTTGATCCGGCGA
The DNA here is from genome assembly GCF_900258045.1 of Sphingorhabdus sp. EL138. GTDB lineage: Bacteria > Pseudomonadota > Alphaproteobacteria > Sphingomonadales > Sphingomonadaceae > Parasphingorhabdus. The sequence continues at coordinate 240,866 of NZ_OGVD01000003.1, read as the reverse complement.
CTGGCGATGGCATTGTGGTCCTGGAAACGGGCAGTCCACTGCTTGCAACCGAAATTGCCAGTGAATGGGTGTTTTGGAAGACGGGCAATGTCGACAATCTTGCTTTTGCGATGGCGCTGGAGAGCATGTTCCTTCGGATTCTGGTTGGTTGCGTGATCATTTTTCTTATCGGACTGGTCATCGGTTGGCGGCAGTGGCGAAGCAGTCGTATCCGAACCGGATTGTCGAACAAAGCCAGTGGAGAATCATCCTTTTAGAGCTAACGTCCGCTTTTGTGCCCAAAGCGGAAACCGGCCCGCTATCACTCCGCCGCCAGTAACTCTTCCGCCGCATCCAGATCCACCGATACCAGCTGCGATATGCCGCGCTCGATCATGGTAACGCCGAATAGCCGGTGCATGCGGCTCATTGTCACCGCATTATGGGTCACGATTAAATAACGCGTGTTGGTCTCCGCGACCATTTTGTCGAGCAGGTCGCAAAAGCGTTCGATATTCGCGTCATCCAGCGGGGCATCGACCTCGTCGAGGACGCAGATCGGGGCGGGGTTGGTCAGGAACAGGCCAAAGATCAACGCCACGGCGGTGAGAGCCTGCTCGCCGCCCGATAGCAGGGTTAGCGATGTCAGCTTCTTGCCCGGGGGTTGCGCCATGATTTCCAGACCGGCTTCCAGCGGATCATCACTATCCACCAGCTCCAGATGCGCCTTGCCGCCGTCGAAAAGCGTGGTGAATAGCCGCTGGAAATGCTGGTCCACTTCTTCAAATGCTGCGAGCAGCCGTTGCCGCCCTTCACGGTTGAGGCTACCGATGGAACCGCGCAGCTGGTTAATCGCCTCGTTCAGCTCTTCGCTTTCCCTGGTCGATTTCTCCCATTCGGTTTCCAGCTCTTCCAGCTCATCCGCGGCGACCAGATTGACCGGGCCGATCCGCTCCCGGCTCAGCGTCAATCGTTCCAGTTCTGCCGATTCCAGTTCAGCACCGCCGACCGTCGCTTCATCAAATTCGCATTTTTCGGAGAGCATCTGCGGCGGACATTCGAATTTCTCTCCGGAAATCCGGCCCATTTCAACACGGCGCAGGTCCTGGTTCTCGGCACGCGCCTTTGCACCTGCGCGTTCCTCACGCGCCTGGCTGAGCGCCTCGCTGGTGGCGTTTAACCGGTCTTCATGGTCGCGCTGCGCCAGTTCGGCTGTCTGCTGCGCGGCATCTTTCTCCGCGACGACGGCGTTCAGGGCATCCTGCTGTTCCTGCAGCTTGGCCAATTCCACTTCGATGACGCGCGGGCGGTCTGCCAGCTTTTCGACTTCCGCCTCAATTGTGTGTGCGCGCTTGGCCATTTCCGCCATCCGGGTCGCGGCCTCGCTGGAGCGATCCTGCCAGGACTTGATCTGAGCAGCGGCGACGGCCTTTTGTTCCTTCACCTGCGCGAGCTTCTGATCCAGGCTCGACAAGGCGGCCTGTGAAGACATGACCTGCTGCCGCGCGGCATCGCGTTGATCCTGAAGGGCTGCACGCGCGCTTTCCTGTGCGGCACCATCCGGCTGGCTGGTGCGTTCCTGCCGCGCTGTTTCCAGTTCCGTCTTCGCGGTTGCCGCCTCTGCTTTCAGGGCTGTTTCCCGCTCCGACAGGCTGGCCGTGCGCTTTTGCAGCCAGCTGAGCGCTTCTTCCGCCTGATCGGCTTCGCGCAGCGCTTGGCGCAGCAAATCCTCTGCCTCACGCCGGGCAACCCGCGCTTCGGCAAGCTGCTCTTCGGCGGTGGCAATGGCTTCCTGCCTGCTGTGCAATGCCGTTTCGCCTGCTGCAACTTTCGCTTCGGCCGGTTCCAGCAAGCCTGCCAGTTCGGTCAGGCGATTGGCGCGCACCAGTCGCTCGGCGCTCGCATTGCCATCATCACGGGCGACAAAACCGTCCCAACGGCGCAAGGCTCCTGATTTGGTAACCAGTCTCTGACCGACGGCAAGCGACTGGTTGGCGTCGCTGTCGGCAACGAAAATTTGTGAAAGGCGGCTGTGCAGTTCTTTGGGACCCTGGACATGATCCAGCAGCGTCTCCGTTCCGGTGGGATTTTCTCCGGCAACAGGAGCATTCCCGCCGCTCCAGAACCGGTCGCCGTCTTCACCTATGGACGCCAGCAAATCGTCTCCCAGAGCCGCGGCCAATGCGCGCTCATAGCCCGGCGCTGCCTTCACCTGATCAATGGCCTTGTGGTCACTCTCGCCCTTGGACAGTTCCCGTTCCAAAGCGCTATGTTCGGATGATAGGCCGGCCAGCTCCGCTTTCATAGTCGCCAGCGCCGATTCCGCCTCATCGCGCGCTTCGCTGGCGGTCAGCCGCTGGGCCTCGCGCTCTGCAATTTGCGACCCGCTGCCGTCCGCTTTTTTCTGGGCCGCTTCTCGCGCCGCCACAGCGTCGGCAAGAGCCTTTTCCAGTTCGGCCTTGTCCCCCATTTCGGCACGCTCTTCCGCCAGCCGGTCGAGCTCCACAGCCAACCGGTTATGACGGGTCTCGGCGGCTTCCAGTGCGGCATTGGCGACTTTGATCTCGGCCTGTATCCGGGCTTCTTCGGCCACTGCCTTGGCGAGCTCGACCTCGCTGTCACTTGCAGCACGCTCGGCTCTTTCGGCCTGCTTTTCAAGCTTGGGGCGTTCTGCTTCCAATGTGACGAGTTCGGCGGACAGCTGTTTTTCGTCCTGTTCCAGCCGCGACAAGGCCTCCATCGCATCGCGGGTCAATTGATCCTCGCGCGCGTTGTCATCCTTGATCCGCTGAGCCTGTGCCTGCAGGTCGAGCAGCCGTGATTTCAGATTGTCCCGCTCGTTGGTCAGCGAGAGCAGGCGGTGGCTGGACTCGCTCGCTTCTTCGCGCGCCTTGGTAAGATCGGCGCGCAGCAAGCCCAGTGTCCTCGCGCTTTCATTTTGCGCCTGCACCGCCGATTGCTGTGCGTTCTGCGCCGTATTGACCTTGGCTTCCGCGGCTTCCGCTTCTGCTTTGGCGGCATCGGCTGCTGCTGCTGCTTCTTTCCAGCGCGCGAAGATCAGGCGCGCTTCAACAGTGGTAATCTGACCGCTCAGTTTCTTGTAGCGTTCTGCCTGTTTGGCCTGTCGGCGCAGGGCAGAGGCGCGCTGTTCCATATCGCCCAATATGTCGTCGAGGCGTGCCAGATTTTTCTCGGCGGCCCGCAATTTCTGCTCGGCATCCTTACGCCGGACATGCAGTCCGGAAATACCGGCCGCCTCTTCCAGCATTTCGCGCCGGTCGGTGGGTTTTGAGGAGATCACATTGCTGATCTTGCCTTGACTGACCAGGGCAGGACTATGCGCGCCGGTTGCGGCATCTGCAAAAATCAGCGCGACATCCTTGGCCCGGACGTCAACACCGTTCGCCCGATAGGCAGAGCCGGCACCGCGTTCAATACGGCGGACAATTTCCAGCTCGCTATCATTGTCGCCGACGTGAAGCGATGACACGTCATTCGTTTCACGTTCCGCATGCAAAGCAACTTCGGCAAATTGGCGCTGTGGCCGCTGATCCGTACCGGCAAAGATAACATCTTCCATGCCGCCGCCGCGCATTGACTTGGGCGAGTTTTCACCCATGACCCAGCGGATCGCTTCCAGAAGGTTGGATTTGCCGCAGCCATTGGGGCCGACCACACCGGTCAGCCCTTTTTCAACGCGCAGCTCGGTGGGATCGACAAAGCTTTTAAAGCCCGAAAGTTTGAGCTTCTTTATTTGCACGCAGGTTGCCCCGCTTGGCTGTTATCATTCACTCGCATTAAACTCGCTTCCCCCAAGCGATAACAGGCGCTTACCGGGCGCCTGCTTCTTTCAATCTTGTTTCCACCATATTCCAGCTCGTGCCATCGATCTTCTGACCGTTGATCAGGAAGGTCGGTGTACCCTGGATGTCAAAATCCTGTACCGCTGTCTGTGTGTCCGCCATAAGTTTTTCAGCGGTCGCCGTTTCGCTGAGGCAGGCTTTGGCCTGATCCGCAGAAACCCCGCGCTGTTGGAAATAGCTGATCAGATCGAGCTGCTCGGCCAAGCTGACAAAACGCACATTCGGTTCCTGAGACAATACACTTTGATACGTCGCGTCACCCATGGCCTGAGCCTTTTCAAACATTGGACCCTGGTTGCTTAGCGCTTGTTTGGTCAATGCGAAAAACGGACCTTCACCGCCGCAACGGGACAGGATCGCGGCGGTCAGATCCAGCGGATCGCGAACGAAATTGCGGATTTCGAAGCTTACCCGTCCTGACTCAACATATTCATCGCGGATCGTATTAAACGCTTCTTCGCCAAAAGTGGCGCAATGCGAACAGGTGATCGACATATATTCGACCAGTTTAATGGGCGCATCAGGATTGCCCATCACATAACCGCCAGCTTCAGTCTGTGCGACGGTTTCCGACCATTTTTGGCCGTTCGGTGCAGCGACGGCCGCAATGGCTTCGCCAGATGTTGCTCCGCCCTCGGCGGTTTCCGCAGCGCCGCCGCATCCGGTAAGCGCAAGTGCGAGAGCAATAGGAGCCAGATAGAGTGATTTAGACATTATGGATATTCCTGTTGTTTCAATAAGATGTTTCATTCATTCAGATAGGGCGAGTAGAGCGGGCCGTAAGCGCCCCCAGCTATGAACCTTGTCGATAGGTTCGTCATTCACCGTAAAGCTGGGCGTTCCCGTCAGCTTTAGTGTCCCTGTCGCATATTTGGTCATGGCCAGAATTTTATCCTGCTCTTGTTTGTCGGCAAGGCAGCTATTGACCTGATCTTTCGAATAACCGCGTTTCTGCATAAGGCCGTAAAAGTCGGCCGCCTTGGCAATTTTCTTGAGCCGCTCGGGAATGGTGCCTTCGCTCAATGATTTCATGACGGCGGGAGAAGAAGACTGAAAGGTCTGCATCCAGCTGGCCTGGGCCGTCAGTATCGCCCGGTGATTGCCAAAAAACTTCGTGCGCCCGCCGCAGCGCGCCAGCATCGCCGCCGTCAGATCAATCGGGTTGAGGACCAGATTGCGGACTTCAAAGCTGATATGGCCTTTTTGGATGAAACCGGATTTCAGCGGATCGTGAGATTGCGCTTCGAAATTCGCGCAATGATTGCAGGTATAGCTCATATATTCGGCCAGCCGGTGCTTGGCGAGCGGATTGCCCATGATATGACCGCCTTTGTCGGACATTGTGATCCGCTGGGTCCAGTCCGTCTGCGTTGTCTGTGACTGGGCGGCTACAGGCGTAGCGGCCAGAGCTGATGCTGCGAGGGTTGCAAAAGCAAGATACGCGCTTGCGAATTTCATTACTCGTCCTTTTTTCCTTCTGGCCTTTTTTCTGCCGGCCCGTCTTCATTCGGTTGGCGCTTCACTCCGCCGCCGATTTTTCCCACGATGGCAATAGGCTGTGGTTCCTCTATTTGCGGAGCGCCTTCCGACTTGGCAATAGCTGTGGCCAATGATTCCAGCACCCTGTTCAATTCCGGGTCACCAATATCGCGCAAACTGTCGCCCAATTCTATCGGTGCCGGCTTTAGTGATGGCGGTGGTGCTACGCGCCTTTCTCTTTGTTTTTCAATATCTTTAGGTGGATTTACCGGTCCCTGCCTGAATCGCACCTGACTAATCGCGCCATAGCCGAAAAAGCGGTTCACCCGCTCGATAATCTCGGGTGTAATATGTTGCATCAAGGTCGAATGGGCACCGGAAACCAGCAAATGAAGCGTGCCGCTTTCTTTTTCGCCGTGGGGAAAGCGGATTGATTCGGGCAAGGAGACGTCCGCATAACGCTCTCCGACTATCTCTGGCCAGCGGCTCACCACTGAACTTTGGATGAAACCATAGCGGCGAAAGGCAGCGCGGCCGATTTCCGGCATCAGATCGGAAATGCTGCGCGCTTCACCGCCGCGCGGGCGCTGATACTTGCTGAATTTCCTGGCGCCAGCCGTGCGCTTGACGCTCTTGCGCTTCGGCTTCTCGCTGTTCGGATTATTTTCCTTCGCCATCACAAGCCATCATGGCATAGGCACCCTATGGGCGTCGACAAAATAACCGGTAAAGCGCAGAATATCACCGCCAAAATCAGTGCACATTATGTGGATAACGCCCGCAATCTGCCCTGGCGGGTGCCGCCTGAGCTGTCGGCGGCGGGTCGCTTGCCGGAACCTTATCATGTCTGGTTGTCTGAAGTGATGTTGCAGCAGACCACCGTCGCAGCCGTTATCGCCTATTTTCAGAAGTTTACCAAGCGCTGGCCAACGGTTGCAGATTTGGCAAAGGCGGACGAGGCAGACGTGCTCGCCGCATGGGCCGGGCTTGGCTATTATGCGCGGGCGCGGAACCTGCACAAATGTGCCCGCTATGTGTGTAATAATTTGAGCGGCATATTTCCTTCCGAGGAAAAGGAATTGCTCAAGCTACCCGGAATCGGCGCCTATACTGCGGCGGCGATCGCCGCGATTGCCTTTGGTCAGCGGGCAGTGGTTGTCGATGCCAATATCGAACGACTCGTCGCACGGCTTTTTGCAATCGACACGCCGCTGCCAAAGGGCAAGGCGGATATTCGAATTGCCATGGATGCCCTGACGCCGGATGCCCGGACACCACGTGATAGTGCCGGAGATTTTGCGCAGGCCTGTATGGATATCGGCGCGAGCATCTGCTCGGCCAAGGCACCAAAATGCGAAATCTGTCCGGTGCAGGCCCATTGCGCCGCCTATGCGAAGGGTGATCAGGAGCGTTATCCCGTCAAGCCGCCCAAAAAGGCCAAGCCGCTGCGCAAAGGACGATTTTTCTGGATAGAACAGGATGAAAAGCTGCTGCTCGTCACCCGCCCGGCGAAGGGAATGCTGGGTTCTATGCGCGCTCTACCCGATGATGGTTGGGCGGCGGGAAAAGACGGCCATGGCCAGCCGCCACTGGACGGCAATTGGCAGCTTCACGAGAATGTTGTTCAGCACAGCTTCACCCATTTTTCGCTTGAGGTTGATTTGGCGGTTTATCAAACCGAGAAAATCGTTATTAACAAGGGTGATAATAGAAAAGCTGAACCTGGCCCCCAACTCGATGATGCGATCTGGTGGCCGGTAAACGGGATAGAGGATGCAGGCCTGCCAACCTTATTTGCCAAAGCGGTGGACTGGGCTGTGAAACGGAAACTGAAGGAATGACTATGACAATTGAAAAGACGGCGGACAAAACCACAGTTGCAGCCTTTAACCGCCGATCAGTTCTGGGGGCCATTGGCGCCGGTGCCTTTTTGGCTGGCGCACCCGGTGCAGCTATTGCACGTTCGCTGGCCCGGCCCGCCGCGCCTTTCCCCGGCCTGACCAAGATTATCAATGACTATGTCGCGGAAAAGAAAGTGGCCGGTATGCTTGCCGCCATCGGCATGGGCCAGTCTGACCCGATGATGATTTCCGCCGGGACCCACAAATTGGGCGGTGAAAAGCCGGTTGATATGAACACCTTGTGGCGGCTCTATTCGCAGACCAAGCCCGTAACCGGCATGGCGATCATGATGCTTATCGAGGATGGTCAGCTCAAACTTGACCAGCCGGTCGCCGATATTCTGCCGGAATTTGCAGATATGCGGGTTCTGCAGAATCCCGAGGGATCGCTTGACGAGACCGTCCCGGCGCGAACACAGATCACCATTCGCCATTTGCTGACCCATACTGCTGGTCTGGGGTATAACATCATCAGCAAAGGTCCAATCCGGAAAGCCTATTTCGCCGAGGGCATAACGCCCGGTGTGGTCAGCCGGATGCCGCTTCCCGGAACGGAGCCCGGACCACCAACGCCGGATATCGCGACCTTTTCAAAAAATCTCGCTTCCTTGCCGCTGGTCTATGAGCCCGGCACAAAATGGAGCTATTCGGTTAGTATCGACCTGCTTGGCTATGTCGTTCAAGTCGCGTCTGGCATGCCACTGGAAGAATTTTTGCAGAAACGCATGTTCGATCCACTGGGCATGAAGGATACGTTCTTTCAGCTTCCCGCTGACCGGGTGGCTGACTTTACCGACAATTATGCGCCCCTTGGCGGCACCCTGATCCCGATCGATCCGGCCGCAAACAGCATTTATCTCGACAAGCCGGCTTTTGCCTTTGGCGGTGCCGGGCTGGTCGGGTCAGCGGCGGACTATGACAAGTTTCTCGCCATGTTGCTGGGCTTTGGCACCTATAAGGGCACCGCGATCATGCAGCCCGAGACAGCCAAGCTTGGCATGTCCAACCTGCTGCCGGAAGGCGCCGACATGAAAGGCACATGGGTTGCCAATCATGGCTTTGGCGCAGGCGGGCGCGCTGGTCTGGGGACGGCGGCAAGTCCGGCAGGAACCTTTGGCTGGGGCGGCGCTGCTGGCACATCGGCCTTTGTCGACACCGGCAATGGCTTCCGCGCGGGCGGATATACGCAATATATGCCGTCCAATACCTATCCGTTCCAGTCGAATTTCCCCAAATATGTCTATGCCGATCTGATGCAGCAAATGTCTGCAGGTGAAGGAAAAACCAGCCCGTGAGCAATACGGTCAGCCCGACCATGACGACCGACCTCAGCGCCATCATTCCCACCTTTGCTGGCGGAACCATGGACCGTGCGGATCAGGTCCGGGTCAATCCGGAGCGGCTGAAAGAAGCGATGATGCGCCCCAATGCGCGCTTGCTGAAGCTTGACGGTTTGAGCCCCGTTTTCGACGCCATGGGCGATCTCGCCTGGGGACCGCTTTACGAAGCCTCGCCGGACAATGATCTGCTGCTCCTTGGCATGGACGGAGACACACCCTGTTTTGCGGAGCTTAATGGCGCCGGGAGCGCCATGCCCACTGCTGACCCGCGATTGTGGCAGTCATTGGGCGTCTTGCCACCCGAGCAGGCCGCCATTTATGCAACGGCGCGCAGCCTGGTGGACTGGCACGCCCGTCACCGGTTTTGCGCCAATTGCGGGCGGCCGACTGAATCCCGCAAAGGCGGCTGGGCACGCCAATGCGACAAGGAAAAGGACGGCTGCGGCGCGGAACATTTTCCGCGCACCGATCCTGTGGCGATCATGCTGGCGGAATGTGAAGGCAAAATCCTGCTTGGCCGGCAGCCCCGATTCCCGCCCAAACGCTTTTCGGCGCTCGCCGGTTTTATCGAACCGGGCGAGAGTATCGAAGGCGGTGTCGCTCGGGAATTATGGGAAGAAGCGGGCATCAAGGTCCGCAATGTCCGCTACATAGCCAGCCAGCCCTGGCCCTTTCCCTCGTCATTGATGATGGCCTGCACCAGTGTCACCGATGATCCGACATTGACGCTGGACGAGGAAGAAATTGAGGAAGCCGCATGGTTCTCGCTCGATGAAGTGAAAGCTGCGATGAACGGTGATCCCGATGCTCCGTTTATTGCGCCGCCACCGTTTGCGATAGCGTATAATCTGCTCAAGAACTGGGTCGATGAACAGGAACGGTAACGTCCGCCGCGTAAGTACCGCATTGGACAATGCGCCGTGCAAAATGGTAAGTTGGCTTCAACTGAAGAGAATGCCATCAGCGCATCGGTAAATCGAAAGGGGGGAATTCATTGCGTCCAAGGCGATCCTACCTGTTTTTCGCAATCATGGGCCTATTGTTCCTGGCAGTATCGGTAGCGGGATTCGGTCCATCTTTTCTCTTTCCGCTTTTGGGTGGAAATTTTGATTTCCCTCTCGCCGTTTTCGTTCATGCTGTCATTATGTTTGGCTGGCTTGGGTTGTTTATAACGCAGGCCATGCTTGCCAGGGGTGGGCCGAGCCGGTGGCACAAATATTTCGGGACCGCATCCCTCCTATTGTTCCTGTTGATTATGGCGTCCGGCGTTACGCTTTCCATTGCCAACTTTCTGGAAGACTTGCCACAGCCGATTGAGGCGCGTCTGGACAGCATCTTTTTCCTGCAGTTGTGGACGTTCGTTTTGATACCATTATTCTATTGGCTCGGTTACCGGGAACGGAGGCGCTCTCCAGAGAAGCATATGCGCTATATGCTGCTGCTTACGTTTTTTCTTATCGAAGCAGCGGCCAGCCGGATAACTTTCCTGCCGGGAATGGCGGACGATGCGACCTTTATCTATGCGCAATATTTATATCTTGATGCGATGTTGATCCCGCTTTTTATTTATGACTGGAAGCAATTGGGGAGAATATCTCCAGCCACCCTTATCGGGTGCGGTATTTTATTATTCTATCAATTCACTGCCTTGATAATGTGGGACAATGAGCAATGGCTCAAACTGGCCGATGCTCTGGATAGCTGGCTTAGCGCTTACTGGCCGATATAGCCCCATCGCTTGGAGTTCGATGAAGCGGCACCGCAGCCGCTAAAAGTCAATTTGATGATTTATTGTTGGCACTGTGTTAGGCGAGCAGCCGAGACGTGGCAGAGTGGCTGATTGCGGGTGCCCCGTTTAATGGGAGCACTCCGGAACTTGTAACATTGGGTTCCACGCGGGTTCGAATCCCGTCGTCTCTCTAATGTTTGCTTACAGGATAAAGCAGACATTTTCGGCCACCTTCTGTCGCTCTCTTTCCTACAACTAACCAGATAGGTTATATCGATGCTTTTCTCCCTCAATAAGGAAAGAGCATATGACACAGCACCCTTCACGCGCCGACTTCACCGACATCCCTGACCCCGCTGATCTCGCCCAGCCCCGGGCGCGCCATGATGGCTGGTCGCCGGATAAGCAGGTGGTGTTCCTGGAGGCCCTGGCGCGGACCGGTAATGTAAAGGCAGCGGCGCGCTATGCGGGATTGTCCCGGGAGGGCGCTTACAAGCTCAGGCGGCGGCCGGATGCACGGGCTTTTGCCCGGGCGTGGGATGCGGCGATTATCCATGCGCGGGATGTGTTTCAGGATGAGCTGATGGACAAGGGTCTTAATGGCTGGCGGGAAGCCGTCTGGCATCAGGGCGAGGAAGTGGGAACAAGGGAACGCTGGAGCGCGCCCCTGTTTCTGGCGGCACTTTCCCGGCTCGACAAGATGGCCGATGGTCTGGACGTGGCCGGCAAGCCAGCACGGGTGGCGGCAGAGAAGTTTGATGATTTACTGGAGGGCATCGGCAAGGGTGATGATTGTGCCGCGCTGGTCGACGAGATTGACGGGGCGGGCCGGACGGCGGGCGAGAGAGCCCGCACGGACGGCGACGGCCTGACCAATGCGCAGCTCATGAACGCCCTGCGCCTGCAGCACGGTCGCGACCAGATCATGGCGATGGCGCCGGAGGATATTGATGTGTCCGACCTTGATTTGGCGGACTGCGAAGAGTGGGGCGAGCTTGACTGGGAGCGGGCTGATCGCAGCGGGTTTCTGGAACGTAGTGGTTTTTATGAGCAGGAAGAGAGCGAAGCCGAAGCGGTGTGATTTGTGTGAACTTTGGAGGGGAGAGGAGTCTTTGTTGATTCCCTCAGGCGCCGGGCGCGGGCATCCGCCCGCTTGGCTTTCCTCGCATAAGCTCGGGCGCGCGGTCGCGCTTGCCTCCGCTTCGCGTCGGATCAGCGCGACCTCCTGCGCAACGTTCAAGAGCATCGTCCGAGCGTAGCGAGGCAAGGCCGACTGGCCGCCGCGCCTTATTGGCGCGATAGCCAAGCGGGCGGATGCCCGCGCCCGGCGCCTGAGGTTAAATAAAGAATCCCACCTAATTATCGTATAGCTTACCCAAAGCATCCATCGACTCATAATGCGTCAGGTCGAGATGCAGCGGTGTGATCGAGACATAGCCGTCTTCGATGGCTTCCAGATCAGTGCTGTGCGCAGGCGTTTCTACCATCGGGCCGAGGCCGAACCAGTGATATTCAAAGCCGCGCGGGTCGCGGTTGCTGACGATTTGCAGGCGGCCATAGTCACGGATGCCTTGCGATACCACGCGGATGCCCTTCACTTCGCTGGCGGGCAGCGCCGGGAAGTTGATATTGACCAGCGTGCGATGATCCATGCTCTGCTTGATCAATGGCCGCAGCACACGCTCACCCCATTGCAGTGCGGCTTCGAAAGGCACATCATCGCCCATTTCGCCGCGCGCATAGCTTTGGCTGAGCGCGATCGAGGGAATACCGGCGAGCGCGCCTTCCATCGCGGCAGAGACGGTGCCCGAATAGGTCACGTCTTCGCCAAGATTGGCCCCGCGATTGACGCCGGAGAGGATCAGGTCGGGCGGTCCGTCTTTCATGATCTTCGCGACCGCCATCATCACGCTGTCAGTGGGCGTGCCATCGACCGAATATTGCTGGTCCCCGCGCTTGCGGATGCGCAAGGGGCGGGTCAGAGTAAGCGAATGGCCCGCACCGCTATTCTCGTCTGATGGTGCAACAATCCAGATATCGTTCGAAAAATGCTGCGCAATGTCGAGCAATATCTTCATGCCCGGGGCGTCAAATCCATCGTCATTGGTCAGCAATATGCGCATCAGCTTGCAGGCTCCAGTTTTTCGATACCACCCATATAAGGCTTTAACGCGTCCGGAATTATGACACTACCGTCTTCCTGTTGATAATTTTCAACAACCGCGACCAAAGTCCGACCAACCGCAAGGCCAGAGCCGTTGAGTGTATGGACAAATTGCGTGCCCTTTGTCTCGCCTTCGGCCCGGAATCGCGCATTCATCCGCCGCGCCTGATATTCGCCGCAGGTCGAGATACTTGAAATCTCGCGATACGTGTCCTGCCCCGGCAGCCAGACCTCCAGATCATAGGTTTTGCGCGCGGTAGCCCCCATATCGCCGGTGCAGAGCAGTACTTTGCGATAGGGCAGTTCCAGCGCCTTGAGGATCGACTCCGCCGCTTCGGTCATCCGCAGATGTTCGGCATCGCTATGGTCGGGATGGACAATCGCGACCATTTCGACTTTTTCGAACTGATGCTGGCGGATCAGCCCTTTGGTATCCTTGCCGGCCGAGCCTGCCTCACTACGGAAACAGGGGGTCAGGGCGGTCAACCGGATCGGCAATTGTGCCGCGTTCAAAATCTGTCCGCGCACGCTGTTGGTCAGGCTTACTTCCGCTGTCGGGATCAGCCAGCGGCCATCGGTGGTCTGGAACGAATCTTCGGAAAATTTGGGCAGCTGACCGGTGCCAAACATGGCCTCATCACGCACCAGCACCGGTGGCGCGCATTCCTGAAAGCCGTTTTCCATGGTCTGCTGATCGAGCATATATTGGCCGATCGCGCGTTGCAGCCGCGCCATTTGACCGCGCAGAAACGCAAAGCGTGCCCCCGACATTTCGGCGGCCGTTTCAAAGTCCAGCCCCAGCGCTACGCCGATATCGCTATGTTCACGCGGCTTGAAATCAAAGCTGCGCGGCGTGCCCCAGCGTTCGACCTCGACATTATCTTCTTCATCCGCGCCTTCGGGCACATCGGCGGCGGGAAGGTTGGGCAGCACGGCCAGAGCATCGCGCAACTTGCCGGAAACCTCGCGGCCCTGCTCTTCCAGCGCCGGCAGGCTCGCCTTCAGTTCAGACACTTCGGCCATCAGCGCCTGTGCGGTTTCCTCATCGCCCTGCCCTTTTGCCTTGCCAATGGCCTTGGACGCTTCATTGCGCCGTGCCTGGCCTTCCTGAAGCCTGGTTGCAATGCTGCGATTTTCTTCATCCAGCGCCAAAATAGTCGCTGCAACGGGTTCGACGCCGCGCCGCGCCAAAGCGGCATCAAAATCGGCCGCGTTTTCTCTGATGGTTTTTAGATCATGCATGGAAAAAGCCTATGCCGAGACAGTGGCGCCGGTTCAAGTGCCGAGCGCGGCCCGGCCAACAAAAAAGCGGCCGGATCGCTCCAGCCGCTTTGTGAATTCGGTTTTTCAGCTTGCCGTTTAAGCGGCTGCTTTTTTGGCTTTGCGGCTGCGCGCAAACAGGGCAGCTGCCGCTGCGCCAAAGAGCAGCACCACTGGTGGTGCCGGGACCGGCGTTCCGCCAGTGGAGCCACCGGTTGATCCGCCGCTGCTGGCACCGGAAGAGGTGCTGGAGCTGGACGAACTGCTCGAAGAAGAGCTCGAACTGCTGGACGAGCCGCTGCTGCCAAAGCTGGACGATCCGCCGGTCGCACCAGAGGACGTCGAACTTGACGATCCGGATGATCCGCTGCTGCCCGAAGAGCCGGAGCTGCCACCCGAACCACCACTGCTGGAAGAACTCGAACTGCTTGACGAACTACTACTCGAACTACTCGAACTGCTGCCTGATGATCCGCTGCTACCGGATGATCCTGAACTTCCGGACGAGCCCGAGCTGCCCGAAGAACCGGTACTGCCCGTGCTGGTATTTCCGCTGCTGGTCGACGTGCCGGGATGGCCGCTGGATGTCATGCCGCTCGATGTCATACCACTGCTGGTCATGCCGCTTGAGGTGTTACCGCTCGAACTGGAACTGCTGCTGGATGAGCTGCTCGACGACGAGCTGGAGCTGCTGGAAGAGCTAGATGAGCTGCTGCCACCGGTCGAGGTGCTTACACCGCCAGTCGATGTGCTGACGCCGCCTGTTGATGTACTGACACCGCCGGTTGACGTGCTCACGCCGCCTGTCGAAGTGCTGATGCTCCCTGAAGAGGTGCTGGTCGAGCCTCCGGTAGAAGTACTGGAAAAACCACCTGTTGATGTACTGGTGGAACCGCCGGTGCTGGAGAACCCGCCTGTTGACGTGCTGGTGGAACCGCCACTGGTCGAGCTTCCGCCCGAAGACGTACTGGTCGAGCCGCCACTGCTGGTCGAAGAGATAACAACGGAACCGCCGCCCGAGCTACCACCAAAGAAGCCGCCAAAGAAACCGCCACCAAAACCACCGCCGAAGCCGCCGCTGCTGCCGCCGATGACGACAGGGACAGAACCGCCGCCGCTTTCAAGCACGGGAATTTCCGGCAATGGAGCAGGAATATAGGGCGGAGGAGGTAGTGGAATGGGCTGCGGTGCCTGGGCAATTGTTACCACGGTTGGTTTGCAAGCCGTCACTGTCTTGGTAACCGTTCGCCGGGTGCGTTTAACCTTGCGCGCAGACTGGCCACGCTTCAGGACGCGGGCGCGCACCTTCTTTTTCTTGTCGACCTTCTTGATATAAGGTGCTGTCGGCGCTTCCGATACATGCACCGCGCCGCCGCCAATCAAAGCACCGCCGCATGTACATGCGCATAATTTTGCTAAAGCCATTCTTACCGACATAGTCTTCACTCTCTTCCGCTTTGGAACCGATGGGCAGTCAGGCAACGATATGCTTGCCGCTCTGTAGATTCCGATATCAATCAAAAGCGCAGAAGAAAGGAGTGACCACAATTGCGTTAACCTTGTTTCCGCTGCAAAAACTGGAAAAATCCCTATCAGACTCTCTCCAGGAACAGTTAATGTCCCGAATTGATACCATTTGCGGAGAATATCTTTCGCTGGGCTCAGAAAAAGCCATAAACTTTGGTGATTTACCGATGATGCCGAGTCGCGAAATCTTGGTGCTCAGGGCCGTTATTCAGACGATTTCAGAGACCATTTGCGGCATAACCGGATAAATTGCACTGCTACGACAGATTGCACCTTGTCTAAGGCGAAAGCCGAGTTTATAGGCCCGCCTCATAGCCTGTCGTACGCTGGCCCATCAGGCTGGTGATAGTTGTTGGAGAGTATATTTGGCGTCCTCAGCGAAAAATTCATCCGCTTCAGATAGTGGCAAACAAGGCGATATCGTCCTGGACGATGATTATCGGCCCAGTCCCGACGAAGAGTTCATGAACGAGCGACAGCTAGCCTATTTCAAGCGTGCTTTGGAACAGTGGAAGCATGACATAATCGAAGAATCGAAGGAAACTCTCGCTCATTTGCAGGACGGACCAATCCAGGAAGCCGATCTCAACGATCGCGCGTCAAGTGAAACCGATTGGGGCCTGGAACTGCGAACACGCGACCGTCAACGCAAGCTGACGTCGAAAATTGATGCGGCACTGCGCCGGATCGAAGAAGGTGAATATGGTTATTGCCAGGTTACCGGCGAGCCGATTTCACTGGAACGGCTGGAAGCCCGGCCCATCGCGACCATGAGTGTCGAGGCCCAGGAAGCGCATGAGCGCAACGAGAAAATCTCTCGCGATCAATAGCTTACTGGCGTTCTGATCACCAAAATCGCATTATGATACCGTTACTGGCTCAACAGCGTTAACGCGCTGGTCCAAGACACTTGCCGATCAGAAACCCTTTGTTTCTTTTTGGGATCACATTTCATTTGATCGCCGACCGGAACATTAACCAATCTTCCACCTTTTCGAGCCTATTATCCGCGGCAAGCAACATTATTTTACATTTAACTTGCGGGAAGCACATGAGAGAACCATTTGACGATAATTTGGGGAAAAACAGCCAGACCAGTGGCCAGCCCAAACGCGAGCTTGACCGGGACAGCCTGTTCCTGAAAGCAACATTGCGTTTCGTAGATGGCGACGACTGCGGTGAAGTGCGGATTCGCAACCTGTCTGCCGGCGGCTTGATGGCCGAAGCTCCGGTGATCGCAAAACGCGGCGACAAGGTGGAACTGGAGCTGCGCAATATCGGCCGGGTCACAGGCTATGTGGCCTGGGTGGCGCAGGGTCGTTTGGGCATCGCTTTCGATCATTCGATTGACCCGAAACTGGCGCGCAAACCAGTGGGCCAGAGCAAAGTGGAATTACCCCACTATCTCAAGAAACACGGCAATCAGAGCAAGCCGCTCGCCCATGGACAACGTCCACGTTAACCGGCGCTCACAATCTGCTTGATTAGAATCCGGTGCCTGCATTAGGGCTGTTTAATCATTTGATTAAACAGGAGTAGGATATGGCCGGACCGCTTGCAGGAATCAACATCATTGAATTTGCAGGCATCGGTCCTGGACCGTTCTGCGGTATGATGCTGGCAGATCAGGGTGCAACCGTCACTGTTCTGCACCGTCCTGGCGGAGCGCCTGATGGCCGCCTCGCATTATCCCGCTCTCGCAAACTGGTCGAAGTGGACCTGAAATCCGAAGCGGGAATCCAGCAGGCGCGTGATCTGGTCAAACAATCTGACGGCCTGATCGAAGGTTTTCGCCCGGGTGTTATGGAACGGCTCGGCCTCGGCCCGGATGTCCTGTTGCAGGATAATCCGAAACTGGTCTACGGTCGTATGACTGGCTGGGGTCAATATGGGCCGCTCGCCCATGCCGCCGGCCACGATATCAACTATATCTCTATCTCTGGCGCGCTTCACGCTTTTGGCCGGGCCGGTGATAAACCTACACCGCCAATCAACATGGTTGGTGATTTCGGAGGCGGCGGAATGATGCTTGCACTGGGTATGGTCTCGGCCTTGCTCCACGCAAAAACCGGCGGCGAAGGTCAGGTCGTGGATTGTGCCATGACCGACGGATCAGCCGCCCTGATGGCCATGATTTTTGACTTTCACAATGTCGGTCAATGGCAGGACCAGCGCGGCGTCAACCTGCTCGATACCGGCGCGCATTTCTATGACAGCTATGAAACGGCGGACGGCAAATATATCTCGATCGGATCAATTGAGCCGCAATTTTATGCGCAACTGCGAAAGGTCGCGGGGCTTGAAGATGACAGCGATTTCGATGCCCAGATGAATCCCAAATCCTGGGGTCCGCTGAAAGAAAAACTCACTGCCCTGTTCCAGACCAAAACGCGTGAAGAGTGGAGCGGATTGATGGAAGGCACTGATATTTGCTTCGCCCCGGTTCTGTCGCTAGCAGAGGCCAAACAGCACCCGCATAATGTCGAGCGTGAGACATTTGTCGATGTTGGCGGTCATTTGCAGCCTGCACCGGCACCACGTTATTCGGTGACGGTTTCCGATAAACCAAAACCGCCAGCCTAGTCGGCAAAAACGGCCAGCACATCCTTTAGATGGCTTGGTCCGATGGTAAGCTCGGTATCATCGCCCAGCACAATGAATTTACGGCGACCCTTGCGGCGAATGTCACGGACAAAATCCCGGCGTACGGCAGTGGAGCGATGGACGCGCATAAACATGCCATCCGGCAGCCGCTTCAATAAAGATCCCATCGATTCGTGCACGAGATAGTTATGCCCCGGCAGGCATAGACGCATATAGTCGCGGTCAGCGGAGATCCAGCCGATATCTGCGCTTCTGATCTGCACCGCGCCATTACCATCCTGCACCCACAGCCGATGATCGGCAGGTTGCTGCAGATGATTCATGTCTCTTTGCCGTTTTTGCAATACCCGACCGAGAGCTTCTTTCAACAGATCCTCTTTGACCGGCTTCAACAGATAGTCCGTCGCATCGAACCGGAAGGCAGCCACGGCATATCGGCTATGTGCCGTGGTGAAGATAATCTCCGGTGCATTTTCCAGATATTGGCAACGTTCTGCAACATCCATACCGGTTATGTCGGGCATATCAATGTCAAGCAGGACTATTTCCGGAGGATCTTCGACCATCATGTCCAGCGCTTCCTGACCACCGCTGGCGACAGTAATCCGGTCAATATCTCTCATCCGGTCACATAGCGACTTGATCCGCCGGCGGGCCAAGGGCTCATCATCAACAATCAATATGTGCAGTTTCTTATCCGTCATCAAAAAACGCACTTACAAACAATAGTCGCGGAATATTTGTTGCTCGTCGGGAATGATGATCGTTGCCACCACCAGATCATCTGAGTCATTGCCCGTGAATAATGCAGCGGCGGGACCATAAAGTGCGGCTAATCGCTCCCGTATGTTGGCAAGCCCCGTCCCGGTTCCCTTGATTTTTGAACTGGTGGCTCGCATCCGGCCATTGTTGGAGACCACCAGCTTAAGCCGGTCCGCATCTTTCGTTGCGCTGATCGATATTCGAACCGGCACGCACGACTGGGCCACCCCGTGTTTAATGGCGTTTTCAACTAGCGGCTGGACGATCAGGGCGGGAATTTTCCAACCACGAACGCCATCATCTATCTGCACATCAAAGCTGAGCCGGTTAGGGAAACGTACCTGTTCAATCTCCAAATAGCGGATTTGCTGAGTCAGCTCCTGTTCGACGGGGATCATGTCTTCGCCATCATCATCCAAAACCGACCGCATGTAGTCCGCCAGACCATCAACCAAATTTTCGGCCGGCCCGTTCTTCTTGTCGATGATCAAACTGCTGACCGAATTCAGCGCGTTAAAAACAAAATGGGGGTTCAGCTGATAGCGGAGCGCCCGCATTTCGCTTTCACGGGTAGCACGCTCCAAATTGCGGCTGTGAGTCAACGCGACCTGACTGTTGCGGCTATTGGCCATGGACAAATAGAGTCCACCCCATCCGACCAATATCAGATAATTGATAAAGGCTGTGTCGAAAAAATGTGAAAGAGCATCCTCCAGAGGAATCAAGTGCTCTGCGCTGATATGTTCCAGCACCGATATGGGATAGGCCAATATCAAGTTCGTCAGATAGACAGTGCCTATGGCCAGGAAAATCGTCGGAATCGTAAGTATGAAAACCGCAAGTGCGCTGCGATCACCAACCCGGGTGAGCAGGCGATACAAAACCCAAGTGACGGCCACCGAAAGTATCGTCGTCACCAGATAGTCCGTTAGTGTATGACTGTGATCCGGCGCGCCCCATAAGATCGTGCGCAATGCATTGACGACAAGATACGCGGCCCAGACACCAAAGATACTCTTCATAGCGAGATCAATATTGACCGGAAATATGCGGCGCCAGAACGGCGATACCTTTGGTGAAAGACTATCTGGAACTGGCATGAAACGCATGGACATATGTTATTCCGGCGGAGTTGCTAATTGCTGTGGCTGACTGCCTTTCTGGGCATCTCCGGTTTCCGGAACGGCTTTTGATTGTGGCGCCCTGTCCAGCCCGCGTTCGGTCCGCCAGTAGGTCGCAAAGCTCGCCAGCCAATGACTGCCGGCATAATGGGGGGTGCGCACTGACTCCTCGCCGGCATCGCCATGCAATTTCGCCGCAGCCAGCAATGCTGCTTTACGACTGTCACCTTCCGGCAACGCAGTCGCGATCCCTTCAAGCGCCCATGCACGGGATAGGTTGACGCCATCCAAATGGACCAGCTTTCCATCGGTCGGATCATTGACAATACCGACGGACAGCCAGTCGCCGCTGCCGTCCAACGGAATATCTGGCAGAAAACCAGTCAGCCAATCCGCAAAGTCCGTATCGGATAACACCCGCCGCATCAGGTCTGCCTCCATCAGGCATGGAGAAAGAAAGTCCTCACCCGACGGTTCGTAAGCGATCGGGCAATTGCGATCATCGCCGTGAAAAGCCTGGCTTTTGTCAGTGATCAGGCTTTCCATTTGGCTATCGTCACTTGTTCGCGCCCAATCCAGAAACAGGCCAAAGGCAAAGGCGGACTGATTATGTGTACCCAGCCGGATCGGATAGGCAAGCTTTGGAACCCAAGTCTTGATCCGGTCGGTAATGACCGATTCGAGCGGTGTCAGACGATCGAGCCATATTTGCGCCTGCTGTGCCTTGGGTCCTTCTCCCGCGGCGATTTCCTTAAGTTCCGCTGTCAGCTGCAGAAACCAGGCAAGTCCGTAAGGCCGCTCAAAGGAGGCTCGGCCTTCACTATTGAAATAAGCCACTTCGCCAGCAATTTTGTCTTCCGTAAAATTGGTCGACAATGCCGCGGCAATTTCTTCTTCCATTTCGGGGATCGAGCCATTGCCCCACAGCCGCGTCAGCAACCAATGGCCATGGACGGCGCTGTGCCAGTCAAAACAGCCATAAAAAACCGGGGTCAACTGCACCGGCTGTTGCACATCATTGGCGCTGTTCATAACATGGCTGATTTTATTGGGATATTGCTTGTTTATGCAGTCCAGCGCGATCCGTGCGTAGGCATGTTCGGGCTTTCGCGGCGACCGGCTATTGTCTGCCGGATCCGGCGCAACATTCTTGCGCTCGAAATAGCCCTGCTCGGACGTGCCCCGCTGACCGTCATCTTCATTTACCGAACAGGCTGAAACAAAGGCGACTGCCACAAACAGCATAATCAAACGCACTAGCATAAATTGCTCCCCAGAAACTTTTTCTCACATAGAGATGAATTGACCGGATGGCAAAACGCTATAGGGCAAAGATGCGATGGAATTTGTCGATTCCAGCCAACATATTCATTTTTCAGGATCATATTATCGCCAGCCAGACCGCCATATTCCTAACCGGTAGTCCGATGCGGCATATTACCGTGATGACATTAACGGCAAGCATCGGTTTGCTGACGATGTTCATCGTCGATTTTGTCGATCTGCTCTACATTGCCCAACTGGGTGACAGCGCACTGACCGCAGCAATGGGCTTTGCTGCGACCATCCTGTTTTTCGGTACAGCTTTCAATATCGGACTGATGATAGCTGCGAGCGCCCTGGCGGCACGGAAAATCGGTCAAGGAGATACCGAATATGCGCGCCGCTATCTGACCAACATATTGGCGCTGAGCATGATGCTGATAATCCCGCTGGCGATCATTTTCTTTGTCTTTGCACCGCAAATACTGGATCTTGCCGGCGCCACGGGGACCGCGAAAGAAGCCGCAACCGGCTATATCCGTATTGTTGCCCCGTTCATGCCGTTCAGTGTCACAGCCATGGTATGTTCCGGCTTTCTGCGCGCACACGGGGCGGCCCGGCGCGCGATGAACGTTACGCTGAGCATGGGCATTGCCAATGCCATACTCGATCCGATTTTCATCTTTGGTTTCGGGCTGGGCGTAAACGGCGCAGCCATGGCCACAGCTTGTGCGGCCATCGTGTCCTCTGTCTTGGCCGTAGGGCCTATTATCAAGCATTATGGCGGTTTCCAGAAATTCTCTTCCGTCTTGTTCAAGGAGGATCTGAAACCGGTCATGGCGATACTGGTGCCCGCCATCATGACCAATGTGGCAACCCCTGTAGGCGGCTTCATTTCCTACCGTTTCATCGCCAGCTATCCCGATGAGGTGATTGCCGGGTTTGCCGTTATGGGCCGTGTTGTACCCGTCGCTTTCTGTCTGCTTTTCTCACTGTCGGGAGCAGTTGGACCGATAATCGGTCAGAATTTCGGTGCGCTGCAATTTGACCGCATCCGGCTGACCATCAAGCAGGCAATGGGCTTTGCGCTGGGCTATACGCTGCTTGTCTGGCCGCTCCTCTTCTTTCTCCAGGGACCGATCGGTGATCTGTTCAATTTACGGGGCGAGGGCCGCGAGGTCTTTTGGCTTTTCGCGGTCTTTCTGACCCCGTTATTCTTTTTCAACGGCATGTTGTTCATAGCAAATGCCGCTTGTAACAATCTGGAGCGTCCAGCCTGGTCAACAATAATGAACTGGGCACGCAACACTTTGGGTATATTGCCGTTTCTCTGGATTGGCGGGGCGCTTTACGGGCTGCCGGGCATCGTTATCGGACCGGCCGTTGGTGGCGTCATGTTTGGCGTTATCGGCTATGCCATTGCCCGTCATCTGGTGAATATGCAGGAAGCGAATCACGCTTCGGACAAGGACTGAGAAAGAGATTCGCTCTGCCAAGGCAGTCCGATTTCCTCAGACACCCAGGCATTTCTAATAGCTGTCCCGCGGAATTGCTGGGTTAACCATTTAACGCCTGCCAGCGCCTCGTCCCATCTTGAAACACCCGGTTTTTGGAAGGCGATAGCATTGGGGAAAGGCTGTAATTGCAGTGCTTTCAGCCCGTTTGGGCCTTTGCAGGTGTTTTGAAAATTACAGTGCGCGTTCCTCCTCCCTATGTGCCGCAACTAGGCAGCGGCAGTTCGGTGATTGCCGGACCGGCTGGGTACGTCTACGCCCCTTCAT
The DNA here is from genome assembly GCF_900258045.1 of Sphingorhabdus sp. EL138. Taxonomy (GTDB): domain Bacteria; phylum Pseudomonadota; class Alphaproteobacteria; order Sphingomonadales; family Sphingomonadaceae; genus Parasphingorhabdus. Next base: position 218,093 of record NZ_OGVD01000003.1, on the reverse strand, counting down.
CTGCAACAGCGCCTGCTCCTGCCGTTGCAGCTGATCCAGCCCCGCCGAAAAGGACCCAAGAACCTTCAACACCAACTGCCGTCACCGATATCGGAAAGCCGGAACCGCAGGTCGAAAAGCCTTGGCGTCTGCCGCGCTGGTTGATGCTCAATGTTCGGGAACGGATATTGCTGGGTCTGCTGATTTTCAGCCTGATCATGGTACCCGCGACCATGCCGCGGGCTTCCCTTGACGCGCAGCAATATAATCCCAGTGATCCCAGTCTTCAGCCAGTCGAGCGGGCCGAGGAAAATTTCGCGGGCTCTGCTTTTTACTTCATCGACCCTGGCTATGCGATCCCGCAAAATTACGAGGAGCTGGCGATTGATCCACTGGCCGAGCCTGGGGGAACCGAGATTGGCGACCTGCTAACCAGCAATGGTAGCATTGGAGCTGCCAGCCGAGATCAGACCGCGTCAGCTCATCTGATTCGCCCGGTCGCGTTCCGCGCCTCGCTGATCGACAATAGACGCGCGCTGCAGTGCCTGACTTCGGCCATTTATTACGAAGCAGGACTGGAGCCTGATGCCGGACAACGCGCGGTCGCGCAGGTCGTTCTGAACCGCGTTCGCCATCCCAGCTATCCGCGCACCGTTTGCGGCGTGATTTTTCAGGGTAGCGAACGCAGCACGGGATGCCAGTTTTCTTATACTTGTGACGGGTCCCTGCGCCGCACGCCGTCGAAATATCACTGGAACCGGGCTAAGAAGGTCGCTGCTTTAGCGCTGGGCGGAAAGATCGCATCTCCAGTTGGCACAGCGACGCACTATCACACCACGGAAATTTATCCTTACTGGGCACCCAGCCTCAGGTTCCTTGGCACCATCGGTGCGCACCGCTTCTACAGCTGGAAGGGCACTGCTGGAAGAGCCAGCGCCTTCAGTCAGAACTATCGCGGTGGAGAGCCCCTGCCCGCGCCGAAACCGCGCAAATATGATCCGAATCAGGCTCCGTCACTCGATCCCATCGCGCTCGAAAAAGCCTATGAAGCCGGGCGCCGCAAAGCACAGGAAGAGGCAGCGAAATCAGAGAAAGCGGCGGCTATCGCAGCGGACAACGCACGGCGTCACAGCTTGCCAGTACCTGCTATCGCCGCTGGGAAGCCTATAACCTATCAAGCGCCCAGCTATAGCAAGGAAGCCTTGAAAAAAGGCGGAGAAGAAGCCTTTGCTGGCCAGAAATTGCCAAATGTCAGCCAGGTCAAACCAGAATATCGTAATGCCGGCACTTGGAAAACCAGACCGGGTAGTTAGGTCATCGGACAAGGCCATTTGTTAGTTTCGGCCGCAACCAAACGGCGCTTTTGCTTGCCATTGCCCTTGAAACGCGCCTAAAGCCACCCGATTTTAAGTGAAAGACATTGGAGTGTGCTCATGGCGACGAACTGGACGCCGAACGGTTGGAGAAATTTTGAAGGGCTGCAAATGCCTGACTATCCCGATGCTGCGAAGCTCGCGGATACAGAAAAGCTGCTCGGCACCTATCCACCGCTGGTCTTTGCCGGAGAGGCGCGCAGCCTGAAACAAGATCTGGCTGAAGTCGCGGAGGGTAAGGCTTTCTTGCTGCAAGGCGGCGACTGTGCCGAGAGCTTCGCCGAGTTCCATCCCAACAATATCCGCGACACATTTCGGGTCATCCTGCAAATGGCCGTGGTACTGACCTACGCTTCGAAAATGCCGATAGTGAAGCTGGGCCGGATGGCAGGGCAGTTTGCCAAGCCGCGTTCCGCCCCGACCGAGACGCAAGATGGTATCGAAATGCCTAGCTATCGCGGTGATATTATCAATGGCATCGAGTTTGAAGAAGGCCGCCGGGACCCCGATCCGGAGCGCATGATCCGCGCCTATAATCAGGCAGCGGCGACGCTCAACCTGCTGCGTGCCTTTTCAACTGGCGGCTATGCCAACCTGCAGCAGGTTCATGGCTGGACCCACGATTTCATGAGCCGCAGCCCCTGGGCCAAGAAATTCGAAGAAATGGCTGACCGTATCGGTGAAGCCCTGTCTTTCATGGAAGCGTGCGGACTTAACCCTGATACCGTGCCGCAACTGAAAGGAACATCTTTCTACACCAGCCACGAAGCCTTGCTGCTGCCCTATGAAGAAGCCTTGACGCGGCAGGACAGCCTGACCGGCGAATGGTATGACACCAGTGCCCATTTCCTGTGGATTGGTGACCGGACACGTTTTGAAGGCTCTGCCCATGTCGAGTTTCTACGCGGTATCGGCAATCCGATCGGCATGAAATGCGGTCCATCACTGCAGGCTGATGATCTGCTGAAAATGCTCGATACTTTGAATCCTGCCCGTGAGGCCGGCCGGATCACGCTGATCTCGCGTTTCGGACATGACAAGGTGGAAAGCGGCCTCGCGCCGTTGGTCCGCGCTGTCAAACAGGAAGGCCATCCGGTCATCTGGTCCTGCGATCCGATGCATGGCAATGTCATCAAGGCGGATAACGGTTATAAAACCCGGCCGTTCGAGCGCATACTCGCCGAGGTTCGCGGCTTCTTTGCCGTACACCGCGCCGAAGGTACTCTGGCCGGCGGGATCCATTGCGAGATGACCGGTCAGAATGTAACAGAGTGCACCGGCGGTGCCGTTGCGATTACCGAAGCGGCACTGGGTGATCGCTATCATACCCATTGTGATCCCCGACTAAATGCAGCCCAATCGCTGGAACTGGCATTCCTTTTGGCAGAAATGCTCAATCAGGAGCTTTCTGATCGCGCTCGCGAAGCGGCATAAGCAATGGCGGATAGAATTAAGCCGGAACGAATGCGACCAGAAGATTATGCAGATGGAGGATCACCAATGAGCCGTGGCGCGACCTATGTTCGTAAAGAAATTGTCAGCAAGGGCGTTGGCTTTGGCAGCGCGCTTGCTATTGCGATCAGCTTCACCACGCATCAGTCAGTTCTTTGGGCGATTATCCACGGCTTTTTTTCGTGGTTTTACGTGATTTATTACGTGCTGACCCGCTAAGGAGCAAACGACGATATCCGGCATCGATCGCCTATTGTCGTGACATTTCTGGCCCATGGCATTATTGACCATAGCCGTCACTAACAAGCCGAGGACAGCTATGCGCCGCCTTGCCATCCTTATGATACCGCTCGTCGCCATGACAACGAGCTGCGGCGGCCCGATTGAAACTCGGATTCAGACAAAGGCGGGATCATCTTTGCCCGCCCAGAAGCAATATAGTTTCACGGCCAAACCGGAACAGAATAGCGCAGCTTATCAAATAGCGCGCAAGATGGTTGCTGAAGCGCTGGTAGCAAGAAACTTTGCTGCGGCAGACGAGGCGCCGATACTGGTTCACATCGCCTTGGCAGATCGGCCGGCATCCATAGCTATGACGACCGGTGAAAAGGATGATGTGGCTACCATTGCCGGGCAGAAGGAGCGCAAACCGTTGCAATCCTGTGATGATGTCGAGCATCGCCTGACCATCAATATGGTCAACACCTCCGACGGATCGACTGTCTATTCCGGCACGGCCGCAGAATATCATTGCAAGGGGTCGATGGAACAGTCTCTCCCCTATCTGATTGACGCCGCTCTTTTCGGTCTTGGGAATTCCGGCCAGACAACGAATAATACAGTACGCACTCGAACCGGTATTGAATAGAACATCTATATCAATCTGCGGTTGCCGGCTCCGGTGCCAGCGGCAATAATATTGTAAATTGTGCACCGCCATCCCGGACATTCCCTGCGCGGATGGTGCCGCCATGGCGCTCGATCACTGCCGCCACGAAATTGAGCCCCAGACCGGCGCCTTTGACGGCTCCCTTGGACGCTGCATCATTGCTCGCGAAGCGCTCGAACAGATTGCCCAGCATGTCTTCCGCTATACCTTTGCCCTGATCGGTAATTGTAACGGACACAAAGGGTTTCTTGTCGAGGCTGATATTGCGAAGCAGGATAGAAATCTGGCTGTTGTCAGGGCTGTATTTGATCGCATTGTCGATCAGGTTAGCGAAAGACCGGTAAAGGCTGGATGGCTCGCCGACGATGAACGCACCGTCCGTTTGATCGTCGACCGTTGATTTAATTCCCCGCTGTTTAGCAAGCGGCCACATGCTGTCATTGGCTTCAATCACCAGGTCAGACAGCAGAATATCTTCGCCGGAAAATTCACTCGACTTTATTCGCGCCAGACCGACAAAATTATCGGCCAGCGCTAAAGTCCGGCGAGCATGGCTTTCGATCCGCTTGTTGTCATCCGTTGCATCCTGACCATCCAGCAGCGCCAATATCGCCGCCTGAGGGGACCGCATGTCATGAGACAAAAGCTGCAAGACTTCTTCACGTTCCTGCGCCGCATTGGCGACTTCAGTGATGTCCGCAAGATAATGGATGTGCCCGCGCAATTCTCCCTCATTGGATAATACCCGGGCCCGGCGCATCGCGAAAACCTCATCATTCAGCGAGGTGAAATCGATATAATCATGTTCGCGCGCTTGTTGGTCCAGCGCCAGGTAATTTTTAACATCGCCCAGATCTTCAGGCGCAACAAAGCGATCCAGCATGTCATCAAGTGCCAGATCCTGAGCACCATCCTCGACCCCGGTTTGCGCCAGTTTGTTGACAAATTTGACCTTGCCATCGAGGTCGGTGATGAACATCGGGTCGGGTAAATTGGTCAGTGCATCGGTAATGAACCGGCGCAGGTCACGAACATGCTTGATGGCATGGGCTAACTCTTCGGCTTGTTCGGTTACCAGATCCACAGGACCCAGCGAGCTTTGCAGAACAGGAATATCGGGTGTTTCGGAGCGATAATTTTTCAACTCACCGCCCATGAAGTCACTGGTCGCCTGCAGTCGGCGCCATCCCCAGACCGGGTAGACCAGCCCCAGTCCGACCAGCGCCGCACCGGGCGCAAACCATATCTGAAAGGACAACAGAACGGCGCTGGCGACCAATATGACGGCTACCAACCCGATCGAGACAAAGATCGTTGTTCGGGGCCGCCAGCGCCAGAAACCGATCAGCAATATCCAGGTCGGGATCAGCGACAACAGGATTTGCGTGCCTGTCGAAACGGGCGCGATAAAATTGTCGGCCATGATATCATTCAGCATATTGGCCATAATCTCGACACCGGCGACAGTACCACCATCGCCAAGCGGCGCAGGATGCTGGTCACCCAACCCTTGGGCGGTTGCGCCTATCAATATGATCTTGTCATTCAGAAATGCTGCCGGAATTTCGCCATTTACGACTGCAGCATATGGGACCTGGGAAAAGGCCCCGCGGTTCGCATAGGGCATGAGCAAAGGTTTCTGACAATTTTCAAGACTGTCAAAGGCCGATGAACTACCACCACTCACACTGCGATAAACCTGTTCCATGAGATGCGGCCAGACCGTCCTGGCGCTGTCCACAGGGTCGGTGATTCCGCCAAAACACAATGATGTCCGGCGTACTACGCTGTCACGATCGAACAGAAGATTGACGTGCCCGATTCCGGTAACAGCCTCCTTCAGGGGTGTAATTGGCTCTTTGACATCAAAATCTGCCCCATTGCTCCCCGGGAAGACAAAGTGCAGCGGCAGAAACAGATTATCATTTTGCCCGGCCGCCTGTGCCATCAACTGGTCTTCATCAGTGTCACCGGGTTCGCTTAGCAATATATCAAATGCAATCGCCTTTGGCTTTGCATCCGCCAATATGCTGAACAAATTTGCATGTCGATCGCGCGGCCATGGCCATTTGCCAAATGCGGCCAGACTGTCTTCATCGACGGCGACAATCAAAATTTCTTCGGATGCCTCCGGACGATCATATTCAGAAAGCTGGTCATAAAGTAGGTTGTCAAAGCCGGAGAGACTGTTCCAATAGATCAGTGCAGTGACTATCAGCGATGCCCCAAGCGCCACACCGGCCCATTCAATTCCGAGGCGGCGACGCAGTTTCATGGACAATCAATTCTCCACATAGAGACAAAAGGCGACCCGGTACATCTTTGGCAGTCCGGCCGCTAACCAGCGGCCCTAGCCAGCTACCGTCAATTTTTCGAAATCGGTCCATTTCTGAAACACGTCGGTATCTTCCGGGTCCGCAGAATATTGTGTGACCCCCACGCGCCAGTAATATTCGCCATCGGGCAAATCGGACAAAGTGATGATTTCGCGGGTCAGACCAGCTTCATCGACAATCGGAACGGCATTCGTGTCGCCGAGCAGCAATTGAAAACGATAAATGCGCTTACCCTTGCCGGCACCAGCCCATTTGAACCGGTAGCCAAAATCGCCCGTGCCAGCGCTGCCGCTGAGGGTGCTTAACTGTCGCTTGAAGGAATAGGACGCAGGCATCCCTTCAAAACCATCTCGTCCAAAGGCGGTTGCCTTGGCAAAATATCGTCCGTCTTCAATGCCGGGCAGACTTATAGTTGTCCCGTCACTTAGTTGCTCTGTCACTATGTCCACAAACCCGGCGTCCGTTGAAACAAGGATGCGGTGGGCAGCGGCCGCTTCTCGCGGCGCCACGACAAATTCCAGCGCCTCTTCGGATTGCACCTTGGCCGGATCGACAAGTTCAGGCGGTGTCAGCAAATCTGCTTTTGCAAGATCACCGGTAACAGTCGCAGCGGCGCCAGTGCCCGCCGGAACCGACACTATGTTTGCGCTGTCCAGGCTCTCTCCCGCAGCAACCTCAACTGCGCCTTCAACTGTCTCCGAATAGGCAGTGCCAGTCGCTTCATCCACGCGGGTCCGGTAATCTGTGCCCCGAACAGCGGAAACTGCCACCGGTGTGCGAACCCGGTACCGATCCGCCTTCTTGTCGAAAGGGGTGACTTTCGAACGTATCCGGCCGCTGTCCACTGCCAGTTCATAGTCCACGCTGTCGGTAAGAAGAATATGCCGCAGGCGCGTAATCCGCATCTTGCTGTTGGATGGCATGGAAATACGCGATCCATCTTCTAATTCCAGCGTTAAAAAACTGCCTGCAGCGGTCGCCAGCCTGCTACCCTCCGCGATATCGAGGCCTGTCACTGGGGCGATGGTCTGACCATCACGTGCGATGGAAACATTGCCGCGAAAAGCACTCAAACTGGCCTCACTCGGCCGGTACTTCAGCAGGCGGAACGGGATCGATATGGTTTTTCCGACAGGAATGAATCGCGGATTTGCTATACGGTTAAGCCGCTGCACCGTCACATAATCGGAGCGCTTGCGCATATATTTTCCAGCGAGTTCGATCAGGGTATCACCGCGCTTGAACACATATTCAACACGTTCATTATTGGCAGAAGACTGGGCCTGCGCGATATGCGGTGAGACAGAAACCGAAGCCAGTAAAAGCAGGGATGAAAGCTGCAAGCATTTGAGATATTTTCGCTTACGTCTTTCAAAGGTCATGGTCATACCCCGTTGCTTAATGTCTCCAGTCTGTAGCCATAACCGAAAACGGTGAAAATCCGAAACCCGTTCTCAGGCGTCAGCGATAATTTGGACCGCACCCGCGACACATGCATATCCAGCGTCCGCGTCGCCAGATGCGCGTTCGTCCGCCAGACCGTTTCCATAATATAGCGCCGTGACAAAGTCCGGTCGCGATTACGGAACATCAAATCGGTCAATTCAAATTCCTTGGCGGTCAAAGCCACTTCCGTTTTGTTATGCCGAACCTTCTGTTCGATGCGGTCCAGAATATAGTCACCATATTGCGCTGTTGTTTCCATCGCTGTGGAGCCGTTGCCGCGCCGAAGGATCGCATTGATCCGGGCAGCGATTACATTCGGGTCTTCCGGTTTCGTGATATAATCATCAGCACCAGCATTTAGTGCATCGCTGATATCCTGTTTTGCCGTGCGGCTTGTCATCATCATAACCGGTGGACGATCATCGACCGCACCTTCCATCCATTCCAGGATCTGCATGCCGGTCTTGCCAGGCATGTTCCAATCCAGGATTACCAGATCGAAAGTGTCACGCAGCAAGGCATTGGCCAAAGCGTCGCCATCTGCAAAACCCACGAAAACATGGCCTTGCTCTTCAACAATTTTACCCAAAAAATCTACGACTTCTCTATCGTCGTCTGCAATTGCTATGCGCATACGTGTTTTCCCCGGTAGCGAAAGCAAACATCCCATTGCTTTCGCCTCATATAAATTCCCAACCCGGATTTTGTTTACATCTATGTTCGTGGATTTTACCAGAGCCACGACACCTAATTTACATAGCTTTACATAATAAATGGGGATTTTACCAAAACGGCCATCGATTTCTTCGTCTGGAAGGCATGTTTCATCCAAATCGGTGCGAATTTACAGGTCGTTGTGGAGATAATGAGCAGCAGTGATTCGATTTGTCATATTGCAAGGACAACATATCGAATGGTTGGGGTGGCAGGATTCGAACCTGCGCATGGCGGCATCAAAAGCCGCTGCCTTACCACTTGGCGACACCCCAATATTAGCCGCTTCATTCGTCAGCGAAGGGGCCTAATATCCAACTTACCCGAAAGGGGCAAGGGGCAGTTACAGCTATTTTAGCACATTGTTTCAGAACAGGCGTTTGACCCAGCCATGCTTGTCTTCGGCAAGGCCCCGTTGAATATCCACCAGCCGCATCCGCAGTTTCTCGGTCAACTGGCCCGGGCCGCCGCTGCCGATGGTAAACTCACCATCCTCGGACCGGACGGTCCCCACTGCTGTTACCACGGCGGCGGTGCCGCAAGCGAAGGTTTCTCGCAATTTTCCGCTGGCCGCATCCGTGCGCCATTGGTCGATGGAATAGAGCTCTTCGCTAACTGAAAGCCCTTCTTCACGCGCCAGGGTCATGATCGATTCCCTCGTAATTCCGGGCAGGATTGTTCCAGTTAGCGGCGGTGTGACCAGCCGCCCGTCATCCATTACGAAGAACAGGTTCATACCGCCAAGCTCTTCCACCCAGCGTTGCTCGGCGGCATCGAGAAACACCACCTGATCGCAGTTCTGACCAATCGCTTCGGCTTGCGCGACCAGACTGGCGGCATAATTGCCGCCGCATTTGGCAGCTCCGGTGCCGCCAGGAGCGGCACGGGTATAATCCTTAGATACCCAGATTGTAATCGCTGACGCGCCGGCCTTGAAATAGGCACCGACTGGCGATGCGATCACCATATAGAGATATTCCTTCGCAGGACGAACCCCCAGAAACACTTCACTGGCGAACATGAACGGCCGCAAATAAAGGGACCCGCCTTCGGTAGACGGAAACCAGTCGCGGTCAATATCAACCAGTGCTTCAACAGACTTCAGAAAAACCGACTCCGGCAGTTCGGGCATCGCCATCCGCTGTGCCGATGACTGGAAACGCCGGGCATTCTGTTCAGGGCGAAACAGGGCGGTGGTGCCGTCTGCCAGACGATAGGCCTTCATCCCTTCAAATATTTCCTGAGCATAGTGCAATACCGATGAGGCGGGATCCATCGGGATAGGCGCGCGTGCTGTTATTTTGGCATCATGCCAGCCCTGCCCCTCTGTGTAACGGATGACCGCCATGTGGTCCGTGAACAGATTTCCAAAGCCGGGATTTTCGAGCAGCTTCGCCCGGTCTGCATCCGATACGGGTGCTTCATTCCGTTCAACAAGGATTTCCAGACTATCGTCATGCGCCATATTCTGTCACTTTCGCTGAACTGATGGAAGGAATTGCAACCTTAACCAGATTATCTTGCAATCCCCAAAGCAGCATGTCAAGATACGTCAACATGGCTGACATATCTCGCCCTTCTGCCTCCCCGGGAGCATCGCCGCTCTTCCTTCGCGAAGACGAAATCAGACGCGGTGTGGAACTGCTCTATTTTGGCTACACCCGGCTGACCAATGCAATCGATCAGGAGCTTGCCAAACAGGGCCTTGGCCGGGCACATCACCGGGCGCTTTATTTCATTGCGCGCCAGCCGGATTTGACGGTTGGTGAGTTGCTGCGGTTGCTTGCGATTACCAAACAGTCTTTGGGCCGGGTTCTGAAGGAATTGCATGATCGTGATCTCGTGGTGACAAAAACCGGCGCCCTGGATCGCCGCCAGAAATTACTTCGATTGACCGATAAAGGTGCTGCTTTGGAAGCAGAGCTGTTCGCGCAGTTACGGGAAAAGCTGTCCGCCGCCTATGTGACTGCGGGACAGGAATCCGTAACGGGTTTCTGGCATGTGCTAGAGGGGCTGGTCCCCGAAAGCGACCGACAGATGGTATTTGACCTGCGCAAGGACAAAACCTGAAAGAACAAGGCCTGAACAGCTACGAAGTTTACAAAGTGTACAGGCCTCTTTTGGGCTTTTTTGGCACGCAACAAGAATCCAAAGTTCACACAATTCTCACTGGCCTTGCCATTCGCTCGGCCAGGTCATCCAGCTGGTAAAGGGGTCGATATTCAAAGCTGAGAAAGAGCACTGTTTCACTATCACAGCGCCCGTTCTGTAGGAAAGATCAGGCTTTCGCTTCCTCGGCCATTTCCCGGTTGCGTTCCATCGCCGCTTTCAGGACGTCATGAAGCAGCGCGTTCACCCGGCCGTCGGCATCCAGTACATCCAACCCTTTTCGGGTGACGCCATTCGGGCTGGCCACCCGGTCGGCCAGCACGCCCGGATTTACATCTGATCCAGCAGCCAGTGTCGCGGCACCATCGACCATCGCCAAAGCAAGGCGCTCGGCTTGCGCTTTGTTCATACCCAACCCGGCCGCCGACACGGCCAACGCATCGATAAACCGGAACAGAAAGGCAGGGCCAGAACCCGAAAGTGCAGTTGCGAGATGCATCTGCCCTTCATTCTCAAGCCATTCAGGTGGTCCCAGCGGGGCAAATAATTCATTCATCTGCGCCTTGAGCTCCGCATTCTCCACTTCGCTGATCAGGATCATCGGTGATTTGGCGACCGTCACAGCCATGTTGGGCATCAACCGGATAATTTTACCTGCATCCGGAAAAGCTGACCGCAAGATATCAGTTTCGGTCCCCGCCAACACAGACACGATATGAGTGTTTTCGTGCACCAGCGGTGCGAGTTTTACCGCGACATCGTCCAGCTGATAAGGCTTCATCGCCAGCATCACCAGATCAGGAGATGAACCTTCAGGATAATCCGGCTGCGATTGTAACCCGCCCGGCAGCGCCGATGCATTCGGTTTGACTATAGTGACCTTGTTACCGTCCAGGCCCTGATCAAGCCATGCCTGCAGGATCGCTCCACCCATATTGCCGCAACCGACAAACCAGATGTTCTCAAACCCGTCTCCGATCACGTTCACTCCTTCAGGCTTCACCCTGCGTATCGATCATGGCATGGGCAATCGCGTCCTGCGGACTTTTGTCGCTCCACAAGACAAACTGGAACACGGGGTAAAAACGCTCCCATTCGTCTATCGCCATATCAACAATTGTCTGCGCCTGATCGAGGCCAAGCAGGCCGCTGCCGCCCAGCATGATTGCATGCCGGAACAACAGGATATTTTCGTTTGACCAGAGATCAAAATGGCCCAGCCAAAGCTGCTCATTCACCAACCCAAGCGTTTCGTAAATGGCGATTTTCTTATCATCGGGGACCCGAAGCTCCGGCAGAAGCAGCAGTTGCAAAACGTGGTCCTCATTGCGCCAGATCGCCCGCAACTGATAGCTGGTCCAGTTGCCTTTAATCTCGACCGAGATTTCTTCTTCACTGACATGATTGACCGACCAGCCTCGTGCCTCGAAAAAAGCGACCAGCATATCTACCGGCGGCGCTTCTTCCTGATCAAGCTCAGACCATATATCGTCAAGCATTACGGTTCCACATCATTTGCATCTTTGCCCCTGCATCAGAGCCTTAGTGGCCTAGCTCAACATGCAGGGCAAGGCGGCGTAATCCCTTGGCCGATATTGTTTGTGGGAAGACTGTGGATAATCAGCGCGGATATTCTGTGGCGAAAAAGTCGACCAGATTCGTGACGAAAACTAGCTGCCTGATTTTGGCGGTGTGGTTTTCTTCGGTGCTGGCTTGCGCGCCGCCGGCTTACGGGCCGCGGGTTTTTTCGCGGCTGCAGGTCTTGCTGCTGCTTTCGGTGCAGATTTCTCCAGAGCATCAAGCCGTTTTTTCAAAGCGTCGGCCTCAGCGCGTGCCTTGGACGCCATTTCCTTGACCGCCTCAAATTCTTCCCGCGACACAAAATCCATGCCGCCGACCCATTCCTTCGCCCGCTCCCGCGCACCCGCCTCGGCTTCGCGGCCAACACCGGCCACCGTTCCGGCCAACCCGTTCAGTACTTTGGAAAGGTCATCAAAAAATCTGTTCTGGCTTTGCATGTCAATTACTCCGTCTGGGGGTCAGGGTCAGGTTATTACGCTCTTATATCTGGGTACTCGCGGCAGGCACAACAAGAGTTTCTGCACCCGGATTGAGATCAACAATCTGCTTGTTCAAAATCGCAGCGAAACAGAGCCAAGCCAGATAGGGAACCATTAACCAGGCAGCAGCCTTTCGTACCCGGCCGAAAACCAGCGTTGTGACAAAAGCCGTCGCAAAAATCGTGATCAGCAACCAGAAGGCGGCAGATATCTGATGCATGCCGAAAAAAAGCGGCGACCAGAAAAGGTTGAGTGCATATTGCACCAGAAATAATATAATGCCGAGGCCGCGCAGCGGCGCGCCGCGGGCGTGCATTATCATTGCCAGCGCTATTCCCATCATGGTGTACAGGATCGTCCAGGCAACTCCGAACATCCAGCCGGGCGGTTGTGCCTCCGGCTTGACCAGCGCCTGAAACCAGCGATTTTCCTCGCCTGAACCCGCAACCTGTCCTGATATGAAACCCAATAGAACAATCAGCGGGACGATGAATAAAACCCAGCGCAACAGCGACATGCGCAATTGGCCTTTAGATGCGATCTGGTTCACGGTTTACTTCCCTTAGCCCAATATGCTCCAGCTTGCCGTCCGGCCTTCAGAGCGAATCATACAGCAGAAAACCGCTATAATATCATCGTTTCTTAGGCAATGTTGCGGCGGTTTTCCAGTGAGTTGCCCGAAGCAGCGGCAACGATCCCAATATGGGTCGTTCTGTTGATCTGATCCTTGGCATCGGACAATTTAATCCTATCTAGGAAAGACCGGTCTGATTGCGCATGGGATTTTCCATCCCTATCTGATGGCCAACAGGATTGTGGCGCAAAGGTCCGGCTGCTAGGGGCTTCGTTTATGAGTGAAAATACCAATGACAATGCCCCTGAACAGGAGCCGTCAAAGACAGAAAAGCCTGCGATCAAAAGAATAGGTAATTTGCGGATGGTCTGGGATCGGGCCATTCGCTATCCGAGACAGATCGCTTTTGCCGCAATTGCCTTGCTAGTCGCGGCCTTGGCGACTTTGGCGATTCCGTGGGGTTTCAAGTCGATCGTCGATGAAGGCTTTGCTTCCGGCGGCGAAGAAATCGCTCCCTATTTTCAGATCCTGCTGGTGATTGTTGCCATATTGGCGGTCGCCACAGCACTTCGCTTCTATTTTGTCAGCTGGCTCGGCGAACGGGTTGTCGCCGATATCAGACTTGCGGTTCAGCGCAATTTGCTGCGCCTTGCCCCCGGTTTCTTCGAAGAAAACCGTCCATCGGAAATCGCATCGCGAATGACATCCGATACCGCAATTATCGAACAGACCGTGGGCACCACCGTATCGGTGGCCCTGCGCAACACCATTGTCGGTCTGGGCGGGATCATATTTCTATTCACACTGGCACCAGCCCTGACAGCGGGATTGTTACTGGGCATCCCGATTGTCATTCTGCCGATCGTTTTCATTGGCCGCAAACTGAGCAGCGTGTCGCGGTTCAGTCAGGACCGGGTTGCCGATGTCGGCGCCATGGTTTCTGAAACACTAGGCGCTATGAAAATTGTCCAGGCCTTTGGTCAGGAAAACCGCGAGCATGAAAGATTTGGCGGTGCGGTAGAAACCACGTTTGAAACCGCAAAGCGGCGGATAAGGCTGCGAGCGGCTTTAACGGCGGTGGTTATCGCGCTGGTATTTACCGGCATTACGTTATTGATGTGGCGCGGTGCTATCGGCGTTGCCGATGGAACCATTTCCGGCGGTACGATTGCTGCATTCGTCCTGACCGGCGGACTCGTAGCCGGTGCTTTTGGTGCACTGACAGAGGTATACGGCGATCTTTTGCGTGCAGCGGGCGCTGCCGGCCGTCTGGCTGAATTGCTTTCCGAAGAGCCGGGCATTGCGGCCCCGGCCTCGCCGATAGCCCTACCGGAACCACCGCGGGGACAAATCTCGTTTGACAACATCACCTTCGCCTATCCGACCCGCCAGGACGCCAACGCTCTCAAGAACTTCTCCCTGAAAGTGACGCCCGGCGAAACCGTTGCGGTTGTCGGACCTTCCGGTGCCGGCAAATCAACCCTGTTTCAGCTCGCACAGCGCTTTTATGACCCGCAAGGCGGCAGCGTCCGGATTGACGGTGTGGCCCTGCCCTCCGCCGACCCGGCCGACATTCGTGAGCGAATGGCGCTGGTGCCTCAGGATACGGTGCTATTTGCTGCATCCGCCCGCGACAATCTGCGCTATGGCAAGTGGGATGCGACCGACGAGGAAATCTGGGCAGCAGCCCGGGCCGCCAATGCGGAAAAATTCCTGCTGGAGCTGCCAGACGGGCTGGACAGTTTCATGGGAGAGGCAGGGACGCGTTTGTCTGGTGGCCAGCGTCAGCGAGTGGCAATTGCCCGGGCGTTGCTGCGTCAAACACCGATCCTTCTCTTGGACGAGGCAACATCAGCGCTGGATGCAGAGAGCGAAAAGCTGGTGCAGGACGCATTGGACAATTTGATGAAAAACCGGACAACGATCGTCATTGCCCACCGGCTGGCGACCGTTCGTTCCGCCGACCGGATCATCGTCATGGATGAGGGTCAGATTGTAGAGCAAGGCGATCACGACAGCCTGATTGCGAAAAACGGTCTTTATTCGAAGCTGGCAGAGTTGCAGTTTAATGGCGGTGAACAGTCGAAGACTGCCTTGGCGGTCTGAAGCAGAACGGCGGACCACATTTAGCTCAGAATTGGTTCTCAGTAGACAGACGATTCCACGTTGTTTGCGTCATGCCTCACCCTGTGAAGACCAGAGGGTGACAACAACAAGCCCACTGCGGTTTGGCGCGACCCAACCAACCTGCTTGAAACAGATCGCCCCCTAACCCACTATCTCGTTCAAAGTCTTGATGCCAAAGCCGCACACGAAACGCCCGGAACCGGGAATAAAAAAGGGGCAGTGGATCGCTCCACTGCCCCTTTTAAAGCGTTATCGCAAACATTTTAGTTCGGCAAACGTGATGCCTTGCTAAAGCTGCTATATTGTTCGTTGCCGACAAAACCAAATTTGCTGACACCGCTAGACTTGATCTCCGCCAATACACGGTCAACGGTCAGATAAGCACTAACAGCATCAGGTTGGAACTGTAATTCCGGCTCTGGGACCATGGATTTGGTTCGAACCAGATAATCTTTCACCTGATTCAGCGTTACGGGAACTTCGTTCCACAATATCTGATTGGTAGCCGTAATACCCAGACGATTTTTGTCAGGCTCTATCGGTGGTGGTGGTGGTGGATTTGGATCATCTACAGGCAGGTCCAGTTTAACCGCATGGGTCTGGACCGGGATTGTAATGATGAACATGATGAGCAAAACGAGCAGGACGTCGATCAACGGCGTCGTGTTCATTTCCATCATCGGCTCACCATCATCTTTGCCGCCGCTCATGGCCATTAGTGCGTCTCCTTAAATACTCTAAACTTCATGCCGTTTCGGGCTATTCGATTGCAACTGGTGTCGAGAGAAATCCGACTTTCGCGAAACCCGCGCGCTGCATGGCAAAAATTGCCCCGCCAATGCACCGATAGGGTGTGTTAATGTCACCGCGAATATGCACTTCCGGCATATCTTCCGGCGTCATATTTTCCACACCGCCAAAAGCTTCAATCTGGTTTTCCAGCTGCGTCACGGCTCTTTGCACCAATTCATTCGAATCGATCGGAGTCGTGTTCCAATAGACCCGGCAGTTACCGCCTGGATTGGCGCCGGAATATTCCGGATCGCCAGGATCACGTCCGGCAGAGTCAGTCGTGGTAACAGCAAGCAAAACATTTTCAGGTTTCGTTGTTGTCACTTCAAATTCCATAACCGGTAATTCCAACTCCACCGTCTGGATCACAACAGGAACGGCGATCAAGAAAATGATCAGCAAAACGAGCATGACGTCCACCAGCGGGGTCGTGTTAATGTCCGATAGGGGAGTTTCCGCTCCGCCTCCGCCGCCAACATTCATCGCCATAAGATTCTATCCTCTTATAATTATACTTACCGAAATTGCAGGATGACCCTGCGCATTCGAAAATCAGGACCAGCCAAAGCCGTTTGCAGAAACATTGATGTCCGGCAAACGGCTTTGGCTAGCGCCTTACTTTTTCGGAGCCGGCTTTGCTGCAGCTGCGGTTGCTGGCTTCGCTGGAGCCCCACCTTTCATTGCAGATGGTTTCACCGCACCGTCGGACGAAATGTAACCAAGAACATCATTTGCAAAATCGCTGAGATCTTCGGCGATACGCTTGTTACGGCCCTGCAGCCAGTTATAGGCAAGAACGGCAGGAACAGCCACACCAAGACCCAGTGCGGTCATGATCAGAGCTTCACCAACCGGACCAGCAACAGCATCAATTGATGCTTGGCCAGCAATACCAATTTTGATCAGTGCGCGGTAAATACCGATAACCGTACCGAACAGACCGATAAACGGAGACGTTGCACCAACCGTTGCAAGCCATGGAAGACCCGTAGCAAGTTTGGAGTTGATCAAACCTTGTGAACGATCCAGCGAACCGTGCAACCAGTCATGCGCTTCCACAGGGTCGGTCAAACGGGCGTGATCTTCTTCGGCCTTGATACCGTCGTCAACGATCTGACGATACGCACTGTTCTTGTCGAGCTTGGCAGCGCCTTCTTTCAGGCTGTTTGCTTTCCAGAACGAAGAGCGAGCTGCTTGTCCCTGCTTCATAACTTTGTTCTGCTCGAACAGTTTTGAAAACAGAATGTAGAAAGATGATACGGACATAATCGCCAGTACGGCCAATGTGAACCAAGCGATAACGCCGCCCTGCTCCATTGCTTCCCAAAAGCCAAACTGGTTTTGTGGAGCCGTTGCACCGGCCGCTAAGATTTCAATAAACATTATATATTCCCCTCAAGGATAGATTTAATTTCAAAACAGTTTTTGCAGCGGACCGACGGCAGTCAGCCCGCTGCGATTCATTATTATTTCGGTATCTGCCAACGAACCCGGCTAGACCATGTTCCAGCCATCTTGTTGCCCTGACTATCAAGTGCTGGACGGAACCGTGCACGACGCTTGATATTTTTACAGGTGGCTGCATCCAGATCGCTGTGGCCGCTTGACCCGGTGATCTGACAATCAGAAACACGGCCATTCGCTCCAACGGTAACACGGAAGCTAGTCGTACCTTCGCGTTCCTCACGCAGTGCACGTGATGGATAGTCGTTCGCGTTCGCCCAGTTACCTGGATTGCCGCGAGGCTCCGGATTCGCCCGCTGCGGTGGAGGCGGCGGTGGAGGTGGAGGCGGTGCAGCAACAACAGGCGCGACTACAGGAGGCGCTACAGGTTGCGTGGATATCACCGGTCTTGGCGCCGCTGGCGGTGCCACGATTGGTGGAGGCGTTACCACTGGTGGCGGCTCAATCGGCTGATCCGGCGGTGGTGGTGGTGGCTCTTCAATCTCTTCGGGCGGTTCTTCTTCTTGGATATCGATCATATCGAGCTCTGATGCCACTTTCTTTACGGCACTATAAGCCAGTCCGGTCACCAAAGCATATCCAAACAGCGCGTGAATAAGAACGACAAGAATAATGGAAATTATCTTGCTCGAACTCATTTGTTGTTGGTCAGCATAAGCCATTCAGAAACATAACTCCTTTTCTTCCCTCGGGAATCGAAACCTCGCAACAAGGTTTTTGTTGAGAACTGTTGGAGTTTTACCCACAGCGATCCCTAGATTCCCCATGACAGCTTTTCGTTGCTTTGAAAGCCGTCTTAAAAATGTTTTAACGCGGTAGATGGAGACAGGCAATCGCTTTGTTAGTTCAGCATTGATTAAGCTGTCGAAAACTCAGAATGACAATTGTTGACAGGTGTCTGCAAAGCGAAATTTCACAGGAAAATCATGCAAAAACTATCGATGACAATCATCACCTTGCTATGGGCAATAACAGCGGATTCTCTTGCTTTTTCCCAATCAAATACCGCTGCTGATCCATTGCAATATGCCGATCTTGCCGATCTGAGCACCGGCGCACCGATCATTGCCCATGTTACAATTAAGGAAGCGATTAAAGTCGATCCCGAACGCGCACCAAATGCGCCGCCGGGAACCCAAAGATACTATATTGTGGCAGCAACCAACGCGCTGATTCGGGGTCAAGGCGGGATACCGGAAACGATTCGCTACATTATCGACTTGCCGCTCAATGAACGCGGGAAAGCACCCAAGATAAAGAAAAAGCCATTCATTATTTTCGCACGCAATCTTTCGGCCGCCAATGGCGACGTGCAGCTTTCCGCGCCGGATGCGCAGATTGGCTGGACTCCCGTCAGAGATCAGCGCGTCCGATCCATTGTGCGTGAAATCGTCGCCCGCAACGCGCCGCCCGCCATTGCCAGTATCGGCAGCGCTTTTCATGTTCCTGGAACAATTATCGGCGAAGGCGAAACGCAGATATTCCTGGAAACCGTGTCGCGCGATCCTGTTTCCATCACCATATTGAGCCGCGAAGGTCAGAAAAAAGTCTGGGCAGTATCGCTCAGCGAGATTGTTGATGAGGCAGCACGCGCGCCGGTGCGCAACAGCCTGCTATGGTATCGTCTGGCCTGTTTCTTGCCCCAATCTCTACCCGAGGAGGCTCTAACGGGCGATTCGGGTAGCAACGCCAATCAGGCTCGGCGGGATTATAATCTGGTAATACAGGATCTGGGCAACTGCCCCCGATCCCGTCCACCAGAATATCGACCTCAATAAGCTTCTTTGCATGCCTGCTATAGGCTCTTTTATTTAGGCACAGCAAAAGACGGGCTGGCAATATGATGCCGTGACGCTATTAGTCGGCGTCGAACGCCCGATCACTTGGCTTATCAGCCCGAATTCAAGGTCTCCATCATGACAAAACCTCTCCGCATCGCTTTAGCAGGTCTCGGCACTGTCGGCTCCGGCGTCATTCGGTTGATCAATGAAAATGGCTCCATGATTGCGCAGAATGCCGGACGCCCCATTTCTGTTGTGGCGATCTCCGCACGTGACCGCAATCGCGATCGAGGCGTTGATCTCAGCCCATATAAATGGGTCGATGATATGGATGAGTTCGCCGCCGATCCGGAGATCGATTGTGTCGTTGAAGTGATTGGCGGGTCTGATGGCCCCGCACTCAACCTTGCCCGCAACAGCCTGAAACAAGGAAAATCCTTCGTAACCGCCAACAAGGCGATGATCGCCCATCATGGTATGGAGCTGGCCGGACTGGCCGAAAGCAAAGACGTTGCACTAAAATATGAAGCCGCCGTTGCGGGCGGAATTCCTGTCATCAAAGGCCTGCGTGACGGCGCATCCGCCAATCGCATTGAGCGGGTCTACGGCATACTGAACGGCACCTGTAACTATATACTTGCAACCATGGAAAAGCATGGCAGCGATTTTGATGCAGTTTTGAAAGACGCTCAGGACCTGGGCTATGCGGAAGCCGATCCCAGTTTTGATATTGATGGTGTCGATGCCGCTCACAAGCTGGCAATTCTCGCGGCGCTTTCCTTTGGCACGGCGATTGATTTTGACGGTGTCGAAATTTCGGGAATTCGCAATATCATGGCCGCAGATATCGGACAGGCTAAAGCTTTGGGATATCGCATCCGCCTGCTTGGCATGGCGCGCATTGACGGCGAGAAACTATTTCAGCGGGTCAATCCTTACCTCGTTCCGGAAAATCATCCTCTCGCGCATATTGAAGGGTCAACCAATGCTGTTGTTGCCGAAGGCAATTTCTCCGGAAGGTTGATGTTTCAGGGCGCCGGCGCCGGTGATGGCCCAACCGCATCGGCCGTAGTCGCCGACCTTATCGATATTGCCCGCGGCGATTGCGGCAGCGTTTTCACCATGTCAGCAGATCAAATGACCGAACGCGAACGCGCGGAAAGCGGCAATCGTACCGGCAAAAGTTATATTCGTTTCGTAGTGACCGATAAACCTGGTGTGCTGGCAGAAATCACAGCCGCGATGCGTGATGCAGAAGTCTCTATCGAGAGTCTGATACAAACCGAAAAGACCGATGAAGGCTCTGTGCTGATTTCTATGGTAACCCATCAAAGCAAGGAACGCGACGTTATCCAAAGTCTTCAAAAGCTATCCGATTCCAGCAGTCTGCAGGGCGCGCCGGTCGTCATGCACCTGTTAAGCGACGAAGATTAGGAATCTTCCGGTCACTCGGCCGGATCATTTGCTTTGATCTGCACCTGTTTCACATAGTCTTCATCCGGCACGGTCGGCTCAATGATGCGCCACAGCTTTCCAGCAGGGCCGCCAACCCCGCCACCTGATCCGCCAAAGGATATGCTCATTATCGGTAGCCCTTTGAAACATTTGCGTTCGCTGGCATCAATATAACAGCGGCCGGTATTTACATATTCCGCATTTCCTGTTGGAATCGGCTCTCTGATCCTTTGATCCCGCTCAATCAGTTCGGGAAAAGGAAGACGGTATTTGCGGTTGGCATCAAATCTGGCGCAAACGACGATTTCGTCGGGATCGCTATTCTTCAGACAGCCATCGGCATCGACCGCTACCAATTGATGGGCTGTTTCGATCAACTGGAGCGTGCGGTCATCTGCCTCTATCTGGGCATGAGCCGTCTCGAAAAACGTGCTGGAAGTCAGGATTACAGACAAGGTTATAAGGCTTCTCGACATTGTCATATCGCTCCCCTATCGAGAGTTCAAAATCTGCCCCTTAAAGAAGGACTAGACATTCAAATGCCCAAATCAAGTGATATTCTCGAACGCATTCTCGTATTGGAAATGGTGCGGGTCACCGAGGCGGCAGCTGTATCTGCTTCAAAACTCATTGGTCGAGGTGATGAAAAGGCAGCCGATGCTGCGGCGGTCGAGGCAATGCGGGCCGCGTTGAACGGACTGGATGTTTGCGGAACCGTGGTCATTGGTGAAGGCGAACGCGACGAAGCACCAATGCTGTTTATCGGCGAAAAAGTCGGGCGCGGCTGCGCTGGCGAATCGCCAGAAATTGATATTGCCCTCGATCCGCTGGAAGGCACTACAATCACCGCCAAAGCAGGTGCAAACGCCCTCGCGGTTCTCGCCATTGCCGAGAAAGGCAACCTGCTGAATGCGCCGGACGTCTATATGGATAAACTCGCCGTTGGCCCTGGCTATTCCGACAATATTATCGATCTCAATAAATCTGTTACCGAGAATGTGACAGCCGTTGCCAATGAAAAAGGCGTGGCGCCGGCCGACATCATTGTCTGCGTCCTTGATCGTCCTCGTCATGAGAAGATTATTTCCGAATTGCGCGAAATCGGCTGCGGTATCATGCTCATCCCGGACGGCGATGTCGCGGGCGTCATTGCCACCACCGATGAAGAAACCACTGTCGATATGTATATGGGCAGCGGTGGGGCGCCTGAAGGCGTATTGGCCGCCGCGGCGCTGCGCTGTGTCGGTGGGCAGTTCAAGGGCCGCCTGACCTTCCGTAATGATGACGAGCGTAAACGGGCTCACAAATGGGGCATTGAAGATCTCGATAAAGTCTATGACCTGAAAGAACTCGCCAAAGGTGATGTTATTTTTGCTGCAACCGGAGTCACGGATGGCTCTTTGTTGGAAGGCGTCAAGAAACTCCGCAACGGCATCATGACAACCGAAAGTGTAGTGATGCGCGCGTCGTCCGGCACCGTTCGCTGGGTCAAGAGCGAGCATCGCGGCTGAACCATGGTCAGCGGTACGCTCAAGGCATTATTGGGTGGTTTGAGGCCGCTGGCATTGGGCCTGACGTTTATAGCTGCTGGCTGTATCTCACCGGTTGACTATGGCGATATCCGCCACGCAGACTATGTCGCCAACGGGCGATGCGATCCAGCGGCCACGGATATTTCATCCGCCCATTCAACCAATGGTACGAATGGTGAAACAGCGCTGGCCGACAAGCCCTTTTTTGTCGTCACCAGTCGATTGCCCGATTGCCGCAACGAAACCGTCAAATTGCTCAAGCATCGCGGAGATAAAGTTCGCTATGGCCGCTTCGGCGCCCCACAGGACGTCTTGAATGACAAAGGCAAGGTCGATGATCGCCGCATCCCGCTGGCCATGTCCAACGAGACACAGTGGTGGACGGATCTGTCCAGAACCATGGGCAATCGTGACGGCCGGGTCTTGCTCTATGTCCATGGCTATCGCGAAACATTTTTAACAAGCTCTCGCGATGCCGCCCAAATTTCACGCCTCACGGGTTTTACCGGTCCGGTCATTCAGTATAGCTGGCCCTCGCAGGGGCAGTTGCTGAAATATGCCGTTGATGAAACCAATATGTATTGGGACGAACGCAACTTTCGGCGGTTCCTGACCAAGCTTGCCCAGCAAGAATGGACCAAGGAAATTGTACTGGTCTCCCACTCACTGGGTGCGCGTTTGGTTTTGCCAGCAGTCGAATTTGTTGACCGGACCGCGTCCAATGGCGATTCGAGCGTCATTTCTAACATCATTCTGGCTTCTCCAGACGTTGACCGACAGGATTTCGAGCGCGATATTGCCGAGGAAATACTGTCTGCCCGGCGGGTCAACAATGATCGCCGGATAACTGTCTATGCTTCGGCAAAAGACTCAGCGCTATCTCTTTCCCATGATGTCCATGGCTATCCGCGATTGGGAAATCCGCGCTGCTTTGACCCGTTCAAAGCGGCGGAACTGAAAGAAAAAGGACTGCCGGAACGCTGCTATGCCGCAAAGTCGCAATATGATGCGCCACCAGAAAAAAGCGGTTTGACCATCGTTGATACCACCGCCGTCAGTCAGGGCCGCGTGGGACATGGCGACTATCTGCGCAGTGCGGTCGCATGCAAAGACTTTGCCGCCGTGGTGAACGGGGGGCGCGGTGCAATGAATGCGCGCGAGCAAACTCATCTATCTTATGTCTTTGCACTCGCCGCTCCGGCGAAGGACGAAGAACCAAATCATCTGACGATATGCCGCCGCGATGATGAATAAATGACAGACAACGCAAACAAACTTGGCAAACTGCTGACAGACGTTCGCGCCTGCAAGATTTGCGATGGCCTGCCGCTCGGCCCAAGCCCATTATTGCAAGCAGGAACGACCTCCAAAATCCTGATTGCCGGGCAAGCACCCGGCAGCAAAACCCATGAAAAAGGGCGTCCCTTTGACGATCAAAGCGGAAAGCGCCTTCGTAAATGGCTCGGCGTGACCGAAGATCAATTTTATGATCCAGCATTATTCGCGATCATACCGATGGGCTTTTGCTTTCCCGGAACAGGTAAAGGAGGAGACCTTCCGCCCCGCTCCGAATGTGCACCGCAATGGCGGCGGCCTTTGCTTGATCACTTGCCGAATATCGAGCTGACACTGATTCTGGGTCAATATGCCCTCGACTGGCATCTCGGAGACGCCAAGTCCAAAACGCTCACCGGGACGGTGGAGCGGTGGGAAGAATTTTGGCCGAGTGCCCTGCCCCTGCCCCATCCCAGTCCCCGCAATATCCGGTGGTTCAAGGCAAATCCCTGGTTTGAAGCGGATGTCATTCCGGTGCTGCAAAAACGTGTCGCCGGGTTGATCAAAAAACGCCCATAGCGAGACCGGCGGCCAAGGTCGCGCCAATTTCAGCACATTGCGCTTTATCCGTCTCGCCTATCGCCTTGGGTGCCAGTATCGCCTCTTCGGTCTGCGCATGGGTAAAGATGATCGGCGTATCGATTACTTTCTTGAGCCGCCATCCGGTGGCAATTCGTTCCAATTGTTTCCGGGCATTTTCTCCATCCGATCCTGCACAAATCATCGCGGCATAGGGCCGCCCTTCAATCTCCCCCAATAGCGGATAGTAGCAGCGATCAAAAAAGGCCTTCATCACCCCGGCAATCGCTGCCAAATTTTCAGGTGTCGCAAAAATATAGCCATCGGCGTCCAGCATATCGGCCGGTTCGCAATCTTCGGCCCGCATCAGCGTGATTTTCATATCCTTTTCGCCGCCCGCTGCCGCTGCAGCGGCCTCCGCCATCTGCTGGGTGCCACCGGTATAGCTGTGATAGACGATAAGCAGGTTTTTCATCCGCCCTGCCCTAACAGCGATCAAAGCAATTGTCAGCGGACCATGGTTCGCGCATAGCTAATGACATGAATGCAGTACTTAATGTCACCCAATCGCTATCCGGCCAGTCTTGGCAATGGCGCAGCACCAGTGCCGATGCTCGCGACCCCGGTTTTCAACCCGATGACCTGGTGACACAGCTGCTGCTAGCCCGCGGCGCAACACGCGAAACACTGGATATCAACAAGGAACCCACTATCCGGGGCTTCATGCCCGATCCGTCGGTTTTTCAGGATATGGACGTAGCGGCGGAACGGCTGGCGCAGGCCGTCCTGAAAAATGAGAATATTACGGTTTTCGGGGACTATGACGTTGACGGCGCGACCAGTGCTGCCCTGCTCATCCGCCTGTTCCGTGATCTTGGCCTGGAGGCCGGCTACTACATCCCGGACCGCCTGATGGAAGGTTATGGCCCCTCAGGTGAGGCTTTGGTCAAGCTGGGCCAGCAAGGCTCCGATCTCGTCGTTACAGTCGATTGCGGCGCAATGGCCTTTGATGCCCTCGACATGGCACATGCAGCAGGCGTTGAGGTCATCGTTGTTGATCATCATAAATGCGCTGCCGAGCTGCCCAAAGCCAGCGCACTCGTAAATCCCAATCGCCTGGATGAAAGCGATGCCGGGGCCGAGCATGGGCATCTCGCCGCAGTCGGCATGGCTTTTCTGTTGAGCGCAGCGCTGGTCCGCAATCTGCGCGGAAAAAGCTTTTTCAAAGACCGCGCCGAGCCGAAATTACTGGAACTGCTGGATATTGTTGCGCTTGGTACCGTTGCCGATGTTGCGCAACTGCGCGGGCTTAATCGAGCGTTTGTGGCGCAGGGACTGAAAATTCTCGCAAAACGCAAAAATGTCGGCCTGTCTGCCCTGATTGATGCCAGTCGCCTGAAACGCGCACCAATATGTTCTGACCTCGGCTTTGCTCTGGGACCAAGGATTAATGCTGGCGGCAGGGTCGGTAAATCCGATCTGGGTGTCCGCCTGCTGACCACGCAAGACCCGGAAGAAGCGCAAAAAATTTCTGCCGAGCTGGATCATTTCAATCAGGAACGGCGGGCGATCGAGGCTCATGTGCTGGAAGAAGCCGAGGCCATGTGCTCCTCTCAACAGAATCAAGCCGTTGCGGTTTTATCGGCAAAAGGTTGGCATCCGGGCGTAATCGGTATTGTCGCCGGGCGTATCAAGGAGAAACTGGGCCGCCCTGCAATCATCATTGCCGAGGATGATGAAGGCATCGGAAAAGGATCTGGGCGCTCAATTTCGGGCGTTGATCTGGGCGCCGCCATAATTGCCGCAAAGGAACAAGGCCTGCTGATCGCTGGCGGCGGTCACGCAATGGCGGCAGGCGTTACCATCGATGCACAGAAGATTGACGCATTCAGCGAATTCCTGAACGACCGTTTGGCGGTAAATGTGAGCACCGCGCAAGCCGGAAAAGCCCTTCTGCTCGATGCCGTATTGTCACCCAAGGGAGTCAATCCGCTCTTCGTAGAAGCGATGGATGGTGCAGGACCCTATGGCATGGGTTGGCCAGCGCCGCGGATCGCAGCCGGGCCGGTACGGATCATCAAATGCGATATTGTTGGCAAAGATCATGTCCGGATGATTGTGGCGGGCGACGATGGCGGCTCGATCAAAACCATCGCTTTTCGCGCCGCCGAGAGCGATCTTGGCCAAGCCCTTCTCAGCGCGCCGAAGAATCGGAAGTTGTGGATAGCCGGCCGTGCTAAAATAGACGATTGGGGCAGCCGTCCCGCCGCCGAAATCCATCTGGAAGATGCCGCGTGGGCCGATTAATCCCACGCACTCTGGGGTTCACAATAAATATCGGTAAATATGCCCGCAAACCGCCAATAAGGGGTTGACCAAAGCGCCCGATATCCCTAATCGCCCAATTTCGCTGTTCAGTGATGCTTTCGAGCATTGGTACGGCCCCTTCGTCTAGCGGTTAGGACGCGGCCCTTTCACGGCTGAAACACGGGTTCGATTCCCGTAGGGGTCACCACGCAGTTTTCCAAATCATATCAATGCCTTAGTGCGTTCTAGTGTGCGATTTTCTCGCGTCTTTTCGGGGGCTTGCAGCCGTGAGCAACCGTGTTTCGAATACAGAGACTGGACTGGGCGAGACTTTAACCGGAAGCTACTGCCCCAGTCTCTAACCGGCAGAAAAGTGTTTTCAAAACGAATGGCAGCTTTGCGCCCCATTCGAGACATTAACTCCCAATATTTTAGTTCTCGAAAGCCGACATTCTCTGCGGCCATTCCGGCCTCCAAGAATGAAGATGATATATTCACAACTTGATCCTGCAGCTGAAAACCGCGTGCCATGGAACTTCAACGCCAAGATCGGCCCCAACATCCCTTCAACCAGAAGCAGATTTGGCAATCCGGTTCCTTCTCGATCGCCAGCAATGCATTCGCGCTCGTGCACTCTTCGAAACGGGGCGGTTTTATGGAACCGGTATTTTGAACGCCAACACAGCCCGTCTTTACAGCACTAAATTTATCGGCCAGTTATCGCTGCGACTACCAATTGACCACTATATATACAGGGCGGAATTGAATGACGAGCCAAGGACAACAGGTCGCAGCAAGCCAGGTTGGTGCGGCACCGCCCAAGGTTTCCTACTCGCTGTCAGGCGGGATTATTGCGCGGCTGGCTGAGCTCAAGGCCGCTCTCGCTTTCACTTCTTATCAGTCCGGCTTTCTCTACATGCTGGGCAGCGGGCCTCAAGGTAATCCGCAGCTGCACCAGTCGGGCATGCCTAAGCCGATGGGACTATGTGCAGATGGGCCGGGGCGCCTGGTGCTGACAGCGGGCGCGCAGGTGATGCGGCTGGAAAATGTGCTGGATGCGGACCAGCGGATCAATCAGACCTATGACGCCTGCTTCATGCCGCGGACCATCTACACCACTGGTCAGCTCGATGCGCATGATGTCGGCGTGCAGAAGGATGGCGAGCTGGTGTTCGTCAACACGCGCTACAATTGCTTGGCCACCGTCTCGCAGCGGCATTCGTTCAAGCCTGTTTGGCGACCACCTTTCATCAGTGACATTGTGGATGAGGATCGCTGCCACTTAAACGGTCTGGCGATGCGCGATGGCAAGCCCGCCTATGTCACCGCCGTTTCCAAGTCCGACACAATCGATGGTTGGCGCGATCGCCGCGGCGATGGCGGCGTGGTGATCGATATCGAGAAGAAGGCCGTTATCTGCGAAGGACTATCCATGCCGCATTCGCCGCGCTGGCATGATGGCAAGCTGTGGGTGCTGAATTCGGGCACGGGCGAACTGGGCCATGTCGAGCTGCCGAACGGCAAGGCTAAGATGGGCAGTTTCAAACCGCTCACCTTCTGTCCTGGCTTTTTGCGCGGTCTCTCGTTCCATGGCGGGTTCGCCTTCGTTGGTTTATCTCGCCCGCGATATCAGAGGTTTGAAGGCTTAGAGCTCGATCAACGCTTGAAAGATGCCGATAGCGAGCCGTGGTGCGGGGTCCAGGTGATTGATCTGCAAACCGGCACCTGCGTCGATTGGTTCCGGATTGATGGCGATATTGGCGAGCTGTATGATGTCGAGCTGATCGAAGGGTTCAGCTGTCCGATGACCGTCTCACCAAGCTCGACCGATGCCGGGACACTTATCACTATCGAGCAGTAGGCTGACCTAAGCGATCGAATGCAACGGTCAACGCACAGGCCGATTAGGACGGCCTAGTGAAATCCATTTGCGCTGAGGATTGCCTGGACGACCGGGCGCACCTGATCGCCCATGGCAGGGTTTGAGCGTTCAATCCCCGAGATGGTGACGGTCGGAAAGACACTGCGAATCTTGCCAGCGATCTGTGCTGCTTCCTGCTTGTCTCCGGCCAAAAACACCGCGCAAAGCGCAGTGACCATTATCATCAAATCTTCATGTGGTACGCTTTGTGCGCGACGCCCCCACTCTGCCGCTGCTTGAATATCGCCGAGATTGAACTGCGCAATCGCGTGCGCGGCATATGTGCTGTAGCGCATCGGATCACGCGGGCTCAGCTTAAGCGCCAAAGCGCCATGCTCCATCGCGTCCTGATACGGCCCGGCAAAGGCATGATAGGCCGCTACCTGCGTGTGGCCCATGGCATAGCTGGGTGAAAGATCAATCGCGCGTTCCAGCCATTCCGGTGCCTGGTCGGGTTGGGTGCCGAGCGAAAGCGCCTTGCCCATTGCCAAGTTTGCGGACGGGTCATCCGGATCGGCATCGACTGCTGCCTCAGCCGACTGGCGCATTAACTGCGGCGCATCGCCCGGATCATGCAATGTCCGCTGGAGCAGCAGCCACCAATAGGTGTGCGACAATGCCGCGTGCGCCCGAGCGAAATCCGGATCGATGGATACAGCGCGAGTAAAATAAGCCTGCGCGCGCTCGATATTGCTTATCCCTCGGCGGTAAATCAGCGATGAACCCATGTGAAAGGCCTGCCACGCGGTCAGATCCTTCGATGCTGAAATCCGTAATCGTTCTGCTTCATTGCGCGGGATTTGCCGCTCAACCTCATGCACCACACGCCCGACTGCATGCTCCCTGATTTCGTGGACAGCACGCGGATCAAATTCAAACCGCTCAGACCAGACGACACTGTCATCACGTGTATCAGCGAGTTCGATCAGAACGACAAGACTATCTCCGCCCAGTTCGATCGCGCCGCTGACGCAATAATCGACGCCAAGCGCCGTGCGCAGCTTTGACGGGGCGATATTGCCGTTGCCAAACTGGAAGCTGGTACCGCGTGCAATCACGCGCAGCATATGCAGACGCGCCAACGCGGAAATGATGTCATCTGGCAGGGCTTCGGCAAAAGATGCGTTGGGCGAACGTGCGTCGCCGATGATCCGGAACGGTAGCACGGCAATTGATGGCTTCTCTCCAACCAGCTCGGAGCTGGGTGCATCCACACCAGCAACAGGCGTTGTAGCCACCGAGCGTTCGCGCACCATTTCCACCTCAGGGATGAGCCGCCAACCCTTGGCATGGACTGTGGCGATGATCTGGCGAGGCTTTTCGGTATCGTTCAGCGCCGCACGTAAAGTCTTGATCTGACTGAGCAGCGCGGCGTTTGAAACCTGCCGACCTTGCCATAGCTGCTCAATGATTGTGCCCTTGGTCAGAAGCTGTCCCACGCCCGCTTGAAGGAACAGGTATAACAGTTCCTTCGTCATCGGCTGCAGGGGGACTTCCTCGCCGCTCGAGTCGATCAGTTCAAACCGGTCGCTATCATAGGCGAACACACTAAATTTATAGATCAAGCTGCTTCCCTCCTGAAGCAATTCGGCTGGTTATTATCTCGGCTGTCGAAAGGCCAAACTCTCATACTGCCCCTGCGTAAACGAACCAATACCCGGTGTAACCTGTAGGGGAAAGGTCAAAACGGGGTTTTTTGGGGGCAAGCTTGAGGCAAGGCGGCTCCACACATATCGACAGGCTAATTTAAATTGCGACCCGGCGGGGTCTTAGGGGCAATATGACTGATCTTGTGCGTAAAACTGACGGAGAAGTAATCACTGATATTCTCGGTGAAAATGAACGGGTCCGGCGCAGCTGGTTCGGCTTCGGCATGGTGCGCGGTGGGCGCATTACGAAGGTTAGCGGCCAAGCGGTGAGCTACTCGCCCGAGCTTGGCCTGGTTGAAGTTGGCAGCAAGCTTGCACTAGCTGATACCGATGCAGCGCCCCGCGCATCGCTCGCCAGCCTTGCCAAATCCGCGCTGCGCTGGTCCGCCGCACCGCTCGCCATCCTTGCCGGGGCAAGTCCAGCGATGGCGCAGGATGCCTGTGTTGAAACCATACCAGCTTCAGGCGAATTTTTCTGCCAGAATTCGGGCGGCGATGCGACCACCACGCAAACCATCACCAGTGGCACGGTTTCGATTGAGATCGAAGATGGATTTGCCGTTGATACCAGCGGCACTGCAACTGATGGCTTCGACATTGATGCATTGGGCCGCGTCACTCTCACGCAATATGCCGCGACAGGGACGAGCTCGATCATCGGCGGCGCTGATGGCATTAATGTCTACACCGCGTCCGGTGGCCAAACGCTAGATACCAGTTCGATAACTATCAGCGGCGGACAGGATGGAATCGAATCCCGCAATCGAACTTCTGGGACGCTCTCACTTACAACAGGCGATGTCTCGGGTGCGACAGGTGACGGCATCACAATCTCTACCGATGGCGTTGCTAATTTGGACACCAGCGGAGGTGTTATCTCGGGCGGCACAAACGGAATTTCAATCGGTCAAACTGGTAATTCGAACCTTAATTTGACGGTCGGCACCGTGATCGGAAGTGGCGGGGCTGGCATTGAGTTGTCTGGATTGGGCAATGGATCATCCACCGTCCGAGGCTCATCGGGCGATGTCGTGGGCGCGACCGATGGCATGTATGTGCGCTCGGCTGGCGGTGACATTACCGTTGATACGCTCGACAGCGTAACCGGCCAGAACGGCGACGGTCTGGACCTTGGTTCTGTTGGCGGCGCGATCACAGTCAATGCAGTTGATGCCGTGCTCGGCACCGGCGGCAGAGGCATTTTGGCTGACAGCGATGGCGGGGACATCACTATCACCGGCAACGGTCTGGTCGGCGGCATTGAAGGCACGGCGGGTGATGGCATCAATGCCGACAGCGATGGCGGCGATATTGCGATTACCGGCAATGGCGATGTCAGCGGCAGTAACTATGGCATTTTTGCGCGCTCGGCCTTTGCGGGGTCGATCACAATCGACACCAGCACGGGCAGCGTCACCAGCGGAATCCGCAACGGCATTCGTGCACAGACCCTTGGCAGTGGGGCGCTCTCTATCACAACTGCGGATGTGACGACTAATAGCGCCGATGGCATTTTTGCGGACAATAGTGGCACAGATCTGACGATCAACACCAGCGCGGGTAGAGTGACGGGCGTCCGTGGCATCTTTGCGTCCAACATCGGATCGGGCGCGCTTTTGCTCACCACGGCGGATGTGACCGGGAACAATGATGCCGGAATCGTTGCTTTGAACTCTGGCACGAGTTTGACGATCGACAGTAGCGCCGGAAGCGTCAGCGGCGAAATCAGAGGTATTGATACGCGCAATTTTGGATCGGGCGTGCTTTCGCTGACTACGGCGGATGTGACTGGTGTCAGCTCTAATGGCATTTATGCGGTCAACGCTGGCACGGACGCCGACCTGATAATTGACAGCAGCGCGGGCAGCGTCAGCGGCGCAACGGGGAAGGACTCTTTAAACCGTCGTCTTTCGGGTCTCTTTGTTGATCAGCTAAGCGCTGGCACGCTCAACATTACGGTCGATCAGGTCCGTGGCGGCATTGGCATTGATGTTGATGCGGCAACGGGCGATACCACGATCACGCTGGCTTCGACCGCTGTTGTCACCGGTCTGGTTGAAGCTGGGATCGATGCGCGGTCCACCGGCGGTGCGATTACCGTTCAAGGCAGCTCTGGCGATGTCGTTGGCGCAACCGATGGCATGTATGTTCGCTCAGCAGGCGGCGAAATCACCGTTGATACGCTCGACAGTGTAACCGGCAATGCGGGCGATGGTCTGGACCTCGCCTCCGCTGGCGGTGCGATCAATGTGAATGCGGTTGATGCCGTGCTCGGTACCGGCGGCAGAGGCATTTTGGCTGACAGCGATGGCGGGGACATCACTATCACCGGCAACGGTCTGGTCGGCGGCATTGAAGGCGCGGCGGGTGATGGCATCCGCGCTGATGCCAGAGGCGGCGCAGGCGGTGTGATCACCATCACCGGCAATGGCAATATCGCTGGCAATAGCAATATCGCTGGCAATGGATATGGCATTGTTGCTTTCACTGATGGTGCGGGTTCGATCACAATTGACACCAGCGCAGGCCGCGTCAGCGCCAACAACGGTGGTATTATTGCAGGCAATGACGGTTCGGGCGCTTTGTCGATTACTACGGCGGATGTCACTGGTCGTAGTGGCATTTCGGCAGGCAATTCTGGCACAGACCTGACGATTGATAGCAGTGCGGGCAGCGTCAGCGGCACCAGCGGCAGAGGTATTGCTGCGAACAACAGCGGATCAGGGGCGCTTTCGCTGACCACGGCGGATGTGACAGCTACAAGCGATACTGGCATTTATACTCGCAACTCGGGCACAGACCTGACGATTGATAGCAGTGCTGGCAGCGTGGGCGGCGGCATCAGAGGTATCACGGTGCGTAACTCTGGGTCGGGCGCGATTTCGGTGACTACGGCGGATGTGACAGGTGCCACCTATGATGGCATTTTCGTTGCTAATTCTGGCGCGGGCGCGGACCTAGTTATCGACAGCAGTGCTGGCAGCGTCAGCGGCGCAATGGGGGTGGACTTTTTAGGCCGTAGTCATGCGGGTATTTACGCGAGTCAGCAACGCGCAGGCGCGCTCAACATTACGGTTGATCAGGTTAGTGGCGGCGCAGGCATTGATGCAAACGCGACGACGGGTGCAACGACGATCACGCTGGCTTCAACCGCAGTTGTCACTGGCCTTACAGGAATCGGGATCGATGCGCGGTCCACCGGCGGCGCGATTACCGTTCAAGGTTCCTCCGGCGATGTCGTTGGCGCAACCGATGGCATGTTTGTGCGCAGCGGCGGCGAAATCACCGTTGATACGCTCGACAGTGTAACCGGCAATGCGGGCGATGGTCTGGACCTCGCGTCCGCTGGCGGCGCCATCAATGTCAATGCGGTGGATACGGTGCTTGGCACGGGCGGCTTTGGCATTCTGGCCGATAGTGACGGCGGCGACATTTCCATCACCGGCAGCGGGTTGGTCGGCGCGATTGAGGGCACGGCAGGTAGCGCCATTTACGCCAATGCTACTGGCGGCGTAGGCGGCGCGATCACTATCACTGGCAATGGCGATGTCAGTGGCAGTAACTACGGCATTAGTGCTCGCACCGATGGCGCGGGTTCGATTTTAGTCGACAGCAGCGCTGGCAGCGTGACTGGCAGTTCCCGCGGTATTGGCGTATTTAATAGCGGCAGCGGCGCGCTTTCGATCACCACGGCGGATGTGACCGGGAGCAATGACACCGGAATCCTTGCGTTCAACTTTGGCACGAGTTTGACGATCGACAGCAGCGCGGGCGGTGTCAGCGGTAACTCCTTTGGCATTACGGCGACCAATAGAGGCCCCGGCGCGCTTTCGCTGACCACAGCGGACGTTACAGGCACGACATACGATGCGATCTATGCCAACAATTACGGTACGGACACCGACCTGACGATAGACAGCAGCGCGGGCAGCGTCAGCGGGGGAACAGGGACGGACCTCTCGGGTCGCCGTATTTCGGGCATCCGCGCTAATCAGCGAACCACTGGAAGCCTCAATATCACAGTCGATGAAGTCAGCGGCGGTGTTGGTATCGATGCCAATGCAACCACAGGCGCGACGACGATTACGCTGGCCTCAACCGCTGTTGTGACCGGCTTGGTTGAGGCCGGGATTGAAGCGCGGTCCATGGGCGGTGCGATCACCGTGCAGGGGAGCTCCGGCGATGTCGTTGGCGCGACCGATGGGATGTATGTGCGCAGCGGCGGCGGCGACATTGCAGTCGACACTCTCGATAGCGTTACCGGCAATGCGGGCGATGGCCTTGATCTTGGTTCAGCGGGCGGCGCGATAACGGTCAATGCAGTTGATGCCGTGCTCGGCACCGGCGGCTTTGGCATTCGGGCCGATAGCGATGGCGGCGACATTACCGTCACCGGCAATGGTCTGGTCGGGGGGGTTGAGGGCACGGCGGGCTCTGGCATCTTGGCGCAGGCGAATGGTGGACCCGGCGGGAACATCCTTATCGCTGGCAATGGCGACATTCGCGGCGCTGGCATCACTGCCAGCACCGATGGTGCAGGTTCGATCACTATCGACACCAGCACCGGGAGCGTTGCCGGCGACATCAATGCGAACAACCGGGGTTCTGGCGGCCTTTCGGTTACTACGGCTGATGTAACGGGCAACTTTACGAACGGCGTTCGTGCGCGCACCTTTGGCACTGGCCTTACGATCCACAGCAGCGCCGGCAGCGTAAGCGGACGCGAACGAGGTATTGAAGCGAGCAATTATGGGTCAGGCGCGCTTTCGATAACGACGGCGGCCGTAGCGGGGAGCAATTTTGAGGCTATTCTCGCGATCAACGGGGCCTCGGCCACTGATTTGACAATCGACACCAGCGCGGGAGATGTCAGCGGCGGTAGTAGGGGCATTTTGGCAAACAGTCAGGGGACCGGCGCGTTTTCGCTGACAACAGCTGATGTGACGGGTTCCGTGTCTGATGGCATCTATGCGGTCAATTCTGTCGCAGGCGCGGACATGCTGATCGACACCAGCGCCGGTATCGTCTCGGGCCAAGCTGGAGCAAACTTTTCCGGTCGTCTTTTTGCGGGCGTTTTCGCTAATCAACAAAGCGCTGGCGCGCTTAATATTACGGTGAATCAGGTTAGTGGCGGCGCAGGCATTGATGCCAATGCAACCACGGGCGCCACGACAATTACGCTGGCTTCGACCGCGGTTGTCACTGGCCTGACAGGCGCTGGGATTGATGCGCAATCTATTGGTGGATCAATCACCGTACAGGGCAGCTCTGGCGACGTAGTGGGCGCAACCGATGGCATGTTTGTACGGTCAATGGGTGGCGATATCACAGTTGATGCGCTTGACAGTGTGACCGGCAATGCTGGCGATGCTCTCGATCTCGCCTCCGCTGGCGGCGGGATCACCGTCAATGCGGTCGATGCGATCCTTGGCACCGGCCGCGATGGCATTCTGGCCGATAGCGATGGCGGCGATATTGCGATCACCGGCAATGGTCTGACCGGTGATATTAGCGGCACGAGTGGTAATGGTATCACCGCATATGCGGGCGGGGGTACTGGCGGAGCGATTACCATCACCGGCAACGGCGATATCACCGCCAGCGACGATGGAATTTTCGCTTACACCAATGGTTCGGGTTCGATCACGATCGACACCAGTTTGGGCAGCGTTAGCGGCGGCGGCAAAGGCATTTTTGCGGACAACTTCGGATCAGGGGCGCTTTCGATCACCACAGCGGATGTGACGGGTGCCAGCTCTGAAGGTATCATGGCGCTTAACATCGGTACGAGCCTGACAATAGATAACACTGCAGGCAGTGTTAGTGGTGCCACACACGGCATTATTGCGATTAATGGCGGATCGGGCGCGCTTTCGCTGACCACGGCAGATGTGACGGGGGCCACCTATGATGGCATTTTTGCGATCAACGGCAGTGGCACAGACGTGATTGTCGACAGCAGTGCCGGCAGCGTCACCGGCGGAACAGGGTTAGGCACATTCGGCCGTCTTGTTTCGGGTATCTATGCTAATCAGCAAAATGCTGGCACGCTCAACATTACGGTCGACCAGGTCAGTGGCGGCATAGGCATTGATGCCAATGCGACCACGGGCGCGACCACGATTACTCTGGACTCAACTGCCGTCGTCACCGGTCTGGTTGAAGCCGGGATCGATGCGCGGTCCACGGGCGGTGCGATTACGGTTCAGGGCAGTTCTGGCGACGTAGTGGGCGCAACCGACGGCATGTATGTGCGATCAATGGGCGGTGTTATCACCGTCGATAATCTCGACAGCGTGACCGGCCAGATGGGCGACGGTTTGGACCTTGCCTCCAGCGGCGGCGCAATCACTGTGCGCGATGTTGACGCAATCACCGGAATTGGCGGCAATGGCATTCTGGCCGATGCTACTGGTGGTGCGGGTGGTGATGTTCTGATCACCGGTGTTGGCGACGTAATGGGTTCGCTCGCCGGGATTGTAGCTAGCGTGGATGGCGATGGAACCGTCACCGCAGGTCTCACCGGTATGACGTTTGGCGCGGCCAATGGTTTCGACGTTTCGACCGAGGGCGGAGCGGTTTCGGTCAACAATAGTGGCGCCTTGTCTGGCGGAACCTTCGCCTTTATCGCGAGCGGGGCAAACACCGGCCCGATAACGCTTGCAAACAGCGGTACGGTTACGGGCCCTGTTCAGTTTGCTGGTGGTGATGACAGCTTTACAAACTCTGGCCTGTTCCAAGTGCGCGGCACCAGCGACTTTGGCGCGGGCGCGGATATGTTTGAAAACCTTGCTGGCGGCACGGTTTCTGCCGAGGCGGCGACATCACTAATTGGTATTGAAACGTTCAGGAGCGCTGGGCTTATCACCCTGGTCGGTCAGGCTGCTTCGGGCAGCCTCAGCATTGATGGCGACTTTGTCGGCGCGGATGGCACGCTGGAGCTCGATGTCGACTTTGCCGGCACGGCAGATCAGCTGATCATTGGCGGCGCGGCAAGCGGCACCACCAGCATTCTCGTCAATGATGTTTCTGCAGGAGCAGGTCTGGGCGACGCGATCACTCTGGTCGATGCGGCTGGGGGCAGCCTTGAGGGCGCATTTGAGCTTGCGACCC
Organism: Sphingorhabdus sp. EL138; assembly: GCF_900258045.1. Taxonomy (GTDB): domain Bacteria; phylum Pseudomonadota; class Alphaproteobacteria; order Sphingomonadales; family Sphingomonadaceae; genus Parasphingorhabdus. The sequence continues at coordinate 181,166 of NZ_OGVD01000003.1, read as the reverse complement.
AGTCGCTCAGTTTCACGCCGTTTGTGGCACTTGATTTGACCTTTGATGCGGGGAACAATGACTATCTCATCTCACGCCGCTTCACATCGTCCGTGGCGGAAGGGGTCAAGCTCGCTGAAGGCGCGCAATCGCTGTGGTATCGCAGCACCGATGCCTGGGCTCAGCACCGTGCGAGCACCAGACTCGACGCCGAGAACGTCTCGCCGCACTGGCTCACCTTCTATGGCAATGTCGCCAATCGCGAAGATGATACCATGGGCACTGGCTTGATGTTGCCGACCGCAAATGATCTCGATTACAGCCAAGACTTCTTCGGCCTCCAAGCTGGCTATGATCTGGCGTCTGAAGCGGGTGACGGCTTCGCGGCTGGCGTTACCACCGGCTATCTCAGCTCGAACATCCGCTTTACCTCGCGCGGCAACAGCGCACGGTTTGAAGTGTTCAATATCGGTCTGTCAGCATCATATAGTTCAGGCGGCTTCTATGCCGACGGACTGATCAAATATGATATAATCAACGGCAATTTGAATGATCCCCGCGCTGGTGGTTTCCGGGGTGACGCCGATGGTGATGCGTTGGGTATTCGCGCCCAGGTCGGATACCGGTTTGGCAATGATGGCTTCTTTATCGAGCCGCAGGTGAGCCTTGATTATCAGGAAACCAGTCTCGATGACATAGTGATAGAGGATATCCGCTTTGACTTTGGCAGTATTGACGGTCTGCGCGGCATTGCTGGCCTGCGCCTGGGAGGCAAGAGCCAGCGCGCCAATGGCACGGGGATTGGCTATTACCTTGGCGCCAGCGTAGTCCATGAATTCAAAGATGGCGCTCCGGTTAACTTCTCCTTCGGCCCAGATGCCATTGCGCTGACGAACAATGAGATTGGCACATATGGCAGGATCGAGACGGGCATGACATTGTTCGGCAACGGCCCGCTCAGCGGCTTTATCGAAGCGCAGGCCGACGTCTCAGGCGGTTATATGAGCTACGGTGGACAGGCCGGGGTGCGAATCAAGTTTTAATGGCGCTACCTCAAGGCTGCTGTCAGAGCGAATGCTCCTGATTTAAATTCTATGGGCTGGGTAAGGCAGCGCTAGCCGACCCGGATAAGCTAAGCCGCCAATCTGTTCCTGTATCTCATTTTGTCGCCCTGTCTCACTAGCCTCGCTGATCGAGCGGTTTTGCGAAAGTCAGCAAGTAAGAATGCATAACCTACTTTCCGCGCTGGCAATCCTATCGACTCAAAACCCGCTGATCAGTTAAGCGCTCCAATTTCGATCATTCTCATGGAGGCTGCAATATCCCGATAGCGGACATTAGGTTTGACATACAAAGCTATGCGTTTCTCGATTTCTTTATAAAAAGGGTAATCAAAACCAGCATCGTCAACAGCCAAAAACCGACAGTTATATTTTCAATGGGCTTCCAGCAAGTTTTATTGGTCCAGCAAATAAGAAGGCCTAAAAAATAGCCAGCGAAGAACTCTATCAACGAAACAATCACAAGTGATATTAAGAAGCTAATAGTTCGCAACATAAACCCAGTCATTAGTAACAAATTTGGCGGAAGCAATACCAATGGCCGCTTTTGCGCCCAAAGCGGACGTTAGAGGGCGCTCTTCGAGCCTCGAAACAAGCATCGCTTTCGCTCTTGTATTAGAAAGAAAGTGTTCTGTGCAGCCGACCCTCATGCATTCCGCCCGACGGCATCGCCAGCAGAAGCCCGTGCGATTTTTTGTTCAAATTTTAAGTTGATCGCCTTGCGCAACGCTACATCCCCCTCATGGAACCATGAAAGAAAACCGGTTGTTGATAGTGATCGACAGGCGATACTCCTCTTGAGCCGCGGACAAGCTATAAAAAAAGGGGTAAGCACTGCTGCTTACCCCTGATTTTCTAGTCAGAATCGAGAGAGAATGAACTGACTAGCGGGCTATCCAGCCTGTCCCCACAGACTAGAAACCAACTTTGGCGCCAAGCCTCCAGACCCGTCCAAGCGGGTTGCCGGTGAATGGGTTGTAACCCAACTGCGTTCTGGCAGAAGGTGGATCTTCATTCGTAAAGTTTTCTACCGAGAATTGGAGCTGGGCATCAAAGGCAGAAATCGGCAGATCATAAGCCAGATGAACGTCATGTTGTGTGAAGCTCGAAATATTCCGGCCAAAATCCGTGGGACCAAAACTGGTGGTCGCACATGGGTCGGGCAGAGCTGGACAACGCTCATCGCGAACACCATCAACATATTTTACACCATAGCGCGCATTGAACCCGCTAATATTGAAATTGACATAGGCATTGCCCCGCCACGGCGCGATAGTGCCGGGATTGCGATCGAGATTGGCTAAACCAACCGCACTGAACCCGGGACGGAGCAGCGTGCCATTAAGATCAAAATCACCGACTTTGTATGTTAGAATATGACTGGCATTCGCGCCGATGGTCAAAACACCGGTTCCGATTTCTGTGGTATAGCTTGCCGCGAAATCCAGACCTGTAGTCTTTGTTGTCGGCCCATTGACCCACTGGGTGAAGACACGAGAGATATCATCACCCACCGTGACACCTTGAACACAGGCACCGCCAGCGAACGTGATCAAGCCGACAAAGGGGCTTGAACAATCGGCAAGACCATCGGGTATCGGCACCACATTACTCGCAATGGCTTGACCATCGGTTGTGGTGATTTCGTCTTCGAAATCAAAACTCCAATAGTCCACAGAGAAGTTGAAGCCGCCAAAGTCGACAATAGCTCCGACATTGTAAGTGAATGCTGTTTCGGGGCCCAAATCCGTTGGATTTCCGGCAATATCCACCGCTTTAAAGTCACCGCCTGCCGCCGCTAGACCGGCAAGTGACGTGATAGCATTGGTGGATACTTGAGCCGCCAAAGGCGCACGGAAGGTCGTGCCGACCGAGCCGCGAAGCACCAACCAATCAGTCGGTTCCCAGCGAACAGAGCCTTTTGGATTAAAGGTTGATCCAATGGAACCGCCATATGCCTCGAAACGGGCTGCCGCGGTGAATTCAAGTGTGTCGCTAATCGGAACAGCAACTTCGGCAAAGGCAGCTATCACATCCTGGGTCAAATCTGCATTGCGTTGACCGCCAAGGAAGATAAAAGAGCCCGCTCCCTCAAGCGCGCCACCGACACAAGATTGATCGCCCAATACCGGACATGGATTGAGATCCAAATTGCCAAATTCGTTGAGCGGCTTGTTGTTGAACCGTGTCTTGCGGTACTGCGCGCCGGCTGCCCAACCAATGGCGCCGCCGCCAAAATCAAGGCCCAGTTCGCCGGAGAAAATCAAATCCGCAACAACTGTATCCTCGCTTTGGTCGTTACCGTTTGGAACAGCGAGCCAATTGGCCAATTCTGCTGTGTTCTCAGCACCGGGAACGTAAAATGGATTATCTAGGCCCAGAGTAGGGTTACCGGGACCGGCATTGGTAAATGGATTGAACCACAAGCAGCCATTGAGACCCGGAGTATTGCCGTTACAATTTGGCCCACCAAGACCATTTAACGCAGCCTGCAATCTCGATCCGATGATACCCGGTGAACCACCGCGGCGATCATAGTTCATCATTGTAAGCGAAAATTGCCCCCGGAATGATTCTGAAAAATCCTTCTCGAAGGTACCGGAAAATCTATAGGCCTTACTGTTAACAAATTGGCGGCCCGACCCTCTTTCGTCGTTCGGAACGCCCAGCCAGCCATAGGGACGCCAGAAGAAAGGAAATAGGCGGCCACCTAGTGGTGATGTCGCCCCGGTCTGCGCCAGGAAAGGAGCAACACCAGGATTATCAACGGGAACGCTGAACCCCCCGAAAGGAGGTCCGCCACCTAAACCGGCGCCTCCGGGGCCTTGCAATGGAGGATATCCCGGCGAAGTTCCGATCGAATCCAGGTCGGTTTGCGCATAGGTAAACTCACCCCGAAAACGGAAAGTATCAGAGAGATCAACATCTGCTTGAATATAGCCTTGATAGCGATCTGTGTCCTCGACAAGGTTATCAAAGGGAACAAAGCTAAACCGACAAATCGGGAAAGCTCCGACAGCGTCTTCAACCCCGCCCAGATCGTTACAGCCTACGTCGCGTACACTGCCAAGGAAACCAGGGTTTCCGGGCACGAAGAAATGACCAGGCGTACCCAGTGAAGACCAAGCCGCCGGATTCACTTCATATGGTTGGGATGCATAGTCGCGTTCAGTCGTAGGTAATTCCGAACGATGCTGCCAACCGAAGCCCGCTAGGATATTCACATCGCCAAAAGTTTTACCGACCAATATTGATGCAGTATAGTTATCGTCTGAGCCATTGACGAACTCATAGTCGCTTTTTATTTCGACACCTTCAAAACCCTTTTTGGTGATGAAGTTGGCCACACCAGCAATAGCGTCGGAACCATAAGTCGCCGCCGCGCCATCTTTTAGAATTTCAATCCGTTCAAGCGCGAAAAGAGGAACAGCATTTGTATCACCAAAACCGCCACCGACGGCGCCCGGTGCGGTAAATGTCCTTCTGCCGTTGAACAGCACCAAAGTACGTTGCGGACCTAAACCGCGCAGGTTGATGGAGCCTAGGCCCTGATTGCCTTGAGCGGTCGTAGAAAATTGATTGGTATCGCCAAGTACGCTGCCGACTTGAGGCAGATCCTTGATAAATTCAAGCGGAGAAGAAACACCTGCGGTATCCAAATCCGCCGCAGAGAACACATCCACCGGTTGCGCTGCATCTTCAGGCGTACCGCGAATGAAGCTGCCTGTTACGACGATGATGTTTTCGTCATTATCCGCTTCTTGCACGTCCTGTGCATGAGCCATATTCGGTGCGACCGTGGCCGAAAATACGACCGCGCTAAGCGCACTTGTGCAACGCAAGAGTGTTTTATTCATGATGTTTCCCTCCCAAAAATTCCGGAAATCAAACCATGATAATTTGATTCCAGCGCCCTCTTTGAGGCGATAAATTTTCTCTCCAAGACGAAGAGTTAATGTAATTAGACCATTAGTCAATAGTAATTGACGAAGCATCAAATTAGATATCTGGCTGAGAAATTCGGAATCGCGGCCTCAGCCGGTGACGGTCTTCAATTTCTTTTGTCAGCTATATTTTGTGCTGCGCGGAACACCCGGAGAAAATTTTCGCCCCAAATTTTTCTAATCTGCTCAGCTGAATAACCGCGTTTTACCAGGGCGATGGTGACGTTCTCCGCCTCACTTGCATCCACAAATCCGGCAACGCCGCCGCCATGATTGAAGTCGCTGCCAATTCCGACATGATCGATACCCACACGGTTTACGATATAGTCAATATGATCAACCAATCGATCAACAGAACCCGGACCGATCGCCCTCCGCATCGCAATCAGAAACGACTGACGTTTTTCGGGATCAGGGATCTCCCAATAGAGTTCGTAAGGGTAAGAATAGGCATCGGGCAATCCGGCATCGCGTCGGACTTTCAGAATGGCGGTCAATAATTTGGGATCCGAAAGATCGACAAGATAGGCACCAAATGCCGCGAGATGGATAACGCCGCCGGTTTTCGCAATGAGATCGATTTCTTCATCGGACAGATTGCGCGACACATTGGATAATTTGCGCGCGTTAGAGTGGCTGGCGATGACGGGAGATCGAGATAATTTTGTCGCCTGCAAAGTCGCTGCCTTCGACATTTGCGAAACGTCGATTATTCCCCCAAGCGCATTGATACGCCGTACCGCCGCCACCCCCAAAAGTGACAAGCCGCCATGCTCTTCGGCGATTTCATAAGACCGCCTCTCGGCAATATATAGAGGACGCGAACTGTCTGAAAAATCATTATGTCCCAAATGGTTGAGGCCGAATAGACGAACTCCGGCGGCGTAATATTGATCTAGGGCATCAACCTGACCATCGAGTGATCGGGCATTCTGGAAGCCCAGTAAAATAACGGTCTTTCCGCTGGCGCTCAGACTTTTGATCTCAGCTGGCGATGTCGCTAGGCCCAGATTCGGATCTTGTTGCACCATGTTGGAAACCGCTGCCAGTTTTTCATCGGCCTCGGCTCTCGCCAAGGCGCGACCGTCTGTTGTTCTGGAGCCGGGGCCCACGGCGACCGACATGATGACAGCATCTACGCCCCCCGCTCGCAACTTGGCTGGAGCGACTTTGGATAGTCCATCGACCCCCAGATAGGTTTTAGAGGTGGAAGGTAGGGCAATATCCGCATGGGCATCCAGCACCAGACTCTGTTGATGAATTTCTCTCGCTCTTTCGACAAGAGCGGCCTCGATTTCTGGAGCAGCAGACGCAGTGACTGATTCTGTTTGAGCAGCTGCACAAGCCGATAGCAATACAGCTGAAACGAAAAACATCGTGCCGCGAAGCACAGGTTGAAAGTGACTTGAGAGTTTCGCCGACAGTTTTTGCATTGGTCTATTCTCCAAGAAAATCGATGATCGCTTTAGTCGCACGCTCCGGCCGTTCCATCGACGTCCAATGATTGATTCCTTTTAACCGAACTGTTCGCATGTCCGGCCCGGCATCGTCGACTTGATCAATAAGTTCAGGCACGAAAACCTGATCCTCTTCACCCCAGATAAACAGAGCGGGCATGGTGATTTTCGCTTCGGGTCCAGGCCAGAGATCGGAATCTGAAACATTGTCAAACGGTGGAATATTGGCCCGGTACCAATTCATCGCCGCATAAAGCATTTCGTTGCTCGACAAGGCGTTTTGGAACAATTCCAATTCTTCCCGGGACAGGTCACCGCGTTCGCCGAGTTTCCCGTAGGCTGAAACCCGCGCTGACTCGATCGCATTGCCGGACTTGAGCATTTCCAAAGTCGTGCCCCGAAATCTCTGCATATATTGGTTTCGGCGTTGTTGCTCTTTGTTATTCGCCGCATATTTGAGGAACAGGTTAAGCGGAGGGGCGCTCATGCCCACGACTTTATGCAGGCGATCAGGATAAGCTTGTGCATAGGATAGGGCGAGAACCGAGCCCCAGTCATGGCCGATCAATATATATTTCTCGTCACCGCCGAGATGGCGGGACAGCGCATCCAATTGGGACGCCAGTTTGGCTATGTCATAAGGTTCCAATTGATGCGGCTTAGCGGACAAGCCGGAACCTAGAGCGTCCAACGCTACAACCCGGTACTGGCCTTTCAGTGCCTCCATCTGATCAAACCAACTATACCAGAAAGATGGAAATCCATGGTAAAAAATGATCAATGGTCCTTCGCCTGCCTCAACATAATGCAGGCGGGTATCGCCGGAACCGAAATAGCCTTCCTTATATTTCACATCGCTTGAACCGTTGGCATTGGCGAAGACCACTGCTGGATCAGCGGGAACGGGGTTCGTCGCCTTGGGGGTTTCGACAGCGGGATTAGCTGACATACAGCTTGGCAGCGTGAGCAGGCCTGCAAGCAAGGTCACGCTCTTCAGAAATGCCATTGTCTCTCCTTCGCCTGTGTCTTGACCATTGCTTTATAAGGAAGGCTTGTTATTGTACTAATAGTCAACAACAATAGGCAGCACCTGTCAAACCTTTCTTACAGGATGCTCCAGAACCAAAAGGATGCAGAAATATAATGCGTCTATTTTTGTCATTAGCGGCAACGCTGACATTGGCATCCGTTGGCTTATCTGGCTGTCAGCAGAAAGATGCCGAACCTGAGATCGCGGACTCCGCGCAGGCTCTGGGGAAAGGCAATCCTGGCGAAGGACTTTACCAGAAACATTGCGCAGCATGCCATGATGGCGGCACTGCAGAAGCGCCAACCAAAGCTGCTATCCAGTTAAATAGCGTTGAATCGATCAGGGCCTCGCTTTCTACCGGTACAATGAAAGAACAGGCGTCGATGATGACGCCGATCGAAATACGGATCATTGCCGACTATCTGGCCAGTCCAAGCAGCGAGAGCGCATTAGCCAATGCAAAAAAGCACCAGTGCAAAGGCCAGTTAAAACTCTCCAAGCCGCTTTGGAACCGTTGGGGAAACAGCAAACGCAATGTCCGTTTCCAGCCCGCTGTCAATGCCGGTATCACAGCAGCAGAAGCGCCAAATCTGAAATTGAAATGGGCCTTTGGTTTCCCCGGTTCAGCGCGCGCGCGCTCCCAGCCCGCGGTCACCGCGGAAGCCATATTTACAGGGAGCCAGAGCGGACTATTTTATGCGCTGGATACCAAGACAGGCTGTGTCTGGTGGACATTTGAAGCCAAGGCAGAGGTTCGTAACGCACCGACCATATCGACCGATAAAAATGGTTATGCGAAGACGCTCTATTTCGGGGATGTCGATGCCAATGTCTATGCTGTCGATGCCAAAAATGGAGAGTTGATTTGGACACGCTCTGTCCAAGACCATCCGGTTGGAACAATAACGGGTTCGATCACGCTCCATAAAGGACGTCTCTATGTTCCGATGTCTTCGCTTGAGATTATCAACGCCTATCTTCCAGACTATGAATGTTGCACCTTTCGAGGTGGCGTGATGGCAATGGAAGCGAAATCGGGTGAACCAGTTTGGCGTTTTCACACGGTTCCCGAGCCTAAAAAGACGACAAAGAATAAAGCGGGTGCTCAAAATTACGGACCATCGGGCGCGCCAATCTGGTCCACTCCAACTGTCGATGCCAAGCGCGGGTTGCTCTATGTCGGGACAGGAGAGAATTATTCCTCGCCCGCCAATGACAAAAGCGATGCTATCATTGCATTGGGGCTTGATACAGGAGCGGTTGAGTGGATCCAGCAGACCATTTCGGGTGATGCCTGGAACGCTGCTTGTGGGCGAAACGGATCGCAGGTCAATTGCCCGCAGGAAGACGGCCCAGACTTTGATTTTGGCGCACCTCCGATTTTAACGACTCTGGCCAATGGCAAGGACATTATTCTGGCAGGCCAGAAATCAGGAATGCTCTTCGGTATGGACCCGGATGCAGGCGGCAAAATCCTTTGGGAAACACGTGCTGGAATGGGCGGTTTTAATGGCGGCGTCCATTGGGGGATGGCAACCGACAGCAAGACGCTGTTTGTTGGTATTGCCGATACTCCCGGCAACCGGTTTGCCACGGGCCCTTCACGTCAAGGCTTGCACGGATATGACCCCGCAACGGGTAAAGCTTTGTGGAGCAAATTTGAACCCAATGTCTGTGAAGAAAAAGCGCATAAATGCATGACCGCATTGTCTGCCCCGCCAACCATCACGTCAGACGTCGTTTTCGCTGGCGCACTCAATGGCATATTGCGTGCCTATAGTGCCGATGGTGGCGAGATATTGTGGAGCACCGACACACGCAGGGAATATAAAACTCTGAATGACGTTAGCGCGCGTGGTGGCTCGATAGATTCCGCAGGCCCTGTCGTCGCAGGCGGCCTGCTTATCGTCAACAGCGGCTATGACAAATTCGGACAGATACCCGGCAATGTGATGCTAGTTTACAGCGCTGATTGAGGAAAAGACCAATGTTCAGATCAAATATTGCTAGTCTTTGTATAGGCCTGACCGTCAGCCTTTGTCTGACATCTTGTATGCAAACCGCTGCCACTGAGTCGGCCGACACGACCACCAGTCCACCGCGCATAGTGCAAACGCCGTTTTTCCGTCCAGCAAGTCTGGGCAATACCAAAATCAAGGGCGTGCGGTTCATTGGCAAGGCGGTGTCAGACATTGATCAGAGCATCGCTTTTTATCAGCAGGCCGTACCGTTTGAATTGGTCAGTCGATATCGTGTCGCCGCCAGCGACATCTATCTTCCCGGGATGACTTCCAAACAGCATGGAAATGTAGAAGTTGCACTGATTAGAACCCCAACGGTTTTTGTTAAACTGGTTGATTTTGATCCGGACGCGAAAGCGCCGGCTTATGCCAAACCGGTCATTGGCCCTGGATATACGCATATTTGTTTCCAGTCCCCGGCGACCGATCCCGCCCTGCCAAAATTCCAAAAAAAGGGACTGGAAATGGTGTCACGAAATGCGCCTGTCGACTTAGGTGGCTATGGTGTCACCTACGCATATGGCCGAGATCCCGACGGCACAATCATTGAAAATGAAACCGTCGACAGGCCCCGCCGTCAAGATAGTGCGTGGATTACCCATATTGGTGGAGCGACGTCGGATGCAGACCGAATGGCAGATTTCTACACCAGATTTATCGGTTATGGAGCAAGGCGGCGCGGTGAATATTCAAACTTTCCAAATATGGATAATATCGTCGCGATTGATGGCGTTGTCCTTCGCAGTGCATGGTTTGCTGTCCGCAATCTTGAACTTGAATTTTGGGAGTTTGTTCAGCCAGCCACACCGGTCCGTGATAAACCTGCCAAAGTCGACCAAATCGGTTACAATATGACGGCATTTGAGGTAACCGATGCAGATGCGGAGCGCGAAAGGCTGGCAAAGTTGGGCATAAAAATGGTTGGTCCGGCAAAAACCAGTAAAGGCTGGAAAATTTACTACACGTACGATCCAGACGGAAATGTGATTTCAATTCAGGAAAATGTCTCTGCACCAAAATCTGAATCGATTGACGATATGATGTGGATCGATCCAACGACCTATTAGGAGCAGTAATTTTGTCGGCCGCCTTCGCGGTTCATCAACAAAAGATTATATGGTAGCAATTGAAACAATGAACAAAGAAACTCCCATCAAAAGGCGGCGCCTCAGTCCAGAAAAGCGCAAGTCGTTGATCCTAGATCATACGGCAGAGATTGTTGCACGCGATGGTGTGGCAGTTTTAAGTATGGAACTCATTGGCAAAGAAGCGGGAATTAGTAAGTCGCTCGTCTACACTTATTTTGACAGCCTGACGGAACTGCTCCGCGCGCTCCTAAATCGCGAACTAAAGCGCTTGCGGCGATTGCAGGTACGCGAGGCGGAGAAAGCGAAGACTTTCGAAGAACTGGTCCGCGGCATCACACATCAATATCTAAAATATATTGAGGAACGCGGGCTAATCATTGAACGCCTCCAAACCGAACCCAGCGTATCGGGCGGCCATGATCCTACAGACTATAGCCGCGATGATGCGGTTGATTATATTGCCGATATTGTGGCCAATAATTTTGATATTCCAAAGGATGCAGCCAGGGCGGCAAGTGATATATCCTTTGGCCTTCCGGCCACTGCGGGGGCCTATTATCTGCACAGCGATATGAGCAGGGAAGAGATCGAAAACATCACCGTTACAATGATATTGGGTTCTTTAAATGCCGTTCAGAGTGACTATAACATGCGGCAGCAACCTTTGAAGCGAAAGCCCTGAGATCTTTGCTAATGCCGGGATCCGACGGACGGACTATAGCGGGTGGATGGAATGACCTCCATCGATGACCAGTGATTGACCAGTCATGAAGTTACTTTGCTGGGACGCCAGATAGACGGCGATACCCTCCATGTCTTCCAATTCCCCAACCTTTCCGGAAGCAGATCGGCGCTTACAAGCATCCCGGAATATTTGCGGCGTATTTAACGACATGTCCGTTTCAATATATCCTGGCAGGATCGCGTTAACTTGAATATTTGCCTGCCCTAGTTCGATTGCCAGAGCACGCGTTAAACCGGTGACTGCCGCCTTGGTGGTTGAATAACCACTCCCCATTGGCATGCCCATTATCGCAGCAGCAGAAGAGGTTACGATCAACTTTCCGCCCTGCCCACGTTCCAGAAGATGAGCGATGACCGGTTTATAGGTGTTCACTACGCTGGTAAGGTTCATATCCACCGTCGCCGTCCACGCTTCCCCGCTCGTCTTGTGCAACATGCCCGCAGACCCGCCGCCTGCATTGGCAAAACAGCTATCCACTTTTTGAAAGCGTTGCAGCGTTGCACCAAAGGCGGCATCGACTTGCTCGGCATCAGTGACATCACAAGAAAACACCGCTGCATCGCCGCCCATATCGTGCAGTTCCTTCAATGCTGCTTCGTTTTTTTCCGGATTGCGACCCCAGATTGCAACGGCGGCACGGGCTTTGACCAATCCTTTGGCCATCGCCAAACCCAGGCCGCCATTGCCGCCCGTCACCAAAGCGACATGGCCGGTTAAATCGAACATAAAATCTATCCTTACGATGAATTGGCAGAACACCTGATCGTCTCGTGAGCGAGTGCCCAACAAAACGAAGTATTGCGTCACTTCATAGTTATTGGAAATAAAGTCAATAGTGATATTACTGATCGATAGATAGGGCATGCCTCGTCGAGATACCCAAGTGCACAAAACCATGCCCCCAAACCATATCTTCTCAACACGGATACGGACGGCGTATCGTTAAAAGCTGGAACCGCCTGAGTCTATGCAAACCAAGAATCAAAAGATCGAGGCACCCGGATGCGCGGTGGCTGGAACGCTGGCTGATCTTCAAGATAGTCCATGCCCAATCCAACAAGATTATTGACTATATTTTCAATAGAAGCTTAAATAATGGCAGCTTTAGGATGGGGGCATAGGATGTTTGGTTTAGAGACGAAAACTGTTCGTTCGATAGGTGCAAGCTTGCTGGCAATTGGCCTGGCCGCTAGCCAGACTGGGGCAAGTGCTTCAACGCCTTCAGAAAATGAGGGCGAAATAGCCACAGCTACCCCGGCACCAGATATTACAATCTATCATCTTGAAGGCCGTCGATCAGAGCGGATCATATGGTTGATGGAAGAATTGGGCCTGCCTTATGAGCTAAAATATGTTCGCGGTGACCTGATGGCATCTATGATGCAGATTCGCGCCCTCGGTCACGGCATGCCGATGGCACCAACGGTCGTCTATGGCGATGATATCATCGTAGAGTCGGGTGCTATTATTGATACAATCCTATCCCGGCATGCGCCTGGTAAACTCGTTCCTCCAATCGATAGCCGGGCTTATCCGCACCACATCAAATGGATGCATTATGCTGAAGGGTCACTGGCCGCTCGTTTGTTCAGTGATTATCGCGCTTGGCGTGTCAATCCGCCCACGCAGCGATCTATGTTGGTCGACAGTGAAAATGTTGTGCAATATTCCGAGGATTATCTGAAAGAAAATCCATGGTTTGGTGGTCCCGAATTTTCAGCCGCCGATATCATGATGGATTGGCCACTTAACGTCGCGTTTAAGCTGAATTTGGTTGATTCAGCACAGTTCCCCAATATTCAGGCATGGCAAAAGCGAATTCAAGCCCGCCCAGCCTATGTCCGGATGCGCGCAATAGCGACGCCCGATGGAGTGATAGGCGCGTTGCCACCCGTGAAACACCCGCCATCAAACAGCCGAGCGACTTCGCTACCTGGCGCCAAGCCAAAAGAATAATCGCTGCTTGTTTATTGCGACTGAGGCGCTGTCAAATTGCACATCGCTTATGATCAACACTTTGTAAGTGACTCTCATCCGTAGACTGGCCAACGAGCTGTTCGGCTTTTGGAATGCCCTTCTGCTTCTGAGTCCAAAACGAGCTCCGGCTTTATGTTTACTTCATCGCAAAACGAGGTTGTGCTGCAAGAACACAATGTAGCGGCTCGAAAACCCGTGAATCCGTTGTTTTGCGATGCGCTCAGTCTATACGCTTGGGGCAGCCTCACTATTCGCGATATAGTCGACCAGCGAATATAACAGCTTGCCCGCTTTATCCAAAAAAAAGTGTATATTAGACGTCCGCCACCAAGTTGTTTCTAGGATTGTCTGTATCCACAGTTTGTTCGGCATTCTCGGATGCCCAAATCTTCTGGTCGGGCAGGAACGGTGCAATATAGAGCCCCGCCATGGTCATCGGATAATTGGGCGCGGTGCCGATACCGATATTGTCGTGCGGACGCTCGCCTTTCACTTTGTGGAAAGTGCCGAAAAGGATGTCGAAGAGGATGAATTCACCGCCATAATTGCTGTCGCCAACCCCTTTGTCGGGATAATGGTGGTAGCGGTGATTGTCGCCAATCGAGAAGATATACTCCCAAAAACCCAGCTTCAGGTCGATATTGGCGTGCTGGAATATTCCGATAGTGAGCTGCATGAGAATGGCGACCATGGCGACTTCGGCCGTGGGCTGCAGCAGGGCGTACGGAACCGCGAACAGGACCGCCTGCCCCACCACTTCCACCGGATGGCTGCGGATGCCATTGAGCCAGTAGAGCCGCTTGACCGAGTGATGCGCCGCGTGGAAACGCCAGAGGAAGGGTACTTCATGAAGCGCACGGTGCAGCCAGTAGCGGAAGAAATCTTTGATCAGGATGAACAAAAACACTTGGACCAGGGCTGGCCAGTGGGACGGCCAGAGACCATGTCCATATACCTCCATCGCTTCCACCAGCCCAACCAGGAACAGAGTCTGGATTAGATATTTGGCAAAGCCATTCCAGAACGCACCCGAGATAAACATCATCAGGTCGACCGAGGTGTCGTTACCGCCCTCCAGCCAGTTGCGGCTATAGGGCATGAGGCGTTCCAGCGGAGCAACGATCAGGCCGATGACCACTGGAATGAGCGCGAGCGTGGTGATCGATTGCAGCGAAGCACCGGCGTCGGTGGCGGCGAAACCGATGAACATCCCGGCAATCATGATCAGCGGGAACAGGACATGCTGCAAAATGACCTTCAGCCGTGTGCCCTCCAATTTGTACGACAGGCCATCCAGATGCCTGAGCGCCCAGTTCATCGGGCGAACGAGCAGATAGGAAATCAACGTCTCAATGAGGTTGAGCGGAATACCGATCCATTTTTCGAGCATCCAGCCGATCCGGCTATGGGAACGCAGGTTGCGATTCTGGTAGCGGATATGAAATTCATCACTTGTGGCATGGGATGCGGACAGGGGTTTTGCGGTCACGATTCTGGTCCTCAATAGCCCAAATATCGACGGTTCTGAACGAAAAATATAGATATAACGAACATGTTCATTATTCTCATTCGCACGATTAGTCAACCGGCCAACATATTTTTCGAGGAAAAACAAAATGTCCAGTAAACTGATTGTTGTCTCAATCTTGCTCGGCCTGATCGTGTTTCAGGCTTTTCGCATTTCCACGGATGCAGGCGCGTTCGTTGAGATCAAGCCAGTTGACTATGGCCGCTGCGAAAAACTGTATGGCCCCCCGGGTTCGGAAGATATCAATGTGGACCGTATCAATCGTGTTGCCTATATCTCGTCGGGTAATGGCCGCGAGGCATTTGAAAGTTATCGCAGCGGCAAGCCTGGGCAGGTGGCAGATGGCGACATTTGGGTTCTTGATCTGTCCGTGGCCGATAGCCTGCCGCGGCCACTCAAAGTCGATGCCGGCAGTAAGTTTCATCCCCATGGTATCGATCTGCTCACCCTGCCCAGTGGCGCGCGGGAACTTTATGTCGTCAATCATCCGGCCCGCGACCAGCACGAAATCCTGATCTTCACGGTAGGCGCGAATCATGGTTTGACGCTTAAGCGGCGAACCCATTATCCCGAGCTCATCTCTCCGAACGACATCAAAGCGATCGACACTGACCGTTTTTTTGTAACCAACGACCATGGGAGTCCGCAGTCCTCATTCATGGCCCGCGTTGAGGAGTATCTCGGACTATCCTGGTCATCGGTCTCCTATTTTGACGGAAACAAGGGATCATTTTTGTTGCAGGGTCTGAAAAGCGCCAACGGCATCACTGTGTCCGACGATCGGCAAACACTATATGTCGCTGAAGCGCTGGGTCGATCCGTCAAGCGCTACCGCCGGGGAAAATCCAACCGGCAGTGGAAGTTTGCTGACAAGATTTCCGTTGATACCGCTGTCGATAATTTGGAATGGAGCGATGATGGCCGGCTATTATCGGGAACGCATCCCAAGATATTTCCCTTGTTAGAGCATTTTGATGATCCGGCCGCGATTTCCCCGTCACCAGTTATCGCGATAAATGTCCAAAAACCGGAAATGACGGTCGAGACTTTGTATATGAACAACGGATCGGAACTGTCAGGATCAAGCGTTGCTACTTTGCTTGACGGCGAGCTGCTAATTGGCGCAGTTGCGGAGACGCATTTTCTGCGTTGCCGGAATGAATAGTTTGAAAGTCTGATTTTTTATGGCTCGACCCTCAATCTCTCCCGAAAAACGTGCTGAAATGCGCAGCTCTATACGCGATGCCGTCGTCAGGATAGCGCGACAAAGAGCGATCACTCCCAATGATGTTCGGGGATGGAGTGAAATCACCATCAGGGATGTCATCAAAGAGGCCGGTATCTCGATCGGGACATTTTACAAATATTTTGAGGACCGCGCCGACCTCGCGCAAACGCTGTGGTCGATCCCGGTCGATCGCCTTCGCGCAGAGATGCAAACTGACTATGATGCTGCCGGCAGTTCAGAACGGAAAGTCCGCATACTGCTGGAACGCTACGCAGAGTTTGCGATCGCAGATCAAAACCTGTTCACGCACATTTTCCTGTCGGTCCCGGGAGGAAAATATCGGCAACCCAAACAAGTCGAGCTCTGCGATGAACCATTCTACAGCAATCTGAAAGCTGCATTCCTTGAAGGCCAAGAGCGGGGAGATTTCCGGGAATTTGATCCGCATAAGATGGCCCAGATATTCTGGGCGGCCATCCACGGTTGCCTGGCCCTTCCAATCAATCTTGATCGCTTCAAATTCGACAATGCAGAGGAATTTTCGTCAGATATGATTGAAGAGTTGATGGCGATGATCCTGGACGTGTCCCGTCCATAGATTTGCTACAAAAAACCGCTGAAACAGGCTGAAAACAGAACGGCTGTCGGATGGCCAGGACCGCACAGCATTAATGAACTCTTCAGAGTCCGCTTTTGCGCCCAAACCGACACTAGCACTGTGTCCCCTTTATCCCGAAAGCGAACGTTAGCGGGAGTAACCGGGAGCGCTAATCTGCGGTATGATTTCGATCTCGCTCAAACTTTCATAACCAGAGGATCGGGGCTACCAATAACGATTTCTGAACTGCCTTAATTGACGGTATATATAATAAGTGCTAGAAGCGTTTGAGCCGATAAAGGGCTATGTGGATCGACTCCAATACCATTGTGCTTTGCACAATTTTATGACCAAAAAAACAGGACGCAAAAGTGACGGAAACGATGAATGATGAAATTGCGATACGCCCATCCCCGGAAACAGCTCCTGAGAACAACCCCGAGACCGCTGAAAACCAGAGATATCTGGAGGCAAATAACGGGATTCGCAATCTGGAGATAAAGAAGCCCACTGATGTCGAAGGGATTGTCGCGTCATTCCGTCGCGATGGCTTCGTTCTGGTTTCAGACATTCTGAATCCGGAGCAGATTCAGCTGCTGGCAAACGGTTGCAGCGAAGTTATTGACGAGATTTTGAATCTGGACCCCGACAATCTGGGCAATCGCGGTTCCGGCCGTTATTCCTTTGGTGGATCGAGTCTGACCCGCAGCCAGTTGCACCGTCCTGCGTGGCAGATGATGCTCGAAATTCCGCAAGTTTGGACACTGCTGGATGCGCTTTTTGAATCACCTAATTATATCTTGCGCGCCGCAAGTGGCGATTTCTGCCTCCCGGGTACGACGGAGTACCAGCCGCTGCATTCGGACGTGAGCGAATGGAAAGTATCAGGAAAATCATTGTTCAGTTCCTACCACGATCCACGCGGTCAAATCAGCCTGCGTGATTTGCCTTGTCCCTATATTTGCGTGAATTTTCTTCCGCAGGATGTGACGCGGCTGAACGGGCCAACCCGTCAGATACCGGGCACGCAGAATTCTCGGGCACCGATACCAAGTCTCGAACAAGAGCCCGAATGGATGCGCCTTAGCACCGTTTGTCCTGCGCCGGCGGGCAGCATCATGATCCGCGATGTCCGCGCCTGGCATGGTGGTACACCAAACCTATCTGGAAAAGTCCGTTCCATTCCGAATCTGGAATTTTATGCACCGTGGTTTCGGGAGCCTATGGTGCCAGGAATCGGTTACAATGATTTCCAGAAACTCTCCGAACGGGCGCAAGGTTTTACGAGGCATCTGGTTGCGGATTCTGGCGAGGAACTGGTCACCGGCTCAACCCTGCGTGCCCCCTGAACCGTGACGGCGGAAATGGCTCATAAATGAAATATCATACTCTTGGACATTCGGATCTTCGGATCAGCAATCTGTGCCTAGGTACCATGAATTTCGGTCCCCGAACGTCCGAAAAGGAATCGTTCGGCATTCTCAATCAAGCACTCTATTCCGGAATTAATTTTGTAGACACAGCAAACCAATATGGCGGCCATCTGGGCGTGGGCACGACCGAGAAAATTCTGGGTAAATGGTTTGCTGAAGACAAGGCGCGGCGGGAAAAGGTCGTGTTGGCTACAAAAGTATATGAACCGATGTCGGATGATCCAAAAGACCGCGGCCTGTCCGAGCGGCATATATTGGAAGCCTGCGATGCGAGTCTGCAGCGGATGGGGGTAGATCATATCGATCTCTATCAGATGCATCATATCGATCGCTCGGTTCCTCTGGAAGAAACCTGGGGTGCTATGGAGAAACTGATCTCCCAAGGAAAAGTTCGATATATCGGCACAAGTAATTTCCCCGGCTGGGCCATCGCCAAAGCCAATGAGCAAGCCCTGTCACGCGATCAGTTTCAGCTGGTTTCGGAGCAAAGCTTGTACAATTTGATCGAGCGCCGAGCGGAACTGGAGGTGCTTCCCGCATGCCGTAACTATAATGTGGGAGTAATTCCCTGGAGTCCCCTTGCAGGCGGCTTGCTTGCAGGGAAAGACCACAGCACTGGAGGTCGTCGCCAAAGTACAGAAGCACAAATGGCATTCGCGAAACATGCCGATCAACTGACAGACTATCAGGATTTATGTACCGGTCTTGGATTTTCACCCAGTTCCGTCGCCTTGGCTTGGCTGCTTCATCAACCGGGAGTCGCCGCGACCATTATTGGACCCGCCACCGGCAATCAGCTCGCCTCTAACCTTGATGTACCGGATATCATATTAAGCAAGGAAGTGCTGGCAAGGATTGACGAGATATTTCCAGCACAGGGTGAAGCACCGGAGGCATATGCTTGGTAAGCAGCCTGCGGGCTATCCTGCATCGGCATCGACAATATCGCATCTGATAATTTTCTGGTCTTTGACCTTATAATCATGTCCGACAGGACCATCGAACAACAGTTCCTTTTCGGGCGTCCAGACTTTTTCCTGCACAACAACAAAAAAGCCCCCCTCTTTGGGTGTGACGCTTGTTACGTCAAAATGCACAATCGCAATGCCCTTTTGCTTCACCCATGATTCTCGCAAATTTTCCAATCCTTGAACATGGATTTCCTTGGGTTCATTGACCCATTCGACTTGCGGATGCAAAAATCCGGCGACGGCATCGACGTCGCGTGCATTGAACTTCTTATAGAGATTGTGAGCCAATTTTTCATAATCCACGATATTTTCTCCATCCCACTTTCTGTGTCGGCAAGATTTCCGAAACTCGGGTTTGACAGCTGCTGCCAACGCCTCTACCCATAGTTTACGGTTTATATAATAAGTGATGCTGCTATCCAAGCCAATTCTCGGCAAAAGATGCAAAGTCAGGGGACCGGATATATTCTGGGGAGGGAAGTGGCATCGACATGAGTGTGGCGCAAACCAGATTGCCGATGGGGATCAAACTGGCTTACGGCGTCGGTGCCGTTGGCGAGCAAATCTTCTTCGGGATGTTCAACACTTTCATCACGATCTACTATAATCAGGCACTGGGTCTTTCCAACAGTCTGATCGGTGTCGCAATCATGATCGCATTGCTTGGGGATGCGGTCTCTGATCCGGCGGTTGGCATGCTATCGGATCGCTGGCGCTCGCGTCTTGGCAGACGACATCCTTTCCTTTTTGCTGCACCGGTCCCGGTTGCGATATCCGTCTATTCCGTTTTCTCCCCGCCTGAATTTCTGGTCAACAGCGTAGGCGATGGAACGGCATGGCAATTTGCCCTTTTTGCATGGCTTTGCGTCTGGACGATTTTGGCCAGATTGTTTCTGACGCTTTACACGATTCCGCATTTTGCCCTTGGTGGAGAGCTGACCAAGGACGCCAATGATCGCTCGCGACTGTTCAGCATCAATTCGGTATTTGGCTATATGACGGGTGCCTTGTTTGCGTTCACCGCCTGGGGCTATTTTTTGGCAGGCGAGACGCTCAATGCAAACGGAGATTCCATTCCGAAGCATCTCGATGCAACAGCATATGGACCTTTGGTCTTCACGGCTTCCGGGATTATATTGGTTGTAATATTGCTCAGTGCCTGGGGTACATATGGGCGGGTTTCTACATTGAGCGCACCACCCGAGCCAAAAGGCAAGCTCAGCCTGAGAACTTATTATCGCGACTTGAAAAATGCGGCAGAGAACAGAAACTATCTGTTTCTGATCGTCGGCTTTTTCTTCTTCATGCTCTCGGTCGGATTGAACGAAGTCTTTATTATTTTTGTAAACACCTACGTCTGGGAACTAGGCACGGAAGATATGCGTTGGTTTGGACTGGCAGCCGTGCCAGCAATCATTGTCGGTGCGCTGATGGCACCTTCTTTGATGCGGCGATTTGACCGCCGGCCGGTCTTGCTCGTCGCCATTACTGGTGTTGTGGTTGCCGCCCAATTGCCTCTCAATCTGCGGATATTGGGATTATTCCCTGAAAATGATTCTAGCATCCTGTTGCCGTTGTTGCTGTTTCATATGGCTGTAACTGCCGGAAGCGTGGCCGTCGCCGCGGTTTCTGTTCTATCCATGCTGGGCGATATTTCGGATCAGATTGAGCTTGAAAAAGGATTGCGGCAAGAAGGCTTGATCTATTCTGCCCGAACCTTTTTCGCCAAAGCTTCGAATTCGGCCGGGCATTTTCTGGCTGGCATTTTGCTGGATCTGTTCGTGCGGATTCCATTTAATGCGGTGCCAGGTCAATTGGATGACGGTGTGGTTTTCCGATTGGCACTCGTGGGTGGTCCGATCATGGGATTGGCCGCGATTTTGGCGATCCCTGTATATTCCCAATATCGTCTTCCGCGATCGGAGCACATACAGATACTGGAAAAACTGGCTGCCAGAAAAAGACAAGAAGGAGGCGGGTGACCGTGGAGAATACCACTGTAAGATTGGCGGTGCGTCCCGAGGGCGAAATTAATGACCGCACCTTCGTTATAGCAAGCGAGCCAGTTCCTTCCTTAAGCGAAGGAGATATCCGCGTGGCGCTGGAATATTGCTCGGTCGATCCGGCGATGCGCACATGGCTGTCGGAAATCACAAGCTATGTGCCGCCAATGGCGATCGGTGAGTTGATGCGATCTGGTGGCATCGGGGAAATTGTCGAAACAAAATCAGCTGACTTTCAAGTCGGTGACAAGGTGATGGGACGGTTTGGCATCCAGTCCGTTTATTCAGGTTCAACTTTGGACGTGATCAAGCTCGAGTCCACCAATATCGATATCCGCCACTATCTTGGAGGGCTGGGTGGAACGGGTCTTGCGGCCTATTTTGGATTGCTGGATGTTGGTGCGCTTAAGAACGGAGAAACGGTCGTCGTTTCGGCCGCGGCCGGCGCCGTCGGTCATATCGTCGTCCAGATAGCGAGACTGAAAGGATGTAAGGTTATCGGCATCGCTGGCGGAGCAGAAAAATGCAGCCGCGTTATCGAAGAATATGGTGCGGATGCCTGTATCGACTATAAATCGGAACCCCTTGCTGAGAGAATGAAAAACTTATGCCCGGACGGGATTGATGTCTATTTCGATAATGTCGGAGGCGAGACGCTGGAGGCCGCCCTGGATAATATTGCGCTGGGTGCGCGCATCGTCATTTGCGGGGCCATAGGCGAATATGACAATCTGGATAGCGTGAACGGGCCGCGCAATTATCTTAACCTGATCGGCAAGGCCGCTCGTATGCAAGGATATGTGAACTTTCATTTTGCCGAGCATTATGAAACAGCACGGGCAGATTTAATAAAATGGAACCAGGAAGGTAAATTGCAATTCCGCGATCAGACCGAACAGGGGATAGAAAACTTCCCGGCAATCTTGAAGATGTTGTTTGCCGGAAAGAATAACGGCAAATTATTGCTGAAAATCTGATATTATTGTCTCAATGCATCCGTGCGACTGCATATCCCGATATCATCTAAATATTTGATTGTCTGGGAAAAACTTTCCTGAGGTTCCAATAACTGAATGATGTTCCCGTCAGGATCACGCGCAAACTGGACGCGAGCATTGCAGGTCTCGACAGGTTCGCTTATCGCCGTGGCACCGGCCTCAATCATTTGCTCGAAGTCATGGTCCAGATCATCGGTCTCAAGACAGATATGTGTGTAACCCAGGTCGAGCATGGTCGTGCACCTATGCTTGGATGGCGATAGCGGCGAATGAAACTGCCAAAACTCGAGCAACATATTGTCAGTTGGCAACCACGCGCCTTCAAGCTGCGTGTCCCTTAAACCGCCCATCTTATCTGACTGTGGACCCGGTCCCACCATCGAGCGACCCTGCAGGTCCGTTCCCAAAATCTTGCGGTAGAAGTTTATCAATCGATCAAGCTTCGGCGTTACAAAAGCAATATGACCGATCCAGGTGGATTGCTCTACGGGCGCAAAGGGAAGACCTTCGATTTCGATTATATTGCCTTCGCTATCTCGCGCATAGGCATATTGATTGCCGGTGCCCAGATCCAGCGGGTCGGCAATCAGGCTGCCACTGGCGTCCCTGACGCCATCAGCCAACATATCACAATCCCGATTCTGGAGGCAGAAATGTCGAATACCGGATGTGTTGATGGGCGGAACGGTATCTCCCTTGCGATCAGTTACCGAACCTGTTGCTGTGCACTGGATATATCCATTGGGGCCCGCGATTAGCGCGACTTCTATGGGTATGCCTCCCTTGTTCAGGACATCTTGCAAGGGATTATCCGCATCCAGCGTATACCGTGACACAACTGAAAAGCTGGCAACATTTTCAAAGAAAGCGGTGGCGTTGTCCAAATCTGCTACGCCCAATCCAATATGATGCAGCCCAGCAATCATATTGGATCGCTTTCAAAAATCGTGACGCTGCAACCGGCTATCCTGGGAGAGTATATACCGGTTTGCAGCGTCACATACGCCTCCCAGCGATCAGAATTTGGTTCTCAGAGTCACATTCCAGGTGCGTTCTTCGCCCAGGAACTGCGATCGCGTTGTGCCGTCCAGAGCGTTGAATGTAGAACCAAAAATGAAATGCTCATAATCTTTGTCGAAAACATTCTCGACCGAGAAAGTGATACCATAGCGACTGTCCGGACCATCCAAGCCGACACGAAGATTTAACAATCCATATGAGTCAACAAAGGTCGTCGGATCCCGGGCCAGGCTTGTGTTTTTTGAAGATTGCCAGGTCCATTCACCACGCAGGAACCCTTCCAAGTCGGAATTGCCGAGACTCGTCCGATAGTCTCCTACGACTGAATAGAAGAACCGGGGGTTGTCCCGATAACGGATCCCGACCAGATCAGGCCGAGCGGCAAACTCGTTAATCTCGATGTCATTATAAGTGAAGCTCCCAGAAAGTGTGAAGCCCGGCAATGCCGCGGGTTTCAGAAAAAAATCCGCTTCAATGCCCTTGGCTCTGATCTTGTCGATCGAGAGGTTGAGGGTGACTCCGTTGGCATCGGTTGCAATCCCCTGGACATCCCGAACATCCTGATGATAGAGCGCAACATTCACAGCAAGCGCATCATCAAACAGGTTAGCCCGGATGCCGGCTTCCCAAAGTGTGGGAATTTCCGGGGGCAATACCGGCAGGCCGCCTGGAGTGGTTATGGCGGCCACATTGACGCTTTCTGCAACGTCAATACCAGGACCTTTATATCCGCGCGACCAAGACAAATAGGTCATCACCTGATCGGACCAGATATAGCGAGCAATAACCCGACCGGAAAGATTTTCGTCCGTCACTCTTTGGCTGCCGGTCACGTCCGCACCGAAAAAGGCGCCAAAAGGTGCGCCCTGAAGGATCGGACTCGCTACACGTGTATAGGTAGCATCGAGCTTCTCGTTCGTATAGCGACCGCCCAGCACCAGGGATAATTTATCTGTAACATCCACCGTCGTTTCGCCGAAAATTGCAAAACTGTCGGTTTCAACCGTACGATCGGCATTTGTGCGCACGTTGAAAAATGGCGGAAAGGGAAGCGCAAGCTCAATGTCAACCTGACCCTGTGCGTCCAGATCTTGATGGAAATAGAACAGGCCTGCAACAATCGAAACATTGTCGGTGACTTTTCCGTCCAGCCGCAGTTCCTGGCTGTACTGGTCGGTAGAAGAAACGGTGCCATTGCGATTATTAACATTAGAATTGGAAACGCCATCCGCTTCATTAAACTCATCAATCTCCCAGTGCCGCCATGACGAGATGGACGTCAGAGTTAGATCGCCCAACTCCTGTTCGACCGTAAGTGCGAGACCATAGGCTTCCGATTCCTGAAGGATATTCTCGTCGAAAACGGGCACCGATCGATTTTCGGGTCCCGGAACGACGCCAAATTCTGCAAGCGCATCCTGTAACTGGACCGCACCGGGGTTCAGCGCAAAGAGGATGGCCGGTGAAGGATCACCCGCGACCCGATAGGTCGGAAGGCAGCAGTTGTTCTCTTCTGTGACATAGTCTCCTGCCAGCGTGATGTTCAAATCTTCATTGGGCTTGAAAAGCAGTTTTGCGCGCAAGGACAATTGTTCCTTGTCGTTCAGATCAGCTTCTCCCGGAATGGGGTTGTCGTAAACACCATCCCTTGTATTGTAAGTTCCGCTGATGCGGGCAGCGAGTTTGTCCTCGACCAGCGGGCCGGTGACCGTACCGCGGATTTTGATTTCGTCGAAGGTCCCATAGGAAATGTCGGCTTTGCCGCCAAATTCAAATTCCGGTGCTTTGGTCCTGATGTTGATCACGCCAGCAGATGCGTTCTTGCCGAACAGCGTGCCCTGCGGCCCCTTGATGACTTCGATCGACTCGACATCAACAAAATCAAAAAAGCCTTGCGCTTCGCGGCCAAGGACAACGCCATCGATCACGGTTGCTACACTGGATTCAAATCCGTCACTGAAACTGAATGTTGAAATACCGCGAATCTTGGAGCCGGTTGCCCGCGTCGTGTTGAGCGGGGTCAAGTCAAACCCGGGGACAAACCGAACGATATCGCCAACTTCTACAAAGCCGGTCCGCTCCAAAAATTCTTCTGAGATCACGGATACTGCGACTGGCGTTTCGAAGAGGGATTCTGCCGTCTTCCGTGCAGTAACAACAATGACACTTGAATCGGCGGACTGATCTGCTCCAGCCTGCCCATCCCCGCCGATTTGAGCCATTAGCGGCGTCACGGGCAATGAGGTGGTGGCTAGCACCGCCGCCAATATTTTCTTCCTGGTAAGTTTCATATTTTCCTCCCCTGCAACTTTTATCGACAGCGATCTTGGTCTGCTGACGGCTTTGATGGACTTAGATTTCTATTATACGAATTCTCACTAGTCAATTTAATTATATAGACCGTCAGTTAAAAATGGCGGATATGTGACATATTCGTCATATGTAAGCTCCGGACAACCGAGTCTTAATTGACGGGTGCTATAATAATATGCGACAGCGACAAAGGATCTGAAGGGAAAGCGCATTGAGCTATGGCAACGCAATTTAGAGACAAAACAGTTCTCGTAACCGGCGCAGCACAAGGTATTGGTCTGGCGACAGTCAAGAAGTTCGCGGCTGAAGGTGCGAATATTTTTTTATTGGATATCGATTCTTCTTTGCTTCGAGATGCTGCGTCGAAGATTGAAGGCAACGGAACAATTGCAGTTCCCGTCACCGGAGATGTTGCCAATAAAGACACATGGGACAAGGTCAGGAGATTGATTGGAGAGATGTCGGGATCGCTCGATATCGTCATCAACAATGCAGGAATATCCGGACCAAGAAGCCTGCTTACGGATTATCCCGATGATGACTTCGACAATGTCATGCGCGTGAACTGTCGCGGTGTGTTTCTAGGAATGAAATATGGGGTGAACATGATGAACGATGGAGGTTCAATTGTGAATATATCATCCGTTTCAGGGATAGGCGGCGGACAAAAGCTGTTCGCATATAACGCAAGCAAACATGCCGTTATTGGTATGACGAAGGTTGGCGCTTCAGAGCTTGCTTCGCGGAATATTCGCGTCAATGCAATCTGCCCCGCGATGACCGAAACGCAAATGATGCAGAGCCTCGAAATAGAAAAAACCCAAGCAGAGATCAGGGAAATACGTGGGCATTTTACTGATATGATACCGTTGGGGCGTTATGCAGATCCTTCGGAAATCGCCGACGTGATCGCCTTTCTGGCCAGCGACAATTCTTCGTTTGTGAACGGTGCGGTCATACCGGTAGATGGCGGATTGAAGGCACAGTAACCGGTCGAAACATGTTCATCAGGCAGATCTGTCAGATTTCTTTCTGGCTTTCCGACTGTAGTTGTCTTTCATGGCTCCTATGCTGCCCATTGCGAGATTGAGCGTTATTTCCTCAATGCGCTTTCGACTGGCGACACCCCGCGCGATCATGTCGCCAGCTGCCCCTGTCATGCCCATTGCAATTTCCGTAGCTAGCGCCGCTGTTTTCGGAGGAATGTCGAAAGTTTTTGACACTTTCTTTGAAAGCGTTTCGACCACTCGCTGTCTATCCTTGCGATCAAACTCTTCAAACACCTCGGCGACCGATGGTTCGCGCATCAGTCGCTGTATATGGTCACCCGTCTCATCAACATGCCTCAGATATGTGTGGGTGGTCCGGCGGATATAATCCTCAAAGTCCGAAGCCTCGGCCACTGCCTGCGCTTGCAGATCGATGAGCTTGTTCTGTTCGCGGATCAGCAATGCCCCGAGCAGTTTTGTCTGGTTAGGGAAATAGACATAGATTAAAGGCTTGCTGACACCGACCTCTCTTGAAACGCGCTCCATGGACACGGCCGATACGCCTTCCTTGGCGATCAACTCGGCGGTCTTGTCCAAAATAATATTTTTGCGAACTTCCGGACTGAGTCTGCGGTTTTTCTGTTTTTTGTTTTTTGCGGCGACTGACAATTGAAACTCCAACCTGTCATTCAATTATAATTGTGGTCGTATTATTACAATAAGCGCATCGGCGGTACAATTATTTTCAACAGTTTTGCCCCGCAATTTTGCTGAGGCGTCAGCTTCGAGATTATGCAGCAACAAGGCCTGCGTCAGTGTTGCTGTTGCCCAAACGCAAACAGCGTGGGTAGAGGCCATATTCGATCTGGATTTCTTTTAGTGGACGATCAAACTGATGCTCAAAATGCACAAACTGGAGGTTTTTGGCCTCCCGGCCAAAAGTCCAACCATCGGAAATCGCATCCATTGCCGGCTTCATAAGGTCGGGTTCCAAATAGGTCATATGAGCCGTGACCACAGCGATCCACATACCCGCATACGGGTAACTCATTTGCGCCAATCCGAAAGCCTGAAGCGCGATTTCTCCAACCGGATCAGGGTCATAGCCAGTCAACACATGGTGCATGTCATGTGTCTGATATCCCCGCAGCACTTTGTACTGGATCACATCAGGCATTCGCTGCAACCTGCCATCGCTCTTTATCTCTTCATGCAACTCGCGATAGCCAGCGGCTAATTGTTCTTCCAGTTCATTGTCGACTATGAACTTGTAATAGGCTTCACCGAGAGTGGCGGGACCGCAGCTTGCCAGTCTTTCCATGTCAACCGGGGGTGCCAGCCAGCGTTGCTTTGCAAGCGGCCCTTGATCAGGATGTTCTTCTATGGCCGCGACATATTTTTCTATAGCATCCTGGGGGGCTTTCTCCCACCAATCATTAAAGAGCAGGTGCACGCCATAGGCATCGTAATCGTCCACGGAGGTCAGGAATTTTTCCGCAAATTCGCGATCCAATTTCACCTTTTTCATTCCTTTCCAATCTGCGATTGCTTGATTTTAATTTACGGTTTATATAATAATGGTATTCCAGTTGTGTCAATAGACAGCCTGCCGGAACCGAAATAAGGTCCCATGATACGGACTACGAACAAAGGAAATAACATATGAAGAAGCGGCATATTTTCGTCGGTTTTGTGGCCCTTTTGGCCATTGGGGTGGGGGCAACCGCTTACGTTATCTCCCCAACTGTCCACCCGGGACAGCTTGGCGAGGCTCCCGAACTTGGCCGCACCGGTGATTACCCTATTGGTACCGTAGAAAAGGAATATGTGCTTGCTGACCGGACAAAGATAACCGGTTGGGGGGCATTGACCGGGAATCTGGAATCAACGGAGCGCAAACTTGCCGTCCGGATCTGGTATCCCGCCCGGGAAAAAACCGAAGCTCAGTCAGCCCAATATGTGCATCAGATGAAGCTTGCCGGCAAAGAACCGTTTGAAATTGTCAGCAACGGCATTGCTGTTTCTGGTGCAGCGCCCCTCACAGGTGAGAAATTTCCGTTCGTGCTGATGTCGCATGGCTATGGCGGCTGGAGCACCCAATTCAGTAATTTGGGAGAACATATAGCATCACAAGGTTATGTGGTTGCATCAATCGATCATGGTGATGCGATGGCAGACGATATCACTTCTGCCATTCTGTCATTTGGCAATGTGCTGGTCGACCGCACACTGGACCAACGACAGATTATGGACCTGATTGTAAAAGAAGCGAACGGAGCCGCTGAGGGATATGCCTCTTTGATAGACTCTGAAAAACTGGGCCTGATCGGATATTCAATGGGAGGATATGGGGCGATCGCCTCCGCTGGCGCGCCTTATGTTTTTGACAGCGACCTGATGTCCAACATCCCTGAGACAGCGCGGGATAGTCTGAAACGTGCTAATACTGCGCCGCTCCCCATTCAAGCCCTGGTTGCTTTTGCTCCTTGGGGCGGTCAGCCGGACAATCGGGCCTGGAGCGCGGAAACGATGAGCAATATCAATGTTCCTGCATTGATCATTTCAGGCAATCAGGACGATATCGTAAACTATGACGAAGGCGTGACTTGGCTTTTTGACAATATGAAAAACAGCGACCGCTATCTGCTGGCCTACCGGGAAGCGCGCCATAATATTGTCGGCAATGAATTCGAAGTCAGTGACGACATGATTTTCAGTGCGCTGGAATTCTTGAAAGAGCCAGTGTGGCGGAGTGACCGTCTGAACGTCATCAACCAACATTTCGTGACTGCATTTCTGGACTGGAAGCTGAAGGGCGATGAAGACAAAGCCAGTTATCTGAACGTTCCCACAGTTGATTCAAACCAGGCAGACTGGCCTGTCGACTTTGGTGAGCAGCTTAACGGCAAGCTCGCCGGGCCGGAAGAAGAAGGATATTGGCGCGGGTTTCAACGCCGCTGGGCAGCTGGCCTAGAATTGCGCCAAGCCGATGCTGCGGAATGACAAGGAGTATTTGCAATGAAATTATATGACTATTCCGGCGCTCCAAATCCCCGGCGCGTGAAAATATTTGCCGCGGAAAAGGGAATTGATCTGG
Source organism: Sphingorhabdus sp. EL138 (assembly GCF_900258045.1). Taxonomy (GTDB): domain Bacteria; phylum Pseudomonadota; class Alphaproteobacteria; order Sphingomonadales; family Sphingomonadaceae; genus Parasphingorhabdus. The sequence goes on along the minus strand of NZ_OGVD01000003.1, from coordinate 151,686 downwards.
AACTGGTGCATTGCGATCTGACCAAAAGGGAGCACAAGGCTCCTGACTTTCTCCGGAAAAATCCAAGTGGGAAAATCCCCGTATTGGAATTGGATGATGGCCGATGCATCCCGGAATCGGTTGCCATTTGTCGCTATCTCGAGGTCATTGAGCCCGAACCAAATCTGTTCGGTCGGGATGCTTTCGAACAGGGCCATATCGAGGCGCGAAATCGGCAGATGGAGTTTGAGTTTTGGCGCGAAATTTCAATCTCCTGGATCAACGGTCCAATCGTCGCGGCCATGGGGCTGATAGAGCCCATTCCTGAGGCAAAGGCTCAAAGTGATGAACGAACGCATCAATATTTTGATCGCCTCGACAAGGAATTTGCCGATCAAGAATTTGTCGCCGGTGAACGATTCACGATCGCCGATATCACATTGCTGACAGGCGTCGATTTCGCCGCATCATTGGTGGGCCTGAAACCAGCGGAAGGCCTCGACAACCTCGCCCGCTGGTACAAGCAAGTGTCATCCCGACCCAGTTGTCAGTCGACAAATTCCGCTCCAGGCGCCAGATCATAGGGAAACCTCAACCATGCCCACCAGAATTTTTACAGGATTTGGCGGGCTGAAAATCGTCGCCGATATTTATGGGGATGAGAATGATCCATCGGTATTGTTGTTGCCCGGTGGCATGCAAACACGGCATGTTTGGAAACAAGCCGCGCGATTGATGGCCCAGGCCGGTCGATTTGTGATCTGCCCGGACTTGCGCGGTCATGGCGACAGCGACATATCCGAAGATGGCAATTACACGCTGGATAGCTTTATAGCTGATCTGATCGCAATATTGGCGCAATTGTCATCCCGACCGGTAATTGTGGGATCTACACTTGGCGGCTGGATTGCCCTCACTGCGCTAGGAGAGGCGGAAGTGCCTCTGGCAACGGGCCTGGTTTTAACCAATCCGCCACCGGAAATCAGTTCCGACAATGCAAAAGCTCTTACCCGGGCCGTCGGGAAGAGGGTTGACGAACAGTCTGAAAATGACACTTTTGACCAGAAAATCCTGGATGGTGGTTTTGATTTTGTGGATCTGGAAACCCGGCTTCACAATGCTGCAAAGTATCTGAAATGCCCGACCCTGATAGTCCGGGGTACAGATGACCAAACAAGCTTGCCACAGTCGACAAATGTCCTGGCGGATTTGGTCGCCGATTGTGAAGTGGCCGAAATCGAAGGTGGCGGCCATTATGTAGCTTTTGACAATGCCGACGATTTCAATGCGGTACTTCTGGAATTCGTTGAAAGGCATATTCCGCGAGAACCTCCGGAATATATTTCCGGATCTGATGCGCGAACACTTCGGGATGCCATGGGATGCTTCGCCACCGGCATCACGGTCATCACGACCATCGACCCTCAAGGAAAACCGGTTGGATTGACCGTCAATTCCTTCTCCTCCGTTTCTCTCGACCCGGCACTGGTGCTGGTTTGCCTGGATCAGGGTGCCAATACATTGTCGGCGTTTCAGAATGCCACAGCCTTTGCGGTGAACATATTGCACATCGGTCAGCAACCCATATCCAACTTGTTTGCAACCAAAGATGCGGATCGCTTTTCCAACATAGATTGGGAGAAATGGGATCAAGGCGTTCCGGTAATCGCCAACTCTCTCGCAAATTTCGAATGCATTACCCGTAGTATGATCGAGCAAGGCGATCATATTATATTTGTCGGCGAAGTGGTTCGCGCCAAGTTCGAGCAGCGGCGTGACCCACTGCTATATTATTCGGGCAAATACAGGCGGTTACATTTTAATTAAACTTGGTTTTATCCAGACCCAACCATCACTTGGAAATGAGCGTTTCAATCCCGCCATTGATAAATTTGATGACGTCATTGATCATCTTTGTTCGATCTCCGCCATATTGCCGCCAATGCATCGCGGCCGCCTGGGAAGCCCCGGCACTAAAAACCACGATTTTGGCGGCCTGTCCTCGGCTTACCGAATAGGCTTCCATCGTTCGCTGGACTAAAATGGGGGCCACATCTATCTTTTTTCGCAGCTTGGCCTTGTCGATTCCGTTCTCGATATCAGGCTGATTACGCAGAATGGACAGAATATTTCCATTGGCCACTTCATCAAAATTTGTTCTTACGGAAATGCGCAACAGATGCTGAAAATCTTTGTCAACGTCCAATTCCTCAAGAACCTCGGTATAATAGCGCACGATCTCCCGCTCGGTCAGTTCCTGCAAGAGTGCGAGGCGAGTATCGAAATATTTGTAAATCAACGGGTTACTTACTTTGGCTTCTTTGGCGACAGCTTCCATCGTCAGGGAGGCGAAACCTCTTTTCAGGATGATTTCCTTGGCGCAATCGAGCAACTGCATACGTCGGTCTTGAGGTGACATACGCGAACGTTTCGGTTTGGTCAGACTGTTCATAGACCGAAGCATAGGCCAACCTTGGGCGGACTCAATGTCAATTTTCCTTTCGGAACGTCCCGAACCAATGGAGACTCAGGTTTTCGAACCTAAAGTCCCATCAGATCTTCAAAATTCTTGCTGTAGAAACGATCCAGTTCCTCCGATGTTGCATCAACCGCATCCAGGCTCCGTTCAAAATCACCGAATGGATCACTACCGCCTTCTGGGTGCGGATAATCCGTGTTGAACATCAGGATATCCTTGCCAACATTACGCAATACCCAGCCGGTATCTTCCATATGGAACGGGGTCACCCGAACCTGGCGCCGGACATAATCGGACGGTTTGATTGACAGATCGCGAAGGGCAACATCAAATTTTCCCAGTTCCTTCACGCCCATATCGAGATTCATCATCATTGCAGGAATCCAGTTTGATCCCAGCTCGATCAGGCCGATTTTCAGCTTTGGAAACCGCTCCAATACACCGTCATAGATCATGCAGGTCATCCAGCGTTCAATCGAATGATGCAGGACATTTAGATCCTTCGGCTTGGTGGTTTCGATGTTGAAAGCACTACCTTCCAGATTCCGCTTCACACCCGTATTCATATATTCATCGGTCATGTTTGCGCCGCTGCCAATATGCAGAACAATCGGCACGCCAGCCTCTTCCATCATCACCCAAAGCGGATCATAGGAGCGATGTGATGGTGCGCGACCATCAACGGCATCGGACAATAACCAGATCGCCTTGATACCGAAATCAATCGCCTGCTTCAGGCTGACCAACGCTTTTTCGGGATCAGCGAGGGATATGAACCCCACCGGCAAAAGGCGATCATCATCGCAACAGAAGTCCGCCATGCCCCGGTTTAGTGCTTCCGAACCTTCATAGACCAGGCGCAGATCCTTCGATTTGGCAAAGCGGGAAAGCCCGGCCAACGGGAAAACCAGCTGTGACTGAATGCCCATGATGTCGAGAGCTTCGCTGCGTTCTTTTTTATCGACGGCGCCATAGGCTGCAAATTGGTTCAGTTTAACCTTGTGGCCGAAAATATTGGACTTCAGTTCTTCAGTCAGGTCTGGCGTGTTGCCAGCCAGTCTTTCATCCGCGGCTTTCAGCAGCGGTTGCAATCCCGGCAATGTCTTCGGAATCAGGCCTTCCGACATATTCTCCTTCACATAATCGCTGCCATAACCGGCAAGCCAGTCAAAAGCGTCCGTGATGTGACTGTCCGCATCATGAACGATCCGCCCCACCCGGTGAGAGCTCTGTGGTTTTTCATGTGTCATCGTCGTGGCCATCGGTTTCGTCTCCGTCATTGATATTGCCTTTACCGGCTTTGCTAGTTAGCTATTATATGATATCTATAATAAGAGTCAACCGTATTTTGAGTCCAGAGGTAGCAGCCGGCGTGCTTCTAAAAAGGAACCGTTGGACGCTCGGCAAGCAAATCCCGTCGCTGGCCAGAATGTCCGGCTGCCCTATTCGTTGACCGATGGCCTTGATGGCAAAGCGCTATTGCCTGTTTCCGGCGCCCTGTTTTGGCCCGAGGGCACGGCACCACAGCGCGGTTGACCGCTCATAGCATGGACATAAGGATAGCGGATGCAAACATCTTGGCTGCAAAATCCCGAACGCCAACTCTAGCTTAATTTTGTCATGGCTAAAGGCTTGATTGGCCCCTTCCTCAAATGAACCGTCTCAAGTTGGACTAGACTGTCTGTCAGTGTTGCAATTTTATATGCATGCACTTAGCCTCGTATTTCTGCAGAATGTAGGAGGAGGCATATATGTTGAAATGGGGCGTCCGAATTGGGTTGGTTCTTCTGCTGGTGCTTGGCACGTCCTATTTGTTTCGCGAACAAATCATATTTGCAGTGATGAAATCACAAATGGAACCAGCAAACGCATTCGATCCAGCACAAGTTCCCGCTGAGTTAAATTATGCTGACAAAGACGCGTGGGCTGCATTACCCAGTAAAAAGGATGGCGCAGATTTCATTCCTGATCAACTCAACGGACAACAGCAGCCTTCTGATGTCGCGGTATTTTTCCTGCATCCAACGACCTACCTATCGGACGCGGGCTGGAATGCGCCGACAGATGACCCGGAATCGAGCGAATTCCGGGATGACCTGGTGATGCGCGCTCAGGCAAGCGCATTCAATGGTTGCTGCGAGGTTTATGCACCCAAATATCGCCAGGCAACGCTTTGGTCATTCATGGATGAGACCGGCTCCGGCGATAAAGCGCGGGCATTTGCCTTTGCGGATGTTGAGCGAGCGTTTGATGCATTTCTCAAACGTATTGGTGATCGGCCTTTCATTGTTGCTGGGCATAGCCAGGGCGCGGATCATGTGGTTCGGCTGCTGAAGGCCAAAATTACGGGAACATCGTTGAAGGATCGCATGGTCGCTGCCTATCCGATTGGGTTTGGCATCAATCCTTCCGATATGAAAGCGGCTGTGGCTGACATTCCTGTTTGTGATACGCCTCAGCAGGCGGCATGCTATGTCACCTGGAATTCGCTCGGCCCAAAGGCGAAGCCCTTTCCCGATTATATCGGCGCTGTTTGCGTCAATCCGCTCAGCTGGACAACCGATGGAAAGTCCGTAGCTGCAGAACAGAATATCGGCTCCCTGTCAGTCGGGGATAAGGTTCGTTACGAGGCTGGCGTAACCGGTGCTCAATGCCAAAGTGACCGGCTTCTTGTTGGTGATTTCCAATCCGATATGTTCGACAATTTGCCAGTAAACATGGGAGAGGATAACTATCACCTGATAGATTTTTCACTGTTCTACGGCAGCATCAGGAAAAATGCGCAGGACAGAGTCAAAGCGTTTCTTTCCGCAGAGTAATCAGCAGCCCGTCCGTAATATCCCGAAAGCGCACGTTACAGGTCATATCTCATATTAAACGTCTCCCGTTCATCGACGAAATCCGAAATGACTTGGAACAGTGTCTCTGGATTTTCCAGTTCTGCAAAATGGCCGAGTTCGTCGAATGAAACGGCGGACTTTAGAAGAAACCCGGAGACGCTGTAACCAGTTTTCTGTACTTTGAATGATCTCCAACATAAGGTTAGAGACGGCCAGCTAGCTAGAATGAGTAATATGCAAACATACGAAACGGTAGCAGACGTAAATGCGTTCGACACTTTTTTGCGTAACATTCGCATCCAGGTCGATGGGACTGCTTAGATTGTAGATTTGATCCCGTCTCGAGTGTTGATAGCTTGCCTGTATTTCATTCTATGCATCGGACTTACGGGTTCTATTGCAGAAACTCAATTTGTCTAATTTCTTGGCTCTACGGTTGCAATCCAATCAATCACAGCATCGACATAGCCACGCGGCAATCTGTGTTTGCTATCAAACTCCACTCTAGTCAGTTGTTCGCCACCGGCTTTTTCCAATGCATCGTTGTCGGCCGGGCTGGCGAACTGGTCCTGGCTTGCGGTGATCAAGAGCCATTGGGCCTGCACCTTGCTGGCATGAGTGATGGGCGCAACAATCTTTGCACTTTGCGCTGCGGGCGGCACCATAGTGACAATATGCGTCACTTCCTTATGTTTCGCCGCAAATAGCACCGCCATTTGCGCACCCATGCTGTACCCCGCTGCCAATATGTGTTTGGGTGGTCCGAAATTTTTGTTCACTTTCGCAAGCAATACATCATAGTCGCTCAAAGTACCTTCAATCATTGCCAGATAAGGCTCCGGCTTTCCTGAGCGCAGGTTTTTGAGCCGCTCAAGCGGTTTCATATCATCTTTTCGGGCACCATGGGATCGCGCGTCCAATGCCACAACCCGATATCCCTTGCTGATCAAATCTTTGGTGATCAGGTCGGTATAGGCACCGTGATTATCGGCAAGCCAACCCAGACTAGAACCGGTCATGCCGTGCATCAATATGGCTAGAGGCGCGTCTTTTTCTGTCTTTATATTTTGATAAATGAAACCAGTAATCCGGTTCCCATCAGGTGCCTCCAAAGCAAGCTGTTGAACATTGGTTTGTGCAAATGCACCGGCGCTGCCCAAGAATGTCGCCGGGACTACCAAGGCAACCATTATTGCTATCAATATTTTTTTCATTGGAATCTCCATCATGTTTGGAGACCTGTTAGCGCTGCCAACGTCAAACCAGTGTCAAACAAAACGCAAGGAGATATGCGGACGACCGTAGCCGTCCTTCTGACACTGCCATCCTACCAGGAAACGGTCGCCATGGTGCCGCCTTCTTCTCGCGCAGCAACAGCGATCTTCATACCAAAATGCGAAGACAGCCTTTTCACCAACGAAAGGCCTATCCCAAAGCCAGAATTGTCATTCTGTGATTCATCGAACCCAATGCCAGTGTCTTTAACGCTCAAGCTTCTTTCGGATATCGAGAGCGAGACCGTCCCTTCGCTTGTATAGCTGATCGCATTGCGGATCAGGTTGCCGACAATGACCTGAGCGACAGCTTCAGGGACCGGCATGTCGATATCTCTACTCCCAAAGATACTGGTTTCGACTTCGTCACTGCGCAACAGATGTTTGTTTGTTTCAATGGCATATTCGCCTGCTTTCCAGGCATTGCAACTTATGCTGTCCGGTTCTCGGGCGAGCCACAATATTCCCTCAGTTAGAAGCCTCATGTTGCCAAGCGCTGATTCCAATCTTGTGAAGGCAGAGCTTTTATAACCATCTTTTTCGATGATCTCGGCAGCGCCAACCGCAACGGCTAGCGGCGTGCGCAGTTCGTGACTGACATCCCGGTTAAACTGCCGCTCACGTTGCATCAGATCTTCGATATGTCGGTCCTTGTCGGCGATTGCTTTTGCCAATATATCGATTTCGACCGGCCCGTTTCCTAAACCCAATGTTGCGGGTTCGAGCGAGCTGTGAGAGGTCACAGCTGCCGCCATTTTTTCGATAGGCATAGTCAGTTTTCTGGTCATACGCCGCATGAAGAATATGGACACAAGCAGCATCAACCCGCCCAGAAAAGCTATCAATATCACAAAGCCCCAAACCTGACTTGTTGATCGGACATAAGACCGCGCATTGAATATCAGATATTGTTTTACTCCATCGTTTTCGCGGACGGCTAGGTGGTAGTGTCCGTGCTCACCGCCAAAAACTTCATATTCCCCTGCTTTCCAATCCGGCTTTATCTGACTGGTGAGCCACTCGGGCATCGCCTTGGTCCCTTGAAAATACTCCATTTCCAATCCGGAAACGGTTTGTCTAGTTCCAGATTCCGGTTGCACAGATTCGGAAAGTTGATCTGCCTTCGTGCTAACCTGGTTTTCAAAAATCTGATCTTCAAGGTCGAAGCCAAACATTACCGCCATAAACACCGTAATCGCAAAACACATGCCGATTGACGTGATAAAATTGCGCAGCACCAGATCATTTACTTTTATCGGTCTTCTATTCATCGGATGATCTTTCTTTGAGGCGATAGCCGCGAGAGCGATCAGTTTCGATCTCGCAGCGGGTTTTCAGCGATGACAATATCTTGCGTAAATTATATATATGCGTTCTGAGGGCGCCGGAATTTGGCGGTTCTTCGCCCCAAATGCGATAGGAAATCGTCTCGCCGGAAATTGCATTGGGGGCGGCCTCCATCAGAAGCCTCAAAATGACTCCCTCTTTATTGTTGAGCGGCTTTGAAGAGGATCCAAGGTTTACGACATTATCGGCAGGATCAAATGTCAGGTCACCGCAATTCAGCGATGAAGCATTTTTGATTTTTGGACGTTTGGCAAGAGCATCGATCCGTATTCTCAATTCTCGCAATGCGAAGGGCTTGGTCAGATAATCATCCGCACCAGCGGCAAACCCGACTTCTTTATCTTCCAATGTATCACGAGCGGTCAGCATCAATATTGGTGCTTGTAGATTGGCTTGGCTCTTATAGGCTTTGCAGAGATCGATACCGTCACGTCTTGGAAGCATCAGGTCGAGGACAATCACATCATAATCATTGGCGAGTGCCAGTTCTAGTCCGTGATCGCCGTTATAGGCGAAATCCAAGACATAGTCGGGTTCCAAAAAATCAGCGATATTGGCCTGAATATCCAAATTATCTTCAATTACCAAAACTCGCATCAGTGTGCCTATCTCCAGATCTCGTTGCGCAAACTAACACAAGCCAACGCATTATTCGCCCGGCCTTTTGTTTGACGAAATCAATGTCAAAAAACTGTCAAAACCCACTTCACATCGATTTGACACAGGACAGCCTATCCAAATGTTCACGATAAAAATTCAAGGACTGCCGAGGACTGCATGGATCATCAAATAAAACTAGAAGATGTTGGCCATTATTTTGATACGCCGCATGGCCGTATCTCTCTATTCGACACACTTTCGCTCACATTTTCAGGGGGAAGTACGCACGCCATTGTTGGCCCGTCGGGCGTGGGCAAATCCAGTCTGTTGTCTCTGGCTGCGGGTCTCGAGCTGCCTCGTTTGGGTGAAATAACATTTACTTGTGATGGTGAACAAGTGTCACCTGTCAAACTGCGCCAGAGATCAGGTTTCGTTTTCCAACAATTTCACCTCATGCAGGAATTGGATGCGCTCGGAAATATTGCACTGCCGCTGCGGTTGAACGGCAACAAACAAGCATATGATATCGCCAGAGAATGGCTGAAGAAGATCAATCTGGATGATCGTGCCAATCACAAACCGACACAGCTTAGTGGCGGTGAACAGCAGCGAGTGGCAATTGCCAGGGCTTTTGTCTCCAGTCCCGCCTTTATCTTCGCCGATGAGCCGACCGGAAACCTTGATGAAGCTACTTCGAGCTATGTTACGGATCTTATGTTTGATTTCGCGAAGGACACAGGTTCGGCACTGATCATTGTGACACACAGTGCTACCCTTGCGGAACGCGCTGAGAATATTTTCGCGCTTTCCGAAGCGCATCTCGAGAGAATCAAATGAGCTGGATTACACTCGCCTTCGATAATTTCCTGAACGACAGCAAGTCCAGTGATGGCCGTCTGGTGCTACTGGCCCAGATCACATTGATATTGTTCCTCGCCACCCTGTCGCTAACCAGCGCTTCTGTGCAGCAGTATCTGGACGACAATCTCAACAATATGTTGGGTGCAGATATTTCCGTTTCCGGACCTCGCCCGTTATCAAGCAGCGATGAAAACCTGCTCTTGGACAAGGCAGCAGACTTCGCCAAAATACAGTTGACCCCGTTGGCAATTTCTTTGCGCGGGGAAACTATTCCGGTGCAACTGAAAATCACCGATGACAACTACCCGCTGCAAGGCAGTCTCAAAATTGGGATGACCCAAGGTCAACCAATCCAGAAGACAATCGAACATGGACCACCACCTGGGGAAATATGGTTGGACCCCAGAGCAAGCAGCAAGATCGATGCAAATATTGGTGACCGGATAGCAATTGGCGAGGAAACATACCGTTTTGGCGCGATCATATACCACGAGCCTGATCGGCTAATGGAAGGTCATTCCGTTTCCATGCGGGCGCTGATCAACAGTAAATCTCTTTCCATTGACGATGTTAGGAGTAGCAAAACTCTGTATCGTTATTTGCTAACCGCAACATCTGGGCAGCAGGGAAGCATTGAAAGTTGGGCTTCTGATAAGCTCAGTGATTTTACCCTCTTAACCAAAGCGAGCGGTAGTCATCCATTGGCGTTATTCTGGCAACGAACGGAGAATTTTCTCGGTCTTGCTTCGGTCATCCTCTTCTTCCTTGCTGCGATCACAATTGATATGGCTAATCGCCGTTATCTGGAACGACAAAAGCAACGTTTGGCTGTGTATCTCAGCTTTGGACAGACATTGGCGGCGTGCCTCCGGCTTTCTCTGCTGCAGTGGCTTTCGGGTTTTCTGCTCTCTTTCATGATCGCAATTGGCCTCGCTTATGTTGCGCAATATTTCCTGATTGGCCAACTCGCCGATCAATTTCCGGGCATCACATCGGGCTGGCATCCAGCTACAATTGCCAAGACTACTGGTCTGATATTTTTACTATTGCTCGCTTTTCAAATTCCTATGTTGTGGCAACTTAGTCGCACATCATTGGTTAGCCTGATCCGCGCTGTGGAATACCCGTCCGCGCAGTTGCTGAGGTTATTCTGCGGTTTTGCAAGCATCTCGCTGCTCGCCGCATATTATTCAGACAACTTTCTACTGACTGGATTAACGTTGGGTGCGCTGGGCGCTGCTCTCTTGCTAATGGCAATTTTGAGTTGGATTATTCTAACGGCAGGTGAATTTTGGGGGCGACGATATCCCGGATTATTGTCCTTCAATTTCTTCATCATGAAACACCGGATACTGAGTAAATCATCGCAGATACTGGGACTGGGACTGTGCAGCCTGCTGCTGCTTTTTACGCTGATGTTAATGAAAGATATCGGCTCAACCATGGAGGGTTACACGCGCGCAAATAACGGCAATTTGATGGTCGCAGAACTGCAGGCACAAGATAAGTCTGCGCTTGAGGTTTGGGCGCGAGAGAATCAGAGTGAAATCCGGCAACTGCGGCCATATGCCGCCGCGAAATTATCTGAAATTAATGGCCTGCCCATTGACGAGGCAATTTCCACACCGAGCGAGACTTTAGCCACCGTCAAAAACTCGATCCGACTCCACTGGTCAAATACCATCCCATCGAACAACCAATTGGTTGGTGGGAATTGGTGGTCTGAAAAAGAATCGAACTGGAATCAGATATCTGCTGAAGATGAAGTGATGACGGATTTAGGCCTGGACTATGGAGATCGGTTGACCTTCATGATCGATGGGAAAGCGACACAGTTCAAATTGGTCGCCAGCCATGCCTTTAAACCAGGAGGCGGTTCGGTAACATTCTGGTTCCAGATACCCGAGCGAGCGATTGAAGCGATCAAACCTGACGTCTTCTATATGGGAAGCATAGAACTCCCGGACGCAGCATGGAATGAACTTGGTTCGCTTTGGCAAAAGCATCCCTCTTTGTCGCTGGTACCATTGAAAGAACTAACCCAACGCTTTGATAATACACTGGCAATGGTCACCAAGCTGGTGGTTGGTTACGCAACCATGGTGTTGATAATGACCGCGCTGGTCATAGCAGCGTGTATGAAAGGCTTTGAGGCCGAAGACCGGCAAAAAAACGGTCTTCTGATGAGCATGGGTGTAGCAAAAAAATCATGTGTGAAACTGGCTCTCTATGATTGGCTAACCGTTTCGTTGATCGCCGGTATCGGCGCAATATCCGGGACCTGGCTCGCCGGTTTGCTGATCTATCAATCGCAATTCTCTATGATCTATGAGCCCGATCCCATCTGGCTTGTCGGCACCATGCTTGCTATCGGCGTTACCGTTTGCGGGATCGGAGTCATCTATAATCGCAAAAGCCTCTCTACATCCATCAAAGACCTTTTGAGTGAGTAATTTGGGCATATTTGTTGCCGCACCTGACGCTCTTGAGGATTGGAAGAAAGCGTGGTGTCCAATGTCGGCTTTAGTCTCAAACCGGTAGAAAAGTGTTTTCAGAACAAAAGCCCGTTATGGGTGCAAAAGTGGACTCACTTTTTTTCAACCTATCTACCAAAAATCTGGAAGTGCTTTTAGAAGCAATACTGTGCAAGGCTTGATGATGTGATATCGTTGCGATCAGAGTTTTTAGGGAATAGTTATTTGAATGGAACAATTAGCACAGAAAACAAAACGGAGATTTAGCCCGGAAGTCCGGCGTTCCATGATACTTGACAGCGCAGCAGAGCTGATTTCCACAAGCGGGATGTCCAAAGTTTCGATGGAAGCCATTGGCCAGAAAGCGGATGTCAGCAAATCGTTGATGTACAAGTATTTTGATAGCCTCTCTCACCTTTTGAAAGAGCTGCTGAAACGTGAACTAACGATCCGGTGGAAACGTCAAGTCGCTGTGGCGGAAAAAGCCACTACTTTTGAAGAACTGGTTCGTGGCACAACGCATGTCTATCTCAGCTTTATCGCGGAGCGCGGACTTATCATAGAGCCTCTGCTTGCTGACCCTTCCATTGCAAAACTTTATCATCCGGCTCGTTACAATCGCGAAGTTGCGGTAAAATATTTTTCAGACTTGGTGGTCAAAAATTTTGATATGCCGCCAGAGATTGCCCGAGCGGTGACCGATATATCCCTGGGTATACCTGCCGCAGCCGGGGAATTTCTGCTGCGCAGTGATATGGATCTGCAGGAATTGGAAGACGTAACGGTTTCCATGATGATCGGAACTTACACGATGGCCCGCTTCGACTATTTCACACGAAAGAAAAAACTCGAGAGATAGGCCCAGTTATTGCAAAGCTGGCTATTTTTGGTGCCTTTCAGATATCAATTTCTTTATCGCCCGAGTAACTGTCTCGGTTCTTTCTACATGAGGCCAATGTCCGACATCTGTTAGCGAAAGTATCTGCATATCATCTGAGCTAGCTTTTGTTGCCTCAGCATATTCTTTGGCAAAGACACGATCATCCTGCCCCCAGATAATTTGCGCTGGCACGGTCACGCGCGTCTTTTGATCAGGCCAGAAATCGGCATCCTCAATGGCGCCGAAAGATGGAATATTGGCTCGGTACCAGTTGATATGCGCATCTATCCGTTTGGGATTGCCGGTGGCTTCACGGAACAGTTCTCCCTCTTCCGGGGTGAGAAAGCCCTTTTTGACCAAGGGTTCATAGGCACCCGTCCAAACCCTTTTGTCACCGCCCAATGCCTTGATGAGCAATGGATTGGCCTGCTTCAAACGATCAATATAGGCTGAGGTCTGCCTGAGTGAGCTATCGCGCTGCATCAGCCCTAGCAGTACATTTTGCGGTGGTGCACTCAATCCCGTTACGCTGGCCACGCGATCCGGATAGCGTTGGGCAAAACCAAACGCGAAAGTCGAGCCCCAGTCGTGACCGACAATATGCACTTTTTCAGCATCCAGATGATCAATCAGGGCATTGAGATGAGCCGCCATATTTTCCAGCCTATATGCATCTACATCATGAGGCGCATCCGATTTGCCTGCGCCCAGCCCATCAATAGCAACAACGTGATAATCCTGCTTCAATGCATCCATTTGCCGGATGAAAGAAAACCAATAGGACGGGAATCCATGTAAAAAGAGGATAAGCTCCCCCTCGCCGGCCTCGACATAGTGCAATGTGTGATCACCATACGCGAAATAGGAACTGGAATAAGGGACGCCTGTGCCAGTCATATTGCTGTGCATAACCGCCTGGTCCGGTTCGGAAACATCGACAGAGACCGGTATCTTCATCCATATCACAGCGAAGAAGGCCAGCACCAAAAAACCAGCGATCAGGAAAAGGGCCACCCGCCTGAGCTTTTGTGCAGTTCGTCCCAAAATCACCCTCCCGGGAACTCAATCATGTTGGCTATTCCACCAGAGCAAAAAATAGCCTGGCACAGACTGTACCAGGCTATCCTTGGAGAGAAGCTAATGTCTAGTCATCAAAAGCGGATAGTAGCTTCGACACCATAGGTGCGCGGCTCCAATATCACTACTTCTCTAAAACGCCCAACGAGGCGACCGGCAGGCAAAACACGTGTGATATCATCATTGTTGAACAGGTTTTTCACATAGCCGCGAATTTCCCAATCGCCGCCGTCAGGAGCTAGCAAAAGTTTGAGATCGGTCTGGCTATAGCCATCAAATATATCGATCGGTTTGCTGAAGATAGAACTTGCAAACTCACTCTGCAGATAATGATCAATCCGCGGGGTGAGTGTCCAGTCACCCACAGGAATTTCATACTGAGCGCCAATTGCGATCTTGATGTCGGGCGAGAAAGGCAGAGAATTGCCATCTACGTCCTTCACCACACCTGCGGCTGTTACCTCTGAAACCACAGTTCCCGGCGCGATGCCAAAAGGATCAGTCTCGTCAATGGAGGCGAAGTCATTCACCTGGGTGTTGAGATAAGAAAAGCTGCCATCGACCTGAAAACGGTTGCTCGGCCGAAGACCGAATTCCGCTTCCACGCCCCAGATCGTAGCATCTGTATTGATAGTCAAAGACGCTGTTGCAGTCGTCTGGCCAATTTGCAGATCTTTATAATCATAATAGAAGGCTGAGACATTGCCGGTGAAGCTGCCATCTGCTGAAGAGCCTTTCAGGCCGATTTCAAAAGCATTCAGGAATTCGGGATCAAAACCTTGTGTCTCGACACCGACCTCGCCGGGATTGATACCGCCCGCTTTGTAACCGCGAGAAGCGCTGACATAGCCGAGCAGGTCTGGCGTAATTTGGTGGTCCAAAACAATACGTCCGGTCACCACGCCTTTTTCAAACTCACCAAAAGTGAAATCGGGCAGGCTGCCATCGGCCTGGGGGTTCAGGAATATCTGACGAGTCTGGATGGTTTTATCGTCGCGAGAATAACGCAGACCACCGGTCAGACGGGTGTCATCAGACAAATCGAAATAGACCTCACCGAAAATGCCGAAACTCTTTGTCTTCACGGGATTGGATTCGGTTATCAATGAAGCGAACGCATCCGGGAACCCGAGCTGCTGCTGACGGGCTGCGATTGTGACGTGGGTAAAATTGGCTGAACCTGAACTGCGGCGATTATAATAATTGCCGCCGACAATGAAGTTGATCGGTCCGGCAAAGTCGGATGCCAGTCGCAGTTCCTGATAATATTCGCGTGCTTCGCTTCGATCGCGGCGACCGGTCAGGATCATCTCCGTGGTAATCGGATTGCCGTTGGCAAAGAAGTCAAAGGTTATCGGGCGCGTCAACCCTTGCGACGGAACGAAGCGATCAAAATCCTTGAACAAGCCGCGCTCGATTTCCTGATAGCCGCTAAGTGACGTTAGTGTCAGGTCGCCAAAATCATGCGTGATTTCGAGTGAAGCGCTCCATTCCTCTACAAAATAGGTTGGGTCAACATCTTCGTTGATCAGCCGAGTGTCCGCCGGATTGACGCTGTTCGCATAATAGTCGACCGCCGCTGGTCCAAAGCCGGTGGCAATCACCCCGGTAACCGCGCCCAATGTGTTGAAGAGTGTGCCTCTGGAGTCCGGTGTTCCAAAGCCGACCTGAAGAGGGGAGCAGCCTAGCACGGCATCCTTTTCACACAGGACCTTGGTCCGTGTCAGACGCCGGTCATCTTCCTTGAAGTAGGAAACAACCAAGTCTGCGCGTGTGTCTCCAAACTCAAGCTTGGTACTGCTGCGCAGCCCGAACATCTCGCGATCATCGACATCGTTACCTGTGAAGAGGTTGGTAGCATAGCCATCCCGGTCGAGGAAAAAACCCGCGACCCGGGTCGACAGGTTATCACTTATAGGCAAATTTATCGCGCCGCGCAGCTTTATGGAGTTGAAATTGCCATAGCCAGCCGTGACATAGCCTTCGAATTCATCAGTGGCCTTTTGCGTAATTACATTCAGCACGCCGGCGGTCGTATTGCGTCCATAGAGTGTGCCTTGCGGGCCGCGCAAAACTTCGATCCGTTCCAGATCATAATATTCCGCTTCGGTTGCAGCGGAACCCAGATATACTCCGTTTACGTGATAGCCGAGACCGGATTCAGAGGTTGCCGAAATCGCAAGATCGCCAACCCCGCGGAGCGAGGCGCCGAATATATCAACCGTCAGATTGGGGACGGAAAAGCTCAGATCAATCGCATCATCAACAACTTTGTCTTCAAGAACCCCGCTATCGAAAGCAGAAATGGCGATTGGGACGTTTTGAATATCCTGGGATCTCTTCTGCGCAGTCACGATGATGACATTGTCGTCTCCACCTTGTGAATCCTGTTCCTGCGCGAAGGCGGCGCTGGCCGTGCCGGCAAGTGCGATAGCAGCAATAGATGCTGCAAGCCTGTTTTGGATGGGCATATTGGAACGAGCTTTCGGCATATTATCCTCCCTTGAATATCGTTTTAGTTGGACACTTAGTCCATTTATCTTTCCGATATACCTAAATTTTGCGATTTGAAAACCTTTAATTTGACTAATAATGCATTTAAGGTTTAGAGCGGTGAGAGAATCGTGCATCCCATTTTTGGTCTACAGCACGTTAGGATGCTAAAAAGCCGAGACAATCTGACAGGACTGGTTTTCCAGATGCCGTCGCAGCGAGAGGTTCAATATGAATAAAAGTGTAATAAGCTTGAGCGTGATATTCCTGCTGACCGCATGTGGTGGCAGATCAGCAGGCGAGCCGGTACCTCCCGATTCGATCATTACCGGCGTCAACTATGTTGGTGCATCCGTTAATGATATAGAGAAGGCGGCCGGACTATATGGCAGCTCGGTCGATCTTCAGCCTGTCGACCAGTCTGAAATTTCAGAGAATCCGGTCTTTGATAAGTTGGCAGGCCGAACAGGGGTTTCGGCGTCGACACAGATGATGCGCAGTGTGAATGCACAAATTCGTTTCATGCAATTTGCCAATCCATCTGCCGACGCCCAGGCGACCAAACCAATGGACGTACAGGGCCCAGGTATTGCCCATGTCTGTTATCAGGTTGATAGGAAAACAAAGGCGTATCAGAAGTTTTTGGCTGGCGGTGCCAAACATATCGGTGCCAAGGACATGGTTCATCTCAATCCACAGAACCCCGTCTATTATGCCTATGCGCGCGATTCCGATGGACTGATTTCCGAGATTGAGCATGTGGATATTGCAAAACTGGACTTGCCGACTCCGCCCAAAAACCAATATCGCGTACGGCATGTCTCGCTCGCTACTCCGGATATTGACCGGCTGGTTGACTTTTACACAGCATTTCTAAACCAGCCCGGTCCGCGCCGTGTTGGCAGGTTGATGTCTGTTTCAGGGGAAAAGGTAGACCAGGTATCTGGCCTGTCCGGCAGCGAGCTGGAAATGGCCTGGTTCCAGATACGTAATCTCGAACTGGAAATGTTCCAGTATCACAGCCATCCCACCAAAGATTTGAAAGATCCACGACCGGTTGATGCGCTTGGCTACAACATGATTGTCTTTGATGTATCCGATATGGATGCGGCGCGCAAACGGCTGGTCGATGCCGGCGGTAAGATCGTGTCGGAACCTGCGCCGATGGATGGCGGGCAGATCATGTTTGGCCGCGATCCTGACGGTAATCTTCTTGGACTGCAGGCGGTCGCCAAAACCAGTGTTTTTTCTTCGCGGAATTTCAAGAATAACGGAACTTAGGAGTTTTTATGTTCGATTTATCCGGCGAGGTAGCTGTAGTCACCGGCGGTAACGGTGGCCTTGGCCTCGCTTTTTGTCGCGGTCTTGTAAAGCAAGGCTCCAAGGTTGCCATTTGGGGCAGAAACGAAGAAAAAAATGCTGCTGCAGTTTCCGAATTGCAAGGCATGGGCGGCGATGTTGAAGCCTTTGCCTGCGATGTGACCGATCAAAGCCAGATCGATGAAGCCTTTGCTCAGACACTGGCGCGATTTGAAAAGGTCGACAGCTGTTTTGCCAATGCAGGCGGCGGCGGGTATCGGGGCCCTTCCCATATGACGGACCGGCAGGTTTGGCTCAATACGATTGATCTGAACCTGATGAGCGTGGTGCAAACCTGGAAGCCTGTGACCGCACATCTTATGGAACGCCAGGCACCGGGACGACTGATCGTCACATCATCGGTAGCCGGTCTGGTTGGCACAGGCGGTGCCGCGGGATATTCCACAACCAAAGCAGCCGTTTTGGGTCTGGTGCGCGCATTGGCTGTTGAACTTGGACAGGCGGGCATCAGGGTCAACGCCATCCTGCCCGGCTATATCGAAACGGAAATGTCACTGGACACGCCGCAGTCGTTTAAAGACGGCGCAAAAAGACGCGCTGCGATTGGACGGATTGGCAAACTGGAAGACATGGAAGGCGTTGCGGCTTTTCTCGCTTCCAAGGAAAGTGACTTTATGACCGGTCAAAATATCGTCCTGGATGGGGGTCATTCCATCTTCCCACTATGAGTGCTGAATATCTTTCGAACAGCAGAACCGACAGGAATACTCAAATGAACTTCTCTAAAATCATGCATTGGGTTTTTATCGTTCTGCTTTGGTTGATTGGTCTGACCCTTAGTTTATTGGGCGGATTTCTTGTCTATCTGGGCGGCAGCTTCTATTACATACTGGCTGGTATCGCTACGATTGCGGTCGCGATATTGGCGCAAAAACGGAGCAATAAAGCACCGAAAATATATGCGGCCATATTGCTCGTCACGCTCATCTGGTCACTCTTTGAGGCAGAGCTGCACTTCCTGGCACTCTTGCCACGACTGGCCGCTTGGCTGGTCGTTGGACTATGGTTTCTGACGCCTTGGTACCGTCGTTCGCTCAAAGCTGACGCCGAGGACGACGGGCCGGCACCTTCAAACCGCTGGTGGGTTGGTGGTCCAAGCCTGGCGGCAGTTGCCGCTCTGCTGCTTGCTTCGATGCAAGGTTATATCCAAAATGGTACCGGAACGGTTCGGGAAGCGAACGCCAATGATGCCGTTTCCGACTGGCGTCACTATGGTAATGATGCCGGCGGTACCCGTTTTGCCCAACTGACCGATATTAATGCTGAAACGGTTAGCGGGCTGAAAGAAGTATGGCGTTACCGTACCGGAGTAGAAGAGGATTTCAAAGCCACGCCGCTTAATGTCAACGGCATGCTATATATCTGTGCGGCGCTGAATGTTGTTATCGCTATCGACGACAGCACCGGTAAAGAAATTTGGCGTTATGAGCCCGGCCTTGAGCCACCAGCGACCCATCAATATGCCAAAACCTGTCGCGGCCTCGGTTATTATGAATCGAGCGAGGAATATGAAGGCCAGTGCCCGAGCCGGATCGTGACAGCGACTGTCAATGCCAGTCTGATTGCCATAGATGCCATCACCGGAAAGCCCTGCAGCGATTTTGGCGACAACGGCATTGTCGACTTGCGACAGGGCATGGGCGACCATCCGGTTGGCGACTATTATCATACATCGCCGCCACTGGTCGCCGGCGACAATCTGGTCGTTGGTGGTTTGGTAAACGATTCCCAGAATCTAGGGCTGCCATCCGGCGTGGTCAGGGCCTTTAACGCGATCAGCGGTGAATTTTCCTGGGCATGGGATTTGGGCAATGCCGGCCAGCACGGCGAACCAGCGGCAGGTGAGACTTACACGCCCGGGACTCCCAACGTCTGGTCGCTCATGAGCTACGATCCAGAGTTGAACCTGATCTACGCACCCACAGGCAATGCGGCGCCGGACTATTTTGGCGGGGAGCGCCGCGAATTTGACGATGAATGGTCATCCGCTGTGGTGGCCATTGATGCCGCGACCGGTGAGCCGCGCTGGAAATATCAAACCGTCCATCATGATGTCTGGGACTATGATGTACCCGCACAGCCGGTGCTGGTGGATGTGACCAAGGATGGCAAGAAAGTGCCATCTGTCGCCGTACCAACCAAAATGGGTGATATCTTCTTACTTGATCGGCGCAATGGCGAGCCTGTGCATCCCATTCCTGAAAAACCGGCACCGCAGGGCGCGGTTGATGGAGAATATCTCTCCGCCACCCAGCCTGCTTCCCCGCTCCCCAATTTTCATCCCTATCGGTATGAGAAAGACATGTGGGGTCTGACGCCGATTGATCAGTTGGTGTGCCGGATCGAATATCGCACCATGCGCTATGAGGGCATGTACACGCCGCCAACCGTTCCAACCGGCATCACGAACACGGGAACCATGCTCTACCCTGGCAATTTTGGTGGATTTAATTGGGGCAGTGTCTCGGTCGATGCCGATAACGGTCTGTTGATCGCAGCACCGATGATGTTGGCCCATCGATTGATTTTGGTGACTCCAGAACAAGTTGCAGAAGCCGGTCCGCTTGGAGGCCTTTTGTTGGGCAAAGATCATCCAGCCGTTCGCATGGACCCGGATGGTCCGATGCCGAAAATGGGAGAGCCTGATGCGGATAACCCCTTTGACCACCGGCGGATCAAGTTTTTTGGTCTGCCCATGCCTTTCATGTCGCGGCTTGGTACGCAGGTCCCCTGCTTCGAACCGCCATGGTCGCGCATTGCAGTCATGGATCTGAATAGCAAGGAATTGCTGTGGAGCAGGCCCGCTGGTGACATGAGCAGTTCCGGCCCGTTTAACTTGCGCTCAGGCATTCCGTATGATGTCGGAACGGCAATACGCGCAGGCACATTGACAACGCGCGGGGGATTGACATTCTTGAGCTCGACCATGGACAGCAAGGTTCGTGCTTTTGATATCCGTAGCGGAGAAGAAAAATGGAAAGCAGATTTGCCTGGCAACGGACAATCTACACCGATGTCCTACCGGTCAAAAAAAGACGGTAAGCAATATCTTATCGTGACGGTCCCGAATCCAACCTGGCGCTATCCGCGGGACCCAGTCACAAACCAATATCTGGACTCACAAGATGTTCGAGACGGCAACGGTGGCTACGTGATTGCTTATGCATTGGACAATGACTGAATCACGGTCCAGTTTTAGCAAACTCTATTGTCCGATGCGATAAGTTTGAAGATGGACTACCTTACTGCCAGGCGGCGATTAGCTTATCATATTCGATTGTCACCGGCTTGGGCTTCTCATTCGCTAGCTTGGCTTTGGGTGATCCGGGTTGGTTCAACCAATAAGCATTGTCTCGTTCTTCATTCAGTCTGGGACCGAGATCGCCTTGCAATCCAGATCGCTCGAGCCGGCTGAGGACACGTTCTTGCTGTTCGCATAGGGCATTGAGGGCTGCTTGCGGTGTTTTGGTGCCTGACGAAGCATCGCCAATATTTTGCCACCAAAGCTGCGCCAAGCGGGGATAGTCAGGTACATTGGTCCCGGTCGGCGACCACTGCGTGCGAGCCGGTGAGCGGTAAAACTCCACCAGTCCGCCCAGTTTTGGGGCACGCTCCGTGAAGGATTCATGTTGGATGGTCGACTCTCGAATGAATGTCAGTCCGACATGGGCTTTTTTGACGTCTACGGTTTTCGAGGTCACGAACTGTGCGTACAGCCATGCCGCTTTGGCTCGTTTTATCGGTGTGGATTTCATGAGCGTCCAGGCACCGGCATCCTGATACCCCACTTTCATGCCGTCTTCCCAATAAGCACCGTGGGGACTGGGTGCCATGCGCCATCGCGGTGTTCCGTCTTCGTAGAGGACCGCAGATGCCTCCTCACCGACCATATTGGCGGTGAACGTGGTGTACCAAAACATTTGCTGCGCAATGGCACCTTGTGACGGCACCGGCCCAGCCTCTGAAAATGTCATGCCAGCTGCTGATGGCGGTGCATAATCGGAAAGCCATTTGGAATATTTGGCTACTGCATAGACCGCAGCGGGTGAATTGGTGGCCCCGCCCCTCGCAACACAGGACCCGACCGGTTGCGATTTATTGTTTACTCGTATGCCCCATTCGTCAACTGGCAGTCCATTGGGTTCACCAACCGATCCCATGCCGGCCATCGACATCCAGGCATCGGTAAAACGCCATCCCAATGATGGGTCTTTCTTGCCATAGTCCATGTTGCCATAGACTTTTTTGCCATCAATCTCTCGGCCGGTGAAGAATTCAGCAATATCTTCATAGGCCGACCAGTTGACCGGCACGCCCAGGTCATATCCATATTGTGCTTTGAATTCGGCTTTGATCTTGGGATCGGTGAACCAATCATATCGGAACCAATAAAGATTCGCGAATTGCTGGTCGGGCAATTGGTATAATTTTTTATCTGGACCGGTGGTGAAGTCGGTTCCGATAAAATCGGCAAGATCCAATCCCGGACTGGTGACATCACTGCCCTCGCCGGCCATCCAATCCGTAAGATTGCGAACCTGTTGATAGCGCCAATGCGTCCCAATCAGGTCTGAGTCATTGACGTAGGCATCATAGATATTCTCGTTCGACTGCATCTGCGTTTGCAGTTTCTCAACCACATCACCTTCACCGATAAGGTCATGGGTGACCCTGATTCCCGTAATGGCTGTAAAGGCGGGTGCCAGTACTTTGGATTCATATTCATGAGTGGCAATCGTTTCCGATACTACCGAGATTTCCATACCCCTGAACGGTTTTGCGGCCTCCGTGAACCAGGCCAATTCGGCTTCTTGCTCTTCCCGGTTGAGACTGGAGAGTTCGCCAATCTCTTCATCCAGAAATTTGCTCGCTGCGCCTGCCGGATCGGATATGTCGATGTCATTCCGCGCACCGTTGTCTGTTTCTGTGGAATCTGAACAGGATAGCGCAGCCATGCTCATGCAAAGGATTGCTGCTGTTCGAAAATTTCTCATTTCATTAATCCGATCTTTTGATTTTATACCCAGCGAAATACGAATATTGCAAATAAGCCACAAATGATTAGCGCACCATATTGCGGTGCGTCCAGCAGGCCAATCCACGCAAGATTGATAAAGGCAGAGCCCAGGAGGGAGATGAATAGCCTGTCACCGCGCATTGTTTCTATTCCGAGTACGCCGACTCTGGGGGTACTGGGATATTTTATGTGCAATAATCCCATGCCAATCAGCATAGCGCCGATAGATAGAAAGAATATGGCAGTAGGTAGCGTCCAGGCCATCCATTCCATTAAAATGTCCCTCCCATGTTGCGCTTATCTAAACCCGGCCAAGGGCGAAACCCTTGGCGATGTGATTGCGGACAAAATAGATCACAATCGCACCCGGTATGATTGTCAAAACGCCTGCCGCGGCAAGCACACCCCAATCAAGACCGGATGCAGAAACAGTCCGGGTCATGATCGCGGTAATCGGTTTTGCATCCACACTGGTCAGCGTGCGGCTCAGCAATAGTTCGACCCAGCTAAACATGAAACAGAAGAAGGCGGTGACGCCAATTCCCGGCGCGATCATGGGAATAAAGATTTTTGTGAAGAATCTCGTAAATCCGTAGCCATCAATGAAGGCTGTTTCGTCAATTTCCCTTGGAACTCCGCGCATAAAGCCTTCCAATATCCAAACAGCGAGCGGAACATTGAACAGGCAATGCGCCAAGGCAACGGCAATATGGGTATCGAACAAAGACACGCTGGAATAGAGTTGAAAGAACGGCAAAGCAAACACTGCTGGCGGTGCCATGCGATTTGTGAGGAGCCAGAAAAACAGATGATTGTCGCCGAAAAATCGATAGCGACTAAAGGCATAAGCTGCCGGCAATGCGACAAGAAGAGAAATTACTGTATTGAGCGAAACATATATGAAGCTGTTCACATAGCCCATATACCAAGATGGATCAGTGAGGATGGTGCCATAATTTTTCAGAGTGAAATTGTCGGGAAAAAGCGTGAACGTGCTCAATATTTCAGAGTTTGATTTGAAACTCATGATGATCAACCAATAGATCGGGACCAGCAGGAAAACCAAATATAAGGTCATCACGAGAGCCCCTATGCGGGCTCTTGGCATCGCCACTGAGCCGCGCTTTTTCGTTGGATGCCGGTTCTCGCTCATTGCTTCGCCTCATCTTTATCGATGGTTATCATGACGGTGTAGAACACATAGGAAATCAGCAGAATGACGAGAAAATACATCAATGAGAATGCGGCCGCGGGACCCAAATCAAATTGTCCAAGTGCCATTTTCACCAAATCTATCGATAAGAATGTCGTAGCATTTCCCGGGCCACCGCCGGTGAGAACAAATGGCTCCGTATAGATCATGAAGCTGTCCATGAACCGCAGCAAGATCGCGATCATCAAGACGCCTCGCATTTTCGGCAGTTCGATATATCGAAAAACGCTCCACCGGCTTGCCTGATCGATCATAGCGGCTTGATAGTAAGCCTTCGGGATAGAGCGAAGTCCGGCATAGGCCAGAAGCGCAACCAATGATGTCCAGTGCCAGACGTCCATAATTATCACGGTGACCCAAGCGTCAAAAGCATTTTGGGAATAATTGTAAGAGATGCCCAAATCAGACAAAACACGGCCGAGCAGTCCGATATCTGCACGCCCGAATACCTGCCAGATCGTCCCAACAACATTGTAAGGGATTAGCAATGGCAAAGACATGAGAACCAGGCAGATCGAGGCTGAGATTCCCTTTTTCGGCATGCTTAGTGCCACCAGGATGCCCAAAGGAATTTCGATCATGAGAATGGTGAAAGAGAAGAGCAGCTGGCGGCCCAACGCATCCCACAATCGTTCCGATCGGAGCAGTTCCTGATACCATTCCAGTCCGACCCAGAAAAATATATTCTCTCCAAAACTATCCTGGAAAGAATAATTGACCACCGTCATCATCGGGATGATTGATGAAAATGCGACGAGGACCAATACCGGCAGCACCAGAAGCCAAGCACGCTGATTAACGGTCTTTTCCACTAAACCGTGCCCCCGTTGCCTTGATCAATCGCTTTGCCATTCAAGCGCCAATCATCGCAGAATATGCCGACGTTGGTCGGATCAAATGCTATCTTGGCCATGTCCGATTCAATTTCGAAACCCTCGTCGGCAGAGATGTTGATTTCAACATCAAACAATGTTGCATTGATGAATTTATGTCTACCAACATCCCGAATACGGTTTATTTGAACCGGCAATCCATCGCTTTTACTCAACCGAACGAACTCAGGACGTATCCCTAAAAGAATATCACCCTGCGGGTTTCCATAATCATGATGGAGATGGATCGTTTCGCCATTTATGTGGGCTTTGTTTTCTATGACAGAAACAGGAATGAAGTTCATTCCGGGAGAACCAATAAAATAACCCACGAAGACATGCGCCGGTGTTTCGAAAAGCTCTTTCGGGGTTCCGATTTGCACCACCCGGCCCTCATGCATCACCACCACTTTCTCTGCGAAGGTCAGGGCTTCCGTTTGATCATGGGTCACATAAATCATTGTGTGCCCAAATTCCCGGTGCAGCGACTTGAGCTGAGTCCGCAATTCCCATTTCAGATGGGGATCGATGACTGTCAAAGGTTCATCGAAAAGGATCGCGTTCACGTCGCCCCGAACCATACCGCGTCCCAGCGAGATTTTCTGTTTCAGGTCGGAGGTTAGCCCTCGCGCTTTTCTATGAAGATCTGCTTCCAGGCCGATCATCTGCGCGATCCGCTCTACACGCTCGGAGACATAGTCGGCCTCCATGCCCCGATTGCGCAATGGGAATGCCAAATTTTGCCTAACCGTCATTGTGTCATAGACAACTGGAAACTGAAAAACCTGCGCAATATTGCGTTCTGCTGTTGATGATCCGGTAACATCTTTGTCGCCAAATAAAACGCGCCCGCTCGTTGGTGTGAGCAAGCCGGAAATTATATTGAGTAACGTTGTCTTACCGCATCCGCTGGGGCCCAATAATGCATAGGCTCGCCCATCCTCCCATATATGATTGACTTCCTTGAGAGCGAAATCATGATCCCCACCCGGATCGGGGAGGTAGCTATGCGCCAGATTTTCGAGGGTTATGGAGGCCAAATCTATGCTCCCGGCTTTTCAGGTTCATGATTTGGTGACGCAACCAGCTTCTTGTCCTTATCAAAAAAGAAGATATTTTTAGGGTCTAGGGAAACTTTCAGCACTTGCCCAACTTCAAAAGTCTGAAGCCCGGGGATCAAGCCGATCCACCTTTCATCCATTGCATTGACGTGAATATATGTGTCTGACCCGGTAAGTTCTGTGACGATGAGTTTCGCGGTAAATTCAATGGCCCCAGACTGGCCATCACTCATTTCGAGATGATGGGCACGAAATCCGGCCCGATATTCGCCATTGGGCAAGCATGCCAAATCATCGTTCAGTTTTGTCGATTGCCCATTTGGAAAATGAACAACTGCGTCATCCTTCTGGACCGACACAAAATTCATCGGCGGGTCGGAGTAAACGCGAGCGGTCGTCTCATCCACGGGATTGCGATAGACATCCATAGCCTTCCCATATTGTGTTACCCGGCCGTTCCAGAGGGTCGCGGTGTTTCCACCAAGCAAAAGCGCCTCTTCCGGCTCTGTCGTTGCGTAAACAAAAATACTTCCGGACGCATCAAAAAGCCGCGGAATTTCTACGCGCAGCTCTTCCCGCAATTTATAGTCCAGATTTGCAAGCGGCTCATCCATGAGGACCAGACCGACATCTTTCGCCAATGCTCGCGCCATCGCGCATCGCTGCTGTTGTCCGCCCGATATTTCATTGGGTTTGCTATCAAGAATAGAAGTCAGTTTGAGCAGTTCAGCCATTTCCTGCACTTTTGCATCAATTTCCGCCGCGGACTTCTTCTGCAACTTCAGCGGTGACGCAATATTGTCATAGACCGTCATCGAGGGGTAATTGACGAATTGCTGGTACACCATCGCAATATCGCGATTCTGCACGCGCTTTTTCGTCACATCCACATTGTCCCAAAAGACTTTGCCAGTATCTGGCCTGTCGAGCCCAGCCATGAGACGCATCAAGGAAGTCTTGCCGGATGATGTTGGTCCGAGCAGAACGTTCATCGTTCCTTTCTGCAATTCCAGATCGGTGGCATAGATATGCGTCTCACCATTGGATATTTTGGAGATCCCATGAAGTCGCAAACTCATGAACCATTCCCAATGCACGCGTTTGATGGTTGGCCTATTTTGGATTTCGCCAGATAGGCCGCGATTCTGAGCATCTTTTCTCCCAATGACAATATGCAGCGCCCTTTCGAATGAAGGGTTGCCACTACGCTATGGCATCAATTGATGCCCAAAGCATATAGAAAATGCATTGCAATTGGGCCAATGGTTCGTAGACCCGAAATATGCAAATTTCCCGCAATGGTATGATGTTAGCTTTACTTGCGTGTCTCGCCGTTATCATGACTTTCTATTTTACACGCGGTTCTGTTGCCAATCCTTCGTCGGACAGTGCAGGACAAGAAACCAAGAAATTACGGCTGGATGTCATCGCGCAAGTTGGTCCTTGGCCAGTTGCATCCCGGCTGATCGGATATCGGGGCAAATTATGGTTCGCTAACTCGGTCAAGGGTCGCAATCACAATTCGGCCGATATCTGGAGTTTCGATCCCGACACGCGCGAAACGAGATATGAACGGCATTTATACAGTCAGGATGCTGGGCATCCACTGGTCTACAAGGGATTACTTTACTGGCCGTTCGAGGATGCACTGCAATCTGCCGGTGAAGGCGTTGTCGAGGTTACCGATGGTGTAACTTGGAGCCCTTTGATCATTCCCAATTCGCCAATTTATCACACCAGCCAGTTGCTGGAATGGAACGATGGATTGCTGGCAATTACCGGAACGCGTAACGCTGGTCTGCAACGATCAAGGGATGCGGGGCGCAGTTGGGAAGAATTTTATATCCACCCGACGCCGTCTACGCATGTCAGCCGGATCAAGGAGATGCTCCTATTTAATGACGAAACTTATGCTTCGCTGAAAGACACCAAGGTTAAACGTCTTGTCAGGTGGACTGGCTCTGGTTTCCAGACCGTCAGCAGTTGGCCGCCTAATCGTTATTTTAACGGCCTGAGGGTGCACAGAGAGGGGCTCTTTGGAATTGTCGGACGTGGCCGTGAGAGGGAAATCTGGCGCTTTGACGGGAGAAGGTCCATCCGCGTTGGCTTTAAGGGAGCATTCGTCGATTTGGCCAGTGATGGTGATCAACTCTGGGTCGTTTCCAATGATGGGCGGCTATGGTCGAGCCAGACTGGCGATAGCTGGACGCGGCATGGCGATCTTGAAAACGGTCGCCCGGTATCCATTCAGGCAATTGCAGGAGGAATCTATGTCGCCGGAGCAGGAGACGATGGACGAGGCATTGTCTGGGGTCCTAGTGAGCATGTCATTCCCTTGGACAACAAGCCGCCCAAACTCATCTCGCAACTCCCGGCGAAAAAAACAGCAATGGATTGGGCGGCTGCAGGCCAGAAAATCGACGCGCTATTATCCGACCCGTCTACCTATATCGATGCCGGCAGAAGTGAAGTTCGCAGACTAATAGTTCAAGCTTCCACCAATGGCGCGCCCTCGGGTTTTTTTGCCTAGCGTTTGAAAGTAGAAATACCGCCTGTGACGGTACGCGCATTCGGCGGCAATATGGAGCTCAGAGCTAGAGATATTGCGCGTGCAGTCCTTTTATCGGGTATGGAGAGAGCCGGTCATGCAAATGTACCGATTTCATATCTGAAGGACCCCTGGACCTCTCCGCCGAACAGTTACGAAAAATATTTTGAGATAGAGCTGAGCGCACTAAGAGCCGTCGCAGCTTCCGGACAGGATGATCGAGAAACAATAGAGGCGTTGTTGGCAAGACTGGATTTCGCCAATGATCCTCCATGGCTCAGGTCACAAGTGATCGGTACGCTGACCGCCGTCAGCGGCGAGCATTTCGGTTATGATGTTGCTGCGTGGAAAAAATGGGCAAAGTCAAAAGTTGATGGATAGAGCATCCTGTATTGACTAACTATCCAATGTCCGTACTGGGCGCGTAGACAAACGCTAAGCGGACGCCGCGTTTTGCATCTCTTTTGCAATATCGAAACTCTCACGAGCTGCGTCGATTCTGGAGAGGTTCTTCAGTGCCCAATGTCCCAACGCGTTAACGGGTTCACAAAATGACTCGCCCATTGCTGTCAGGTTATATTCTACCTTGGGCGGAATGGTCGGATGGTAGGTGCGATTGACAAGACCGTCCCGCTCCAGCTCGCGCAAGGTACGACTGAGCATCCGTTGCGAGATTCCCAGATTGCGTTTCAGTTCATTGAACCGCAGCGTCCCATACTGGGAAAGCGATATGATCACCAGTACGCTCCAGCGGTCGCCAACGCGGGTCAGAACCTCGTTTATGCGTTTGCAATCAGGGCATTGCTGCGAAACGGATTCTGATTCTGACATACTAGTTCCTTCCATGTAACCAAGGCTCAAAAATGTGCCTTCTTGCGGGAAGATCCAGTTCCCAATATATCGTCGGTTACAAAAGTATACTGGCTAACAAGAGCTCTGACAAGAGGAACTACTAGATGACCGATAAAACCCTGATCGAATTGTTGAACTGGCGCTATGCCACCAAGAAGATGGATCCTGCCAAAAAGGTACCGCAGGAAAAGGTGGACGCCATTCTTGAGGCTATTCGCCTGGCACCTACGTCAAGTGGTACACAGCCGTTTGAGATTATACTGGTTACCAATCCGAAAGTTCTGGCCAAAATTCGCATGGCCGCTGGCGACCAGACACCTATTACCGACGGCTCTCATCTTCTGATTTTTGCGGCTTGGGACAATTATACCAATGAACGTATCGACGAAGTGACCACACTGAATATCAAAGCACGAGGCGAGATACCGCTGATACACGACTATTATGGCAACCTGAAGGCCAATTATGTGCCTCGCGAAGCCGAGGTCAACTACGCCCATACGGCACGTCAAGCCTATATTGCCTTGGGGGTAGCCTTGGTCGCCGCCGCAGAGCAGGAAGTCGACAGCACACCGATGGAAGGGTTTGATCCCGCCGCGGTGGACAAAATTCTGGGCCTGAAAGAACGCGGCCTGCGATCCGTTGTGCTTTTGCCGTTGGGATATCGTGATCCGACGGGCGATTGGCTCTTGCCGATGCCAAAGGTACGCAAATCAAGCGAAACCATGATTACGCAAGTCGACTAAAGTGCTGCCATTGCCCGATACAGAACATTGATGACGCAACAACTATAACTTCCAGATACAAAGGGAAACCCAATGGCCATATCAAATGGTGAAAGCTGGATTGCACTGGCGATCATTATCTCATCGGTTTTGACCGCGTGGTTCATGAATTATCGCACGCCCCGGGTCCGTGCATTCGGCACGTTACTTGCTGCAATGGGGTGTTTGGCGATCGTCATATGGTTCGTGATAATATTGGGAACAGGCATACTGGAAAACCCGAAGCCAAATCAGACCCCGATGGATTCCGCAAAGCCGATCATGTTGTGGTTGCAGACAGCCGTTGCGCTTGGAGCTGCGTTAATGCTTTTGCTGGCTGCCTATAGGCAAGCCAAAACCAGCAACGCGCTGGAATTACGCCTGGAAAACGAATCTGATCGCTACGGATTTGTTTCGCGCATGCTTCACTGGACGACAGCGATATTGTTCATTATTCTTATTCCCATAGGTATTTTTGCATCGATGATCCCGGAGGATACGTGGTTCCGAAATCACTATTATGTCGTGCATAAAACAATAGGAGTGCTGGTTTTCGTTCTGCTTGTAGCTCGGTTACTTTGGAACCAAAAATCAAGACGTCCCGCGCTCGATGCATCACTCAAACCGGTGGAGCATAGATGGGCGCACCGGGCACATATCATGTTGTACCTGATGATGTTGGCTGTGCCCGTGACTGGATATGTGATGACCAGTTTTCATGGATATCCAACCTATATCTTTGCGCTGGAAGTGGAGCCGTTCTGGGGAGAGAGCGACGCATATATAATTTGGGGAACATTCCATAAATATATTCTACCTTATCTACTCTATATCATACTGGGCGCGCATATCCTCGGCGCGCTGAAGCATCATTTTGTCGATAAGCATGAAGGTGCTTTGAAAAGAATGGTAGGATAAAGCCTTTGCCCTCCAGTGTCCCCTTTCGTGGAATAGCGGACATTGGGTCACCCAGCCTGAACATCCTTAAATACCGATACTCAATAAGCCAAAATCCCTAAAACAGACATATGTTGCATCGAGCACATCAGCTTGGCGACGTCGGTCGATCCGGTAAATACGACCTCGCATGATCCTATGCACAGCTGGGTTCGGACATAGAAAGCCTATTGTTCAAAGGGTTTTGGCATGGAGTTTTACTAGCCCTATAGATATTGCTGGCAGTACCAATATTGGATGTTACCGTTACCGGGCGAAACTAAATGCAGCTTTTTTGGAAAACTCCTCTTCTGGGCCCGGCCGTATTCACTATTTGGAAAATGGATGCTCAGAGAAAGTACAGGCTCACAAAAGACTGGATAGAGCGTGGAGACCATCTGCTGGAAGTTGGTTCTGGTCCGGGTAGCGTTGTAAAGGTTTTCCGCGAACACGGACTGTGCGTGATGGCACTGGATATCGCGGACAATAGCATCTCTGAAGACCTGAAACCCACAATATATGATGGCGATACCATGCCATTCGCAGACCAATCATTTGACGCCGCGTTGCTCCTTACCGTGTTGCACCATATAGCTAACCCTGACAAAATCCTGCAGGAAGCTGCGCGCGTGTCAAAAAGATTGATCATTGTGGAAGATGTCTATGACACTCCATTTCAGGCCGCTTACACCAAGCTGACTGACAAGATTACCAACATGGAATTTATTGGTCATCCCCATAGCAACAGGTCACATGACGAATGGCTGGAAACTTTTGATCGGATGGGCTTCACCCTTCGTCACAGCGAAATCCATAGATTGGCAAAATTCTATCAGCAGGCTGTTTATATCGTTGACACAAAATGAATAAGCACGGCGGGCATATTCGCATCTGGTCATTTTTTGCTGCCTTGTAACGCTTGTCGGTTTTGGGACGAATATTGGTCATACACTAGGGACAGACCACATATTCATTCTGCAAGGTTCGACATGAAACATCGTTATATCGCCATATTGTCACTTCTGGCATCTGCACCCGTACAGGCGGCAGATTTTGACCATTCCAGCTGGGATGCTCTTTTGACCGATAATGTCGAGATGGTGCCCGATGGCAGTTCCTCAACCGTAAACTATGCGAAGTTTGAAGAGGATCGCGCTGCTCTGAAATCCTATCTGGATGCGATGGCAAAAGTCAGCCGCGAGGAGTTTGATGGCTGGTCGAAACCGCATCAGCTCGCGTTTTTGATCAATGCCTATAACGCTTGGACGGTTGAGCTAATTCTCACCCAATATCCCGATCTGGTGTCGATCAAGGAGCTGGGATCGTTGACCGAGTCACCATGGCAAATGGCCTTTATTCCGCTTTTGGGAGAGACATTATCTCTGGATAACATCGAGCATGATATTATCCGCGGCAGCGGACTATATAATGACCCACGCATCCATTTTGGTGTGAACTGTGCAAGCATTGGTTGCCCGGCCTTGCTCAACGAAGCCTTTGTTGGCAGCAAGCTGGACCAGCAATTGGATATGATGACCAAGGGGTTCTTGAGCGACCGCACCCGCAACCGGCTTGAGGACGGAAATCTCGCCGTGTCGAGCATCTTCAACTGGTATGGCGATGATTTTGAACAGGGTTGGCGCGGCGCTGAAACGCTGGACGAATTTTTCGCGCTCTATGCAGACAGTCTTGGTCTGTCTGCTGACGACATTGAAGCGCTCGATAGCGGTGATATGGAAATCACATTTCTGGAATATGACTGGCGGCTCAATGACAGCAAAGGACCGGGTTCGGCCGAGAACTCCAACTTTATCTCGCCCCTATGGCTCATAAGGTCAAACCCCATTCTCGGCGTTGCAGCTGGCGGCGTTCTGTTGGTGCTAGTTGGCGGGATCATATTTTTCATCCGGCGGCGGCGCGCGAAAGCAGCCCAAGCTTAACGGAAGAACGCTTCCCGTCCGATCACATATAATATCTTGTTCCCTGCGAGCAGCACGCCGCGGACCGTACCGGATATTTTTGATATACCGACACGGCGGCGGTAATTGGCCGGGCGTTCGGTTATGCGCATATTCTGTTGTACAGCTTTTACCTGCATCTCAACGGTCCAGCCAAAATCCCTGTCCGCCATATTCAGGCGATCAAGCACATCAGCCCGAATAGCGCGAAATGGCCCGAGATCAGTCATTCTCGTGCCCCAAATCAGCCAAACCAATTGGGTCGCAAGCCAATTCCCAAACTGTTGCGGGAAGGTCATGGCCCCGGTCTGCTTCTGCCCCAGTGCCCGTGATCCGATGACCAGATCAGCCGCGCCGTCTGTCAGCGGCTTAATCAAAGGAGGCCCTTCCTCCGGCACATCTGCACCATCACCGTCCATGAACAGAAATATATTCGTAGCTGGTGGGGCGGCGGATATGCCTGCCAAACATGCAGCGCCATAGCC
The DNA here is from genome assembly GCF_900258045.1 of Sphingorhabdus sp. EL138. GTDB lineage: Bacteria > Pseudomonadota > Alphaproteobacteria > Sphingomonadales > Sphingomonadaceae > Parasphingorhabdus. The sequence goes on along the minus strand of NZ_OGVD01000003.1, from coordinate 118,296 downwards.
ACGCTTTGGTTCGCGTACAATTATCGCTCCGGCGGCCAAGGCCTGTTCGACCGTCCTGTCCGTAGAGCCATTATCGGCGACAATGATGCAAGGTGGCTCAGACCAGTTCTGCGATCCAATATCGCGAACGACCTCTCCGATAGAATTTTCCTCGTTCATTGCCGGGATGATAACCGCAACTTGGGCCCGCGCTATTGGTGTGCACAAAACCTCTGCAGAATCACTGGCTTTCTTTTCTCTTTGAAAACGCCGATAATCCCAGCAGACAGCGGCCAGCAATATGATGATCTGAGCCGCCCAAGCCATCCAGTGCACCTCGAAATCCCTCAACGCCGGGTTTTCAAGGTTAAGTCCTGTCAGATAGCTAAGCGGCAATGCAACCGCCGCCGCGAAAGGCCAGACCATGCGGCTTTTTGTCGCAAACGGCAATATCCACAACAAATACCAGGCATTCACCGCCGGTGCGAATAGCAATATGGCACCGAAGATCATTGCTATCGGCGCGACTTCCAAACTGCGCGTACGCGCATGCAGAACCATGATGATGCCAATACCGATCAATGCGGCGCTCAGCCTTGCTATTGATGAAGGCAACAGCACATCAAGCAACGCAAAGCCCATGGGATTATAATACCAGTCCGCCGCAAAAACGCCGGTTGAATCGAAACCGGCACCCTGCCCCTGGACCAGAAAAATACCATAGATAAGCGCCAGTGTTGCGATAGCGGATGCCACGGCCCGCCACCCCATGCGCAAAAGCAGGGGCCAAAGAGCGAGCGCCACAATCTTGGCACCGGCCGCAAGTCCGAAGAACAGACCAGCCAACAGCGGATAGTGCTTCGCCAATAATATGCCCGCGAGCAACAGCATCGCCATTATCCCATCGGGATGGATGTGGATGATTGTTTCCGCCAGTACCAGAGGGCACCAAGCATATAAGGCCGCCTTTTCAGGACTGGTCCATCGCAGCAGCAAAAACACCAGGATCAGGTTGATTACCGCAAAAAATATCCGCAACCCTGCCGGATCTGTACCGGCGAACAGATAGGCAAGCGAGAATATGAATTGCAGCGTCGGGCCATAAATTGTCGGCAAATGCGGATTATTTACCCCGTCCAAGGTCAGTGCAAGACCGTTGTCGGGGAGCGACTTTCCAAAAAAGTCGGCAGGCGCGATACCATAGGGAGAGCCGGAGATTATCAGTCGCCAGCCATCCCAAATAAACCGGAAATAGTCATCTTCAAAGGCCGCAAAGCCAAAAATCGCTACAACATGAAGAATCAGCGCAACGCCAAAAACCATTCTGGCCGTCAGTGCCGTTGATCGCCAGATACCAATGAATACGGTTAAGCTACCAAGGCTTAGCAACGCAACATAGGGAAGGACCGCGCCGTCATCACTGTGCGACAACAACAGAAGTCCAGTGGTAACGGCAATTGCCGCTACCACTGTCAATATTGTGGAAAAGCCGGTCACCACGCCGTTGGGACGGGCGACAGATGATTGTTGAATCAAGGCGCGATGCTATAGCGTTCCGACATATAGTAGAGCACGGCCTGTCGCTGTTTGGCCTTCAGATCAAATTCGCCAGCTTTCACCCTGGCAGCAACTTCACGCGCCGTTTTACCATCGGTAAAGCCGCCCTTATACTCACACTTCTTGCAAGTAATTCGCTTTTTGAAAGCTCTTTTGCCCTTACTATAAGCTGCAGCGCGGGGGTCACGTGGTTGAGACGCGCCAAAACCGCCTCCACTATAACCGCCACCACCGCCACCACCGCCTGACGCCAACGCCGGTGCCGCGATCATCACAGATAGTGCTGCTACAGATAAGCTCAGCATTTTCATATCATACTCCTAAATTTTTGGTCCGGGTTTTGAACCCTCAATACAATTTCGGAGAAAAATGGTTTTTTGTTACAGGTCGGTTTGAAAATACTGCAATTTATGTAACGAAATAGCCGTCTCAATCGAACCATCTGCTACTCAGCGGCCATCATAAGGACTATTAAAGCATGCTTTTTTTGGCTGGAACCGGCTCATGAACACTGTTCGGTTAGTGCTCTTCACCCGCTATCCGGTGCCGGGATCTGCAAAAACACGCCTGATCCCGGCATTGGGCGCAGACGGGGCGGCCGCCGTACATATGCAGCTGACCGAGCGGACCGTAGAGATACTGAAGCAAATCAGTCAGCCGATTGAAATCCAGTATAGCGGCGGCGATGCGAATACCATTGCCAGATGGTTGGGTAGCGACCTGTCCTATGTGCCGCAGGTAGAAGGCGATCTGACCAGCCGTCTGTTGGCCGCGATGGACCCCGCACCGGTCATATTCTTGGGCTCCGATACACCTGATCTATCCGCCCACCATGTGAACGCGGCAATCAATGCTTTGCAAAAATCCGATGTAGTTATTGGACCAGCAGATGACGGCGGCTACTATCTTATTGGTTTAGCAAAACCCTATCCTTTTCTATTCCAGAATATGCGCTGGAGCACAGAACATGTTATGCCCGATACGCTTGATCGTTTGAGACAGCATGACATTGGCTTTGAGTTATTGGAGACATTACATGACTGCGACCGGCCAGAGGATCTGGAGCGATGGCCATGGCTGAATCCATGAACCGGGTTACCATTCTAATCCCGATGCTTAATGAAGAGCGGGCATTGCCTAACACTTTGGATTGCGTCAAATCACTGGATCCACCGGCGGATGAGATTCTGATTGTGGATGGTGGCAGTTCCGATACATCTGTAGCACTCGCTCAGACTGCGGGACTGCAAGTCATCGCAGCGCCCAAAAAAGGTCGCGGCGCACAAATTAATTTCGGAGTGCATGAAGCGGAGGGCGAGATTGTCTGTGTGCTTCATGCCGATAGTATACTGCCTGCGGACGCCGTGGCGGTGATGCGCGCCGCCATGGCCGATGGTAAAACCGGTCTGGCCAGCTTCACACCGCGTATTGCCGGGCCGCGGGGAACACGCTGGGGTTCGACGCTGCATAATTGGATAAAGACATGGTATGCGCCACTCATTACTCGGCCGCATCTGTTCCTTCGCGGTGTGCGACTGTTATTCGGTGATCATGCGATGTTTTTCAGGCGAGAACAGTTTCTGGCCATTGGTGGCTGCGATGAACGGGTGGCGGTGATGGAAGAAGCCGATCTTTGCATCAAACTGTCGCGCTATGGCAAAATCCGGATGATACCGCGCTGGGTCTGGACATCGGACAGACGGATCACGGCATGGGGCCGTTGGCGGGCCAACTGGATATATCTGAAAGTCGGATTGATGTGGGCTATGGGCGCTCGTGAGCGGCTGGCCGATGAATATCCAGATATCCGCTAGTCCGGCGTTTATTGGGCCATCGTGCTGGATGGCCTTACATCGCGGATAAAGTTGCTTTTGATGCAATGTTCGATCATTCTTTCCAAAGCTGCAAGATCAACCGGGGGGCAGGTCCGCCCACTAATCCGGCGCAGGTTTTCGGTCCCGAAATCGGGGCAGCGTTGAAAATAGCTGGCGTAGAACGCAGCAACATGTGTGTATAAACGGCGTTCCAATTCTGGTAGTCCTTGAACACCGAACATCTCTGGAGCCAGGAATTTAGGCGGATCCAGCTGGTCAAACAGGCCTATGGCTTCCGCAAGCATGGTGGGAGAGATAGCAGCCCCTGACGTCAGGTGAATGATCTTTCCCTCTGCCTTGTCCCAATGACCGACAATGTCGGTCAACCCTCCCACAACATGGTCAATGGGAACAAAATCGAGCGTCGCTTCGGGCGCTGCAGGCAACCGCGTAATATGACCTTCGGCGATCAGCCGGAATAACTGATAGAAGCTATCGAAGTGATGAAAACTGCCATCATCATGCGCGCCTACAACAATGCTGGGCCGTGCAATGACAGCGCGCCTTCCGGCAGCGAGCACCAAAGCCTCTCCTGCTGCCTTTGATTGCTCATAACCATTGGCGAAACTCTGATCGGCTACACATGGCGCTTCGGCAATCCGTCCGTCTTTCAGGCCGCAAACATAGGCTGTGCTTACATGAAGGAAGCGGGCTCTCGGTACCGTCTCCAGAACATTGAAGACACCGCGAACATTGACGTTTCGATACACTGCTCCGCTGGCATTGAAATCGGTCGTTGCGGCACAATGAATGACCAGATCAATCTGACGCCCGAGCAAAGCAATAGTGGTCTCATCCAGACCAAGGCCGCGTAACGTCACATCTCCGGTCAGTTTAGACGCACAACCGGCGTCGGGCATGACATTTGCGAAATCACCAGCTGGCAGCAACCGCCCGTCATTTGCATATATGTCACGGGTTTTCCGGATCAACGCGACGACCGCATGGCCAGCAGCAAGCAACCGCGCAGTAAGCTCACCGCCGATAGTTCCTGTTGCACCTGTGAGCAGTATATTCACGGTTTCAACAGCAAGACGCTGACTCGGCTTCTGCACCGCTGGTATCGGACGTATAGGGCATATCGCTGCCACACCCTTCAAACACACCATAGTGGCGAGAAAAATCACCGATGAAATCGAAATAAGGCGCGAAGCGTGTGTCCGCCAGCATGCGCCATGAATTGCCGCAAATGGGGAACACCCGGCCAACCTCGATAGCGTGTCCCTTATCCAGCTCGAACAGGCGTTCCTGTCCTTCTATGCCGCCTTTGTACATAACGGCCTGGCCATAGTCTTCGCACTCGGGCTCCAACTCCTCCAGTTTGAAAAGTCGATAGGTTGCCGAGTAGAAATTGATACCATCCAGCATCTTGGCAATATTCGCGTCACCAATGCCAAGCGGACGATCCTTTACCAGACGCGGGTCGCCGAAGCCGGCGCTCTTCGCCTGCTCCATGAAATCGCCCCAATAAAGCGCACCGGAAAGGCATTCGCCGTGAAGGACCGGATCATTCAACAAATGCGCCGGGACGCGGCGGTCGGCATAGACATCGGAAAAATACAGCTCACCGCCCGGTTTCAACAAGTTAAACGCCGCTCGGAAAACTGCAGCTTTGTCCGCCACCAGATTGATGACACAGTTTGAGACGATGATATCGAAACTGTTCGGTTCCAGTTCCAGTTCTTCAAGCTTTTCAATATCACCCTCGATAAAGCGGACATTGCTTTGCGCATAGCCAAAGCGTTCCCGGTGCCATTCGATATGCCGATTGGCGACTTCAAGCTGCGCGGGCGTGGCATCGACACCCACAACGGCGCCGTCTTCTCCGACAAGTTGCGCCAGCAGATAGGCGTCTTGCCCGGATCCGGAACCCAGATCGAGTATGTGCGCTCCATCAATCAATTGCGGCGTTACAAGGCCGCAACCATAGTAACGGCCCTTCACTTCTTCATGCACGTTATCCAATGCCGTTCTGACGCGGGCATCTGGCGCATCGGCCATGGTGCAAGCGTCGGTCAGCAGATCAGATGATCCGGCAAGGATTTCCCCATAATATTTTTGGCTATTTTCAAGATTCATTCAGTGGCTCCGCAATTTTACACCACTGGTTCGAGAAAAATAGCCAAGGGGTTACAGTTACATGCCACTGCATGTAACGAATGGCCTACATGTCGCGAATAGGACTATATGTCAGAGACTTCGCCATTTTCCGTTATCAATGCAACCCCACTTGATCCGAAAAAATTCCTTGATCAGGATCTAACCGCCAAGGGTGAAACGCGCGCGCGCGTCGCCATGACCGGTCTTGATACTTTGTGGATCAACACCGGCACCTTGTGCAATCTGGCGTGCGAAAACTGCTATATCGAAAGTTCCCCTACCAATGACGCGTTGGTCTATATCACGCTGGCCGAGGTCCAGGCGTTTCTAGATGAGATTGTGGCGGAGAACCTCTCAACACGCGAAATCGCGTTTACCGGCGGTGAGCCGTTTATGAACAAGGATATGATGGCGATATTGCGTCTTTGCCTGTCACGCGGGTTTGATGTGCTGGTGCTAACCAATGCCATGCGGCCCATGCGGCGTTTTGAAAGCGACTTGCTGGCATTGGAAGGCCGCAGCCGCTTGACGTTCCGGGTCAGCCTGGACCATTTCACCAAAGCCATTCATGAGGCAGAGCGTGGCCCCAATAGCTGGGACAAAGCGCTGGACGGAATTGATTGGCTTTCGGCGAACGGATTCAACATCTCGGTTGCCGGACGGCATTTAGCCGGAGAAAACGAGACACAGGCACGTGCCGGATATCGCGCGTTATTTGCCGATCGAAACTGGGCCATCGAAGTGGGTGCCCCCTCGCAATTGATGCTGTTTCCCGAAATGGATGCGCAGGCCGATATCGCCGAAATTACGGACGCTTGCTGGAGCATCCTGAATGTCGATCCGTCCAGTATCATGTGCGCATCCAGCCGCATGGTTGTGAAACGCAAGGGAGAGTCCACTCCCCGCGTCGCTGCCTGTACGTTGCTGCCCTATGATCCACAATTTGATATGGGCGGAACGTTGAAGGAAGCCAGCCAAAGCGTAGCACTAAACCATCCGCATTGTGCACGGTTTTGTGTTCTGGGCGGTGCCAGTTGCTCGGCTTAAATCGCTAAAACCCGTCCGGCCACGGCATCCAGTTTCGCCTTTAACACGGGATCTTGGACCGACGGGTCTGTAATCAACGCATAGTCGAGCACCGTATCAATCGGACTTGCCTCTCGTTTCTCTGGCAATGATCTCACCAGGTGTTCAACAAGCGCACGGCCTCTTGCTGCATTGTCGCTCAACTGAGCAATAATGGCCTCCACTTCAACGGGAGCTTCATTTTCGCGCCAGCAGTCATAATCGGTGACCATGCCAATCAACGCATAAGGGAGCTCCGCCTCCCGCGCCAATTTTGCCTCTGGCATAGCGGTCATGCCAATGACGTGAGCACCCCAGCCGCGATACATATGGCTTTCGGCGCGGGTCGAAAATTGCGGTCCCTCCATCGCCAGATAGGTGCCGCCATCCTGCACGGTTGCTCCGGCCTTTCGCGCAGCGCCAGCTGCATATGAAGATAGCCGCGGACAGACGGGATCAGCCATTGATACATGAGCAACAAGGCCGTCACCAAAGAAGCTTTTCTCCCGAGCGAACGTGCGGTCAATAAACTGGTCCACCACCGCAAAATGTCCGGGAACCAAATCTTCGGCGAGTGAACCAACCGCCGAAATGGAAACAAGATCCGTCACACCCACTCGTTTCATGGCATCGATATTGGCCCGAAAATTCAACTGACTCGGTCCAAGACTGTGTCCACGCCCATGACGTGGTAAAAATACACATTTTACGCCGGCAATATGCCCGGTCAGCAGTTCGTCGGACGGCGCTCCCCAAGGTGTTTCAACCGATATCCAACGGGCATCCTCCAGAGCATCCAGCTGATACAACCCTGATCCGCCGATAATGCCCAATGTCCATTCACTCATAGTTGAAGCTCCGCCCCGATTGAAATGTTGTTAGCCGGATATGACCGGAGGTTTCCTATGCTGCAAGTGTCATTACGATCCACGCGATCGCACCTGCCAACGGTAATGTGCCAACCCATGAAAGCAGGATGGTTCGCACGGTTGAACCGGACAATGTCTGCGCACCTGCACCTACGCCGGTAATGGCACCCACACTGACGTGGGTGGTGGATACAGGTAAGCTCTTGAAGCTTGCAGCAAGGACGAGCGCAGCTGTTGTCAGATTGGCCGTCAATCCCTGTGTTGGGGTCAGAGTAGTGATTTTTTGGCTCATCGTTTCGGCAACGCGGCGTGACAACAATAAACCGCCCAAGGCCACGGCAATGGCAATCGCGATCAATGACAAATTTGTGTTGCCAACATTCACCACCACCATCAAACCCGCCAACTTTGGCGTGTCGTTGACCGAGCGGGCAAAGCAGATCGTTGCAGCTGAGGCGATATGGGCAGAATTGAGTGTCTTGCTGACCGAAGCGCGAGTAGCTTCAGACCCGTGAACAGCGCATGCTTCATCCGTGTCGATGATAACAGCGGGCATAGCCAGGGCGCGTTTCATTGTGCCGTCAACGGTTGCTTGCGGTGCTGTTTTCACCACACAAATACAGTCCTTATTGATGTTTCTCTCTGGCAAAAACCTATAAACCAAATAACCGATGAACGCTGAAACGAACGGACTGACCAGCAAAGGCAGAATGAATGCCGAACCCAAATTGCCAACGTCGACCGCGCCTGCGCTGCTCGCAAGTCCGGCACCAATCAGGCCGCCAACCAGCGCATGGGTCGTTGAAATTGGTAGCCCCACCCGTGTCGCAATCATCACCGCCGCAGCCGCGCCGCTCGCTACCGCAAGCGCAAAGGAAGGCAAGGCGACAATTTCATCCGGGACCAGACCCTTGCCTGAAAACTGTTTTACCAGACCATGGGCAAGTAATATCGAAAGCAGGCTACCAGCCAGCGCCGCAAGTGTCGCGATTATCAACGCCTTGCGATAATCCAGCGTTGCCGAACCCCATACGGTTGCGAAGCCTTTAAAATTGTCATTTGCGCCATTTGCGAAGGCAAGGAACAGTGCTGCGACTATGACCAATGTTATTATCATCATCTACCCTTTGTCTGTTGGCAAAGGTTCGGTCCGGTAGAAGAGATAGTTACATGCCGCCGGCTTCAAACACTAATATCGGGTGTTTTTCTGGTCTTTGACCATACGGCCCCAAACCGGGTTATAGGGATGCACATATGAAGTTGATTTAGTTCCGCTAGCGTAAAGTGGGCGGTTTTCGTTGTGCCATTTGAAGATCCCACCCTCCAGATTGTGAACCGCTTTTGCACCCGACGATATCAAAGCATCTTGCACCCGATTGGCCAGATCGGATGACCGCTGCCCAACCGAACAATAGAATATGGCCGTCTTTCCTTTGGAGAGATCAGAAAATTGCGTGATGAACTCCTGTGTTGACATCCCTGGATCGACCCGAAAGGCACCCTTCAAATGGCTGACAGAAAATTCCGACGCCTCCCGCACGTCAAAAAGCACGGTGCTCTCCTGGCTCAGGGCTGATAGGCTATCACCATCAATATGACTCACCTCAACGAATTCGCTTTCTATTCCTTTGTGGACTTTGGCTAGACCGCCATCATCGCTCGCGAATAGCAGATAACCGGCCGCAATTAACGAACCGCACAGCGCAAACGCGATTGCACTTTTGGCTTTCCACTTCATTCCACCTTCCTAACCTTTGGGTCCAAAAGGGCGCAAGATATAGTCGCGTAGCGACGCAACTGGCGGATATCCATCAATGCCGGTCTTCGGAAACTCTCCATCCTTCGGCATATATTGCGTGCCGAATATGCGGTCAAAAAAAGAAAAGAAGGATGCGTAATTTTTGCCGATATGACGGATATCCCGTGTGTGATGGTGATGATGGTAGACATTGTCGGCAACGATATGGCGAAATGGAGCAGGAAATGACAGCGCCGGGGCATCAGAATGCATGTAGTAATTGGATATGAGATAAAATGTCGTCACCAGCATGATATGTTGCTGTGGAGCGTCGATCAAAAGTACCAGCGGCGTGGTAATCAGCAGTATGTAGATTACATCCTGCCCGAAATGGGAATAACTGCGTGCCGCATTTAGATGTTCGATTTGATGATGGATCGCGTGAAAGCGCCACAGGAAGTCAAAGTGATGTAGCGCACGATGCAGCCAATATTCCATCAGGCCCAGCAACAGCAGGTAAATCAGCGGAAAGACGACAAGCACGGGGCCTAGATCATCGGCGGCAAATAGCGGTTCCACGCCCAATGACCGAAGCAAGCCAAATTCTGCCGCTTGAACCAATATAGAAATCGCTAGCGCCACCACGCTATAGATCATGCCATCGCGATATCGGGTCCGAAAATCGGAAAAGCGCAGTTGCCGCCATTCGATGACGACAAAAAGCCCAGCAACCGTCAAAAAAGTGAATATCCCATTGGCCAGAGCTACAAATATATCGGCAGCTACTGGTCTGATTTCGATATCCTGAAAGAAAAACCCCAGTCGATATTGCATCCATCCAGCAGCATAGAGCAAAGATTCCGCAACGATCAACAAAACCGCAAAAGTCAGAATGAAGTTCCCGTAGCCTATTGGCTCCGACTGCTTGCTGGCAATGTTGGGATTATTATTTATCACGCCACCACCGATCTGCTTTCAAATTAAAATTATACGGTAGGTGTTCGATCGAAAGCCCTACGACGTTACAATTGGGGCAGTTTTGATTGGCGGTCCAACTTGTTTTGCCCGTATCCAGAAGACAGACCAGCTGAAGCCCGCCATGGGCGTCAAGAACAGTGTGTCCTTAGAATCCCCTCTGCCGATTTTCGCGATAAACGCGATCCCTTTTCATCAAGTACGAAAACCGCATTCGGCAGAAGCCCCAAAATCTGCTCATTGGGCTAATTGTAATTGCCAAATTTCCAACAACGAAAACGGTGTAGATTTTTTGGTATTACAGATTGGTATGCATTAATTATCTTTATGGTATGCATATTAGGTTGACAAAAATGTCTGACCTCGTCAGTTTCAAAAAAAACACAAAATATTCAGGGAGGATCCATGATGCGCTTTCACGCTCTAGCTGCACGTTCACAGAATCAACATAATCAGATAATCAAGGCTTTACTGGCCACAACAGCGATAACCGCGATGGCAGTGCCGGCGGCTGCACAAGATACGACAGCAAACGACTCGGATGAAAATACGATTGTCGTCTCTGGTATTCGAGCGACTATTCAGGATTCGATTGCAACGAAGAAAGAAGCAACCACCATTGTGGATGCGCTGTCTTCAGAGGAAATTGGTGATCTGCCGGCGTTATCCATTGGTGAGGCACTCGAAACACTGACCGGCGCGGCCTCACATCGTGAGCAGGGCGGCGCAACAGAGATCTCCATTCGTGGCTTGGGCCCTTTCTTGGGCTCTACCGTTCTGAATGGCAGGGAGGCGACGAACGGTAGTGGCGATCGCTCCGTGAATTTCAGCCAGTTCCCGTCAGAGCTTTTCAACAAAGTTGCGATCTACAAGACACAGGAAGCGAGCTTCATCGAAGGCGGTGTTTCCGGGCAAATCAGGCTCGAGACCGTCCGCCCGATTGACTATGGGAAGCGCCGTTTACAGGGTGATTTTAAGCTGAACTACAATCCCGACAACAGCGACCTGAACATTCGTGAGCGCAACCTGGGTTATCGCGGCACGGTCAGCTACATCGACCAGTTTAATGTCGGCGACGGCGAGGTCGGTATTTCGCTCGGCTACTCACGCAATGTGACTACCAACCCAGAGCAGGAAGTACGTTCAAGCAGTGGTTTTCGGGACTGCCGACTGGCTGGGATTGCCTCTGCGCCCAACACTTTCAATGAAGGTGTCTTTGAAGATGATAACTGTGATGACGGAGGCAGCGACGACGGTGATTTGATTCTTGAGATAGATCCTGCGACTGGTACCGCGCCAGATGCAGATACGCCGTTTCTTTTTACGTCGAGCTCCCGGTCATTCCGCCAGAATATTACCGATGATGAGCGTGATTCCTTCTTCGCAGCTGTGCAGCTAAAGCCTACTCCGGATGTGGATATCAATTTTGATTTTCAATATTCAAATCGCGAGTTCTCCGAAATTCGTAATGACCTGGTTTTTGCCGAAAACCGGCGTGTTGATGCACCTGATGTCGATTTATCGCGGCGCTTGCCATTTGACCTTATTGTCACGCCGGCCGGATCTTTGTTGCAGTTCACCAACGAACAGCGGATTGAAACCAACAGTCAATTTGTTGAGCGGCTGGAAGAATATTATGGTGGCGGTATTTCCATTGAAGTGCAGGCTTCTGATCGCCTGAAACTGTCCTTTGATGCTTCCTATTCCGATACTAGTCGCCGCGAGAATATCATTCAGACCCGGCTGCAATCGGACCGTGAGGACATTTTCGGTAATACCGTTCCCGGTACAAACAGCGCCCTTGAGAGGGGTAGTGATTCTATCCAGCGAGATCGCGTAGAAACTGCTACTTTCATTGGCCAGAACGGTTCGCAGGGCTATAATTTTATCGTCCAAAACTTCGACGTTACCAACCCGGATCTTTTTGCTGACGATGCCCGGACCCGAGTCGATCTCAACCAGTTCCGCAACAACGATATTCTGGGAATCCGAGGTGATCTCGAATATGAATTCGATGGCTTCTTGTCGAGCATTATAGGTGGTGTTCGCTATTCGGAACTGGGCTTTGACAGCGTGCCACGATCGCGGGACCAATTCACTTTTTCCGACGACGCGCTGACCATTGCCAATCAGGCCTGCCGGAATGATGTATTCCCGGAAAATAATTTTCTGTCATCAATTAGTGGTGGCAATGCTCTGGTGACGAATGTGGATGATGCCGGCAATGTCATCACCCAGGGCACGGGCAACAGCTACGCAACTTTCGATCCGCTTTGTTTGGTGCAGCAGCTGAATGCGGCTGACCCGCAGGGCATTGTTTTTGATGACGACGGGCGCCCGGTGATTCCCGGACCGCAAGAGACCATCCAGAATGTTAATGTCACCGAAAAGACCTGGGCCGGTTATTTGCAGGCCAATTTCGACGGGGAGCTGGGCAATACCCCGATCCGTGGCAATATCGGCTTGCGGGTTATAAATACGAAAGTGCGCTCGACCGGTCTTCGCGGTGCATTGATCACGGTCACTGATCCTGCCGATGGTACGATTGATATCGTTCCTGATCCGGCAGCCGGTTCCCTATTGGCGGTCACAGGAGGTGGCTCTTACACAGAATTTTTACCTAGCTTTAATGTGGTGGCTGAGGTCGCACCGAATGTTCAGGCGCGTGCTGCGGTATATCGTGCGCTGTCACGGCCCGATCCCTCCTCTCTAGGCTTTGGTCGCAGCTTTAGTGGACTCCAGGACGACACAGTAACATCAATTGCCGATGCGATCGGCAATGCCAACGCCAATGGTAATCCGTTCACTGAGCCGCTTCTGTCATGGAACTTCGATGCAGCGGTGGAATGGTATCCCAATGCCGATACAATCCTGGCTGCTGGTGTTTATTACAAACGCTTCAATGGCGGTTTCGAGAACACAACCCAAACCGAAGAGTTTATCGTTGACGGGCAAGCGCTGCAAACGTTGGTTACGACCCAGAACACCGTTGGTGAGTCCAGCACGATCTATGGCTTCGAGGTTACCGCTTCGCATCGTCTCAGCTACCTGCCTAAACCGCTAGATGGTCTTGGCTTCAAACTGAGCTACAACTATGCCAGCTCTAATTTCGAGTTTGAAGATGCGCAGTTTGGCGCGTCTCAGGTCTTTGGCAATAATGGTACACTTGTCGATCGTGTCGGGATCGTCCCACCAGCAGAAATATTTGGGCTTTCCAAGCATGTACTGTCTGCGCAGGCTTACTATCAGATTGGCGGTTTCGACTTCCAGGGTGTCTACAAATATCGGAGCAACTATTTCCAGCAGTTTATTTCGACACCCGGTAACCTCAGATATATTGGCAATACCGGCGTGTTCGAAGCGCGGATTTCATACAAGCTGACCGACAATATCAAGTTCACCATCGAAGGTATTAACCTGTTCAACGAACCGCGGAACCAGTTTAATCCGACGCTGGAAAATATATCGGAAGTGAACGTTTACGGACCCCGCTACTTCGCAGGCGTGAAATTCAAATTCTAAGCTCCCAAAGAGGGGCGGCGTGGCGGAAGCTTGAACCCGCCACGCCGGTTCTTAGGGCTTTGGTTTGGTAATTTGGTCGACAAATGGGGTATTTTTGCGTTAGATGTCTGAATTAACCGGACTAATTTAAACTGGAGGATGTGCGCCATAATGTCAGAGAAAAGACTCTTTCACAGCGTTGCAGAACAAATCTCTGATCTTATTGACGAGGGCGTTTTTCCTTTAGGTACCCGGCTTCCCGGAGAACGCGAGCTTGCGGAACGTTTTGGTGTTAGCCGTGTAACGATCAGGGAAGCAGAAATTGCTTTGCAGGCGGTCGGAAAAATCCAGATCAAAACGGGTTCCGGTGTCTATGTTTCTGAGGAATTACCAAAAGATCCAGCGCAATTACCCGATGTTAGTGCATTCGAACTGACCGAAGCGCGGTCCATGATCGAGTCTGAAGCGGCGGCACTTGCGGCGAAGGTTATTTCGGACGAGGCGTTGGATGATTTGCAGGAACTGGTTAGCCAGATGTCCGCTGCCAATGATGATGCTGCAACCAGTGCGGATCACGCCTTCCATATGACCATCGCCAAAGCCTCTGGCAACAAGGCGATTGTACATACGATTGAGACATTGTGGCGGATGCGAGAGGAGTTGCCCAAGGTCAAAAAGACCTATGGCTCGGTTTGTGAGGAAGATGCCGAATCTCGTATGAGAGAGCATCAGCTTATCCTTGATGCTCTAAAGGCACACAATCCTGATGACGCACGCAACGCCATGCGTGCCCATTTCTTCCGGTTGATCAGCGCGATGCTGGACGCGACGGAACAGGAGGCACTACGTGAAGTGCAGCAGCGTGCGAGTGAAAGTCGAGAGCGCTTCCTTACCAATGCCAATCTCGGCTAAATTGGTATAAACAAAAATCACTTTTGGTAGTACAAATTGGTTGACGTAAATTCGCGTCAGTGTTAGCCCGTGATCATAGTAAAAAGGATGATCAGGAGATGGTGTTCAGGTTTGCCCTGATAGTTGGGATTTTCATTGCCTGGGCATCGCCCGCGCAGTCCGCTCATTATTTCGTCAAAAACCAGAGTGAGTATTTCGAAGCCGCCAAAAAGGTCGAGGCTGGCGATATCATCATTCTGGCCAATGGCGAATGGCGTGATTTTGAGATCGTACTGACAGGTCAGGGTACCAAAACCAAGCCTATCACCCTCATCTCCGAAGAGCCGGGAAAAGTCCTTATCACTGGGCAATCTAATCTGCGCATTGGGGGCAAGCATATTCTGGTCACAGGTCTTGTATTCCGCAACGGTTATAGTCCAACCGGAGAAGTCATCTCTTTTCGCTGGACGAAAAAGGATTTGGCATATGACAGCCGGGTGACCGAGGTAGTCATCGATCATTTCAACAAGCCGGACCGGTTCGAAAGTGACTACTGGGTCGGCATGTATGGCAAGCGCAACCGCTTTGATCACAATCATCTGGTCGGTAAAAGCAATAAGGGTGTGACCTTCGCTGTCCGGCTCGACAGCAAGGATAGTCAGAAAAACTACCACCGAATCGATCACAATTATTTCGGACCGCGCCCTGTGCTCGGCTCCAACGGCGGAGAAACTCTTCGCATCGGCACTAGTAAATATTCGATGTTCAATTCGCATACGCTGGTCGAGAATAATTTTTTTGATCGTTGCGACGGAGAGGTCGAGATCATCTCCTCCAAATCCGGTGCAAACACCTATCGCGGCAATGTTTTCTTTGAATCGAGCGGGACATTGACCTTGCGCCACGGTGATGGCAATTTCGTCGAGAACAACGTCTTCATGGGTAATGGCAAAGATCATACGGGTGGTATCCGGGTGATCAACCGCGATCAGACAATCCGGAACAATTATATGGAAGGGCTTCGCGGCACAGGCTTTTCAAGCGCGCTGACCGTGATGAACGGTGTGCCCAATTCACCGGTCAATCGCTATGTCCAGGTCGACAATGCAGTTATTGAGAATAACAGTGTTGTTGATAGCAGGCGGATTACCTTTGCGGCCGGCGCAGACAAGGAGCGATCCGCACCGCCGGTAAACAGCAAATTCTCCGGTAACCTGCTAAATGGCTTTGGCGATGGCACCTTCATCAAGGTGCAGGACGACATTAACGGTATCCGCTTTACTGATAACCAACTTACCGCCGGCAATATGGAGAAGCCCGTTGCAGGTATCACGGCCATGCCCGCAACGCTGAGCCGCGCTGACAATGGTTTGCTGTATCCGGAAGGCTTGACCGTCGGGGCGTCCCGTGATCTGAAACCCGTGACCCGGGATCAGGTGGGGGTTACCTGGTATGCTAAGCCGGCAACCGGTGATCGTTTCGGCAAGGGCAAGGATATTGCTGTCGCACCGGGCGAAGACAGTTTGACCGAAACGCTGGCCGCGGCCGAAGAGGGCGACCGGTTGGTGTTGAGCGTCGGCGATTATGTGGTCAACAAGCTGCTACCGCTGGACAAAGCGATTTCCATTGCCGGGCCGGCGGAAGGCGGTGCCAAGATCATCTTTGCGCGACCGTCTTTGTTTGAAATCAGAGAACGCGGAAGCCTGAGTCTATCCAATCTGCTGATTGACGGGGCATTGGCTCCGGACTCGGTCGGCAATGCGGTTATCCGGACAACCAGCTATCCGATACAATCCAATTTCGTAATTTCGCTGGATCGCGTGAATATTGCCAATCTCGACGTCAACAAATCCTTTCATGTTATTGCGCTGGGAAAGAGCAGTTTCGCGGATCGGGTGACAATCAAGAACAGCAATTTCCTCAACATCTCCGGATCGATAATACAGGCGGCGGCAGAAACGGAGGATTACGGCCAGTATAACGCAGAATATGTCAGTATCTCTGAATCCAATTTCAAAGATATTGGCGGTTCGGTATTCAACATTTATCGCGGTGGACGGGATGAAAGTACTTTTGGTCCGCATTTTTCCCTATCTGAATCCAATTTCCTGAATGTCGGAAAAAGCGGCAATAATGCATCGGGCGCAGCGATGGTGTTGCATGGGGTGCAGCACAGTGACATCCGTAAATCAAACTTTGCCGATAGTGCGCCGATAAAGATCGTTCACACGGTCGGTCGTCCGCAAACTCGGGTTGCCCAGAACATATTTTCAAACACACCGGCACCAATTGTCGAAGAGCTGATCTGGACCGGCGCGCCGCGTGCAAAAATGTCCGATAACGTTGTCACGGACGGAACTGAGAAATGAAGTGGTTCATCCTGCCTCTGACGTTACTGAGCTGTTCTACTGCCTGTGCTGCCGGGGCGGCAGAAGGGTCGCAGCTCCGGTCAGCAGCGGCACCGCAAGCAGCTGCGCCATTATTTGATAACGAAGTCGTCCGTTCGCGCGCTTTTCTGAAAATGATGATGGATGCCGGTGTGGTGGTCCCGACGCCAAAAGATCCCGGCGGTGGTTACACGCATGAGCAGCACAAGCGCAACTATAAGGCAGTCTATTACGCGGGCATGCTCTATCGGATCACTGGCGAGCAACGCTATGCCGATTATGCCCGAGATATCCTGCTAGCCTATGCTGACCTTTATCCGACTTTGGGGGCGCATCCAGCACGCAAGAAGCAGAATTACGGCAAGATTTTCTGGCAGGTTTTGAACGATGCCGTGTGGCTCGTGCAGAGCGTCCAAGGTTATGAACAGTTTCGTGACCAGTTGCCACAAGCACAGCGCGACCGGATCGACAATCAAGTCTTTCGTGAAGCAGCCGATTTCCTATCGGTGGAGTCTGCACAGACATTCAATCTGATCCACAATCATGCAACCTGGGCCACAGCTGGTGTCGGGATGACCGGCTATATGCTGGGTGACCAGGATATGGTTGAGCGCGCACTACTAGGCTCTGCAAAGGACGGAAAATCTGGCTTTCTGCGTCAGACCGACCTGCTTTTCTCCCCAGATGGCTATTACTCGGAAGGCCCTTACTATCAGCGTTATGCGCTGATGCCTTTCTTGGTTTTTGCAGACGCGATTGAAAAAAATGATCCTGCACGCAAGATTTTCGAACGCCGTGACGGGATATTGCTCAAAGCACTGCGAACAACGGCCCAGCTGACCTATGGCGGTTTCTTCTTCCCGTTTAACGACGCGATCAAGGACAAGAGTCTCAATACCGAAGAATTATATCACGGCGTCGCCATTGCCTATACCAAGACCCGTGATCCGCAGCTTCTGTCGATTGCCGAGTGGCAAGGTCGAACCGTGTTGACCAGCGACGGCCAGCAGCTTGCAAAAGACCTTGCAGCTGGAAAAGCCGTGCCGTTTGACTATAAATCTTTACTGCTGCGCGACGGGCCGGACGGCAAAAAAGGAGCAGTGGCCATATTGCGCAATGGCACTGGTCCGCATCATCAGGCACTAGTGACCAAAAATAGCTCACAAGGCATGGGGCACGGCCATTTCGACAAACTGAGCTGGCAATATTATGACAATGGTCGCGAGTTGATTTCGGATTATGGAGCCGCCCGCTTCCTGAATATCGAAGCCAAAGAAGGCGGTCGGTATCTTCCAGAGAACAAAAGCTGGGCGAAGCAGAGCATCGCCCACAACACGCTGGTTGTTGACGAGCAAAGTCATTTTCGCGGTAATACCAAGGCAGGCGAGGCGCAGTCGCCAAAGCAGCTTTATTTTTCCGACAAACCCAGAAGCCAGATAAGTGCAGCGAGCATGACTGGCGCCTATCCTGATGTTGCGTTCACGCGCACGATGGCGTTGCTGGATGTCGCAGGGCTCGGCCAGCCGCTGGCAGTCGACATTATGCGCGTGCAATCGGACACAGCGCATCGCTATGACTTGCCGCTTCACTATAACGGTCAGATCATGCGCATCGGTTTCGATGTCGCATCCAATCCGCAAAACCGTCCGGTACTTGGTGACAAAAACGGTTATCAGCATATCTGGGTAGATGCAGAAGGCACACCGACTGCCGACAATAGCTTTGTCACTTGGTTGCTTGATGATCGTTTCTATACATGGCGTTTTGTTCCACATGCGGGTGCGCAGATGATCCTGGCCGAAAGCGGAGCCAATGATCCCAATTTCAATTTGCGCCGCGAACCGATGCTGATCCAGCGTGTCGACAATGCCAAAAACACCAGCTTTGCCGGAATATTGGAAGCCCATGGCCGTTATGACGGGGCGGCCGAACAAACCGTGGCGAGCGATAGCCAGATCAGGCAAATGGCTTTTGAAACCGTGGACGGCAAGGACATATTATTTCTGGAGACAACAGCCGGAACAAAGCTGGCTTTTGCAGTCTCTTATGATCCGGACAATGCCACCAAGCACACAGTGAAATTTCGGGGACAGACGCTTAGCTGGAAAGGCTTTGCCGCCCGAATTGACTTGGGAATTGGGAGAGAAAAATGAGTGCAATCATGGACGAATGTAGCCCGAGCGCGGTGCGCGCATCGGATGTTCCCATCGAGGATGTTGATCCCGGTATCAAGCGGCAAATGCTGGGCTATGGTCCGGGCATCATGATTTGCCGAGTGTGGTTTGAGAAAGACGCAGTTGGTACGGTGCACAGCCATTTCCACAGCCAGTCGAGTTATGTCGAATCTGGTCGGTTTCTGGTTCATGTCGATGGCGAGGATTTTGAGCTGAATGCCGGCGACTGTTTCTACGTCGCGCCCCATCAGGATCACGGGGCGGTCTGTCTGGAGTCCGGCGTGCTGATCGACACGTTCAGTCCCGCCCGGGAAGACTTTCTGAACGCGGGTGACCCGTCATGAGCACCGCTGCAAAAGAGAGTGTTGCCAAGATCGGAAAGTTTCGCTGGGCGATCGTGACACTCGTCGCATTGGCGACAATCATCAACTATATTGACCGCGGAGCGCTTGGTTTCCTGTGGCCGGAAATCTCCGACGAGCTTGGCCTCACGAAAGTGGACTATGCGATCATATTGAACGTGTTCACTTTCGCCTATGCCTTTGGCCAGACGCTGTTCGGGAAAATTTTCGACTGGATCGGCACGAGAATGGGCTTCGTACTTTCGATTGTCGTCTGGTCCGCAGCCACCATGTTACACGCCGTGGCTACGGGGCTTATGAGCTTTGCGCTTTTTCGAGGATTGCTGGGTGTTTCGGAGGCTGGTAACTGGCCAGGTGCGACCAAGGCAAATGCCGAGTGGTTCCCGATTAACGAACGCGCGCTGGCTCAGGGTATCTTTAACTCCGGTGCAGCCATTGGCGGCATCGTCTCGGCACCGATTATCGCTTATCTGTTTGTCTTCCTCGGTACATGGCAAGCGACCTTCATTGCGATTGGCGCGCTGGGGTTCCTGTGGCTGGTGCCATGGCTGATCATGTACAAGTCCGGCCCGGAAGATCATCCCTGGCTGTCAGAAGGCGAACGGCAATATATCCTGACCGGTCAGAAAAATGTCGAGACCAATGAGGTTGCAAGTTATGCACCCAGCTCCGCAGAAATCCTTTCGCGCAAGGAAAGCTGGGGCGTAATTATGGCGTCCTTTTTCCTCGACCCGATCTGGTGGTTATTCGTCGGATGGCTTCCGCTGTACCTCTCTGAAACCTATGGCTTCGGCGTTGCTGAAATCGGTCTTTATGCATGGGTGCCTTATGTCGGTGCCATGTTCGGTGCCTGGTTTGGCGGGCTGCTCGCGCAAAACCGGATCAAGTCCGGTTGGACGGTGAACAAGTCTCGCAAATTTGTTATCGCGCTGGGTGGGTTGATCATGCTGGTCTCGCTGCTGATGACAATCACGGCCGCAACACCCCTTATGGCGGTGCTGCTGATGGCGGCTATATTGTTCGGTTTCCAGACTGCCGTCGGTAATATTCAGACGTTACCCAGTGATTTCTACAGCGGAAAATCGGTCGGCTCCCTGGCTGGATTCGCCGGAACAGCGGCCAAACTTGCAGTGGTAGGACTCAATTTCCTCATCCCTGTGATTACGGTGAATAGCTACGCACCGGCCTTTGCGGTTGGCGCTGCCCTTGCAATTCTCACCGTATTGTCGGTCTTCATTTTATGCCCAGAGATCAAACCTCTCAAACCAAATTCTCCCTAAAACAACCTAAACTTCAATGTTCTAAAAACAGGAAAAAAAATGGCTAAATTAAACGGTAAAACAGCAATTATAACCGGCGGAAGCAGAGACATTGGCCGGGCGATATCCGTCAAACTGGCGTCAGAAGGCGCAAATGTTGTCGTCAACTATTGTAACAACAAAGACGATGGCGATGCCACCATTGCGGAAATCGAAGCCGCTGGCGGCAAGGCGTTGCTGGTACAGGGCGATATGACCAAGCAAGCCGACGTGACCAATTTGGTTGATCAGGCACGCAATTCTTTTGGCAATGCGATTGACATCGTCATCAATGTTACAGGCGGCATGGTTGAACGCAAAACGCTGGACCAGATGGACGAAGAATTTTTCAACCATGTCATGCAGCTCAACGCGACATCGACCTTCCTAGTCACCAAAGCAACTGTACCTTATATGCCCGAAGGCAGCGCGATCGTGAACCTTGCATCACAGGCTGGCCGTGATGGCGGCGGACCGGGCGCATCTGCTTATGCCACTTCGAAGGGTGCGGTAATGACGTTTACACGCAGTATGGCCAAGGAACTGGGGCCCAAAGGTATCCGAGTAAACTCTCTCTGCCCCGGCATGATTGCTACGACTTTCCACGACAAGTTCACAAAAGACGCTGTGCGCGAAAATGTTGCCAATTCGACACCGTTACGCCGTCAGGGCCGCGCGGAAGAAACCGCCGATGCGGTCGCCTATCTCGCATCCGGTGAGGCCTCTTTCATCACCGGAACGAATATTGATATCAACGGCGGCCTCTTGTTCTCATAACAACGGGCTCATGAAACAAGCGAGTAAGATATGAGTGAAATGACGGCAAATTCATTGGAAGACAAATTCCAAGCCGCTCCTATCGTTCCGTTGATAGAGGCTGATGACCCGGGTGTCGCTGTACACACTGCAAAGGCGCTTCAGGCTGGCGGTTTGGACGTTGTCGAAGTCGTTCTCAGAACCGACGCAGCGCTGGATTGTATGGAAGCGATTGTCAAGGAAGCCTATGGCATAATCGTTGGCGCGGGCACTGTGCTCACCGTTGATCAGGCTGAACAGGTCTTGTCACGAGGTGTGCAGTTTGTGGTTTCACCCGGTCTGGTAGATTCGGTAGCGCGATATTGCCTTGATCGATCAACGCCGATGTTTGCCGGCACGATGACGGCGGGCGAAGTGCAGCGGGCTTATGCTTTGGGTCTGCGCACCGTGAAATTTTTCCCGGCGAAGCTCGCAGGGGGTGTTCCGATGCTAAAGGCATTATCATCGGTATTTCGCGAAATGCGTTTCATGCCAACGGGCGGCGTTTCCGCGAAAAACCTCTCCGAATTTCTGGCTGTTCCATCAGTGATTGCCTGCGGCGGCAGCTGGCTGACCCCTAAAGGATCGATTGAGGCCGGCGACTATAATGCAATTACAAAATTGGCGATTGAGGCTGTCGCGCTCGCTAAAGCGGCGAGGCCATAAGGAGTTTTAACATGGCGGAATATTTATCTTTCGGCGAAATCATGCTGCGGCTGAAAACACCGGGCCATGAACGGTTTTTTCAGTCACCGGCATTTGAAGCCACATTTGGCGGCGGTGAAGCCAATGTCGCGGTCGCACTTAGCAACTATGGTCTGTCAGCCGGATTCGTCACCGCATTGCCCGATAATGATATTGGAGCATCAGCGATTGGAGAGTTACGGCGTTTTGGTGTTGATACGACCCAAATTCGAAGATCAGGAGATCGTGTCGGGATATATTATCTGGAGGCAGGGGCTAACCAGAGACCCTCCAAAGTTGTTTATGATCGTAAGCATTCGGCAATCAGCGAATGCCGACCTGGTGATTTCGACTGGAAAACTATATTTGATGGCAAAAAATGGTTGCACATAACCGGCATTACACCGGCACTGAGTCAGTCCGCAGCTGATCTGAGTATTGAATGCGTGCAGCAAGCAAAAAAGGCTGGCGTTGCCGTTTCCTGCGACTTCAACTACCGCGGCAAGCTCTGGAAATATGGCAAGTCCGCACCGGAAGTCATGTCCGAACTGGTCAAACATGTAGATGTTGGCATCGCGAATGAAGAAGACTGCCAAAAATCTCTTGGGATCAGCGCCGATGTTGATGTTGAAACCGGAGAACTAGATACTGGAAAATATGAAGCACTGTCGGAAAAGGTGTTGGAACTTTATCCGGACATGTCGACAATAGCGATCACCCTTCGTGAGAGTCATAGTGCGGACCGCAACGGCTGGTCCGCTTGCCTGCGAACGCGAGACAAGGGATTTATGTTGTCCCGCCACTATGAGATTACGAACATTGTTGATCGCGTCGGCGGTGGGGATAGCTTCGCTTCAGCGTTGATATACGGTCTCAATGCCTATGATGATCCGCAGCAATCCCTGGAATTTGCGGTCGCGGGAAGCTGCCTTAAACATTCCATCTTGGGTGATTTTAACCGGGTGAGCGTAACGGAAGTCGAGAAACTGATGGGCGGAGACGGCTCGGGCCGGGTTCAACGATAGTCTTTTTACAGTCAAGATCATCAAAACCCTATTCCCGATAGCTAGTCGGCGCGTAGCGATGGTCTCACGACAAGAACTCTCCTAAGATGACGGATCGTAAGCTGGCAATCGTCCCAGCAGGTCCCGGTCAAATGGTTCATCCTTGAAAAGCTTGGGGTAATGGAAGGCTCTGAGTTGCGCGTGAAAGTCACGCACCGATTCCTCATAGGCGATCATGGAGGCTGCATCCGTACCCGCCAATTTTTCAAACGACCGCTCGACAAAAGAGGTTGGGGAGAGAAAGGCAAACACACCTGCCTCATGATCGCGCGCCAGTCTTGCAGAGCGATATTGGGTAACCAGGGGCGCTGCTTTCATGTCACCTAGTTGTTGAAAGGCATAATACCATTTCCATTCGAAAGGCTGCTCAATCGTTGCGTGGGCGTTCCATTCAGGATGCTCTTCTAGAAATGCAGACATTGTCGCTTCCTTGGGCATATCCCACGCATCGTTCACCGTTTCTCTTTGAAGCAGCAAGATTTCTCCGCTGTTCGGTAGCGGCTGACGAGTTTCAATTGCAGTTTTGGAAAGTGCCGGGATTACAATTGCCAAGGCAAGCCAAAGTCCAACTAATGCAGTGAGCAAGACAGATGAAGAGGCGTCCATCCGGCTGATTAGTTCGATAATCAACCACCAAATCAACAGAGTGCCTAGGAGAACGACGCTTGCCTGGATCATCATGCCGAGTGATGCACCTTCCACTACCGACGCGGCCCATAGCGGTATCAACAATAAAAAGAACAATGCCATCACCCGGATCAGCGCTCTCGGCAACCAGAGGCTTTTGGACGATCCGGCTGTCGCTAATAGCAGATCATGACGCCTTGCTGTTCGTTCGGCCGCGCGTAAATCATAGAGCAGCAATATGAGAAGCAGTGGCGCGACCGATGCGGCAAGAAAGGCGAAATCAAACCGCCCGACCAAACCGAAATCGGCATTTTTCGTGTCCGCCTCATGAATCTGCCCCTCCAGTGCCAGCATGCGTATGCGATGTTTCCATGGGCTGCTGTCGCGTTGCCCCAAGGCGGCAAAAGCAAATTCGGACGGCGGGGCATAGGTCAGATGAAAAGCATAATAGGCAGCGCCGCCCCAGTCTTCCTGTCCTTCAAGTGCATTGGCCCGGTCGGCTCGATCTTCCTCGACAAGTTCTGCAATAGTCCTTTGCTGGTCCCGGACTTCTGCAACGCCAAACGCGACGGAAATGATGGACAGTATAAATGCCAGAAGAAGCCAGAATAGCGCACCACGGTCCTTGGCAAGGAAACGTGACTCTCGAAGCATATCTCTAACCATCAGACCCGCACCCTCCGAGCTGCAAAAAATGCGACAGCGCAAGCCAGTATCAACCATGTGAAAAGCATCCCAAAGGCAAACGAAGCCCGATCGACTCTGTCTGAAGCACTATCTGGCGTGAAACGAAATTCGTCGAGCGCGCGCCATGCTTCTGAATTAACCCTTGTTCGGCGTTCGGCCTCCGGATCGCTGCTGCGGTTAAGGTCATCCTCATAAGCCAGTTCAGTGGCATGAACCTCGTTGAGTGATTGAACAAAATCAAAGCGAAGAGCCTCGCTCTCGCGCAAAAAACGATGGTGCGTAGACAGATCAGTTCCGGCAAGGGTGCGCGATACGGAGCCGATTGCAATAGTCGGTGAGGCAAGACCAAATAGATCGAAAAGCCCTGACTGGTTCGCCTCCTGCTCCATGCGATTTTCAGCATAGCCGTTGAGCAAATCGGTCAGTTCAGCTTCGGAATAGGATGCCACAACCCCGCGCCAGTTGATCGGCAGATCCTCGACCTTTTCCACTTCATATTGCTCCAGCACCTCTTTTTGCAGGCGCTGAAAAGCCGGGTCTGCAGCGTTGTGGCCGTCGCCCAGTTTGCGTTGTTCCGCAAGCATGACGAGGTCGCTTTCAATCTTGCCCGGGGCGTCAATGGTCGCACTACTGGCATTGATTGCGAATCGGGGCACGATCAGCGCCGCGAAAAGCCATATGAAAATCAGAGCGCCGAGCGAAACGGCACGGTGTTTTAGAATAATCGATGCGGCCAGAACGATAGCGCCCCACACGCAGAGGTATAGAAAATAGCCGCCGACAAGCGAGACGGCCGCAAGCCCATTCTCTCCCCGGACAACCGAATGGATTGTGACGGCAACTAGCGGCAACATGAATATCGCGATTACAGCGAGCAACGCTAATGCTTTACCCATCGCTAGCGAAACACCTGACTGGCCCTGCGCCAGCATCACGGCCAAAGTGCCGCTTTCACGTTCGCGCAGCAACAACGCGTGACCCAGCACGATCAGCAGCAATGGCAGGAGCAACTGATACAGGTTTGCCGGATTCAGGGAGGCAAAACCGCCTAGATCGGCGGCCGCCTTGGTATCTGCAAACATAGGGGTATTTTGCTGGTGTCCCTCTAGGAAGATCGATTGGCCGGTTACCGCATCGACACCGGGTTCGAAGGCCGCCAGCGGCGGCGGGGGACGAAAAGCGTAGTGGCCATAATGGACCATGCGGTGCGGATGGCGATCCGGCTGTGCAAAGAAAGTTGCTTCGGCCGCAACCTGCTGCGCAAGACGTTGCGACTGTTCGCTGGCGATGCGGTTGACCGTCAGCACACTGGTTACCGCTAGCAAAACCGCGACAATCAATGTCGCCACCACGATCACTTTCGAACGCAGCCAGAGCCGCCATTCTTCTTTGGCAATCCTCAGCATCATGTTCATGCGGTTTCTCGCTCGGCAAAGGCCGCATGCACGGTTTCCGTATCAATCCGCTCACCATTCTCTGCGGCAAAGCTACCGACCAATTGACCGCGCCTAAGCAATCCGACCCGATCGGCGACCTGGCAGGCGCCGTAAACATCATGTGTGACCATCAATATTGTCTGGCCGGCGCCAGCCAGATCTTTCACCAGATCATGGAATTCATCGATCGCGACCGGATCCAGGCCAGAGGTCGGTTCATCAAGCAACAGGATCGGAGTTTTGCGCAATAGCGCAAGCGCGATCGCCATTTTTTGCCGCATGCCTTTTGAGTAGGATTGCAACCGTCGCGAACGGGCCTCTCCAGGAAGTGCAACCCGATTCAGTGCGTCGTCACAGTCCGCCTCGCTGGCTGATTTGCCTGCCAAATCGAGAAAGTAATTGAGATTCTCATAAGCAGTCATATGGCCGTACAACGCTGCTGCCTCAGGCAAATATGCAATTGCTGATCGCGCGGCAGCAATATCATTGGCGACGCTTTTTCCGTTGACCAGTATCTCTCCGCCGGAAGGTTCCAGAAAACCCAGAAAGGCGAGGAGTGTGCTCGATTTTCCTGCACCATTGCCGCCAAGCAAGGCGAAAACCTCCCCTTCCGCAACCGCGAAAGAAACACCGTTTAGTACAGCATTTCCTTCGCGATTCAGTGAGAGGGAACGAGCTTCAAGTGGCGAGGTCATAATACTGTTTTCCCTGACTTAAAGATTGAGGACACGAAACGGGTATGGCGCGCGTTTGGGGGCATGCTGGCTGGAGGGAGAGCGCCATTAGAAATAGCTGAGCCATGGCTTGTTGCGCTTTTCACGGTGCTTGTAGTCAGCAAAGACCTTTGCGATCGGGTAGTGCACCGCGACTAGCAGGAACATACCAACCCAGATCCACAGAACGCTGTCCAGACCATAGCGCTCACCTTGCGTTGCGCCGAATATCGCATAGAGGATCCAATAGGCGGCCAGTAAAACATAGAGATGCAGAACATAGATGAACATCGGAATGGACCCGAATGTCTGCATCAGGTCCAGCAACCAGTTTTGCTTTTTCACCATCTCAAGCCAGGCGAGCATCAGCAGGCCTAGGCCCAGCGTGAGCAATATGTAGTCGAGCGACGGCGGATATTTGGTGAAGTTGATGAACGACATCACTGTCTCAATTCCCGTCTCTTGTCTCGTCCAGGGGATCGTCTCCCCGTAGATGTTGAACCCGCGCAGGACCAACAGAAGAGCAAGACACGATGCGCCGAGGCCGATGAGCCATTGCCGCCGCCTCACGACAGACATGGACTTTGCGAAGAGCGGACCGGCAAAATAGCCCAAAAGAATAACACCAAACCATGGCAGGCTGGGATAAGACAAGTTTATCGTCAGAGGGCCGATCTTCCCCAGTTCACCGCCATCGTGCAGAATGGCCCATGGGATATATCCTAATTCACCGGGCTCGAAGTTGATCGGCACCAGAATATTGTGGCCCAGCACGATGAGGAACCCCAAGGCACCGATGACCCAGTAATTCAATCGGCTGGCGATGGATAGCGCAACCATGCAAAGCCCAATCGCCCAAAGCACTTGCAGAAAAAGAAAGTTTGGAAAGCTGTCTGCCCAGACAAGGTAGTAAAGCACTATTTCGATCGCAATAATGACAAGACCGCGCTTGAACAGGAACATGGACGGCGACCGATATTCTCCGTCTCGCGGATGGGCGTAAAGCCAAGCGGACATGCCGGCGAGGAAAATGAAAACCGGCGCGCACAAATGCGTGAGCATGCGCGTGAAGAACAGATCCGGCTCTATCGTGTCAGCGATCGGGTCACCTGTGCGGACATGCATGAAAAACCGCTCGCGCACATGATCGAGCATCATCAGCATGATAACGAGGCCCCGCATGGTATCGATAGAGGCAATGCGTGATGCTGGCATGTTTTCGTTGGTCATGGTTCTCTATGCTAAACGACTCTCGTCTGGTCCTCCGGACTAAAATGAATAGGATGCCGTGAAACGGAACCGGCGCGGTGCGCCCGGTTGGACCCAAACATCGGCAAAGGAGTTGGTGTAGAACGTCTCATTGAACAGGTTATCGACATCGAAACGAAGCGCGAGACCCTCGACAGGCTCCACTTTCCCGAACAAGCGGACGGTAGTGTAGTCAGGCAAGAAGAAATCAAAACCTGTCCAGCCAAGCCGTTCACCGACATGCAACACACCGCCGCCCAATTGTGCTGGGACATCGGCTATGTTGAAGGACTGACTGACCAGAAGGCTCAGCTGATGGTCCGGCGAGTTGATCAGCGGGTCGCCATCTTCGATCAGCGCGCCAAAGTCCGCATCGGGGTTGCTATTGGTAAACTCCGCGTCGGTATGAGCGTAAGAGAACCAAATACTCAGACCGCTGTCAAAAGCCAGATTGGCATCGAACTCAATGCCGCGGCTGCGTGCCTCACCGGCCGGGATAGAGAAGAATCCCGCCGCCACTGCCTCCGGCCGATCATCATTCACCAGAATATTGCTTTGATCGACCTGAAAGGCGGTGAGCGTGACGGCGCCATTAACCCCGTTGAAATAGGTTCCCAGGTCCGCCTTGATCCCGATTTCAGCAGATTCGGTGATGTTCGGGTCGAACTGGTTGCCCAGGAAGTCGGAACCGGTTTGTTGGCGGAAGCCTTCACCATAGGACGCGTAGATGCTGATCCCGTCATCAACCTGGTACACTGCCCCGACCTGCGGAGAAAAACGGGTATCCGAGGTCGTTATGGTGGTCGCTGGTGTGGCGCGCAAATTGGTCAGGTCCTGTTTGAAATCATCAAACCGCCCACCCAAACGGATTTGCAGACGATCGGTGATATCCATCTGGTCCTGGAAGTAAAAACCGAACCCTTTGAGCACCTCTTCGCGATCGGTATTCGGTCCCGGCACAGGTTGTGGGAACTGTCCATAGATCGGATCAAACACGTCAAGGAACAGATATTCGGCAGGGTCCAGCGTGCTGATGTCGGTACCTGTAGGGAAAAACCCGGGGCGAAAGCGCTGGATAAACAGGCTGTTGTCGAAACGGTCGTAATCCGCACCGACCAATATCCGGTGGCGCAGGGAACCGGTGTTAAATTCGCCCGCGATCTCTGCACGAAGGACAAGATATTCGGAATCGAAGTCGCGAAAACGGAAGAACCGGGAAAGGGTACGTCCGTCCTCGAACAAGGTCTGACGACCCTCGAAATTTGTTTCTGATGCGTTGCCGACCAGCGAGGTCTCCCGGAAACCAATACCGGTAAGCAGGCTCCAATTGTCCGAGAAATCGTGCTGGATTTCGAATTGATGGCCAAGAACCTCCGTCTCGATCGGTCCATCGCCGGGTTCGCCCACAAATGTCCTGCGAGGTGTAAAACCAAATTCTTCAGTAAAAGCGACACCGCGATCGAACGGGATATCTTGCCTTGTATATTCCAGCTCATAGGTCGCGCGGGTATACTCGCCGATCTTCCAGGTTAGAGAAGGATAAAGGCCAAAGCGCTCTGTTTCGACCGTTTCGCGAAAGCTTTCAGCATCTTCAAAAAAACCGACCAGACGGATTCCCAGTTGGTCATTCGAACCAAGCGTTGTCTGGACATCGCCTTCAATACGATATTGCTCCCAGCTTCCGATCGTACCGCGGATATAACCCGTGGTTACAAATTCAGGACGCTTGGTGACTATGTTGACTGTGCCCCCCGGCTCACCTCGTCCAAAAAGGGCTGACCGGGGTCCCTTTAGAACTTCAACGGACTCGATGCCGGCAATATCACGAGGACCACCAAAGCCGCGCCCGGCATTGAAACCGTTGACGAGAAAGCCGCTCGGTAGATTGATGTCACCGGAAAAACCGCGGACCGAAAACGCATTCCACAGTCCGCCAAAATTATTTTGCCGAGCGACTGAGGCAGACAGGTCCAGCGCACTCACCAGATCTTCGGCACCGAAGTCGACAAGCGTTTCATTGTCGATAATTTGTTCAGCTTGCGGCGTTTCAAGCACTTCAAAATCCCCGCGATAGGCCTGCCGAAGCCCGGTCACAACAATAGGCGAGGAATCTTCTACGCCGCTTTCATTATCGCCTTGGGCATGGGATGGCGTTGCCATAGCCAAGGTTAGCGCCATTGCCGAAGCCGATGCCGAAATTTTCAAAACTGTCATTACAGGATCCCCGTATGCATTATCATTATTTGTAAATTCGGTAGATATGAGCAGAGGCCAAAAGCCCGCCCCCGATGATGGTTGGTAGTGTCTCTGAGAAACCGAAATGCTCTGCAAAAAGCGCACTTGTGATCAAAACAGCTCCAGATCCTGCTGGAACTAGAAACACTGGAACACGCGCCGATGGCGAAGAAAGCGCAACACTCATGGTGGTAAGAAGGGCAAGTGAAGTCATCATCCAATGGAGCCATTCTGCCTGCGCAACCGCAGCTAACACGGGAGATGATATCGCTATGACCGGCAAAACAACGCAATGCACAACACAAGCAACACTAAGCGCGATGGCCGCGCCATCTTTGTAGAAAGCAGATTGCATTGAGAAATCCATGTTATGTTATAATATTACATTATTAATTTGACCTTCTTGAGTCAACCGGGTTTTCACTTCGACCTCAGAAGAAGCGTCGGAAAGTGAAAGTGATGTCACGAAACGTCTGCTTTCTAGATAAAGGAGCTTAAGCGGCCGGCGACCATCTTGGGGTAAATGCGGTTATTGCGGAGTGTAATCTATCGTCCGTTGTTCAACCGATGCTGATCACACTATTTCCAAACGCACCGGCATGGAGCGGGAAACTGAAACGACTGATTCCGATATCATTCTCATCGATCGGGCAATCCATCCCGTGACATGCTGTCTTGGAAGTCTTTAAAAGATGCCTCGCGAAGCTCTATGACAACGTCCACTGAGCTAATTTGTCTGTCAGATTGTCGCTTCATGCTTGAGCCATTGGTGGAGCGAGCTAGTCGAAACACTGTGCGGGGCAAGTGACTTATTGCGGAATTACAGGTGACATTGGATGAAACGTCGTTTTCTACACATGGCCTTTAAAAATATCGGGATCATTATTGTTGCACCGCTTTTGGTTGCAGGCTGCACGTCATCAGGCGCCTTTCCGGTGGAGACCGCTGAACAACCCGATATCGATGTGTCCTATCCTTTGCGGGCTGGCGAAACAATCCAGGTCGTCACTTATGGAGAGGAAACACTGACCGGGGAGTTTAATATCGGCGCAAATGGGGTTCTGTCCTTTCCGCTAGTCGGGGACATCAAAGCAGCAGGTCTGACGCCGGCCGCACTCGGCAAAAGTATAGCGGCAGCGCTCGCTGACGGCTATGTGTTAAATCCCCAGGTCAACGTTGAAGTCAAAAATTATCGACCCATCTACATATTGGGCGAAGTGAACAAACCCGGCGAATATCCCTACGTTCCTGACATGACCATATTGGCAGCGATCGCTAAAGCGGATGGCTTCACCTATCGAGCACAGCAAAAGCAGATATTTTTAAAGCGTTCGGACCAGCCCCGGGAGGTGAAAATCAGGCTAGGCAGCAATACGCGCATTTACCCTGGTGACACTATTCGGATTGCGGAGCGCTTCTTTTAGCGGTTGGACAGCCCATCCGGCTGATATCCGGTGCGGCAATCGCTATCGACCCGGCGGTTGATGTAACCTTCAGATCCGTTCATCGACAATATCTTCGCCGGAATACCGCCGACTGCGGCGTCATCAGGGACGTCTTTGGTAACAACGGCATTAGCCCCGACAGCAGCGCGATTACCGATATATATTCTGCCGATAACCTTGCATCCCGCCGCCAGAAACACGCCATCTCCCAATATGGGCGAGCCTTGTTTCGGCCCCCGGTTCATTTGCCCAAGCATAGCTCCATGGGTGATATTGCAATTGGCACCGATGATCGCATCGCCGTTGACCATGATATTGCCAAACCGATTGATGAAAAATCCGGGACCGATCCTGGTATATTCTGGAATAGCGATGCCATATTTGTAACGATATCGCAGCAACAGCAGTTTGAAAGGAGGATATAAAGTATATTGCATCACAGCCCGCTTTTTCATGCAACCGCAGAGACGCATGATCACAGAATATTTAAACCCAGGTGTGAAGAAATAGTGGCGGAGGAAAGAGCGTGCACGCTTGTTCCCGGCATAGCGATATAGGTCTGACAATATAAGCGCCCAAGTATGGCGAAGGCTCCGACTGTTGGTCGTTCGATTGCTTGCAATATTGGTATTTCGCGTCAGTACTTCACTCAAAACCTTTGTTCCTTTGCGACGTTTTATTGCGATGCAGCATCAGCTTCGATTGATCTAAAGTCGGGGTAAATGCGAGTCGGAGCAACTGCCATTAGACCATATGGTATCTAATCGTGTTGAATACACACCCCGTCTCTCACGCCATCAACATAGCGTGACAAGCCAGTTTGGGGATGGCACATATTGTTCAGGAAGAATTCTCAGGGGAATATTTTCAACCCGTTTCAGTATATTAAATACCATCAAACGCGTTCCGAGTGGCATTGTAGAGATGTGATGATGATATTTGTTGTTGCGGTGCAGCATGATTTTGAACCTTATAGTTTCAAATATACTGGCCGCACCGCATTGCTGAAATGATCGCGAAAGGGTTCTCGGATGACAGCCAATCTACGCGCTCTTCAAAATGCGTCTTTCACAACCACAAAAATAGCAGCGCGGAAAAACCCGATCCTGACCAAGCGGTCACGGCGGATAGGAATTTACTCGGTCATGTTTTTTACTGATGCATTGGCGGTTTTCATCGGTTTTCTGATCAGCAATGCCTTGTTGTTAGACCAGCCGTTCGCATCGCCCGGGCTAAAACTTGGTATTTTGTCGATCCCCATTTTTCTTGCCATAGCGCTGAATAATAAAGCCTATGGCAGAAGGGCTCTATACCGGAACACAAGCGCGACCATCCGCAGCATAGCTTCGCTATTTGCCACATTGACTCTTATCTTGTTCGTTCTTTTTGGATTGTCGATACTCAAGTCCCATCATCCGTCCTTTGTGGCTTTCGGATTTCTGATTTCATCGGCGCTGATCACCGGCGGCCGCTACGTATGCTATGCCTTCGCCAAGCGGATGCTAGGCACAAATCCGGTCAGCGAGCTGGTTATCATAGACGGCGTTCCCCACGGCCCGATCAGAGATAAGCAAGTGATCCACGCCAAGGATATTGGTTTGAACCCGGATGTTTCCGATCCCGTCATGCTGAACCGGTTGGGAAATCTATTCCAGTCAATCGATCGCGTGATAGTCGCTTGCCCCGGTGAGCGGCATTGCGATTGGGCTCTGGTCCTGAAAAGCACAGGCGTGACGGGCGAAGTCCATCGCCATTACCGGTTTGCACCGGTGGCCAAATACAGTGAGTTACCGCTTAATCCTTCGCAGGTGAAGCCACTGACCCGTACGCAACTATGGTTGAAACGTGGAATGGATCTGGTTCTGGTATCATTGGCTATTCTCTTCCTCGCGCCATTGATGATAATTACAGCCATCGCGATCAAACTCGAAAGCCCCGGCCCGATATTATTCAAACAGAAACGATTGGGCCACGGCAACCGACTGTTTCACATCTACAAATTTCGTAGCATGCGTGATGATTTGTGTGATTTGAACGGTGACCGATCAACGGACCGCGATGATGACCGGATCACCCGCGTCGGCCGTTTCATTCGTGCCACCAGCATTGATGAACTGCCACAGTTGTTCAATGTGCTGGTCGGAACGATGAGCCTTGTCGGACCACGGCCTCATGCTTTGGGTTCCAAAGCCGACAGCAAACTGTTCTGGGAAATCGACCGCAATTACTGGCTGCGTCACGCGACGGTACCCGGCCTCACCGGTTTGGCGCAGGTGCGTGGTTTTCGGGGAGCGACCATGACGCAAGAGGATCTGGAAAACCGGCTTGCATCAGATCTGGAATATATCCAGCGTTGGTCGCCGGGTTTCGATCTACTGATCTTGGCTCGCACCTTTGGTGTGATTGTCCATCGCAACAGCTTTTGAACCACCCTGCCCTCCCATGATTTTTTGGTAGACGGATGACGTTTGCATTGCGATCTGGTCCCAATCAAATTTCCGCCGAAATTCCGCTGCATCAACCTGATACAGATAGGTCGGTCGGCTCAACGCTTTTGCCAGGGCACCGGTATTGCCGACCGGGAAATAATCGCTTTCAGGTAAACCGATATCAAGATTGGGTTGAATGTCGCTGAGCAGCATTGGTGTGGAACAGGATCCTGCCTCCAGCGCAGCGATGGGTAGCCCCTCATGATAGGAGGGCATTACAAAAAGATCGGCATTTTCATAAAGCTCCCGCAATGTGCCGCGATCCTGTAAGCCGGTGAATATGATGTTTTCATCGGCAAGTTTGAGCAACGACGCTGAATAATTGCTGGCATGATCGGCACCACCGACGATTACCAGTTTTCGACCGTCATCTATTTGAGCATGTGCGTTAACAAGGTCATGCAACCCTTTTTCCGGCACCAGCCGCGCAACCGCGAGGACATATTTGCCCCGCTCCAGTGAGAAACGCGACAGAGCATCACCGGGCACCTCGGGAAGTTCTGGGGCTCCGTTGGGAATGTAGGAAATACGGTTACTCGCGCCTGGGAAAGACTGTTGCAGCCGCTTTGTAAGCGAAGGGGATACGGCGATCACATGATTGGCAAACCATAGACCGAACCGTTCACCCGTCTTAAGCGCAAAGCGTGGAAATCGGCCCCATTTAGCGCGCTTATAGTCTTCACCATGATGAGTCACGACTACCTTCAGGCCCAGTAACCGCGCCAGTGGAGTGAGCAGAGCTGGCCCTATCGCATGAATGTGAATCACATCCATACCATCCCGCCGCGCTGCCATGATGGCGTTGAAGGTGGAAACTATCGCCTCCTGCCAAACCGACACAGGAGACGAAACGCTGACAACGGAGACACCCCGAAAATCATATTCGGGATTTCTGACATAAGGCGCTCGCGCAAAGACCGTGATGTCGAGGTTCGGGTGAATGGCTTTGACGCGCGGTAACATTTCTTCGCAATGCGTTTCCACTCCACCCATGACATCTGGAATGCCACGGAGCCCGGTAACCGCCACCTTCATGACAATAGCCCTTCCGCCAGGTCCTGTGCTTCTTCAAGCGTGTCCGCGGTCCGCATGAAGGGAATGTCCGAGGTCCAGGCCTGGACAAAATTCTGAAGCTTGCCGTAGCTGTTGTCGAGCGTGACATGCGGGATCGCAAGCAAAGTGGACATGATATGCCCATGCAAGCGATCAGTCACAACAACACGGCCAGAAGACAAAAGACCAATGCCGCGTTTTAACCGATTCTGCGCCAAACGATCATATTTCATGGCTCGGGCGGTATCAGGGCTTTGGCCAAAATCCATTAATTTGGAAGCCGCCGAGGCCATCTTCATCTGCAGCTTGTCTTCGGTCAGCCAATCGCCAATTTCGACTGAGTGATCTGGATGACTGGCCTTACCCATGACTGATCGTTCAAAATCGGTGCGCATCAGGTAGTAGAAGTCATGGACAGGATCTTGCCGCTCCAACGGCTCCATATAAAACGCCATATCGGGGCATAGAGAGACTTCACACTGGAAATGACACCGCGCAAATTCATAGGATCTTTGATCCCGCACAAGCAGTGTGAAACTACCGTGTTTTTCGATGGCACGTGCTGTTTCATCCACGGCATCATAGTTATCAAAGTAGATAGACTGCGGCAGCTGTATGATTTTCTGGCCCGGGAAGCGGCCCATTAGATCTATCCGGAAATCCTGATGTGATTTCCAGATGGTGCCAAAATTCCCGCCACCATGCAGGAAGATGGTCCCACCACCAATTGCCTGCTCCATCTGATTGGACACATGGGACTTCAAACTACTGACATAAGATGGTGATTGGGCATGCTTCTCAAAAAAGCGCTTTTCACCCAGCCAGATGGCAGAGTCACCGACGTTGGAATGATCCGGGAAGTCGAGCAACGCATAAGGCAGTTCATCAATCATCGGCTCGATCTTATCCGATATTTCCTGTCGGAGGTGATCCAGAGTAGCTGTAGCCGGATCGTTTGAAAGTGTGAGTTGTTCAGGCATGGGGGGAAAGCTCCTTCAGAGGCAGAAAATCTGAGACCAAACGACGATAAGTTGCGGAAATCATGAGCAGGCCTGCAGTGTAAAACAGAGCGGCACCAGCTATGGTGATAAACAGCCCTTTCCATGAGAGAGGCTGTCCAGCTGAGAAAAGTTGCAAGCCGGTCCAAAGCAACAGCCCCATTATGGTCGACACAAAAAAAGGCGCCTTAATCGCATCAAAACTGGCCTTGGCGCCAATACCGGAGGCTTCTTTCAGGAAATGCATCTGAAGTGGCAAAGTCAGATAAGAACGAACAACATAGGCTATGGCAACTGCGGTCAATCCATAAGGCAAGGCCAAGAGAGTAAGGACCAACGTTGATACCAGCTGAATAATCGCCAGTGTTCGCTGACGATGTGTATTCCCCACTGCAGAGAGGACCGGGGATGCAAAGAAGTTCAGCGTATAGGGTATCGCCATGAAAGCGAATATCTGGGCAAGATTGCCGGACGCCTGCCATTTGCTGCCAAATACGAGCGGCACCAGATCAGGCGCGATAACACCAAAACCGACCAAGGCTGGAAAGGACAACGCGGAACAGATGCCGAGCATTGCCTTATAGGCTTTTTGCATCGCGGCCGGATTATCCTGCAGCCGGGAATAGGTTTGTAAACCAACCTGCGAGAATGGCTGTATCGCGGCATTGGCAAACATTTCGGTGGATCGCCATGCCACGCGGTAAACACCAACGGCAGCCGCACCTAGACTGGCTCCAATCAGCAAATCCTGTATCCGCACAAGCATAAGAAAAATCAGCTGTGCAATCGTCAGGTTACTGGAAAAGGCAAAATTCCGTTTCGCTTGTACCCAGTCAAACTTCAGTCCCGGTACCCAGCGATAAGAAGCCCAGGCAAGAACGGTACTCACGGTCTCCGCCACGCAGCGTTGCAGCACCAGCGACCAGATACCCCAGCCCGACAACGCGGCCACCACAGCGGCACTGCCACCAATGATTCCGGCCAGAATTGAGCGCATCGCCACAGTTTTATGCCCAAACTCGCGCAGGCGCAGCGCAAAATGTGATGCGCCCAGCGCATTAATCGGCAGTGCCAGCGACAATATTTGCAGTGGCCATACCAATCCTGGTTGGTCCAGCAAATCCGCCAACAGCGGCGCGCAAATCCAGATCAGCGCTACATAAGCGAACGCGATGCCCATATTCGTCCAGAAAATCGTGTTAATCTGAAGGTTATCGATCTTTTTCGCCCGCGCGATAAGCTGCATCAGACCACTAGTCGCAATGATCCTGCCGATTTCCGAAAAGACATAAACCATAGCGAAGATGCCTATCTCTTCCTTGGTCAGCAACCGGGCCAGCAGGATGAATATCACCAGCGAGAAGACCTGATCGCTTAGCGCCTTGATCACGGTCCAACCCAGAGATTTCTTTGTTTTCTGGCGTAGTGAATCATCAAACAATGCCGAAGCATTGTCAGAAAAATCACTGCTCTTTTCCGTCATGCGCTGATCACCCATTGGCTAGAGCTGAAATCGGAAAGGGTGGCGGCCCCGCAATTGATAGCTGGCGCGCTCGCGGTTCCGCGATATGAAGCGCTTGAGCCTCAATCGTTCCGGAATTTTATAGGCATCGAAACGGGACATTCCGATCTCACTGGGGACCGACCGTTCCAGTACGGGAAACGGGAAAACCGAGAGATTAGCTATGCCATGTATCCATGACCGATCCATCTGATCGTCAATCGGTCGGACCACATCGCGGGTTTGGGCGAGGAACCGGTTGGCTCCGTTTTTAGTGAGCAAGTAAGCCTGGGTCCCAAAGCAATATCCGGATATCTCAATTAGCCGTGTGGTCCGGCAAATGAAATCTTTCTCCAATATCCGGGCAGGCGCAGGTTTTTTGTAATAGAGCCGGATGTAATCACGACCAGTTTCCGCATGATCTTCAACAATCAGCGGCCTGATAAAACTCCAGTCAGCAAGAATATCATCTTCCAGAATGACATATTGATCCACGTCATCGTCCGCCAATTGCTTCCACAGTGCATAGTGACTCGAATAGCAGCCACGCTCACCAGTGGTCAGCGGTCGACCCTTGGCAATGATTGCCTGGTCTTCATTGTAATGAAGGTCGGGATGCAACACTTCGAGGGCATCGAAAAACGCCCAGTCTATCGAATCCGGTATCTCGCTTTCCGCAAATATCCGCCGCCTTTCACCGGCGTTGCGCATACTTATGACGAAAATCTTGGTCCGTACCGAGCCACGCGCCATTAAAGTTCCTTTGTCCGGCATTTGAAGATGCGGATTAAAAAGTCGTCCGGGTTCGGTCGTTCGAATCCCCAGACCGAACGATCTTTACTGCATTGCACAACGAAGGAGCTAGGTTCTATAAATGCCTGTATCGCGCTGCTGGCAAGGCGAAAAATCCATTCGTCGATGTCAAGCAACACATTATCTTCGGCACTGCAAAAAACGGGATAGAATGATTGATCCAAGATTCTCTGTTGTCATTCCGGTCCACAACAAGGCCAGGCATGTCACCGCAAGCGTAGCCAGCGCGTTGCAACAGACACGGCCACCGAGCGAGATCATCCTCATCGATGATGCATCCACCGATGGCAGCGCCGCAATCCTTTCAAAGATGACTGACCCTTGTATTCGCCTACTGTTTCGGGACACACCGGGACCGGGTGGATATGCAGCGCGTAATTTGGGAATGGCCGAAGCCAACGGCAATTGGATCGCTTTCCTTGATGCAGACGATATCTGGCATCCGTCTCATCTTGCAGACATGGCAGCCGCGATTGAAGCAGCACCGGAGGCTGGATGTGTTGCAACACGCTATGATCATGTTTTTACTGACCATCGAAAACCTTCCAAAATGACGGATGCCCTTGCCAGCGTTGCAGGGCGCAGCGCCGATTTTCGAGAGGCTCTTGATATCTGGGTGCAAAGTGGAGAGTGCCCGATCTGGACCAGCGCAGCCGCGTTTCGTCATGATCTGCTTCACCGGGCAGGATCGTTTCCAGCCGGAAAAGCAGTACGCGGCGGTGACAAGGACATGTGGCTACGCGCTCTATCCCATGCGCCTTTTACCTATGTACCAAAGGTCAGTGCTGAATTTCATCGCGATACCGATAACAAGGTTAGCAAAACCACCAATCCCGACAGCATCCCCATATTGGTCAACACGGCCCGGGCAATGATGGCAACGGCAAGTGAGGAAGAAAGGACATTGCTGCGCAAGCTGATCAACCAGCAAATCGGCCTCTATGCGCGCTTTTCTTTCAAGGGCGGCGAAATCTCGTCGCAATTCTCGCGCAATTTATGCTTGCCGGAAGGTTTTGGACTTTTCCTGATGATCGAGGCCGCACGGTTAATGCCGCCAACATTGCGCCACAAGATTTACCGCGCAATCAAGGGAACATGATGATTTAGACTGGGGGATTTAGACTGGGGGATTTAGACTGGGGGAAAAGTTACGGGCATAAATGCAGGGGGCTGTTTTGTTTGGAGCTGACGGCCATGAATAAAATGTCGGAAACACCGCTTCCGCTCGACAGGTTTGTTGTCGAAGAAGGTAATGAGCTCATAGATTTACGTGCTATCGGCCGCGCTTTTCGCAAGCATATCATTCCCGTCATCCTAGTGTCGGCATTGGCTATGATCGTAACGGCCGCCGCCTATTTCCTGACCACACCCAGCTATATTGCCACAGCGACCATGGTTGTCGAGCGACAGACCCAGGAAGTGGTTCCTGTGAATAGCGATATACCGGCGCTTACAACCGACTCTTCCACAGTCGATACCACCGTGGAGATATTGCAATCCCCTTTTATTGCTGGACGGGTGGTCGATGCATTAAAACTCACAGAAGAGCCTGAGTTTAACCCTGCACTTTTGAAGACAAATGGCCAAGGACCACAGACATCAGAGCAGCAACAGGCAGCACGCGACCGGGCCATTCGTATCTTGGGCGGCTCGCTAACTGTCCAGCGAGAAGGTGTTTCTTACGCAATTGCCGTTCGTTATGAGTCCGAAAACCCAAAGATGGCCGCGAACATCGCCAATGCTACGATCGATGAATATCTGCTAACCCGGGTTGAGGGGGAGCAAGGCTCCACCCAACGGAGCGCAGACCTGCTCGAAACAAGGCTGGAAGAATTGCGCGGGGAAGTATTGGCTGCCGAAGCGCAGGTCGCAAGATACCGTTCTGACGAAGGGCTATTCGCCGCCACGGATGTCAGCTCAATTACACAGCAAGAACTATCGGTTCTCAATACACAGCTGGCCGAAGCGCGAGCCGCCGAAGCCGCAGCCAATGCACGTTTGTCGACCGCTAGGGCGCAAATGTCTCAAGGCTTGTCCGGAGAAAGCCTGGGAGCCGCGCTCGAGTCCGAAGTAGTAGGCGCTTTGCGGGCTCAGCGCTCGGTCGCTAGCGCCGAAGTTGCGAACCTGTCGACGCGCTATGGACAGCGTCACCCCAGCCTGATCAAGGCGCAAAGCCAGCTCGCTGACATCGACACCCAAATCACCGCCGAGGTCGGGAGGATTGTATCGAGTCTGAAAACCGAAGCCAGTGCCGCAAGTGGACGCACCTCGTCCATTGCATCGTCTATAGCAGGGCTGCAAAATCGTTTGGCGGTGGACAGCGATGCCTCTGTGCGGCTCAGTGAGCTGGAACGCAATGCTGCGTCTGCTAGGGAATTGTATCAGGGCTTTCTGGATCGCTACAAAGAATCTGTGGCGCGTCAAGGCACGGAAAGCAGCGGGGCTAAAGAGGTATCACGAGCTGCTATTCCAGTTCTTCCGGTCTCCCCGAACCCGTTATTATATATAACCATTGCATTGGTGGCCGCGGGCGCGTCCTCGACCGCTGTTGTCGCAGGTCGGGAGTTTCTTGAGAATGGTCTAAGGACCGCCGAAGCCGTCGAGAAGCGTCTGAAAATCAATGCTTTAGGGTCTATCCCGGAAATCGGCTCACTTCCGGAAGTCAAAAAATCCGGTGATCCAAAGCCATGGCCGCCGCAGTTTTTGATCGATCATCCCAAATCGGCTTTTGCAGAAGCTTTTCGGGCGCTGAAAACCACGTTGGCAATGGCGCCAGGTCGCCATAAGACAAAAATCATCTCGGTGACATCGGCGCTCCCCGGGGAAGGCAAGACGAGTTCCGCCATATGCCTGGCCGGTGCCGCTGCCCGATCCGGCATCCGCACACTTTTGGTGGACTGCGATTCCCGCAGACAGGCATCATCCCGTTCCCTGGCCAAATCGATAACCTACGGACTTACGGATGTTTTGAACGGCGAAGCCGCGCTGAGTCAGGCCGTCGTCCATGATAAAGATAGCGGTGTGTATTTCCTTGGCCAAAAACCTGATGAAGACACGCCGTTTGACCTCATGGGTTCCGAGGCGATGTCCGACCTGCTCAAGGAATTGCGAGGTCAGTTCCAATTTGTCGTTCTGGATACAGCGCCGGTTCTGCCGGTGGCAGAATCCCGCATGCTGGCAGCACTCGCAGACATGGTGGTCTTTCTGGTCCAGTGGAAGAAAACTCCGGCCAAGGCGGCGGAAATTGCCCTGCATCAGCTGGATGATGTCGGTGCCAACGTGTCTGGAGCCGTTTTAAGCCGGGTAGATGTGATTGAACAGGCGCGGACGGGCTTTGGCGACGCAGGCCTCTATTTCAAGCGCTACAAGGAATATTACGCTTAGGCGGCTTGGGGACACATAGTCTTGGTCATATTTTCCTCATATATCCAAAGGAATAGTCTATGATCGGCGACGACCTGGGAGGAGCGCCATCTTTACCTTTACCAATATTGGTGCTGGTTACGCTCCTCATGGCCATTCCAATGGTATTGGCACTCAAGAAAGTGCGCGGCTATCCAGCGCGCTTTGTGATTCTTGCCATTTGGCTCCGCTATATCATGAGCGCTTTTCATGAAATCACTTTTTCGCCAGCTATTGCCGGGCTGAGCTGGAATGCCATTGGCTCTGTGGCGATTGCCGGTACGGGCCTTCTGCTGGTAACCCCGCGCCATTATCTTCTGAAGCCGTTAATGCCCGTCTATG
Source organism: Sphingorhabdus sp. EL138 (assembly GCF_900258045.1). Taxonomy (GTDB): domain Bacteria; phylum Pseudomonadota; class Alphaproteobacteria; order Sphingomonadales; family Sphingomonadaceae; genus Parasphingorhabdus. Next base: position 75,994 of record NZ_OGVD01000003.1, on the reverse strand, counting down.
CGCTAATCCTGCTGTCGTTGATTAGTGCCGCCGCCAATGACGGCATATTCACGGCGCTCGATTCCGCAGTGAAACATATATATTTCATGGTGCTGATGATCGCTATATATCGTGCGCTTTTGGAAAATGGCGGCGCCCGGTTTTTTACGCCCCTGCTCTGGGCCTTTGCGCCTTTGGCTGTTCTCCAATTGCTGTCGATCGGTCTGGGCGCAGTAAAAGCATCTGAATTCGATGGTTCCAGCAGTTATATCGGCGGCTATAACCATGAGGCCACCTTCTCCATTGCTATGGCCACGTTTTTCGTGGTCTTGTGTTTTGCGAGTTCATTAACGCGCGTGCTAAAGGGCCTTCTATCCATCGGATTGCTTGGCGGGATCGTGCTGGCCAACTACCGGACAACCATGCTTGCGGTTTTGCCGGTTGCAGTGATACAGTTGGTGAGCAGCACCATGTTCTCTTTCGTGCGGGAACAGCGAGTCATGTTGGCCGTCATCATATCGGTAATCACGGTAGCCGGAGTTTTCATGCTGGCCGGTTTCTCAGCAGAACGCTTCAATGACCTCGCGGTGTTTTTCGGCGACCCCGGCCAATATATCAAACCACAAGCAGAATTTTCGTTTGACGAGCGGCGTTTGTTGTCGGGTCGGCTCTATATATGGTCAGGATATATATACGCTTGGCTTGATGGGTCGACGCTCAATCATCTGATTGGCTTCGGTCCGGACAGTTGGGAGGAGATATTCAAAGTCTACCCCCATAATACAATTGTCGCCTATCTCTACGAACTGGGCTGGGCCGGCGTTTTCCTACTGTTGTTTTTCTGGGTTACCATGATCAAATTGGCCATGCGAGCGCCCACTGAAGACCGCGTGATATTGTTGTTCGCGCATTTGTCATTCCTTTTCATGAACTTGGCAACCATGGCCCTGTGGCAAATAGAAGGTGTAATTTTTTATGCCATTATTTGTGGTTTTTCGCTATTTAGGAAGGTGGAATCAGGGGCAATCAGAAGCCATTTCAAAGCGCAATTGCACCCTGCTTGACTTTTTGGTTCCAGATAGGCTGGAACAGGGGAGGCGTAATTGGACAAGAAAGGCGGCGATACAGCTGGATCCAGTCGATCCAATTTGTCAGGCGATACGGTTAGTGCGCGGATACTTTCTGACTCTCCTTCGACATTGGATGGCAATGCTGCAGAACAGCTTGATGATCCTGGTGCTTTCCAGCCGTCTTCCGCATCCGAAAAGGCAGCACAGCTGCCGCAAAGGACACGGATCATCGTTGTTGCCGGACTGTTCATTTGGATCATCATCGCGATTGGATTGCTGATCTTTTTCTTCTGAATGGATTTTCTTTTATTGGGGTTCCTTCCCGTCAACGCGAAATCTGTGCGTTATATCGCCGAACAATTTTGCTGCCGTTCGGGCTTTGATATTTAGAAGTAGATTGTCCCCCTGAGGTTGAATTTTTTGCGACCAACAATTCTCTTCATCATCAACAGTTTGACAGGCGGAGGTGCAGAGCGGGTTATGGCTGCCTTGCTTCGACACTCGACTCCTTATCGCGATCAATATGATATATCGCTGGCTTTGCTGGACGATGAACCAGCCGCCTATGAAGTGCCGGACTGGATCACTGTCCATCAGCTGGATTGCCGTGGCAGCCTGTTGCAATCCATTCGGCAATTACGTGCGCTGGAACGATCCCTGCGCCCTGCTGCAACGCTGAGTTTTCTAACCCGCTCAAACGTGGCGAACTGGGCCAGCAGAGCAGGCAAAGGTTGCCCCTGGATTATCAGTGAACGGGTTAATACCAGCGCGCATCTTGGCAAAGGGCTATCCGGGCGCCTTAGTCGCATGCTCGTGCAGCTTTCCTATCGCCATGCTACACATATCATTGCCGTATCACAGGGCGTAGCGGATGATCTGTCGGATGCGTTTGCCATTCCGGACGATATCATCAGCGTGATTTCCAATCCGGTTGATACCGTCCGCATCGCCCGGCAGGCACTTGAAAAATATCCTGTCCATCCGGATGAACCTTACATTGTCGCAATAGGCCGGTTGGTAGAGAACAAGAATTTTAGCCTATTGATTGATGCTTTTGCTGCCGCATCAATGCCGGGAAAGCTAATCATCATCGGCGATGGGCCGCTCCGCGCCACTCTTGAACAGAAAATTGCTGATCATGGGCTAGAGCCACAGATCATCCTGACCGGCTTCATCCAAAACCCTTTCCCCCTTCTCGCCGGAGCACAATTTTTTGTGCTGCCATCCAATGCCGAAGGCTTCCCCAACGGACTGGTCGAAGCGATGAGTACCGGCACTGCGGTAGTTTCCACCAATTGCAAATCCGGCCCCTCAGAAATTCTCGCTAACAAGAACAATCTGGCAATTGAAGAGATGACTCCGGTTGATTTTGGCGTCCTGGTTCCGTGCAACGATGTTACCGCAATGGCCGATTCTTTGCTCTATTTTCAGGATGATGAGACCCGCAAACGCTTCGCTGATCTCGCTTTGACCCGCACGAAAGACTATACACCGGAAAAGGCGGCACGCCGTTACTGGCATGTGATACAGAATAGCATGAATGCCGTGTAGCTGACGCTCTCGGGCAATTGTTCAACCTTGGGGCAAGACAAGGAATTGAAGCGGATATGCGTCAATTTGGCCCCATGCGTGCTGTCGGAAAACGAACCGCCAGCGACAAAGTTTTTACGTCTTATCAGGCTCTTATTTTGCCGCTGATCATTGCGGCTATGCTGCCAAGCCGCGCCTATGCTCAACAGTCCGACCTACTGGAGGATTTTCGTGAGGAGAGCCTGCAGTTCGAGAGGAACGATCAGCTTGGCGTTCTTGATCGGCCCCAGCCTGAATATGACCCGGTCCCGTACCGCGTTGATGGAGTGGAGATCATGCCAAGCATCAATGTAGAAACGCTTTACGACAGCAATATCTTTGCAGTGCGCGATGCGAGTGATGACCTGATCGTGCGGGTCAGGCCCAAAGTTACTGCGTCTACGCAGCTTGGCAGTTTCAATATCGCGACGGCTGCAGAGGCAGACCGTCGGCAATATTTAAGCGCCGATGGTCAGAGCACCACGGACTATACATTGGGTCTCCGCGGAAGGTTTGACGCCAGCCGGGATGGCCAGATCTATATCGGAACCCGCAACGGACAAGCCACGGAGGACAGAACCGATCCCGCCTCCCCCCTGAATCTGCAAGAGCCAGTACAATATCGCTATGCTTCTGCATTTCTCGGCGCAGCACAAAGTTTCAATCGGCTGCGTATTGCCGGTCGCGTCGGGGTTGAAACCCGTGATTATAAGGACGGACGAGACGGTCTGGACGCGCCGGTGGATCAGGACTTTCGCAACCGAACACTGTTTACGTCAGATATGGCTGCCGAATTCGCGATCAGCCCCGACACTTCTGTATTTATCAACGGAAGCGTCAATCGGCGGGACTATACGACACAACCGGCGCTTTCTCCATCCAGAGACTCCAAAGGCTATGAAATTACCGCCGGGACCAGTTTTCAACTCAGCAAACTGATCCGCTCGGAAATCGGGGTTGGCTATTTCAAGCAAAATTTCGAGGATCCTGGCTTTGAAGATGTCGATGGTTTTGCCGTCAGGGCCAAGGCGGAATATTTTGTAACACCCCTGGTGACGCTGACGGCGCGAGCCAATCGCGGGGTTGAAGAGTCCTCAACACTGGGGTCAGGCGCTTTTGTTGCAACATCTTTCTCGCTGACGGCGGACTATGAATTGTTACGCAATCTTGTCATCAGTGCGAGCGCTGGTTACGAGCGCGACCGCTTCCAGGATATCGACCGGCGCTATAATATCATCAGCACAAAGATGCGCGCCGAATGGCGTCTGGCGCCGCGCTTTGCGCTCCACGCCCAATATGATTTTCGCGAACAGGATGCTTCGGGCACATTTCCGGGGCGTGAATTCTCCCGGCATCGTTTCCTGGCGGGCATAACCATTGCAGGAATGTGACATCATGGACCACCCAGACCGCCGAACTGTTATCTCCGCCTTCATTTTGGCGTCTCTGTTAGGAAGATCTCATTCTGCCCACGCAGCCACCATAGATGGCCGCACATTCAAAGGCGATGGCTCAGGAGAAGGGCTAAGAGCCCAATCGGGATTAGTGATCAAAAACTCGGGTTTTTTCAATTTGGGCAATGGTGCCATTCGGGTGAATGTCGCGACGGACAGTCTGGTTGTTGAAGATGTCGAGGGGCGCGATTTATATCGGTTTCTTGAAAATACCGCTTCAGACCGATCTACGCCGGCGTCATTGACCAATTTCACATTGCGCCGGATTACAGGAGACGACATCAGCAGAGCCATGACCCGTATTCGTTATGGATCGCGAGACGGTCTCATTGAAGATGTGATTGCGCGGGCCGGGACGGAGACAGAACGATACTGCGCCGGCTTCGTTCTCGACGATGAAGCACGGTCCATCATCTATCGTCGCTGTGAGGCACATGGTTTTGCCGAGCGGGGCAGGTCTGGCAGCGATTACTGGAACGGAGACGGTTTTACTGACGAGCGAGGCAATAAGGCGATCCAATATCTGAATTGCGTTGCCACAGGCAGCACGGACGGAGGGTTTGATTTGAAATCAACCGATGTCAGACTGTCCGATTGCGTGGCCAAAGATAACAAACGCAATTTCCGCTTTTGGGGCAGCGGTGAGGTGGAAAGATGCCGTAGTGAAGATCCACGGTCACGTGGCGGGTCCGGCCGAGCTTCCCATTTCTCCTTCCATGGGGGCAGCGCAAAATACGTAATCGACCGGCCCGTCGTGCGCGCCGCAGAAGATAATGATGCGCCGGTTTTTCTTTTTGATAATGATGCGCCAGCCAATATCGAAATTCGCAATGCTGATATTAGCGCTCCTGGGGCTCCTTTGGTCCTTGCTGAAAATAGCAAGCCAAATATCACCTGGGTGCCCGCGCGAGAAGAGCAAAGCATTAGGACGAAGGAATAGAGGCCTGAGACTTCCCCTTTGCGCCAGACACAAAAAAGCCGCCAACCCATTAGGTCAGCGGCTTTTTTTTGGTTGCGGGAGTAGGATTTGAACCTACGACCTTCAGGTTATGAGACGGAACGCTATGATTTTATAATATTGTTATATATTGTTTTTTATCGACATATTCGATGTTTGTGTTAAATTATGTGCTTAATATTCTACTATTTTTGGGCCGAGTTATGGATTTATGTGTTAGCCTATTAGCACAAAACCCTGTGATGCTAGATAATCAAGGGTTCCAGCTTTGGAAGCGAGAAGTACCAAACATCTGTGTCATTCCGAATAGCAAGCCTGCACGATAGAATAACAGGATTTTGAGTGAAGCAACTCTATTGTAAATCACTGTTAAAAAACAATAATTATTTTGGTAAGCAGGAACTATGTAAGGTTTTGTGTAAGTCCGCCGCAAAAAGAAAGCGGACACCTGTTGCATAAAAGGAGCTGATGCTGGCCACGACGCAGCCCCTGCCCGCTTTTGTCGGCAAACTGAAAAGCAGCTATTCGAGATATGCGATCTAAGGAGCACTTTTGGGCAGGCAGCAGAATGACGAGTTTTGGTTAGTTAGCCTTCAGCGCAGGCATTGAATCATTTGACGATGGTATTGTACTCTAATGTCTGCTTAGGGCGCAAAAGCGGACATAAGATAACTCGTCTATCCGATACAATCCCATTAGCAGAATTAAGAGAATTGCGAACCAACTGAATGCTCTCAGACTTTTTTTGGTGAGAAATACTCCAAGGTCGCTACTCCAGCTATTCGCTCCGCTTCTTCTCGTTCGAGGCCAAGTCCCAAAAGCGTATGCCTGATGAGATTTCGGACGAAAGTGTCGTTCTTCCCGGATTGATTTTGCTGCATGATATATCGCATCCCTGCAGACACGGTCCCCAGGATAAATGCAAGAACACTGGTGATCTCTTCAAACTGAAATCTCCCATCCGATTGTCCTCTTTCAAGATTCTTTCGGATAGGAGCGTTCATGGATGCGTCTGAATCAGCAATACCAACAAGCAGTGTAATCAGGATTTTCGCACGTTGGGGTCGTTGAACCGACATGCTCAGGAAAACAGACATCGCAATCGCAAGATGCATTGCAGGATCAGCGCTTTTGGTTTTTGCTTCGGCAATCCTTCCACGCAAATCGTGTCTTATCCGCCGGGCAAGGTGATTGCCGATATCTCGTTTGTCGACAAAGTGATTATAGAAGGTTCCTTTGGCTACCCCTGCGCGATCAACAATCTCATCAATGGAAACGGCTGCAAAAGATTCAGAACCGATCAATATTTCCGCAGCATCAAGCAGGGCATCCCGGCTTAGAGTGCGTCGAATGCCTTGATATCCGGGCTTGCTCATAACCTAAACCGGATAGACGATCCTTAAGTGACTGGAAAGTCAATTTAGAGGGAGTTATCACTTCGCTATCATTTATTGCGGAGACCGACATGCCTCGCTTATCATTTCAAACCTCGCTGCTATTTGCTCCCCTTGCTTATGCCATCCATCATGGCGAAGAAAATCTGCTTCTCGATTTCCGAGCTTGGCGTTTATCCTACTTTCCCGACAATAACGCTTTGACAACAGAAGCGATGCTTACAATCCTGATGGGAGTAACATTTGTCTATTTGATACTGAATTCCATCTTTCGAAATCGGGTAAGCACCGCACTTACAATTGGCTTTCTGATGGGAAGCCAAGTCGCCAACGCAATTTTCCATGTTGTCACCACAATCATCTATCAAGACTATAGCCCTGGAATGATTACATCTGTGTTGCTCTATTTACCGGTGAATTTTCTTATCTGGCGGGTTGCATTGAAGGAAGAGCTGACAACCCCCTTAATCTTGTTTTTTGTGTTCATTATGGGCGGTGTTGTCTTTCTTGTATTTGAAGCGTTCGGACCGATTGTCTTGCTCATTGCAACACTTGTCGCCTGGATACTGATGATTGTGTTCGGCCTCATGAACAAAAGCGCTGATGGCGAATCTGCTCAACAAGCGCCTTCGGAAAATTTGCAGCGCTGAACGGCCAGCTAATAAACGGCTGCAGAGAATATAAATTTGAGATTTGCATCAGGATTGATCTAAGGTCGCCCTCTTTCACAAAGAATTGGCCACGACCGCTTAGGGCGCAAAAGCGGATATTCAATTTTCGTTGTTTGCTAGTCCAAAAAGAAATGGAATCGGCCAGAGCATAAGGAAGAGATTTGGTATCCACCAAGCAGGATCATAGTCTCCGACAACAATCCAATAGCTGATTGCCATAAGGCCTGCACATACCGTCAGGCTTAGTGATACAGCTGTCCACACCTTCCATCTCGGATCTCCAATACGCTCCAGTCTGAGCGCCCAAAGTCCGCATATTGCAAAAATGACATCGAGGGGCATGAATGACCAATTCCAGGCCACTACACGCGGATCATGATAATCCTTGAATAGATACTCTCCTGGTACGGATATGATCGATAATGCCATCAGTGCAGTCACCGCCCAGTAGAGCAGCATTCCTACATCCGTAATCCGCATCAGCCATCTTCTAGCCATTTCAGGACGTTAGAGCCAAGTTGAGGAAATGTCACCTCTGGACGCAAAAGCGGACGTTAGAGATCAATGCACAACAGCCTTAAATCAAGACAATTCGGATCACTCCAACAGTTCGCACTCTTCTATATTTGTTGCTTGTCCAATGCTGCTTTGAACTCACGTCTCGCAGAGGCTTTCAGGTATGGGAACAGAACGGCAAGATGATGTTCAATACCGCGTTCTTGGTCGGCCCAACTTACCTGCTCAAGCCCTTCGAGTTCTCGTAGGTAGTCAACCCAATAGCGACTGACTATCCAGAGCGACCGGCCCAGGACATCAATGTTCTGCGCATTGTCCCCTACAAAGAGACCTTCGTTATCAATTCTCTTGAGTAAGGCGACAAGCCCTTCATAATCTGCTGTCAGTTCGGAATCCGGTCGCTGACCTACGGGTTCGCCTGCATAATGCATACGATCACGCAAGAGGAAGCGATAGCGCCACGTCAACTCCATCCCGAATAGCAAATGGTCGATATAGTCGTCGGCCAATGTCCCATTTTTCTTGGCTGCGCGATGGTCTTTCATCAGCGATAGTACATCGTCTTCCAGAGCTTTCGCCAAGTCGCGCTTCGCAGGAAAGTGATAGGTTAAATTGCCTTGGGACATGTGCAGGGAAGCCGCAATTTCGGTGACTGACGTTGCCGCATAGCCCTTGGCATTAAAGGCACGTCTGCTGACATCCAAAATTCGAGAAGCGGTGGCTGAGCGCTTTTTCATCAGTTCAAATGTCCTCGTGGTTTAGTCCGTTATGTAAAAGAAAGTTGTAATTTAGTACATAATACCTAATAATAGGTTTTACTACCTATTTTATGATTCGGGTAGCACCTATTTTCGAAACTAAGGCGCCGCACTTTCCAGCTTGGATGGTCCAGCGGATTGAAACTTGGAAGGAAAAATAATGTCGAAATGTGTCGATGTCTTCTGGTCGTTCAGAAGTCCTTATTCCTATCTTGTTACTCCTGACCTGCTGCAAATACGCGAGGACTATGCGGTCAGTGTCACACTGCGCCCGGTTTTACCGATTGCTTTGCGCGCCAAATCTACCGTGTTCGATGCTGCCGACAAGAAGCGTCCAAAGTATATAGTGATGGACTCCAAGCGCCGCGCGGCGTTTCTGGGCTTGCCTTTTTTCTGGCCAAAGCCGGATCCAGTTGTCCAAGATATGGAAACCTATGAAGTGCCAGAAGAACAACCTTATATCTGGCGATTGTCGATGCTCGGCGTTGAGGCGGAGCGCCGCGGTAGGGGTATCGATTTCGCACATCATGCGGCAGCTTTACTATGGGGTGGAACTAAAGATTGGGACCAAGGTGACCATCTCGCGCTTGTCGCAGAGCGAGCGGGTCTCAATCTGTCCGAGATGGAAAGCGCGTTCGCGCATTATGATGCAAAGGCAGAGATAGACAAAAACCATCGATTGCTTGAGCAATCAGGTCATTGGGGCGTGCCGACAATGGTCTTCAAAGACGAGCCTTTCTTTGGTCAGGACCGGATCGATACACTGCGTTGGCGTCTCGACGAGTCGGGATTGAAACGTAGTCCATCCGGCCAATCAACGCATGAATTGAATGAAATCGACCGACTAAAGGAGTTAGAAAATGGATCTGAAGATTAAAGGTAAGAAGGCCATTATGGCCGGTGGAAGTGCTGGTATGGGGCGAGCAACGGCTGAACGTCTGGCGGAGGCAGGAGCCGAGCTAGTCATCACCGCTCGCGGTGAAGAACGCTTACAAAAGGCGGCCGAGGAAATCGCTGGAAAATTTGACGTGCCAGTTACTCCGGTTGTTGCAGACTCCTCCACCGAGGAAGGCCGTGCAGTCTTATTCGCCGCTTGTCCTGATCCCGATATTCTTGCCATCACAATCAAACCCCCTGATCCGAACGGAGATTTCCTAAAGGTAACGCCTGAGATGTGGCGTGATTCCGTGGACACAGCCTTGATCGGACCGATTGAAATCATGCGCAATTACATTCCGGTGATGAAAGAGAAAGGTTGGGGCCGGATTGTTAATATCGCGACCTTTTCCGCGAAAAACCCTATGATCTGGCGGTTGATGTCCGGCCCGGCGCGGTCCGCACTGCTCAATTATACCGCAAGTGTCTCGCGGGAAATCGCTCCGCATGGCGTAATCCTGAACAACCTTTTGCCCGGTATGTTTGCGACCTGTTCCCCGTCAGCATTCGATAGACAGATTGCGGTTCATTAACATGTGAGTGTTTTGGTATCATCGTAGTGACGTAAGGAACGAAGATGAGATCAAAACAGAAAAATTCCAAGGCGCCCGCTGACCAGGTGGTGAAGGATATTCGCCGTGCTACCCGCAAGCAATATAGCGCAGAAGAGAAGATAAGGATCGTACTGGAGGGTTTGCGCGGTGACGATACGATAGCCGAGCTATGTCGCCGAGAAGGCATTGCCCAAGGCGTCTATTACAAATGGTCGAAGGACTTCATGGAGGCTGGCAAGAAGCGTCTTGCAGGTGACACAGCGCGTGCTGCCAACAATGAAGAAGTGAGTGAACTTCGCCGTGAAGGCCGCGACCTGAAAGAAGTTGTTGCAGAACTGACTTTGGAGAACCGACTTCTCAAAAAAAGCATGATCGGGGATGGGGACGAAGACGAATGAGGTATCCTGCATCCGAGAAGCTGGAGATCATCAGGCTGGTGGAACGATCACACCTGCCAGCTAAGCAAACACTGGATAGGCTGGGCATCGCCCGGCCTACCTTCTACCGCTGGTATGACCTCTATCAGCGTTTTGGTGAAGATGCGTTGGAAGATAAGCGCCCTGGTCCCAGACGTGCGTGGAACCGGATACCAGATGAGATCCACGAACAGATACTGGAGATGGCGCTGGAACGCTCTGAGTTATCGCCCAGAGAGCTGGCAGTGACGTTCACCGACACCAAAGGCTACTTCGTATCTGAGGCCAGTGTTTACCGGCTCCTCAAGGCCCATGATCTGATCACCAGTCCGGCCTTTATCGTAATGAAAGCAGCGAGCGAGTTTAAGGACAGGACGACTGCACCTAACCAGCTCTGGCAGACCGACTTTACATACCTCAAGATCATAGGCTGGGGCTGGTATTATCTCTCCACCATCCTCGATGACTTCTCCCGCTACATTATCAGCTGGAAACTGTGCGCAACGATGAAAGCAGAAGATGTAACGGATACACTGGAGATGGCATTGACGGCATCTGGCTGCGATCAAGCACATGTGCTGCATAAACCGCGTCTGCTCAGCGACAATGGTCCCAGCTATGTTGCAGGAGAACTGGCCGACTGGCTCAAGGATCGAAAGATGCGCCATGTTCGCGGTGCACCGTTCCATCCCCAGACACAGGGCAAGATCGAGCGCTGGCACCAGACCTTGAAGAACCGCATCCTGCTGGAAAACTATTATCTACCCGGTGATCTGGAAAAGCAGGTCGAGGCGTTCGTCGAGCATTACAATCACGAGCGTTATCATGAGAGCCTCAATAACGTAACACCTGCAGATGCCTACTTCGGCAGAGCTCAATCCATCATCAAACAAAGAGAAAGGATCAAACAACTCACATTTAGAAAACGACGCTTGCTTCACAGCAAGCTGGCAGCTTAATATCGACCAACCAGATGGTGCCAAACTCTCACCAAAGTGAATGACACATCTGTCTCATTTTATCTGACGACTGACAGTCAACCTCTGACAAGCCAGGCCAGTTTTGTTGATTGTCAGATTGTGTGTTTTTATCCTCGGTCATTATTTGTCTCCAAGTCCTTGGTTCACCCGGAACCAAGCCCCCTCTTCTCTTCGACTATAGCGAAAATGTCACCCATCGTCATTTTGAAATTAACTGGTCAAATTCGGCCAATCCAATGTTCCAACTTGAGTTTGCAGCCAATGCCGTCATTATTCCAATTTAGGAAGTTCAAATATTTGTGGGTGAGACATGGGTTTGATTGAATTGCTATTAATGGGTTCTACCATTGTTGGCGCAGGGCAATCGTTCGAATGCACGCCAACTCGTGTCTGGGATGGTGATGGTCCCATCTGGTGCGCCGAAGGTCCAAGAGTCAGACTATCAGGCATTGCCGCACGGGAAATGGATGGGACTTGTTCAACTGGTCATCCCTGTCCGAAGGCAAGTGCAAAAGAAGCACGCGACGCTCTAGTGAAATTGGTTGGCAAACCTTCTGGACGGTCAAGGGAGGGTCATGTTCTGGTGTATGGGCCTACATTGAAGTGCCGATCCGATGGCGGGGCGGGCGGCAAGCGCACTGCGGCATGGTGTGTGTCACCAATATCCGGAGATCTTTCGTGCGCGATGGTAAAAGGTGGTTGGGCACTCAAATGGAGCAAATATTGGAAGACGCACCGCTGTGTTGGATAATCTACGTCCTTTGAAAGTTAGAATGGCAAATTTGGTGTTTGGCGCGGAAGTTTGCTTTTTTGCTTGGATGATTATTGGGTGGCCGCTCTGGAATCTGATTTCATATTCGATGCAACATTAAAGTTACGGCGAGTTACCTCGTCATTGCATTCTAGAACTCATACTTGATCAGAAAACCATCCGAAGACTCCATATGCACACAAGGCTATTATTCCATTACTTTTGAATGACGATGTTATGCCTACATGGCCACGATCAAGCCCTTCGCTTTTTACTTTCTGGTTCCTCAGGCTGCGCGCACAGATCACAGAGCCGCGCAGGCAAGATTCGCTTCTCTTTTTCAGAAAATTCCCATTTATCAGGATGCTCAGCGGATACTAAAACCCTAAGTGCGCTATTTAGAGCATCATGGTCCATATAAGTCATGAGCCCGCGTGCACCTTCAAATCCACAATTAATTGCCGCTATCGCCTGACCAAATCTAATTGCTCGTTCCAAATCGGATTTTTTAAGATTTTGGAAAAGAGAACTTCCATTGTTACCCAGTCTATGGAGGATACCTGCCGTACACCAATCGCCTGAACCTGCTGCATCCTCAAATACAGGTGCCTCAAAGGCATTGATTCGACTCCAACGATTTCGCCAACGCATTTGGAGCCCTGCTTCGCCGAGCGTTTTGATGATTACTTTTGGATTTTGTGTTTCTTCAAGATCGGGAATGTGCCCAAGACGCTCATCTGAATATTTCAGTATATGGCACAAATCGACCGCCTTTTGGAATGCTCGCTCGTCGTTGATAGAAGCAGGTTCAAACATCACCAAGGCTCCTCGATCCTTAGCCCATTTAGCGAGCTTTAACGAAGCTGGCGTTACCCTATCAAAATAAAATGTGGCTGGTCGCAAATCTGATTCTACGATTGGATCAGCTTGCTTTAGAGTCATCGCCCTAAATCGTGGCAACCAACCTTTACAATCAGGACAAGTCAGAGAAAATCTGTGGGACCGTCCACCATCTTTAGATTCAACAAATTTTTGAATGACGATTGGTGTGGAAATCGAATTATCTTGAATTAGATGATCCGTATTGACGCCAATGGCGTCAAACTCTTCTACAATAAATTCACTTGCTTGATCAGTTCCTAAACGTCCGGTTTGGATTGCTCTCCACCCCATCCACGACAGAATTGACATCACGTTACCACAGGACCCTCCCGCCGCCGCAAAAGTATTTTTTTGACCCTCAACAATATCTAGAGCCACGAAGCCCGCCCCCATTGCAGATTGTGTCCCGCGCATTTTTTCGAATCTTAGATCTATACGGGTCATCGCTCCCATTCTCCTCTTATCCACATTGAATACAATTCTGTTTTGTCCGCAGCCTTTTGTTCCGGTTCGCCGTAAGTCGCTGTTTCTACATATGGCATACCAACATGGAGGTTTGCACTTTCTAGCCTTCGAGATCGATGATCATAACACGCCAAGAGCGAACCGATGGATAGCAATTTTGAGGATAGTGGCGATACAAAAGCTTTACACCCTCCCAACTCGTGCAGTGCATTGCGGTATCTCTCAATCGCGCCATACAACTGCCGGTATGCCTCAAATGGATTGTATTCACTAGCCTGCAGAATATTTTTCGGTTCAACTTGGAACTCGTCGAACAAAATTTGACGATATGCGCCAATAATTTCGTCACCGCGGCGAGCATTTCTAGAAGGGAACGGTATTACAGGGCAAATTTCATCAGGCCGGAGTTCTTCTCGAATCAGAGTTAATCGAGCATCTTGGTCTTCCCCCAAAACCGGAAACCAAACGCGCGGTATGTGCTCATCAACCTCCCCGTTGAGTTGTCCAGAAAAGCCCACCACATTTGTGACCGTATCACTTAATGATGCCGACGAAGCTGCACGATCAGAGCTAACACTTTCCGACGTGGTCACATGTAGATTCACTTCAATCTCATGGTCCTCAAAGAGACGGTCCAACAAATGGATCAGTTGTGAAACAACCGTCATTGCTATCATTCGGGGCATAGCGCTTATATCAACGACGATATCAGAATAATTTTTGAGTAAATCAGGTTTCCTAATTTCGCGCTGTACGCTTCTAGATGTTGCCGTTTGACGCCCCGAGGTAGATAGTGTCACTGGCAATTCGGTAACTGTCCCGTTGACAAATATTTTGCGGCAAGCGTCCACGTTCTCTTTGGTCAATGCGATGCGGTTTTCCGAATCTGGAAGGCCATTGTCGAATGCTATTAGCCAACAATCCCGTTGACCGCCGCCACCGGAGCCTAATATCCTAGCACATGACTCAGTCGCTCTCACATCGAATCCACGCCCCATTATAAACAATACATCTCGCGAGCGCGTGCCCAAATGGTCTTTCCAAAAGGCGTCGAACTGATCATCGGGAGCCAAGACATATGGGTCCCAACGCATCCGTGAATCGTCATTCGACAAGTCGTGCCTCCTTAACAGCTGGCTTCCCGAGTTCAATCCACTGAGATAGTTCCGACAACGGTTTTTCTCGCCAGCCCCCATAGCCTAAAGGGAGGTCAAAATGCACACAAACGAGCCGATTAATGTAGAAAACTACATATTCCCGGTTCTTGTTTTTATGATCCAATCGAGGAGCAACAAGATTGTGGGCAACGAGTGAAGTTAGTACATCTCTTAGCTTCCGATAGTAGTCAGGGCCTGAATCAGCCTGATCAATAAGTCGGGCACGGTCTTCCATGGATATTGCGAAACCAGTAACGCCTGGCGCATATGGTGCAGTCGCACGGAAGGTCTGCGTCCGACAAAACGTTCCTGCCGCTTCAAGCAGACGACGCGCTTCATAGCCATGGGGAAGTCTCCGGGGCATAGCCTCCCAACGCTTTCGAGCAGACTCTTTTATAATCCGGTGTTGGTTAGTTGTACTCAAGGTGGTGGGAGCTGATCTTGGTCCGGTAATTTTAGCCGAAATTTCTTCGAATATATCGCCCGCTACCTCAACGTATTGGTCAACATTCGTTGATGACACGGCCGCAAGAGTTTCTTTGCCGAAATAAAGTGGTGCCTTGAACTCTGATCTGAGAAAATGTTCCGCTGCTTTGCGCATACCGGAACTGTCTTTCGCCGCGAACTCATCATCAGACAGAATGTCGAAACCGAATGACACTTGTGTTTTAGCCATATCCCGTTCAATCAAAACACGCGTTGATCGCCATCGTTTTGCGCGATCAAAGGGTGTCCCTTCAAAATCTTCAGCAGCCTTGATCCAATCGTTATAGCGCGTATTGGATTTTACTCTTTCCTGAATTTCTTTCTCAATAATTTGACATGCTTCTTCATACCTATCGTTCCAAACAGCAGCATCATCAATCTCTGCTATAGAGGCAAAGAGATCACGATCTTCGAAGCCATCAGCCTGATGCGCCCGAAGCTCTGCAATTTGCGAGACAAATTTTGAATATGATTTTAAGCGACCAGCCCAACGATTTTCTAATTGCACTACGCCGTTGAAATCCCTTCCACGCAAGACACCCTCACTTAAGATTTCCTGATGGTTTAGCGCTTCCATTCTTTCGGCTACCCATATACCGCAATCCGCGCGCGCACTTGTGAGTAAATCTGTAAGAGATTGACGCTGGCCAACAGACAGATATTGCAGGTCATCCAGTAACAATAACCTTTTGTCACCGATAATCCCGTGAGCATCTTTGAATTCAGCAGTTGCAAACCAGGAAAGAGCATCGAGCTTCACATGTCCACCGGTACTGTCCTCGATATCATCAAAGTCGTCGAGCCTATCATAGAAGGTTCGTTCAATCTCAGCCGCCCAGTCGTATAGTTGCCGCCCGGTCGCAGAGGCTGGAATTGTAACATCTACGTCAGGACTCCAAGTCGCTGAGATTGTGTCTAGATCGTCGGGGTAACTTCGATCGCTGCGCTCGAGGATCGCTCGCATAGTTGCAATCACGATCCTTGCATTCAACAGAGATCGGAAGAGTCCTCCACCACGATCAATCTCCTCCATATCTCTGTATTCTGGAGTGAACGTCGCCATTACTCCCAATAAACAAGGACCATTTTCATCAATGGCACCTCGTTTCCGAAGTGCGTCATATGTTGGACGTGAGCTTGCATCATCAGTTAATAGAGAAGCGAGCTTCAGTGGCCTTGGTGTCAGAAGCCGAAGAAATGATGTTTTACCGCCGCCTGGAGCACTACGTAGAAAAACAAGGCCACCCCAAGGATCTTCCAATTCATCAATGAGTTCCAACGCGCCAGCACCGAAAAGCTTAACGAATTGGTCGTCACTTACAGAGCGCTGTGCGGCCCTTAAACGAAACGGATTACGCATTATTCAAACTTCCTATGGCGACTCACGCGTGGGAACAAACCAAGAACATTACTAATGTCTTCAGCCCACAAAAGAAAGATCGAATTATTTGGCGTATTATGTCCAAGGATCACGGGAAGTTTACAATCAGCATATCCATTTCTGAACGACTTTCCCCCTACTTTCGCATGGTCATCATCGGCGTTCTCATCCCAATATTTGTCGTTGCCAACCAGGTTAAGTATATCAGCATCGTATTCAAGACTCAGCTTCGTATCGGATCCCAATTTATGAGCGATTCGAAACTCTATATTACCACGCGCGAACCCGCGTTTTTCCAACAATGGCAAAATGTGATCAATTGCTTGAGGTGCAGCGACGTAAAGGACAATGATGACTGATACTTCTTGCTTTGCGACGAGTGAGCCTAGGCTAGCATCATTGTCCAACATATCTAAAATTTTATGGATTTTGCCATCCCAGTCGCCGCTTTCTGCCTTACGCAAGTAGCTCGTTCCGCTAGCTGTAAAATCATCCAACAATATTATAGTCTGGAAGGTTGGATCTGCGGTACCTCCTTCCGAATCATTGAGTTTGGCTACATCTATCTCCAGCTTTTTTTTTAGATTTCCTACTTTCCCGGTGGAAATATCATAAGCATGCCAAATCTGTTCATTCGAAATATCTAAGGGATTAGCCCTTCTGAACCGGTCAGTTTGTGCTCCATCGCTCAACCCCAGAAAAAGCGTCCGTCTCAGATTGGTTCGGTAATTCACCGTGTTGGTTATCAACTTAACTCGATGCGGTGAAATACCTAATTGTCTTGCGGTCATCTCAATTAAGTGGGGGCGGACAAAAGATGGGAAAGACAAACTTACTAGGTAGTTGATCTCAGCATTTGAGATAAATACTAACCGTTCTCGAACAAATTTATATGCAATTTGACGTTCTTCAATAGTTTCAAATTGGCGCAGCCATAATGCTAAACTTTCGAGAAATCGCCTGCCCGGCGCATATTGTTGATATTCATCATACTTATAATCGGCGAATGCTTCCAACGCGGCACGCTCGGCTGCTTTCACATCCGTTTCCCAGTTCATAATTCTAGCTAAAAGTTTTTCGGCAAGCTCACGTTGCATAAACGTTTCCCTTATCGCCCGGTTTAATCACCAGACGCGCTTCGCCGGAAACAATGTGAAGATTATTGAGATAATATAAAGTTGCCTGAACGCCCGTTACTCCGGCTGGAGCCAACGCCCAACAATGTTCAGAATGGCGGCTGACTTCATCCACAGACAACCCAAACGGACTATCCAAAAACTCAGCATCGTTGCCAGGCCACACCCCTTTGTCTCCCAAACGCATTACGATCCCATTTCCACTAATAGCTGAATCTAACCTATCAACAACCGCAGCTTTTGATGACCTTAGGAACTGAATATCAACAGAATGGCTTGATGCGGTGACAGGCACGTTTAGATGGTTTCCCGAAAGCACAGAATTAACGGCCGATATTGCCTCTTCTACAATCAGATGCCCTGGCAACCGTAATGCGATTTGAGCCTCATTAGCTCGAAAATGGCAATCCTTCAAAACTGAATGGGACTTTAGTTGGTCTAGAATCTCGAGGTTTTTACATTCGCCAATCAGCGGATCGCGAATGTCATCGAGTCTCGTGATGATTGCGCCGTTATAATAACCAACGATTATACTAGCCCAGAACTTTTCTGGGATGCAATTGCGCAATGCAATTCCGGCCGAAGGACCCCGACCAGTTGCGATTCCTATAGCCAAGCCTTCTTCTAACAATCGAGACAGCGAAACCGCCACTTCCTCCGACAGGGGATCAAATCTTTTTCTCGGATCACATAATGTTCCATCATAATCAAAGGCAACACCTGCAATTTTCGCTTCGGACCAGACCTTAATCGCTCTTGCGTATGACGCTTCCCACACTAATTTTGCAGGCTCGTTAGTTAGCGCATCAATTGCTTTACGGCGAATAGCGGCTGTTCGATTAATTTCTGAGGTCTTTTGCCTAATTCTGCCTGGTCCAAGTCGGTAAAGTTTGCGTCCAAACAACGGCACACCCGGCTTTCCCGGGTCTATTCCTTCCGAACGACCGGCTGCCGCACTTAGGTAAAGACCAATAAACAATCCGGCTATGGCCTGTTCATCAGTTCTACCTGCGACTTCAACTCGCCATTTCTTGATGCTGTCTGGCAACAAATCCAAAGTCCGCGTGGCCAACACAGAATCTTCGTTGCCAACTAATGCAACAATGCCCGTGTCATTTCCTCGCTTAGCAATCCAATGATGACGGCCGTGACCAAAATTTCGATAGTCCGCGGTATGGATCGGTCCCAATGCGGCCTCTACAAAACGTGATTCAAGATCAATTGCCGTCGACGACATTGAGGTACTGTAAAGAAGGCTTAAATAAGGCTGATCAACTGCATCAAAAGAAGCATTTGAAATAAAATCAAAGGACTTTTCGGAGATAGACTGAAGTGCGAAGTCCTTCAGCGTTGGCGGTAGATGGCGGACTTCCCCAAAAACCGAATCATATGCTCGCTTCAGTAGCATGGCCGATGTGATCATAGAGGCTACGGCCAGAAACCCATCTTTAAAAATTTTTCCTGATCCTCCGACAACATCGGTATAACTATAACGGGTCTGAAGCGCATGTAGCGGAGTGTCGTTGCACAACACCAATGCTCCAACCGGGCCTTGTTCCTCCTGAGCAGCAGCCTGAAATGCAGCACCAATATCCCGATTCCTTCCGCTAGCAGAAAAACATATGGTGCCAGCTTTGCGTGGCGCAGAAGATAGGACATCCAGCGGCGTAACAGCACGGGCTAACTGGCCAGTTCGGTATTCGTGCAATGTTGCAGCAAAACTAGCTGTTGAAAAAGAACCGCCGGAACCTACTGCCAAAAGAGGGAGTCCAGAAATTCTCTCAATCAGATTTGAGATATGTGAAATATCTAGTGCGAAGGCAGCGTTATAAACATCTTCCAATTTATCTAGTTCGCATTGATATCGATTTTTCAAGCGAACCCCTATTTCACTTATACACTTCTGTTTCATTTTGGAATAACAAACGAATCCCAGCGTCGATTCTATTGCACATTAGACGGGCCTTTGTCGTCAATTAACTCCACCATAATATTCATCGGTGCAAATTGCTGCACGACATAGCTGCTACGAGGCACAGCTGATCAGTATCGAGCACATAAGCCTAAATGCGTATTCTATGTTTGACGAATGCTAACGCTGAATCGGAAGTATCTCTGTCGCCTTATCTTTAGCGGCCTGTAAATAACCTTCCACCTTCCGCAACGTCCTCAGCCGTGGCCTTCGCCCTGCCCTCAAATCCAGAACAAACCTCGGATCACCCACCGCCCGCCTACCAAAGCGCGACGGCGCCATGTGGGTTTCCTTCAGGTGCATTTCGATACGATCCAACAATTTCACATGACGCCTCCTCGAATCATAAACTACTTGTGTTCTTTTTATGTTCCTAGTAGGAAGATTGCATATTGTCTAGGATAAATCCTATTGAGGGGTCGAAAGGCACGAAACATGGATGATGTACGAGAAACTCTGGACCGACTGATCCGCGATAACCGCGATGATTATTCCGGTCTTTCAAAAATGCTCGGCCGTAACGCCGCCTATATCCAGCAGTTCATCAAGCGCGGCACACCTCGCAAGCTCGATCCTGATGACAGACGAAGGCTAGCCAGCTTCTACGGCGTTGATGAACAGGTCTTGGGTGGCCCTCCCTCTACTGACACCGATGGAATGATCGAAGTGCCAGTCCTTGACGTGAATGTCTCTGCCGGACATGGCGCACTGGCAACAAGCGAGGATAAGGAAACGCGTTTCTCGTTCGATGAGCGCTGGCTGCGCAGGTTGACACCGGCCAAAGGCGCCAGTCTGTCGGTCGTCCGTGTAATCGGCGATTCGATGGAACCAACGCTTTCTGATGGCGATGATGTACTGGTAGATGCATCCGATCATGGTGCGCGTCTGCGCGACGGTATCTATGTGATCCGGGTTGATGACACGCTGATGGTCAAACGCGTCGCGCTACGTCCCGATAACAGGTTTGTAACCATTGCCAGCGATAATCCGGCTCACCCGACATGGAATGATGTTGACCGCAGCACAATCCATATTGCTGGCCGGGTACTCTGGTTTGGTCGCGCGCTCTAATCAACTATTTGCGCTGAAACTATTTAAATCCCCATATCCAGCGGCTTGCTGTGTTCTTTCTCAAGTTCTCGCTGGTTCTTTTGTGGTTCTGTGGACGCAATGTCCTGACCTTTCGCAAGTCCAGTGGCAGCAGCTTTGCCCAGACGTGCGGTCACTTCGAGCGCTGATGTCTTTACGCCATCGTTTTTCTCAACCACCGCTTCCAGTTTCTCGCGGTTATCAACAATCAAAGTCAAACCATCGCGAAGACGGGTGATCGTGACCAGAAATGTCTGCTTGTTGGAAAGATTGCGCTCGCGGCTATCCATCACGGCAATTCCGCGATCAGAGGTCAGCCCTTGGGCCATATGAGCATTGAGTGCATAGGCCAGATCAACGCGTTTGAGCATTGGATCATCATGGCGCAGCCGGTGTTCGACACCCGAAGATGATTGCAAGTTCACATGCTTGTCATCGATGGCTGTAATATTTGCCTGGTCGGCATTAAATAGTCCGCGCTTATGATCGCTGTCTGTCCAGCGGATTTTATCACCTGCAAAAATACCAAGCTGCTTCTTTTCATATAAGGCGATCTGATCCTCGGCAGCATTTGCGCGCAGTTTGCCCACCTGAAAGCTTCGCTCCCTGCCCTTTCGATCCTTCAGGACAAGCTGCTTTGTACGCTCATTGACCGAAACGACATCATATTGTCCTTTGCCAAGGCGCTGAGCGCGATCAGCTGTTTTGAGTTCAATCATCATGCCAGGTTTGTAGCTGTGAACATAGCGCAGTTCCTCGCGGGTGCTGTTAACGCGGCTATAGGTCTGCAGTTTCAACTCCCGCTTTCCCAGTTCGTTGTTTGCCCTCAATCCGGATTGCACCGCTTCATTGACCGCTGTGCGCAGTGCCCGTCCCGATGCATAAATAGCCGTCGATTGCCGCTCCTCAGGTGCCAGCGCTAACCAGCGTTCAGCGGCAATAAGCGCGCTACCTTCTTTGGTTTCGACAATATGGTCTTTCAAATAGGACATGGCCTCGCCAATATTGCCAGCCTGGGCTGAATATTGCGCGCGGCGCAGTGTTTTGTCGCGCGCACGCAAATTGGTGATCATCTTGGCGGTATCAATGCCAGCAGACTGCACCAGCGCAAACGGCTTTCCGGCATCAACAGCGCCAAGTTGTTTTTTGTCACCGATCATCACCAGACGGTCCACCTCCAGCAGGTTGGCAAGCCGGACCAGTTTTTCTTTTTCGACATTGGAGACCATCGAGGCTTCGTCGAGCACCAGCACATGATTTTTCATGGCGGCTTTGGCTTCGAGAATGTCTTTCTTGCTAGCGCCTTCTTCGAGGATTTTTTTATGATTTCCAATGAAGCGCGCCAAGGTCATCGATGCAATTCCGGTATCGCGCTCGAGCATTTGCACCAGCGTATTCTGGACCGCGAGACCCAGAACCGTTTTGCCATTCTCGCCCAAAAGCTGCGAGACGGGTTTAAGAAGACTGCTCTTGCCAGCCCCTGCAATGCCCTGGACCGCAAGGGTGCGATTGGACGATGACAAGATCATCCGTCCAGCGGATTCCTGACCTTTATTGAGTGTCATGCCAAAATTGAGGCCCGCGACAGCCTGCAACTGCTCGCCTGCCATCTGTGAAGACAAAACCGGCTCAGTCTTACCCCTGCCCGCTTCTACCTGACCAATTATGCGCTGTTCGATCTGCAAGGCATCACGGGTGGTAAGAAAATCGCGGTCGCGTCCTTTGCCCCGGACGAGTTCACCTTCCCTGACAAGAGCCCTCACGCGGCGTTCGACATGGGCAATGGATGTCGGGAGGCCAAAATCGAGAGCGGTTTTATAGATATCGTGGATTCCAAATGCAGCTTCGCGCTGCGCCAGATGACGAATGGCCGAAGCGGCCGCCTGCGCTGCAGCGATCTCCTCGCGGGGTTTGTTTAAAATATGCGCCTGTACCAAAGGATCAGAAGCTGGTTTTGCAGTATATCCGTGGAGCCTTTCGGCGAATGCGCGCAGGAAAATCATTCCTTTTTGTGCCAGCGACAGATTGGGGTTTTGATCAAGCTCCAGGCCTGCTGCCCGAATATTTGCTTTTTCAATTAGGCCGCCAAGATCCAGTTCCATCGCCTGTGCTG
This sequence comes from Sphingorhabdus sp. EL138, assembly GCF_900258045.1. Classification (GTDB taxonomy): domain Bacteria; phylum Pseudomonadota; class Alphaproteobacteria; order Sphingomonadales; family Sphingomonadaceae; genus Parasphingorhabdus. The sequence continues at coordinate 53,307 of NZ_OGVD01000003.1, read as the reverse complement.
CTTCCCGCCATGTCGCGGACAAGGCATCCCTGTCCTTGATGGCTTCTTTGGGCGCGCGGGTTGCAAGAGCGGCAATCTTGCCAGCTTCCATTCCCGGACCCCGGCGAGCATCAAGCACCTCCTGGCGGCGCGTAGAAAAGGCCATTACCGCTTCGCGCGAAATACCTGCTGCTTCAAAATTGCCATGCTTGCCTTGCCGGCCGGGCGCATATCCCAGTTTTTCGATTTCAAGGCGAAATCGCGCCATAGCGATGCTGTTGAGAAGCGTATTATTGGACCATAGCTTGTCGTTGTGAAGCGCCCGCCATTTTGCATCGGGTCCCTGCGTCACATTGGCAACAACCGCATGAAAATGAACATTGGGTTCCTGATTGCGATTGGTATCGTGCTGAAACAGACCGATCGCGAGATTGCCCGTGCCAACGGCCTTGATCTTGCCGCCGGAAAAAACCCGTGTCTCTGCGATATTTTTTTCGGCCCATTGCAGGGTTTCTGTCACCGCAGTCCGATAGGCATCAATGATCCGTTTATCGCCGCCAACCAGAGCGAGCAGCGACCAGCTTTTTGGTAGCGAGAAAGTAAGATCGGTTCCCGCCCGGTGATATTGTTTGTCGCTGCCCACACGCTCGCCATTTGGCAATTCGCCGCGCAGCAGGGCCTCAAAGGCGGGCGCTTCCACCTGACCTCGAAGCCCTAGCCGCTCCGCCCCATCACCAATCCACTGGCCAGAACGATCCGCATCGGATTTGGTATAATAATTATCCGCTGCGAAATAGTTCGCGGCACCGCCCGCAGACCGGACATTGGAGGCGGAGAGCATAGGTCAGTTCCTATCATTTGGGCGCGCCCTCCACCGCGCAGGTTTCACATATCATATTCGCCGATATCGCGGTCTGGTTCATCGCGTACCGCACCTTCGCGCAGATCGCGGCCAGCATCGCGGCGTGCATTGCTGATCATACGGGTGTTATTTGCCGGGTCAGACGGATCAGGCAGATCCGAGCGCTGCAACTTGTCGTCCTTGGTATCAAGCGATTGCGCCAACTCATCTTCATCCCTTGGGTTTTGGGATGCATCAATAACCGGATCCACAGCGTTGCCTTTGAGCAATTCCGGTGCGAGTTCGCTCGATGGTTGAGCACCCCCGATCTCCAAGTTTTCATCAAACGCCAACTCTTGCTGGGTTGATGTAGACGGTTTCACGCCGTCTTCATTATCATCACCGTCGGCTCCGCACTGCGCCTCAGCGGCAGCGGCGCTATCACCTCCCTGATCAGGCTTGGAAGGAGACGGGGTTTCGTCTGCCGGTTCGTGCGGTTCATCAAATGCCCGCGCGATAAATCCTTCGGCCTTACTGGGCCAGGATTGCGGGATCAGTTTGACCGGAGCAGCAGGAAAACCATCGGGGAACTTGATGTAGCCGTTAAGGCGCGGCAAGTTCATAAACTGGTCGGGCAGCAGCAGCGGTTCGACCTGCCTTTTGGGGGTCAGGCTAACCGCATCGCGGGCGTTATTATAACCATAGCTATAGCCTTCTTCCATGTCGCGTATTTGCCGGTGACCGATAAAATCGGAACACCATGTTGCCGTTTCCCGGTCAGCAGTTGCGAGGATCAATTTGGTGCGCGCCAATGACGACAATGTCATTGCCATATTTTCCCCGTACACCTCCTTGAGTTTGGCAAAGGCATGGATGCCAGTGACGATGGCACCGCCAAAATTACGGGCCGTTTGCAGTCCTTTTTCCAGCGCCGGCAAACGGTGCAATGCGCCGAGCTCATCGATCATGAACCACACGCGCAATTCGGAGGTCCGGTTCATCGACATAAGCGTATTCATCGCGGTGTTCATCCACAATGTCAGCAGCTTGGAACAGATGCTCATATCCACATAGCGCGCGGATATAAAAATGATCCCGCCGGGTTCGCATTCACCCGTTACCCAATCGCGGATTGAGAACTCAGGGCCGCGCTTGGGAAGTAGCATCAACGCCTCCGCATTTGCATTGAGTACAGCCCGGATCGATGTTGCCATGCGCGCCGCCTTTGGCGCGGTCAATTGTTCAGCAACAGTACCTTTCAAAAGCTTATGTACATCGGTTAGGTCGGCGGTAATGAGCTTTTGGGCGAGTGCCTCATTGGTCGGCGTACCCGCCTTCAAAAGCTGCATGCAGGATTGCACAAATACCGAGCGCGCACCGATAACCCAGAACTGGTCATCGCCCCCGCCATCTTGCGGCACAAGCGCTTCAGCCGCGCTATGAAATTCAGCAATACCGCTACAATCATTGAACACACTCCATTGCGGACAGCGGGCATCGAGCGGGTTCAATATGACATCGCGCGAAGGATCATAAAAATGCTCGATAAAGGCGCCGGTTAAATCAAATATCACGGCGCGCTGTCCCTTTCTGCGGGCTTCGTCGATCATCTCCAATAGCGCTACGGTTTTACCCGTCCCGGTGGTCCCGATCAGCATCGCGTGACTTTGTTCAAGCCGCCAAGGGTAGCTGACAGATGCAAGTTTGGAGGGTTTGTAAAAGCCCGCTGCCGCAAGCTGCTTCTGACCGGCGAGCCGCCAACGCCAACCCAGTTCTGTTTTCATTTCTTTCGCTTGTTCTGCCATATTATGGCGCGTGATTTCTGCTTCAAGTACGGGCAATGTTGCAAGCTGCGCGCCGCGTTCATGTTTGCTTTCTTTCGACCGGCCGCCAAAATATTCTGCAACCCAGTAGAACAGGGCGAACGCAGGTAAGAACAACAAAGCTGAGATGGCCAAGGCCGTACGGAACGATGTCCATAATGCCTCCATTGCGCGAACAACCGGAGGGAAATTCTGGACCGTAGAAATTGCCATTTCAATACTGCCGCCGCCCGCAAGATCGAGATTAATCGGTTTGGTAGGATCGAACTCCATAAACCCGTAAAGTGAGGCATAAAGGTTCATGCCGACGAGATATTGCTGGTTGTCGCTAAGACCGGATGTCACTTGCCAATAGGACATGCCTACCAGGAGAATGGCGGCGATGATGAGCGGTGCTTTGAGACCGCTTGCGAACATGAAACCAAAGTGACCAAGCAGCTGGCTGCCGCGCGTGAAATTGACGAGATTACGCTTCATCACGGCCTCCATTTAAAGAGGCTGGTACCAGTCCCAATCGTTCCAGACGACGGGCATATGCTGCATGGGCTTTTTGCCGAAGTGAACCGTCTGGATGTGCAGTTAAAATGGCATCAAGCGCGACGGAAGAAAATATAATTTCGCGGGCATGATCGAGATCGTTTAACGCGCCGCTGCCAGCTTCCTCCTGCGCGATATATGCCGCCATGACAAGATCGCGAATGAAGACGCTGACACATTCTCCGTGGTCATCAGCTTCCGATCTTACCCACTGCGCAAGCGGATAAGAAAGATAGGTTTGTAAGCAAATATGTTTGGTCATACTCAGGTTCCTTGACGTTCAAGAACCTGGTTCACTCTTCGAAAAGCCCAACAAGAATAAATCGTGAACAAATCTAAGTCAATGAACAATATTTTATTATTTATCAGTAACTTGCGGCGATGTGATTGGGGTAAGACTTGGCAAAAAGCCATCAAGTCTTAGAGGATTTGTCTATTACATTGGTCGATTTCGGGACTTAAATAATTGATATAAAAGGATATATCCAAGGCAGCAAGCTGCGTCCGGTGTACTCTCTTTTGTTCCCAGCTCGGCAGCAGTTATCCAGATGATTTTCTCGATACTTTCATGAGGCGTTATGACTCATGGATAGACCATAAAAACGCGCGCTGATGATTGTCATCAGCGCTCATCTAAAGCAAAGAAAGAAAGAACACGTCGCTAGGCAAGCAACAAAAAAGGGCAACGGATGGGAGGATCCATTGCCCTGTTACACCCGGTCTTGGTGTGTCCCGTATCAATACCGGCCCGGGTCGCAAAATGGTCGAGATCGATACGGAAAACTGAATTTGTTTGCCCGAATCTCCTACGCCTTGTCGGGTCTGTATGATTGTATAGAATCGCCTCGATAGCTAGTTAATCATGCGAACAAAAAAATAGGCAGAGACCGCCACCGGCCCCTGCCTAGCGTTCAAAATTCATCGAGAAGCGCGCCATGCACGGTGTGCACCACGCGGTTTAGCGCCCATGCTGGCAGCGCGTTATAATCCCCTTCATCCAGTGCCACATATCCCTGCTCGTCATCCTCGATTACATGCTGATCAAAGAAGCTGTGCAATGCCCGCTTCTCGGCTGTTTCAACCGCTGCAAAATAGCTTTGTGTATCGTAATTGCTTTCCAAAACCTGAGTCATAACTACCTCCTGAAATTTGCCAAAATTGACAGGAAGTCAAAAGATGCGTGGGAGGTTGTCGGGTCAGGGATCGCCTTGCAAAGGCGACCGCACCAGCGGCGATGGGGGAAACGATTTTATTGGTGCGGAGGCGCAGCCGCAGCGCCAATAAAATGGTGGGGCCCCGTCGTCCTTGACGCGGTAGCATCCCGCGCATCATCCTCAGACTCACAAGTGAGCAAGACCCTCCCATCCGCAGATACGACTGGTACGGACTGCGCAAATATGCGCTTTCCTACAGGCATATTCTTATGTCAGCACAGCGGCGCAGGGAGATCGTTAAAGACAGTTCACATGACACGCAAAACAGGCGCAATAGCCGCACTCAAGAAACTCGAAGCCGACCGCGAAAAACTCAATCAAAGACAGCGCGAACTGGAAACGAAAGCAGCAACCGAACTCGGCCGGGTACTGTTGGGAACGGGCGTGGAAAGCTTCGGCGCGAAGCATCTCAAACAGATTGGGTTGGCGCTGGGCAAAATGGGCGAAGAACAGGCGCTAGAACAGCTTGGAATTTCAAATCATCTGGCAACCAAGTAGACTTCTTTTACGCATCTCAGAAACAGAAAAAAGGCCCCGCCGGGAAACCGGCGAGGCCTGAATGGTTGGCGATGAAGATTGCTAATCACTCATCAATGTCGGGTGCATCCTTGTTATCCTGAGACACACCGCGGGTGAGAAAATCCACTTTGTCAGCAAGGATTTCGCAGCCATAGCGTTTGATGCCTTCACCATCTTCCCACTGGGTGTAATGGATACGTCCTTCGATCGAAACCATCTGGCCTTTGGTGCAATATTGGGCGACGTTTTTGCCAAGCCCGTTGAAGCAGGTGACGCGGTGGAATTCTGAATCCTTGACCGTATAGCCATTGTCGTCCTTGTAGGTCTTGCCTTCGCTGTTGCGGGCCGGACGATCGGTGACAACCGAGAGATTAGTAACCGTTGTTCCGCCGTTGGTGTCGCGGCTTTCCGGTTCGCGGATAACACGTCCAACCAAAAGTGTAATGTTCGTCATGATATTTCTCCTGATATTCTCAAACCGGACCATTCCGGCTTGCGAACTGACGATGAGAAACAGGAGAAGCAGCATTGCACCGCAGGCGCTTTAACGCCGGAGGGAAACCGGCTTTGTCCGGGTGGTGCGGGCAGCACCTGAAAGGTGCAACACGGCCGGTAACAAAGCCGGTTGCTATGCTGCTGACCTGGTTCAGGAAGGTTCGCGAAAAAGCCGAATTGGCTCTCGGTTGATTGCCATTTCAGGAGAACTGACGAGTTCGTGCTTTGGTGCTGTTATTCGCATGCCTCATAAAGCCACCAGACTGCGGGCCAATTGACCATCGGCGGATACTTCACCCGCTACGTGGGCAAGTTATACGGATGAAAATGCTACGAGGTTTCTTTCAGTTGCGCTGCTGTTCCCTTCGCGGGAAACAAATTTGATGGCCCTTTCACAATCCCGACTGACGGTTAGAACAGCAATCGATCTGCTCACCACAGGCAGGTACCTGACAGCTTTCGCCGGTATGTCCGCATTGCGCCCCAATATCGGACGCCCCAATGGTTTCCCCTTTATCCCGATAGCGGTCATTTTGGAGGAGACAATTGGTCTAATCGAGCGCCCCGAATTCATCGCGCAACCGACTTTCATTCAACCCATAGCGGCCAGCGATATTGACGAAAAAGGAGTCCCAATGGTTCGTCAATACTTGAACCGTCTGCGAACCTTTTTGCAAAAACTCATATCCGGCCGAGCCAGGAACACGAACATCGTGCCCTGGCCTGGGTGGACAGTTCTCGATCTCCGAAACGTAAGAATCAGACCGTTCCTTGACCTTATCTATCGATCCGAATTTTGCAGGGTTGATGCATAGATAATAGCTTCCTCCAACAGTCGGTATCTTGTCGTCACCATCAGCATTCACGACCTCTTCAATTGATGGCATTGATGTAGAAGGTATTCCAATCGGATTGATGATTGCAGTCATAGCCTCATTCCACATATTCAATGCATACGTTCGCGGCTCTTCCAACTGCCCTGCAGCCGTGCAATCATAGACGCGGCCATAGCCCTCCAAGGGCCTTGCATAGTTGGTAACGTCATCTGTCAACTCACCTGTCTCGGGATCAATGAGCCACTTCCCATTTAGCGGTTTATTATGGATCGCAGCTTCCGCCACATCCGCATCGTAAAATTCAGCCAACGCTACGCTGGTCCATACCGGAGCTTTGTCTCCCGCCGGAGCAATCGCATCAAAAGGCGGGCAGGATAATTTGTTAAACATGCCCCCAAAAGGCGCGGCCAAAGGAACAGTATTATTGGAAGAAAAGGCCATCATATCTTCTTCGAAAGCCTTGTAAACATAGCGAGCAAAGCTACCAGCATCGTTGTGATTGCCACCGAATACGATGGCAATACCATATTCACGAGCCTTTTCTATCGCTAGATCAGCCATGATATTTAGACACCAATAGCCGGTCGACCGGTTGCCATTTACTGTGGCCCAGGTTGGCCCATCGTCGATTACTTTGGGCGTTGCCTTGATATCCAGAACATCCATTTGGAGAGCAATGTCAATCGCCTCATAGACGCCTAGACCCTGATTTAGTTTTCCCTGTTTGTGAGCAAAGCATATCGCATCGGCGACATAATGTGCGTGCTCGCCGCTCGCTCCTGCTGCTTCCCAGACTCTCTTGATTGCAAAATAGAGGAAGGCAATATCTTCGCTGCGAGTTAATCCTTCTGCCATTTGATCAGTCCTTTGCAAACTTGATGGGATAGGGTCTTGTCTACAGAGCGCGCTCTAATATCGCATGAAGCAGAACATTGGTCCCGGCTTCCAGATGTTCTGGCTGTGCATCTTCGGCCTCGTTATGACTAATCCCATCCCTGCAGGGAACGAATATCATCGACGTGGGGGCCACCCGCGAAAGATAAACAGAATCATGGCCAGCGCCTGAAACCATTTCAATCGCATCGATGCCGAGCGTCTCAACACCTGTGCGTACTGCATTGATACAATCATCATTGAAATTCACGGCTGGTGAGCGCCATATTGTGTCAACAGAACAAGCCACACCAGCATCACTAGCTGCCTTTTCAATAGCCGCCATCATTTGCTCTTCCATCTGGTCTAGCTTGTCATCGTCCGGATTTCTAATATCTACGGCCAGTGTGACATTTTCCGGAACAGTATTCCGTGAACCGGGCGTTAGGTTCAAATCACCGAATGTCGCTCGGCTTTGTGGTGCAAATCTATCCGCAATTTTATAAACCTCGCCAATGATCACCTGCAATGCGCGTATGGGATCCTTACGCATCTCCATCGGAGTGGGACCTGCATGAACCGGTTCGCCGACGAGGTTGATATCAAACCACCGCATTCCCTGTACACCGGTGACGACGCCGATGGTCTTATCCTGTGCCTCCAATATTGGACCTTGTTCAATATGAGCTTCAAAAGCAGCTTGAACTGCGGATGGGGCGCAAGGATTATCTCCCGCATATCCGATACGCTGAAGTTCTCCACCAAGCGTCAAACCTGACTTGTCCTGAATATCATGCGCAAATTCCAATTCGAACTCACCAGAATAAACGCCAGACCCAATCATCGCCGGGGCAAAACGTGCGCCCTCCTCATTGGTCCAAACAATGGCTTCGACAGGATGTTGGGTTTCAACATCATTGTCGTTAAGTGTTTCAATCACTTCCAAAGCGGCCAGAACTCCATAAACGCCGTCGAACTTGCCGCCAGTTGGCTGCGTGTCAAGATGTGATCCAGCAATCACCGGCGACGCATCAAAATCGCTACCGGCTCTTCTCGCAAAAATATTGCCCATCTGGTCAAAGCGAATGGAACAACCCGCATTGCGCGACCATTCACAAAAAAGATCACGCCCCATTTTATCTTCGTCGGTGAGTGCCTGGCGATTGCAACCGCCTTTCGCAGTGGCACCGATTTCAGCCATGCTCATCAAACGGTCCCATAACCTCGCGCCATCGATTCTCAATTGATCATGTTGCATATTTACCCCATCTAACCGGATAAATCTCGAGTCATTAGACATTATGGTGATTGAAAAAGAGCTATTTTTCAATAACTTCGAAATCCATTCCCGAGATAACTTGTGTTTTGATATATATTCCCTATTATGAACAAAAATCAAGAGGATTATCCAGGGAGACTATCATGCGCTATCTTCGGCAGCTGCTCGTAGGCACGACTGCACTGACAATTTCACTTGCTGGTGCACCAGCATTTGCACAAAATGAGGCCGGTCAAGAGGCATCGTCTGATGATGGCGGCGGTAATGTAATCGTCGTTACTGCGCAGCGGCGCGAACAGTCGGTTCAGGACGTCTCGGCAACAATTAGCGCATTTGGCGGCGAGCAACTGGAAAAATTGCGGTTCGATGATGTGAATGATGTTGCAAACATTGTTCCCAACGTAGATATCAAAAAGGCCGTGGCCGGGAATAACTCCGTTATTACAATTCGCGGTGTAGGACTGAACGATTTTTCTTCTAACAATACAGGTTCTGTAGCAGTCTACGTTGACGACGTATTCCTTTCCACAACAGCCTCTCTCGAATTTTCTACCTTTGATACCGAACGACTTGAGGTTCTAAAAGGTCCACAGGGAACGCTTTACGGCCGCAATTCAACTGGTGGTGCTGTGAATATCATTAGCCGCAAACCAGAGTTTGACTTTGGCGGATATGCCACTCTTACCGGAGGTAATTTCGGCGTAATCCAAGGCGAAGCTGCTATCACAGGTCCCCTTTCTGATGTGGTTGCGTTTCGTTTGAGCGGACGCGTCAACCATCAAGGACAATCATTTTTTGACAATCAGTTGACTGGTGACGACTATGGAGATCGGACAGCATTTGGTATCCGCGGCCAGCTTGGTTATGAGAGTGATGCTTTCAAAGCTAATTTGAAAGTTCAATATTCGGACGATGAAGGTCCGGCTACTCCCTATAAACTATTTGGCGCGCAGACGCCTCAGTCTTCGGTTGATGCAGCCGGAGTAGCTGCTTTTCTAATGTTTCCTCCGCTCGCACCGATTCTCGCCACCGATCCTTCGGTCGGCTTAGGCGGTGTAGGAGCATTTTGTGCTCCTGTTGTGGCGGGTAATGTTAGTCCGACGGCTTGTGCGGACCTTAATGGATTTCAAGATATAAATTCAGACCCACGCGCCGGAACTTCGAATTTTGCGGGCGGAAATCTTTCGGAAATAGAAACTTTTGATGCAACGCTAACAATGTCTGCCGAATTCGGCGATGCGACGCTTACATCGGTTACGGGATATCGCACGCTCGACAGAAGTTTTGGGGAAGATATTGATGCTTCGCCCGCAACCTTGTTTGAATATTTGCAAGTTACCGATGTTAAACAGTTCAGCCAAGAGCTTAGACTCAACGTGACGAAAGATGATTTCGATGTCGTGCTTGGAGGCTTCTATTCCTATGATAAAGTCGATCATAGCTTCAACAATTTCTCCGATGATTTGTTCCTGACAAGATTGCTAATCGCGTATGAGCAAACGAATGATGCGTTCGCAGGCTTCGTTGACGCCAGCTACATCGTCAGTGATTTAATTACCCTGCGCGGTGGACTTCGGTTAACATATGAGAAGAAATCATATGTTGGCGGCACCACCGATACGAATCCGTTTGGAACCAGCCTTCTTTTACAGGACCCTGTAACAGGAGCCTTCTTCCCAGGGCCGTTGGCGATTACGGCCACCGATGTAACATTTAGTGAGACAGATTTATCCGGTCGCGCTGTCGTCGAAGTCACACCGAATGATGATGTCTTGCTCTATGCCTCGTTCAGTCGCGGCTTTAAATCTGGCGGTGTCATTGGTGATATTACATTTGCCAATGAAGAATTGGTACCCTTCAGACCAGAGGTTGTATACGCCTACGAGCTTGGTCTTAAAACCGAACCAACAGGAACGCTTCGTTTCAATGCGTCGGCCTTCTACTACGACTATAAAGATATCCAAACTTTTGTGGCCGGAACACTCGGCCCGGTTTTGGGTAATGCCGACAGTGCAAAGGTGTATGGCGCAGATGTGGAAGTATTCTGGAATCCGATCGATCCATTCACTCTAAATTTGGGGCTTGGCCTTTTGGACACGGAACTGGGCGCTCCGTTTAATGGAAATAAACTACCGAATGCACCAAGCTTTACGTTTACAGCACTCGCGTCTTATGATGTTCCCGTCTCTGACAATCTCGATTTCAACATGCAGGTAGGATTGAAACATTCTAGCAGTGTTGAGCGTGATGCGGCGAATACGCCTGTAACCTCAACCGGATCCTATACTATTCTCAATGCTCGAATTGGTCTTGCAACCGCTGATAGTGGTTGGGAGTTTTCAATCTTTGGAGAAAACTTAACCGGAGAAGACTATTCTCAGCAAACGTTCTTGTTACCTACAATCGGGAATGTGATCCAACAATATAACGCGCCTTTCACATTTGGTGGTTCTGTCACAAAGCGTTTTTAAGAAACGATCAACCAAAGACTAGTGGGGGAAAAGGGCGGTCGGTTGAGCCGCCCTTTTTATGTCCAGTTTGTAGGGTTACCGCCACCGGTTTGTTTTACACGGCAGCAAACAAGTAGCGTCAGCAATTCCCAAAGGAGAGCTGCTGCGAGATGTGATGAATATCCATCGGGATCGCGGTTTGGATTGAGCTCTACCAGATCGGCACCGACGAAATTCAGATCGCGGACATTCTGGATTAACTCGCGCACCTGACGCGGCGACAAGCCAAAGGGTTCTGGTCCAGTTGTGCCCATTACATAGGCGCTATCAATCCCGTCTATGTCGAGAGAGAGATAGGCTTTTTCTTTGCCGATAATCTCTTTAGCCTTGTCGATCACATAGGTCATGCCTTTTTCGAAAACTTCATCGGCGGTGATAATTGTCATCCCGGAATCTTCGGAGAATTCCCATAGGAAATTGGATCGTCCGCGAATTCCGATTTGCACCGTGCGCTCCGGATCAACAAAGCCATTGAGGACGGCCTGACGGAAAACCGAGCCATCATTAATTTCATCTCCTCCCCACACTGCCATCGTATCGCAATGGGCGTCGATATGGAGCAAACCAAAGGCCTCATGGCCTTGGCCTTCCGATAATCCTTTCAGCGCACCAAATGCGGTTGTATGCTCACCGCCGCAGTTCAGCGTATAAAGACCGGCCTGCGAAAGCTCGCGGAATGTATCGGCAATATCCTGCTTCACTCGTTGATCCAGCCGGGTTCCTGACCATTCTACATCGCCAAAATCGACGATCGAACACTGCTCAAAGGGTATATTGCCGGATATTTCGTCAATGGGACCATAATTCTTGCTCGCCTCCCGTGCAGCCTGAGGACCATGACGCGCACCGGCGAGCCCAATAGCCCCCAAATCCAGTGGCGAACCAACAATGGCAATATCTACACCGTCCAGTTCCTTTTTATGAGGTGCCTGGAAGAATCCAGGATGAGCCAGAAAGCCCGTGGTATCGAGATTATACCCCTGCTCCATTGCACGCATGAAAAAATCTGTGATTTTTGAGTCAGCAAAATCAAATGCCGGCCGATCAAGACCCCGGAGCCGTTCGAGCTTTTCTTCAGACATTTTGGGCATAGCAAATTTCCTTGTTAAAACCGGTCAATGTGCACCATCAAATGCTTCCACGGCATTGAGCAGCCATTTTGGTGCTGTTTCAGAGGCTCCCACACCGCCGTAAGATAGTAGTCCTTCCTCATCCTGTTCACCCGAAAGAACCTGTTTTGCAACCGTCGACAAATCACTAACGAATTTGTCCAGTGACTCTGGTCGCATGATATCGACGGTTAGATGGATTGCTGGTGGATCATTTACGCCCAATAGTCGCCATCCGAATTTCTCCATGCCGCCAACTATCAACTGCACATCGAGGCCATCGCCTGCGATTTGTAACAATGGCCCGTGTGTAGGCCAGGTTTTCAATCCATCAATTCCCGCCACCGCGTCGATGATCCGGTTGCGCGTTTCGAGGACTTTGCGAGCGTTCTCCAGGTAACCTTCGCGCCCAAATCTTTGGAACAAAGCCCAGCATGCAGCAATCGGGGCCAAGGGACGGGAACCGACAAAACTCTGTGAAATATAGAGACCGCAAGGCCAATCGGTAATGGGGAGGAAATGATATTTCTGTTCTTCCTTCGAACTCCATAGGACCGATGATAGCGGCTTTGGTGCATAACCATATTTGTGCAGATCTCCAGACATGGATCGCACGCCGGGCACAGACAGGTCATAGGGGGGAATTTCTTCGCCCAGTTCCCGAAAAAACGGCAAGATGTAAGCGCCGACACAGGCATCGACGTGCAGCCACAGATCATGTTCAACGGCCACCGCACCCAGCTCTTCCACCGGATCAATTTGGGCATAAGGCCAATTGGGCGCAGAGCAAGCTATCCCGATCGTGTTTTCGCCAATTGCTGCTATCATACCTTCCAGATCAGCGGACAGATTATCGCGCTGCGCGACCGTGACCACTTTCAAATCGAGTAACTGTGCCGATTTATGTAACGTTGCGTGAATAGAGTAAGGCGCAACAATCTCGGGATTCTTGATGTGCGGTCTATGCTCACGCGCCCATGCCCGCATTGCCTGTAATGCACAAAAAATACTTTCCGTTCCGCCCGATGTTAAATTGCCGCAGGCATCACTCCCACCGCCAGCGAGTCCAACGCAAATGTCCATCACCTCATTTTCCATGCGCGCTGCTGCTGCTTCCTGAAAAGTAAAAAGCGCATTCCAACCGTGAAACCGGTCATAGGCCGCGGAAACGGTATCCTTCATATCCGCATCGCCCCAAAAGGCTGTACTGGCGAGCTTACCCTGCTCGCCGTCGGTCATTTGGTCATTTAATAGGTCTAGCTCAGCTTCGACTTCGGATAAGGAAAGGCCGATTTCAGGAAATGTATATCGATCATTGTTGGACATGTTCAATTCCTTGTCACGCGGCAGCCAATAGGCCTTCTGAAACCAATTCCACTTTCGTTTCCTCAATACTGGCTTTCAAGGCGTCCACCATCTCACGACAGTTTTCCTCGGTTACAATAAGTGGCGGCGAAAATACCAGTAAGTCGCCAATAGGCCGGACCATCACGCCTTTTTCCAGGCATTTTTTATATACGCGCGTTGCGGAACCTATATCTGCATCAAAACCCGCTTTGGTTTCCTTATCGGAGACCAGTTCCACGCCCTGCATCAAATGATAACCGCGCACGTCGCCGACTATTGATATGGACATTAGTTCCTGCATCATTTCAGCAAATTTGGGGCCGATATTTTTGACATGGCCGTAAATATCTTCGCGTTCCAATATCTCTAAATTCTTGAGTGCGGCTGCACAGGCCACCGGATGACCGGAATAAGTATAACCCATGGTGAGACTACCACCATCTGGATCGGGCGCGCTGATCACGTCATAGATTTCATCGGAAAGCAGCGTCGCACTGTGAGGAATATAGCCTGATGTAATTCCTTTCGCTGTGTTGATAACATCCGGCTCAACGTCAAAAACAGATTTCGAGGCAAAGGGTACCCCAAGCCGTCCAAATGCCGTCACAACCTCATCGGAAATATAGAACATGTCATACTTCTTACATACAGCATGCATGCGCTTGTGATAGCCTTCGGGTGCGACCAAAACGCCTCCAGCACCCATCACAGGTTCAGCGATAAAGGCAGCAACACTATCCGGCCCTAGTTGCAAAATCCGGTCTTCAAATTCGCGGACCAAATAGTCACAAAACTGCCCCTCATCCATCCCATCGGGCCGCCGGTACATATTAGCCGCTGAAACATGCTCGATGAAATCCGGGATATGATCAAAGTGATTTTTTGTACCATGAATGCCGGTCAGGCTAGCAGCCAGATAGGTTGCGCCGTGATAACCATCAATGCGTGAAATAATCTTCTTTTTGCGCGTCTGCCCGAGCCGATTGAAATAGTAGTGGATCAGGCGCACGGACAGATCATTGGCGGCGGATCCTGAACTGGCGTAAAAGACATGATTGAGACTACCGGGTGCCAAGTCCGCTAGCTTGGCAGCAAGAACCGCAGCGGGCGCGTTGGTTGTGTGGCCGAACGGATTGTAATATTCCATCTCCAATACTTGATTGGCGATGGCGTTGGCCATTTCTTCGCGGCCATGGCCGATGTTCACGCACCAAAGACCGCCGATCCCATCAATAATCTGTTTGCCGTCGGAATCGGTAATATATGCTCCCTTAGCACGCGAAATTATGTGGCTGCCTTCCTCTTTGAAGGTGCTGAAATCGGTATAGGGATGAATGAAGTGATCCCGGTCCTTGCGCCAGATATCCTGCGCATCCAATTCGTTCATCATGATCCTATTCTCCAAGTTTTTCCCAGAGGGCATCGCTTAAACCGGCGGTTAGCCCGCCGCATAAATTGATTGATTGCCCCGTCACATAGCCACAATCCGGCGCGACGAGAAAATGCGTCATCGCCGCAACCTCTTCTGGCTCACAAATTCTTCCTAGCGGTGTAGCTAGTGCTTCCACAGCCAATAGATCTTCACCGCCGTCCGCTAGAGCCATTGGCGTTCGAACTGAGCCAGGACAGATTGCATTGACCCTTATGTTTCGCGGAGCAAGTTCGACCGCACTAGTTTGCGTGAGCGCCAATACCGCCGCCTTTGATGCTGCATAGGGCGACAGGCCGGACACGCCGAGAACGGCAGATGCCGATGACATATTCACGATAGCCCCGCCATCGGCCATTAGCTTTGCAGCATGTTTAAGCCCGTGCGCCACACCCTTGGTGTTGACATTCAAACATTTTTCTAGCGCCGACGCTTCCAATTCTTCAATGCGATTGTAGTCGGTATGAATTCCGGCATTATTGACCAGAATGTCGAGTGTACCATGAGTTTTGACCGCCGTCGCCAGCAAATTTTCAACGTCATCTTCGCTGGCAACATTAGTTTTAACGAAAGTGAAAGCCAAACTATCTGGCTCGTTAAGATCTCCAACCACGATATTGGCACCAGCAGCGGAAAGTCTTTCCGCAATGGCTGCCCCGATACCCTGTGAACCACCTGTGATAACGGCGGTTTTGTCCTTAAGAGAAAATTGACTGGTCATACCGCAATGCCGTCAAAATTGGATTGGAATAGGGTAACCTGACCGCCCAGCATTGGAGCAAGGCGTTTTACCGATTCTTCGGTAATGGGCGGCAACATGACGGGTAGCGCCTTTTGTTGATCCATCCCTTCCACATCATCAAAATGCATTGCCCAGCGCATTGTACCGCTGTCATCACCAGTCATGGTCACTTCTATGACCGCGACATAGTCTTTGATCGGAAACTGATCTCCGGTAGCCTTGTAAACATAACGCCTGGGCGGATCCCAATCCAGAATTTCTTCGAACACATCGCCAAAATATATAAACTCAACGTTGAAATTATCTTCACCGCCGGGTCCGGGAGGGTGCATGTGCACTGATTTGGCGAGCAGATACCAATCGGTGATTCGTTTGGGGTCGCCCATGATATCAAAAATCTCCTCTCCGCTATGGCCGGAGAACTCGATTTCCGTCTCAATTCGTACAGGAGCGCTGGTATACGCGGTAATTGGCTTTGGTTTTGCAATGTCATTCATGGCTTCAATTCCATCTGATTCCCTATTGCTTTACTTTGCATCAACATCGGTCTAAAATCAAGCTAACTCGAATTTGAGGAAAAATGTGACTGCATGAAGAGAGCATTGGCAGCATACGCATCGGTGTTCGGTATCGGTTATCTCGGCTATATGCTCTTGCCTGCAACATTAAGTGCCGCCGCTGATCGATTTGCTCTTGGCGAAACGGAAATAGGTCTCGCAGCCACCCTCCAGCTCACTGGACTGGCTATTGCGCTTTTTGTTGTCGCACCAAGGTTGGTATCGATCGGAGGAAGGAGAGCGGCATTAGCCGGAGGCGCCCTTGCGATAGCAGGATATGTTGTCGCTTCATTGGCCGGTATTTTTCCCGTTTTCCTGCTGGGTTTGTTCATTGCAGGACTAGGCTCCGGATCTGCAATTGCAGGAGGTGATGCCTTTGTGTCTGGTGCTCCCAATCCCGGCCGGTTATTTGCTTTTTTGTTTGCGTTCGGACAGCTTACCGCGATCATCATGTTGATTGCCATATTGCCTGCGTTGGTTGAGCAATATGGAAATGCATCGGCCTACGGCGCCCTAGCCGTCCTGAGCACAGCGATGGTTGTTGTTGTTATTTTCTGTCCTGTCTCTCCATCATTAGCTGACGCATCGGAACCCATCCCGGAGCTGTCCCTCTATTTGGCAGCTCCAGTTGTCGCGATGTTTTTCTTAGGGATTGCGGACGCAGCGGTTTGGCCATTCTCTGGAGAAATTGGCAAGTCGCTTGGATTGAACAGCGGTGATGGTGAACTTGTCTTGGCTGGGGCGCTCGCAGCGGGTGTACTGGGCGCGGGAGCGGCCGGATTCTTTTCCGAAACTAAATCCAAAATACCTGCGATCTTCGTGATATTCTGCCTGGCGGCCTGTTATGCCGGAGTGCTTACCGCTCCCAACATCGCTGTATATTCTAGCGCACAGATTCTTGCCCTATTCATGTACGGCTTTCTGACGCCCTTCTTGCTTGGACTTTGCGGTTTGCTTGATAGAACCGGCGGGATGATGGCGGCAGCTGCGGGCTCGCAAATGATAGGATTGGCGATTTCTCCATGGCTGGCTGGAACGATTATGGGCGGCTTCGGAACCGCCGCGCTGGCTGGGTTAGTCGCTATATCAGTACTCATCATTTGGCCTCTTTATATGTCGGGGCGCAAGCAGCTGCCTGAGGTGCCTAACATAATTTAGCAAATTCCAGATTTGATTCCAGACGAGGCAAGAAATGCGAAACAGAGTTTTGAAGATCGACAAGGGGTTTGCTCAAGTAGTGGAGGCCCCCATGCCAACACCGATGAACGATTTCATCGTGGTCAAACAGCATTACGCTCCCAATTGCATCGAGCACCGTGTTTACCAGACTGGTTATTTTGAATTTCATGAATCTCCGGTTCATTGTGGTCATGAAGGCGTCGGCGAAGTTTGGGATGTTGGCCCAATGGCCAAGGGTTTTGAAAAAGGTGACAGGGTTATTGTCTTTCAAGGTTGGCCGTGTGGACATTGCCACGTCTGTGAAGGCGGCCTTAGTCCGACGCATTGTGTTGATCTCAAATACCCAAAACATGTAGAAGCAGCCAATAAATCCGCTTCGGGCGGCAATGGATTTTGCGAATATCGATTGGTTCCAGCGGCCATGCTCCATAAAATACCAGACGATCTGTCGTTCAAACATGCCGCAGCCGGAAATTGCCTTATTGGATGTACATATTCTGCTATGCGTGACCATCATATTGGTCCGGAACATGTCTGCTTAATCGGCGGCGTAGGATTTGTCGGCCACGCCACGTTGGTCAATCTAAAACACCGAGGTGCAACGATCATTGCGCTTGGTCGGCACGAGGGCCGGATGAAAACAGCAACAGAATTAGGTGTCGATCATATTGTAAACCCTGAGGCCAATGATTGGCTCGATCAGATAAAGGACTTCACGCCCAACGGACGCGGGGTTGATTACGCGTTCGAATGTTCCGGTTATCCATATTACCAACAAAAATGTTTGGAAGCGGTCAAACATTATGGAACGTTGATTTTGCTCGGCTATGCCGCAAATGAGGGTAGCGATCTAAAATGGGCTCTAAATACTGAATATGGTTTATGTTGGGGTCACAAGACGATCACATCTCATTTCGACGTAAACAGCAATCACCGGACCGATCTGATTCAGACACTGAGGGATCCGTGGATTCAAAAGATGGTCGATCAATTGGTGACACATGACCTTCCCATGTCCAGAGCACCGGAAGCCTTTGAGTTGTTGAACCAGAAAGAGGCCGGGAAAGTCTATTTTCGGCCAGGTGAATAAAGGAACTTAAGCATGTCCATGACTGGAAAAACGGTAATTGTTACTGGTGCGGGAAAGCCCGATGGAATTGGCCGTGCATGTGCTGATCGTTTCCTGCAACTGGGTGCCAATGTCGTAATCTGTGATCTTCCGGATTCCGATGGCATCAGTGCCGCCATAGAAGACTATGCGGGCGAACAAGACCGAGTTTCCTGTATCGGAGCCGATGTTGGAAACCCCGCCGATGCCAAAACTGCTGTTGCCGAAGCAATTCAGAAATTTGGCGGCATAGATATCCTGGTGAATAATGCAGGAGTTGGTGCTGGTTCTCACGATTTCATGGAGCTGACTGCCAAGGATTGGGAACTTTCATTGACGGTGAACCTCATGGGTCAGGTAAATTTCTGCGAGGCTGTCATCCCGGAATTCCTGAGGCGCGGCAGTGGTGTAATTGTAAATATCTCCTCGCTTTCCGGCGTCGGTGCCATATCATCCATCCCGGCCTGCTACACCGCCTCCAAATTTGCGGCTGTCGGCTTAACCAAACAACTAGCACTGCAATATGCACCGAATAACATTCGCGTAAATGCGGTTTGCCCCGGGTCAGTACGAACCGATATGATGCGCGGCGCGATGGAACTGATGGCCGAGCAGGAAAATATCAGTATTGACGAAGCCGAAGCGCTCGAGGCTAGCACCATTCCGATGGGACGCGCGGCAACGCCAGTAGAAATAGCCACGAGCGTCAGCTTTCTTGCAGGGTCTGACGCTGGCTATCTGACTGGCGTGGCTTTGCCTGTCGCCGGGGGCATGCCGCCGGGTGTTTGACTAGTCGGCCGCGCGCGAAAGATTTGCGCTTAGCATCAATGCCCCGATCGCAATAATGGCAGTAACTGTCAGCAACGGAATGAAAGTCGCATTTCCGGCCAATAGGAATCCAGCGCCTAACGGGCCCAATGTTGCACCGCCTGCTACCGTTGGAGAGAGCCAGCCAACATAGCGATTGGCGGGATCAAGATTGCTTGCGATAGCCAGCTGATAAGCCATCGTAAAATTCCACAGTAGCGGAAAAGCCAATGCTCCTCCGATCACTGGAATCGCCGAAACTGTTGCTAGCCCAATGATTATGAAAACCAATATGATCGCAGAAAAAATCAGGGGCTTGCCGTTGCCGAATCTATCACCCAACAACCCAGCAGCCATTCCGCCACCGCCGCCTAATATAAGGCTGGCAAAACCGATATATCCAAATGCCTGCACGCTGACACCAGCCTCGGTTGAAAATTGTTCCAAAAACGCCCAGATCCCTGAAAGCGCCCCCATGAAAATACCAACTGCGGCCAGAGCTAAGAGAAACCGCCAGCCATGTTCGAAAGCGGAGGATTTCGTTGCCGCTTTCTCGATGATTTTTTCATAAGGCGCAAAAACCAAGATCGTTCCGGCGAGAAAACAGAAAGCTGCCAATACGGCCATCATTCCCGCAAAAGATAAAGCCAGGCCCGACAATAGTAGAAAGCCGGATGCTCCCAGCGCTTGTTCGGCGGTCAATTTCCAACCAAATCCATTGCCGGCATTTTTACTAGCCGCAACAAGATTGAAACTAACCGAGTAAAGCGCGCCCGCGCCGATTCCAGCCAGTGCATGACCCAGCATCACCATATTGAGATTCTGCGACTGCAGGGCGGCTATCCCAAACCCGCCACCAAGAAAAAAGCATGGCAATGCCCGAATCAACTTTGCTCGAAATATAGCGTTGAACCCGGCGCTAGCGGCTCCTGCCACTGTAAAAAAAAGCAAATAGGCTGATGCTATCGAGCCTAGTTCGGTTTCGTCCCAATTTCCCGTCCGTCCAGCAGCGCCCAGAACAACGGGGAGAACTAGGAAATAGAGCGAGGAAACAGCCGAGACCGCACTTCCAAAAACGATAAATCTGGAACCTTCACTGGTGCGCAAGGTGTCACGCATCAGTGTCTGATGCCACTTTTCGGCGCGGTATTATGCTTGGTAAATAGGTCCCGAGATAGCCGATAGCAACACGTTTAGCTTCCTCAACTATCTCATTGGTTATGGCCCTTTTTTCACGATGCTCGACCGTGAAGAGTGTGTCGGTGATTTCAATGAAATAATAGAGCTTCTGCTCAAAATCCGGAATGTTGGGCATGTCGAATATATCGGCAAAACGCTCGGCCATGATCGCCGCGATCCGACGATTATTTTCCCGGTCGATCTGTTTGATTTCAGGAGGCGTGGTGGAACCAATAAGAAGCCGCCGAGCCACAGGGTTGCGTTTGTAGACATTCGCGCCGCGTTCTACCAATACGCCAACAATATCGTGCCAGTTTTCAACTTTATCGGGATCAATTGGCTTGGACTGCGCCTCTTGAAAAAGCTCGCTCATTTCTCCCGCGACATCCGCAAAAAGATCATATTTGTTGGCGTAGAAGTGATATGCCGAACCCTCAGGCACATTCGCTTTGTCAGCTATTGCCTTGAATGCCAGTTCTTGAGGTGTTTGATCATTCAGCATTTCAATGGCTGCAGCGACCAGCGCCTCTCTCCGGGCAACACCTCGCGATTGCATGGATGAGATTGATCTGCGCTTTCCGATTACCTGTCTGGTCGACATTCCATTCCCCTATGTTGGTCAACTAACATAGCATCCTCGAGTTATCCAACAAAATATCGAACATATCGCACAAGATAGTCAAATTAACCCAAGTTATCTTGTGTTTTACCCTAAACCCTGCCAAAGCGAATCAGGATAGATGATTGTGCATTTTGGAATAATCCAAACACTTTCAAGACCGGAAGAAGTTGGGGAGACTATATAATGTCCAAGTCAAATCAGGCGCTTTTGGAAAGTCGGCAGGAAGCAATCCCGCGCGGTGTCGGCAGTATGCACGGTGTGTTTGCAGAATCAGCAAAAAATGCTGAGATTTGGGATGTAGAAGGCAAACGCTATCTGGACCTTGCCTCCGGAATTGCTGTGACGAATACCGGTCATAATCATCCGGAAATCACACGCGCAGTGGAGGAACAGATTCACGCTTTTTCTCATGTCTGTTTTCAGGTTACGCCTTACGAGAAATATGTGGAACTGGCTCAGCGACTCAATGAAAGAGCGCCGGGGACAAGCAAAAAGAAAACGATCTTTCTAACCACTGGTGCTGAAGCGGTCGAAAATGCTGTGAAAATAGCCCGCGCACATACCGATCGCCCCAATATCATATCTTTCTCTGGCGGATTTCACGGTCGAACTATGATGGGCATGGCACTTACCGGGAAGGTTGCGCCATATAAGACCGGCTTTGGCCCGATGCCCGGTGGTGTCTATCATGTGCCATTCCCAACCGATATGCTTGGCATTTCTGAATCATCCGCACTTGAAGCGATTGAGCGTATCTTCAAAGCAGATGCTGCGCCTGAAACAGTTGCAGCAATAATTATTGAACCGGTTCAAGGAGAAGGCGGATTTTACATCGCTTCTTCAGCATTCATGCAATCACTGCGAGATATTTGCGACAAACATGACATCTTGTTGATCGCTGATGAGATTCAAACCGGATTTGCGCGCACAGGCAAGATGTTCGCGATTGAACATGCGAATGTTGAACCGGACTTAATGACCGTCGCCAAGGCGATGGCGGGCGGCTACCCGATTTCGGGCGTCATCGGGAAAGCTGAAATTATGGATGCACCCATTCCCGGCGGTCTAGGTGGGACCTATGGCGGATCAGCGCTCGGTTGTGCGGCCGGATTGGCCGTTCTTGATATTATCGACGAAGAGAAATTGTGCGAACGCGCTGACGAGATAGGGTCGCGGCTGCGCGGTCAGTTGGAAGCGTTCAGGCAATCGGATCAAGGTATTGGCGAAGTTCGCGGTCTGGGTGCGATGATTGCAATCGAAATGGTTGACCCCAAAAATCCGGATCAACCCGATGCAGAACGCACGAAGACAATTGTCGCCAGCGCAAGGGACAAGGGCTTGATAATCTTGTCCTGCGGTGTTCGGGGAAATGTCATTCGGTTTCTGCCCGCACTGACTATTGGTTTCGACCATCTAGGAGAAGCCATTGCCATCTTGAAAACTGTGCTCGAAGAAACGACGGACTAAGATAACCTGTCAAGCGATTCTACAACATCGGGATGAACGATTTCTCCGGCCTGCACGTTCAGTCCGGCGGCCAGATGAGGATTGTCCGCCATCGCTGTTTCGGGGCCCTTATTGGCTAACGCCAGCATGAAAGGCAGGGTCGCATTTGTGAGAGCGTCTGTCGAAGTACGTGCAACGGATGCGGGCATATTGGTGACGCAATAGTGCACGACTTCATCGACCAGATAAACCGGAGCATCATGCGAGGTTGGTTTACTTGTCTCAAAGCACCCGCCTTGATCAATGGCCACATCCACAACCACTGATCCAGGCTTCATTTTTGCAACCTGGTCCGCGCTAACAACTTTTGGTGCCGCTGCACCGGGTAGTAACACCGCGCCCACCACAAGGTCAGCGGACTGCACGGCTTCATCAACCGCGTTGGCGGTTGAGAACAAAGTTCTGGCGCGGCCATCAAACAACCCATTTAACTCCCGCAGGCGATCCGTAGAGCGATCCAGTACCGTAACGGTGGCGCCAAGACCAATCGCCATCTGAGCCGCGTTCAGACCAGCGACACCGCCGCCAATCACGGTGACATTGGCAGGGGCTACGCCGGTTACGCCGCCTAAAAGAACACCGGAACCGCCATTGGCAATTTCCAGATATTTCGCGCCCGCCTGGACCGAAAGCCGTCCCGCAACCTCACTCATCGGCGTCAGCAGTGGAAGCTTTCCTGCAATGTCGGTGACAGTTTCATAGGCGATACAGGTCGCGCCCGATTTAGCCAATCCGTTTGCCTGATCTGGGTCAGGGGCCAGATGCAGATAGGTGAATAGTGTATGACGTGCTTCGAGGCGCGAAATTTCTTCAGGCTGTGGTTCCTTGACCTTCACGACCATATCAGCAGAAGCGAACAACTCATCGGCATTTGCTGCTATCTTGCATCCCTGACTAGCATAGTTTTCGTCGGCAAACCCAATTGCCGCGCCTGCCTGTGTCTCAATGACAACTTCATGACCTGCAGCGATAAGCTCACGGGCACCGCTAGGCGTGATCCCAACTCTAAATTCCCTATTTTTTATTTCCTTTGGTGATCCGACACGCATGGCAATTTCCTCTCACTTGATGGTGAACTCATTTACCAATGATAAGGAAAAAGGTGCTTCGTATATTCTTTCAAAATGATCAGATATATGTATAATATTTTTCTGTATGGCTATTTCACAAAATATAATTGATGAATCATCAATAGACCGCATGGATCGTAAACTTTTAAATGTTCTGCAGAAGGATGGCCGAATAACCAATGCGAACCTCTCGGATTGTGTTGGCCTTTCACCTGCGGCCTGTCATCAACGGGTCAAGCGACTACAAAATGATGGAATAATCCAAATCTACACCGCTATCCTGGATCGCCGAATATCCGGATGTAGTCAAAGCGCTTTTGTCCATATCACACTCAGCAGTCAGGACCATGACACAATCGAAGCTTTCGAAGCTGAAGTCGTGAAATGCGCCAACATTATCGAATGCCATCTGATGACTGGAGATTATGATTATCTACTCCATGTCATCGTCCGCGACGCCACGGAGTATGAACAGCTACACCGTAATGTGCTGACCAGTTTGCCCGGTGTCGATCATTTAACCTCAAGCTTTGCATTGCGCGCGGTATGCAGAACAACGGAGATTCCGTTGAAGATGTAGATTGGTTGGGCTGTTTTTGCACCCAAAGCAACCATAAGCAGACCGTCTGCAATCGGCCCAAAGGCAGCCGCAATTGACTCTAAGCGGCCTGTCAGGAGACAAATGAATCCGTTTTGGTTAGTTTGCCGCACAGTCGATAGAAGATTTAGTCTTTGGGAAAGTACCGAGCGGACCACGCCGATCCACAACCGTGATCCGGCGTGATTTGGCTTCGATTACCAAACGTTCCAGTACGCCGTTACCTGGAAATGCAATAACATAGCGCGGCCGTAGATTCAGCATCTGCTGGTTACGCTTGAAGCCCGCTCTCGCGCCCAGTTTGCGATCCAATGGAAATGTAAGCTGCGCAACACTGCGCCGCTCGGCCCAGGATGCTGCCAGACCATCAGCGCCTTTCCCGTCGCCACCGTGCACTAGAACCATGTCAGGAACAGCGTCATAGACTTTGTCCAGCGTCGCCCAGATGTTGTTCGCAAACGTCTTGGCATCTTCGGTATCAGCCTGCTTTGTGCGGCCGCCGGCAAAGATAATGGGCGTGCCCTCGGGCATCAATGCCTTGCGCTTGCTTTCGCTGCGCGCACGCAGGAAATCGCGGCCATGGATGACAGCTGATGTGAGCATCGCGCCGTGATTGGCGCGCGAACTAGAGACAGGCTTCCACGAGGAGCGAGTTTCCTGCAGGTAGAGCGATGCAGCAACCTCGCGCATTTCTTCAAAGGCGATCATCGAAGCTTCTGCAGCCTGTGCGCGTTCGATCTGCTCTTCAAGATTGGATGTATGCACTTCAGAGCCATCGGCGGATGCGACCAGCGCGCGCACTTCATCCGATGCTCGGTCAAGCTGCTTCGCCTTTTGGCAAGCAGAGCGGTGGAAGAGATTGACGAAACCCCACGCGAGAATTTCAGCATCGGCTTCAAGGGCTGTATCGGTGAACAGCGCAAACAGGTCACACCAGACCGCAGCAATGGTTTGCGAGATCGCTTCGTGTTTTGGGAAGTCTGATGGTTCAAAGGGCGATTGTTTTATCGTCAATCCGGAAAGATCGAGCCCGGAAAGGGATTGGGTGAAATTATTGTCCATGATTTTTCTCCTGATAAGCGGCATCTAAGCGACGATCCGCTTTCCGCGAGGAGTCCGACAGGACCGGTAGGACGCCAAGCGCACCGCCAAAGGCGGGAAACTTGCGGGGCAAGGCTGGCGCGGGCCACACGGGCCGCAGCCCGCGCGGGTTGCGCTTGTCGGACCTGCTGGTCCAAGGCACCTCCGAACAAAAAGAAAGCGGAAGTTGCGGCGACTATTCAGGAGATGTTGTGGAATTACGCCTAGACAGCTGCCCGCTAGCTAAGCGGCTTCTGCGAAGCTCTCACCGGCCTTATCGGCCAATGCGGTCTTATGATCGCCCAGTTCAAGAAGCAGACTGGCCGCATCCTCGGCACGCGCCGCAGCAGCCAACATCGCGCGGTCATCATTTTTGAGCAATTTCAGCCAGCTGGCGATATAACTGGCATGATTGTCGAGATGACTGACTGGCAGGCCAAGCTCCGCGCCCAAAATAGCGCTTGATAGCTCTGCAACCAGTTCTTCGGCTGCATATGCTGCACTTCTGAAACGGCTTTTGAGATTACGATCCAATCGCGATCCATGGCCAGTCCAGTGCGAGCATTCATGTGCGAGCGTCGAGTAATAATGATCATAGCTCTCAAACAGATGCGCCGGCGGCATGGTGATCCGGTCGAGCACCGGTTCATAGTAGGCCGCACTTCCGTACTCTCGGATTTTGGCACCGACCGACACAAAAAACCTATCAAGCGCCTCCTCCCTGCCTTCCGGTTCATTTTCTTGCACTTCAGTTTTGGGGGAATAGCGTTGGGGCAGATTGTCGCATTGAACAGCGTTGAAAACGGCATAGGATTTGAGAACGCGGCGTGTTTCGGATTCCGGATCATTGTCCTCATTGGATTCGATCTCTTTGGAATAAGTTTTATAAAAGATGGCGATGGTGGATTTCTCGCCCTTGCGCACCTGGCCCCCCAGAGCGGCGCATTGCCGGTAGGTCATCCAGTAAGGTGATTGGAAACCGCCTGCCTCTGCTACCATCCAGAGCCAGAAAGTATTGATGCCGCGATAGGGAGTTCCGCAGTGCCTCAGTGGCCGCGAAACGGGAAGACCTCGCCATGGTTGCACCCAGGGTTTTGTTCCGGTTTCGAGTTTTTCGATAATGGCTGCCGTGATGCGCGCTGCGGGTGATGTCTTTTGTGAACGGCTTGATTTGCGGGACATTGTTTTCTCCTGATTGGCACCAGCAAAAGCGCTGGATCAATCAGCAAGACCGCCCTCTCCTCTCTCAATTTGGGCGCTAGGGAGAATATAGAAAAGAGCGGCCTGCCCATGGGGCAAGCCGCTCTAGCCGGCAGACTACCTGTCAGGAGGATGGTCAGGCGGCCTGATCGGCTATTTCTTCGCTCTGCTGGGCTGGCTCTTCCTGAGCTTCGCTTCCTGCGGTTTGCGCAAATTGCATTGCCTCGGGTGTCCATTGAGCAGCGCACGACTTAACCTCGGCTTCGGCGATGAAGTTGCCAGAAAAGACGCGCTCTGCTGTCGTCGCCAAGTCCGCTTTCTTCGAAGCTGCATAGCGATTGGACAGCTCCTGGCCGCCGACAGCCTCAAAGCTGGATAGAATTTTGGATTTCGTTACCCGGTCAAAGTAATTGATTGCAGTGGGACGCCACCAGGCTGCCATATCAATATCCAGTTTGTTTCCAAGATGATCATGAAGCGGAACCCGGCGTTCACCTTCAATATTGAGACTGGCTACCAGGGTTCGAGCAATGACATAACCAAGCCAGGCGCTGCGCGTTTCATCATCAAGAGCGCGGAATAGTTCAAAGCGCTCGACCTGACATTCTGCCGCCTTCCAACTTTCATCAAGCGATGATCTGAGCTCGGCCAGGGCAACTGTTGCAGGTGCATCGGCGGCTTCAAAATCCGAAGCTGGACCGTGGGCAACTGGTCCCCTGAGCGTAGTGGCTTCCTTAGCGTTCCAGTCATGACCGTCTGCATCAGCGAGCGTGAAGATGGCAAAATCAAGTGCGAGTGTTGGATCGCTTGCAACATGAAGCGCCAAAATATCCCGGCGCTGCATTGCTAGTTCATCGACCAGGCGTTTTGACAAGGCTGCGCGCCTGCGCGGTGCTTTCTTGCCATCATCGACTAGCTCAATACCTTCATCGTCAGCACCTTCAGCCGATTTTTCTGAATAATATTGCGGCACAAGTGTTGGAACGCCCTCGCGGCTCAAAACCAGGAAAGTGCCTGCTTCGGCGCGAAGGTCGTTTGCAAGAACAGGTTTGCGTTCATTAAGCTCGCGCATTTCCTGTTCGATTTCCGCCAGACGGTTTTCAGCTGCGATGGTATCTTCTTCGCTGGTGTCTTCGTTTTCCAATATTGCTGCTTGCTCGTCATACTGGATTTCGAGATCAGATAACCGCGCCAAAGCTTCATCGCTGAGCGGTTCAAATTCTACCGGGAGCTTAGTCAGTCCCTCTACAAGCTCATGGGAGACATAGCAGTCAAGCGTCGGTCTCACCCAGGCAAGGCCCTGCTCGTCTTTCACTTCATCGGCCTGCCATTCCATTTTTTCCGTGGCAAGGCGCTCAAGAAGCGCAATATTGGCCCAGCTTTCGCTTTCATCGTCATCGAACAATTCGCGTTCGATTGCGCCGCCTGCCTCAAGATAAGCATCGCGGCCAACCAGAACCGCTCGTGGATCCTTTGCGGTCACGCTGGCCTCCAGCATCATTCGCCGAACACTGTCAGGTGTGATTTGATAATAGGCCCCAGACACTTCTTCAAAAACCTGCGTCTGCCGCTCAATATTCGCTGTTGCGCCGTAGGCTTTGGCAAGATCAAGCGTGATTTCCCCGCTGGCAAGCGCTTCGAATACGGCCGGAGAAAGCTTCGCGAGCCGCAGCCGGCCTTCTACAAAGCGAACGGTTTTACCGTAACGTTTGGCAACGCCCTCGACATCAGAGCCTGCATCGATAATCGACTGAAAGGCCTCGGCTTCGTCAGCTGGATTAAGCGGGGCGCGCTGAAAGTTTTCAGAAAGACTGATTTCGAGAATCTCATTGTTTTCACCGTTCTTGACCAAACAGATAACGGGTTCGGTCTTCTTAATCGCCTTTTCCTTGGCGAGCGCTTTCAAGGCTTTGAGGCGCCTGCCACCTGCATCAACCTCGAACTTGCCGCGCGCTATGCTGCGAACAACGAGATTTTGCAGAAGCCCCCGCGCCTTGATGTCAGCCTTCAGTTCGGCATCTGCGGCCGGATCACTATGCTTGCGAACATTCTTTTTGCTGTAGACAAGTTTGTTGAGTGGAATGGATTTGAACATGATTTTAACTCCTGATTGTTCGAACCATCAATTGCAGCGACCATCGCGGCAATCAGGCTCAGCAAGGTCCAAACCGCCTCCACTCTCTATTCAAAGATCGGCGTTCGTATTTTCAGGGAAAGATTGAGTGCTGAAGACCGAATAAACTGGCAACTTGCAGCAGCGGTAATCTCATCAAGCGGCGAACCTAGCCGCCAGTTCATCATTCCAGTCATCGCCCGGGTTGCGCGGACTTAAGCGATATATGCTGCGGCCCGGCATCGCGAAATGCATCCGAGCCTTCTGCTCCGCAAGGTCGCCGCCTGCATCATTATCGACAAACAGATACAATTCTCTGACGCTCTCCGGGATGGTCACAATCCCGAACCGTTCGTTGCCAAGCGTCGCCCAGCAGGGGATGTCTATGAGGATAGTAGCAGACAATGCGCTTTCCGATCCCTCTGCCAGTCCCAATATGCCGTTTTTCGGAGGAAAGAGCCGAACAGTTCCAATTCCGGGAGTGCCCAGCGCGCGTTTCGGATTTTTGAAACTCGCCTGCATTGCGGTGCGGGCGTCAAGAAACGTGCGCTGGATTCCGATGATTCCGACATCCGTGCGCACGGCAGCGAGCATGGCGGGCAGGAACCGCACATGGCCTTTAGGGCCGAAGGGCGTGCGCTCCAGATAGCGTAGTTCGGACGAGACAATATCAATATGGCGATGCCTGAGATAACTTTCCGCCACACTGCCTGATATTGGCAAAGCCATCTTCCAAAGCCGCAGCGCGTTGGCACTGGGCTTGTCGATGGTTGGTGATTTTGGCGGAATGGAGAGAGAGCTTCCGTTAAACAGTGCAGCCGGTGGAATACCCTGGCGCGCGAGGGCTTCGAGAACCTGAACCTGCGAGCAACCTGCAAAGCAATGAAAAAGAACAGCGCGGGTACCAATGCTGACACCAAGTGACGGCGTGCTGTCATCATGAGCGGGACAGCAGCACATGCCTTTGCCCGATTTCCAGTAACCGGAAAACCGTTCGCAAATCTGGCGCGCGGTAGATTCGAGAGATGATGCGGGATCTTGAGAGATATCGAGGGACACTGAAAATTTCCTTGGCAACTGACCGGCTCAATGGGTCCGGCGTTCCTCCCCTCTTTTCTCTGCAAGAAAACACTTTCCTACAGATATATGTTCATCTTATGTTCTCATTCGATTCGATGCAAGTTGGAGATCTAACGTGATACTAAAATCATTTTTTTTTGCTGTTTTTCTGGCACTTCCGGGAACCGTAGCAGCCCAAGATTCTGCTGCCGGAGGACTGGGCGGCTCTGAATCGCAGGATTTGGAGATTACGGATCAATCGGCCGAGACAGGCGACTTCAAATTGTTTCAGCACGGAATTTGGCCTCGTGCGGAAGCTCCAGGCAATATCTCAGAGCAACCATTGGCCACGGCAATTCCAAAGCCAGTGTCCAAGAAACCCAAACCAAAAGGTATCAGCCGAAAGACGGCGGCCCGGCGTATGACATATCTACCATCCATCCGTGAAGCTGAACGGCGGCATAGACTGCCTTATGGGCTGCTTGATGCGCTAATCTGGGCAGAATCGCGTTATAATCCGATGGCGCTCAGCCATGCCGGAGCAGCTGGTCTCACGCAGTTGATGCCCGGCACAGCGTCTGATCTTGGTGTGAGCAATCGATATGATCCCGCCGCCAATATAGACGGCGGTGCACGTTATCTGAGGCAGATGCTCGACCGATTCGGCCTCGTTCACTTGGCGCTCGCAGCATATAATGCCGGGCCGAATGCGGTGCACAAAGCCAAAGGCATTCCGAGATACCGGGAAACGCAGAATTATGTGAAATCTGTTCTGGCGCGCTGGACAGAATCAGGGCTGTAGGACAGAAGACGCTCAATTATGTACCGTTCAAATTCAAACAGGCTTCGGCTCACTGGAAAACTCATTAAAGGTGATCGACGCTACGTCCTTCAATGCGATGATCAAAGCGTGTGGAAATTGGATTTTCTGGATATTGAAGTTCCAAAAGATAATGACATTGTATTGGTTGAGGGAGTAAAAACCGGAATTGACTCCATAGCAGTTGATTGGATTGGAGAATCCCAATAACTTTTGCCAAACTCAGTCACAGATACGAACAAGATCATCAGACCAAAGTTGCAACGCCTCGCGCTTTTCATCCATCCAGTCATATCGTTGGTAAACCTTGACGATTCCAGCCTGAGAACCGCTGACGTGGTTGAGAATTGCTTCAGTCACTTCGAGCCTCACTCCTAACCGCTGCAAATTTGTCGCAACTGTGCGCCGGATGTCATGTAACGTCCAATGCGGAACCGGTCTTTGCAAGTCGGCTTCAACGTCGGCCCTTAACCTTCGTAACAACTTAGATATACCTGATGCACTGGTTTTTGGATTTGTAGCCGAAGGAAAAAGCTTACTGCATCCATCAGATGGGGAGCAATCTGAAACGATACGACAAGCGGCATCGGTCAGCGGAATGATAACAGCGTTGTTATTTTTTGCGCTCGATGCAGGTAGGTTCCAGACTTTTTCTTCTAAATCAAACTCCGCTCGTTCAGCGCCAAATACCTCGCTTCGACGGGCAGCGGTAAACAACATGAGTTTCAAGCTGTGCTGCCACGGAAATGGCTGATTTTCAGCAGCTTTCCATAGGCTTTTCAATTCTTCGTTCGACAAGACCCGATCACGAGGCTTCGGTGCTGGTGGCCTGCTTGCTGCAGTTACCGGATTGTACGCTAGTGTTTCTACTCGCGGTAAAACCCAATTAAAAAACACTGACATTTGCGCAGCGACAAGACGTGCCATCACCGGCGCAGGACGTTCGCCATAAGCTATGCCGTCAATTAACCGGGTAACGTCCGTACGGGTTACAGCGTCTACCGGGCGACTACCAATTTCCGGCAAAACATATTTATTGAATATCCGTCTTATTTCCTTTGCAGATCGCTTGTTTTCAACACGCTGTTGGTCATAAATGTTCCACAACGCAGACACCGTTTTGTTAGATCGTTTGTCGGGTTTTGCCAGCTTCCGGCCATTTTCGATATCCGCGCAGGCCTGAAGTGCCTTCTGTCTGGCTTTTGAAAGGCCAATACCAGGATAATCTCCTAGGGTAATTTTTCTGAATTTTCCTGCAACGCGCTTTCGAACGATCCAACGACTTTTGCCTGTCGATCCTTTTACAAAACGCAATCCCACACAATCATTATCTGCCAGTTCCACCTGTCCTTTAGATGGAGTCTTTACTGCTTTCAATTTGGCATCGGTTAGCTTCGTGTGGGTTGTCATAGTGTCCTCAAAAGACGTGCTACCCAGGTAGCATTTCGCTCGGATACTATCGGACAAATACGAACAAATCAAGAACATTGTTTTTGATAAATCTATGTATTACAGACTGTTACGGAATAATACGGATTCTCAAATTTCGACTTTTAAAACTTTTAATCAGTAGGTCGCTGGTTCGAACCCAGCAGGGCTCACCACCTTTTTCCCGGATGTTCAGAGGTTTTCGAGCAATCTCATTCCGACATCCTGTTCCGACACCATTTCTGCAAATCAAAACGATTTAAAGGATACTGAGCGACACCCAACAAAATAAGCGGTGAGTATGCCAGAGAAGATGTTCGTCACGAGTCCACCAACACGTGATTGCGGCTCGCACAACACCGCTTGCAACTGTTCGCCGCAAGATAGGCTCGGACCACCTGTAAAACCAACGGCGTTTTCGTCAGCGTTCATGTGCCAGAAAGGATGATCTGAACAGTGAGGTAATCCAAGTTGCACATCTCGCATCACGAGATGAGGGGATTCTGACAGTCAAATAAGCCATTACGGGTTCGGTCAGACGAAGAGCAATCAACATGCGGGGCGAGATGCTATTGTTTGAAGGAGTAGAACAATGAAAAAGATTTCCAGAAATTCGAGAATTACATTCCTGCTTGCCACGGCTGCCATTATGGCACCGAGCAGCGTGTCTGCGCAGCAGCAGGACCTAGATGACGTTGATATTACCGTAACCGGTCTGCCACCGGCTGACCTGTCCGGGCTGCCTGAGGGACCAGAGATCGAAGGCTTTATTTCCGCGCGCAAAGCCGACAGGATGCAGGTAACCAGCGAAAATGGCGCCAACACGGCAATCATTGTTGCTGAGGCCACCGAAATCAAGGCGAGCAAGGGCTTTTTGGGCCTCGGCCGCAGTAAACTTGCTTCCGACTCGCTGCTCAACGGCCTTCCGGTTACCGTCCGGACCGTGGAATGGGGCGAAGGCTTGGTGGCCAGCCAAATCCGTCTACGCGACAAAGACCTTAAAACTGCCAGTATGATCCGTAATGGCACGGCCCAGGGTTTTGCAGAACAGACGGCGGCGACCGAGGCTCTGCGCGGCCGTGTTGGCGATATCGACAAGTATAATATCAGAGGTACGACCAACGTGTATTTCGACACCGGCAAGTGGAGACTGTCTTCGCAGGCCGAGCAGGAACTTTGCGACACCGCGGCTCAAGCCGAAGCGATGGAAAACGCGCTCCTGCTGGTTGTCGGTTACACCGATTCGGTCGGAAGCCAGGAGTATAACCAGGTACTGAGCGAGCGGCGAGCCGGCCGTGTCGTCAATCATATTCAGCAAGCTTGCGGCTGGAAGCCCTATCGCATGCTGACCCCAACCGGAATGGCCGAAGCAGATCCGCTGGCCGATAACAGCACCCGGGAAGGCAAGGCACAAAACCGCCGCGTTGCGGTGAATATCATGGTCAGTAAAAGTGTTGAGGGCCTGTGACCCCTTGCGGGGTGGGCATTGCCCACCCCGATATTTTTGACCGACTAGTATCACAATAATTTGCGCAGAGGCGGGTAAAGTCTGACTTTCCCGCCTTTGTTTATGCCTGAAAAATAGTCCGGGGCGATATCTGCACAGTCAAAAAAGCCGGCTGATGTTTCCACCAGCCGGCTTTCCCGGACGAAAGGTCAACTTTCTACTCAGAACGCAAAGCGAACCTTTATTCCGCCCGAATGGGACTGGTAATCGGATGCAAAACGCCCCCGATATTCCGCTCCGATACTCAACCCGTTCTTGTTGACCAGGTCGAGACCAGCACCGAGGTCAAAGCGGGACTGAGAAGATTCTCCCGCCGTTAGTCGGAAGCTGTCCAGTCCGCCATTGAAGCTGCTGTTCACGCCGACGCCATCACCGATCAGATCATAGCTGTAGCCAATGTTGGCAAATGGCACGATCGACAGATCTTTCGTTTCATCAACCTTGCCGGCCAGTTGCAAGCCCACCGTCGCTTCCAGAAACTCTGTGCGATCGATATCGAGGGTCAGACCCAGACCGCCGGTTTCAGCGAAGCTGTCCTGAGACAGGCTGGCATAACGCAGCCCTGCTGATGGTGTCAGGGTGAAGCTACCTGTCTCCAGCCGATAACCGGTCGACAGGCTGGCTATCACGCCATCTGCATCGGATTCACCGGTGATCAGTGCACCCACAGCCGTGCGGCTGCTTTCAACATCGTTGAAAGAATAGCCCAGCTCTGCATTGACGAAGGCCGCTCCGAAATCGAGGCCTGCATAAGCAGATATCTGATAGCTGTTCACATCAGTTTGCGCACCGGCCAGACCGTTGGCATCAATGTCGATATCAGCATAGTTCAGCAGAACGCCCACTTTGGCAGTTTCACCAATGCTCTTGTCGAGACCGAGAGTGAAGCCGATGGTATCGGCATCGTAGCCCAGGGCGCTCAGACTATCGGCATCGCGGTCTGCGTTGTGATAGAATATCTGACCCCAGATACCGGTCTCATCACCTGACAAACGATTGGTCAGCAAGCTACTGGCAAAACGCTGTGTCTCGAAAATCTCTCTGGCCACACCGTCATTAATCGCGGGCAGAAGAGTGAGAGCCGTTGCCTCGAATTCCGCTGTGCTGGTGGCGGCATTCAATCCGTCAAATACAGCATCAGGCAGGCGGCCGTTGGATACAGCCGACGTGATGGCCGATCCAAAGCCCGAGATATTCGCATCAGCAGACACATTACCAAGCTCTGCGGCGGTTGGTGTCACCGTTATTGATCCCAGATCGACCTGATAGTCGATCAAAAAATCATCATCGATGACATTCACTGTAACGCCATTGTCCGTGAACGTTCCGGTTTCGGTCAGAACATTGATCGGAGCATCCAGTGTCAGCCCTGCAGAGGTCTGATTGGTGGAGATATTTACGACGCTACCTGCAGCAAAGCTGGTATCGCCATCTACCGCAAGACTGTCAGTGCCCAGGTCGAAGGCCAATGTACCTTCAACAGAAAGGGAACCTTCCAGGCTTCTTGCGCCTGAAATCGTCACCGTGCTTGGTGCCGCCACATCAACCGCAACATTTCCGGTAATATCACCGGCCAAAACGCTGGTTCCACCGGCAAAGGACAGGCTATCCGCTTGCGCCGAGCCGATGAAGTCGCCCGTGATGGCGCCGCCATTCTGAACAAAGTTCAAACCAGACAGCGCAGACGATGCATCAACAGCAACCGGACCTGTCAGGCTGCCATTATTGATGAAGCTCCCGGTAAAGGCGATATTCTCAATGAGCAATGCAGGACCGGTTTCAGAAGAGATAGCACCGTTATTCACGATATCATCTGCCACTGTTACCGTGGTTCCTGCGCCGGCACCGTTGAACAGACGCAGTCCGGCAGAGGCCCCTGAAGGCTGCGCATCGCCGCGACCGGCAATCGTGCCGTCATTGATCAGCGTAAAGCTGCGTACGTCACCGTCCGCTGTTCCAAGCTGGAAAGACACGCCGGAGCCGGCCACACCGGCATCAATCGTACCGCTATTGTTCAGCGCAAAATTATTGGCCGTTCCGTCTGCATATACAGTACCGTTACGCTGCGCTCCGGTACCGATGATGGTGCCCGTGTTGTTGACCACCAGTCCAGTGCCATCAATATTCAGCGCGCGGCTTCCTGACGAAATGGTTCCGGCATTGTTGACCACAGCGCCGGTGAAATCACCGCCACCTGCCGGTGTGGCATTGCCGAAATACAGTCCATTTTGAACGCCGGAAATAGTCGCACCAGCAGCATTTGTGATGGTACCATTGAAGCTGACACCATTCACAAAGCGGATACCAGCGGTCGTTCCGCTGTCACCTTCACTATCGATCAGACCGCTATTGGCGATATTGCCGGTAAACAGACCCGTTGACGTGCCGTCCAGAACGCCCGCATTACGCACCCGTTCAAAACGAAGGCCATCACCTGCGGCAGCCAGACCGGCTGCGGCCGTGCCGCGACCTTGAATGGTTCCGCTATTGTCAATCTCGAACGCGTTTCCAGCGGCAGACAATTCTACCGAGAAACCCGCGCCCTGATTGGCGGCGCCCGCATCAATCAGACCGTCATTGTTCAGGACAAAATCCTGCGCCGTGCTATCTGCATAGACGGTACCGTTGCGCTGATTGGCTGTACCCAGGATCGAGCCGGTGTTGTTGACGACCAGACCGCTGCCATCGATGTTGAGAGCCCGGCTGTTGGACGAGATGATTCCGGCATTGTTGACCACAGCACCGGTGAAATTACCACCGCCCGCTGGGGTCGCATTGCCGAAATAGAGGCCGTTTTGCACACCGGAGATGGTACCACCCGCCTGGTTGTCGATGGTGCCTGAAAACGACACACCGTTCACGAAACGGATACCGGCCGCCGTGCCTTGCGTGCTTTCGGAGTTGATCAGACCAGAGTTCACAATATCACCGGTAAAGAGACCAGTTGTCGAACCGTCGAGCAGTCCGGCAACCCGTGCACGTTCAAAGCGCAGGCCGTCACCGGCAGCCGCTGCACCGGCAGATGCCTGGCCACGGCCTTGCACGGTGCCAGCATTATTGATGGCAAAGGCATTGCCAGCTTCGCTGAGTTCAACTGAAAAACCAGCGCCTTCATTGCCTGATCCGGCATCGATTGTGCCGTCGTTATTCAGGACAAAATTCTGCGCCGTGCTGTCCGCATAGACGGTGCCATTGCGCTGATTGCCTGTGCCGAGGATTTCACCGCCGGAAAGGTTGTTGACCACCAAGCCGGTGCCATCAATGTTCAGCGCCCGGCTATCAGATGAAATGATGCCCGCGTTGTTCACAACAGCGCCAGTAAAGTCACCACCGCCGGCTGGCGTCGCATTGCCGAAGTAGAGGCCGTTTTGCACACCGGAGATGGTGCCACCGGCCTGATTTTCGATCGTGCCTGAGAAGGACACACCGTTCACAAAACGGATGCCACCGACTGTGCCGTTGGCGGCTTCACTGTTGATGGTGCCGCTATTGGTAATATTACCCGTAAACAGACCCGTTGACGTACCATCCAGCACACCCGCATTGCGCGTGCGCTCAAAGCGCAGCCCGTCGCCTGCGGCCGCAAGACCAGCGCCAGCATTGCCGCGGCCCTGCACGGTGCCGGTGTTATTGATCGCGAAGGCATTGCCAGCCTCGCTAAGTTCTACTGAGAAGCCGGCGCCTTGATTGGCTGCGCCTGCATCGATTGTACCGTCATTGTTGAGGACGAAGTCTTGCGCAGTGCTGTCCGCATAGACCGTACCATTGCGCTGATTACCGGTGCCTAGAATAGAGCCCGTATTGTTGATGACCAGCCCGGTGCCATCAATGTTCAACGCGCGGCTGTCGGAAGAGATCGTCCCGGCATTGTTGACCACACCGCCGCTATGATCGGCGTCATTGCCGAAATAGAGGCCATTTTGTGCACCAGAGATGGTGCCCCCAGCCTGATTTTCCAGAACACCCTGAAATCCGATCCGGTTGGCAAAGCGAATGCCTGCAACCGTGCCTTGTGTGGATTCGGACGCGATTGTACCACTATTGGTGATATTGCCATTATAGATATAGGCAGGGGCCAATCCGGGTCCAAAGAAACGCAGGCCATCACCGGCGGTGCCGCCTGTTGGGGCCGCCTGTCCTCGCCCTTGAACCGTACCGGCATTGACTATGGAACCGCCGCGGGGAGCACCGCCGCCGCCAACTTCAATTGCGATTCCGGCACCTTCAACACCAGCGTCGATCAACCCGGTTGCACTGTTATTGATCGCGATATTGTTGGATGTCCGGTTGCCATAAACTGCGCCGTTGCGCTGACTGCCAGTACCGCGAATGATACCATCGTTGTTCAGCACTGCATCTGTGCCGTCAAAATTGACAACGCGCGAATCAGCTTCAAGCACGCCTGTCGCAGTATTGTTTATAATGGCACCGGTTGTGCCTGCATTCACCTGAACCGTCTGAGTCACACCGGTGGTGCGCAAGGTGCCGGCATTATCCAGGGTCACGTCATTATTGTTGACGACTACAACGGGGGCACCATCAACGGTGCTGGTGACACCGGTGGCCGCGCTGATAGTCTCGCCATCTGCCGCACTGGTGACAGTGATATTATCACCATCATTGATGATTTGCTGTGCATGCGCCTGCGCAGATGCCAGCATGGCAATTGTGGACGAAGCCACAAGCAGTTTCTTCGACACCAAGCGAGTCGAACCAAGGGGGAAATTAGTCATTATTCTTACACCTTCCTGTTTGCGGGAAACATTCCCGCGGCACGGCAAGTTCTGAGCGCCGTACCTTCTGGAGCGGTGTGATATGCGGATGAATTGAGCTTGTATAATATAAGCTATTGATGACCATCATAAGCAAATATTATCGTCTAAATATCTGATTAAATTAGATAAATAAGAAAAGCCCATCCGGAATCCGGACAGGCTGAAACAGCGTTTTTTGCAGTCATGGATCGGCTGTCATTTTACATGACTGGCGCCACTCCGGGAGGTGGGTCAGTACGAATCTTGTCACATAATGCAAAAAGAATATGCTCGCGCGGACATCCTTTCCGGGACAGGAAACCGATGGTCCGGCCATAGCCCGGATCATCAATCGCCACCATGTTCACATCCGGGTTGGCCGCACTCAAGAAGTTTCTCGCCAGCGCCGGGACCAACGTCGATCCAAATCCCTGGGTTATATAATGTGTCGCCGTCAGCAGGCTTGTCGCGGCGAGATCCTCGGGCATATCAATGCCGACATTCTTGCTGTCGCACAGTCGCAAAGTATCTTCGCGCAAGCAGTGATCTTCATCCAGCAATACCAGTTCTTCAACCGGTATCTCATTGGCAGAAATCTGGTCACGGTTGCCCAGACGATGGTTATTGGATACGGCCAGCAGCAGGTCCTCCCGAAATACCGGTGTGAAATTGGCTGAGGGATGGTCCACGGGACCACTGACCATTGCGATATCGATGCGGCGGTTTTCCAACTCGGATATCAACTGTTTGGTTGGCGCTTCCCGGAAAATCATCTTCATTTCTTTGCTGAGATTTCTCACGGTTCCCGCCACATAAGGAACGATAAAAGGGGCCAATGTGGGAAAGATACCGATTTTCAACGGAACAGATATCGGGTCCCTATATTCCGCTGCATAGTCTCTGATCTGACGCGCGGATTTCAGCATGTCTCTGGCTGTTTCAATAATCCGGTGACCCGCTTCCGTCGCCATCACCTTATGATTGGTGCGCGCAAAAATCTCCACGCCCAACCGCTCTTCAAGCTTTTTGACCTGCGCTGACAGTGCCGGCTGAGACACATTGCAGGCTTCCGCAGCTCTGCCGAAATTGAGGTGCCTGTCAATCGCGGTAATATATTCCAGATCTCGTAGCTTCATTTGACCTCTCCCAAGATATTCTGGTTTCGCTCGGAGCGGCCACTAAGTTACAATCAGCAAAAATCTTTTGTTCAGGCTTGAGAACCGACCGGACGGAGATAAGGCCCAGGACTAAGAAACTGATGGCGCATGCTCCTTCAGGAATGCTGCAGCAGCACCATATAATCCGGGCTCTTCATTGAAAAACTGCTTCACCGAAATTTGTTCCATCAGAGACTGAAAACGCCCTTTTACGGTAAACCGGTCGCGAAAGCCCGATGCGAGCAATTGATCCGCAATCCGGTTGCCCAGGCCGCCTGAAATCACAACAGCGCCTGACCCGTGGACCAGTGCCATGTCTCCCGCAAAAGAACCCAGACACAGACAGAACCGGTCAAAAGCAGCGGCCGCCAGACGGTCTTCCCCGCCAAGGGCCAATTGCCACAAGTCCTTGTCATCAAGCTGCTTTGGCGTTTGTCCCTCGACCTCTGCCAGCACGCGATAAATGGCCTGCAGGCCCGGGCCGGCTGCTATTCGTTCTACCGAAACCCGCCCGTGCTGTTTGCGCAGGTTGTGCAGCAAGCGGTCTTCCAGTTCATCATGCGGCGCGAAATCGATATGGCCGCCTTCTGTTTCGGATATATGATATGTGTTGCCTGTCCTTAAAACATGCGCGACGCCGAGGCCGGTACCCGGTCCAATGACTGTAATGGAATGTTCCTCGCTGATCATACTATCGGGCCCGCAAATATGTCCGAACTGATCATCGTCAAGCAGAGCAACGGCATGGCCAACCGCACCGAAATCGTTGACCAGACTGATCCGGTTCATCTTCAGTTTCTCACGGATCAAACGAGGGCGGATCACCCAGCTGTTATTGGTAAGATGAAGGGCATCCCCGTTTACGGGAGCGGCAACAGCTATCGCTCCGTCTTGGGGTAGTTCACGGCTGATCTCTCCGCCATATGCCTGCCATGCCATCTCCAGACTGGCATGGTCAGCGCTTTTCATTATAATCTGGTTTTCGACCCGGATTATCTGGCCTCTCTGGAGCGTGGCAATCGCGAAGCGCGCATGGGTGCCGCCAATATCGGCAACGACAATCTCCTCAGGCGTAACCGGCCAGTTTCCGTGGTTTTCCGGTAACATCACCGGCATTGCCCGGCATCAATCAATGCGCCTCGTCCCAGGACTGGCCGGTTCCGATATCCACATCAAGCGGCACCGACAGTTTGACGGCTGGTTCTGCAGCCCCTGCCATCACCTTGCGAATGACTTCTGATGCTGCCTCCACATCACCGGCCGGAAGCTCGAACACCAGTTCATCGTGCACCTGCATGAGCATTTGAACATTACCCAGCCCGGCCTCAGCCAGCGCAGGGATCATCCGTGCCATCGCGCGTTTGATAATGTCGGCGCTTGTGCCCTGGATCGGAGCGTTAATCGCCGCACGCTCGCTGCCCTGACGTTCTGCCTGGTTGGCGGATTTCAAGCGCTCAAAATGGGTTTTGCGGCCGAACAGCGTTTCCGTATAGCCGCTTTCCCGCGCCGCCTGTAGCGTTTCGGAAATATAACGATTGATGCCGGGGAAGCGTTCAAAATAGGTGTCGATCATATCCTGCGCCTCGTCGGGATCGACCTCCAGCCGCTTGCCGAGACCCCAGCGTGAGATGCCGTAAAGAATGGCGAAGTTGATCGTTTTCGCCCGCGCGCGTGTGTCGCGATCGACCGCCCCGAACAGTTCTTGCGCCGTCCGGTTGTGAATATCTTCGCCGGCGGCAAAGGCAGCCTTCAGTGTATCGACATCGGCAATATGCGCGGCGAGACGCAGCTCAATCTGGCTATAGTCGGCCGCGAGGATGACATTGCCGGGTGCCGCAACAAAGGCCTGCCGAATTTGCCGTCCGATTTCTGTACGGATCGGAATGTTCTGCAGGTTTGGTTCGGTGGAAGACAGCCGGCCTGTCTGTGCGCCGCTAAGGGAATAGCTTGTATGCACCCTGCCCGTCTTGGCATTAATCTGTTCCTGGAGTGCATCAGTATAGGTGGATTTGAGCTTCGATAGTTGCCGCCAGTCGACAACCTTTTGCGCTATCGGTTCGCCATCTCCGGCGAGTCTCTCCAGCACGGTCACATCTGTTGAATATTGGCCGCTCTTGCCTTTCTTACCGCCCTTCAGACCGAGTTTGCCGAACAGGATTTCGCCCAGCTGTTTTGGGCTGCCGATCGAAAATGGCTCTCCGGCAAGGTCATGAATTTCCTTCTCAAGGCTTTCCATGTTTTCGGCAAAGCTCTGCGACAACCGCGCCAGCTCTTCGCGATCGACCAGCACGCCGGTTTCTTCCATCTTGGCAATGACCGGAACCAGCGGACGGTCGACCATCTGATAGATGCGCGTCGCGCCTTCCGGGGCCATGCGCAGGCGCAAAATCTCCCACAGGCGAAGAGTGACGTCGGCATCCTCGGCCGCGTATTCCGTCGCCTTGTCGAGCGGGACTTCGGCGAAGGTGATCGCTTTCTTGCCCGTGCCGGTCAGCGATTTGAAACTGATACACTCATGGCCAAGATGCAGCTTGCTGAGTTCATCCATGCCGTGCCCGTGCAGGCCGGCATCGAGATTGAAACTCATCACCAATGTGTCGTCAAACGGGATGATCTGAATGTCATGTTGGGCCAGCACGGTCATGTCATATTTCAGGTTCTGCCCGACCTTCAGCACCGCATCGTCCTCGAGCAGCGGCTTCAGTCGCGACAGCGCTTCCTCGGTCGAAATCTGCTTCGGCGATTCTGCAAACATATCCCCGCTGCCATGGCCAAGCGGGATGTAGCAGGCCTCATTGGGGCCAGTCGCCATGCAGACACCCACAACCCGCGCGGTGACGCTTTCCAGGCTATCCGTCTCGACATCAACCGCCATCACGCCCTTGGCGCGCGCGCGGTCAATCCATTTGTCGAGCGTATCGATATCCTGCACACATTCATATGCACTGCGGTCAATTGCCGGTGCTTCAACCGGTTTGGCTGCCGCCGCCGGAGCACTATCGCCGATACCGCCGTCTACATCGGGATTTTGCGGTTCCGCCTGCCCGCCGCCCAGTTTCTTGAGCAATGAGTTAAACCCGTGATGCGTCAAAAATTCCCGCAAGGGGCCATCGGGAATATCCTGCAGCAGAAAACTGTCCAGGCTATCGGGCAGCGGGCAATCGTCTTTCAACGTCACCAGCACCCGCGAAAGGCGCGCCTGCTCGATATTCTCGAGAATATTCTCTTTCATCTTGGACTTTTTCATATCCGGCGCAGCGGCCAGCACGGCTTCGATATCGCCATATTCGTTGATCAGCTTTGACGCGGTTTTCGGA
Organism: Sphingorhabdus sp. EL138; assembly: GCF_900258045.1. GTDB lineage: Bacteria > Pseudomonadota > Alphaproteobacteria > Sphingomonadales > Sphingomonadaceae > Parasphingorhabdus. The sequence continues at coordinate 10,713 of NZ_OGVD01000003.1, read as the reverse complement.
CCAATGCCGGGGACACCAGGAATATTGTCTGCGCTATCACCCATCAGGCCGAGCACATCGCCCAGTTTTTCTGGACCGACGCCGAATTTCTCTTCGACCGTCGCCTTGCCCATGCGGACATTTTTCATGGTATCCAGCATGTCGACGCGGCTATCGTCAAATGGCTCGATCAACTGCATCAGATCCTTGTCGGATGAAACAATCGTGACCTTCCACCCTTCGGCCACCGCCGCCTTGGTGTAGCTGGCGATCATATCATCCGCCTCGACATTTTCTTCCTCGATCAGCGGCAGCGAAAAGGCCCGCGTCGCATCGCGAATCATGGGAAATTGCGGGCGCAGGTCCTCCGGCGGTTCGGGGCGGTGCGCCTTATATTCGCTGTAAAGTTCGTTACGGAAGCTCTGGGACGACTTGTCGAGCACAACCGCCATATGGGTCGGACCATCGGACTTGTGCAGCTCATCCGCCAGTTTCCAGAGCATGGTTGTATAACCATAGACGGCACCGACAGGTTCACCGTGAATATTGGTGAGCGGCGGCAAGCGGTGATAGGCCCTGAAAATATAGGCCGAACCGTCGACCAGATAGAGATGTTTTTGTTTATCGGCGCTATTGGCGGACGGCGAAGAGCCGGAAGAATCTGTATCTGTCATGGCGATAATCACTAGCAGCGCAGACAGTGCCCGTCATCGCTAATTTGCAAAGCGGATTGTAGAAACCTTCAAGCCCGGATCAGACCGATATTTGTATCCTGCCAGAGTTGTTGCCCGCTTCGTAAAAAGGCCGCGGCTTTGCCCGCATACCGTGCGTGTAGAGCACGCATTGATTGCGGCCGCGCCGTTTGGCTTCAAACAGGGCGCTATCGGCATTGCGCATTGGCAAGGCGCGCTCCTCGTAGGAAGACACACCGGTCAGGCCTATACTCACCGTAATGCGGTGCGGAATACCTTCCTGCGGTTCAAATAATGTGGTTTCAATTTCATGCCGGATCATCTCGCCAATAATCTCGCCTTCGGTTTCGCATGTGTCGGGCAGCAACACGCCAAACTCCTCGCCACCGATCCGGCCGACCAGATCATTCTTGCGCAAAATGCGCCTGAACACCGAAGCCATCAGGATCAGTGCCTTGTCCCCGACCGGATGGCCATAGCCGTCGTTGATATTCTTGAAATGATCGGCATCGATAATCATCAGGACATTGTTGACGGACTTCATGCGCCGCTCATCAAACAGCTTTATGAAATATTCCCGGTTGGCAAGACCGGTCAGGCCGTCAATATTGGCCTTGCGCTGTAAATCCTTGTTCACCTGCTGCAGCTTTTCCTGTGTCACTTTCAGCTGGTCCGCCATATCGATTAGCTGTTTACGCTGATTGATAAAATAGAAATTGGCCGGAAGACAGATCACCCATGGTATCAGGAAAGCCATGGTCATGACGTTCCAGAAATTGCTATCAACGCCGAAGATCAGCAGATAGGCAATTGCGGTCACCGCAAAGGCCGACAACACTTCTGTTGCCGACAGCATGCCGACCTGCCGCGCCGGAGATAATTTCGAGATGGCTTCGTTCATTCTTCACAGGATAAAGCCCATAGATTGCGAGCCTGTGCAGTTTCATAGTTAAAGGCCTGCCGCAAAAATGGCGGACTTCCTGCCCAATTGCTCCAAAACTGGTTAACAGGCAGATATCAGTTTACCTTATCTGGTAACTGCCCGATCAGATTTGGCCGGTCACAGCTAGCCAATCAAAGCTGACCGGTCAGTGCTGCCTTGTTGTCGCGCAGCACCATTTCGGCAAAGTCCATAAATGCCTTCACCCGGGCCGTACGTCTCAAATCATCATGGGTGAGTATCCAAATATCGCGTGATGGTGTCGGGTCACGCCGGGTCGCCCGGACCAGATCCGGCGTATTGTCACCGGCAATACAGGGAATCATGACCAATCCCATCGCTGCCCTCGCCATTTCGATCTGCAGCCCTATGCTGCCGAAATTCCCCCAGACCGGCACGCGGGCAAATTCGGTGTCCCGCGTCCAGTCGGGGAACCGGCTTTCCCGGTCCGTCCAGCCGAGCCAGCGGGCCTGTTCCGGCGCATTCACAAAATCATGCCGGGCGAGATAATCGGGATGGGCATAGATCGATGTCGTGTAGGCGAACAGGCGCTTGCCAACCAGCGTATCGGGCGGATTATTATCCATGCGGATGGCAATATCCGCCTCCCGCCGGGCAACATCAAGCAGGTCATAGCTTGTCAGTATTTCCAGCTCCAGACCGGGATAGGCATCGCAAAATTCGGGCAGGCGGGACGCAAACATAGACGTCGCAAACGGCTCCGCCATGGTTACCCGAATGGTCCCTGTTAACTCATTGTCGCGCCCGGCAATATGGCGCTCAACCGTCAACAGATTGTCCGCAAATAGCCCTGCTGCCTGCGCCAGATCTTCCCCGGCAGATGTCGGAAAATAGCCCTCCGGGCGTCTTTCGAATAAAGTGACGCCCAGCGATTTTTCCAACTGCTCAATCCGCCGGCTAACCGTGCTATGATGAACGCCCAGATTTTTCGCGGCAGCACGGACCGTTCCGCCGTTCTTCACTTCGCGAAAGGTCTTGATGTCTTCCCAATCCATATCGCCCTCCATCCCTGCGCCCGTTTCCACGGATGAATGCTAGCGCAAAGCAACGGCAAATGCATGGCTCATTTTTGCACAGCAAAGGTGCAAATACTCTTTTGGACTTTGTATTTTTGAGCCGGTAACGAACGAAGATATAACAAGACCATTGGGAGAAGCCGTATGACTGTACCGATTATTTCCGCTTATGCTGGCGGCCTGTTGATCATCCTGCAAGCCGTACTCATGGTTTTGACCGGATTGCACCGTGCCAAAGCCGGTATCAATCTGGGCGTTGGCGATGATCCGGTTATGGAGCGAAAAATCCGGCGCCATGGCAATCTGGCGGAAAATGCGGGTCTGTTTGTTGCGGTCCTGGCCATCGCAGAGATGACTGTAGTACCCTCTTCGACAATCATGATCATCGCGATCGCCTTTGTGGTTGCGCGCTTTTCGCATGCCATCGCGCTATCCACCGAAGCCGGATCACATGGTGCAGAAGGCGGAAAAATCTTCGTTCTGGCGCGCGTCATCGGTGCATTTGGTACATTGCTTTGCTTTGTCGCACTTGGCGGATTTCTGATTTTAAATCTTATGTAGGTACGCATTACCAATCGGCATCATCACTTTCATCAAGGATATCAAATGACTGTTCAACTTTCCCACATCTTCAAATCCTCCACCGCGCAGGCTTTTCGCGGACTGACCAACATTTTGGAAAAAGCCAAGGCTCATGCAGAAGCGACGGAGGCATCCGAAGAAGCCTTCATGGAAAACCGCCTGTTCCCCGACATGCATGAAATGAAATGGCAGGTGCAGATGATCACCGAATTTGCCGTCCGCGGTGCAGCGCGCATGCAAGGTGTCGCCACCGACGATCTGCCCAACCTGCCGATGGAAGGCGAGACGTTTGACGCCCTGATCGCCCGCGTTGCGGAATGTGGAGCGACTGTGGCCAAGGCCGATGACGCGACCATCGATGGCAATGAAACCATGACGATTTCGATGCCGATCGGCCCGGATCAAACCATGGATCTCGACGGCAAAACCTACGTCCTGAGCTTTTACCTCCCCAACCTGTTGTTCCATGTCACCACCACCTACAACCTGCTGCGCATGCAGGGCGTGCCTGTAGGCAAGAAGGATTACATGGGAATCTAAATGGCTTGGCGGGCCTTGATCCGCCCAGATGTCAGCCTGACACCGGCGCTCCGAACAGATCGTGGGCGTCGGCGTCTTCGATCTCGACATCTATAATATCACCAACCGCAACCTCAGCGCTGACGTTGCGCAGGAAGACATTGCCGTCAATTTCCGGGGCATCGGCCTGTGACCGGGCAGTTGCACCAATGTCGCCATCTTCATCCGGCTCACCGATTTCGTCGATGATGACGGGCAGCGTACGGCCGACTTTGGCTTGCAGCCGTGCAGCGCTGATCGCAGCGGTTTTTTCCATCAGGCGCTGATAGCGTTCTTCTTTGACTTCCTCGGGTACGGCACCATCCAGGGCATTGGCCGCGGCACCCTCCACCGGTTCAAAGCGAAAGCCGCCGACCCGGTCGAGCTGCGCTTCTTCCAGCCAGTCGAGCAGATATTGGAAATCTTCTTCCGTCTCACCGGGGAAACCAACCACGAAGGTAGAGCGGATCGTGAGGTCCGGGCAGATATCGCGCCAGCTTTTCACCCGCTGCAAGACTTTCGCCTCGTTGGCCGGGCGCTTCATGCGTTTCAGCACATTGGGCGCGGCATGTTGAAAAGGAATATCAAGATAAGGCGTGATCTTGCCCTCGGCCATGAGCGGGATGACCTTGTCGACATGCGGATAGGGATAGACATAGTGCAGCCGCGTCCAAACGCCCAGTTCGCCCAGCGCCACCGCCAGATCGGTCATATGCGCGCGCACTTCGCGGCCCTGCCCGATCGGGCCGTTCCAGATTTGCGGCTTGTGCCGGATATCGACGCCATAAGCCGATGTATCCTGACTGATCACCAGCAATTCCTTGGTCCCGTTAGCGACAAGCTTTTCCGCTTCACGCAGGATCGCGTCGGGTCGCCGAGAAACCAGATCGCCGCGCAAGGACGGGATGATACAGAAGGAACAGCGATGGTTGCAGCCTTCGGATATCTTCAAATAGCTGTAATGGCGCGGTGTCAGTTTCAGGCCGGCATCGGGGACCAGATCAACAAACGCGCCGCGCGCCGCCGGAGCCGCCGCATGCACCGCCGTAACGACATCCTCATATTGATGCGCGCCGGTTACCGCCAGCACTTCGGGGAAGCGCGCACGGATCGCATCGGCTTCATTGCCCATGCAGCCGGTGACGATCACCCGGCCATTTTCCGCCATCGCTTCGCCGATCGCTTCAAGCGACTCTTCCTTGGCGCTGTCGAGAAACCCGCAGGTATTGACCAGCACCACATCTGCGCCCGCATAGTCCGCCGACATCTGATAACCATCAGAGCGCAGCTGTGTCAGAATGCGTTCGCTATCGACCAGCGCCTTGGGACAGCCAAGGGACACCATGCCGACTTTGGGCGGAGAAGGAATTGCGGTTGCCATGATGGCAGCGCCCTTACCCGCTATTTTCCGATGAGTCACGCCTCCAATGGCCCGGTACCCTGGTCCAACCTGCCGTTAGCTGGTTTTTTCGGCGATTTCGGTGTAAAAACAATCTGTTCATAAAATCAGGGAGGATGGAATGAATATTTTCGATGTAAACTGGATCGCTGTGGTCGTTGCAGCCTTGGCCGGCTTTCTGGTCGGAGGCATCTGGTATGGGCCGATCATGGGCAAGAAATGGATGGGCGCGGTCGGCTTGACCGAAGAAGAAATAAAGGAAGGTAATATGGGCGCCATCTATGGCGGCGCCTTTGCTTTCAGCCTGGTCGCCTCATGGACTTTGGCGCATACGTTCGCGACCTATGGCACGGACTTTTCCCTTACCATTAAAGTGCTGACCGCCTTTGGCGTTGCGCTGGGCTTCATCGTTCCAGCCATCGGCACCAACTATCTGTTCTCACAAAAGAGCAAGACCCTGTTCTTCATTGATGCTGGCTATTGGCTGCTTTTCTACACGGCCATGGGCGTTGTTCACGCCTTGCTGGGATAGGCCCTAGACCGTTTCGCTGGAGCGCCGACTGACGCTTTCATACAGATCGTCACCGTCGCTCCAGTCGGTTACCTTGCCGGAGAAAAGAAATTCTGGCGGCACCACTTCGGGGCTTTCCCCCGGACCGGTAGGCGGCGTGTAATAGCCGAGCGCATAGCTGCCCATGCAATAGCCGAGCAGGTCCCGCAGCGCCGGATCGAAATCCTTGGCAATATGTGGCGGGCAAGACAGATACTGGTTCTCTTCCTGCCGCAACCAGCCTAGCGCATAGGTAATGTTCAATCCCATCCGGTCATGATCGGCGTTATTTGCGCCGCCGCTGTGGATCACCGAACCGGAATAGACGAGCACAGAACCGGCTTTCATCTCCGCATATTGGATCTCATCTGGCCCAGCTTCACGCCCCGCTTCCCAGTTGTTCGAACCGGGAATGACCTGCGTCGCGCCATTTTCCTGTGTGAAATCGGTAACCGCCCAGATCGTGTTAAATTGCGGTTCGATACTGTCCTGCAGAAAGCCGCCCCAAGCCAAACGGTCGCGGTGGAGTGGTTGTTTAACCTGTCCCGGCTGGATGCGAATCAGCTGTGTCAGGTGAAGCTGCACCCGCTCGCAAAAAGGTTTCAGAAAGCTGTTGGCACCGCCCAAAATCAAGTCATCCATGACAAGATCGCGGCACGCCTCGGACCGCGCAACCAGCGCGCCAGTGCGCGTCGTCTTGCGTCCGGTGAAATCATCCCGGCCGGGCTCGGTCGCCTCAACATAAGGCATGATTTCGGATTTCAGTCTTTCCAAGGCAGCAGCGTCGAGGACATCTTCGACAATCGCGGCGCCATCATCACGCAGAACCTGTGCTAGTTTTTCCGGATCACTGGCGGCGGACAGTCTTTGTAATTGCGGCATGTTTTCTCTCCTGCTCAGGAGGATATGCCGAATATTCTCCGGTTACAAGGTGCAGCCGTTCACGCCCGTCCCGCCAGCGTATCAGCGATAATTCGCCAGACTTTCGGATTGAAACCCAGACCCAGATGTCCGCCATCGACTCTGATATTGCGCGCCTGCGGATTATAGATATCCTTGGCGATATCCGGCCCGACAATTCCGTCGCGATTGGAATAGAGCACCGTCAATGGCTGGCTGAAGCCGATACTATTGCGCGCATGCACTTCTTTCTCAAAGCGATCGAGATTAATCTGTGCCGATTTCGCATAACGCTGCCCCGGTGTCGTATATTTCGGCCCGCCAATGATCGGAGTACCCATTGTGATGACTTCACGAACCAGATCGGGTGAGAGCCGCGCAACCTCGCGTGCGATAATCCCGCCAAGTGACCAGCCGATTAGCGTCAATGGCTGCCGGTCATTGCTGTTATATTGTGCTTCCGCAATAGTGGTAAACCGGTCGATATCGCGATTAACCGAACCCTGGTTCCTGCCCAATCCCCAATCAGAGACACCATAGTCCAGACCGGTCAAGAAGGCTTTTAAAGGCCCCATAGATAATTCGCTGCCACCATAGCCCGGTATCAGGAAGATCGGACGTCCGTCACCTTTGGGAGCTGTTACAATGCGCGGCCATTGCAAACCAAATCTCACAAAGTCGAGCGGCAGCGCCAGTTCACTAAATTGTGCCAGCCGGTTCGGCGGACGCAGGCCGGTCGGCATCGGTATCGGATCGGCCTGTGTCATTATATTTCTCCCGGAGAACGCCAGCTATCAGTATCTCTGCATAGCATGTTTGTTCGCAGGTGCAACATGGACAGGCTAGTCGGCTTTTGCTTCTTCCCCGGCAGCCCGGCTCCCAGAACCACCATTCCCAGCGCCATTACCCGGCATAATCTCGACAATGATATCGCCGGCCTCAAGTTTCTTGGCTTCTTCTTCCCAAAATCCGTACATGTTATTGTCACGGTAGATACGGACGCCGAGCCCCTCTTTCACAATATCTTTCATCGCCATACCGACTTCGTCATCTTCAACCGGGCGCTGGACCAGTTTGACCCGGCCGGTGGCCGAAGCAAGATCGCTAAGATAGTCGGATATTTTTGCGCCTTCACAGCTGCCTGCCAGCAGCAATCCGGCAAAGCTGACAGGATTAATCACCGTCGTTGCGCCTGCCTGCCGTGCAAGCAGTTCATTGTCCGCAGCCCGGACCGATACACTGATCGGCAGGTGATAGGCGAGGTGCCGCGCGGTCAGCACGATCAGGATGCTGGTATCGTCACGCCCCGCCGAAACGATCATAGATCGCGCCCGCGATATCTTGACGTTCATCAACGTCACATCGCGCGTGGCATCGCCATTAATCACCGCACAGCCCAGTTTCTCGGCCTGTGCCAGCGCTTCGTCAAACGGATCGACGACAACGATTTCCGCCGGATTGGTGCCGCGGGCGATCAGTTCCTGCACCGCTTCCTTGCCGCTGGTTCCGAAACCGGCGATCACGATATGATCGTGCAAATTATTCTGGATGATTTTCATGCGCCAATTGTCCCAGGTTCTTTTGAATACAAAATTATAGGCCGTGCCGACAAATATAAGCACAACGAAGATGCGAATGGGAGTCACGACCAGGGCGTCAAACATACGCGCCCGCTCTGTCACCGGGGCGATATCCCCATAGCCAGTCGTCGTAATTGAGATCATCGTGAAATAGACGACATCAAGAAAACTGACATCGCCATCGTAGCTGTCTTGCAGGCCATTACGGTCAAACCAGTGGACCGCCACAGCCATCGCGATGAGCCCTAATACAAATGCGACGCGCCAGGCAATATCGAGCCATACTGGCAGGCTCGACTGGCGCCGCAGCGTCAGATAGTCGGAGATGTTGCGGGAATAGCGCCGGGCCATAGGGTCATCAGGTCCGCTTCGGCAGATGGGAGACGGGGTTTACCGGCTTTCGATCTTTACGGATTTCAAAATGCAATTGCGGTTCCTGTACATAGCCGCTGTCTCCAGCCAGGCCGATGATATCACCAGCCTTGATCTTTTGTCCACGCGTAACATTTAATTTGTCCGCATGGCCATAAGCGGTGACCCAGCCATCGCCATGGTTGAGCAGGATCAGGCCGCCGAAAACCCCGATTTCATCGCCGCTATAGGCCACCACGCCATCGGCTGATGCCCTTATCGGGGTCCCTTTGGCCACAGCGATGTTCAGACCGTCATTGACCTTGCCGCCGCCCTTGCTGCCGAAACTGGAGAGCAGCTTACCTTCCACCGGCCAGTTGAACCGGCCGGAAAAAGCACTCGGTGTGATGATTGCAGCCGGTTTTTTTGTCGCTGTTTTCGCCGGTTTTTCCTTTTGTGCAATTGCCTTGCGCCAATCAGATGGCTCATCCGCAGTCGTCGCGCTGGCCAGCGCCGGTTGGCTGCCGGTCACGATATCATCGATATCCAGATCAAAGGCGGCCGCCCGCTGTTCAATCGTCATGCGCTGCGGGTCCATCGGCGTGGCTGCTGGCAGCAATAGCCTTTGCCCTACCCGCAGGATAAACGGCTCTTCCAGACCGTTGAGCGCCACCACATCCCGCCACGGAACGCCATAGGCCCGGGCAATGGCAATCCCGGTCTCACCGCCACTCACGCCGTGATAACGGCCGCCGGTGATTTGCAATTTCTGACCCGGCCTGATGATATAAGGCGCGGTCAAATTGTTGGTTGCTGCAATAAGCTCAGAACTTGCGCCGGTCCGATTGGCTATGCCGCGAAGTGTGTCACCGGGTTTCACTATATATGTGCTGTCTTCAACTTTCACCGCATTGGGCGTCACAGCCTGCGCGGTCCAGGTTGGTGGCGGTGCTTCATCCGGGCTCTGGCTGAAAACCGAAGCATCCGTTTGTAATATCGGTTCAGAACCATCTGCTGCCCGGTTCTGCGGCCAGCCATAATCGCGGCCCGGCGGAATGCAGGCCGATACGGAAAATACCAGAAAAAGGAATAGAATCTTACGCATAGAACGCCCCCGTTCACTCGCTCTCACCCCTATGAGAGGGTCCTTTCTAGCATTAAATCCGTTGGTGACCAGCCCTGCTGACTACAACAATTGTAAAACAGTCTGTTTTTACGGCAGGTCATGCAGGAGACCGCAGTAGACAACGCTCAGTGCACGATGATAGGTTGGTACCTAGCGAAACGAATGCCATCAGCGCATCGGTAAATCGAAAGGGGGGAATTCATTGCGTCCAAGGCGATCCTACCTGTTTTTCGCAATCATGGGCCTATTGTTCCTGGCAGTATCGGTAGCGGGATTCGGTCCATCTTTTCTCTTTCCGCTTTTGGGTGGAAATTTTGATTTCCCTCTCGCCGTTTTCGTTCATGCTGTCATTATGTTTGGCTGGCTTGGGTTGTTTATAACGCAGGCCATGCTTGCCAGGGGTGGGCCGAGCCGGTGGCACAAATATTTCGGGACCGCATCCCTCCTATTGTTCCTGTTGATTATGGCGTCCGGCGTTACGCTTTCCATTGCCAACTTTCTGGAAGACTTGCCACAGCCGATTGAGGCGCGTCTGGACAGCATCTTTTTCCTGCAGTTGTGGACGTTCGTTTTGATACCATTATTCTATTGGCTCGGTTACCGGGAACGGAGGCGCTCTCCAGAGAAGCATATGCGCTATATGCTGCTGCTTACGTTTTTTCTTATCGAAGCAGCGGCCAGCCGGATAACTTTCCTGCCGGGAATGGCGGACGATGCGACCTTTATCTATGCGCAATATTTATATCTTGATGCGATGTTGATCCCGCTTTTTATTTATGACTGGAAGCAATTGGGGAGAATATCTCCAGCCACCCTTATCGGGTGCGGTATTTTATTATTCTATCAATTCACTGCCTTGATAATGTGGGACAATGAGCAATGGCTCAAACTGGCCGATGCTCTGGATAGCTGGCTTAGCGCTTACTGGCCGATATAGCCCCATCGCTTGGAGTTCGATGAAGCGGCACCGCAGCCGCTAAAAGTCAATTTGATGATTTATTGTTGGCACTGTGTTAGGC